>NZ_CP093339.1 GCF_022637395.1 Shinella sp. H4-D48 | reverse complement strand
TGGCGATGGCCGCGGTGATGGCTGCAATGTTGAAGGCATGCGAGCCGAACGGCGCCATCAGCAGCGAGCCGAGGCCCGTGACGGTGACGATCGGATTGGCGCTGGTGCGGAAACCGTCGTTTCGCAGCACCAACATGCCGGGCATGTACTGTCCGGTCAGCGTGATCAGGAACAGCGGAAGCGCGACAGACAGCAGGGCGTTTAGCGAAAACTCCGGCACCGTCAGCAACGGCGTGGCCAGTTGCAGGCTGAGTCCCGACAGGTCGACCCGGCCCTGTGCCAGCAGGAAGATGAGACCGAGCAAGAGGATGCCGACCACGGCATAGCGGGCGGAAAACCGCTTGAGAACGAGATAAACAACGACGAGCAGACCCACCAGCGCGGGATCGACGCTCGCGCCGCCGAAGGCACCGATGCCGAATTGCAGAAGGATACCGGCAAGCAGGCCCGATGCGATGCCGGGTGGGATCAGCCGGATGACATTCTCGAAGGATCCCGAAAGCCCGAGCGCCACGAAGGCCGCGGCCGAGATCATGTAGGCGCCCACAGCCTCCGCATAGGGGGTAGTGGCTAGGGCCGTGACGAGAAAAGCTGCCGCCGGTGTGGACCAAGCCGTGATGATCGGCTCTCGGTAGCGCCAGCTCAAAAGCAGCCCGGTCACCCCGACGCCGATGGAAACGGACCATACCCACGACGCCGTGCGTTCAGGGCTGAGGCCGGCCACCCTGGCGGCCTGGAAGACGAGAATGAACGTACCGCCGTAGTTGACGATGACGGAGATCAAGCCGGCGACGATGGGGTGCATCAGATCGTTGAGGCGTATGGCGGATGTGGCGGGCAACATGACGTGAAAGGGCTCCTGAAACCATGGCGCGTGGCCGTCGAGGGGCCCGACATGTAGCCGGAGAATGGCAGGTTTGATCCTGCCATTTCTGCAATGTCATTCAGACCAATTGCATGACCCGTTGTATGGAAACCTACCGGCCATCAAATGCAAAAAGGGGGCGAAAACCGCCCCCCTCCGGCCACGCCCCAAGCCATGCCTGCTAGGCGCTGTTGCGCAACACCGAAAGGCCCGTGGTGCGATCGAAGGCGTGCAGGTTTTCGCCGCTGACGGAGAAGCAGACCGGGGCGTCGCGCATCGGCCGGCTGGCGGCCGGGACAAGGGCACCGATTTCTTTGCCGCCGACGCGGAAGGAGATGAGCGCGCTGTCGCCGTGGAACTCAACGAGATCGGTGACGCCCGCGAGCGTGTTTTCGCCGCCCCGGGCATCTGGCGACGCAGACAGGGCGGAGGGCCGCACGCCGAGCGTCAGCCCCTGGCCTTCCGTGATCTCGAAACGCTCGCGGCTCACGCGGAACCGCACGCCGTCGCCGTCGAGCAGCCATGTGTCGCCGTCTGCCCGTGCCGTGACGTCGAGGAAATTCATGTTCGGCGTGCCGATGAAGCCGGCAACGAAGAGGGTGCGGGGCCGCTCGTAGATCTCCGCCGGCGTTCCGACCTGCTCGATGGCGCCACCCTTCATCAGAACGATGCGGTCGGCGAGCGTCATGGCTTCGAGCTGGTCGTGGGTAACGTAGATGGTGGTGGTCTTCAGGCTCTGATGCAGGCGCGCGATTTCGACGCGCATGTGGTTGCGCAGCTTGGCATCGAGATTGGACAGCGGCTCGTCGAAGAGGAACACGCGCGGCGTCTTGATCATCGCGCGGGCAATCGCCACGCGCTGCTGCTGGCCGCCAGACAGTTCCGTCGGCTTGCGGGAGAGATACGGCTCCAGCCCGAGTGTGCCGGCAACCGTCTTGATGCGGCTTTCGATTTCGGACTTGTCGACCTTCATGCGCTTCAGGCCGAAGGCAATGTTGTCGTGGATCGTCATGTGCGGATAGAGCGCGTAGTTCTGGAAGACCATCGCAACGCCGCGGTCGCGCGGCTCCAGGTCGTTGACGGTGCGCCCGGCAATCGAGACCGTGCCGCCGGAGATTTCCTCCAGCCCGGCGATCATGCGCAGAAGCGTGGATTTTCCGCAGCCGGACGGCCCGAGGAACACCACGAATTCATGGTCGTCGATTTCCAGGTTGAAGTCCCTGATGACATTGACGGCGCCATAGGCCTTGTCGACATGGGAACAGACGATATTGGCCATGCTCAGCCCTCCTCCGCGACAAGGATCTGCAGTTTCACATCGGTTGGCCGCGCCTCGACGGCCCGGTCGAAGGCGGCGATGCTGTCCTTGAAGGCATAGGTTCCGGTGATCAGCGGCTTGAGGTCGACCTTGCCGGACGCGATGAGTTCAAGGGCGCGGTCGAAGACATTGGCGTAGCGGAAAACCGTCTCGATGCGCACCTCGCGGGAGATGGCGCCGGCCACGTCGAAACGCACCGGATCCACCGGCAGGCCGACAAGCACGGCCGCGCCGCCCGGCCGCACCAGGTTGAACAGGCCCTCGAAGGCCTTGCCGCTGCCGCTCGCCTCGAACACCACGTCGGCGCCCCAGCCGCGGGTGGCCGTGTCGATGGCGGCGGCGAAAGTGGTTTCCTTGAGGTTGACCGCTTCGATGCCGGGATAGGCGGCAGCGATGGCGAGCTTCTCGGCGGAAAAGTCCGAGATCAGCACCCGGCTGCAACCGCCTGCCAGTGCCGCCAGTGCCACCATGATCCCGATCGGCCCCGCGCCGATGACGGCCGCAACATCGCCCGGCACGATGCGGGCGCGCGTCGCCGCCTGCATGCCGATGGCAAAGGGCTCGACCATGGCGCCCTCGGCGAAGGAAACGCTGTCGGGCAGGCGATAGGTGAAGGCCGCGGGATGCACCGCGTAAGGTGCGAGAATGCCGTGCACGGGGGGCGTCGCCCAGAAGCGAACGGCGGGATCGACATTGTAAAGGCCGAGCTTGGAAGCGCGTGAGGAGAGATCGGGAATGCCGGGCTCCATGCAAACCCGGTCGCCGACGGCGAGTGAGCGTACATTCTTGCCGACCTCGACGATGGTGCCGGCCGCTTCGTGGCCGAGCACCATGGGCGCGCGCAGCACATAGGGGCCAATGGCGCCATGGGTGTAATAATGCACGTCGCTGCCGCAGACACCAACCGTGTGGATGGCGATCTTCACATCGTCGGGGCCGACGGTCTGCGGGAGGTCGATATCGCGAAGGGCAAGCACGCCCTTTTCTTCGAGAACCAAGGCTTGCATGGCTATATGTCCTGTCATCAATTGCTCTTGCGCCGGAACGCATTGTTGAGAAGGCCGCTCAGAATGCCGATGAGCAGGAGCGGCGGTATGGAAAGCAGAACCACCGAGGCATTGAGGATGCCCCATGGCACGTCGCGACCGAGCTGTGTCAGTTCCGAGGCGACGATGGGCAGGGTCTTGGCGTCCGAAGTCGTCAGCATCAGCGCGATCAGGAATTCGTTCCAGACCAGCACGAAGGCGAAGGCGACGGCGCCGATCAGCGAGCGCGAGGCTATCGGCAGCGCGATCAGGAAGAAGACCGCATAGGGCCCGTAGCCATCGACCCTTGCCGCCTCCTCCACTTCCTTCGGCACGCGGGCGAAGGCCGGCACGCCGAGCCAGATGACGGTGGCGAGCGTCAGTAGCGTATAGGTGACGATCAGCGAGATCCGCGTGTCGTAAAAGCCGAGATCGAGCCAGATCACCATGAGCGGGATTGCGACGGCGACCGGCGGCAGGAACCGCAGCGACAGCACGAAGAACTGGATGTCGGCGGACCAGCGGTTGGGATAGCGGGCAATGGCGTAGGCGGCTGGCAGGCCGAGCAGCGCGCCGATCAAGACGGAGCCGCCGGCGGCAATCACCGAGTTGACGAGGCCGGCGGCCACGCTGTCGCGACCCAGCACATAGGCAAAGTTGTCGAGCGTTGGCGTGAAGATGAAGAGCGGCGTCGGCGTGACGATGTCGACGCGGTTCTTGAAGGCGTTGATCGCCGTCCAGACCATCGGGAACACGGCAGAGAAGGCCGCGAGATAGAGCACGGACTTTCCGAGGAAGCGCGACAGGCTCATGGCTTCACCCTCTTCCAGATCACCGTGAAGATCACGGTTGTCGCGACCATCATCAGCACCGCCATGCTGGAGGCGTAGGAGATGCGGCCGGATTCGATGAAGCCCTGCGAGAAGGCGTACATATCGAGCGTTTCCGTCACGATGCCGGGGCCACCGCGCGTCATGACATAGATGAGGTCGAAGGCTCGCAGCGACTCGATCATCTTGATGAAGGTGAGCGAGATGAGCGGCGCCTTGAGCATGGGAAGCGCGACATAGAGATAAATCTGCCACGGGCGCGCATGGTCGAGCCGGGCGGCCTCGAAGGGCTGCGGCGGCAGGGTCTCCAGAAGCTTCAGCACGATGACACCGAAGAACAGGCCCCATTGCCAGACATCGACGAGCGCCACCGTCATCAGCGCCGTTGCCGGGTTCGACAAAAGGTCAAGCGGCTGGCCCGTGATGGCCTTGTAGGGATAGGTGACGATGCCGTAAAGCGGATGGAAGGCAAACTTCCAGACGAAGGCCGCCGAAACGCGCGGCAGGATGACCGGCACGAGGAAGATCAGCGTCAGCACCGCCCGCTGGCGCGCCGAGGCGAATTCGAACATCAGGATGCCGAGCACGATGGCCACCAGCAGCGTCAGCGTGACCGTGACCAGTTCCCAGGTCAGCGACACGCCGATGGCGTTGACGAAGCGGCGATCCGAGAAAAGGTCGATGTAGTTGGCAAGGCCGACGAAGCTGCCGTCCGGGCGGCTGAGTTCGCGGTTGCGGAAGGAAATATAAATCGCATAGGCCGTCGGCACGAAGGCGAGCACCGCCAGGATGAGCAGCGGCGGCGCAAGGAAGACGGCAGGCAGGCGAGTTCTTGATGTCATGGATTTTCCTCGTGATCGCGCGGCCGCCGGCTCGGGAGGGCGATGGCGGCCGCGCTGCTCAAAGGCTTACTGGCTGCGAGCGACGAGCTCCTTGGCGAAGCCTTCGAGTTCGTTCAGGCCGTCCTTGATGTCCGTGCGTGAACCGGCAATCAACTCTTCGAGAATGATGCCCCAGCGGTCGCCGAGATCAGGCCAGAGCGGGCTCTGCCAGAAGTTGACAGCCGTCACCTTGCCGGTGTCGGCAAGCGCCTGGCCGAGATCGGGGCCGTAGAGCTTGGCGAAGGTGTCGCTGGTCATGATGCTGGTGCGGTTCAGCTCGCTGAACTGGTTGGCCTCCAGGCGGCGCTCCTCGTTCTCCTTGGACGTTGCCCAGGCGATGAACAGGCCGGCGCAGGCCTTCGACGCCTCGTCCGCATTGGCCTTCGTGCCGATGGCAAGACCATGGCCGTAGCCACCGCCGGTGAGCGGCGTCGGCGGTGGCAGATAGCCGACCTTGCCAGCGACCTGCGAGGACTTGGGATCGATCGCCATGCCGACAAGCGGAGTCGATTCCACCAGCATCGCAACCTGGCCGGAGGTGAAGGCGCCGACCGATTCATCCCAGCCGCCGGTCTGCGTGCCGGGTGCGGAGTACTTGAAGAGTTCGAGATAGGTCTCGGTGGCCTTCACGGCCGCCTCGCTGTTGAACTTCGGCTCGTTGCCGTCGAACCACTCACCGCCGAACCCCTTGAAATAGGGCATCCAGCGCCAGACATTGGCGCCCGAGCCGCGCTGACCGCGCAGCGCAATGCCATAGATGCCCTTGTCCGGCTGGTGCAGCTTCTTGACGGCTTCCTTCATCTCGTCGAGCGTCGTCGGCGGCTTGACGCCGGCAGCTTCCAGCAGGTCCTTGCGGTAGACAAGCAGATCGCCGCCGCCGGTCAGCGGTGCGAACCAGACCTTGCCGTCATAGGTCGCGACCTTCTGGCGGCCGGGATCGAAGTCGGCATAATCGTATTCGGCGGGATAATAATCCATCAGCGGCGCGACCCAGCCGGCAGACGCAAACAGCGCCACATTGGCCTCGTCGATATAGTAGACATTGTACTTGCCGATGGTCGACGCATCGGCCTTGGTTTTGGCGCGACGGTCGTTCTCGTTGAGATAGTCGATTTCGAAGGATGCGCCGCCGGAAAGCTTGGCGAACTCGTCCTTGTGGGTTTCCAGAAGCGTTAGTCCGTCGCGTGGCTGGGCCAGAACGCGGATGGTGCCGGAGCATTCCGCTGCCAGCGCAACCGATGAGACAGAGCTGGCAAGAAGGCATGCATAGGCGATGCTCGAAACGAGCGTTTTCACGGATGTCATGGGTGAACCTCCCTCAAGGTATCGTTGGTCGGCGCGGCACGACCTCCTCGTCGCCAGCGCCAATCTGTCAGCGAATGACTTCGCTAAAATGCATATTATGCAAGGAAATCGTGGAAACTAGCGTGTCTGTTGCAGGGAATCTGTACTTTAATGCATAATTTTATGCTGCACTGCGAAAAAATGCTCTTATCCGCGCAAGGTTTCATCGGGAACGAGCCCATCGCCGCGCAGGGAGCGACGTTGTGGTGTGAGCCGGCGGTAGGCTGACGGCGTCATGCGATGCTGGCGCAGGAAGGTCCGGTTGAAATTGGAGATGTTCATGTAGCCAACCTCGAAGCAGATGTCGGTGATCGGCATGTCGGTTTCCGCCAGAAGCTTGCAGGCCTGCCAGATACGCAGCTTGTTCACATGGTCCGTGAACGTGTTGCCGGTGTTCTTCTTGAAGAAGCGGGAGAATGTGCTTTCGCTCATGCCGGCAAGATCGGCGACATCCGACAGGCGGATATCGGTTGCGAAATTGCGGTAGATGAAAACGAGCGCGCGTTGCAGTGCATCGAGGGTTTCGGCATCGAGCTTCGGCGAGTATTCGGGCGAGGAAAGCACTTCGTATTCCGTAGAACCAGCGAGCAGATCGAGCAGCTGCAGGAAGAGCGCCAGCCGCGCCACGCCCTTTTGCGTGCCCATGCGCTCGACGAGATCAGCGCCGCTTGCCAACGTCTCGCCACTGAAGACGAGGCCCCTTTGCGCGCGGGCAAAAAAATCTTCCAGCTGGGCGAATTCCGGCAGCAGCTTCGTCGCCTCCCGGATGCGGTCAGGGTGGAACTGCACGACGACATCGCGCCCCTCGATTACCTCGCCGGGCGCCGTCATCGTCACCCAGTCATGCGGCAGGTCGCTGCCGATGACGGTAAGATAGGTCGCGGAAAAGGCGCCGATATAGTCGCCGACAAAGGCCACGCCGGTGCCCTTGCGAATGAGGTGGATCTCGAACTCCGGATGGAAATTCCAGACATTGCGCTCCCACGGATAGTCATCGATGCGCCAGAGAAAGCTTTCATCGATGCCTGTGATGATGTGCTCGAAGGTCGGCGGACTGGCCGAAAGCGGGCTGAACTTCGGCTCCGGCATGCTCCTGCGGTCCCGCGTGCTGGTGAGGGTGGCCAATCCGTGCTCCTGCATTGACACGACATTGCGAAGGGCATTTTGACCGCAAATCGGCAGCCCGACAACCGCCGCTAAGGCTCGTCGCGCTCGGCGTCGGCCTCGACGCCGGCTTCCACAGCCTCCGTCTGCACGGCCTGCCTGCTCAGGAGGCCCGCATCCTCGAGCGCCTCGATATCGGGCAGGTCGCGCAGCGTCTGCATGCCGAAGGCGGAGAGGAACTGCTTCGTCGTGACATAGGTATAGGGTGCACCCGGTGTGGGGCTGCGCGGGCCGGAGGACAGGAAGCCGGCGTTGCGCAGAGACGCGATCGTGTCGCGGCTGACCTCCTTGCCGAAAATGCGCGACAGCTCGGCGCGGGTAACCGGCTGGAAATAGGCAATCGCCATCAGCACCATGGCCTCGAAATCCGACAAGGCAGCCGACGAACTGCGCGTCGGCGCCTGCGCGGCCCGGATCGTTTCCGCATAGCGCGAGCGCGTTCGATGCTGCCAGCCGCCCGCGACGGACACGATCTCGTAGGGCCGGCCACGCAGTTCCTCCTGCAGATCGTCGATCAGCAGATCGATGCTGCAATCGGTGCCGACGACCCGCGACAGCGTCTCGCGGCCGACGGGCGCGGCCGCGGCAAACAGAACCGCTTCGACGCGCAACATCCATTCGCGCCAGCGCAGGTCGGCGGGCAGATCAGCAAGCTCCCGGTCGAGCAACAGTTGATCCTGCGCCCTGGATTTGCAGCCACGCGATGCCTTCGTGCCATCAGGTGCGTCCATCGTCACAGCCCGTAAATGCGGAAGGAAGCGCGGCCGGAAAGCTCCCGGACGGCGGCGAAGCCTTCCAGCCGTTCGAACAGGCGGGTGGCAGCCCAGCGGGACAGATTGCTGCCTGGGGCCGATGCCGGCACGGCATCGTCATCGAGCAGCCTCGCGATCACCGGCGCGGCCCCCTTTGTGCGGACCTTGGGCGCGATGGCGACAAGCCTGTCGGCACGATGGGCGATCTCGCCGGCAGAACGCAAGGCCGTGGCAGCGCCCTCAGCAAGCGCGAGGCAGACGGCGCCGGCAAAGGCCGGTTCGTCCGGTCGCACGCGCCCCCGGCCTGCAAGCGTGCGGAAAGCCGATCCATAACGCTCCGCCATCAGAAGCGGCACGGCGCAAGGCCAGTCGAGCATCCGCGCGATGAGCATTTCGGCCAGCGCCCAGGCCAAGACCTCGCCGTCGGGCCGGTCGCGCATGATCGCCGTCACCAGTGCCGCTGCCGCGAAAGGTGGCGCCCTGCCCGATTGCAGCGCCGCATCCGCGTGGTCGACCGCTGCCAGCAGCCGCTCGTCTTCGGCAAGGCCCAACAGGTCGGCAAGCTCTCCGATCACCTTGGAAGAAAAGGCGGGCTTACGCGCCGCAATCCGCCGGAACGCTACCGAGACGCGGCCGGCCGGACCGGGATCGTCGCCTGCCGATGTCAGGAGCACGGCATCGCGCAAGGCCGCCTCCTCTTCGTTGCGCCCCATCAGGCGCACGGCAACGCCGGCACATTTCAATGCCTGCCGGGAGCGCCAGCAACCTGCCCAGACGGGGGCCGAGCGCACGAGATCGTCAAGCGCTTTCAGGGCCACGCCGGCCGCAAAAGCGGCATCGCTCTCATCCTGTTCGCGTCCGCGCGAGCGGGTCCAGCCCGGCATCTGCGGTAGCGGTGTGACGGCCGAAGGAGAGGATGAAGCGCGCGAATCCATATCGGCAGCCTACATTTCGCGTGCGGTTCTTGCCAGACAGATCGCAAACAACCGCACATGAAAAGCAGTCCCTTCGAAAGCTGAAACGGATGTTTTCGCACCCGTCGTCGCCCGCCTAAACAAAAAGGGCGCTCGACCCTTTCGGGGAGCGCCCTTTGGACCCGGAGGACTACGAACGCGCGACGAGGGGGATATCGCTGCAGGCAGTCATCGATGACGGGTTGTAGACGTTAAATGGGGAGTGTTGCGGAGATATCAAGCCCCCTGTTCAACCGTTATCCAAGGTATCGGTAAGAGGCAGAAATGCAGCCGCCGAACAAGCGGCGGCTGCGTTTTTGGACGATGCCGGTCAGGCCGCAGCGCGGAACGCGCGATGCATTCCACGGGCATTGGAACCCAGTTCGAACTGGCTCAACAGCTGGTTCAGCGCCTGAACCTCCATTGCGAGCGTGTGGCTTGCCGCCGTGGTCTCCTCGACCATCGCCGCGTTCTTCTGGGTGTCCTGGTCCATCTGGTTCACGGCCGTGTTGATCTGCTGAAGACCGGAGGACTGCTCCTGCGCGGATTCAACGATAGCGCTGACATGCCGGTTGATCTCCTGCACCTCCGCCACGATGACGTCGAGCGCCTTGCCGGTATCGCCGACCAGCTGCACGCCTTCCTCGACCTGCTGGTTCGAGGTCGTGATAAGAGCCTTGATCTCCTTGGCAGCGTTGGCGGAACGCTGGGCAAGCTCGCGCACCTCCTGAGCGACAACGGCAAAACCCTTGCCCGCCTCACCGGCTCGCGCGGCTTCCACACCGGCATTCAGCGCCAGAAGGTTCGTCTGGAAGGCGATTTCGTCGATCACGCCGATGATGCTGGAAATCTGGCCGGATGAATGCTCGATGCGTTCCATCGCGATGACGGCCTGACGGACCACATCACCGGAGCGCTCCGCACCCGTTCGGGCACGGGCAACGAGCTGGCCGGCTTCATGGGCCCGCTTGGCCGCATCCCTGACCGTGGTGGTGATCTCCTCGAGGGCTGCCGCGGTTTCCTCCACGGCTGCGGCCTGTTGCTCGGTGCGCCGTGCCAGGTCGTCAGCTGCCGACTTGATCTCATTGGCGCCGGCATCGATGCCACGGGCATTCTCCGCGACGCGCATGAGAGCATCCTGCAGTTTCTCGGCCGAGCTGTTGAAGTCGTTGCGGACGCCGTCGAGCCGCTCGACGAAGGGATCATGAATGCGGCAGGAAACATCGCCGTCGGCCAGTCTGGCAAGACCGCCGGCAAGGCTGTCGACCGCGAACTTGATGTCGGCGGCATCCCTGGCGGCACTGCGTTCGCGCGCGATACGCTCTTCTTCGCTGAGGCTGCGGTTGTCCTCCGCTTCCTGCTCCAGCCGGGCCTTTTCACGATTGTTCTGCAAAAGCACTTCCAGCGACCGGGCAAGATCGCCGATCTCATCCTTGGCTGCAGCGTCCTTCAACACGAGCTGCAGCTCGCCTTGCGCAATACGGGCCGTCTCATCGATGACGTTCGAAATGCGGGCAATGAACCGGCGCGCGATCAACCAGCCGGCCAGCGCGAGCAGCGCTGCGGCCACGACGACGATTGCAATCGCGTCCCGCATCATGGCGTTCACTTGCGCAAACACCGTGCTCTTCGGCACGGAAACGATCGCATACCACGTCATATCCGGTGCCAACCGAACGGGCGATGCCATTGCGAACTGGATGCTGCCGTCTGCGGCAACCATTTCCTTTTCGACGCCGGCATTGGCGATAAGCTGATCCCAATTGGCGGTTTCAGCACCGCCATCGGCAAGGCTTTTCCCGATGAGGGCCGGGTTGGGGTGCCCGATGATCTTGCCGGCGCTCGTCACAAGGCTGATGGAGCCGGTGCCCATCGGGCGGATCTGTGCAAGCGCGTTGCTCGTTGCCTGGAGCGAAAGGTCGAGGCCTGCAACGCCGACGGTCTTACCATCAACGACGATCGGCATGGCAACAGAGGTGATCAGCACATCCTTGCCGTCAATAGCATATGGATAGGGCTCGATGACGAAGGTCTTGTTCTGCGTGAAGGGCAGTTGATAATAGTCGCCCGGCCCGGCCGTGGCGTAATCGGTCAGCGCCGTATTTGTGATCTTTCCATCACCGCCACGCACCCAGTATGGCACGTAACGACCGGTGGCATCGTAACCGGGCTTGCTGGCGAAATCGGCGTCCTTGCCATCGAACGCATTCGGTTCCCAGCCTGTCCAGAGTGCGAGGATGTCAGGGTTCTTCTCCAGCATGTGTCTGATGGTCTGGTCCGTCTCGGCGCGATCCACATCACCCGTCTGCTTCATCGTCTCCAGCACGGAGCCAAGCCCATTGACGATATGGATGGTGCCGCCGATGGTCTTTTCCGACTTCAGCGCTTCCGCCTCGGAGATCTGCCGCATGTTCGCAAGACTGCTGTGCCTTACGTCCTCATAGGCACGGTAAAACAGCACGGACGACGCCGCAATGGTTGCAGTAAGGCCGCATAGCGCAACGTAGAATATATTTCGTCCGGTCGTTGAATTGAAAAGCATTTTGCCCCCGCTGGTGTTTCCTAAGCGCTCCCGTTACTTTCGTGTCCCGGACGAAACGCTTCGATGCGGAAGATAAAATTTTATATTTAATAAAACACTGTATGAAGTGGCGGTAACGGCATGACATGGAGGCCCAACTCAGCTTCAATGGGACGAGTTTGGCATCAGATCGAACGCATCGGAAACTGTTGCGGATGCGCTTCCCAAAGTCGGATCGAAGCCCATATACGTCGAACAAAATATCCGAGATCTCCTGATGACGATCCCCGCAGAGCCGACCACCGAAATGAGCCGACACATCCTGGCGCTCGACTGGGCCAGCCACGGCTTTGCCAATCCATCCGAATGGCCGTTGGAACTGCGGATGGCGGTCAGTCTATGTCTCAACACGACGCTTCCCACCGCCATTTACTGGGGAGACGATCTGAGGCTGATCTATAATGACGCGTGGGCGCCGATTGCCGGGGAGAAGCACCCATGGGCGCTGGCGCGACCCGCCCGTGAGGTATGGGCGGACATATGGCACGTGATCGAGCCGCAATTGACGGCGGTGATGACGACCGGAAAGGGATTTTCCGTTGCCGACCAGATGCTGCCGATGGAGCGCGGCGGCCGTGTCCAGCAGACCCACTGGGACTACAGCTTTGCGCCGATCTTTGACGACAAGGATCGCGTTCTCGGCATTTTCAATCAGGGCAACGAAACGACGGCGCGCCTTTCGGCGGAACGCGCGCTCCGCGCCAGCGAAGAGCGGCTGGAGTTTGCGCTGGGCGCTTCCGACACGGTCGGGACCTGGGATTGGGACGTACCGAACGACAGGATCATCGCGGACGCGCGCTTTGCCAAACTTTACGGCGTCCCGCGCGAACGGGCCGCCTCGGGCGCGCCGATCGCGGAGTTTTTTGCCGGACTGCATCCTGACGACCTGCCATCGGTCCGAGACGCCATCAACACGGCGATGAAGACCGGAAAAAACTTCTCGCAGGAATACCGGCTCTTGCAGCCGGACGGCTCTAGCAGATGGGTCATTGCCGAGGGAAGGCCGACGCTCGCGCCGGATGGAACGGTTCTCCGCTTTCCCGGCGTCAGCTTCGATATCACTGAGCGAAAAAAGGCCGAAGCCGATCTGCGTGACAGCGAAGAGCGGTTTCGTGCCATCACCAATTCGGTCGACCAGATGCTCTGGTCAACACTGCCGGACGGCCATCACGACTATTACAACCAGCGTTGGTATGATTTCACCGGCGTTCCCGTCGGCTCGACGGATGGTGATGGCTGGAACGGCATGTTCCATCCCGACGATCAGGAGCGCGCCTGGGACGTCTGGCGTCAATGTCTGGCAACGGGCGAACCCTATCATATCGAGTACCGCCTCCGGCACAAATCTGGCGTCTATCGTTGGGTGCTTGGCCGGGCGCAGGCGGTGCGGGACGATGCGGGCAACATCACGCGCTGGTTCGGCTCCTGCACGGACATCCAGGACATCGTGGATGCGCAGGAAGTCCTTGCCCGGTCTCGTGAAGATCTCGAAAAAGCCGTCGAGGAGCGGACAGCCAAACTGATGGAGGCCGAAGCTCAGCTTCGCCATGCACAGAAGATGGAAGCCGTCGGCCAGCTTACGGGCGGCGTGGCGCATGACTTCAACAATATGCTGGCGGTTATCCTCGGTGCGATGAACCTGCTGGAAAGACGGCTTGCGCGCGGCGAAACCGACCTGAGCCGTTACATCGAGGCAGCCAAGGACGGTGCGAACCGCGCGGCGGCCCTCACCCAGCGCCTGCTGGCCTTCTCCCGCCGGCAGCCGCTCCAGCCCGAGGTGATCGAGCCGAACCGCATGGTGTCGGGCATGACGGAGCTGCTGACCCGCGCCCTTGGCGAACAGATTCAGGTGGAGACCGTGATGGCAGCCGGCCTGTGGCGGATCAACGCCGATTCGAGCCAGCTCGAGAACGCCATCCTCAATCTCGCCGTCAATGGCCGCGATGCAATGCCCCAGGGCGGCAAACTCACTGTCGAAACGGCCAACACGTTCATCGCCGAAGACTATGCGAGAGAGCATTCCATGTCCGTCGGCCAATATGTCATGATCGCCGTGACGGATACCGGCACGGGCATGACGAAGGAGACGCTGGCCAAGGCGTTCGATCCGTTCTTCACGACCAAAGAAGTGGGTAAGGGATCCGGCCTCGGTCTGAGCCAGGTTTTCGGTTTCGTCAGGCAATCCGGCGGGCATGTTAGGATCTATTCGGAGCTCGGACACGGCACGAACGTCAAGATCTATCTGCCTCGTCACTACGGCACCGGCGAAGCCAGGAACATCGTCCCGCTGGGCAACGAGCCGGCACGCGGCAGACGGGACGAACTCGTTCTCGTGGTGGAGGACGACGAGCGCGTCCGCAACTTCTCGACGGAAGCGCTGCGTGAACTTGGCTATACCGTCGCGGAAGCCGCGAACGGGCCTGCTGCGATCGCCCTCCTCGACGCCGGTTTGAAGCCGACGCTTTTGTTTACGGACGTCGTCATGCCGCAGATGAGCGGACGAGAGCTTGCCGAAATCGCAGCCTCGAAGGTCGCCAATCTCAAGGTCCTCTATACGACGGGCTATACGCGCAATGCCGTGGTTCATAACGGTATCCTCGACCCCGGCACGCACCTTCTTCAAAAGCCGTTCAGCCTCGACCAGCTGGCCGAGAAGGTACGCCATGTGATGGACGGGTAGCCTTTATTGGCTGGGTGGAACCTTTTTGCTTTCCGTCCATTTCGGGAAGCTTTTCCACTCATCTCGTTTATCGAGGCCGCCGCGCATGCAGTCCACGCCATCGACACTCGCCGGCCGCTCGCTCGTCGCGCTCGCCGTTCTGAACTTCTTCCTGGCCGACGCCCGGGATGGCCTGGGACCGTTTCTGGACGGCTTTCTCGCCACACGCGGCTGGTCTCCCATGACGCTGGGGCTCGTCGCAACACTTGGCGGCGTGCTCGGCATGATCGCCACGCCGCTCTTCGGGGCATGGGTAGACGCGTCGCGCCACAAGCGCGCCCTAATCATCCTTCCTGTGCTCCTCGTCACGGGCGCCGCCCTCTGGACACTGGCCAGCCCCTCCAATGCGTCCGTCTTCGGCGGGCAGTCGGCGACCGCCATCGTCGGCGCGGTGATCGGTCCGGCCTTGATGGGCCTCACGCTCGGTCTTGTCGGGGAACGACGCTTCTCCGACCAGGTCGCGC
Organism: Shinella sp. H4-D48; assembly: GCF_022637395.1. Taxonomy (GTDB): domain Bacteria; phylum Pseudomonadota; class Alphaproteobacteria; order Rhizobiales; family Rhizobiaceae; genus Shinella; species Shinella sedimenti. The sequence continues at coordinate 381,200 of NZ_CP093339.1, read as the reverse complement.
GCAACGAGTTCTGGAACCATGCGGGAAACGTCGTCTCGCTCGCGGCGATCTATGCCGCCACGAGCTATTACGGCGAGATGGGCGTCATCGTGATGATGGTCCTCACGGCGGCAGCCACAATCGTCGCCGTCCTTGCCATCGATCCCTCCAAGGTGGACCACGCGGTGGCCCGCGGCCTCGCACATGACGACGGCAAGCCGGGACCATCGGGCTTTTCCGTGCTGGTGAGCCGAAAGGGGCTGATCCTTCTCGCGGTTACGCTGATGATCTTCCATTTCGGTAACGCGCCTATCGGCCGCCTGATCGCCCAAGATTTCTCCATCCAGCTCGGCACGCCCTTCCGTACGACGGCCATCACTACGGGGGTCGCGCAGCTTTCCATGATCGTGATGGCTGTGGCGGCACCCCTGCTCATCCGTCGTTTCGGCCTTGCGAGCGTCTTTCTGCTGGCACTCGCCGCGCTGCCCATCCGCGGCGCGCTCGCGGGCACGTTCTCCAGCTTTTCCTGGATCTACCCGGTGCAGATCCTGGACGGCGTGGGTGCCGGCCTGCTTGGCATTGCAACACCGATTGCGGCGGAGCGCATTCTCTCGGGAACCGGGCGTTTCAATGTGGGCCTTGCCGCCGTCATGACCGTGCAGGGGATTGGCGCTTCGCTCAGCAATGTGGTAGCGGGATGGCTGACCGATATCGGCGGTTACGGCTTGGCCTACTGGGTCCATGGCGCAGTGTCGATCTTGGCCTTCGTCGTGTTCTGTACCGCGCATCGTCTGATCGCGCCGGAACGGTCTGACGACGATGGAGACCCCCTGAACGCGGTGAACGCGCCCTCCTGAGAACCTTTATGAGCACCTTTTCACTGACCTGGATCGTCGCGGGCCTAACGGTGACCGGCGTCGTCCTTCGTCCCTTCGCCTGGCCGGAGGCGGTCTGGGCCATCCTGGGCGCCGCCCTGCTCGTGGTGCTCGGCTCGCTTGCACCATCCGCAGCGCTCGAAGCCGTTGGACGAGGGACGGATGTCTATCTCTTCCTGATCGGCATGATGCTGCTTTCGGAAATCGCGCGCCGCGAGCGGCTTTTCGACTGGCTGGCTGCATTTGCTACGTCGCATGCCCGCGGCTCGCCGCGCCGTCTCTTCGTGCTCATATACGGATGCGGCATTCTGGTAACGGCGTTTCTCTCCAACGATGCCACCGCCGTCGTCCTTACACCCGCCGTCTATGCCGCGTGCAAGGCAGCGAAGGTGCGCGACCCCATGCCATATCTGCTGATCTGCGCCTTCATCGCCAATGCGGCGAGTTTCGTGCTGCCCATCTCCAATCCGGCCAATCTGGTCGTTTTTGGAAACGGCACCATGCCGTCGCTCCTGCACTGGCTGAGCCTGTTCGCGCTTCCCTCACTTGTCGCCATCGTCGTTACATTCGCGGCGCTCTGGTGGACCCAGCGCAAGGCGCTGGCCGAAGACACGGTCTCCACAATCGTCGAAGGCGTTTCACTGACACGCCAGGCGCGGCTTGCCGGACTAGCACTTTGCGTCACCGCCGTTCTGCTGGTGGCGGTGTCCGCGCTCGGCGGCGACCTGGGGCTGACCACGTTCCTCGCCGGAGCCGTGACGACCGCCCTGATCCTGATTGCCAATTGCGAGGGGCCGGGCGAGATCCTTCGTGGTATTTCATGGACCGCCCTGCTTCTCGTGGCCGGGCTTTTCGTGGTCGTCGAGGCGACAGAGGCCACCGGTCTTCATACCCTCATCGGCGGCTGGATCGTGCAGGGTGCGGCACAAAGCGTCTACGCGACGGCCTTCGCATCGGGTGCTGCAGCCGCGCTTTTCTCGAACCTTGCCAACAACCTACCTGTCGGGCTTCTGGCGGCAAGCGCCCTTCATACGGCCGACATGCCGCAGCTCGTGTCCGCCGCCACGATGATCGGCGTCGATCTGGGCCCGAACCTTTCGGTCACCGGATCGCTCGCCACCATCCTGTGGCTGACGGCCCTGCGCCGTGAAGGGCTGCATATCGGCGCATGGCAGTTCCTGAAAATCGGCGTGGTTGTCGCTACCCCGGCGGTCATCCTGTCGCTCGCCACGCTCATTGTCGTGGGTCCGCTCGCATCCCTTCAGTGAGCGAGAACCGGCTCCTATTGCTTTTGCATGAGCGACGTGAGCGCCGAAACGATGGTGTTCCGGCTGTAGGGCTTGTGAACGATCGGGATGCCTGCAAGCTCTTCCGGGAGCTGCGCGTTTTCGCCATAGCCGGTCGCAAAGACAAACGGTATCGACCGCCTGCGAAGTTCCTGGGCAACCGGGAAGGATGTGGTCTGCCCCAGATTGATGTCGAGGACGGCGAGGTCGGGAGCCTGGGCCTCAATCTGCGCCATTGCCTGCCGGATTGAACTCGTCGTCATGACTTTCGACAGTCCTTCATCCGCGAGCATGGCTTCCAGATCCAGTGCGATCAAAATCTGATCTTCCAGAATAAGGACCGACGGGTCGGCCGCAGCCAATGTGTTGGCCACCTCCCGCGCGCGCTCGACGGCGCGCTTCGTCGGCTGCCCCTTGGACGAGGTCAGCTTCACATGCGGCGGTGGAATCCGGAACGTCGCAACGAGACCCGACGGCTCGAACCTGATCACGCTTTCACCGCCAAGGTCGTAGGGCACACTGCGATCGATGAGCGCGCTGCCGAAGCCGCTGCGCGATGGAACCCCGACAACCGGCCCGCCTTTTTCCCGCCAACTGATTTCACAGGTTCCCGTCGCGGTCATCTCCCATGTCACGTCCACCGTACCGGTCGGCACCGAAAGCGCGCCATATTTGGCCGCATTGGTGGCGAGTTCGTGAAAGACCAGCGCCATGACCGAGAAAGCGCGGCTGTCGAGCCATATCGCCGGGCCTTCAAGAACAATTGTCGATTCCTTGGCGCGGTAGGGCCGGAGCTCGGCATCGAGAAGCTCGGCGAGTATGCCGCCGCCATCGCCGCGCACGACCTGGTCATGCGCGATGGACAGCGCCTCGATACGCCCCTGCAATGTCTCGACATATTGCTCCAGCGTACTCTTATGGTGCTGGGGGCTCGTCACCAGAGATTTGATGACCGCCAGGATATTCTTCACCCGGTGGCTCAGTTCCTCGTTCAGCATACGCTGGCGAACTTCGGACTTGCGCCTTTCGCCCGCCATGAGTTCATTCTGCCGAAGAACGATCTCGACTATCGCGACGCGCACGATCTCGGCGATCTCCCGCTCGGATTCGGCCCAGGACTGCGCCTGTCCCTTCACCGTCTCCTTCCAGATCGCGAAGCTCTTGCGCGGTGTCAGACGGTCGCCGAGCGGACCGGTCTCATAGGTCTTTTCGGGGTTGCCCGCCCAGTCGAGGGTTTGAACAAGTTCCTTGCGGAAGAAGAAAAGGCAGTCCGAACCCGTCTGCGAAAGCGGAATGGCAAGCACGCCGGACACGCGGTCGCTGTAGGCGGCCGCTTCGGGCATTTTCTGCGACAGGCTGTGGGTTGCCCAGATACGGCCCTCGCCCACCGTCTGTACGAAATCAAGAAGAGCAGGCAGGGCGTCATCCGGGGGCGTCGCGCCGGTGCCGGTCCAACGACCGTCGAACATCACGCCGGCACCGTCATTGGGCAGAAGTCGGGAAAATTCGTGAAGGCTCTGGCGCAACAGTGCACCGACATCCTCGTGGTGAGATGAGAGGATCAGAAAGCGATCGAGCGCCTCGCGCGTACCAGCAACAGCGGCTACACGCCGGCGCTCCTTGAGCGACTTGAGGTGCAGCGAGAAGAATTCACCGAACACCTCCATGGCTACGCGCTGCGCCATCGGCAGAACGCGCGGCGAATAATGATGGCACGCGATCAGCCCCCAGAGGTAGCCATCGAGAACGATCGAGATGGACATGGATGCGGCAACACCCATATTGCGCAGATATTCGCAATGGATGGGCGATACGCTGCGCAGATGCGCGAAGCTGAGATCCAGTGGTTCACCGGAGGCGTCCAGCACGGGCTCGATCGGCACGCGGCTCCCGCTGGCATCCGCAATCACACGGATCGTGTTCTTGAGGTAGAGCGTGCGTGCCTGTTGCGGGATATCGCTCGCGGGGAAGTACTGGCCGAGAAAGCTCTCCAGATCAGCGCGCTTGGTTTCGCTTACCACCTTGCCCGAACCGTCATGCTCGAAGCGGTAGACCATGACGCGGTCATATCCGGTGACACCGGCGACGACGCGCCCTGCGCGCTGAACCAGACGTTCGACTTCCGTGGCATCGCTGATCCGGCCGATCATCTCGCGGGCAATGTGCAAGGGTTGACCAACGGAGGGCGACGGTTCGAATTCTATAATGACCGCGGACTTGTAATGATGGATGGCAATATCAAACACGCGTCCGCCGATGGTCACGTCCAGCATGAGAGCCGGCCGCGACGCCGAATTGGTCGCAGCCATGGCGTTGCGAAGATCATGCAGCAGTTTTCCACCCAGAACGTCGGCGGCATCGCGACCGACGAGATTGCCATCGTATCCCAGGATATCCGCCGCATTGGCGGACGCGCGTTCGATCCGCGCCAGACTTATGTCGCACGCGATCAGGCATCCGTGCGGCTGAATGCTGCCGGGAATGTGGATCGGCTCGCGATCGCAGGTATTCAGGTTTACAGCATCACTGGTAGACAACACGACCACTTTCAAAGCACCGCAAGGCAATGGCAAAGACCTCATTGGCCGCTGCGGCCGCGTGGTCCATATCGAAATCACATGCGTCGTCCAACAATAATAGGAACGACTGCCATTGCGCCATATCATTTGACATAAGGGAAAGGTGTCTTGCTCCGAAGGCGCCCGTCATGCCCAGCCCTGCCGCGCGCTGCCGCAGAACACGCGCGCCGAGGGTCGATCCTTCAAGAACATAGAGCGCACCGAGCAGCGCGCTGGGCTTTCTCAGATCGATCGCGGCCTTCATCGAACGCGCAGCATCAAGACCCAGGTCTTGCGCATCCTGCGCGAGTGCCGCCGAGACCATGGTCGGTCGCCAGCTCCATTCGAGCGGCCAGATCGCACCGGCCAGCTGGTCATCCATCGTGGCGCGGAACGTGCCGAGAAAGCCGACGTAGTGGCTGTAGCTTCGCAGGCTGTCAAACGCCCCCACTGCAGCGTCCAGCCGCTCATGGCCATCGCGTGTCCGGTCTCTCAATTCAAAGCGTCTTTCGCTGTAAGCCATGTCTCTTCGGTCGTTAGAAATTCGGTTGCCGCGCCTCGTTCCCTCGCGGCGCGTCATTTGTGGGGGCAGTTGGACCCGGGGCGGCAAGACTATGCCGAACCGCCGATCAGGTCCTTCACGCGCCGGGCAAGCGTTTCTGAGGAAAACGGTTTCGTCACGACCTGCATGCCGCGATCGAGATGGCCGTGGTTCAGGACGGCATTTTCCGCGTAGCCCGTCACGAAAAGCACGTTGAGTTCCGGTCGCGTTTCTCGCACGACATCGGCCAGTTGGCGACCGTTCATGCCGTTCGGCAAGCCGACATCCGTCACGAGAAGGCAGATTTCCGGCCGGGACTGGAGGATTTTAAGCGCGGATGGACCATCGCCCGCCTCAAGGACCACATAGCCGAGGTCCTCGAGAATTTCGACGGCGACCATCCTGACGAGCGGTTCGTCATCGACCACCAGAATGGTGCCCAGCGTATCTGATGCGGAGATAGGATCGTTTTCCACCGGCGGCTCCTCCTCTTGCTGGTCTCCGGCATGACGCGGGAGATAGATACAGATCATCGTCCCCTTGCCAACCTCGGAATAAATGCGCACAGCGCCGCCGGACTGGCCCGCAAATCCGTAGACCATGGACAATCCGAGGCCCGTTCCCTGACCGATCGGCTTGGTTGTGAAGAACGGATCGAACGCCCTCGCGACGACATCCGCAGACATACCGCTTCCCGTGTCGCTGACACAGAGAGAAACATATTGTCCCGGAGGCACGCCCCTTTGAGACGCTGTCCGCTCGTCGAGCCAGCGATTGCCGGTCTCAATCGTCAGGCGCCCACCATCGGGCATCGCGTCACGGGCGTTGATGCATAGGTTGAGGAGTGCATTTTCGAGCTGGCCGACATCGACGAAGGCGGTCCAGAGCCCGCCTGCGGCCACCGTTTCGACAGCCACGGCGGGACCGACGCTCCTTGTGATCAGATCCTGCATGCCCGCCACGACGCGGTTGATATCGGACGGTTTGGGATCGAGTGTCTGCCGACGCGAAAAGGCGAGCAGGCGCTGGGTCAGTGCTGCGGCGCGTTTCACAGCCCCTTGGGCGCCGGTAATGTAGCGGTCGATCTCGGCGATGCGCCCCTGCGTGAGCCGCGTCTTCATCAAATCGAGACTTCCGCTGACACCGGCAAGGATGTTGTTGAAATCGTGCGCCAGACCGCCCGTGAGCTGTCCGACGGCCTCCATCTTCTGTGCCTGCCGCAGCGCCGCCTCCGTCTGCATCAGCGCCGCGGTGCGCTCCTCGACGCGCTGCTCCAGCGTATCATTGAGGGCGCGCAACGCCACAAGTGCGCGATCGCGCTCGGCCTCCACCGCACGCCGGCTTTCGATATCGATGAGAACCCCGGGAAATTTAAGCGCCGTGCCGTCGGGCGCTAGCTCGACGCGACCATTCGCTTCGAGCCAGTAGAATTTCCCATCCGCCCGCCGCGTGCGGTATTGGTGCGCGTAGGCGCCGCCCTGCGCGATCGCTTCGTTGATGGCCGCAATCAGCCCTTCCCGATCATCGGGATGCACCGTCTCGATGACTTCCTGAAGGCTCAGGCCGCTGCGCCCTTTCTGCGGATCGAACCCGAACGCTTCCGCAAAGCCCTCATCGACCGTGAAATGGTCGGAGGGAACGTCCCAGAACCATGTGCCGATGATGGCGCCCGCGGCCATGGCAAGCTGGACACGCTGTATGTTGTCGCGCACACGGCTCTCGCTCTCCCGCAACGCCGCCTCGGCAAGCTTGCGCGCGGTGACATCGCGGAACAAGACCGCGACCTGGCACAGGCTTTCGGGCTCGATACGGGTCGCAGACACCTCGATGATACGGCCGGCCGCCTTGAATTCCTGTTCGAAACGCACCGCCCGGCCGGTTCGCAGCACCCCGCCGTAAAGCTCCAGCCAGATATCCGCATTTGCCGGCTCGATCTCGCGGAGACGCTTTCCGACGATATCGGAGATACCGGTATGGCGCTCGTAGCCGGAATTGGCCTCCACATGCACGTAGTCGCTCAGGGGACCTTCCGGCCCGTCGATGAAGCCGATGATGCAGAAGCCGTCGTCAATCGCCTCGAACAGCGCGCGGTATCGCGCTTGCGCGCGCAGCATGGCGCCCTCAGTGGTATCGGCATCGGCCTCCGTCCCCATCGCGCGAAGACGAACGATCTCCCGTTCAAGTTCGTCTCGGGACAAAGCTTTCAAATCCATTCAGAAATCCGCCTTCGGTGCACCGCATGCATAACATAGGAGCCGTCCGCAAATTGCCAACGGTATTCGGCAATCACCGAAACAACTTCGCTGGCGATATTGAACAAGCTCGCCAAGGCTCTAGTTACAGCGGGCGCTCGCTAACAGGAAATATCGGAATATCAAGTGAACAACGGATTTGAAAACAAGCGCGTCCTCATTCTGGAGGACGATCCTCTCCTGGCTCTCGATCTGGAGGATTTCTTCACCGACCTCGGCGCGAGGGTGATCGGTCCTGTTTCCAGCGTAGAGCAGGCAATGCGCGCGGTTTCTGAAGGGATCGACGCCGCGGTGCTCGATCTCAACCTGCGCGGGGTCTATTCCTATCCCGTCATCGAACGGCTCGATAAGGCCGGCACGCCGCTCGTCGTGTGCTCCGGCTATGCAGAGCTGCCTGAAACGCAGGCCGATCTCAGCAATGTCGTGCTCCTCCCCAAGCCCTGCGATCTCGGCCTCCTGCAGCGCCGCCTGCTGGAACAGATCGACAAGGCGTCCTAGGCCACCGGAAGCGGAATGCGGATCTCCGCTGCAAAGCCCTCGGCGTTATAGTCGAGCCTGACCTGACCCTCGAGCTCATATTCGATATTGGTCTTGATCAGCTGCGTGCCGAAGCCCTCCCCATCCGGCAGGGCAACGGCCGGTCCGCCGTTTTCCGACCATGTGAAATGCAGCACCGCTGAAGCGGCATCCTCCTGGATGAACCATTCGATCGCGATACGCCCCTGGTCATTTGCCAGCGCCCCGTATTTGGCGGCGTTGGTGACAAGCTCGTTTATCACCATGCCGATCGAAAGCGCGGCCTTCGGGTCGAGGCTAACGAGATCGTGACGGCCGAAATCGAAGCGTGACAGATCGGCGTTGTACGGGCGCACCGCCCTGCGGAAGACGTTCAAAAGCTCGGTCTCGTCCCAGTTGCCTTCGAAGAGAAGCTCATGTGCATCCGCCATGGCACGAACACGGGCGACGAGCTTCGCCTCGAATTCGGCAACGGTCGCGCAGTTGCGGCCGGTGCGGCGGATCAGTGACAGAACGACGGCGAGGTTGTTCTTGACGCGGTGACTGAGCTCACGGACCAGCAGATCCTTCTGCTGTTCGATCCGCTTGCGCGTGGCCCTTTCGCGCGCCTCGTTCAGCGCACGGGTGACGGCGGCCGGCAGACGCACCAGCCGCTGCTTGAGGACATAGTCGGTCGCCCCCTTGCGGAAGGCCGCAATCGCAGCCTCTTCGCCCAGCACCCCGGAAACGAAGATGAACGGCGCATCCGGCGCCGTAGACAGCGCCACATCCAAGGCGGCCATGCCGTCAAAGTCCGGCAGGGAGAAATCGGAGAGGATGATATCGAAGCTCTCGCGCGCCAGTGCAGCCTCGTACGCCGCCCGGGTGGCGACCCGGGTCAACGTCACGGTCCCTTCCAGGCTTTCCAGCTGGGCTTCGATCAGTTCGGCATCGACGGCACTGTCTTCGAGAAGAAGAATCTTGGGCATGCAATCCATATCAGCTCCCGCCACGCTGCCGGGACTTAGGCGGCGGCTCGTTGAGCAGCGCCCAGAACACGCCAAGGTCCTGGATCGCCTTGAAAAACTGGCTGAACTCGACCGGCTTCACAACGAAGGCGTTGACCCCGAGTTCGTAACTGTTGACGAGATCCTGCTCCTCGCGGGAGGATGTCAACATGACGATGGGAATATGGCGCAGGTTCGTGTCGCCCTTCACCTTGGCGAGCACCTCCAGTCCATCGACCTTCGGCAGTTTCAGGTCCAGCAGCACGACGGCCGGATCACCCGGTTCGCGCGTGGCAAATGCGCCTTCGAGGTTCAGGAAATCCAGCGCCTCGGCACCGTCGCGTGCAACGATGACATCGTTGGCGATCTGACACTTCTCCAGTGCCGTCAATGTCAATTCCAGATCTCGGGGATTGTCTTCAACCAGCAAGATGGGCCTCAGGTCGGACACGGATCATTCCTCAGTTAGAACGGGTAGGAAAAAAGTGAAGCAGGCACCGCCATCAACCGCGCCAGTGGCATCCACGCTGCCGCCATGCCTTTCCACGATGCGTTTGATAAGCGCAAGCCCTATACCGGTTCCCTCGAAATCCTCGCTGCGCTGAAGGCGCTGAAATACACCGAAGAGCTTTGCCTGATAGGCCATGTCGAAACCGACGCCATTGTCCCTCACCCGGTAAAGCAGGCCGCCTTGGACATGCTCGCCCGAGATATCGATCCGCGCGACCTCGCGGGGACGTGTGTATTTCACGGCATTTTCGATCATGTTGTGCCATACCTGACGCAGCAGAGCGCCGTCGCCCCGCGCCATCGGCAGATCACCGATCCGCCATTCGATGGTGCGGTCCCTGGTCTCTTCGGCAAGGCCGAGCCGCACCTCCTCGACAAGCTTGTTCATATCGACCTTGCCGCTCGCCAGTGTCGCCCGTCCGAGATGGGAGAACGTCAGGAGGTCGTCGACCAGTTCCCCGGCGGCCAACGCCGAGTCCGATATCATCTGGAGATAATGGCGCGAGCGTTCGTCGAGATTTTTTTCGCGCTCGGTCAAGAGCTGTGAGAAGCCAACGATATGACGGAAAGGCGCGCGAAGATCATGGGAGATCGAATAGGAGAACGCCTCCAGCTCCTTGTTGGATTTCTGCAGATCGGCGGCAAGGCGCGCCAGTTGCTCGGCCTTTTTCAGCACGATCTCGACAATGGAGGCCCGAAGATCATGGGCCGCTCCGATTTCCGCCTCGTGCCAGGGCGCACTTCTTTCGCGCACGCTTTCCCGCCACGCCTCGAAGGATTTCCGCGGATGGATTCTGCCGCTCTCCTGCACCACCTTGTGCGGATCCCCGCCCCAGGTGACCGTCCTGATGACTTCCGGGCGGAACCAGACAAGCCAGTTGTCATCGCTTTCGGAGATGCGACAGGCGATAATGCCGCAGGCCGTTTCCGCCACGCTACCGTCGTCGAAACCGGCCGCGGCAAGGCAGTCCGTCGCATAGATATCGGTCGCGAGGCCATTTTCGGACAGCCATTGCGTCAGCCGGCGCACGGCATCTTCATCCGGCACATCCCCCACCCGCGAGAAACCGTTCTGCGAGAGGATCGCTGCGCCGGATGCGCGCGTCAGGGCAAGCAGGGTATCGGGTGCATTCGCCAGGCCTTCATCCCAGCGATCGGCATCGGCCATTGACGCGAGGAGCTTCGCATGCAGACGCCCGAGCTCCATGCCGATGGCTGCCGTTTGCGCGCGCGAGGAAGCACCGATCTGCATGGCGAGGCTTTGGACGATGAAGTTGCAGGCGTCGCGCACCCGCACCGGAACGATATGCGGCTTGCTGCTGTGACAGGCCACAAGGCCCCACAGGCGGCCGTCGATCAGGATCGATATGGACATGGACGACAGCGTGCCCATGTTGCGCATGTATTCGAGATGGACGGGCGACACGCTGCGGATCTGGGTAAACGTCATGTCGACGGGCGCCCGGCCCTCCTCCTCGTCCTGCGCAAGCAACGGCACGGGCCGGTAGTCGGCATTCGGGATGAGGCGAAGGGGATTGAGTCGATAGAGGTCACGCGCCTGGGCGGGAATGTCGCCGGCCGGGAACCGAAGATCGAGATAGGACGGAAGCGCACCATTCCCCGCTTCCGCCACGACGTGGCCGTTCCAGTCCGGATCGAACCGGTAGACGAGCGCGCGGTCGAAATTCGAGAGCCGGACGATCAGGCGGGCAGCCGCCGAAAGCGCATCCTCCAGTTCGATGTTGCCGGCCATCTGCTGCGCAAAGGCCGTCAATCGCGCAAGCGGGTCGTCTATCGTTTCCGATGCGGCCCGCTCCAGCTCCACGATGACGCGGCCGTCATGACGATGGACGGCGACATCGAGCGCGTAACCTTCCGCGACGAGACGCGCGGGCGCGGCGCCCGACGCTTTCCAAGCCGCAAGCTGAGGCGAAAGCGCCGTGGCAATGGTGCGCGCGTCGGCACCGGCTATATCGGCAACGTTCGCGGACACCTGCAGAATGCGGAAATCACCGGGATCGAGCACCAGCAACGCGCCATGCGGCTGGACGGATCCGGGAACATGGATGGGTTCGCGCGCGCAACTGTCGAGGTCAACATCGTTTGCGTGCATCAAATCCTCCTTTGGCAAAACGCAAACAACACCCAGATGCGCCTCACATCACAGCCGGACCGTCGCAACGGGTCGGCATTCAAGCCCTTGACGGCGCGATGGCCGTCCATTGCACAATGTAAGGCTCAAAGTGTGTTTGGAAAGGTCAAAAGGGCACATCCCTCACGTAAGGGAAAGGCCCGATCGTGGATTTTTACAACCGATTGCGCGAACCTGCTGAATCAACAGGCTTTACCCGAAACGACGGGTTTATTCTCAGCCGAGCAGACCTTCCACCGCGCCCGCCACGGCCAGAAGAGCGTCATCGCTGTCCTTCGGCCCGGACACCAGAAGACCAACCGGCATACCGGCGGCGCCCGTGCCACAAGGCAGGGAAACGCCGCAGAAGTCGAGGAAATTGCCGATCAGGGTGTTGCGCAATGTCTTGGCATTCGTGGCGAAGAACAGGTCTTCATCGTCGAGCAGGGGCTGAGCGGGCGGCGCGACATGCGGAAGCGTCGGGCTGATAAGGAATTCGCCGGGACCGAGGCGAGCCGCGAAGGACGCCATCAGCCTTTCGCGCGCTTCAAGCGTCGCGATATAGTCGGAAAGAGAGATTTTTTCGCCCAGCAGCGTGCGCTTGACGACGCGCGGGTCCATTTCAGCCGCCGTCGCGCCTGTGATGCGCTCGCGATGGAGCACGAAAGCTTCGGCTGTCACCAGCGCGCCGTGTTTGGCCATCAGATCGAAGATCGCGGAGAATTCCGGGAAGGCCTCACGGCGGATGCGGGCTCCTGCTCTCGCCAGCCGTTCGACAGCGGCCTCGAAGGCGGCAACGACTTCGGGTTCCGCCCCGTCGAAAACCACGGTCTCGGGGACGACGAAGGAGAGGCCGGAAGCTTCGACGCGCCTCGTAAGGCCCGCAGCCGGGGCACCGCGCATCGCCGCATCGATCCAGACCGCATCCTGTACGGTATGGCAGAGTGGCCCCAGCGAATCCAGGCTCTTTGCCAACGGGAAGACCCCGTCCATCGAATAGCGGCCGCGTGTCGCCTTGTAGCCGACAACGCCGTTGAAGGCGGCGGGAATGCGCACGGACCCACCCGTATCCGTGCCGATGGAGACGGGTACGAGGCCGGCCGCCACCGCAACGCCCGAGCCGGACGAGGAACCGCCCGGGATACGGTGCTCGCCCTGCGGCGAGGCCGGATTGCGCGGCGTGCCGAAACTCGGATTGATGCCGAGGCCTGAAAAGGCGAACTCGCTCATGTTGACCCGACCGACGCTCACCATGCCGGCACCGGCGAGCGCACGCACCACGGCCGCGTCCTGCCTAGCAGGCGCGTTGTCCTTCAGGACGCGGGAACCTGCGGTGGTCGGCAGACCCTCGATATCGAAGAGATCCTTCCAGGCGAGAGGGATGCCTTCGAGGACGCCGCGCGACCGGCCTTCCGCCAGCCGCTTGCGGGAGGCCGACGCCTCCGACCGCGCGCGCTGCGCCAGCACGGTGGTAAAGATGGTCTGGTCCGCGTGTCCGGCAATGGCGGCGAGCGTTTCCTCGACGAGATCGACCGGGTCGAGCGCACCCGACTGGAGAAGCACGGAAAGCTGGGCGATCGAGCGGGGCGTCATGCTCAAATATCCTTGTCTGCGCGGCCGACCAGCTGCATCCAGCGTCGGACGAGGTAGTTGTGTTCATCCATCGTGGTGTTCCAGACGGCAATGCTGTTGGCACGCTGCCAGTAGGAACCGCCGCTGCGCAAGGCGCCGCGCCTGATGCGGATGGTTCCATCCGGGCCGGGAAGGTCTTCGCGCGCGGGAAGCCCTTCGTACCAGTAGTCCCATTCCGCTGACGTCATGTAGCCGCGTGACCGCTCCGGCGTCGAGATATAATAGCCCTGGCGCGCCACCACCGCGCCCGGCCAGCCGGAAATCCACCAGTTGAGATACTCGTAGGCGACGTCCAGCATGCGGCCTGACAGATGCCGCGACAGGCACAGACCGCCATGCCAGGCCCGGTATCCCTCCGCCGGCGCGGCCTGCTCGACGGGCAGGCCCTGGCTGTTGAGAATGCCGATGCCCGTCGACCACATGCTCTGGATATCGGTGTCACCGTCGATCATCAGCCGCGCCGCATCCTCCGCAGTGCGCCAGAAACTGCGGAAGAAGCCCGCCTTGCGGCGCGCCTCCAGGATATCCACCAGCTGATCGATCTCCGCGATTGTCATGTTGCCGATATCGCCGAAGGTCATGAGGCCGGCGGCCTGGGCTGCGAGCGCCGCATCGAAGATGCCGATGGCCGGCTCGTCGACCAGCGCCGCGCGGCCGCTCCAGCGCTCGTCCAGAAGAGCCGCCCAGCTCGCCATCGCCGGCCGGTGCTCGACCGCATCGCTGCGATAGGCGAAACTGTCGAAATTGTGGGTCGTCGGCAGCATGGAAATGCGTCCGGTCGGCGCATCGCCGAGCGCAAGGCTTGGCTGCACATAGAGCTTGCGCGCCGGCACATCGCCCAGGCCCATGCGGGCGCTTGGGCCGATCTGCCCTGTCTTCGTCAGATCGTTGATCTCGCCCCAGAGCGTGATGCGCGCGGTCTCGATAGGCTGGATGGCCCGCCAGTACCAGACGATATCAAGATTGTGGAAGCACTGATCGTAGATGTCGTAACTGTCCGGCTCCTGCGCGGCCTTGTGCTGGGTCACGATGAAATCGTTGTTGTCGAAGCAGATGTCGATGCCGAGATCGGCCTCCGCCTTCACGCGCAATTCCTCGAGAAGGGAGATGGCGGTTCCCAGCACGCGCAGCTTCGGGCGCCCTGCGGTGTGGACGGCCGGGGCTGCTGGAACCGCTTTCGGGGAATGCTTGTTCATGAAGGGCTCTAGGCGTTCCGGATCTGCGCTGCGGCCTCTGGCTGTGGACGGGCATCGCTGTTCCCGGCAAGCGCGAAGGCGTTGAACGACCGTTTCAACAGGTTCGCATCGAGACCGTCAACAATAAAGACGAGGCGCGAGATACGCTCCCCAGAAGGCCACGCATCGAGATGCACCGGCGGGTGCACGAGATGCTGCACGCCGTGCACGGCAACCGGGCGGTCTTCCCCGGCGAGGTCGAGGATTCCCTTGACCCGCAGAACACGCTCGCCGTGGCGGTTAAGCAGCATGGTGAGCCAGATGCCGAAGCCGGTCCAGTCGATCGGCCTGTCGACGGTGATCACGAAGGAGGAGATCGCCGTGTGCAGCGCCACACCCTCGGCCGTCACCCGCAATGTCGGCGTATCGCAGTAGAAACCGCTCGGCGACTGCAGCTTCGTCGCGCGCTGGGCGGCATCGTCGCCAAAAAGCGCATCGGCATCCGGACTGTTACTGCCGGCAATGATGCGCCGGGCATCCGGGTTGAACTCCGTCAGTCGCGAGAGGAGCCGGGTCAGGCCGGCGTCACCCTTGCACAGATCGGCCTTTGTGATGACAATCCGGTCCGCAATGGCCGCCTGCCGGGTGGATTCCACGTAAGTATCGAGCTGCGCCAGGCCGTTAACCGCATCCACCGTCGTCACGACGGTGCCGGCGCGGAAATGGTGACGCAGAACGGGATCGGATTTCAGCGTGGAAAGCACCGGAAAAGGGTCCGCCAGACCGGTGCTTTCGATGATCACACGCGTGAAGGAGGGTACGAGACCCCGGTCGCGCTTGGAATGAAGATCGCGCAAAGCGTCGGCAAGCTCGCCGCGCACCGTGCAGCACACGCAGCCTGATTGCAGCAGCACCATCGTATCGTCGATGCGCTCGACAAGATGGTGGTCGAGGCCGATCTCGCCAAATTCGTTGATCAGCACGGCGGTATCGGCAAGCGCGGGATCGGCCAGCAGCCGCTTGAGCAGCGTTGTCTTGCCGGAGCCGAGAAAACCGGTAAGCAGGTGGACGGGCGTGAATGCGGGCATCTCAGCCATGGTCGGTCTCTTCCATGCGCGCGATCAGCTGCGGGTCGAGCGGATCGCATAACCGCCCGGAGAGCCGTTCCGCTGCCGGCCAGAGGTGACCGAGATCCTCGATCATCTCGCTCTTGCCGGTGCGCGTTGCCAGCACGAATGCGGAGCCCTGCCAGTCGGAAAGGCTCATGCCGAAGGCCGATAGCACGCTGTTTGCCGCCGAGACGCGCCGCGCACGCTCGCGGCGACGGTCGAGCCGTTCGACATTGCGCGTGAAGACGCCGGGCCGGGCGACCGCATCCGTCCAATGTTCGTTTCCGCCGATGACGCCGCACAGCGAACACATGACGCCGTTCCTTTCCCTGCCGGGCAAGGGAGCGGGCAAACCCGCTCCCTCGATGTTTACTTCTTGCGCGGGAAGCGCTTGGCGAAATCGTCCGCGATCTCGTTCATGGTCACGAACTTCACGCCCGGATGCTTGATCATATGGGCATAAAGGCGTTCCAGCATCATCAGCACCTGCGGGCGGCCGGCGACGTCCGGGTGGATGGTGATCGGGAAGACCGCATAATCCATCTCGCGATACACCCAGTCGAACTGGTCGCGCCACATCTGCTCGATATCGTGCGGGTTCACGAAGCCGTGGCTGTTGGGCGACTTCTTGATGAACATCATCGGCGGCAGGTCATCGAGATACCAGGAGGCCGGGATTTCGATGAGGTCGGTTTCGTGACCGCGCTTCAAGGGCACCATCCAGTCGGACGGCTTCTTGGAATAGTCGATCTTCGTCCAGCTGTCGCCGACACGCACATAATAGGGCGTGAAGTCGTTGTGCATCAGCGAGTGATCGTACTTGATGCCGCGCTCGAGCAGCAGTTCGTTGGTGACGTTGGAGAACTCCCACCACGGCGCCACATAGCCGGTCGGACGCTTGCCGGACAGCTTGGTGACGAGCTCGATACATTTATCGAGCACTTCGGTCTCCTGCTCGCGGGTCATCGCGATCGGGTTTTCATGGGTATAGCCATGGATGCCGATCTCGTGGCCGGCATCGGCGACGGCCTGCATCTGCTCGGGGAAGGTTTCGATGGAGTGGCCCGGGATGAACCAGGTCGTCTTGATGCCGAAGCGTTCGAACAGCTTCAGAAGCCGCGGGCTGCCGACCTCGCCGGCGAAAAGGCCGCGCGAAATATCGTCCGGCGAATCCTCGCCGCCATAGGAGCCGAGCCATCCGGCCACGGCATCGACGTCGATGCCGAAACTACAAAAAATCTCTTTCGCCATTGGGTATCTCCTTGGTTCCCTACGTGTTTTCGGAGGTTCAATTGGCTGGAATGACCGTCGCTTCGGCGGGGTTCCAGCTCAGAAAGACGGGCGTGCCTGCCGGGAAGGTACCCGGGCGGTACTTGTCGACATGGGCTTCCAGTGAAACGGATCGTCCATCGTCCAGGCGCGCCGTCAGGTGCGCGATATGACCGACAACCTCGGAGCGCTCGATACGGGCGTCGACGCGGTTCTTGGCGCCCGGAGCCGTCACCTCGTCCGCCACATGGACCTCGATCGCTTCCGCCGGCACGACGAGGTTGACGCGGCCCTTGTGGGCAACGGCGCCATTGGCGCGGCCGGACAGCGTGCCGATGCCCGTCGTCACGACCACATCCTCACCCTCGTTTCCGGCCACTTCGCCCGAAAGCACGGTGTTGCGGCCGATGAACTGGGCGACGAAGGGGGTGTTCGGCCGGGTGTAGAGCTGATGCGGCGGGCTCACCTGCTCGACCCGACCCTGGTTCATCACCACGATGCGGTCTGACAGCGCCAGTGCTTCCGACTGGGCGTGGGTAACGAAGATGAAGGTGACGCCGAGGCTCTTCTGCAAAAGCTTCAGCTCGTTCTGGATGGCCTTGCGCAGGTTCGCGTCGAGCGCGCCGAGCGGTTCGTCCAGGAGCAGGATATCAGGCTCGACGACGAGGCCGCGCGCCAGCGCGATGCGCTGCCTTTGGCCGCCGGACAGCTTGTCGGGCTTGCGGCTTGCAATGTCCTCGAGGCCGAGCGTCGCGAGGATGCGATCCACCTTGGCGTCACGCTCGCTCCTGGCCATGCCCTTCACATCAAGCCCGTAACCGACATTCTGGCGCACGGTCATGTGCGGGAAGAGCGCATAGTTCTGGAAGATCATCGACGTGGGGCGGCGCTGCGGCGGCACATCGTTCATGCGCTCGCCGCGGATCAGCATGTCGCCGGAAGATATGCCTTCGAAGCCCGCGATCATGCGCAATGTCGTCGTCTTGCCGCAGCCCGAGGGGCCGAGAAAGGCAATGAACTCGCCCTTGGTGACGGACAGGTTGAAATCGATGACGGCGGGCGTTCCGTTGTCATAGACCTTGCCGACGGATTTGAGTTCCAGGTCGAAAATCATAAGGGAAATCTCGCGAATTGTCGGTCCGTGGACCGGGGCCACGCGCGCCCCGGTCCACTCGTCTTGGGATCAGGCGTTGAGGAATTCGTCCCACTTCTGGATGAGGTGGTCGTATTCTTCCGGCCACTGGTGCCAGTAGGCGACGTTCTTGGAGCGCTCCTCCAGCGAGCCGCCGTCGCGCAGGTCGCCTTCCTTGATGCCGCGCTCTTCCGCGCCGACCCAAGGCTTGCCCTCGTACCAGAAGGCATATTTCTCCGGCGCCATGACATCCTTGATGTTGGTGGACGGAGAGTAGTAGCCCTGCTCGGAAACCGTGATGCCCGGCTCGCCCGACAGCCAGTAGTCGGCATAGGCGATGACGGCGTCCCGGTTGGTGGTGCCCGCGATCATCGACGGACCGATGGCCCAGCCGCGATAGCCTTCCTTCGGAACGGCATACTTGGCCGGCTTGCCCTGCGCCTTGACGGCCATGACGGCCGGCTGCCAGGCGTCGGAGACAACCATTTCGCCAGATGCCATGAGGTTGACGAGCTCACCGAAATCACCCCAGAGAGCGCGGAACTGGCCTTCCTTCTTCTTGGAAATAAGGAAGGCGGCCGCCTCGTCGATTTCCGCCGTGGTCGGATTGCCGGGGTTCTTCACGTCGGACAGGCCGAGCGAGTTCATGGCCATGATCGCCTGACCGAATGCAATCAGCGGATCGGTGTTCAGGCCCGACTTGCCCTTCCACTTCGGATCGAAAATGCAGGCCCAGGTATTGGCCTCTTCCTCGGAAACCACATCCGGATTGTAGCCGATGGAGTCGTAGTTGTAGACGGCCGGGACCATGTTGAGCACGGTCTGCGCCTCGTCAGCCCAGATCTGGCCGACGATCTGCGCGGAACGGTCCCACTTGTCGCTGGCCGTGGTGAAGGTGTCGCGGATATTGGCCCAGTTTTTCAGCGATGCAGCCGGGATCGTCTCGACATTGTCGGTCATGACGATGGACGGCAGACGCTCGGCGATGATCTCCCAGCAGTCATAATCCTTCGAACCCGAAAGGATCTTTGTCTGGGCGTCCGGGAAGGTCGCGGCCGTACCCGAGGTGCCGCCGACGCCCGATTCCTTCTTGAACTCCTCGAGGATGCGCTCCTGCACCGTGACCGACAGGCCGATGGTGCGCAGCTGCTGGCCGGCGAGGTCGGCGGCCTGTGCAAAGGCCATGCGCGAGGACAGGAACGGCGTGCCGCCGCCCATTGCCAGCGCCATTACCCCGGCCGAGCGCTTGAGGAGCGAGCGGCGATTTATTTCCGACTTGAACATATCTCTTCTCCAGTTTGTTTGTCGTTCCCCGGAGCCGTTTTGCGGCCCCTGTTCCCCGCCCTTTCGGGGCGGCTAGTACCGGCCCACCAGCAGGCCACCATCCACGACCAGCACCTGGCCGGTCATGTATCTCGCATTGTCGGAGGCGAGGAATGCGGCGACATCGGCGATGTCCTCGCCCGTGCCCAGCCGTCCCATCGGTATGAATTCGGCCGCTTTCTCAGCACCCGCCGGCCCGAGAGAATTCTCTTCGGAGAGAAGCTGGGCGGTGCGGATGTAGCCCGGCGCGATGCCGTTCACGCGCACGCCGTCGCGCGCCATTTCCACCGCCAGACCGCGCACGAGGCCGACGACGCCCGATTTGGCGGCGGAATAGTGCACATGCTCATCCCAGCCATAGGCGACACCCATGATGGAGGAGAGCGCGATGACCGCACCGGAGCGGCTGGCCCGCATACCGGGTGCGGCCGCGCGGACGAGCCGGAAGATGCCCTTCAGATCGATATCGAAGGTCAGGTCCCACTTTTCATCGGTGAGATCGGCAAGCGGCGTGCGATGCGCAATGCCGGCGTTGGCGACGATCACGTCGATGCGGCCATGCCGCGCCTCGATATCGGACACCAGCGCATCCGTCGCGGCGGTGGATCTGACATCGTAGCTGTGGAATTCCGCCGATCCACCGGCAGCGACAATCGTCTCGACGGTCTCGCGGCCTTCCTTTTCCAGGATATCGGTGACGACGACGTGATCGCCGAGCGCGCCGAAGGCTTTCGCGGTGGCTGCGCCGATGCCGATACCGGCGCCGGTGACGATGACGATGCGTTTGTTTTCTGCAGGCATTGTTTTCTCCGGTATCAAAGCATCACGTCGCCGGAATTCGGTCCGAGCGTCTGTCCGACGAAAAGGCTGGCGGCGGGGGATGCGAGGAAGGCGACGGTCTGGGCCACCTCTTCCGGCTCGCCGAAGCGACCGAGCGGCAGGCCGGCGCGTTTGGCATCGCGCCATTCCTGCGAAAGCTGCATGACGAGCGGCGTGTTGATCGGCCCGGGCGCGACGGCATTCACGCGCACCCCGCGGGCGGAAACCTCGCGGGCAAGCGCCTTGGTCATGCCGATGATCGCAGCCTTGGCGCCGGAATAGTGCACCAGCTCGACGCCGCCGATCTGGCCGAGCTGCGAGGCGACGTTGACGATGACGCCTTCACCGGCCGCCAGCATCGCGGGCAGCACGGCCTTGGTCATCAGGAAGGTGCCGCGCACATGGACCGCGAACATGCGATCGAAATCGGCCACCTCGAGGTGTTCGAACAGAGCCTGATGCGCGATGCCGGCATTGTTGACCAGCAGCGCGACAGCGCCATGCGCGGCGACCGCGGCATGATGGATATCGGCGGCATCCGCTTCGCTGGACACGTCGCCTGCGACGCCAACGGCCTTGCCGCCGGAGCCGCGGATTTCGACGGCGACCGACTCTGCGCGTTCGCGAGAGAGGTCGTTGACCGTGACCGCATAACCTTCCGCGGCGAGTTTCAGGGCGATGGCGCGGCCGATGCCGGAACCCGCGCCGGTGACGAGAGCAGAACCCGCCATCACGCCTCCTCCTGGATGGCCATGCGCTTGGCGCGGCGCACGGACAGGCCCATCAGCACGGCATAGGTGCCGAGCAGCGCGAAGGAGAACAGCGTGGTGAGAACACCGAAAGCGAAGACGTTCGGATGCACTTCCACAGAGAACGTGCCGTAGATGGCGAGCGGCAGCGTCAGGTCGCGGCCTGAGGCGAACAGCGTGCGCGAGAACTCGTCATAGGACAGCGTGAAGGCGAACAGCATTGCCGAAAGCACGCCCGGGAAGATCAGCGGAAAGGTGATTTTGCGGAAGGTTCGGGCCGGGGGAACGCCGAGCGACCACGCAGCCTCCTCCACGCTCGGATCGAAGCGGTTGAAGATTGCGAGCATGACGAGGAAGGCAAAGGGGAACGTGTAGACGACGTGAAGCACGAAGGCCGTGCCCCACCAGTGACGGTCGATGCCGAGCGTGTTGGCGACCAGCGCCATGCCGAGGCCGACGAGCACGCCCGGAACCATCATGCCGAGCACGATAAGATAGAAGATCACGCCCGAGCCGCGGAACTTCTTGCGGAACGCCTGGGCGGCGGTGACGCCTAGCACGGTGGAGACGATCATGGTCATGACGGCCAGTGCCAGCGAACGGAACAGCGCCTGGTCGATGGGCAGCGGCGCGATGCGCGAGGGTGGTGTCAGGCCGAAGAGATGCTTGTACCAGTAGGTCGACCATTCGATGATCGGGAACTGCGGCCCGCCCTCCGGTCCGGTCTGGAAGGACAGGATGGCAAGAACCACGAGCGGGCCGTACAGGAAGACGATGAACAGCGCGGTATAGACGCCGAGGCCGAACTTGATGCCGGAAGCGTTCATGATCAGAGTTCCTTCCTGAGATCGACGACCCGCAGCAGGGCGGCGACGACGGCGCCCATCAGGATCGTCAGCACCACGCCGGCGACGGCGGCGAAGGCCCATTTCAGCGACCCGACCTGGGTGACGATGATGTTGCCGAGCAGGTTGACCTTGCGGCCGGAAAGCGCGGCGGATGTCGCGAACTCACCGAGCACCATGACGGAGACGAAAATGGCGCCCACCACCACGCCCGGCATGGAAAGCGGCAGGATGATGGTGCGGAAGATGCGCCAGAAGCCGGCGCCGAGATCCTGCGCAGCCTCGATCACCGAGGGATCGATGCGGCCCAGCATGAAGGCGATGGGACCGACCATGAAGACGCAATAGATCTGCGTCATACCGATGATGACGGAAAGCTCCGAGAACAAGAGCACCTCGATCGGCTGGGTGATCACGCCGATCTTCATGAGGATCATGTTGATCGCGCCCTCCTTGCCGAGCATCGGCCGCCAGGCCAGCACACGGATGAGAAAGGAGGTCCAGAAGGGAATGACGCACAGAACGAGCAGCGCGGTCGACAGGGTCTTGTTCTTGACGAACAGTCCGACGAACAGCGCCGCCGGATAGCCGACGAGCAGCGTGGAGACGAGCACGATGAGCCAGATGCGCACCGTGGTCCACAGCGCCCCGAGATAGGTGTCGGACGTGAAGAAGGTGATCCAGCTCTTCAGCGTCAGCGTGGGCTCGATCTTGAAGGTGGTCTGCGTCCAGAAGGAAACGTAGACCATCATCAGAATGGGCGCGACGAGGAAGAGCAACATCCAGAGCGCACCGGGGGCGAGCAGCCAAAAGGTGCGGTCGGGTTGTTTGCGGGTGGGACGCTCCGCCGTTTCGACGGGCGTGTCATGGCTGGTGGCGGCCATCGTCATCTCTCATTCTCCGGGTGGGTGGGGACAGGACCTGCGATGGCGGTCTCAAACGAACACAAGGGCGTCCTCCCGCTTCCACACAAGGGCATAGCGGCCCTTCTCCTCATAGGTTGCCGGCGCGGCATGGCTCAGATGGGTTTCCACCTCGAAGACGCGGCCGTCGTCGAGCGTGAAGAAGGAGTTGATCGCGGCGCCGGAATATTCGCTGGCCACGAAGCTCGCCTCGATGCGAACCTCGTCATCCGCTGTCGCAGCGTCCGTGGGGCGGATCGCAACGCGATCGTAGCGGATGGCGTATGCCGGATTGCCCGACGTCTGCTTCACACCGCCCAGCGCGAGCGCGCCAACCGGGCTGGCGAAGGCATCGCCGGAAACGGCACCGGGGAAGATGTTGTAGCAATTGAGAAAGCGCGCGACATCGGCCGAGGCCGGACGGCTGTAGAGCGTGTCGGCATCGGTGGACTGCGCGATACGTCCGGCGTCGAGCACCAGCACCGTGTCGCCCATCGCAAGCGCCTCGGTTTCCGAGCCGGTGACATGCAGAAAGGTGACACCGCAGCGCTCTCGGATGGTGCGAAGCTCGCCGCGCATGCGCATGCGCAGGTTGGCATCGAGCGCACCGAGCGGCTCGTCGAGCAGAACCATGCTCGGTTCGGTCACGAGCGTGCGGGCAAGCGCCACGCGCTGCTTCTGGCCGCCGGAAATCTGGGTGGTGGCGCGGTCTTCCAATCCTGAAAGCCCGACGAGGCCGATGATATCGCGCACACGGCCGGCCACGACCTTCGCGTCCGTCACCGGATCGACGGCGCGGTTGGTCAGGCCGAAGGCGATGTTTTCGGCAACACTCAGATGCGGGAAGAGCGCGAAGTTCTGGAAGACGAAGCCGATACCGCGTTCATGCGGCGGAACGCCATCGATGCGCCGGCCGGAAAACAGGATTTCACCGCTGTCCGGCTGCTCGAAGCCGGCGATGACGCGCAGCAGCGTCGTCTTGCCGGAGCCGCTGGGGCCAAGCAACGAGACGTAGGTATCATTCGCAAGGGATGCATCGATGCCGGCGAGCGCCGGAACGCCTGCAAAGGCCTTGTGCACATTCTTCAGTTGGAGGACGGATGACACTCTGTTCCCACCAGTTTGAGCCAGGAATGTCTCTGCGCAAAGCTCCGCACGCCGCCGGATGCGACACGCATCCGAAGGAGCAAGAGCCATCGTTCACGCATCGTCAGATACGTGGCGCAGCGATATTCCTGAACATTTCACTTCGTTCCGCTTACGGTGCCTCTTACGGGCACCTTGATTTCAAAACCATGCCATGAATGGTTTTTGTATTCAATAGACTTTTTATAATTTTCCGTTTCATCGTGCTGATGCGTGAAAACCAACAGAACGGCCGAGCGGACATATCGTTTACGTAGCGCTCACGCCTGCGCGCAACGGCGGAAACACGCCCGTTGCGCACAATATTCGCAAGCCAGGAGGAAGAAACCCGCGATGGCGCGACAGTCGAGACCTTGGGACGACAGCGCCTCTGCGGATCTTCCTAATTTCAAACTTTGTATTCAATAATCATTTATGCCATCCTTTTCTTCCGACGGAGAATGCGGCACAGTGCACCCGTTATGAAAATCCAGCGATGACGGAATCCATGAAGGAAGAGCAGGCCGCCACGGGCAGCCAGAAGCGGTACGAAATCGCCGAGGAGGTGCTGCGCAGCAACATCGAAGCCGGCACGCTGCCGGCTGGCCTCGTGCTGCTGGAAGGTCCCATCGCCGACATTCTGCAGACGTCGCGCGCGCCGGTTCAGCGCGCGCTTCAGACGCTGGAGGCCGACGGGCTGGTGCATCGCTTCGCCGGCCGCGGCTTCCTGGTGGGACCGCCCGGCGATGGTGTCGAGCCGATCCGCACGGATATCAAGGCGCTCGGCCTCGTCGTGCCTCGTCATGCAGACGAGGCGCTGCAAAGCCGCTCGTCCTGGGAGCGCATCTACAATACCGTGGAGGCGGATGTTGCCGGCTGCGTGGTCTTCGGCCGCTATCGCATCGTCGAGATGGAACTCGCCAACCATTTCAATGTCAGCCGCACCGTCGTTCGCGACGTGCTGACGCGCCTGCGCGAGCGCGGGCTCGTGCGCAAGAACCAGAGTTCGCACTGGATTGCCGGCCCCCTCACCGCACAGACGGTGAAGGATCATTTCGTGTTGCGCACCATGCTGGAACCGCCGGCCATACGCCTCGGCGCGCCGGCAGTGAACCGGGCGCGGCTGGAGACTCTTCTGAAGCGGCTGCGCGCTGCGGAAGACAGCGCTGGTGGTCTTGGCAACAGCGAGGCGATCCAGATCGAGTTCATCGAATGCTGCGTCCTTGCCGCACCGAACGAGCGGCTGAGGGACCTCGTGCGCAACAACCTGCTGCCGGTGACGGCGACCGACCGGCTGCTGCGCCGGCTCGGCCTGCCCGGCGATCCCGCGATCATCACGGAACTTCGATTGGTTGCCGAACTTCTGCTGCGCGGAGCGACGGAATCGGCGGTGTCCATGATGGCGACCCATCTGGAAGCCTCCCTCAACCGCACCATCGCGCAGATGAAGATCGTGGCGATCATTCCCGGCCCGGGCGTGACGGCCGCCTATCTGACGCCCGTTCTCGACTGACCCGCCTTGTGGCGGGCCCTGTCTTGAAGCGGGTGCAGCGGCGGTGCGCATCGTCCTCTCCTATGCCAGCGCTTCGCGCAACCGGGTCAGCGCTGCCCGGCGGTCACCGCGCGCGGCCAGTGCCTCTTCCATCGTCACCTTGACGAAGCGCGTCGGCGTGTGCGGCTGGAGCTGGCCGATCAGGTCCATGTCGGCGGAGATGACCGTGCCCACCATGAAATAGCCGCCGCCGGATACGGCATCCCGATGCAGGATGATCGGCTCCGTGCCGCCCGGGACCTGGATCGAGCCATAGGGGTAGCAGCTGTCGACGATGTTCGACGGGTCCGAACCGGCGCCGAAGGGCTGCTCGCGCTCGACGAAATCGAGTTTCCGGCCGCCCTTGAAACGGTAACCCATGCGATCCGCCTCGTTTGCGACCTTCCATTCGTCGGCGAAAAAGTTCTCCTGCGACTGCTCTGTCACGCGATGCCAGTAGAGGCCGGGCAGAACGCGCAGCTCCGCGGGCATGCCCGGCTTGCGGCGCATCGCTTCGGGAACGCTCTTGCCCTCGCTTGCAAGACTACCGCTGCCGACCGGCAGTTCATCGCCAGCGGCCAGGGGACGGCCGTTGAAACCGCCCAGCGCACCGATCGGATACGTGGAGCGGCTTCCGAGCGCCTCAGGCACATCGATGCCGCCCGAGACGGCGATGCAGATGCGCGCACCGGATTTCAGGAAATCGAAGGTCAGCGTCTGGCCGGCCTTGACCTCGAAGGCGGTCCAACCTGGCTGGGCGACGCCATCAACCTTGGCCGGCATGTCGGCGCCCGTGACGGCGACAAGCGCATCCTCGGTGAATTCAAGCTTCGGGCCGATGAACACGGCTTCGAGCCCTGCCGCGCCTTCGTCATTGCCGACGAGAAGGTTCGCCGCGCGCATTGCGTAACGATCCATCGCACCGCCGACCGGAATGCCGAGGTGAAAGTAGCCGGGACGACCGAGATCCTGAACGGTGGTCGCAAGACCGTGGTGGAGAACCTTAATGGCCATGGAGCACACCCTCCAGCTTGGCGTTGGTACCGTCGATATCCTTCTGGTATTCGCGCAGATCGAACGTCACCTCGCGGATTGGCGGGGCAAACAGCCCCTTGTCGACATCTTCCACCGCTTGGTCATAGGCGTCGCGATCGATCGGCTTGAACTTCACGATGTCGCCGGGGCGGAAGAACACCATGAAATCGCGCAGGTAGCTGGTCGTCTGGGTCGGATCGAAGATCGGCATGGGCGTGATGCCGAACATCTGGTAGCCGCCTGCACCGCGCACCGAATAGATGCAGCCGAAGCAGCCGCCATGGCCGACAGTGAGCCGTGGCGTATCCGTGCGCGGCCTGAGGTATTTCGGCACCTGTATCTGCCGCTGGCGCTCGACCATCTGATACATGAAGGGAAGGCCCGCGACGAAACCCACCATGGAGACGAACCACGGCGAGCCGGAATGGGCACCGACGAAATCGTCCACCGAGCCGTAGCCGTTGATGCGGGCGCCGTAGTCCAGGTCCGTTCCCGTCGGGTCCTGATGGCGCTCGCGAAAGCGCATCAGCGTCTCATGTGTCCAGGGATCATTGTAGAAGACGGGGATTTCGACGATGCGGGTCTTCAGCACGGGCTCGGCCTTGGCCGCCGCGCCCTCGATGGCCTTGACCTCCTTCAGGACATCGTCCGGATGGATGATGTCAGGGTCGAACTTGATCTGGAACGAGGCGTTTGCCGGGCATATTTCTGTTACGCCCTTGATGCCGCTTTCGCGCACGCCTTTGGCCATGGAAAGGCTCTTGAAGAAGGCCTCAAGCGACATTTCCTCGCTGCATTCGACGAACAGGTGCTCGTCGCCTCCGAATGAATATCTGGTCGTCATCAGGCAACCTCCGCCGTCGCGCCGGTCTTTGCGGCGAATTCCGTTTCAAGCCATCGTTCAAGGAAGCGGGTATCGAAGTCGCCACGCGCCACGCTTGCATCGCCGGCAAGCGCCAGGTGAAGTGAAATCGTGGTGGGAATGCCTTCGATAACGAGGCCGCTGAGCGCATGCCGCAGCCGCTCCAGGCACGCTTCGCGCGTCTCGGCCCAGACGATGAGCTTGCCAACGAGTGAATCGTAGAACGGCGGGATCGTGTAACCTTCGTAAAGCATGGTATCGAACCGGATGCCCTCGCCCTGCGGTACGACGAGGCGGGAAATCGTACCGGGCGCCGGCATGAAGCCTTTGGCCGGGTCTTCGGCATTGATCCTGCATTCGATGGCATGGCCGAACGCCTCGACATCGGCCTGGTGGATTGAAAGCGGCGCGCCGCCGGCGACGCGGATCATTTCCGCGACAAGATCGATGCCAGTGATCATTTCCGTCACCGGATGTTCGACCTGAATGCGGGTGTTCACCTCGATGAAGTAGAATTCACGTGTCGTCTCGTCATAGAGATATTCGACGGTTCCGGCGCCACGATAGGCAACCTCGCGCGCCAGGGCGACGGCACTGTCGCAGAGCTTGGCGCGCACTTCGGCCGGAAGAAGGAAGGACGGCGCCTCTTCCCAGACTTTCTGGCGGCGGCGCTGCAGCGAGCATTCCCGTTCGAAGCAATGGATAAAGTTCTGGCCGTCGCCGAGGATCTGCACCTCGACATGCCGCGCCTTGGTGATGACTTTCTCGAGATAGAGCCCACCATCGCCGAAGGCGGCGAGCGCCTCGGCGGAGGCCTGTGGGAAATGCCGCTCGAGATCCGCCAGGTCGGCGGCGATACGGATACCGCGACCGCCGCCGCCGGCTGCCGCCTTGATCATGATCGGGAAGCCGGTCTTCGCCGCCACACCCCGCGCTTCCTCGATCGTGGCAAGGCGCCCGGCACTGCCCGGAACCGTCGGAACTCCGGCCTTAGCCGCAACCGCACGGGCGGCGACCTTGTCGCCCAGCAGGCGGATCGCATCGCCCTTCGGGCCAATGAAGATGAGGCCCGCGGCTTCGACGGCGTCGGCAAAATCGGCGTTTTCAGACAGGAAGCCGTAACCCGGATGCACGGCATCCACGCCTGCGGCCTTGGCCGCATTCACCACGGCCTCGATGTTCAGGTAGGATTTCTTCGGCGCCGGCGATCCGATATCGATCGCTTCGTCGGCGAGCTTCACCGCGAGCATGTCGGCATCGGCTGCACTGTGGACCTGCACGGTGCGGATGCCGAGCGCCTTCGCCGCCTTGATGATGCGCACCGCGATCTCGCCGCGGTTGGCAACGAGGATCGAGCGGATGGTCATGCCTCCACCTCGGCGATGACCTGACCGGCCATGACAGGCTCCTCGTTCTCGACGAGGAAGGTGATGTTCTTGCCATCGACGCCGGCGGGCACCTCCTGGAAGGTCTTCATGACCTCGATCAGGCCGATTGCGTCGCTTGACGCCACGCTATCGCCGTCAGCCTTGAAAGGCGGCACATCCGGCGACGACGCGCGGTAGAAGGTGCCCGGCAGGGGCGATCTGATCTCGATCTTGCTCATGTCTCTCTCCACTCCAGAAGTCAGCGCCCGGCCGAGGCCGAAACGGGCGCAATACGTATACCTGCTCCCACCAGCGCATCACGCATCTGGCGCACGATGTCGAATGCGCCGAGCGTGTCGGAATGGAAGCAGATGGATTCGAAATCGATGTCGATGTCGCGGCCCGTGACGGTCCTGACCTTGCCCTCCTTACAGGCGCGCAGAACCTTGCGCGCGATGGCGGCGGGATCGGGACGGCCGGCATCGCGGGTGAACACGATGGAGCCGCTGTCGTCGTAGTCGCGATCGGCGTAGAATTCGCGCACCACGGGCTGGCCCACTTCGGTCGCGGCGCGAAACGTCGCCGAACCGCCCATGCAGAAGATAAAGGCGTTCGGCTCGACGGTGCGCATATACTGCACGAAGCTCTGGGACAGTTCCGGATTGACCGCCATCTCCATGTAGAGAGCGCCATGCGGCTTCACATGCTGGAGCCGCCCGCCGTGGCGATGGGCGAATTCCCTGATGGCGCCGACCTGATAGACGAGGTCGTTGACAAGTTCCTTTGCGGTGCCCGCGATCTTTCGACGACCAAAGCCCTGGAGATCGTTGTAGCCGGGATGGGCGCCGATGCCGACACCGTGTTCGGCGGCGAGCCGCACCGTTTCGTCCATCAGGTTGGGATCACCGGCATGGAAACCCGCGGCGATGTTCGCCGAGCTGATCAGCGGCATCAATGAGGTGTCTTCCGTGTCGCCGACGCGCCAGCGGCCGAAGGCCTCGCCCATGTCGCAATTGATGTCGACCACCTCACGCACCGTCTCAACCTCGCAGCATTCCTGAATGGAGTGAACGCTAGGCCCTTTAGAGCCCTTTGAAAAATTCTATTTTTCCATATATCAATTCTGAAAATCAGAACTCGATGCCTCGTTTTGCTGCGCCGCAAAAACCATAAAAAACAAACTGGTAACCCGGTTATGCCCCGAACAGGGCGGACTGATGCTCATTTCGGCGCCGTCTGTTCTGATTTTTCGATACCTGCTCGCAACAAATCAGAATGGGAATGACCGCCATGACGCTGAGCCTCCGGCAGATCCGCTACTTCGTCGCGACCGCGGAACTCGGCCAGATTTCGCAAGCCGCGGTCGATCTCTCGATATCCCAGTCCGCGGTGACGACGGCGATCAAGGAGCTGGAGCGCACGGTCGGCGTAAGCCTCTTCCTGCGTACGCCGCATGGCATGGACCTTACGCCCGCCGGACGGCAATTTCTGTCGCATGCCTACGAGATCCTGAAGAAGGTCGATGAGGCGACGCATCTCAATGTCGTCAGCAACGAGATCGAAGGCACGCTGACGGTCGCGGCGACCTACACCGTCATCGGCTACTTCCTGCCGCTTCACATCGAGCGGCTTCGGCGGCTCTTTCCCAGGCTGGAAATCCAGCTCTTTGAGCTCAATCGAGAATCCATCGAGGAAGGGCTGCTGAGCAACCGCTACGACATGTCGGTTCTGCTCACCTCCAACATCCTGAACCCGGCCCTGATCACGGAGAAGGTGCTGAGCTCGACGCGCCGGCTCTGGCTGCCGGCCCAGCATCCACTCCTGCAGGCCGAGACCGTGGGACTGCGGGACATCGCCGACGAGCCCTACATCATGCTGACCGTGGACGAGGCCGCGCATTCCGCGCTGAAATACTGGAGCGCAACGCCTTACCAGCCCCGTGTCATCCTGCGCACCTCCTCGGTTGAGGCCGTGCGCTCGCTGGTCGCCAACGGTCAGGGCGTGGCCATTCTCTCCGACATGGTGCACCGGCCCTGGTCGCTCGAGGGCCGGCGCATCGAGACGGTGAACATCAGCGACACCGTTCCCGCCATGGATGTGGGCCTCGCCTGGCGGCGAAACATGGAGCTGACGCCCCCCATGCTCGCCTTCCGTTCTTACTTCCAGCAGGCCTTTCACCTGCCGGAACGTTGAGCGGATAACCGCAGGGACCGCGGCCGCCGGCGCCGATATGCTGCCTGCCATTCCGGTTCTCCCTGTTGCGAGGCACCGCTCCGCCCGCCAGCGGAGCGAATTCTCACTGTTCGCGTGTCAGCAGGTAACTGCCGCTTTCGTGCAGCACACTCGTCCAGCCCGGCTCGATGACGATGGTCGTCGTCACCTCCTCGATGATGGCGGGGCCCTGGATGCGGGCGCCGGCGCCGAACTTTGCACCATCGTAAACAGGCGTGGACGTGACCTTTCCAGATTGCTCGAAGATCGCGTCGCGATGCCCCTTCAGCGCGGCCGCAGCGTCGCCGCCCGTCACCAGCGTCGGCGGCCGTACCTTCTCGATACGGCCGTAGATGGTAGATTCGATGTTCACCACCTCCACCGTGCTGTGCCGTTCGGCATAGGTATAAAGCTCCTCATGCCGCGCGTGGAAAGCGTCCTTGACCTTTTCGATGGTGTTTTCGTCGATCGGGAACGTGCCGATATCCACGGTGCATTCATGCACCTGGCCGACATAGCGCATGTCGAGCGAACGGCGGATGTCGATCGCGTCGGCGGCGAAACCGTCGGCCTCGAGATGGGCGACACCCTTTGCCTCGATCTCCTTGAACAGGGCGTCGATACGCGCGTAGCTCGCTGGGTTGTCGAGCCTTACCGGGGCCGGGGCCATGTAGTTGTATTTCACGTCGGAGATGATCTGGCCGAAGGCGCAGAGACCGGAGGCGAGCTTGGGCAGGATGATCGTGTCGATACCCATTTCACGCGCCAGCGCCGTGATATGGGCGGCCGTCGCGCCCCCTGCCCCGACGAGGACGAAATCGCGCGGGTCGTAGCCGCGCTCGACAGAAACGCGCCTGATGCCGTTGACCATGTTGTTGTTGACGATGGCGAACATGCCATAGGCCGCCTGCTCGGTGGAGATGCCGAGCGGTTCTGCGACCCGCGCCACGGCCGCCCGCGCCTTCTCCACGTCGAGCGGCAATTTGCCGCCAAGCAGGCCTGCGGGGTTGAGATAGCCGAGCACGAGATTGGCGTCCGAAGTCGTGGGTTCCGCTCCGCCCCGGCCATAGCAGGCCGGACCCGGCTCGGAACCGGCCGATTGGGGGCCGACCTGGAGAAGGCCGAGCGGGTCCACCCAGCCGATCGACCCGCCACCGGCGCCGAGCGTCTCGACCTGGATCATCGGCACGCCGATGCGGTAGCGCAGGAAGTCGATGTTCTTGTTGAGGTTGGTCTGGCCGTTGCGGGTGAGCGTGATGTCGAAGGACGTGCCGCCCATATCGACGGTGATGACGTTCTTGTGGCCGAACGGCGCGCCGGCATAGAGCCCCGCCTGCGGCGCGGAAGCCGGGCCGGAATTGATGGCGTAGACGGAGCGGTCGCTCATGACCTGCCCGATGGCAAGCCCCCCATTGGACTGGAAGTAGCGCACCGGCTGTCTGGCGCCGAGCGAACGGAAATAGGCATCGACCGCGGTGATGTACCGGCGCATGACGGGAGCGAGATAGGCGTTCGTGACCGCCGTCGACGTGCGGGTGTATTCGCGCACCTGCGGGTAAAGCTCGCTGCCGACGGTCAGCACGACATCCGGCATCATCTCGCGCACGATTTCGGCCGCGCGCCGCTCATGTGATGGGTCCAGCACCGACCACACGAAGGAGATGGCGACGGTCTCGACCCCCTCCTTCAGGAAGAGCCGGCAGGCCTCGCGCACATCCTCCTCATGCAGCGGCGTGCGCACGGAACCGTCCGACAGCACACGTTCGCGAATGCCGCGGCGCAGATAGCGCGGGACGAGCATCGTGGCGGCGGGATAATCGGGGTCGTAGCGGAAGCCGTCTTCCTTGTGGCCGTTGCGGATCTCGATGGAGTCCTCGTGCCCGGCCGTGCAGATCAGACCCGTGCGACCGCCGCGATGGGTGATCAGCGCATTGAGGCCGACCGTCGTGCCGTTGATGCACAGGTCGCAATTGGCGATGATCTCCTCGATCGGCCGCTGGAGATCGGCGGCGATCAGGCCAAGACCGTTCTCGATGGCCTTGGTGGGGTCGGAGGGTGTGGAGAGCGCCTTGAACAGCTTGACCTCACCGGTCGCACGGTCGGCAATGACGAAGTCGGTGAAGGTGCCGCCGGCATCGATGCCGAGACGGTAGGAATGCATGGTCATGTCTGTGTTCCTTAAACAGCGGTTCTGAGCCGTTCGGTCTCGGCGGCGTCGACGTCCAGAGTCTCGAGGCTCACGATGGCCACGCCATAGTCGAGCCGCGCGCCTTCGAGAGAAACGAGGCCGTTGCGCACATCGGAAACGACCTTCTCTACCGGCCGCTCGAACGGGTTGCCGAAGCCCCCGCCGCCCGGATTGAGATTGGTGATCGTCTGGCCGGGCTTGATGGTCTCGATGATGTTCTTGCGCTCGACCTGCACCGCGCCGTCACGGCGCAGCTCCACCCGGCCGACCTTGGTATCGACCATGGCGGATGTCGCGCCCGCAGCACCCATCGCCGGAATGCGCCGCCCTTCACCGAAGCCGATGCACAGCATATCGCCATTGAGGGGCTCGACTTCCCAGGCCGTGCCGGAGCCGCCGCGGAATTTACCGGCGCCGCCGGAATCGGTCATCAGCGAATAGCGATGGATGACGATGGGATAGGAATATTCAAGCAGTTCCACGTCGCCGGAGGTCAAGGCGCCGAAGCAGCATTCCGGGCCGACAGCGTGCCAGCCATCCTGCTTGGGTGTCGCGCCGCCGCCGGAAATGATGGTGGCCAGCACCATCGTCACGAACTCCTCGTTGGTGCGGGAATCGCGGCCGGCGATGTTGAGGCCGTTGGCATGTCCCCATGAGGCCGAGACGCGCGACGGCACCGCCTTCTCGAAGGCGAGACGCACGGCGTCCGTCAGCGTTTCCATCGGCGTCGTCGTGCAGTTCATGTGCGGTGCGGGCTCCTGCGCATTGCAGAGCGTGCCTTTCGGCCCGAAATCGAGGCTGACGCAGCGATAAAGCCCTTCATTGTAGGGCGGCGGCAGAGCCGCAAACATCATCAGGCCCAGATAGACGCCGGAATGGGAATTGCCCTCGTAGGAATTGATGAAATACGGAATCTGTGGCGGGCTATCGATGGCGATATGGCAAGCGTCGCCATCGATCGTCACCGTCGCCTTGATCTCGAAATCGCCGAAACCGTGGCCGGCATCCTCCAGAATGGCGGCCCCCTCATAGGTGCCGTCCGGCACCGTGGCGATCAGCGCGCGCATATGCTTGTCGGCCATGTCGAGCAGGGTATCGACGCAGGCATCGACCTGCTCCTTGCCATATTTTTCGAGCATGGCGAGAAGGTTGCGTTCCCCCACCTGGCAGGCGCCGATCAGGGCGCGGAAGTCCCCTTCCTGATCGCGGCGGGCGCGCATGTTGGTCAGGATCATGTTCAGCACGTCATGGCGCGGCTTGCCGCGATCCCAGATCTTCACCGGCGGAATGCGCAGGCATTCTGCGTAGATTTCCGTGGCATTGGGGTTGTATCCCGCCGGCACCGGCCCGCCGATATCGGTAAGGTGACCCTTGCAGACGGTCCAGTAGACCAGTTCACCCTTGTAGAAGACCGGCTTGTACATGCAGGTATCGATGGCGTGGCTGCCGCCGAAGGCCGGATCGTTGTGCAGGATCAGGTCGCCATCGTGGATATCGTCGCCGAAGAAGGCCGCAACCGCCTTCATGGCGGGAATGAGCGAGCCGAGATGGATCGGAATGTCCTGCCCCTGGAGGATCATCTCCGGCCGGGCATTGAACAGCGCCGTCGAATAATCGTGCGCCAGGTTGAAGACCGACGAGCGGGCCGTTTTCTCCAGCGCAAGCGTCATTTCGCGCTGTGTCGTCTCGAGCATGCCGCGCACCACCGAAAGGGTGATCGGGTCCACCTTGGAAGTCTGGGTATGGAGCATCGTGTTCACGCTGGTTGAGGGCGAGAACCGACGGCCTGGAAACCGTTCGCGTAGCTGAAATGTCTGTTCCCTGGGCCGCCGGTGTCTGTCGCACCGTTGAAGCCGGGCTCAATCTAGGCAGAGATTTCCGGTCCGGTCTTTGCAGGAGGCGAACAACGGTTTGCGCTCGAGCGCACAAGCTGCCATTTTCGTTGCCTGGCAGACATCATGTGCATACCTTTTAACGAAGAGGGAAAGCCGCATGAAGACGAGCATTACCACAAGCGCGACACGCGCACCGGACCGCAGCCGCCACTGGCACGAGGCCATCGCCTCGGCCTACTTCCCGCTCGACCTGCGCTTTCGCGAGGCCGACCGTTTTTCAGGCGACCTGACGACATGGCAGTTTGGCGACGTCTCGATTTCGCGGCTGACCTGCGATGCCCTGCAATATCTGCGCCTCCCGCATCACTTCCGCGCCGCGAGGGACGAGGAATTCCTCGTGACGGTGCCTGCGAATGCGGAAGTGTTCTTTTCCCAAGGCGGCCGCGAGATGACGTGCCGGCCTGGCGGCTTCTTCTTGGAGCGCAGCAGCGAGCCCTACCAGTTCAGCCATTCGGAGGCGGCCGACATGTGGGTGCTCGAGGTCGAGGCGGAGGCGCTTGGCGGACGCATGCGCGCGCCGGACCGCTTCTGTACCCTGCAATTCGAGGCCAACAATGGTGCCGGCGGCCTGTTTACCGATATGCTGCACCTCCTGCCCGCGCGCTTCGAT
This sequence comes from Shinella sp. H4-D48, assembly GCF_022637395.1. Taxonomy (GTDB): domain Bacteria; phylum Pseudomonadota; class Alphaproteobacteria; order Rhizobiales; family Rhizobiaceae; genus Shinella; species Shinella sedimenti. The sequence goes on along the minus strand of NZ_CP093339.1, from coordinate 345,787 downwards.
GGCATGACCCAGGAAGCGCGCACGACGGTCGGCCGCCAGCTTGTCGATCTGCTTGTTCTTGCGATCAAGGCGGATGACCGCGTGTTGACATCAGGCAACTCGACGGTGCGCAGCGCCCATCTCGCCCGCGTCGAGACCTATGTTCGCGCCCATCTCCAGGATTTCCGCCTCGACCCAGAGCGTATCGCCCGCGCCTGCGGCATCTCCACCCGCTACATGCACGAGCTTTTCAGAGATACGGGTGACACGGTCCGCAACTGGATACGCATCCAGCGGCTTTCTGCGTGCAGCGAGGCGCTGGCGGATCCCGGCAATGTGCAGACTGCCGCCGAGATCGCCTACAGCTGGGGCTTCAGCGACCAGACCCAGTTCTCCCGTGCCTTCAAGTCCCATTTCGGCCTACCGCCGGGAGAATATCGAGCGAGGGCCTTCGAAGCCCGGGCGGACGACTAGGGCGTTCACGCGTTCAGAACCGATATGTCAGACCGAGCACCGGGCCGGAAAGGCGCGTGTCGAAGACATGGCCGTCATGCTCGTAGTCGACATCCAGCACCTTGTATCCGGCCGAGACGGACAGGTTGTCGGTGAAGGTATAGTTTACCGTCGCCAGCGCCGACCAGGTCAGGTCGGACCCGACGCCAAAACCGCCGATATCGATCTGCCCCTGTATGGAAAGCTTATCGGTCAGGTTTACGAACAGCCGGGCGCCGATGACCGGATCCACCCAGCCGAAGCTCTCCTCGTGACTGGCGGAAATCCGGCCCAGACCGGGATAGCTCGCGGTAACCGAGACATCGTTGGAAATATACCAGAACCGCGCGCCCCCAAGGGCATCCAGCGAGAGTTCCGGCGTGTCGATGACACGATAACCGCCCTGCAGGGTCGCCATGAATTCACGCGTATCGACATCGGCATCGATGCGCGCGCCAGCAGGGATCGCCGCAATCCCGGGGATCTGCAACGCCGGCAGCGGACCCGTTGCCTTGCTGACGGTTGTGTTGACATACATGACATCGCCCGACAGCACGAAGCGGTCATAACGCCCCCAGATATTGACGAAGCCGCCGAAGTTGAGGTCGTCAATCACATCGGAGAACGACTTTTCGACAGAAAGCGTCGGAGCGCGGCGGAAAGGCGAGATATCGCCATCGAGACCGGTTGCCCACATATAGGGCGTGATCTGCAAGGCCCAGTCGGAATGCAGTCCTGCGGCCGGGTCTGCCTCGACGGCGACGGCACCGTCGGCAGCATGAGCGAGGCCGGCGGCACACAGCACCAGAATGGCGGAAGCCGCATATCTCTTCATCGCGTCGTCTCCCTCGCCGCAGCGAGTTCTGATGCCGCCGCACTGTCATCAACCACCGGTTTTTGCAAGTTTAAGCCGATTTGACCGACGCCGCCAAGCGGGTTCCCCCCGGCGTCTCTGCAAACGCCGAGCGTCACCAGCACCGATGCTAAATTTCGTGCAAAACGTTCGCGGCCTTCACGGCGGCGGAAGCACGGTTTTCGACGCCGAGCTTCACGTAAATCTGCTCCAGGTGCTTGGTGACCGTGCGGGCGCTGAGGCCCAGGATTTCGGCGATGTCGCGGTTCGACTTGCCCTTCGCGATCCACAACAGGACCTCGGATTCGCGGTGCGTGAGCGAGAAGTGCTGGCGCAGGATCTCATCGTCGGACAGACGGCTTTCTGCCGTCAGGCGGAAGAGGAACTCATCCGCATCGATCCTGCCGAGGAAGGATAGTTGCAGGCTTGCCTGCCCTGGCTGGCGGATGACGAAAGTGGTTTCGCGGTTCGTGCCGCGCATCTTCATCCAGTTGCGGATATGGTCCGAGACGACGTCGAGCCCCTCGTCGCTGCCCGTCGCGGCATTGACCAGCCGGGTCGCCTGCGGTGTCGACCAGCGGATCTTGCCCTCGCTGCTGACTGCCAGGAGGTGTCGCCCTGCGGCATCAAGCGCCACGCGCGCGCTCTGGGCGGAGCGGGCATTGGTGAGATGCACGCGGATGCGCGCCCGCAGCTCGTCGATATTGATCGGTTTGGTCAGGTAATCGACGCCGCCCGATTCCAGCGCCCGCACCACATGCTCGGTCTCCGTCAGGCCGGTCATGAAGACGACGGGAACGGGGCTGATGGCGGGGTCGGCCTTCAGCTTCAGGCAGGTCTCGAAGCCATCCATGCCAGGCATCACGGCGTCGAGCAGGATGATGTTGGGGGTGATGCGGCTGACGATGTTGAGTGCCGACGCGCCGGATGTAGCGATCAGCACGGAGAAGCCGGATTGCTCCAGCGCCTCCGTCAGGAAGCCCAGGGCCTCGGGGGAATCGTCGACGAGAAGGACGATGTCGCGGGGGATGGCTGTCTCAGTCACGGGCAGCGGCGTCTTTCCGATCCATGGTTTTCAGGAAGGCATCATAGCCGGCGAGGTCGAAAACCTGAACATAGGCGCGTACGGCTTCCGCAAAGGGCTGATGTTCCGGCACGCCGGCGATTTCGGCGAGCTTGGCCTCGATGCCTCTGATATAGCCGATCTCGCCAAGGCGGATCAGCTCGCGCACATGGTCTTCCTCCGGAATGACGATGCTGGTTTTCGAGCGATCGTCCGCCGCCGCATCGTCGTGATAGATCCAGTCGAGGCCCATCTGGAGGGCGAGCTTGTCGGTGAGCTCCCGCAGATTGAAGGGTTTTGCCAGCATGTCGTTGTGGCCTGAATGGGCCGTCGAGCCATCACCGATATTGGCGGAAAGCATGATGACAGGAGCGGACTGGGCCTGCGCGCGCAGGCGCTCGACCAGCTCCCAGCCGTTCATGCCGGGCATGGAGATATCAACGAGGAACATATCGGGCTTCAGCCCCTCGACGAGCGACAGGCATTCCTCGCCGCTCTTTGCGGTGAGCACCGTGAAATCGAGCGGGCGCAAGACCTCCTCCATGAGGTTGCGGTGGTCCGTATTATCATCGACGACAACAATGGTGCGGCGCGGGCCCCTGTAACCCTTGATGCGCTGCACGGCGTCCTTCGGGGCCGCCGGGCGATCGATGGCCGACAGCATCAGGCGGACGCGGAATTCCGTGCCCCTGCCCCATTCGCTCGTGACGGAGATTTCCCCGCCGAGCGTCTGGGTTAGGAGGCGCGTGATGGTGAGGCCGAGACCAAGGCCAGGCATGCGGCCGTGCTCGGCGCCGCCGCGCTGGAACGGCTCGAAGATGCGCGACAGGTCCTTTTCCTGAATGCCCTGGCCGCTGTCGCTGACGGTGAAGGTCGCGACCTGGCTGCGATAGGCGACATCGAGGCGGATTGCGCCCTGATCGGTAAACTTCAGCGCATTGGAAACAAGGTTGACGAGGATCTGGCGCAGCCGCTTGTCATCCGTGCGCACATAGCGCGGAAGGTTCGGCGGGCGCGTGTGTTCGAAGGCCACACCCTTGGCCTGCGCCTGCGGTCGGAACATCTCGACGATCTGGTCGAGAAAATCGGGCAGATGGATCTCGTTGGAATAGACCTGCAGCTTGCCGGCCTCGATCTTGGAGATATCGAGCAGGCCGTCGATGAGGCCGGAAAGGTGATCGGCACTGCGTTTGATGACGCGGATGGCGTTCTGGCGCTGCGGCGGGATGCTTTCGTCGCGTTCCAGCACCTGCGCATAGCCGAGCACGGCATTGAGCGGCGTGCGCAGCTCGTGGCTCAGGCCCACGACATAGCGGCTCTTGGCGCGATTGGCCGACTCGGCCGCTTCCTTCGCCTGCTGGAGGGCGGCGTCCGTCTTCTTGTGTGCCGCGATTTCCTTGAGAAGAAGCGTGGTCTGACGGGAGGACTCCTCCTCCGCCACCACCCGGCTGTCATGGGCAAGCACGTAGAACCAGCAGACCACGCCAGCGACTACTGCAAAGACAAAGAAGACGACGGCAATGGTGCGCTCCACCACGGCCGCTGTTTCCGGGGAGTGGGTCCCGACCTGATGGGCGATCATGGCAAGGATGACGCCCATGCCCGCGATGGAAAGAACGGCGGCGATGCCGTAGCGGCCGAGCCTCGTGCCGAGAGCGCGCACCGCCGTCTCGGGCAAGATGGTTTTCGCAACGCCCGCAATCTGAGCATTGAACCGTGCCTTCGGCTTGCACAGGTCGTGGCAGCGGCTGTCGAGCGAGCAGCAGAGCGAACAGATCGGCGCTGCATAGGCCGGGCACCAGGCCATGTCCTCGGGCTCGAAGGGATGTTCGCAGATCGAGCAGGTAATGGACTGTTCAAGCGCCCAGCTTCGGCGCGGCTTGCGGGCGAGGTAGTATTTTCCACCCGTCGCCCAGGCGATAAGCGGCGAGGCAATGAAGGCGACGATGGCGGCGATATAGGGCGCGAGCGAGGCCGCGATCTCGCCGAACGTGCCGAAATGGGCGGTCAGCGCGATCACCGCCGACAGCGTCATGGCGCCGAGGCCGACAGGATTGATGTCGTAAAGATGCGCCCGCTTGAACTCGATTCCGGGCGGCGACAGTCCAAGCGGCTTGTTGAGGAAGAGGTCCGCCGAAATGGTGCAAAGCCACGCCATGGCAATGATGGAGAACACCCCGAGCGTTTCCTCCAGCAGCCGGTAGATGCCGAGCTCCATCAGGAGCAGAGCGATCGCGACGTTGAAGACCAGCCAGACAACGCGGCCGGGATGGCTGTGGGTGAGGCGCGAGAAGAAGTTCGACCAGGCGAGCGACCCGGCATAGGCGTTCATCACGTTGATCTTGAGCTGCGACACCACCACGAAGGCGACCATCAGCAGGAGCGCCGCCATGTCCCACGGTAGCATGTAGCCGAAGGCCGTGTAGTACATCTGTGCAGGATCTGCTGCCCGGGTCGAAGGCACGCCCGATGACAGCGCCAGCACGACGAGGAAGGAGCCCGCGATGAGCTTCGGCGCGCCAACGATGACCCAGCCGGAACCGGCAAGGAAGACGGCGATGCGGTGATGCAGCTTGCGCTGCCCGTCCGGCGGCAGGAAGCGCAGAAAATCGACTTGCTCGCCGATCTGCGCCATCAGAGCGAATATCACGGCCGAGGCCGCGCCGAACTCCACGAGGTTGAAGGGCGCATAGGTTCCAGGCGGTCCGGAGGGATGATGCAGGCCCGAATAGGCAAGCCATTCGCCCACCTTCTGCCAGTCCGCAAAGGCGATGAACACGAAGGGCAGGACGTTGAGCACGATCCAGAAAGGCTGGGTGACCAGCTGGAAGCGCGATATGAGCTGCACGCCGTGGGTGACAAGCGGTATCACCACGATGGACGATATGATGTAGCCGATCCACAGCGGCAGGCCGAGCGCGAGCTCGAGCGCGCCGGACATGATCGACGCTTCGATGGCAAACAGGATGAAGGTGAAGCTCGCATAGATCAGCGAGGTCAAGGTGGAGCCGATATAGCCGAAGCTTGCACCGCGCGTCAGAAGATCGATATCGACGCCGTGGCGGATGGCGTAGCGGCTGATCGGCAGGCCGACCACGAGGATCATCAGGCTGGCGACGAGGATCGCCACGATGGCGTTGGTGGTGCCATAGGACATTGTGATCGCACCGCCGATTGCCTCCAGCGCCAGGAAGGAAATCGCGCCGATGGCGGTCTGGGAGATGCGGTCGGACGAGAACCGGCGCGCACTCTTTGCGGTGAAACGCAGAGCGTAGTCTTCCAGCGTCTGGTTGGCGACCCAGCGATTGTATTCGCGGCGGATCGGTATGATGCGCTGGCGTGCGGCCATCGTGTCCTGCTGTTCCCTGGGCCGTTTGCCGGCCGTCTGTCAGTGTTCCTAACACAGAAGCGCCGCCCCCGAAATTGGTGCGCCGCCGCAAAAGCTTCCCGCTTACCCCTGCCTTCTACGCAATATGACGTATGTGCAGCGCAGCATGCCTGTCGGATAGTTCCCGCAGCAACGGCCAAAAACAACCAATCCGCCCCGTTGCGGTCAAACGAACAGAGGGGTTCAGACCATGTCCATCAAGAGGCGCGCCACCGGCGCATTGCTTGCAGCCATTCTTTCCACGACAGCCTTCCACGGCGCATTCGCTGCCGACGACACCATCAAGGTCGGCATCCTGCATTCGCTTTCCGGCACCATGGCGATTTCCGAGACGACGCTCAAGGATGCCATGCTGATGCTCATCGAAGAGCAGAACAAGAAGGGCGGCCTTCTGGGCAAGAAGCTCGAAGCCGTCGTGGTCGACCCGGCTTCCGACTGGCCGCTTTTCGCTGAAAAGGCCCGTGAGCTGGTCTCGGTCGACAAGGTTTCGGCCGTCTTCGGGTGCTGGACGTCGGTGTCGCGCAAGTCCGTGCTTCCGGTGTTCGAAGAACTGAACTCGATCCTCTTCTACCCCGTCCAGTACGAGGGCGAGGAAAGCCAGCGCAACGTGTTCTACACGGGTGCGGCACCGAACCAGCAGGCCATTCCCGCCGTCGACTACCTGATGGCGAACGAAGGCGTCGAGCGCTGGGTGCTTGCCGGCACCGACTATGTCTATCCGCGCACGACCAACAAGATCCTCGAAGCCTACCTGAAGTCCAAGGGCGTCGCCGCCGAGGACATCATGATCAACTACACGCCCTTCGGTCATTCCGACTGGCAGACGATCGTCTCCGACATCAAGAAGTTCGGCTCGGCGGGCAAGAAGACCGCCGTGGTTTCGACCATAAACGGTGACGCCAATGTTCCCTTCTACAAGGAACTCGGCAACCAGGGCGTCAAGGCTGAGGATATCCCTGTCGTCGCCTTCTCCGTGGGTGAGGAAGAACTTGCCGGCCTCGACACCGGCCCGCTCGTCGGTCATCTCGCCGCCTGGAATTACTTCCAGTCCGTCGACAACCCGGCGAATGCCGAGTTCATCAAGACGTGGCAGGCCTTCACGAAGAACGACAAGCGCGTCACCAACGACCCGATGGAAGCCCATTATATCGGCTTCAACATGTGGCTGAAGGCCGTCGAGAAGGCAGGCACCACCGATACGGACGCCGTGCTCGACGCGATGATCGGCGTTTCCGTGCCGAACCTTTCGGGCGGCTATTCTACCATGATGCCGAACCACCACATCACCAAGCCGGTGCTGATCGGCGAAATCCAGACCGACGGCCAGTTCGAGACCGTCTGGGAAACGCCCGGCCTCGTCGTCGGCGACGAGTGGTCGGACTTCCTGCCTGATTCCAAGGACCTGATCGCCGATTGGCGCAAGCCCATGGAATGCGGCAACTTCAACGTCGCCACCGGCAAGTGCGGCGGCAAGGGCTCCTGATCCGTCTGGTCACGGCCGCTGCGTCTCTCCTCGCGGCGGCCCCACTCTGCATCCCGGCGTTGGGCCGCCGGGACGTAACCCTTTCAGTCTGACTGCTTGAGGACGTGACATGCACGCGCGGCTCATCCACCGATTCCTGCAATGCCTGCTCGTCGCATTCTGCGTGATGGTGACGATGCTTGCGACCGATCTGAGGGCGGCCGACGACCTGCGCGCCATGGTCAACGCGCTCGGCGGCGGCAATTTTCAGCAGAGCCAGAAGCAGGTGGAAGCACTGGCGAAGACCGGCGATCCGAAGATCGTCCCGGCTCTGGAAGCGCTCTCGGAGGGCGATCTGTACCAGCGCAAGACCGATGGCACCGTCTTCATCGTCAAGCCGGCCGGTTCCAATTTCATGCTGATCGACGCTTTGACGGGTGACACGGCCGGCGAAGAGGCCAAGGCAGCGCTGGAGAAAATCAAGGTCAACAACGGCCTGCGCCGTACCATTCGCGCCGCGCTCGGCGGCCTGACGCTGATGAGCCCCGAGACAGGCGTGCGTCTTCAGGCGGCAAACACGATCCTGCGCACCCCTTCGGCCGACGCACTCGATGGCCTCGATACCGTCCTCGCTGCCGAGACCGACGGCGCCGTTCGGGCTGTGCTCGAAAAGGCCCGTGCAGCGTCCGTACTCGTTTCGGACCTTCCGGTCGACGAGAAGAAGGCGGCGGTCGCGACGGTGGTCGAGACCGGCGGCCGTGACTCGCTTTCGCTGCTGTCGTCGGCTCTTGCCACCGCCGATGAGAGCCTGCGGCCCGATATCGAGGCCGGCATTAAGCAGATCGAGGACCGGCAGGCGCTGTGGGCCGCCGGACAGAACATCTGGTACGGCCTGTCGCTCGGCTCCGTTCTGCTGCTGGCTGCCATCGGCCTTGCAATCACCTTCGGCGTGATGGGCATCATCAACATGGCGCATGGCGAGATGGTGATGCTCGGCGCCTACACCACTTTCGTGGTCCAGCAGATCATCCGCACGTCCTTCCCCGGCCTGTTCGACTGGTCGCTGGCCATCGCGCTGCCGCTCGCCTTTATCGTGACCGGCGTGGTGGGCCTCGCCATCGAGCGCGGCATCATCCGCTTTCTCTACGGTCGGCCGCTCGAAACCCTTCTCGCCACCTGGGGCGTGTCGCTCATCCTCCAGCAGGCCGTGCGCTCGATCTTCGGGCCGACCAACCAGGAAGTCGGCAACCCATCCTGGATGTCCGGGGCGTTCGATCTCGGCGGCATGACGATCACCTGGAACCGAATGTGGATCATCGTCTTCTCCCTCGCGGTCTTCGCCTTTCTGCTGTTCCTGCTCAAAAAGACGCCAATGGGGCTGCAGATGCGCGCCGTCACCCAGAACCGCCGCATGGCCTCTTCCATGGGCATCAAGACGCCCTGGGTGGATGCCCTCACCTTCGCGCTCGGCTCCGGCATCGCAGGCATTGCCGGTGTCGCGCTCAGCCAGATCGACAATGTCTCGCCCAATCTCGGCCAGGGCTACATCATCGACAGTTTCATAGTCGTGGTCTTCGGCGGCGTGGGCAATCTCTGGGGAACGCTCGTCGGTGCCTTCACACTCGGCATCCTCAACAAGTTCCTTGAGCCCTATGCGGGCGCGGTGCTCGGCAAGATCCTCGTGCTCGTGTTGATCATCCTCTTCATCCAGAAGCGGCCACGGGGGCTCTTCGCACTCAAGGGAAGGGCGGTGGAAGCATGATCACCTCATTTGTCCTCAAGGCGCTAGACCGCAATATCGTCTGGGTCACGGCACTGCTGCTGGTGATCGCGGCCCTTGTTCCCGCCCTCAACCTCATGACGGCGCCGGACCACCCGCTGCACATCCCCACCTATATCGTCTCGCTGTTCGGCAAGTATCTCACCTATGCGCTGCTGGCGCTGGCGCTCGATCTGGTCTGGGGTTTCTGCGGCATCCTTTCGCTCGGCCACGCCGCCTTCTTCGCGCTCGGCGGTTATGCCATGGGCATGTATCTGATGCGCCAGATCGGCGCGCGCGGCTCCTACGGAAACCCGTTGCTGCCGGATTTCATGGTCTTCCTCAACTGGAAGGAACTTCCGTTGTTCTGGCATGGCTTCGACATGTTCTGGTTTGCCGCGCTGATGGCGGTTCTTGTTCCGGGCCTGCTCGCCTTCGTCTTCGGCTGGTTCGCCTTCCGCTCGCGCGTCAACGGCGTCTATCTCTCCATCATCACGCAGGCGATGACGTTTGCCCTCCTGCTTGCCTTCTTCCGCAACGACATGGGCTTCGGCGGCAATAACGGCCTCACGGACTTCAAGGATATCCTCGGCTACAGCATCCAGTCGAACGGTACGCGCTCGGCGCTCTTCGCGGCCTCGGCCATCGCTCTCGCCCTCTCGCTGGTCATCACGTCCGGCATCGTGCGCTCGAAATACGGCAAGGTCCTTATCGGTGTGCGCGATGCCGAAAGCCGGACCCGCTTCCTCGGCTACCGTGTGGAGCACATGAAGCTTTTCGCCTTCACGGTCTCGGCCATGATGGCAGGTGTCGCCGGCGCGCTCTATGTTCCGCAGGTCGGTATCATCAATCCGGGCGAGTTCGAGCCGGCAAATTCCATCGAGGTCGTCATCTGGACGGCGGTCGGGGGACGCGGCACGCTGATCGGCCCGATCGTCGGTGCGATCCTCGTCAACGGCGGAAAGAGCATCTTCACCGCCGCCTTCCCGGAATTCTGGCTCTTCGCGCTCGGGGGCCTGTTCGTTCTCGTCACGCTGTTCCTGCCCAAGGGCATCGTCGGCACCGCCCGGCAGGTCATCGAGCGCCGGCGGGACTACCACAAGGCCCGGCAGGCCGAGGCGGCACGAGCCCTTGCAGCAGAACCCCAGGCGGCGGAGTGACGACCATGAACACGCTCGCAAGTAATGCCAAGCCCACCAGCATCCTCTATCTCGACGGCGTCTCCGTTTCCTTCGATGGCTTCAAGGCGCTCAATTCGCTCTCTTTTGTCATCGAGCCCGGCGAACTGCGCGCCATCATCGGCCCGAACGGCGCGGGCAAGACGACGATGATGGACATCATCACCGGCAAGACGCGTCCCGACGAGGGCGAGGTCTTTTTCAAGGGCGCGGTCGACCTCACCCAGAAGGACGAGGCGGAGATCGCCCAACTCGGCATCGGCCGCAAGTTCCAAAAGCCGACGGTGTTCGAAAGCCATACGGTCTGGGACAATCTGGAACTGGCGCTCAACCGCAAGCGCGGCGTGTTCTCCACGCTGTTCTATCGCCTGACCGCCGAGGACAAGGCACGCATCGAAGAGATCCTTTCCACCGTGCGTCTCACCAACCGCAAGGACGACTACGCCGCCAATCTCAGCCACGGCCAGAAGCAATGGCTGGAGATCGGCATGCTGCTGGCGCAGGAGCCCGAACTGCTTCTGGTCGACGAGCCCGTTGCGGGCATGACAGATGCGGAAACGACGGAAACGGCGCTCCTTCTGAAGGAAATCGCCAAGACACGCTCGGTGGTGGTGGTCGAGCATGACATGGGTTTCATCCGGGATCTTGGCGTGAAGGTGACGTGCCTGGCCGAAGGCTCTGTCCTGGCTGAAGGCTCGATCGATTTCGTCAGCGCCGATCCTAAGGTGATCGAGAACTATCTGGGGAGATGAGGCCATGCTGACCGTCGAAAAGGCCAATCTGCACTATGGCGCGGCGCAGGCGCTGCGCGGGGTCTCGCTGACCGCGGAGATGGGCAAGATCACCTGCGTGCTCGGCCGCAACGGTGTGGGAAAATCGAGCCTGTTGCGCGCCATTACAGGCCAGCATCCGCTCTCGGGCGGCTCCATCGGGTTCAACGACGTCAAGCTGGACGGCATGGCGCCCTACAACCGTGCCAAGCAGGGCATCGGCTATGTACCGCAGGGCCGAGAAATCTTTCCGCTGCTGACTGTGAAGGAAAATCTCGAATCCGGCTATGCGCCACTGAAGCGCTCGGAGCGCTTCGTTCCCAACGAGATCTTCAGTCTTTTCCCGGTGCTGCACACCATGCTCGGTCGGCGCGGCGGCGATCTCTCGGGCGGCCAGCAGCAGCAGCTTGCCATCGGCCGGGCCCTGGTGACACGGCCGAAAATCCTCGTTCTCGATGAACCGACCGAAGGCATCCAGCCCTCGATCATCAAGGATATCGGCCGGGCGATCCGCTACCTGCGCGATTCCACCGGCATGGCCATCCTGCTTGTCGAGCAATATCTCGATTTCTGCCGCGAGCTCGCCGACCACGTCTACATCATGGATCGCGGTGAGATCGTGCATGAAGGCGCGGCCGAAACGCTCGATACGAAAGAGGCACGCCAGCACCTCACAGTCTGACGCAGACCATCAATCCACAGCCCTCACGTCCGAACCCGCCGCTAACTCAGCGGCGGGTTCGTCTGCTTTTTCCTAGGCTTTTCACGCGCACTTTCGTCGCAAATCTTACAAATGACAGCAGCTGTTAGAAATTTGTCAAAAGCTTCGTTGACATTTGTCGACCTTCGGCCTTATTTTGTAAAAATCGATGGGAGAGCATCGTCCGAAATGCCGGGAGGAATGCATGCAGCCACTTCTGAAAGTGGAGGGACTGAAAAAGTCCTTTGGCGGTGTTGCGGCGCTTCGCGACGGCCAGTTCGAACTGGAAGCCGGCTCGGTCCATGCATTGTGCGGCGGCAACGGCGCCGGCAAGTCGACCTTCCTCTCCATTCTCATGGGCATCCACAAGCGCGACGGCGGCACGATCCTGCATCGTGGCAATCCGGTGGAATTCGGCAGCCCCGCCGAAGCGTTGCGCTCCGGCATCGCCATCATCGAACAGGAATTGAGCCCGGTCCCGCACATGACCGTGGCCGAAAACATCTATCTCGGTCGTGAGCCCTCCGCCCGCTTCGGCGGCATCGACTTCAAGACGATGAACCGCAATGCGCAGGCGCTGCTCGACCGCCTGGAATTCAGCATCTCCGCCACGCAATACATGATGAACCTGTCGGTGGCGCAGATGCAGCTGGTCGAGATCGCCAAGGCGCTGAGCCACGAGGCCGATGTCATCTTCATGGACGAACCGACATCGGCCATCGGCGAGAAAGAGGCCCAGCATCTCTTTTCCGCCATCGAACGCCTGAAAGCCGAAGGCAAGGGTATCGTCTACGTCTCGCACCGCCTCTCGGAAATCTTCCAGATCGCCGACAGCTACACCGTCTTCCGCGATGGCGGCTTCGTCGGCGCAGGCAAGCTTGCCGATATCGACCGGCCCGGTCTCATTCGCATGATCGTCGGCCGCGAACTCGGCGAGGAATATATCAAGACCAACACGCCAACCGATATTTCCGGCCTGGAAGTGTCCGGCCTGTCGGCGCCGGGCAAGATCGAAGACATCTCGTTTACGGCACGCAAGGGCGAGATTTTCGGCATCTATGGCCTGATGGGCTCCGGGCGCACGGAAATCTTCAACTGCCTGTTCGGCATGGACAATCCTTCGGCGGGCGATATCCGCATCGAGGGCAAGTCCGTCACCATTCGCCAGCCATCCGACGCGATGGCCGAAGGCATCGCCTTTGTTACGGAGGATCGCAAGGTCACGGGCCTCAATCTTTCGGACAGCGTGCGCAACAATATCTGCCTTGCCAGCCTGCCGGAAATGAGCCCCGCCTTCGTGATGCGCAGGAGCCAGGAACAGGCGGCCAGCGCCGACATGATCGACCGCTTCGCCATCAAGGCGGCGCGCGACACCATGCCTGTCTCAGGCCTGTCTGGCGGCAACCAGCAGAAGGTCGTGCTCGGCAAGTGGTTCCTTCGCCAACCGCGCGTGCTACTGCTCGACGAGCCGACTCGCGGCGTGGATGTCGGTGCCAAGCGTGAAATCTATCGCATCATCTGCGACTTCGCCGCCGCCGGCGGCACGGTCGTGATGATCTCCTCCGAAATCGACGAAATCCTGGGCATGTCCGACCGCATCCTCGTGATGCGCGCGGGCCGGTCCGCCGGCATCCGTAACAGGCAGGAAACCGACGCCCAGACGCTCGTGCACCTGTCGACCTGAGACGTGCCGAAGGGCCTCAACAAGAACCGCGTGACAAGAGGTAAGACCGTGTCCAGCATCGAAAACAAGTCCGCCGGAAACTGGCTGAACTCCGATCGCCGCAGGCTGATCGTGCAGGAATACGGCATTTTCCTCGCCTTCCTGCTGCTGGTGGCCATTCTCTCCGTCTCGAACGAGTTCTTCCTGACGCCCGGCAACATTTCCAACGTGCTGCTCCAGACATCGATCAACGGCATCCTGGCCATCGGCATGACCTTCGTCATCCTGACACGCGGCATCGACTTGTCGGTTGGCTCCGTCGTGGCGCTGGCGGGCATGGTCAGCGCGAGCTTCGTCACAAGCTCGGCCACCGCCGGCATCGCCGGAGCGCCCTACCCGATGGTCCTGGCGCTGGCGGCCGGTATCCTCGTCGGCGTCGCCTGCGGCGCGGTGGTCGGCCTCATCGTCTCGCGCTTCTCCGTTCCCGCCTTCGTGGCGACGCTCGGCATGCTCTCGGCCGCACGCGGCGCCACGCTGATCTATGGCGGCGGCCGGCCGGTGCCGGGCTTGAGCGCCGAGTTCCGCTGGATCGGCACGGGCAACATCCTCGGCATTCCCATGCCGGTCATCCTGCTCGCGCTGGTCTTCGGCATTTCCTGGTGGGTGCTGACCCGCACGCGCTTCGGCCGCTACATCTACGCCGTCGGCGGCAATCCGCACGCGGCCAAGACCTCGGGCCTCAATGTCAGCCGCATCCGCTTCATGGTCTATGTCATCTCGGGCGCGCTGTCGGGCCTTGCCGGCATGATCCTGTCGGCGCGAACGGGCTCGGCCCTGCCGCAGGCCGGGATCGCCTACGAGCTCGACGCCATCGCGGCCGTCGTCATCGGCGGTACCAGCCTTTCGGGCGGCGTCGGCCGGGTGACGGGCACGCTGATCGGTGCCCTCATCATCGGCGTCATGAACAACGGCCTCGATCTGATGGGCATCCAGTCCTACTACCAGCAGGTCCTCAAGGGCGCCCTCATCGTCGGCGCCGTCATGCTCGACCAGAAGCGAAATCAGGGCCTCTAGCCCCAAGGAACCGGGCCCGGTGCCCGTGGACAGAACGGCACGCCGGAGGGCGGCCGCAATTCTCAAAGGAGGAGAATGACATGAAGAAACTGATGATCGCACTCGCCTCGGCGACGGTACTGCTCGCGTCGTCCGCCATGGCTCAGGAGAAGCTGAAGATCGGTGCGGCGCCCTACGGCCTCAATGCTGAATTCATGCAGATCTGGTCGGCAGCGCTCGAACAGCACCCGGCCGTCAAGAGCGGCGAAGTCGAACTGACCGTCTTCGACGGCCGCTACGACGCACTGGTCCAGCAGGAACAGTTCAACACGATGATCACGCAGAAGTTCAATGCCATCATCTTCGTGCCCATCGACATCGAGGCCGGCGCCACCGCCGTCCAGGCCGCGCATGATGCCGGCATTCCGGTGGTCGGTTCCAACACCCGCGTGAACTCCGATCTTCTCGCCTCCTATGTCGGCTCCGACGACACGATCTCGGGCTACATGGAAGCCAAGGCCGTGCTCGACAAGATCGGCTGCAAGGGCAATGTCGTGATCCTGGAAGGCCCGATCGGCCAGTCGGCGCAGATCTCGCGCCTGGAAGGCAACAAGAAGGCCCTTGCCGAGTGCCCGGACGTGAAGGTGCTGGAGCAGCAGACCGCCAACTGGTCGCGCGCCGAAGCCCAGACACTGATGGAAAACTGGCTAACCTCGCATTCCGGCCAGATCAACGGCGTCATCGGTCAGAACGACGAGATGGCGCTGGGCGCAATCGAGGCGATCAAGTCGGCTGGCCTCAAGACGGACGACTTCGCGATTGCCGGTATCGACGGCATCACCGACGCACTGACGGCCGTCAAGGAAGGCACGATGACCTCGATCCTCCAGGACGCCCGCGCGCAGGCACAGGGCGCGCTCGACCTCGCCATCTTCCACGCCAAGAAGGGTGACTACAAGCCGGAATCCGATATCTGGGCACAGTATCCGGATATGCCGTTCAACGACGGCAAGGACAAGGAATACAATGTTCCGTGGACGCCGGTCACGGCGGATAACGTCGACAAGCTCCTGGAAATGCGCAAGTAAATTGATCTGCGGGGCGGCCAACTCGCCGCCCCGCCCTCCAAATCTCTCGAAGGCTGAACCGATGACCGACACACCTCCCAGGATCGATCTCAACTTCCCGCTCGACGGCAAGGTCGCACTTGTCACCGGCGGCGCTTCCGGCATCGGCTCCGCCATCGCCTCTGCCTTCGCCGCCAAGGGTGCGAAGGTCGCCGTGCTCGACATCAATGCCGATGTCGCACAGAAGAAGGCGGAAGAGCTGGGCGGCGCGGCGAAAGCCTTCGTTTGCGACGTGTCCAACCCCGCCTCCGTCGAGAAGGCCGTTTCCGACGTGGTCGCTGCCTTCGGCGGCATCGACATCGCGGTCAACAGTGCAGGCATCGTGGCGCTCGCGCCCGCCGAAGACCTGACGCTTGCCCAGTGGGACCGGACGATCGACATCAATCTCAAGGGCTCCTTCCTGATCACGCAGGCTGTCGGCCGCGCCATGATCGCCGCCGGCAAGGGCGGCAAGATCGTCAACCTCGCCTCCCAGGCAGGGACGGTCGCCATCGAGGAGCATGTCGCCTATTGCGCCTCCAAGTTCGGCGTCATCGGCATGTCCAAGACCTTCGCCGCCGAATGGGGCAAGCACGGCATCACCGTCAACACGATTTCCCCCACCATCGTCCTGACCGAACTCGGCAAGCAGGCCTGGGCCGGCGAGAAGGGCGAGAACGCCAAGAAGCGTATCCCGAACGGCCGTTTCGCCTTCCCCGAGGAGATTGCCGCCGCCGCCGTGTTCCTTGCCTCGCCCGGCGCCGACATGATCAATGGCGCCGATCTCCTGATCGACGGCGGCTACACCATTCTGTAAGAGGATTTGTCATGCAGCGTTTCATCAATGATCCGGATCTGGTGGTCGAGGATACCGTCAAGGGTTTTGTAAAAGCCCATTCCGACATCGTTCGCCTCGCCGAAAACCCGCGCGTCGTGGTGGCCAGGGATGCTCCCGTTGCCGGCAAGGTCGGCGTTGTCACGGGCGGCGGTTCGGGCCACGAGCCGGCCTTCATAGGCTATACCGGCAAGAACATGCTGGATGCCGTTGCCGTCGGTGAACTCTTCTCCTCGCCGACCGCCAAGAGCTTCCATGACGCCATCCGCGAAGCCAATGCGGGCAAGGGTGTCGTCGTGCTCTACGGCAACTATGCCGGCGACAACATGAACGTGAAGATGGCGATGAAGCTCGCCGCCAAGGACGGCATCGAGGTCGCGACCGTCGTTGCCAACGACGACGTCTGCTCGGCCCCACCGGAAGAGCGCGAGAAGCGCCGCGGTGTGGCGGGCGAGATCTTCATGTGGAAGATCGGCGGCGCGAAGGCCGCGACCGGCGCTAGCCTCGAAGAGGTCCGCGCCACCGCGCAGAAGGCCATCGACAATTGCCGTTCGATCGGCGTCGGCCTCGGTCCCTGCACCCTGCCCGCCGTCGGCCATCCGAATTTCCAGATCGAGCCAGGCACGATGGAGGTCGGGATCGGACACCACGGCGAACCGGGTGTGCGCGTCGAAAAGCTGAAGACGGCTGAAGAGGTCGCCAAGGACATGGTGAAGATCGTGCTCGACGATCACAATCTGCCGGCGGGCACCGAGGTGGCCGTGCTGGTCTCTGGCCTTGGCGCCACGCCGCTGAACGAGCTCTACATCCTCAACGACACGATCGAGAGCGAGATTTCCGCCCGCGGGCTGAAGATCCGCAAGACCTGGATCGGCAACTATTTCACCTCGCTGGAAATGGTCGGCGCGACGCTGACCGTCATGGCGCTCGACGATGAACTGAAGACGCTGCTCGATGTCGAGACGCGTTGCACGATCATCCTGTAACGGAGAACGCCCATGCAGACTTTCGATAACGCTTCTTCGGGCCCCATCGTATTGTCGATGGCCGAACGGATCATCGAGAACCGCGCCTATCTCAGTGAAATCGACGGCAAGATCGGCGATGGCGACCACGGTGTGAACATGGCCAAGGGTTTTGGCATGGCGGCCGAGCGCCTGAAGGGCACGGACGCCTCGCTTGCCAGTTCGCTGGATACGCTCGGCACGGTGCTGATGACGGAGATCGGCGGCTCGATGGGCCCGCTCTATGGCGTCATGTTCACGGAATTCGCCGAGACGATCGAAAGCGTGGAGAAGATCGACGCAGCCACCTACAGCAAGATGCTACATGCCGGCCTCGCCGGTATCCAGTCCATCGGCTCGGCCAAGGTGGGTGACAAGACGCTGCTCGACACGCTCGTGCCCGCGGTCGAAGCCTTCGACGCGGCAACGGCCGAGGGCAAATCGTTCGGCGCTGCGCTGGAAGATCTCGTCGCCGCCGCCGAAAGAGGCCGTGATTCGACGATCGATCTCGTGGCGAAGATCGGCCGCGCCAGCCGGCTGGGCGAACGTTCCCGCGGTGTGCTGGATGCGGGCGCGACGTCCTGCGCCATCCTACTCAAGGAATTGTCCGACGGCGCGCGCGCCCGTCTCGCCTGATAAACGGCACAGAAGTTCCTCCCGGGATGCGCGGCCTGCCCTTCGTGGCGGGTCGCGCACCGCTTTTTTGCCGAGGCATGTTGCAAACCGGCGGCGTTGCTTTCATCTTCGCCGCCATAACGGGGGACCGGCGAAACCGATGGCATTGAAGACTTCCGCGCCGCGCAAGGGTGTGGCCGGCCGCGCGAATGGTGCGGACGGTCTCGACGCGATACCCCTGCGCTACGGCGACGACCCCTATGTCTGGGCCTGCTGGCTCTATTACGAAGACGGCATGACGCAGGGCGAGATCGCCGAGGCGATGGGCGTGTCGCGCGCGACCGTCAACAGCTACCTCGCCGAGGCCCGCGAAAAGGGCATCGTCAACATTTCCATCGAGCCTGCGCGTCTCGCCTCACTCACCATCGCGCAGGAACTGAAACGCCATTTCGGTCTGGCCGACTGCCTCGTCGTGCCCAATGACGACGATACGCGCCCGCTGATCGGCAGGCTCGGCGCGGCCGGCGCGCAGGCGCTTTCCAAGATGATCAAGTCCGGCGACACGCTCGCCGTCGCCTGGGGCCGCACCATTCTTTCGGTCGGCGAGCATTTGCAGACGGGCCCGTTGCAGGACGTGACCGTCGTGCAGGCAACGGGCGGCACCACAGCAAGCTTCGCCTACACGCCCGAACTCACCGCCGCCGCCGTTGCGCGCGCCATCTCCGCGCGCTGCGTCAGCATTACCGCACCGGCCATCGTCGGCTCCGCGCAGATGCACGACATGCTTCTGGCCGAACCGCTGATCCGCGAACAGTTCGAAACGCTGGCGCGCGCCAACCGCGTCGTCTTCGGCATCGCATCGCTGCGTCCCAACTCGACCATCCACACCAGCGGTTTCTTCGAAACCGTGCCCTTGCAGCACTACCTCGCCAAAGGCGCCGCGGGCGTGTTGGCCGGCCGCTTCATCGATGAGCGCGGCCGCCCCGTCGCGGGCCCGCTGGACGACCGCACCATCGGCATCTCGCTCGACATGCTGCGCGACATTCCCACCCGTATCGCCATTGCCGGCGGTTTCGACAAGGTTCCGGCGCTGCTGGCCGCGCTGCGCGGCGGTTATGTCAACGTGCTGGTGACGGATGCGGCAACCGGCGCCGGCATCCTGCGCGCCGACGGCGTCACCAGCCTCGACGGAAAGCTCTCGCAGCGGCAGAGAAGCGTGCCGGTCGCCAACAGCTACCGCACCCACGTCAAGAAATTCCTCAACAATCCCAACGATGTTGTCGAGGAAATGCTGGACGGACTGATCGCCGCGCACAGGCCTTACATTGAGACGGTGGGCACATCCCGCCGGGCGCTCGTCGCGCGCAACGGTCCGCGTCCGGGAAAGGTCGGCCTCGTCATCGGCGGCGGCACGGGGCACGAGCCCTGCTTCGTCGGTTATGTCGGCAAGGGGCTGGCGGATGCGGTGGCGCTCGGCAATATCTTCTCCTCGCCGCCACCCGATCCCATCGTCAAATGCGCGGTCGCGGCTTCCGGCGGCGCGGGCGTGCTTTTCGTCTATGGCAACTATGCCGGCGACGTGATGAATTTCGAGATGGCCGCCGAGCTTGCGGAAGAACAGGGCATACCGATCCGCACCGTGCTGACGACCGACGACATCGCCTCCTCGCCCGTCGAGGACAAGGAGGGACGCCGCGGCGTGGCCGGCAACTTCTTCGTTTTCAAGATCGCCGGCGCGGCCTGCGACCGCGGCCTGACGCTCGACGAATGCGAGGCAATCACCCGCAAGGCGAACGACCGTACCTATACGGTGGGCGTGGCGCTCGAATCCTGCTCGATGCCGCAGACACGGCGGCACAATTTCGAGATCGGCCCTGACGACATGGAGCTCGGCATGGGCATCCATGGCGAGCCCGGCGTGTCGCGCGAGCGGCTGCGCACCGCCGACGAGATCGTCGATGCGATCATGGACAACATCTTCAAGGAGATGAAGGCGGAAGCGGGCGACAAGGTGGCGGTTCTCGTCAACTCCTTCGGCGCCACGCCGTTGATGGAACTGTATATCCTGTATCGCCGGGTGGAGCAGCGGCTCGCTGCCAAGAACATCGAGATCGAGGCCAACTGGGTCGGGCACTACTGTACCTCGCTGGACATGGTGGGCGCCTCCATATCGATCCTGCATCTCGACCGCCAGCTGACAGAACTTTTGTACCATCCGTGCCGGACGGCGATCCTGACCATCGATGGGCGTGAAACGAACGGAGCGGCGCGCGGCTGAGACCGTTTTGCCCAATGGGAGGAAGACATGTCTGAAACTGCGGCGCGGACCCTCGCCCGGATGTTCGAACGGATGTCCGAGGTGATCGAGGCGGAGAAGGACCATCTTTCCGAACTCGACGGCGCCATCGGCGATGGCGACCACGGCATTACCATGTCGATCGGCTTCAAGGCTGTGACGACGGCGCTGGCCGGCATGAACCTCGAAACGGCGAGCCCATCCGACGTGATGTCGACGGCGGCGAGCGGCTTTCTTGACGCCGTCGGCGCCTCCACCGGCCCGCTTTATGCAACGGGTTTCCGCCGCGCCGCGCAGGCTCTTGCAGGCCGTGACATGCTCGACCTACCGGCCTGCCGCGACATGTTGACAGCCATTTCAGAAGGTATCCGAGACCGCGGCAAGGCGCAGCGCGGCGACAAGACCATGCTCGATGTCTGGCTGCCGGCCGCCGAAGCCGCGACGGTCGCGGTCGCCAGCAACCTGCCCCGGCCCGCATTCTGGAAGGCGGTGGAGACCGCTGCGGAAAACGGCGCGGCCGCCACCGCCACCATGATCGCCACCAAGGGCCGCGCCGCACGCCTGCGCGAGCGCTCGCTCGGCCATGCCGATCCCGGCGCGGTCTCCGCCGCAGCCCTCATAAAGGCCATCGCCAGCCTTCAGCCCTGACCGCATGCGAGAGCGGGCGAGGCGCGGATGATCGGGCGCCGCGTGTCAGGCCGGAAGATGCAGTTCTCGCGCCAAAGCCCCGCCGCACGCGAAATCCGTTGCACAAAATCAATACCAGTTTAACATCAGAAAAAAATTCTGGTAAGGAATCGCCTTGAAGGCGCGCTTTTCATGACTGACCGACCGATCCTCGACTTCCTTGCCAATGAGCTGGCGGCCGCCAGCCGCGAACCCCTTTATCGGCAGCTGGAAAATGCCCTCAAGCAGGCGATTACTTCCGCGCAGATCAAGCGTGGCGGGGTCATCCCGAGCGAGCGGGTGCTCAGCCAGGAACTCGGCCTGTCGCGCGTCACCGTACGCAAGGCGATCGACGGGCTCGTATCGGATGGCGTGCTCGATCGACGCCACGGCGCAAAAACCATCGTCTCCTCCCGCCTGGAAAAATCGCTGGCGACGATGACCAGCTTTTCCGAGGATATGCGCTCACGCGGCCTCGAGCCCGGATGCACTTGGATTTCCCGTGAAATTTCGCGGCCTTCTCCAGCGGAAATGATGGCACTGGGGATTTCGGGAAGCGAAAAGGTGGTTCGGCTGCGCCGCCTGCGAACCGCGGACGGACAGCCGATCGCCATCGAGATGGCAACCCTGCCCGCGCGCTTCGTTCCCGAGCCTCAGGCCATAGGAGACTCACTCTACGAATATCTGGAGGCCGCAGGCGCCCTGCCCGTGCGCGCGCTGCAACGCATGCAGGCGAAGCCCGGCACTGACGAGGAACGACGGCTTCTCGCCGCCCCTGACGATGCCTCCCTCCTTATCATGGAGCGCCGCTGCTTTCTGGCGGACGGTCAGATCGTGGAGTTCACGCAGACCAAATATCGCGGCGATGTCTACGATTTCGTCATCGAACTGATGCGATAATACCAGTTTAAATCCTGTTGCCATCTGGTCTTGTTTTGCTACCATCCGGGCAATGACAGGAGATTGCCTCGTGCCACTTGATTTCAAATCCCTCGACAAGGGTCTGATCGTATCTTGCCAGCCCGTGAAGGGCGGCGCCATGGACCGGGCCGAGATGGTCGTCGGCTTCGCGCTGGCCGCGCTCGATGGGGGTGCAGCGGCATTGCGCATCGAATCGGCGGAATATGTTGCCGCGGTCCGCGCGGCCACCGACCGCCCGATCATCGGGCTGGTGAAGCGTGACCTTGACGACAGCCCCGTCCGCATCACCCCGTGGATCGAGGACGTCGATGCGCTGGCCAATGCCGGCGCCGACATCATCGCCTATGATGCGACACAGCGCCTGCGCCCGGTCGCGACCCGCACACTCGTCGAACGCATCCACGCGCACGGGCGCATCGCCATGGCCGACTGCTCGGTCCTGGCGGATGCCGAACAGGCGCTCGCAGAGGGCGCCGACGTGGTGGGGTCAACGCTTGCGGGCTATACCGGCCCGGTCGAACCCACCGAACCCGATCTCGCCCTGGTTGCCGCCATGCGCCGCCTGACACCGCATGTCGTCGCGGAAGGCAACATCCGCACCCCAGCACAGGCGCAGCACGCACTGCTCGCCGGCGCCGCCATGGTCGTCGTCGGCTCGGCCATCACGCGGCCGGAATATGTCACGTCTTGGTTCCGCTCGGCGCTCGACACAGCGCTCGCCGGACAGGAGGTCTGACTCCATGGCGCGCTCCGACACGACCCTCGCCCTTGATATCGGCGGCACCAAGATGCTCGCCGCGCTGGTGCGTGGGAATGTCGTGAGCGAAACCCACACCATGGCCACCCCACGCAATGGCGACCCGGAGGCCTGGCTTTCGGCGCTCTTTGAAGCAATTGAAAGCTGGCGCGGGCTTTACGATACCGTCGGCGTCGCCGTTACCGGGATCATCGATTCGGGTCACTGGTCGCCGCTCAACCGACGGACGCTCGACATCCCGGATCGCTTTCCGCTCATCGAGACCGTATCAAGGCTTTCGTGCGCCGCAAGCGTGTTCGCGGCCAACGATGCGCAGGCCGCCGCCTGGGGCGAATATGCCTTCGGCGCCGGCCAGGGGCATGACCTCGTCTTCCTCACCATCTCCACCGGGATTGGCGGCGGCATCGTCGTGAACGGCCGTCTGCTCGGCGGGCTCGCCGGCCATTTCGGCCAGTTCCGCAACCTCGACGAGGAAGGCCGCGCGCTGGAAGACAAGGTCTCCGGCCATTGGATCGCCACGGAGGCTGCACCCCACCGGCCGGGCGCGACCGCACGCGATGTGTTCGAAGCTGCCGCAGCCGGTCATGGCTGGGCTGAGGCCATTATCCACGCCTCGGCGCGCCAGACGGCGCTTTTGTGCGGCAATATCCAGCTCGCGCTCGACCCTGTCCGCATCGTCATCGGCGGCGGCATCGGTCTTGCGCCCAGCTATCTCGAATCCGTCCGTCAGGCCCTGGGAGGCCTGCCGCCACGGCTCACCCCGCAGCTTCACCCCGCCGCACTCGCCGAAAAGGCGGGCGTCGTTGGAGTAGCGGATCTCGCAAGACGTCAAAATTAACCTGAGGGAGAACCAGAACATGACCTTTGCCAGAATGAAGAAAGGCGGCCTGATCGCCGCTGCGATCGCCACCCTGCTGGCCGGCCCCGCCTTTGCGAAAGTGACCGTGCTCGGCTGGCCGGGCGGCCCGGAAGAAGCCGCATTGCGTGCCGCCGCCGACACCTACAATGCCAAGCCCGATGTGAGCGACGACAACAAGGTTGAGCTGCTGTTCTTCAACCGCGACGGCTTCTGGGACAAGCTGCAGGCCGACCTTGCCGCCGGCTCAACGGCCTTCGACGTCAACCTGCTCGCCACCTATTCCATCGGCCGTTACGCACCGTTCATGGAGCCAGTGGAACTCTCGGGCGAAGCCAAGGTGGTCTATGGCGACCAGGTTCTCACCACCATGCAGTATGAAGGCAAGCAGTTCGGTGTGCCGACAGACCTTTCGCTGCATTTCATGTACTACCGCAAGGACCTGATCGACGCGCTGCTGAACGACGATGGCGCCAAGGCGAAATACGCGGAAATCGCTGAAAAGCACCTCGGCAAGAAGCTTGAGCCGAAGAACCCCGATGAGTGGACGTGGGACGACTATGCCGCGACCGCGCTCTACTTCACCCAGGCAGTGAACCCCGACAGCCCGACCCGCTACGGCACCGTGCTGCAGCTTAAGAACCTGCTCTTCAACATGATGGTGTTCCAGTCGCTGCCGCGCGCCTATGGCGGCAACTGGATGGATGAAGCCGGCAAGGTCACGGTGGATTCGGAGGCTTACCGCAAGGGTCTCGAAACCTACAAGATGCTCTACGACGCCGGCGCGACGCCGCGTGACTCGCTTTCCTACGAGTTTGCCGAAGCCAATGCGGCCTATGCCTCGGGCCAGGTTGCGGCGATGATGCAGTGGAACGCGGCTGCGTCCGAACTGATGTCGAAGGACAAGTCGCCCACCGTCGGCGAGGTCACGGAGGCCATCGCCCCGCCGGCTGGCCCCGAAGGCCGCTTCACCCATATCCACGGCCTCGGTTTCGGCCTCAACAAGAATGCCGCCAACAAGGAAGGTGCAAAGGCCTTCATTTCATGGCTGTCTTCGAAGGAGGCGGCACTCGTCTATGCCAGGAACAGCGGTGCACCCGCTTTGACACCGGAAGTCGTCAAGGACGTTGCAGCCGAGCGGCCGGACCTCGTCAAGCTCGGCGAGTTCGCCGGCAAGTACGGCTATGTCATGAACGGCGGCACCTCGGCCAAGGCGCTCTCGGTCTATGAGCTCCAGGCCAAGGAGTTCACCGGCTACTGGTCGGGCCAGCAGTCGCTCGACGACGCGCTGAAGAACACCGAAAAAGGCATGGCTGAACTGCTCAAGTAAGGCCATTACCGGCGGTGGCCCTTCGGCGGCCGCCGGTTTTATCGTGGCGATGGCGATGAGGCCATCGTTGGGTTCCGGAAAGACCGAACCAGGATCGATCGATGACAACGAAAACGCATCGCAGCCCCGCATCCGAATTCCGCCTGCTGACGATGCCGCTGGTCGTGTTCCTGCTCGTCTTCCTGGGCTTTCCGGCCATCGTCAACCTTGTCTATTCGGTCTCCTCGGTCAGCTTCGAGACGTTGCGCAGCCCTGAAATCACCGGCTTTAGCAACTTCGTTGCAGTCTGGAACGATGGTGCCTTCTGGCAAGCGAGCTGGTTTTCCTTCCGCTTCGGCCTGCTCACCGCACTACTGGAATGCGGGCTCGGCCTGTTCCTTGCCATCTTCCTGGCACCGCTCATTGAAAGACGCAGCTGGCTGATGGCGATCCTCATGCTGCCTCTGATGGTGGCGCCAGCGCTGGTCGGCCTGATGTACCGGCTGGTGCTGCACGAATTCGCCGGCCCGGTACCCTATTACCTGTGGACGTGGTTCGGCGCGAGCCTCTCCTTCCTCGGGCCCGGTTCGGCCTTCTGGACGCTGGTGACCGTCGAGACGCTGCAGTGGACGCCCTTCGCGTTCCTCCTGTTCTACATGGCCTATCAGGCAATCCCCCGCGAGATCATCGAGGCTTCGGCGATGGATGGTGCACGCTACCGCCACCGGCTCTGGTATATCGAGCTGCCGCTGATGGCGCCGACCATCGTCGTGGCCCTGCTCATCCGCTTCATCGATGGCTTCCGCGTGTTCGACAATGTCTATGTCCTGACCGGCAGCGGTCCCGGCGGGTCCACCGCCTCGCTCTCCATCTATATCTATGAGGCCTTCTTCAAGCAGGGCGCTATCGGCAAGGCCGTCGCCGCATCCGTCGTTCTGTTCATCGCCTCGTTTGTCGTGCTTTACGGCCTCAACACCATCGCCGCCCGCCGCAAGGGAGCTGCCCGATGATCAACATCCTGCGCTGGATCGTCTTTGCCATCGCCGCCATCGCGATGAACTTCCCGATCATCGTGACCCTCGTCACCTCCTTCAAGAGCCCACGCGAACTCACGTCCAATCCGGGTCTCTGGGTTCAGGCGCCGACGCTTGACAACTATGCGACTGTTTTCACCGTTTCCGACCGGCTGAACATCTTCCTCTATCTCGTCAACAGCCTTGCCGTTGCTGCTCTCGGCACGCTGCTTGCCGTAGCGCTGGCGCTTCCCGCCGCCTATGCCATCGCGCGGGGCAAAGTCGGTGAACGCACGCTGCTGCCGCTCATCGTCAACTTGCGCGCCGTGCCGCTCGTTATCTTCGCTATCCCGCTTTACATGATGTTCCAGTGGCTCTCGTTGCTCGATACGCGGCTGGGCCTCGGCCTCATCCTTACCATCGTCAACCTGCCGCTCGCGCTCGTCATCCTCGTCAACGCCATCAGAGACCTGCCGGGTGAACTCGACGAGGCTGCCTTGATGGACGGCGCGACGCGCACGCAGATCCTTTTGCGGGTCATCGCCCCGCTCTGCCGTCCGGCTATCGTGACAGGCGTAATCTTCGGCTTCATCACCGCCTGGAACGAGTTCCTCTTCGGCCTGATGCTGACGACATCCAATGCTGTGCCGATCACCGTCGGCGCGTCGTTCTTCTTCGCCGCCAGCGGCGGCGGCGTGCAGTGGGGCGTCGCCTCGGCCGTTATGATCGTGGGCGCCCTGCCGCCCATGCTGCTCGGCCTTCTCATGTATCGTCAGATCAGCGGCTCGATGACGGCGGGCGCGGTCAAGGGCTGAAACAGGTTCCCCGGAGGTTCAAATGGGTACGATTCTGCTGGAAAAGGCCGGAAAGCGCTATGGCGGCGTGGAGATCATGCGCGATCTCGACCTTGCCATCGCCGACGGGGAATTCGTCGTCATCGTCGGGCCATCGGGCTGCGGCAAGTCCACGCTGCTTCGCATGATCGCCGGCATCGAGGAAACCACTTCCGGCAGAATCCTCATCGACGGCCGCGACGTGACGAAGGCGCCGCCGGTGGAACGCGAGCTCGCCATGGTGTTCCAGTCCTATGCGCTCTATCCGCACATGACTGTGCGCCAGAACATGGGCTTCGGCCTCAAGCTCGCCAAGCTGCCCGCCGCGTCCATCAAGGCCAAGGTGGACGCGGCCGCCGAGGCGCTGAAGCTCACACCCCTCCTCGACCGCTATCCCAGGCAGCTTTCCGGTGGCCAGCGCCAACGCGTTGCCATCGGCCGCGCCATTGTGCGCCAGCCCACCGCATTCCTGTTCGACGAGCCGCTCTCCAACCTCGACGCGGCCTTGCGCGTCGATATGCGGCTTGAGATCGCGAGACTTCACCGCACGTTGGGCGCAACCATGGTCTATGTCACCCATGACCAGGTGGAGGCGATGACGCTCGCAGACCGCATCGTCGTGCTGAAAGACGGGCACATCATGCAGCATGGCAGCCCGCACGAACTCTACGAGCGGCCGGCCAATCTCTTCGTCGCGCAATTCATCGGCAGTCCCAAAATGAACGTGCTCGACTGCAAAGCCGCAGGCGACGGCACGCTCGATCTTGCCGGTGAAGGCCGCATCGACCTTGCCTTCTCGGGCGCGCCGACCCGCCTCGGCGCACGCCCGGAACACCTGCAGCTCGTTTCACCCGAAGCCGGGCATTGCCGGGGCACGGTCGAGGTCGCCGAATATCTCGGCGCAAGCACCAGCGTCTTCGTGCGCAACGACCGTCTCGGACTGGTCAACATCAACGCACCCGCCGATACGCCTGTGCGCATCGGCGAAACAGTCGGCATCGCCATCGATGCCGACCGTGCGTCGCTCTTCGGAGCGGACGGCGCAAGCCTTGAAAGACGCGCGGGTTAGGCGGACGCTCTACAGGATCGCGAAGGGCGTTCCGGGTGAGCCGGTTGCGCCCTCGATGGCAAGCGGCGCGAAGCCGTAGACGAACTCATAGCGCCCGGCCTCGGCGATCGGGTCGAGGTTCATGCCCTCATGAAGATAAATCCCGTGCCGCATGATGAGATGCTGGTGGCACGGCAGCACGATATCGGGATCAACCGGCGGCACCACGTCGATTGCGAAATTGTCGGCGCCGACGATGACCGGCTGGAGCGCGGACAGGTATTCCGCTGCCTCGAGCCCGAGACCGGGCTCGCCATCGTACCACGTTTCGGCCTCCGAAAAGAAACGCGAGCCGTGGCCGGTGCGGATCAGGACTACATCGCCCGGCGACAGCCAGTCGTCGGGGTTCATGCCCTGTCGCACAAGGCATTGGCGCAGATGGTCCGGAGTGATCACGAAGCCGTTTTCGAGCGGCCGACCGAAAAGCCCCTGCACATCGAGCAGGACCGCCCGGGTGAAGAAGATCGGCGCCTTCTCGATCCCGAGCTTCTTCAGGCCGTAGGGCGACCAGATCTCGGAGAGCTTGTTGCCGTTATAGACCAGCGTATCGCAATGGCCGCACGGATAGGTCACCTGGTGACCGAGATGGCCGAGCGCATCCATATGCGTGCCGATCTGGCCGATTTCCGTGCAGATGAAATCGTCGTTCCATACGGTGCGGCTTACTGCGCCTTCCGGGCCGCCGGTCGGACCACCTGGCATTTTGAGCCCGAAGGTGCGGCCGGGCGAAAGCGGCATGCCGACGCGGTAGGGAAAGCCGAGGGAAATCGTCTCACCGGTGCGGATCAGGTCCCGCGCCTGCAACACCTTGTGCGGCCCGAGCAGGTTGCCGGCGCCTCGCTCGTCGTCGGGGCCCCAGCGGGAGGGGAACCATTCGGTCCCGAGGGCGGGATTGATCTTGTCCGTCATCGTCTCGGCCTCATGCTGTTAGGGCGCGTGCCATGCGCCTGCGCCGGGTCACGTAACCGATAGCAGCTTCGGCGATGATGACGAAGATGAGCAGCGCGCCCGTCGCGAGGCTCTGCATCCAGAAGGGTGCGCCGAGCGCGGCGATGCCGCTCACGAGAAAGCGGATCGTGAAAAGGCCGATCAGCACGCCCAGGATGCTGCCGCGCCCGCCCGCAAGCGCGATGCCGCCGATAAGGCAGGCGGTGACCGCTTCAAGCAGGACAGCTTCGAAACCAAGCGGGCTGGCGCTGCCGGTACGGAAGGAAAGCAGCGCGCCGGCGAGGCCCGCAAGCGCCGCGGAAATCGAAAAGGCCACGATAATGGGGCGACGGATCGAGACGCCGGCCGCGCGGGCCTCGCCCCTGCCGCCACCGATTGCGAAAATCTCGCGCCCCCACAGCGTGCGCCGGCTGAAAAAGTCGACCAGCAGCACCAGGACCAGAAGTGTCGCCGAGGGGATGGAAAAGACGAAGAACTTCGCCGACAGGAAATCCGTCTCGGCAATGTTTTCGAAGGGGATGAGAACGGTCTTCTCGTTCGAGACGACGAGGGTGAGGCCGCGCAAAGCGATCAGCGTGCCGATCGTGAAGACCATCGAGCTGATGTTGAGCTTGTAGATGCAATACCCCTGAAGCGCACCGAGCAGGCCGCAGAACAGGACCACGATCACAAGCGCCGGCACCATGCCGTAGGGGAAAAGCTGGATCGACAGGATGCCGGCAAAGGCCGCCATCGAACCGACGGAAAGATCCATCTCGCCTGCGATCATCGTCAGTCCCACGCCGATGGCGATGATGCCGGCGAGGACCGCACTGTCGAGAAGCGCGGCGATACCGGGTTGCGAGTAATAGCTCGGAATGCGCGCCGCGAGGATGAGGTAGACCGCGATCATGAGCCCTAGGCGGGCGAGGTTGCTTTTCGTTTCCGACGTCATCTCAGCGTCCCCGTCCCTGAAGAATGTGGAAAAGGCTGATGGAGGCGATCACCAGCAGGCCGACGATCGTCATGCGAACGCCGGCACTCAAGCCATGCAGCAACATGAAGTTCTGCAGGAGCGCGATCAGCACGGCGCCGAGCGCGGCCTGGAGCGGCGTTCCCTTGCCGCCGCGAAGCGCGATGCCACCCACCAGCACCGCGGCGATATAGTCGAAGTCGTATCCCATGAAGAGATCCGCCTTGGCCTGCGAGAACTGGGACACCGTCATGATCGCCATGATCGCCACGCCGATTGACAACGCGGCACAGGCGATGGCGGTGACGAGGCCGACGCGAAGGCCGCTTGCTACCGCCGCCTTGGGATTTGCCCCGCAGAGCACGATTTCACGACCGATCTTGAAGTGGCGGATGACGAACCAACTGAGGAGCGCAGCGATGATGAAGGCCCAGCTCTGCGTGGGGATACCCAGGGGCCGCGCCGTGCCGAGCCAGAGCGCCGCTTCGCTTTCGATGCGCAGGATGGAGTTGCCGCTGAAAAGCGCCGCCAAGCCGCGAAAGACGGTTCCGAAGGCGAGCGTCGTGATGATCGGATTGCCGATGAGCGAGATCGCCAGGCTCTGTGCAAGCCCGCAAAACACCGCAAGGCCCAGCGTCAGGACAAGGCCGGCTGCGAAGCCGAAGGCGGCCGTCAGAAGCGCGAACAGCACAGCGAGCAGGGCGCCAAGCGCACTTGCCGACAGGGCGAACAGATTACCGGAAATCGTGATGTAGCTCATGCCGATCGCGACGATGCCGGTGAGAGAAGCGGCGCGGATCACCACGAAGATATTGTCGACCCGCGCGAAACTCGGTGTCGTCACGCTCGCGACCACAAGCAGAACGAGAATGGCGATAAGCCCGTAGGCCGTCTTGGGGATGGTGAATTTCGCGCGTTGCGACGCGTCCTGGCTTGTCATGGCGGTTCTCATGCTTGTGCCCGTCAGGCAGCTTCGCTGGCGCGCGTCACATCGCGCGTAAGGCTTTCGGCGGTGACATCGTCCGCATTGCAGATGCGCACCAGTTCGCCATGGAAGAAGGAGGCGATCCGGTCGGCGAGGCCAAGGACCTCCTGCGTATCGGAGGAGGCGAAGATGATCGACAGGCCTTCGTCGGCAAGATTGCGAAGATTGTTGTAGATTTCGGAGCGTGCGCCCACGTCCACGCCGCGCGTCGGCTCCTCGACAAGGAGGATTTTCGGGTCGAGCCCGATCCATTTGCCGAGCGCAACTTTCTGCTGGTTGCCGCCGCTGAGATTGCCGGCGAGGCGACCGAGAAAGCGCTCGCCAAGGCCGAACTGCCGCGCGATGCGCGTCACGTGCTCGCCTTCGAGCGCCGGCGACAGCAAGCCGAAGCGGCTGACGGCCGAAAGCGCGGGCGCCGAGAGGTTTTCCGGTACGGAGCGGACGGCGAAGATGCCATCGCGCTTTCGGTCATCGGAGCAATAGAGCACCTTGCGCGCAATGCTGCCGGCGATGCCGGAGGGCGCGTAGGCACTGCCCTCGAGCGTCACCGAGCCAGATTGGATGGGCGTTACGCCAGCCAGCATTCTGAGAACCGCCCCGGCACCGCTGCCGACCTGCCCGGCCAGAGCGAGGATCTCGCCTCTGCGCAGCGACAGGGAAACGGGTGCCTTGAGACCGCTTGCCCGGCATGCATCCAGGCGAAGGATTTCCTCTCCGGCATGGGCGGCCCGCGGCGGAAACATCTGGCCGAGCTGGCGACCGAGCATGGCTTCGATGAGGTCGCCGATGGACAGTCCCGCGGTTTCGACGGCGGGAAAACTCTTTCCGTTGCGCAGCACCGTGACCTTCTGGGTGAGGTCGAAGACCTCAGGCATGCGGTGCGTGACATAGATGATGGCGCAGCCTTCTGCCGCCAGGGTGCGGACCGCGGCCTTAACACGCACGATTTCCGTCTCGGAGAGCGCGGCCGTCGGCTCGTCGAGGATAGCGATGCGCGCCTTGCGCGACAGAAGGCGCGCGATTTCGACCAGCTGGCGCTCGGCCACCGAGTGCTCCTCGGCAAGCGACAGCGGATCGATATGGTCGAGGCCGACCCGCGCCAGATAGGGCTTCGCCCGACGTGCCAGCGAGGCGGCGGAGCGGAAGAAGCCGAGGGTTTCGTCACCCAGGAACACATTCTCGGCAACGCTGAGGCTTTCGACGATGGAAAGCTCCTGCGCCACATAGCCGATGCCCGCCGCCTGGGCATGGCCCGGCGAGCGGATGGAGACCGTCGCGCCATCGATGGAAATCGTCCCGCCGTCGGCGGGCTCGATGCCGGCGAGTATCTTCACGAGCGTGCTCTTGCCCGCGCCGTTTTCGCCCATCAGCGCCATGACCTCGCCCGCCTCGACGGCAAGGTCCACGTCCTCGAGCACCCGCGTCGGGCCATAGCTCTTAACAATCCCGCTCATTCTGAGCATCGCGTTCTCCTCCCGGGAAGCGCCGCGTCACAAGACGCGGCGCTGTCTGCATCAGAAATTGCAGAGCTGGTCTGCCGTCTTGCCCCAGAGCTTCGCTGCGTCATAGGCGGCCTGGCTGTTGGCAACCGCAGGGTTGGGCAGGAAGTTGTACTTGTAAAGCGGATCGGCGTCGGAGGGCGGTGCATCCGGCGTGCCTTCCAGGTAGCTCTCACCGTCCACGACCTTGCCCTGCACGACGAACTTGCCGAGCGCCTGCATGGCCATCCAGCCTTCCCAGTAACCGGACTGGATCGCCGTGCCGGCGATCTCGCCGCTCTTCACATGCTTGGAATCGCCATGGCAGGTTCCGCCGACGATGAAGATGTCCTTGCCCGGCGTCAGGCCGTTCTCGCGTGCGGCCTGCGCGGCGGCACCGGCAAGCGAGTCGTTCTGGGTGTAGAGCCAGGTCAGCTCGCCCTTGCGAGCCGGGATGATCTGCGCCGCAACCTTGTAGCCCTCGTCCTCGAGGAAACCTGCCGTCGGCACGACATCGACCACGTCGAGCTTGCCCTTGACCGCATCCTCGAAACCGGTTGCGCGGTCATCGCCAGCCGAGACGCCGGCCGGGAAGCGGATGATGGCACCCTTGTCGCATTTTGCGTCGGCCTTGGCGCAGGCGTCCAGCAGGATTTCGGCCGCGGTCTTGCCACTCAGGAAATCGTTTGCGCCGGCATAGGCCGTCCAGTACGCTTCCGTGCCCTTGATGGGATACTGGTTGGAGACGATGACCGGCGCGCCGGACTGCGAGAGCGCGCGCAGCGAACCGACGCCGGCCGCATTCTCGAAGGGCCACCAGATATAGCCGGCGACCGTCTCGCCGGATGCGAGCTGCTGCTGCACCTGGCTGTCCTGTTCGGACTGGTTGAAGTTGTTCTCGATCACCTTGATGTCATAGCCGAGTTCCGCGGCCTTTTCCTTGGCACCAAGCTGGAACTGCCCAATATAAGGATTCGTGCTGGACGGCACGAAAACCACGACCGTGCCCTTGCTGTCGGCGTACGCGGCCGTCGCCATCAGGCCGGCGAGCATGGAAGCCGCCAGCGTCATCGAAATACGCAATTTCATAGTACCCTCCCTCGGCATAAGCCGTAGCGACCGCCTCGCGGTCCTTCCTCATTCACCTTCCGTCGCAACCGACGGAAAGTCATGTCTCCACGGGTTTCCCAACCCGTGAATTCAGATTCCCCCACCCTCGCCAAGCGATCCGAAATGCCGGATCATCCGCTCGACGTCGGGGGCAACGCCTGTGAACAACTCGAATGCTCCGACGGCCTGATAGACCGCCATGCCGCCGCCGTTGACGACGCGGCAGCCACGCTGCGCGGCAGCCTGAAGCAGCGCGGTCTCAAGCGGGAAATACACGACCTCGGCGACCCAGTGCCGTTGCTCGAGAAGATCGGGATCGATCGGCAGGCCGGGATGGCCCGCCATGCCCGTGGGCGTCGCATGGGCGAGGCCGTCGGCCTGCCGCAAGGCCTGCGCCATGTCTTCACCCGCCTCGAACCGGCAGGCGGCATGATGCGGCGCAAGCTGCGCGACGAGCCTTGCGGTGCGCTGCGGATCGATATCGAAAACCCGGATGGCCTGCGCACCGAGCGTCGCAAGCGCATGGGCTACGGCGACACCGGCACCGCCCGCACCAATCAGCACGACATCGCCGACGTTAGCCTCGGGCAGCCCCCTGCGAAATCCGGACGCAAAGCCCCACCAGTCGGTATTGTGGCCGATGCGGCGACCATTGCGGAACACGATCGTATTGATCGCGCCCAACGCCTCGGCATGCTCCGACAGTTCGTCGACTTCGTGGGTCGCGGCCTGCTTGCAGGGATGGGTGATGTTCAGTCCGGCGAAACCGTCTTCCTGCGCGCGCTGAATGAGCACGGGCAGCGCATCCGCGCCCACGCCCAGCACATCGAGATCGATGAGATCGTATCGGCACGCGATGCCGTTGCAGCGAGCTTCCTCGACATGCATGGCAGGGGTGCGCGACCGCTGGATTCCGCTTCCGATCAGGCCGGCATGCACCGTCCGGACGGCCGTTTGCGTAAGTGAAACCAATCTCCGCCCCTATGCCATTTCACGGGCATGCCGTCATGCCCGCCACCTCACTGACCCATGAAATGTACGAACTGGTTAGTGAAGTCAATTGGCAGATTCTGCTTTCCGGACGCGAACATAGAGAAAATTCGAGATGAAGGAATGCCGCGTTTCCGGGGCCTGCACGCCTGCATCGTGTTGCAGGCAGGCATGTTCAGTCAGGATTGCAGA
Source organism: Shinella sp. H4-D48 (assembly GCF_022637395.1). Lineage (GTDB taxonomy): Bacteria > Pseudomonadota > Alphaproteobacteria > Rhizobiales > Rhizobiaceae > Shinella > Shinella sedimenti. The sequence goes on along the minus strand of NZ_CP093339.1, from coordinate 311,453 downwards.
TAGGCGAGAATCATGTCCGCGACCATCTCCCGATGCCGCGCCTTGATCTCGTCGTCCATCAGGTCGCGGCCGAAGATCGCGCCGAACGTGTGGCGGTTCGAGACGCGGAAGAAGCACTGGGCGCTGATCATCTGGTGCAGGTCGACCGGGTCGACCTTCCGTCTGAAGGTCCCGTCCTGCTCGCCGCGCTTCAGGATATCAGAGATGAGACCGATGACCCCGGAATTCGCCACGCGCAGCACATCCGAACTCTTGAGATGCTCGGCGCGATGGATGTTTTCTATACTCACGAGCTGAACGAAATCCGGATTGGCGTCATCATGGTCGAATGTATTGGTAATCAGGCTGCGCATGGCCAGATCGGGCGCGAGATGGTTCAAATTCAGCCCGTTCTCGCGCGAGCGGATCTTGATATAGGCCCGTTCGAGAACGGCGAGATAGAGCCCTTCCTTGCTGCCGAAATAGTAATACAGCATGCGCTTGGAGGTGCGCGTCTTCTCCGCGATCGCATCCACCCGCGCGCCGGAAAAGCCGGCATCGACGAATTCCCGCGTCGCAACCTCCAGGATATTTTCGCGGGTTGCGTCCGGGTCGTTTTTTCGCGAAGGGCGGAGCTGGGCCGAAGCCAATGCCTGTATCCTCGTTGCTGATGAAGCGAACGGATGGATATCGTCACATCCGCCGGCGGGTCAACCGCAGGGCAGAAAAGATCACGCGCAGGGGCCGGCTAGAGCTAAGGGCAAGCATGTTCCGCCTTGAATTTGAAATAAAGCCTTTATGTTGACCGTCTTTGATATGGCAGGGGCCTTCAGCCACGCCGCACGCCATCCGATATCAATACCAGATCGTGGGTTCATGCTGCTCTCTATCAAGATCCTCCGCATCGTCGCTACCGCCCTCATCGTCACGCTTTCTGCCGCGCCCGGTTTCGCGCAGGCACCGACACAGGAAGCGATCAAGCGATCCGACCAGATTGCCCCGGAAATGAAGGCGCGGTCCGCCCGAGGGGACCACGAAGGCGCGCGCCGTATCGCGGAAGAGGCGAGCGCGCACTTCAAGGCCGAAGGTGAGGCATGGCTTTCGGCAAGCTACATGGTATCGGCCGCCGACTACGCCATGCGCATGGGCGACGCCGCGCGGGTGAACGCCGAATACTATCCGCGCATGCGCGAATTGCTCGCGACACTCGATCCCGTGGAGGAGACCCGCGCCAACCTCCTGATCGAGCTGCTGATGGACGCCAAGGGCCGGCTTTCGGATCGCGCCGGGCAGGACGAGCTGGTCAAGTTCTATGAAAAGCGCCTCCGCACGGCGCATGGCGCAAACAGCGAGCAGGACATCGATGCACGGGTGCGCGCGGCCTATAGCCTGCTCGAAAGCGGCCGTCTGGACGATGGACGCAAGCACCTGCGCGCGGCCCTCGCGGCCTCGGCAAAAACCAAGCTTCATGCCGTGACATTGCGACATTATACCCAGGCTGCGCGCAGCTTTCATGCGAGCGGCCTCAACGAGGATGCCGCCGCGTTCTTTCGCGAGGCCGAGGGCACCGCCGCCATGCAGGCGGAGGTGAAGGAACTGGCGGACTTCTATCTCGCCTATGCGGAGTTCCGAACGGCTGTGCCGGACAGCCAGCAGCATTTCGTGCCGCTCTATTCTATGGCGACCAATCTGTACGCCCGTTTCTACGGCACCGAATCCGAGCAGCTGATCCATGCGAACGACAAGCTCGCGAGCGCGCTATCGGGCGTCGGCCAGTACGGCACGGCGATCGACCTCGAAAAGGGCAATTACGAGATCGCGGAGAAGTCGCTGGGTGCAGACAATACCATCACATGGCGTATCGCCAACAATCTGGCCGACATGCTGCGTGGGCTGGGTTCACCCTCCCGCGCGCTCGAATACGATCTCAAGGTTCTGGAAAACCGCACGCGCCATTACGGCCAGAACCATTTCAACACGCTGGTGAGCGCAAACAACACCGCGCAGAACTATCTCGATCTCGGCGATTACGCGAGGGCGCGCCATTATTTCGCGCTGTGCCTGGATATTTCCAAAGCGCTCGGCGATACCGGCAATATCGCCGGCATGGAGGCATGGATCGCCTATACGGACCTCCTGTCCGGCGCAGCGCCGATGGACACCGCGGCGGTCAGCCGCATGGATGCGCTCGTCACCGATTCCAACTATCCCGGCATCCTGAGCATAAAGGCGGCCAATCTGCTGGCGGATCATTTCGCCGCGAAGGGCGACCATGCGCGGCAGATCAAGCACCTGCAACAGGCCTACAGCATTGCCGCAGGCGAAATGAGCAACGGCCATCCGCTGGCCTTTGCGGGGCGCATCGCCATTGCCAACGCCAAGGCCGAGACGGATCCGGCGACGGCCGCACAGGAATTCGCCGGCATCGATCAGGACATGCTGCGCTGGGTCCATCTGCAGGTCTCGGTCGCCGGCGGACGTGACGTCGGCGAGACGGTGCGCGCCATGGCGGACGATATGCTCTACCACTATGCGCGTTTTGCCGAGCGCAACCCTTCGGCCGTGCCGGCCTTTGCGGATGCCGCCCGGCGGTGGCCATCGCTGGCCACGCCCGATGCCGACAATGCTCTGAAGCTCACGCGCATGATAGACACGTGGGATACCGAAACCGCCCGCCTGCTCGACCGTATCTCGCGCCTTTCGCGCATCGCCCGCGAAATCTTCGCCGCCGATGTCGAGCAGGACCTCGCCTACGCCTATCTGACGGACACCAAGGCGATGGAGGGCGAACTCCACCAGCGGCTCGTCAAGCGCTACCGTATCGACCGCCAGGCGATCCTGAACCAGCCGCTGCCGACACCCGGAGAACTCGTCGGCAAGGGCCGGGCTTTCGTGCAATATTTCACGACGCGCAAGTGGCGCGCCGATCGCGACGCAGCCGACCCGATCGAGGACACGCAGCTCTATGCCATCGTCTGGCGCGGCAACAACGCGCCCTTGATGCGTGCGCTCGGCGATCCCCGCGAGGTGCTGGGAAATGACCGCGACGCGGTTGCCGCACTCCAGAGCCGCAGTGGCCGCGAGGAAAACAGGGGCTTGCTCATCGAGGCCCATCAGCGTGCATTCGCGCGGCTGCACGACCGGCTGATCGGGCCGATCGAAAAGGACCTGGCCGGTGCCAAGACGCTCTTCATCGTGCCGGACGGGCGTCTGTTCGCCCTGCCCTTCTCCCTGCTGGAAGACCGCGATGGCAAATTGCTGGAGGAGCGCTTCACCCTGCGGCTTCTCACCGAGCCGGAGGCGCTTTATCGCGCCGTCGAGGATGCCCGCATGCCGAAAGACGGACGCGCGGTCCTCGCCGGCGGCATCGACTATGAAAAGGACGACGAGGCGGGCGCCACGCCCCTGCCCGGCACGCTACGCGAAGTGGAGGCCATCGGCCGTATCCTGGACGAACCAGACATGAAGGTCGAGATGCTCACGGGGTCTGCGGCCAGCGAGACAGCGTTGCGCGAGCGCATGACCGGAGCAAAGATCGCACATCTGGCGACCCACGGCGCCTATGGCAGCCCGAAGAACGGCGGCACCAGCAATGTGGATACGCTCTGGCAGAGCGAAGTCATTCTCGCGCGCTCTGGCGACACGCGCAACATGCGCCGCGACGAGAAGGACGGGCGGCTCTATGCGTTCGAGTTGATGGCCTGGGACCTGTCCGGCCTCGATCTGCTCGTGCTCTCTGCTTGCGAGACAGCGCTCGGCGACGAGGCCTTCGTGGGCGGTGTTCGCGGCCTGCCGACGGCCGCAAGCCTTGCCGGCGCCAAACGCGCCCTCCTGACGCTCTGGCCGGTCGCCGACGACGGGACCGCCGATTTCATGGTGCGCTACTATGAATACCTGAAGGGTGGGCAGACCTACGCCGAAGCGCTGCGCAACACCCGGCGCGATGCCATCGCTGGAAAGATCCCGACAGCGAAGGACCCGCTCGTGTGGGCCGCCTTCGTTCTCTTCGAGAACTGACAGCGCGAGCGCGCGCCGCTATGTCTGCTGATAGACGGCAATAACCTTGTCGAAGTAGCGATTGTCGAGGTCGTCGCGCCGGATCACGAAGAAGACCGTTCCCTCCACATACGGCGCCTGCATCCAATCGGCGAGATCGACCTGTAGGAGAAGGGTCCAATCCCGCGCCTTCTCGAATATGGCTGCGCGGTGCTTGCCCCACTCCTCCCGCGACAGATGCTGCTTGCCGAATTCGCTCACCACCACAGCGTCGAAGCGCGGATCGTCCTGTTCCGGCATGGGGCTGCCAAGCAATTGCTGGCGCCGCCAGCCTTCCTGCGGATACTGGTCGTGGCTGGCTTGAAGCGCCTCCTCATAGGCGGCAAGCGCATCCTCACTCTCCTTGCTGGCCGGCTGCGCGCGGGCGAAATCGCCAAGCCGGTCGAATTCGAGCGCAGCGGGATTGGGCAGCCGATAGGTCGCTTCCATTGAAACGGCGCGTGCCGGTGCACCATAGTTCGTGCCCTGCTGCCTGGACGATGCTTCGCCCGGCGTTCCGAATTCAGCCTCCAGAGCCGCCGCCTCTTCCCGCGCCTTTACCTGAGCGGAAGCAAGGTCATCCGGAACGGACAGCACGGCGAGCCGATCGATCGGCGTGCGATCCCAGATGACCTTTGCCGGCCGCATACCGGTTTCCCACGGGCCGATGGCAATGTCGTAGAAGAACAGCAGGCGGCCCTCGGCAGGCAGCGAAGCCGCGACCGGACCGAGCCTTGCGGCTTCGGCGAGATCGATCTGCGCCATGAACGCATAGGGCAGGCCCTGCGCCATATGCTCCCGCATTTCCTGCGCCGCGTCCGCATTGCCGCGCTTTGCAATCTCCTCGGGATCATCAGGTTTTTGCGGGCGCGGCCATTTGAAATCGGCCGATGCATGCGGCGTGCCGCCAAGCTGACTTGCGCCGATGACGATGTGTCCCGCAGAGGGATGCAGCACGATTGCCGGCACCAGCGCCTCCACGATGATCTCGATCCGTGGCCTGTCGAACCACGCGAGCAGGGCCTCACCGGCAGCTTGCGGACTATCGAACATGAAACCTCCGTAAAGAGCTTTAAGCCTGGTCAGCAAATGGGCCGCAAAATGCGGCACACAATGGTCGGCAAGGTTTTTCACCCCTTGAGGATGTGATGTCTACCCGCAAAATGACACACCTGTCGTTCTCAACGCGGTTAGCGTTTCGTCCGGCCCAGCTCGTCCAACATGAAAGTGTCGAGATCGTCACGCTCGAGGTCGAGGCATCCGAGTTGCCGCATCAGGCCGGCAAGCTCGTCGTTGAAGATTTCCATCGCCCGGTGCACGCCGCCCTGACCGAAGCCTGCCGCGCCATAGAGGAACGGCCGGCCGGCGAAGACGTAGTCAACGCCGCAGCACATGAGAGCGAGCACATCCGACCCGCGGCGCACACCGCCGTCGAACATGACGGGGAAATCCGGCCCGACCCCCTCGCGAATGGCGGGAAGGCAATCGATGGAGCCGACGGCGCGGTCGAACTGTCGTCCACCATGATTGGAAACGATGATGGCATCCGCACCCGCTTCGCGCGCCATGCGCGCGTCTTCGGGATGCAGGATGCCCTTGATGACGAGTGCGCGCGGCCAAAGCTGGCGGAACTGACGCAGATGTTCCCATGTTTGCAAGGCGTAGCCGTGTTCGATGGAAAATTTCGCCACATCGAGCCCTGAAGCGCCCTTGGGAAGATAGGGCGCCCAGTTCTCCATCACGGGCAGGCCGCCTGTGAGCAGATAACGCAGGGTCCAGGCGGGATGCATCAAACCATCAAGGATCGCCTTGGGCGTGAATTTCGGAGGAATGTCGATATCGTTGCGGATATCACGTTCCCGTTTGGCCGCGACCGGAATGTCGACGGTCATGACAAGCGCGCCGCATCCACAATCCTCCGCGCGGCGGATCATGTCGCGGTTGATGGCGTCATCAGCGGTTGTGTAGATCTGATACCACAGGTTTTCGCCGGCGATCTGCGCTGCCGCTTCCATCGAGGAGACGCTGACGCCGGACATGATGTAGGGAACGTCGAAACGCTTCGCGGTCTGCGCGAAGAAAAGCTCTGCCTGCGGACGGAACAGTCCCGAATAGCCCATTGGCGCAATACCAAGCGGCCCTGCAAAACTTCGTCCCAGCATAGTCTTCGAAATCGAGCACGTCGCGACATCGCGCAGATAGCGCGGCATGAAACGGAACCGGTCGAACGCGGACCGGTTCTCTGAAAGACCGCGCTCGTCTCCCGCGCCGCCGGCAATCCAGTCGTAAAGCATGCGGGGCAGATAGCGCCGCGCCGCCTGCTCCAGATCATCGGTGTTTACGATCCTGTCGAGCGACGATTTGACCATTGTTCTTCCTGCGGTTCGGCTTCGGGCGGTTTGCCCTTCATGGCGTTATCCCGCGCCTTGAAACGTCAGATGACCTTGCCAGGGTTGAGGATGCCCTTCGGGTCGAGCGCGGCTTTCAGGAGGCGCATGGTGGCGATTTCGGCCGGCGTGCGCGAGTAATGCAGGTAATCGCGCTTGGCAACGCCGACGCCGTGCTCGGCGGAAATCGACCCGCCATAACCGGCGATGAGCGCGTAGACGAGCGCGCGAACCTGACCCTTGCCCTCCGGGGTCGGCAGGCCTGTCGTGACATGCAGGTTGCCATCGCCCAGATGACCGAGCACATGCAGACCGAGATTATCGGGCACCTCTTCGTCCAAGCGGCGCTGCACGTCGTTGACGAAGGCCTCCATGCTGGCAACGGGAAGAGAGACGTCGAAATCGACCATCGTCTTGAAGAGCTGCATCTCGGCTTCGAAGTCTTCGCGGATTTTCCAGAGCTCCGAGCGCTGGCGCGACGAAGTCGCGATCACCGCATCGGCGATGAGACCGGCTTCCAGCGCCTGGCCGACCACCCGCTCGAAAAGCCCGGCATCCTCCTCGGGGTCGAAGCCTTCGGACTCGCACAGGATGTAATACGGGAACCGGCCTTCGATCGGCGAGCGGCCGCCGAGAAGCGCATCAACATTGAAATGAAAGAATTCGGCCCACATGATCTCGAACGACGACAGCGTGCCGTGCAGATCGCGGCGCATCAGCCCGAGCGTTTCTGCAACCGCGTCGAAGCTCTCGAAAGCAAGTAGCGCGGTGTTGACCGAGCGTGGCGCGGGATGCAGCTTCAGCACGGCCCGCGTGATGACGCCGAGCGTGCCTTCCGACCCGATGAAGAGGTGTTTCAGGTCGTAGCCGGTATTGTCCTTCGTGTAAGGCGTCAGGTGGCTCAGTACCGTTCCGTCGGCAAGCACGCATTCGATCCCGAGCACCTGATCGCGCGCCACGCCATACCGCAGGGCTTGAAACCCGCCGGCATTGGTGGCAAGCGCGCCCCCGATCATCGCGCTTCCCCGCGCCCCGAAATCGAGACCGAAACGCAGCCCCTCGGCCGTGCAAAGCTGCTGGACGGCCTCGACGATCGCGCCGGCACCGACTTCGATTGTCATGCCCTTCCGGTCCGGCGCGCCGATGTGGTTGAAGCGCTCGAGCGAGATCAGCAGGGTCTCGTCATCGGATTGCGTCGCGCCGACAAGGTTGGTGCGCCCGCCCTCGAAGATGACCGCCTGCGAATGCTCGTGGCAGAGCGTCAGAAGCGCGGAAAGCTCGACCGTGTCGGCGGGCTTTACGAGGCCGAGCGCCCGGGTGGGGGTATTGATCCAGAAATCCTGCGGCCGGTCGCGCAGTGCCGTCGCGTCGATGACATTGCGCGCGCCCACGATTTGCCGTGCGTCCTCAAGATCGATCATGTGCCCTGCCCTGTCGAAAGCGCTGCCAAATCCCTGACCAGCCCGCGGCCCGAAGCCTGGATGAACCCCATGTCCGAGCCGATGGTGAAGAGGCAATAGCCCATCTCGATCAGTTCAGAAATGGCCGAAACGGCGGACACGTCAATGGCGGCCAGCTTTCCCGCGCGTCTTGCGGCATCAGCAGTGCGCTGCAGCACATCGCGCATCTCGCCGTCGAACCGGCCGATCGGCAGGCCAAGCGACGAGGCAAGGTCGGCCGGCCCGACATACAGCACGTCGAACCCTTCCACGGCCAGAATGTCGTCCACATTGGCGAGGCCCTTGGCGCTCTCCAGCTGCAGGATCAGGGTCGTCGCGTCGTTTGCCTCGGCAAGATAGGTCTCGAAACCCTCGTAGTAGCCGGATGCCCGCCACGGGCCGATCCCGCGAATGCCGGCCGGCGCGTATTTGCTGGCGGCGACGATGGCGCGGGCTTCCTCGGCCGTCTCGATCATCGGCACCATAAGCCCCGATACGCCTGCATCCAGCGCAGCCTTGATATCGGCTGCCGACTTCGACCGCGGCCGGAAGATGGTGGGCGTCCCATGCAGTTCGGCTGAGGGCAGAAGACTTGCCAGATCCTGCACGCCGATGGGCGAATGCTCGCCATCGAGCAGCAGAAAGTCGAACTGCGACCGCGCCATCAGCTCGATGACGGTGGGATGGGGAATGCCGACCCATGCGCCGAATACGGGTCGGTCGCTGCGAAGTCGCGCTTTCAGGCTCTTGGCCAGAGTGAGTGGCATCGGATGCTCTTTGAAATCAGGATTTGCGGAAGGCGGTGTCGTCGTGGCCCTGCCCGGAAAGGCGGGCAAAGACTTTGGTGATCACCACCGCCATGAGAATGTAGATGGCGGAAATGAGAAGAAGAGGCTCGTAGGTCAGGTATGTCTGCTGGCGCACCTGGGCTGCCACCGAATAGACGTCGATGACCGTGATCGTCGCCACCAGCGGGGTCGCCTTGAGTTGGAGGATCGTTTCACCGGCAAGCGTCGGCATCGCCCGCTTGAAGGCCTGCGGCAACCAGATGCGCCGAAACATCAGGAAACCGGACATGCCATAAGCCCTGGCCGCATCGAGCTGGCCTTTCGGCACGCCCTTGAAGGCGCCGCGGAAGACTTCGCCCTCATAGGCGGCATAGGACAGGGTGAGACCGAGGAACGCGTAGGGCCACGCCTGCCGCAGAATGGGCCAAAGCACGGAATCACGGATCCAGGGAAACTGCGGAAACAGCGAACCGAGACCGTAATAGAGCAGCCAGAGCTGAAGCAGCAGCGGCGTTCCGCGAATGACGGTGCAGAAGGCGCGCGCCGGCAGTGCAAGCCATTTAGGGCCGACGACCTGGACCAGACCGATGGGGATCGCCAGCAGCATGCCGAGCGAACTGGTGACGACCACCAGAAGCACCGTCATGCCCAGACCGCGCAGCAGCAGCGGATAATAGGTACCGAGCCAGTCCCAGCGCATCTGAAGCGCAGCATAGGCGCCGAAGAGAAGGGCGGCGATGACGGGCGTCAGCGTCCCGGCATCCAGCCACCGTCGCCCGCCGCGTGCCGTCGCTTCACGGACGATCGCATCCGGCGGGCTAGACATGGGCCATTCCCCTGGACGCGCGGGCTTCGAGCCGACGTGAGAGCAGATTGGAGATCATTGTGGCGAGCAGATACATGCACCCGGCCGCGAAGAAGAACGTGAAATAGGCCTTGGTGGTGCCCGCCGCCTGACGGGTTGCCTGCGTCAGTTCGCCAAAGCCGAGCACGGCGAGCAGCGCCGTGTCCTTCATCGCGATCAGCCAGAGGTTGGAAAGTCCCGGCAGCGCGAAGGGCAGCATGGCGGGAAGCGTGATACGGCGAAGCGTCAGCCAGGACGACATGCCATAGGCCTGCGCAGCCTCGATCTGGCCGCGCGGAACCGAAAGTATGGCGCCGCGGATAACCTCGGTGGAATAGGCGCCCTGGACAACGCCCAGCACGACAATGCCGGCAATCGCGCCGTTGAAGTCGATCTTCGCCTGGCCGAGGGCCGTGAGGATGCCGTTGATGAGATCGGCCCCGGCGAAATAGACGATGAGGATCAGCACCAGTTCGGGCACAGAGCGGACGATCGTCGTGTAGAGGTCGAGGGCCTGGCGCATCACGGCGCCGCCGGAAAGCTTGCCCAGCGCACCGGCCACGCCGATCACCAGCCCGAGGCCAAAGGCGCCAAGCGCGATGGTGAGGGAGCGCGCCAGGCCGACGAGCATGGCGCTTCCCCACCCTCCCGTCGTCAACAGCGCGATGCTGCCGGCGGCGGGAGACCAGATCATGTCGAACAGTTCTTTAATCGTCGTTCTCCAGCATCTTCAGTGCAAACGCAAACCTGGCCTGAGCCTCAGTCGCCGCCGTAGATGTCGAAGTCGAAGTATTTATTGGTGATGGCATCATAGGTGCCGTTCTTGCGAATGGCGGCGATGGCGTCGTTGATCTTCGCCTTCAGCGCATCGTCGCCTTTGCGCAGGCCGACGCCATAACCCTCTCCGAGCGTCGAGGGATCGCGCTTGAGCACACCCTTGGATTCGCAGCACTCGGTACCGGACGCCGACTTGAGGAACTCGTTCATGGCGACCACGCCGTCGATCGCAACATCGATGCGGCCGGCGGCGAGGTCCTGATAGACCTCGTCCTGCGTATTGTAGCCACGGATTTCGGACGCGTTCGCCGCAAAGTTCTTTTCGGCGTAGGCCTGCTGGCCCGTCGAGACCTGCACACCGATGATCTTGCCGTCCATGCTCTCGGGCGTCGTGTCGACGGTGGCGGACTTGGCCGCGACAACGACGGTCGGGACCTCGTAGTACTTGTTGGAGAAATCGATGACCTTGCGGCGCTCGTCGTTGATGCGCATCGAGTTCATGATCATGTCGATCTTGCCGCCCAGCAGCGCGGGAATGATGCCCTCCCAGGCGACCGGTACGCGCTCGCAATCGAGCTTGGCCTCGGCACAGACGGCATCGATGATCTCGACTTCCCAGCCCGTCCAGTTACCGTTCGCATCCGCCACCCAGAAGGGCGGATAGGCTTCCGGCGCAAAGCCGACGCGCGTCTTTTCGGCGTGCGCCGTACCACCCATGGCGAGCAGGGCGCCGGCCATCATTCCAAGCATGTATTTTTTCATGTCATTCCCCTTTTGGATTTTTAGTGAAAGCTTCCCAGAAACCGCGCAAGGCGCTCGGATTTTGGATTGCCGAAGACCTCTGCCGGCGCTCCGGTTTCCTCGACGAGGCCGCCGTGCAGGAACAGGACCTGGTTGGAAACGTCGCGCGCGAAGGACATCTCATGGGTGACGAGGATCATCGTCCTGCCTTCCTCGGCAAGCGCGCGGATGACCTTCAGAACCTCGCCGACGAGTTCAGGATCGAGCGCCGAGGTCGGCTCGTCGAACAGCATGGCGAGCGGCTGCACCGCCAGCGCGCGGGCGATGGCGCCGCGCTGCTGCTGGCCGCCCGAGAGAAAGGCCGGATAGACATCGCGCTTGTCGTAGAGGCCGACGCGTTCGAGCAGCCGCAATCCCTCATCAATTGCCTGCTTTCGATCCACACCCAGCACGTGAACGGGCGCCTCGATGACGTTTTCGAGGAGGGTCATGTGGCTCCACAGGTTGAAGCTCTGGAAGACCATGGCCAGCCGCGCGCGGATACGGCGCATCTGCGCCTTTGACGCCGGCTCCCTGTTGCCGTGGCCGTCGGGCTTGAAGGCGATCGCCTCGCCCTGGACCCGGATCTCGCCACCGGTCGGATGCTCCAGACAGTTTAGACAGCGAAGGAAGGTCGACTTGCCCGACCCGCTTCCGCCGATCAGCGAAATCACATCGCCCTTGTTGGCTGTCAGGCTGACGCCGCGCAGGACTTCGAGATTGCCGAAAGTCTTGCGAATGCCGTCCGCGTGAAGCATCTCCATCCTCAAACCTCTCCCGGCCAGCTGGGCATCCTGCAAACAGGATTTGACTGTCGAATAGAGCTAGTTCAAAGAAGACCGGCTGTGACTAGCAAAAAAACTCACATTTGGATGAATACAGCTCATGCGAGACATGCGTCGCTTCATCCCTTCGGGGAACCTGCTCTACGTGTTCGACGCGGCCGCTCGGCTGCAAAGTTTCACGAAGGCCTCCGAGGAACTGAACGTCACGCCGGCGGCCATCAGCCATGCGATACGGCAACTCGAAACGGGACTGGGAGCGTCGCTCTTTCACCGCAAACATCGCCAGTTGCAGCTGACGGACGACGGTGAAAAACTCTTTCGCTCGGTGGAAAGCGGGCTCGACCAGATCGAGCGCACGGCGATCGAGATCCATTCGACGGCGGCATCCGATATCAAGGTCTATGCCTCGATCACCGTGGGCACCTACTGGCTGCTGCCGCGGATATCGACCTATCCCAGCCACGATGCGCGCATCGAGATGCAGCTCTACAATTCCGACAAGAAACTCGATCTTCCGGCAGATGGCGTGTCGATGGCGATCACCAACGGACGGGTGGATTGGCAGGGCTACGAGGTCCTGCCCTTTACGGCGGAAACGATGTTTCCGGTCTGCAGTCCCGGCTATCTCGAGAAGCACGGGCCGCTGTCATCCCTTGCGGATCTGCCGGCCCATAATCTCCTGCATCTCGACAGTCACTATCACGAAGGCGCGACGTGGCGGGATTTCCTTGCCCATTACGGCCTGAGCTACACGCTGCCCGGCGGCGTCTCGACATTCAACAACTATATCCTGGTGGTTCATGCCGTGCTGTCGGGAGCGGGGATCGGTCTCGGCTGGCAGCATTCCGTCGGCGACCTTGTCGCCAGCGGCGCTCTGGTGCGCCCGCTGAAGGAAGCCCAGACCACCACAAACGATTTTTTCCTCGTCTACCGCAAGGGACGCCCCCTGACGCCGAAGGCCGCGGGCGTGCGCGACTGGCTTCTCGGCCTCGGTTCGCTCAATGCGTCCTAGCGCGGGGCGCTCTCCAGCAGATCAGGTGAGAATGTCGGTCGTTGCAGACATGCCGTCCCGCGGCCACCGCTGCAGGGCCTCCCGGCCCGCATCCGTGAGGCCGTAAACGCCGCGGTCCAGCCGTTCGAACCAGCCATAAACGTTCGAAAGCAGGATCTTTCCGGCATCCGGCGTGCTCACCCTGACGTCGCGCACCCGCATCGGGCCTGATGCCAGGGCCGTAGCGCAATCGAGGGCCTGCTGCCGGTAAGCCGTCATCAGCGGCGTGCGTGTGCTTCCGCCCAGGACCGGATCGCCGCGCCGCTTCTGGTGTTCGCGCATGAGCCTGGAGCGACGCTTCGGATTGGTTCGCGGCATCGGCGACACGGAGCCGACGATGATGCTGACCTCACCGGTGTCGGAAAGGCCGAGCATACCGATGCCCAACCTGCGGCAGAGATCACGGTAACGCTTGTCCGCCTCGCGGCCCCTGCCCTTGGCCGAGACCCGCGCCGCGATCCAGACCTCGTCCGCCGCGGCCGCGCGATCGACGGCCTGGAGGATGAGCTCCAGATTGAAACTCAGCTTCAGCTCGCAGATCACGACCACCGGCGGATCGCTCTCGCTCAGGCCAACGAGATCGCATCCCCCGATCTCACCTTTGACGGTATAACCTGCCTTTTCAAGAAAGCCTTTGACCGGCAGATAAAGCGACGTTTCCATGGACCTGCGGAACTACGTGGGAATCGGGCCATATCTACATCGATCCGCCCGCACGCAACAGCCACTATCGTCGCCCTCAGGCGCGCGAACCGGATAGAGCCAGATCGCCGACAACCTTCACGCGGACCCGCAGCGGATTGCCCGGAATATAGGACAACGGCACATCCTCGACATCGAGCAGCTCGATGCTTTCAGGATTGGCGCCCGCCGTCGCGGCACGGGCGTCCGCGATTACACGGGCCTCGTTGATGGCCTCCTCGCGGGACACCCCGTAGAACACCTGATCGCACTCGCCGCTCACCTGCGCCATCGCGGCACCGATGGCATTGGCCACGCCAGCGTGCTCGACCTTGATGATCCGATTGACGCCCGGCAGGCTGTCCGGCACCAGCGCGGCACCCCCGCCGACGGCGATGACGGGAATATCGGCCGCGCTCGTCTTCATGCGGTCGACGAGATCGGCGAGGCGGCTCTGGATCCACGCTTCGACATGCCCGGCAAGGTCGTCGGGCACATCTGCGACCAGGGCCGGATTGCCGAATTCCATGCGTTTCATGCGCACGGCGATGTCCGTGAGGGTCAGCGTATCGCCGCCCCGCACGCGCGCCTTTTCGGAAATGCGGTAACCGACGCTGGTGGGCCCGATCTTTCGCGTCTCGGGATCGATTACCGTACCACCGCCGAGCGCCACCGCAATCACATCCGGCATGCGGAAAAATGTTGCGACGCCACCAATATCCACCCGTGAGTTGGCCTCGCGCGGGAAGCCGCCCAAGAGCATGCCGCGCGTAATGGCGACAACGATCTCCTGTCGATCTGCGAAACCATCGAAAGGGTGCTTTCGCACACGTCCTGAGGCAAAGGATAGGCATGTCCGTTGGCCCCTCCCGCCCATGAATTTTACGGCTCGTTAACCATGATTGCTTAGGGATTGTTATCTGCCCGCCGATGGATGGCGGGGTTATAAGCATCGGCGGCCCCATGAAACATCAACCGCTCTCGGCCTATTCCCGACGTATCGGCTTGTTCACGGCCCTGGCATCCGTCACCCTGGTCACGCCTTCCCTCGCCCAGTCGGTCTGGTCCGGCAACACGAACAACGAGTTCAGCACCGGGACGAACTGGAATCCTTCCGCGCCGGGAGAGAACGATACGGCCGAGGTCAATACCGGCTCACCGCAGGTTACCAACGACGCCACTGTGGGAAAGCTCGATATCAACGGCGGCGATGTCACCATCAGCGATACCGGCAACCTTACCGTCAGGAACGGCACGACCATCCAGTCCGGCAGCCTCGGTATCAATGCCGACGGCGTGATGAATTCGAATGTCGAACTCAATGACGGCAGCCTGTTCATCGACGGCACTCTCAATGGAAAGCTGACACTCAACAAGGGCAACGTCTCGGTAAACGGCGCGCTCGGCAGCGCCGCCGTGAGAGACACGACGGCGCTCACCAATAATGGCACGGTCGGCGACGTTACCGTGTCCTCTGGCGGCACCTTCACCAACAACAACGGCGCATCTGGCGGCACGCTGACCAATGCGGGCACCGCCAGCAATGCCGGCACACTCGATGCATTGAACAACACGGCCGGCACGTTCACCAATGATGGCAGGATTACCGGACAGTCCAAGGTCACCGGCGGAACAGTGACCAACAATTTCGTGATCACCGACGCCGATGTCGCCGCAGCGGCCATCTTCATCAATAACTCCGATGGCGTCGCCGAAAATGTCAGAAATGCCGGCACCGCGTCGAATGCAGGCACCATTGCATCGATCCGAAACGATGGCGGTTCCTTTACAAACAATAACGACGGCGAGGTCACGGACAGAACCACCGTCGCCGGGGGCGTCGTAACGAACAACGGAGCGCTCCACGCGGTCGTCGTGGGGTCGGCCGGCATCTTCACCAATTCCAGCAATGCAACGGCGGGCGCGGTCACCAATGCCGGCAATGCGTCCAACGCCGGCACCATCGCCTCCCTGACCAACACGGCCGGAAGCTTCACCAACAATACAGATGGCAGGATCACGGGACAGACCAGCGTCACCGGCGGAACGGTGACCAACAACTTCATCATCACCGATGCCGATGTCGCCGCAGCCGCAGCCTTCATCAACAACACAAATGCGCAGGCCGGCGCCATCAGGAATTCCGGCACCGTCTCGAATGCCGGAACGATCGCCTCCATCCGCAATGACGCGGGCACGTTCACCAACAACAGCGGCGGGGAAGTGACAGGCACGACATCTGTCAACGGCGGCACGGTCATCAACAATGCGACGCTGGCGGACGTCAATATCGCCGCCGCGGGTGTCTTTACCAACAACAACAGCGGCAGGACCGGTGCGGTCGCCAATGCAGGCGTCGCCTCTAATGACGGTGTCGTTGCCGGGCTCGACAACAGTGGCGGCACCTTCACCAATACCGGCGAAATCGCCGGAGCGGCCAAAATAACCGGCGGCGTGCTCGTCAATCATGGCACGGTGGATGGCACGATCGATATCTTCGACGGCGGCCTGCTTTCCGGCACCGGCATCGCGGGCGGCATAACCGTGAACGCCGGCGGCGTGCTTTCGCCAGGACCGGGACTGGCCTCGCTGACCGTGAACGGCGACCTGCGGTTTCGCGAAGGCTCGTTCTACGATGTCGACATCAACGGCATGGGCAGTGCCGACAGGGTGGACGCCGCCAATGCCCTTTCCATCGACGGCGGTACGGTGCGACTGAACAATGCCGGCGGCACCTATGGCCTGACGAACCACTACACGATCCTGACGGCGGACAGCGTCACGGGCCGTTTCGACGCCGTTGCGAGCGACTTCGCCTTTCTTTCACCCACTCTCGTCTACGGCGCAAAGCAGGTAGACCTCGATCTCGATCGTAACGATGTGCGCTTCTCCGACGTTGCGGAAACCGGAAACGACCGCACCACGGCAACGGCCGTCGAAGCGCTGGGGGCTTCGAACCCGGTTTTCCTCGCCGTGTTGCCGCTCGATGTCACCGAAGCGGCAGACGCCTTCGCGCAGTTGAACGGCGAGGTGCACGTCTCCCTGCAAAGCCAGCTGCTTTGGGAAAGCCGTTTTCCCCGCGAAGCCGTGCTCGATCGTGCAGGCCTGTCGGCCGACGATCGTCCCACGCCTGATAATGGCGTTGCCTTCTGGACATCTGGCGCGTTTGCCACAAACCGTTTTTCGGCCGATGGCAATGCAAGGGGCATCGACAGCCGGTTCACGGGCGGCCTTTTTGCAGGTGATGTGGCTGTCGCCGACGACTGGCGGCTGGGCGGCCTCGTCGGCTACAGCCATCTTTCCGTGCAGCAGCAGGCCGATGCCGACACCTATCACGTCGGCCTTTATGCTACCGGCTCGGTCGGTGCCGTGAACCTCACGGGCGGGGCTACCTATAGCCGCAACGAGATATCGACCCGGCGCACCATCGCCTTCGGCAACTTCGAAGACCGCGTCAAAGCCGATTATGCCAGCGATAGCCTGCAGGCTTTTGCCGAGATATCATCGAATATCGACCTGTCGGGTATCAGGCTCCAGCCCTTCGCCAACCTCGCCTATGTCAATCTCGATACTGACGTCTTCGGTGAGACGGGCGGGGCTGCGGCACTGACGGCGGGCAGCGGTTCAAGCGATCTGGTCATTTCCACCATCGGCGCGCGCTTCTCAGCGGATCTGCCAGCATACGACATCCCCGTCACCTTGTCAGGAACGCTTGGCTGGCGGCATGCGGCCGGCGATCTGTCTCCATCGGCAACGCTCGCCTTCGCGGGCGGCTCACCCTTCATCCTGAAAGGCGTTACGCTACCCCGCGACGCCACCGTCGTGAAAGCTGGCGTCACCGCCAGGCTCTCGAAATCGGCAAGGCTCACGCTCGCCTATTCTGGCGAGTTCGCCAAAGGCTTGCACTCCCACACCGCCCAGGCAAACCTCCTCGTGAATTTCTAGCCGGCGATGGCATCGCCTCGATGGGAAGTTCCACCGAGACGAGGCTGTTCGCGCCCATGAATTCACGCCGGGAGCGCGGCATAATTCATGTTTCGGAGATCATCCAGCAGACCCGGCCCTGTCGGCGTCCAGCCGAGTTTTTGCCGCGTCAACGTGCTCGAAGCCGCCATGTCGGCTGCGGCGAAGAGGGCCAACCATCCGAAATGGCGGTCGGTCTCTTCCTGCGGCAGCGACACGGCGGGAAGTCCGAGGCCGCCGGCAATCACGCTGACGATATCGCGAATGGCAATGCCCTCTTCCGCGACGGCATTGTAGCGGGCACCGCGCTCGGCACGCGCAAGTGCCAGAGCATAGAGCTTCGCCACATCGCTTACATGTGCTGCCGACCACCGGTTGGCGCCCTGCCCGATATAGGCGACGACACCCTTTTGGCGTGCCATCGCGATATAGGGCGAGATGAGGCCC
Organism: Shinella sp. H4-D48; assembly: GCF_022637395.1. GTDB lineage: Bacteria > Pseudomonadota > Alphaproteobacteria > Rhizobiales > Rhizobiaceae > Shinella > Shinella sedimenti. Next base: position 293,497 of record NZ_CP093339.1, on the reverse strand, counting down.
TGCTTGACCGTGTCGTGCACCTGCGGAAGCCGAACGACGCCGACATTGACGCCCGCCTCCAGCTGCTCCTGGCCCGCCAGTTCCGAGGCGATGCGGGGATTGCGATGGTGCGTATCGAACACGTCCTCGCGCGCCGGCTCTCCGTTACCGGGATTGCCCAGGCCGACGCCCGACGTAATAAGCAACGGCCGGTCCGATCCCTTGAGCACAGCTCCCAGCGCGGCGATGACCCGCCGATCCTTTTCGCAATTGGCCACGAAATTCGCAAAGTCGTGATCGAACGCCGTGTGGATGACGGCGTCGGCATGCTCGGCTCCTTTCGCGAGGCTCGCCGGATCGTCCAGCGTTGCGATATGGGCTAAAGCGCCAGCGCTCGCCAGCTCTTGCGCTCCGGCATCGGAGCGCGTGAGGCCGATCACCTCATGACCATCGGCCAGCAATTCGCCGAGGATACGGGAACCAATGAACCCGGTGGCACCTGTCAGAAAAACACGCATGAAATATCTCCTGCATTGACGCGCATCGGGATCTCATGAAAAATTGTCCTGTTAAAGTAGTGACTTTATCCTAGTATAATTAGCAACAGGATCGCATGACCGAAACCGCCAACGACAATGCTCTGGGCATCTTCCTGCGCGACCGGCGCATGCGGCTCGATCCGGCCACGTTCGGCTTTCAGCCTGGCCGCCGGCGCACGCCGGGCCTGCGCCGCGAGGAAGTCGCCCAGCGCGCCAATATCAGCCCGACATGGTATACTTGGCTGGAGCAGGGACGCGGCGGGGCTCCATCCGCCCATGTGCTCGATCGCATCGCCGTGGGATTGATGCTGACCGAGCCGGAGCGCGATCACCTTCATGTCCTCGCATTCGGCCACCCGCCCGAGCCGCACTATCGCCAGCACGAAAGCATCACGCCCCGGCTGCAGCGGGTCCTCGACGCCATGCCTTTCAGCCCCGCCATCATCCGCACCGCAACTTGGGATGTGGTGGCATGGAACAAGGCGGCCACCTTCATCCTGACGGATTATGCCAGGCTGCCCCGGGACCGGCGCAACATCCTGCGCATGATCTTTTCTGATGAGCGGGTGCGCGCCGCCCAGGATGACTGGCGCAATGTCGCCCGTTATGTCGTCGGGGCATTCCGCGCGGACGCCGCGCGTGCCGGCGCAGGAATGGAAATCCGGCAGCTGGTCGATGAACTCTCTGCCAGCAGCCCGGAGTTCAAGGCAATGTGGGACGACAACGAGATTGCGGCCGCGCGGGAAGGCATCAAGCGCCTCCATCACCCCTATCTTGGGGCTATAGAGCTGGAGTTCTCGAGCTTTGCGGTCGAAGGCCGGCCCGACCTCAACATGATGGTCTACAACCCCGCCAGCGCAGAAATCATGGCGCAGTTTCGCACGCTGATCGCCAACCTCTGAGCCTAGAGCCGTGCCTGCCACGCGCTGGCATACCGACGCATGGCACCTTCCCGCAAGGGGCGCGGATTTGCTTCCCTGGCGATGGCGGGGCGAGGGCCGGCATACAGCAAGGCGGCGCCGAGACTAGTGCCGGTACCGGCAACCGCCTCCACCGGACGCCCGGTCGCGGCGGCGAGCATGTCGAGATAGGCCGCATTTTCGGCAAACGGGCCTTCGACCAGAACCAGGCCCTGCGCCCCAACGATCTCGAGCCCCATCGCCGTCATCAGGGCGAGATAGAAGGAAACGGCGACGAACCGCTCGGCAGGCGTCAGCGTTGCCTCCTCCACCGTCCATTCCGCCTTGCGCCCCTGGAACGGGCCGGACTGGTTCTCGACCGCCGGCAGGAGCATGGCGCCCCGCGCGAGCACGGCGTCGACATCGGCACGCATATAGGTCTTTGGGCCATCGCCGATCAGGCGCTCGAATTCCCGCCCCCCCATGAAGCGGGCGGAAGGAACGGGGTCGCCATGCGCGTTGACATTGACCAGTGTATCGCGCGCCGGGTCGAGCATGATCTTGGCGCCTCCCACGGCCATGGAGATGACCCATGTTCCGGTAGAGACGACGGAAAAGGGCGCTTCGCGGGCAACAAGATGGGCATAAAGCGAGGCGTTGGAATCGTGAATACCGCAGACAACGGGTGTGTCGGGCCCAAGCCCTGTCGCCGCGGCGATCTCAGGCAGGACAGGCCCCAGCCGGTCGGCGACGCGCGCAACCGGCGCCATCAGCGCCGTCCAGCCTTCGCGCTCGACCAGCGCGGAATAACGGCCCGCCTGCGGCATCCAGAGATCGGTATGGCAACCGAGCGACGTCACCTCATTGACCGCCACGCCGCTCAGGCGAAAAGCCCAGTATTGCGGATAGGTGAGGATCGTGCGCGTCCGCTCCTGCAATCCCGGAAATGCCCTGAACAGCCAGAAAAGCTGCGCGCCGAGGTTCAGGCCCAGTGGCAGGCGTGGCGAACCCGTCTCGGCAAAGGGCGGACGAACAGCATCATATTCCGCGGCAAGGCTGTCGGGCCCGTCAAATTCATAATCCAGCGCCGGTGTGGCGAGCTTGCCCTCAGCATCGAGAAGCACAGCCGAGGCGCCATGGGTGGTGATCGAAATGGCGTCGATACCGAACTCAGCCTGAAGACGCTTCAGCCCATCCAGAATGAAATCCCACAGGCCCTCAATGTCATAATGCGGATAGGGCGAGCCCTTCACCACCGCGTTCGGCCTGCGTGCGACGGCGATTTCCGTCAGGCTCTCCCGCTCGACCAGCGCGACCTTCGCATTGGTCTTTCCGATGTCGATGACGGCGATGTGGCGCATGGCGGCCTTCCCGCTCATTCCATGTGGAAGACGGGCGTGAGATCGATGGCGATCGGTTCGTTCCGGTCGTTCGTCGCCATGATGTCGGCCATATGCGCCCACCATTTCTGCATGAGCGCCGTCTGCGGCAGCGCGGCCATCGTGTGATCCTTGCGCCGCCACAGGACGCCGAACAGCACATTCGTCTCCTCATCGAGGAAGATCGAATAATCGGAGACGCCGGCGGCGTGCAGAAGATCCACCAGCTCAGGCCATATCGCATCGTGCCGGCGCCTGTACTCCGCCTTCATGCCAGGATTAAGCGCCATCTTGAAGGCGTGTTTCTCGAGACCGGCATGGCTCATCGGCGGCGGTTCCTGATCTTGCGGAAGACGATCGGCAGGGCGATGACGAAGATGAGCAACAGACCGATGAAGATCGACATCACGATACCCGGCACGTTGAGAAGACCAAGGCCGAAGGTGACGAGGCCCATGATCAGTGCGGCCAGCACCACGCCCTGGATCGTTCCCGCACCGCCGAGAATGGAGACACCGCCCAGCACGACCATGGTCACCGCCTCAAGCTCCCAGCCTGCGGCGATGGAGGGGCGCGTGGAATCGAGTCGGGAGGTCAGCAGCACCGCGGCGATGCCCGACATGAGGCCCGTCAGCAGGAAGAGGATGAACTTCACCCGCTCGACGCGAATGCCGGAGAAGCGCGCAGCCACGTCGTTGTTGCCGATGGCGAAGACCTGCCGGCCGAAATTCGTGCGGTGCAGGAGCACGTAATAGAGGAGCGCGAAAAGGACGAAGAGCGTGAATTCGAAGGAGAAGACCCAGAAGACATAGCCCTGGCCGAAATAGGCGAAGCTGGCCGGATAGCCTTTGAACGCCTGGTCGCCGAGCACGATATAGGAAATGCCGCGAAAGAAGCTCATCGTGCCGATCGTCACGACGATGGACGGCAGGCCGAGGCCGGTAACGAGAAAGCCATTGAACGCGCCACAGACGAGGCCGGACATGATCCCGATCAGCACAAGCTCGGACGTTCCCGCGCCGTATTGCAGCGCCAGGCCCATCATGGTCGAGGCGAGCGCGATGATCGAGGCCACCGAAAGATCGATCTCGCCCGAGATGATCAGCAGCGCCATGGCGAGCGCGATCAGCGCTTTTTCCGTGAAGTTGAAGGTCGCATCCGACAGCGCCCACGGCGACAGGAAATAGGGCGAGGCGAGCGAATTGACGACAAAAAGCACGAGGCCGACCACCAGCAGCAGGCTCGGCCACGAGAAGACCGCCGCGCTTAGCGGCGTGCCGAGCCGGTCGGGAATGCGGCGGGTTTCGGTGGATTGCACACTCATGCCGACGCCTCCGCTGTCCTGAGAATGAGACGCTGGCTGCGCTTGGCGCCGCGTCCGTTGAGAACGACGGCAAGGATGATGGCAGCGCCCGAAATCGCCATCTGCCAGAAGGGTGAGATGTTGATGACCGGCAGCGCACCATTGATGACGCCGAGGAACAACGCGCCGAGCACGGCGCCCGCGACAGTACCCACGCCGCCGGAAATCGAGATACCGCCGATGACGCAGGCCGCCACCACAGTCAGCTCGTAGCCGCGCGCCACCTCGACCGAGCCGATGACATAGCGCGAAACCCACAGATACCCACAGAAGCCGGACAGAAGGCCGGAGATGCAGAAGGCCAGGAACATTGTGCGCCCGACATTGATGCCGGCATAGACCGCCGCCGTCGGATTGACGCCGACCGCGTAGAACGAGCGGCCGAGTGCCGTGCGCGACATCAGGACGACGAAGGCCACGACAATGACGACCGCATACCAGACGAGCAGCGGCAGCCCCAAAACCTCGATGCGCGTGAAGGCGATGAACGAGGGCGAAAACGCATCCGCATTGACCCATTGTCCGCCGGCGATCAGGAAGATGACGCCGCGATAGATGGTGAGCGAGCCGAGCGTCACGACGATGGCCGGAATGCCGAGCCCCCAGATAAATACACCGTTGAGCGCGCCAAGCAGCAAGCCGCTGAAAGCCGCCACCGCCATCAGCATCGGAACTGGAATGCCGGGAGCGGCCTGGTTGATCAGCGCCACGATCATGCCCGAGAGGGCAAGGTTGGAAGCCATAGAGAGGTCGATGGACCGGGTGAGGATCACCACCATCTGGCCAAGCGCAAGGATCATCAGGATGGACGAATCCTCGACGATGCCGGCAAGGCGGGACGGCGACGCGAAGCCCGGCGCGCGCAGGTTAGCGGCAAAGACCAGCGCTGCGATGAGTACCGCCAGCCAGAATTCCCGCATTTTGACGATGGCGCTCATGCGGCTTCCCCGATGCCTGCGGCCGCCCTGACTAGCATTTCAGGCTTCAGGCCGGCATTGTTTTCGAATTCACTGACGATACGGCCCTCGCGCATGACGATGATGCGGTCGCTCATGCCCATGATCTCGGGCAGCTCGGACGACACCATGATCACGGCAAGCCCCTGCGAGGCGAGTTCCGACATGAATTCATGTACGGCCGCCTTCGAGCCGATGTCGATGCCCTTGGTCGGCTCGTCGAGGATGATGACGCGGGGCTTCGTCGCCAGCCACTTCGCGATCACCACCTTTTGCTGGTTGCCGCCGGAGAGGTTGCCGACATTCTGGTCGAGCGAGGCGGCGCGCAGGTCCAGCCGCTCGGTATATTCGCGCGCCAGCTTGAACTCCTCCGCCAGACGCAGGAAGCCGTGCCGCGACGTCTTCTTCAGCGAGGCGAGCGTCACGTTCTGGAAGATCGGCAGGCCGGTGACGGCGCCCTGTTTGCCGCGATCCTCGGGCACGTAGACGATTCCCTTGTCGACAGCCTGGGCGGGCGAGCGGATGACCGCCACTTCGCCATCGATGCGCACAGCACCCTTGGATGGTTTCGTGATGCCGAACAGCGACTGCATGACTTCGCTGCGGCCCGCGCCGACGAGGCCGTAGAAGCCGAGGATTTCGCCGGCGCGCAACGAAAAGCCGATATCGGCAAACTCGGTCGGATGGCAGTAGCCGACGACCTTGAGCACCTCGTCTCCGGGCGTCACCTGCTTCTTCGGAAACACCTGATCGACCGAGCGGCCGACCATCATGCGCACGATCTCCTGCTGGGATGTATCCTTCAACAGTCCCTCGCCCACCATCTCGCCATCGCGGAAGACCGTGTAGCGGTCGGCGATGCGGTAGATCTCGTCGAACTTGTGGGAGATGAACAGGATCGCCTTGCCCTGCGACTTCAGGAAGTCGATCAGATCGAACAGGTCCTGAATTTCCTTGTAGGACAGGGCTGCCGTCGGCTCGTCCATGATGACGACCTCGGCATTGACCGAAAGCGCGCGCGCCACCGCCACCAGATGCTTGTTGGCGATGGACAGGTCCTTCAGCTTGGTGTCGGGCGCGATATGGCCGGCGCCGATTTCCGCAAGAAGCGTCCTGGCCCGCGCATTCATTCCCCGCCAGTCGATCAGGCCGAACGCGGCGCGGGGCGCATGGCCGAGGAAGATGTTTTCCGCAACCGACAGCTCGTCGAAGAGAACCGTTTCTTGGTGAATCGCGGTGATGCCGGCCTGGAAGGCGGCATGCGGCGACGACAGCACGACGGGTTTGCCCGAAATACGGATTTCGCCTTCGTCCGGCTGATAGATGCCGGTCATTGTCTTGACCAGCGTCGACTTGCCGGCACCGTTCTCGCCGATCAGCGCGGTGACCTCTCCCGGATAGAGGCGCAGCCCCACCTTGTGGAGCGCACGCACGCCGGGAAAGGATTTGGAGATCCCCGACAGCTCGACCTTCGGCTCTTTTGGGATAATCATCGGCTTCAGGACCCGACCTGTCTTCGAGAATGAGTGCGCGAGAAGGCAACCGGAAACCGGCTCCAGCGCGCAGGAAGGATGCGGCGGAGACCTTCGCTCCGCCGCTTTTGCCTCTCAAGGCTCAGTAGATCTTCGAGAACTTCTCGATATTGGACTTGTCGAACTGGTAGGGCGCGGCCATGGCCGCGGCATTGGTATCATCGAGCGTGATCGAACCGACCTTGCCGATGGAGAAGGTCGCGCCCGGCTCCGCCTTCTTGCCCTTGACGAGTTGGTCGGAGAGGAAGACGGCTGAGTAGCCGAGGTCGATGGGGTTCCACAGCGCGACGCCTTCCGACGCACCGTTATCGATGAACTTCTTGAACTCGGAGGGCAGCGCCAGCCCGGTCACGTTGATCTTGCCGATCAGCTTCTGGTCGGTGACGACCTGTGCGGCTGCCACGACGCCGACGGTGGTTGGTGCAATGATGGCCTTGAGATCAGGATAGGACGAAATCAGGCCCTTGGCTTCGTTGGTGGATTTCACCGAGTCATCGTCACCATAGACGACGGCTGCAAGCTTGATCTTCGGGAACTTGGTCGGCAGCACTTCCTTGGCGGCCTCGATCCAGGCGTTCTGGTTTGTCGCGGTAGACGACGCCGACAGGATCGCGACTTCGCCACCATCGGGCAGGTGATCGGCGGCAAGCTTGATGATGGTTTCGCCGATCAGGTTCGTATCGGACGGGTTGAGATGCAGCATGCGGCCATCCTTGGCGACACCGGAATCCCAGGAGATCACCTTGATGCCGCGGTCCATGGCCTTCTTTAGGACCGGAACGAGCGCATCGGGATCGTTGGCCGAGATGGCGATCGCATCGACCTGCTGGGCGATCAGCGAATTGATGATCTCGATCTGGCCTTCTGCGGTTGCCGAGGTCGGGCCGGTATAGATGACCTCGATGTCGCCGATTTCCTTGGCGGCCTCCTCGGCCCCCTTGGCTGCGGCATCAAAGAAGCCGTTGCCGAGGGACTTGACGACCAGAGCGATGCGCTCGGCGGCAGACGCCGGCCCGGCCATCAGCGCGGCGGCAATCGCCGTCGAGATTGCAAGCTTGTGCAGAAATTTCATGGTGGTTCCTCCCGTTGAAGTTCTTCCGGCCGCGCTTACGCAACGATCGGGGCTTGTTCCCTTGCTGTTTTATCCGCGATGATGAGCCCGACGCCTGCCTCCTCCAGCATCTGTCGGTCCTCGTCACGAATTCCGTCATCGGTGATGACAGTGGTCACCCGTTCCAGCGGGCAGAGCACCAGACTGGATCGCTTGCCGAATTTCGAGGAATCGGCCAGCACGACAAGTTCGTCGGCCTGGCCCATGAGCTTCTGCTCGGCCTGGATCAGCAGCGGATCGGCCTCCATGAGACCGAGCTTGCCGAGACCCTGCGCGCCCATGAACATGCGCCTGGCGTAGAAATTGCGCGTCACATCGTTCTCGAAAGGGCTGAGGATGATGTTCTGCTCGCGGTATATGACGCCACCCGACAGCATGATCGTGTTCTTGGAATTCTTCAGCAGGTGCTCGGCGATCGGAAAGGAATTGGTGAAGATCTGCATCCGGCGCGCGGCCAAGAGATGGACCATCTGAAAGGTCGTCGTGCCGCCGTTGATGATGATCGGATCACCATCGGCGCACAATTCCACCGCCTTCAGCGCGATCGCGCGCTTCTGAGCGATGTTGATCGTTTCGTTGACGGAGAACGGCCGGCCGGCAAGTCCTGGGAATTGCGGCGGATTGATTGCCTCCGCGCCGCCGCGAACGCGGCGCAGCTTCTTCTGCACATGCAGCGTCGCAATGTCCCGGCGGATCGTCGCTTCCGACGATTCCGTCAGTTCAACCATTTCGCCGACGGTCACGACAGGCTTTTCCTGGACCGCGGACAAAATGATGCGATGGCGCTCTTTCTCGTGCATGAAGTCCTCCCTTTCCTGAACTTTCCACTGATCACGGAACTTGTCAATCATATCCAATCATAAATAATCATATCGCAGCGCAACATGATCGTTTTTGATTGAATACGATTGACTTGCCGACAATTCTGCCGCATCGATAGCGCAAAAGCCGAATATGCGCATCGCGTCGGGAGGAAGAGATGTCGACACAAGAAGCCGGGTCACGGCTGACGAACCTGTGGGATAAGGCCCGTGCGGCCGGCATGAGCGAGCCGGAGCAGCTTCTCTACCGCTCCAACCTCCTCGGATCAGACAAGCGTGTCACCAATTACGGCGGCGGCAACACCTCCGCGAAGGTGATGCAGAAAGACCCGCTCACCGGCGAGACAGTCGAGGTCCTCTGGGTCAAGGGCTCCGGTGGCGATGTCGGTACGATAAAGTTAGACGGCTTCGCCACGCTCTACATGGACAAGCTGCGCGCGCTGAAGCGCATCTATCGCGGCGTGGAATTCGAAGACGAAATGGTCGGCTACCTGCCGCACTGCACATTCAACCTCAACGCCCGCGCCGCCTCCATCGATACGCCGCTGCATGCCTATGTGCCGAAAAGGCATGTCGATCACATGCATCCCGACGCCATCATCGCCATTGCGGCGTCCGCCAATTCCAAGGCGCTGACCCGGCAGATTTTCGGCGGCGAGATCGGCTGGTTGCCGTGGAAGCGCCCGGGCTTTGAACTCGGCCTCTGGCTGGAGACATTCTGCCACGAAAACCCCGATGCGAAAGGCGTGGTTCTCGAAAGCCACGGTCTCTTTACCTGGGCAGACGACGCTGAGGCCTGCTACGGCCTCACCATCGACATCATCAACCGGGCGATCGCCTGGTTCGAGACGGAAACCGCCGGCAAGGCGATTTTCGGCGGTGAGAAACACAACGCGCTTGCCCACATGGAACGCCGCGCCGTTGCTGCACGCCTGATGCCCGCCATCCGAGGCATGATCTCGCAAGAGGCCCATATGGTCGGCCATTTCGATGATAGCAACGCCGTGCTGCAATTCGTCTGCGCGAAGGACATGGAAGCGCTCGCAGCGCTCGGCACCTCCTGCCCCGACCATTTCCTGCGCACGAAAATCCGTCCGCTGGTCGTCGATTTTGATCCTGCAAAGCCCGATATCGCGGCAACGCTGGAAAGCCTCAAGCCGGCTGTGGAGGCCTACCGCAAGGACTATGCCGCCTATTACGAGCGCTGCCGGCATGCCGACAGTCCGGCGTTGCGCGATCCCAACGCCATCGTCTACCTCGTGCCGGGCGTCGGGATGATCACCTTCGCCAAGGACAAGGCGACGGCGCGCATTTCCGGCGAGTTCTATACGAACGCTATCAATGTCATGCGCGGCGCCTCGACTGTCTCGACCTATGTCGGCCTGCCCGAACAGGAGGCCTTCGACATCGAATACTGGCTGCTTGAGGAAGCCAAGCTCCAGCGCATGCCGAAGCCGAAGTCGCTTGCCGGCCAGATCGCAATCGTCACCGGCGGCGCCGGCGGCATCGGCTCTGCCACGGCCGCCCGGCTGCTTTCCGAGGGCGCCTGCGTCGTGCTCGCCGATATCGACGAGGCCGCCCTTGCCTCGACCGCCGAAAACCTTGCAGGCCGCCATGGCAAGGATGTCGTTCACACCGTGAGGATGAACGTGACCGACGAGGTCGCCGTGATTGCTGCCTATACGGAGATCGCGGTCGAATTCGGCGGCGTCGATATCGTCGTTTCCAATGCGGGGATCGCGTCGTCCGCCCCGGTCGAGGAAACGTCGCTGGAACTCTGGAACCGAAACCTCGCCATTCTTTCCACCGGCTACTTCCTCGTCGCGCGCGAGGCATTCAAGGTGCTGCGCCAGCAGGCGATCGGCGGCTCGGTGATTTTCATCGGCTCCAAGAACGGCCTTGCCGCCTCCCCCAACGCATCGGCCTATTGCACGGCAAAGGCATCCGAAATCCACCTCGCGCGCTGCCTTGCGCTGGAGGGCGCGGATGCGGGCATTCGCGTCAACGTGGTCAATCCGGACGCCGTGCTGCGCGGCTCCAAGATCTGGTCCGGCGAATGGCTCGACCAGCGCGCCTCGACCTACAAGACGGACAAGCAGGGACTGGAGGAAATGTATCGCCAGCGCTCCATGCTGAAGCGTTCCGTGCTGCCGGAGGACGTTGCGGAAGCGACCTACTTCTTCGCCTCGGAGGCCTCCTCGAAGTCGACCGGTAACATCATCAACGTGGACGCCGGCAACGTCCAGGCGTTCACGCGCTGACACCGACTGTTCGGGGAGGATGATGATGACGGGAATCGAAAAGGGCGTCGTGGACGCGCACAATGATCAGGCTATCGCGGCGCTGAAAGCAGACTACGAAGCGCTCGGCGAACATCTGTCGCGCCGCGGCATCGATATCGATGCAATCAAGGCGAAGGTGGCGCGCTATGGCGTTGCCATTCCCTCCTGGGGCGTGGGAACCGGCGGCACGCGCTTTGCGCGCTTTCCGGGCGCCGGCGAACCACGCGGCATCTTCGACAAGATGGACGACTGCGCCGTCATCCACCGCCTGACGGGCGCGACACCCGCAGTCTCTCTGCATATCCCCTGGGACAAGGCCGATCCGGCCGCGCTGAAGGCCAAGGCCGAAGAAACGGGTCTTGCCTTCGATGCCATGAATTCCAACACGTTCCAGGACCAGGCGGACCAGACGCATTCCTACAAGTTCGGCTCGCTGTCGCATGCCAATGCCGATATCCGCCAGCAGGCAGCCGAGCATAACATCGAATGCATCGAGATCGGCAAGGCCATCGGCTCGAAGGCGCTGACGGTGTGGATCGGCGACGGCTCCAACTTTCCCGGCCAGACGAATTTCACCAGGCAGTTCGAACGCTATCTCGACGCGATGCGAACGGTCTACAAGGCGCTGCCGGACGACTGGCGCATCTTCACCGAGCACAAGATGTACGAGCCGGCTTTCTACTCGACCGTCGTGCAGGACTGGGGCACAAACTACATGATCGCCGAGGCGCTGGGGCCCAAGGCCTTTTGCCTCGTCGATCTCGGTCACCATGCGCCAAACGTCAATATCGAGATGATCGTCGCCCGCCTGATCCAGGCGAAGAAGCTCGGCGGCTTCCATTTCAACGATTCCAAATATGGCGACGACGACCTCGATACGGGTTCGATCGATCCCTATCGCCTCTTCCTCGTCTTTAACGAACTGGTCGACGCCGAGATCCGCGGTGCGGAAGGCTTCCGTCCCGCCCATATGCTCGACCAGTCGCACAACGTCACGGACCCTATCGAAAGCCTGATGGTTTCGGCCATGGAAGTGCAACGCGCCTACGCTGCCGCCCTTCTTGTCGACCGAAAGGCGCTGGAGGGCTTCCAGGAAGGCAACGATGCCCTGATGGCGACGACCACGCTGAAAAAAGCGTTCCGCACCGATGTCGAGCCGATCCTGGCGATGGCGCGGTTCGAGAAGGGCGCAGCGATCGATCCGGTCAACGCTTTCCGCGCGTCCGGTTATCGCGCCAAGGTCGCCGCGCAACGCCCCGCAATATCTGGCGCGGGCGGCGGCATCGTCTGATGCAAGGCACCGGCGGCCTGCACGCGCAAGCCACCGGCAGTTTCTGCTCCGTCAGGCCGGAAGGTGCGCCTGGCGGACCAGCGCGTCCTTGAGCCGGGCCGTCTCGAGGCCCAGTTCGATGAAGCGATGGGCGTGGCGGGCAAGCGCGACATTATCGTCCCACAGGTTGCGCCAGATCGCGGTCTTCAGCGACAGGTCCTTGTCGACGATGGTGGTCGAGAAGGATTCGAACGTCACGTAGTCATCCCAGCCGATGGCCACCAGCGCATCGAAGATCGCGGCGAAATCGATCGTGCCTGTTCCGAGATAGCCACGATGGCTTTCACCGATATGGATGTAGCCGATCTTGTCGGCGGCGTGCCGGATCGCGAGGCCGACATCCGCCTCTTCGATGTTCATGTGGAACGTATCGAGGTGCAGCAGCACGTTCGATGCGCCGGTATCGCGGATATAAGCCATGCCCTGCGCTGCGGTGTTGAGCATGTTGCTCTCGAAGCGGTTGACGATCTCCAGATTGAGGGTGACGCCTGCCGCCTTGGAACGCTCTGCGACCTTGGTCAGCGCCGACACGCTGGTATCCCAGCTCTTGCGGGTCAGCGCGTGTTCCTGCTTGCCATGGGCGGAACTCAGGATGCCGGCGAGCTTCGTGCCGCCGAGGTCGCGCACCAGCGCCACCGCCCTGTCGAGAATATCCGTGCCGTTGGCGACGACAGAGGCGTCATCGCTGGAAATGTCGCCTTCCGGCGGCAGGCCCATGCTGATCGCCACATCGAGTTCGAGCTCCCGCAGCCGGCCGGCGAGCCATTTCACATCGACCTGCTTGGGGTCGAGATAGGAAAACTCGATGAGCTTGTAGCCGAGCCTGTGCGTGTTCTCGAGCGCCTTTTCGAGCTCGTCACGCGAGGAGCCTGCGCTCCAGACGAAGGAATGAACACCGATTTTCGACATGATCCCGGCTGCTTTCTGAAAGGAAGGAATTGAAACACGGTCGGCCGGGCACACCGCTTTCGCAAGCGTGCCCGGCCATCGGGAGGAAGGTTTAGCGGGCTGCGGTCCAGCCCTTGTAATCCTTGACGTTGTCAGCCGTGATGAGCTGCGGATCGAGCAGCACAACCGGTTCGGCCGGCTTGTTGCCGTTCAGAACCTCTACGCCGAGCTTCAGCGCTTCGCCGGCCATGACGTAAGGATCCTGCGAGGCGGAGGCCTTGATCATCGAATTGCCGCTGGCAAGTGCCTTTTCGATATCCGGCGCGCCATCAACCGCGGTGAAGAAGAATTCGCTGCGGTTCAGCTGCTTGGCGGCAAGCTCGGCGCCGATCGCGGTCGGGTCGTTGATCGCGAAGACGGCATCGATCTTGTCGAAGCGCGTGAGCAGGCCCTGCATCACGGCAAGGCCGCCATCGCGCGATCCCTGGCCGTTCTGGTCGTCAGAGAGGATCTTGATATCGGCGTGTTTGCCGAGCGCTTCCTTGCAGCCCTGCACGCGCTCGAGGATCGACGATGATGCCGGACCGTTGATGATGACCACGTCGCCCTTGTTGCCAAGCTTCTCGGCGATGTAGTTGCAGGCCTCTTCGCCGGCCTTGACGTTGTTGGTCATGACGGTGACGTCGGCGCCGGGAGCCGAAACGTCGAACGCCGCGACGACGACGCCGGCAGCCTGGGCCTTCTTGACGGCGGGCGCGATCGCCTTCGCGTCGACGGCGTTCAGCATGATGATGTCGACGCCGGCAGCGATGAAGCTGTCGATCTGCGAAACCTGCTTGTTGAGGTCATAGTCGGCCGAAACCGAGGTGACTTCGACATTCGGGTTGATTTCCTTTGCGCGGTCCTCGATGCCCTTGATCGTGGCGACGAAGAACGGGTTGCCGAGCAGGCCGACCGAGATACCGATCTTGTTGAGGTCCTTGGCGGCGGCGGGCATGGCGAGTGCGGCGACCATAGCGGTGCCGACGAGCAATTTGGACATAAGACGCATTTTTTCCTCCTTTGGTGACGCTTGTCGCGCCGTTGTCTCCGGTTGTGACCGGTTCTTTCAGCCGGACCTCACGTCCGGCTAAGCCCTTTGAGCCTGTAGCGATCGAGGCCAACGGCGACGATGATGACGAGGCCCTTGATGATGTATTGCCAGATGTCCGAGACCCCCACGAGGATGAGGCCGTTGGAGAGCACAGCGATGATGAGCGCGCCGATCAGCGTGCCCCAGATCGAGCCGACACCGCCGACGAAGCTGGTGCCGCCGAGAATGACGGCCGCGATGGCATCGAGTTCATAGGCCTGGCCGAGCTGCAGGCCGTTGGCCGCATAGAGGCGTGCGGCCGACATGGCGCCGCCGAGGCCAGAAAGCAGGCCGGACATGGAATAGACGAAGAGCAACACCAGCGGCACCTTGATGCCGGTCAGACGCGCGGCTTCGGAATTGCCGCCGACGGCATAGATCCAGGTGCCCAGCACTGTGCGCTTGAGGATGAACCAGGACACGATGATCGTGGCGATAGCGATGATGGCGAGCCACGGAACCCCAAACAGCGAGCCGTTACCGATGAAATCGAACGGCAGGTCCGGGTTGAATACGGTCGTATCGCTGCCGAGCAGACGCGCCACGCCACGGATGGCGGTGAGGGAGCCGAGCGTCACGATGAAGGGCGGCAGCTTCAGCCAGGCGATGATGGCGCCGTTGAGGAAACCGCAGGCAAGGCCAGCGGCGATGGCCGCGGGAACGCCAAGCATGCCGAGGTCAGGCACCAGCGAGACGATGACGGCGATCATGGCCGATGCCGCCAGGATGGACCCGACCGAAAGGTCGATGCCGCCTGTCAGGATGACGAAGGTCATGCCTGCGGCCAGCACCGTGTTGATCGATGCCTGCTGCATGACGATCGACAGGTTGTTGACGGAGAGGAACCGTCCGCTCAGCACATGGAAGCCGATGGCCAGCAGTACCAGCACCGGCAGCATGCCGAGCGCCGTCAGCGTCGAGCGCAGCTTCAGCTTGTCCATCCGGATCTGTTCGGTTTCGCCTGCAGTCATGATGTCCGTTCCCGTCTTCGTCTGTCTGTTTTCTGCTTCAGGCCGCGTTG
This sequence comes from Shinella sp. H4-D48, assembly GCF_022637395.1. Classification (GTDB taxonomy): domain Bacteria; phylum Pseudomonadota; class Alphaproteobacteria; order Rhizobiales; family Rhizobiaceae; genus Shinella; species Shinella sedimenti. The sequence continues at coordinate 278,265 of NZ_CP093339.1, read as the reverse complement.
CCGGTCGTGCCGGTGGCAAACGCCATGATCGCTTCCTGCTCGATCGGCTGGTTCACCTCGCCGGCAATGCGCCCCTCCCGCATGACAAGCACACGGTCGGCAATGCCAAGGATCTCCGGCAGGTCGCTGGAGATGACGACGATAGCGATGCCGTTCTGGGCGAGTTCGTCGATGATGCGGTAGATCTCGGACTTCGCGCCGACATCCACGCCGCGCGTCGGCTCGTCGAGGATGAGCGCCTTCGGCCTGGTTTCGAGCAGGCGGGCAAGCAGCGCCTTCTGCTGGTTGCCGCCCGAAAGCGCGCCGACATTGATCTGCGTGCCGGCGGTGCGGATCGAAAGCGCCTTTACCGCTTGCGCAGCACGCTCCCTCGCCCGCTTGAAATCCAGCGCGCCGCCCACTTTCGCATCAGCCGCGATGACGCCCATATTGATGTTGTCGCTGATCGACATGTCGAGGAACAGGCCGAGCGCCTTGCGGTCCTCGGTGAGATAGGCGATGCCCGCGTCCAACGCGTCGCGCGGCGACGCAATGGAAAGCGGCTTGCCGTTCAGCATCACCTCGCCGGAGGTACGGTGGTCGGCACCATAGACAAGGCGCGCCAGCTCCGTGCGCCCAGAGCCGACAAGGCCGGCAATGCCGAGCACTTCGCCCGCGCGCACCTCGAACGAGCAATCATGCACCTTGATGCCGTCGCCGATATTCCTGACGGAAAGCACGGCCGCGCGTTCGTCCGTGACCTGACGATGTTCCTTCTTGTAGAAGGACGAAAGATCGCGGCCGACCATCATTGAGACCAGCTTGCTGGCGGAAAGATCCGCGCGGTCGAGCGTTCCGACATAGGCGCCGTCGCGCAGCACGCTCACCCGGTCGGAGAGCTGGTAGATCTCTTCCATACGGTGGCTGATATAGATGATGGCGATGCCGTCGGCCTTCAGCCGGGCGATGACGTCGAAGAGCTTTTCCGTTTCGCGGCTGGTCAGCGAAGTGGTCGGCTCGTCCATGACGATGATGCGGGCATTGGTCGTCAGCGCCCGTGCGATCTCCACCATCTGCCGCTCGCCGAGCGACAATTCCGCGACGCGGCGGGAAGCATCGAAATCGATACCGAGCTGCTTGAGGATGGGGTCGGCGCGACGACGCATCTCCGCACGGTCGGCAAGACCGAAGCGCGACGGCTCGTTGCCGAGAAACATGTTCTGCGCGACCGTCAGGTTCGGCGCGAGCGAAAGCTCCTGGTAGATGACGGCGATACCGTAGGCCTTGGCTTTCAGCGGGTCGCCGAGCGTCGCCGCAGCGCCATCGATCAGTACCGAACCGCCGGGATCGGCGGTATAAGCGCCCGACAGGATCTTCATCAGCGTCGATTTTCCCGCACCGTTCTCGCCCATCAGCGCATGCACTTCACCGGCATGAACCGTCAGGCTGACCTGCGACAGCGCCTTCGACGCACCGAAGGTCTTGCTGATATCGCGCATCTCCAGAAGCGGTCGCTGTTCGTGGGCCGTCATGCGCGCTTCTCCTTTCGCGAAACCTCGTCAGCTGATGCCATGGCATCGACATGGTGCCGCCATTGCCGCCGGTATTCATCAAGGCCGGAAATGGATGCCGGCTCGGCCACCGCGCAGTCATTGACGAAGGGATTGTCGCCAATGGCATCGAAGACGAGCGCCGCCGCGCCGAAGGCGCTGCCTTCCGGGTTGGCGCTGGTGTGCACCGTTTGCCCAGGCCGAAGGGCGGCAAGCACGGAGGCATATAGCCCCGTCTTCACCAGGCCGCCGTCGATGACGATCGCGTTTTCAGAGCCGATGATGTCGAGCGAGAGATCGGTCATCAGGGCGACATAAAGCATCGCGACGGCCGCGCGCTCCTCGCCCTCGACAGCCGGACCGACAAAGCGGCCCTCGTGTCCCGGCATCGGCCCGCCCGGCGCGAAGGACGGCAAAGCGAACGCCTTTGCGGCGATGACCCTGGCCACCGCTTCGGCCGAGACAGGTTTCGTCCAGCCCCCGCTGGCGACATCATACTCCCGGCCGCCCATGAAGCGGATGGTCGCGACCGGCTGATGATCGACCGTGACATTGGCCAGCATGTCCCTGTCAGCATCGAGCCGTTCCAGCGGACTTGCCGGATTGAAGATGATCACCCAGGTTCCCGTCGAGACCAGGGTGAAATCCGTAAAGCCGAGCGAGCGGTAGAAATAGAGCGCCGCATTGCTGTCGTGCACGCCGTTATGGACCGCGACGTCCACGCTGCGTCCATCGTCGAGTGTCATGGCATGGTTGCCAACGACCTCACCCGCTCTTGCGAATTGCGGCATCCGGCTGCGCCAGCCCATGCGGTCGACGAGACTGCTGAAATCGTCCTGCAGCGGCGCCCACAGGTTGGAATGGCAGCCGAGATAGGAGACTTCCGAGATCGAACGGCCAGAGAATTTCCAGGTCCAGAACTGCGGATAGGCGAGAATGGCTTCCGCCTTGCCGATCAGGCTTCCATCGCGTTCGTTCAGCCAGAGAAGATGGCGTCCATAGTTGAAGCCCAGCGGCAGCGGCGGCGAAAACGTCTCCTGAAAATCCGGCGCCATCGCGTCGATGCGGCCGGCGATGTCCGCGGGTGGCTCCTGCTCATAGTCCAGAATGGGATGAACAAGCGCCCCGCCGGAAACCAGCGCGAAGGTGCAGCCGTGGCCGGAAAACGTCATGCGGTCGACACCATGCGCCGCAACGGCTCGAGCCAGTTCAGCTTCCATCCAGCCGAAGAGCGCGACATCATCCAGTACGCGCAGATCCCCTTCGTTACGCCAGACGGGCCGCGTTCGCGCCTCGTCGATCACCCGCCCCTCGGGCGACACCACGAATAGCTTGGAATTGGTCTTGCCGAGATCGAAGACCGCAATGGGGAACCGGCTCAATTTACGCCTCCCGTCGTCGCGATCATGATCGTGACGCCTGCATCTTCCAGCATCTTGGCCGCCGCGTCGGTCAGGCCGTCATCTGTGATGATCGTGCCGATACGCGACAAAGGCAGGGCCACATTGCGCGGCTGGATCGAAAATTTGCGGCTGTCGGCGAGCAGCACGATTTCGTCCGCACAGGCCGCCAATTCGCCAATCACCTTCACGAGCAGCGGATGGGATTCAAGCAGCCCCTTGCTGCTGATGCCCTGCGTACCGACGAAGAAACGCGAGGCGAAAAAGCTTGGCGAGCCCCCCGACGGATCGTGGATGATGCCGGGCTCGCGATAGAGTTCGCCGCCCGCAATGGAGAGCTGGCATGTGCCGTGCTCGCCAAGATGAGCAGCAAGCGGCATCGAGTTCGTCCAGACGCGCAGATTGCGGCGCGCGAGCAGCGTGCCAAGCTGGTAGCAGGTCGAGCCGGCATGGATGATGAGGGAATCGCCGTCACGTACGAGGCCTGCTGCGGCTGCGGCAATCGCCCGCTTTGCCTCGACTGCGATGTCGCGGTTCTCGTCATAGGGTCTGGCGGAAAGGCGGCCACTGTCGCCGGCCTCGCTGGCAGAGATCCCGCCATAGACCTTCCGGGCCCGACCCAGTTCATGAAGCTTGTCGATATCACGGCGGATGGTGGCGGGAGAGGCGCCGAGGCGCTCTTGAAGATCGCGCACCGAAGCAAACGGCGTCTCGCGCAAGAGCTCGATGATAGCCTTGTGGCGTTGCGTGTCGTTCACGGATGCTCCTCCCGGCGTCTCCATCGCCGATGAATGAAGATAATCACAACAATCCAAATCGATCAAGCATCATGACGTATTTTCTTCACAGTTGACGATATGCGATCATATCAATACCATCTGACGAAAAGTTTGATCACCGTCTGTCGTGATATGCGGCCGGCGGTGATCAGGTGATCTAGAGGAGGAGGCTGGCATGGCTTCGGGCAATCGGTCGGGCAATGATCCGGCCTTCAACGCGTTTCTCGAGCTTTCAAGGGATATCGGCAGCGACGTGCTGAAAACCCAGGGCGCCGGCGGCAACACTTCGTTCAAATGCGACGGCGTGATGTGGGTCAAGGCATCGGGGACATGGCTTGCCCATGCCGGCGAACGCGACATCATGGTGCCGGTGACGGTGGCACCGCTGGTGGCCGCACTGCGGGCTGGCGATCCGAGTGCGGAGAAATCGACCGACTTTATCGTCACGGCGCTGAACGCGTCCGGTCTTCGCCCGTCGATCGAGACAAGCTTTCACGCCGCGCTGCCGCAGGCTGTCGTGGCGCACTATCACTGCGTCAACGCCATCGCGCTCTCGGTTCTCAACGACCGCGACGCCGTCATTGCCGGACACATGGCGAAACTCCCCGACCTGCGCTGGGCGACCATACCCTACCGCCGACCCGGCACGCCGCTCGCGCTTGAAATCGACCGCGTTGCCGAGACGCGGCCGGATGTGCTGATCCTCTACAATCATGGCATCATCGTCACCGGCGAGACCGTCGAAGAGGTGCGCGAGCGCATCGAACGTGTCACCGAAGCACTCTCGGTCGCTGTGCGCGCAGAGGCGACAGCCGATAGCGCTGCCTTGACGGCACTGACGGAAGGCTCGGACTTTCATGTTGCGGAAGATGCCGAGAGCCACAAGACGGCGCTCAGCCCGGCCAATGTCTCGTTTGCGGCGGGCGGTTCGCTCTACCCGGATCATGTCATCTTCCTGGGCACGGAAATTGGCGTTCTCGCCGGTGGCGAAACGGTGAATGCCTATGCCGATACGCGCCGCGCGCACGACCTTTCCATCCCGAAGATGCTGCTTGCGCCGGGACTCGGCGTGCTGCTCGCCAATGAACTCACCGCCGGCGGCCGCGTGATGGCCCGCTGCCTTGCCGAAGTCGTCTCCCGCATACCGGACGGTGCATCGGTGGCCTATCTCAACGCCGATGAGGAATATGAACTGACCCATTGGGAGGCCGAGCAATATCGTCAGGCGCTCGACCGCAAGGCGAGCCGGCAGGCATGAATACCGGCACGGAGCCCGCCGTCGCGCTCGGCATCGACCTCGGCACATCGGGCGTGCGCGCCGCCCTTCTTTCGAAGGATGGCGTGCCGGTGGATATCGCGGCATGCCCCTTCCCGGATGCCGCGTCCGCGCGCCTGCCATCGACCTGGTGGAACGGCGTCATGTCGTGCCTTGCAGAACTCGCCTCACGTAGCACCTTCTCGTCACTTGAAGGCGTCGCCGTCGATGGGACCTCAGGAACCGTGCTTGCCGTGGACGCCGCCGGCGTGCCCGTGAGCGAGGTTCTGATGTACAACGACCCCTGCCCCGATCGCGCGATCGTCGACCGCATCGGTGCGGTGGCACCTCCGGACAGCCCGGCGCGTGGTGCGACATCGGCGCTGGCACGCGCCATTTACCTTTCACGCAGGCCGGGCGTGCATGCCATCCTGCACCAGGCCGACTGGATCCTGATGCAGCTTGGCCTTGCCGCTCCAACCAGCGATGAAAACAATGCGCTGAAGACGGGCTATGATCTCGACGCCGAGCGCTGGCCCGACTGGCTGGAAGCATGCGGCATGGACGTAACCCTGTTGCCATCAGTCGCGAGGGCCGGCGCGCCGCTCTCGGAAGTCACGGCGAGCGGGCGCGCACTCGGCCTGCCGCCGCAGTGCCGCTACCATGCGGGCACGACCGATGGCTGCGCCTCGTTCCTGGCGACGGGCGCCTCGGCCATCGGGAATGGGGTGACGGCGCTCGGCTCGACGCTGGTCGTGAAACTCGCCTGCGCACAGCCGATCAGTGCGGCCAATTATGGAATCTACTCCCACCGCATCCTTGATTTCTGGCTTGCGGGCGGTGCGTCGAATTCTGGTGGCACGGTCATCCGCAAGTTCTTCGACGGCGAACAGTTGAAAGCGATGACCCCGAAATTGCGGCCGGACGCGCCGACCGGCCTCTCCTATTATCCGCTACCGGCGCCCGGCGAGCGCTTTCCCGTCAACGATCCCGCCTACCCCCCGCGACTTGCCCCCCGCCCGGCCGATGACGTCATCTTCTTCCAGGCAATCCTCGAGGGCATTACCGCAATCGAAAAGTCGGGTTATGACAGGCTGGCTGAACTGGGCGGCCCCACGGTGCTATCCGTGCGCACGGTCGGCGGGGGCGCGGTCAACGAAGCCTGGACGCGGATGCGCGAAAAGGCGCTCGGCGTACCTTTTCTTGCGGCGCGCTCGGCGGAAGCGTCCGTCGGCACCGCCTCGCTTGTGCTTGCAGGAAAGGATCGCTGGCCTTGAGCATTGCACCGCATACCACGCTCGCCGCCCTGGCGGATCGCTATGATGCCTTCTTCATCGACCAGTTTGGCGTCTTGCGCGACGACGACGGCGCCTATCCGGGCGCCAACGCCGCCCTGCTTCGCCTGAAGTCTCTGGGCAAAACCGTCGTCATCCTGTCGAATTCGGGCCGCAGCGGCGAGTATAACGGTGACCGCCTGGTCAAGCTCGGCTTCGACCGTTCCGGCTTCGACCACTTCCTGACCTCCGGCGACGTCGCCCATCACATTCTGGCACAGGAAACGGGCGAGAAATCCGGCATAACGCGGTGCCTGACGATTTCGAGCGGCGGCGACCGCAATCTCGCCGAACGGCTGGGCTTCGAGAGCGTGGGGGACGCAGCGCTCGCGGACATCGTGATCATCTCGGGAAGCGAAGCGGAGCGCATTCCGCTGTCGACCTATCGTGACCGACTAAGGCCTGCGGCGGAGCGTGGCATTCCCTGCTACTGCACCAACCCGGACCGGCACAAACTTGTAAAAGGTGGCGGAACCGCGCCCGGTGCCGGAAGCATCGCCTTGGCCTACGAGGCGCTCGGCGGCCCGGTCCGCTGGTTCGGCAAGCCGCACCCCGCAATATACAAGCAGGCGCAATCGCTGCTTGGGACTATAGCCGCCGACCGCATCGTCTGCATCGGCGACAGCATCGAGCACGATATCGCCGGCGCCGCCGGTGCGGGCCTGGCGTCGTGCCTCGTACGGACAGGGATCCTCGCGGCCACGCCCGAAAGCGCCCTCGCCCCGGTCTGCGAAACGCATGGCGCCCGCCCCGATTTCCTGATGGAGCGCTTCACAGTCTGAGCGATTTCAGCAACGTTTCGAACCGCAAGACGAGCCTAAATCCGAAAAGTCCGGCTACATTGGGGTCTGGTCAGAACCCAGACTGATTTGCACATCTCCGCAGCACCCTTCCGCTTGCAGCAAGGCTGCTTGAGCGCTACGCACGTCCTGTTATCCTGCCATCACATCGGGCCATACAGGAACGCGAATTGCGATGCTCATTCATGAAGGCGACACCCGGACACCGGCCGTGGATCTTCTGCTGGCGACCATTCTCGCCTTCGTTGCAGGAGGCGTAAACAGCGTCGGTTTTCTGGCTTACGGCTACTTTTCTGCGAACATGACAGGCAATGTCTCCCTGGTGTCGGAACTTCTGTCCTACTGGCAGCTACGCGCGGCTGCTGCATTTTTCACCATCGTCCTGATGTTCATCACGGGCGCCTTTCTGGCCTCATTGTTCATTCAGATGGGCAAGCGACACCGGCTTAAGACGGTTTATGCCCTCACACTGGGTGTCGAAGGCGTCATCCTGATGCTCGTCGGCATCTGTGTCTCGGCAGTACCCGATGCCGTGAACGGCTTCGTCATTGTCAGCCTGCTTGCGCTGTCCATGGGCATCCAGAACGCGGCCTCGACGCGCATATCGGGCGCCAGGGTGCGGACGACGCATGTGTCAGGGCTCGCCACTGATATCGGGGTCGGCCTCGCGCTGCTGTGGGGTGCACGGGGAGACGTCCAGCGAGAGGAAATTGCCACGCGCCTTCGCCTTCACGCCGTGACAATCCTGGCCTTTGCCGTAGGCGGGATCGTCGGCGCGCTGATGTATACCAGCTTTCAGGGGCTCGCGCTGTGCCTACTTGCTGCGATGCTGTTCGCCTTGTGTGCGATCTACTCCAGCGGCATCGGCAAGACCGACTGAACGAAGCGCTCACAAAGACGTTTGCCACGCGCGAAGGCCATGGTAGGCAGGCCGCACCTTGAAGCCAGCCGGATGATTGCCATGACCGTTTCGTTCTACGCCGACTACATTGCCAAGTTGCGCACCCTGTTTGCGGAATTGAACGACGACAGCGGCCTCTTCCAGACATTCCATGTGCATATCGAACTGGTCGCCGCTGGAAGCCTTGTCGTCTATGAAACGAAGCGGCGAAAAGGCCAGACCGACAATCTGTTCTATGGCCGCCCGGCCCAGACCACATCCAACCGACAGATTTCGCGTGAAACCGCGGCTGCCGCGATCAATCACTTCTTCTCGCTTGGTCAGTTCATCGCTTTGACAGGGACCACACGGCAGCCGCTCGAAATGCAGTATCCGCACTGCGCCATCAATTTTTCCTACCGCAAGAGAGGTCATCCCGCCGAACGCGCGATGCTGATGGTGTTCGTCGGGTTCAATGACGATAAGGACGCATCGGATTATGCCGCTTCCGCAAACGATCCAGAAGCCTTCGTCTGTGCACGACCATATCACACACCAAAAGCCTATGAATGGAAGTGACGGCGCGGGCCCGGCAAGCTGCGTGCCGTGATATTTGTTTTCTCGCCTCCACAAGGTCAGGCGCGGATGCCGGTTACCCTTTGATCCGCTGTGGCAAGAGTAATGGCCGTCGAGCGTGGCAAAGGCTTAGACAACAGGAAGCCCTGCAGATGGTCACAGCCGAAATCCTGCAATGCGCTTCGCTGCTCGTCCGTTTCAACGCCTTCGGCGGTCACGAGTAACCCCTTGGCTTTCGCCATGCTGATCATCGCAGAAACAACGGCTTTGCTTGCACCTTGATGCATCTCGCCGATGAAGGATTTATCGATCTTTATCCGGTCGACCTCGATGCGTTGAATTCGCGAGAACGTCGAGTAACCGGTTCCGAAATCGTCGATCGCAAAGCGGACGCCGGCTGATCGCAGGGTCGATATCGTGGTTTCCACTTCGCTCTTCTCCGGCGTCATGGCACTTTCCGTCAACTCTATTTCGAGCCTGTTGGGTTGGACCTGCCGCTTAGCGAGGATGCCAAGAACGCGCAGCGCATAGCCTGGTGAGGCAAGCTCGAGAGCCGACGCATTGACTGCGATGTGAATATCGGGAAGTTCGGCAAGTGTCCGGCAGGCGTCTTCGAGGACCAGCACACTGATCTCGTGGATAAGGCCGGTTTCCTCGGCGAGCGGGATGAATTGGTCAGGGCTGACATAACCCAATGTCGGATGCTTCCAGCGTGCCAGCGCTTCTAGGGAACTCAGCGCGCCGGTGTCGGCCGCGAAGACGGGTTGATAGAATGTTTCCAGCTGGGAATGCGTCTTGAGGGCGAGGCGCAGGTCTGCTTCCAGCGCCCTTCGGTCGCTCAGTAGTTCATCCATGTGGCTCCCGAAGATGGCATGCGTATTTCTGCCTGCCGCCTTGGCGTGATACAATGCAATGTCGGCCTTGCGGGTCAACTCGATCGGATCGCAAGGTCCCGTTGTCACGGCGGCGCCGATGCTGGCGCCTATTGCGATGTGGACGGTGTCGATTTCAAACGGCGCCCTGAGTGCGGTCACGATGTTCTTGGCAATCTCTTCCACATTCTGCGCATCGGCATTGCTGAGGAGTATGTTGAACTCATCGCCGCCGACACGGGCGATCAGGGAATTCGGCAGCAGGTCGCGCATGCGGGCAGCCGCCTTCATGATCAGCTTGTCGCCAACGGGATGGCCAAAGGTGTCATTGACGGTCTTGAACCGATCGAGATCGACAAAGAGAATGCAGTGACGCTGATCTGCGGCGGCATTTGCCAGCGTGGATGCCAGTTCAATTGCGAAGAAGTTTCTGTTTGCCAGACCCGTCAGGGCATCGTGTGACGCCTGATGTTCGAGTTCTTTGCGGCTTGCGGCGAGCCGTTCAGAGCGGCGGAACAGAGCGTGGCCGGCAAGGCTTGAGCCTGCAAACAATGTACCGAACGTCACCAGCAGGACCGGAACGGTAGCGCGAAGAACGTCATTTCCAGGCTGAAATGGAGCCCAGCGAAAGAACCCGGCAGGCGTTCCGTCACGAGAGGTCAGCGGGATAAAGGCCGCCCCCGTCTCGCTCGGCTGATCGCGCGTGAACCGAAGGTCGCTAAACGCGTATTCGTGCCCGATCTCCGCGGGAAGATCACCATCGAGAAATCGGACGGCGACGTGAAGGAATTCCGTGCCGGGCGCCTGCACGACATTTCCCGTATGCGACATGAGCGGCTTGATGCTGACGATCGCGGATCGGTTCCCGATACGCGACACGTCCACCTCCCCGATTGAAAGGACCTGCGCACTTGTGCCTTGCGTATCGCCGCGCGACAGGCGCGTCCGCAGTTTCGTTACCAGTGGCAAATAGGCGTCGCGGAATTGCTGCGCATCAGGCGAGCCTTTCGGATCGGCAATGAACTGATAAACGAGCGACGAATCGGGCGACAGCAGGAGGGATGCATCATGGCTGAAATAGGTGTGCATCCACGACCCGAGATTGGCCTCTATCCAAGCCGTGTCGCCGCGTTGGCTTTCGACAACGGCGTCGTCCCAAACCGTGACACTCTCCTGATCATGGGCGATCGCGGATTGCAGCTTCATCATCGCAAGCGTGATAAAACCCCGCTGATGCGATGACGCCACCTCGTCCGCCTTTCCCGCCGCCCAGATGAGCGTCAGGAACAGGAGGCCGCAGATCGCGAGCGAAGTACTTGCCGGCAAGATCCATTTCAAAAGAGATGAAGACTGGAGCTTTCGGGTCATCGCCAGGTCCTGATTATGCCTGGGATATTAGAGCAATTGGACTTAAGCCGATGGCAAAAAACCCGGTTAAAGAACGGTGAAGATATGCAGCCGCGGTGGCGAACCGAAGATCGACAGGTTCACACGACGCCGACCGGTCGGCGCCGAATGGAATAACGGCCTGAACTCTTTCGAGAAGCAATACAGACTGGCTGGTACGCCCGCATTCTCACGCTTGGTCTACCAGTTTGCGGCGCCGCCAGAACGCGAGCAGCGGCGACAACCAGATCATGATTGTCACAAGCGCCAACCCCGCCGCAATCGGCCGGTCGAAGAAGGCAACGAAAGACCCACCCGATTTCATCATCGACGTCAGGAAGTTCTGCTCGACCAGAGGGCCCAGTACGATGCCGAGAACGAAGGGGGCGATGGGAATGCCGGCCTCTTCCATAAAGTAGCCGATGACGCCGAAAGCGAGCGCCACACCGACGGCCGCTACCGTGTTGTCGACGGCAAACGACCCGACCATGCAAAAAACGAGAATGATCGGCATGAGGATGGAGAGCCGCGCCTTCAGGATTACGCGGCCACAGCGGATCGCCACCCATCCGAGCGGAATCATCAAGAGGTTGGCGACAAGGAACGCCATGAAGATGCCGTAGACCGTGGACGGATTGTTGAGGAAGATCGTCGGTCCCGGATTGACGCCCTTCATGAAGAGCACGCCGATTACAATGGCCGTGATGGCATCGCCGGGAATGCCGAAGACAAGCGCGGGGATATAGGCGCCACTGACGGCTGCATTGTTGGCGGCGCCCGCCGCCGCAAGGCCTTCTTCAGAGCCGCGGCCGTATTCTTCCGGCTTGCGCGAAAACTTCTTGGCCACCGAATAGGAGATCCAGGCGGCGATATCGGCGCCCGCGCCCGGCACGATGCCGATGAGCGTTCCAAGCACATTGCCCTGCGCGATCGCCTTGCGCTCGCGCCACAGGATACGCCCCTGCCCCGTAAACACGCCCTTCAGTTCGACCTGTTCCAGCGCCAGTTTGGGATTGCGATGCGCGTAGAAGCGCAAGATTTCGGCCACCGCGAAAACCCCGATCATGACCGGCACGAGCGAGACGCCGCCGATGAGCGAGGGCGCGCCGAAGGTAAAACGCGGCACGCCGCTTACAGGATCGATGCCGATGGTCGAGACGAAAAGGCCGAGGGAGAGTGAGATGATGCCCTTGATCGGCGAGCCCTGCATGATGAAGGCGGATGTCGTCAGGCCCAGCAGGCACAGCCAGAAATATTCGAAACTGCTGAATTTCAGCGCGAGCGATGCCAGCGGCGGCGCGAACGCGGAGAGAACGAGGGCACCGAAGATCCCGCCGATGGCCGAGGTCAGCAGGCAGATGCCGAGGGAAACATGTGCCATGCCCTTTTTCGTCAAGGCGAAGGCATCGTCGGTATAGGCGGCGGAAGCCGGCGTGCCCGGCATGCGAAGCAGCGCGGAGGGAATATCGCCGGCAAACATTGCCATAGCCGACGCGGTGACCATGGCGGCAACGGCCGGCACCGGGTCCATATAGAACGTGATGGGCACGAGCAGAGCCGTCGCCATGGTGGCGGTAAGGCCGGGAATGGCGCCGATGAACAGGCCAAAGACGGCGCTACCGAAAATGACCGCCATCACATAGGGCGAAAACAGTTCGGACGCCGCCGACAGGATATGTACCATCATAGCCAGATTGCCCAGGGCTGAAGCAGGCCGCGCGGAAGCGGTACCATCAGCACCTTTGAAAAGAGGAGATAGATTGTGATGCTCGTGGCAAGCGACAGCAGAAGCGCGGAGACGAACCGCATGCCGCCGACCATCAGGAGCACCACGAGAATGACCAGGCTTATCGGAAGAAAGCCGACCGTGTCGCTCAGATAGACATAGGCGAGCATCGAACCGAGAACGAGAAGCGGGGCGACGAACCGGGGCCTGCCCTTGGCTTCTGCATCGGACGCATCGCTATCCGTGTCCGCCTGGGGGCCACGAATGGCCAGCGCCAGCCCCGCCAGCATGGTAGCCACGCCGAGCAGCGATGGGAAGAAGCCGGGACCATAGGCGATATGTGCCCCGGTAATCGGCCCCGGCAGGACCATGGCGAGGCCGGTGATGGCAGCGCCAAGCACCACCATCACCACGCCCAGATGCCGGTCGTGAAACTTCACCATATCGGCGATCTCCTCGGGATTACTGCCCCTTGAGAGCGTTGATGACCTTCGTGGTTTCCTCGAAATGGCTGTCGAGGAAAGCGGTGAAGGCGGCATGGTCAAGCCACGCCACGCCGAAGCCGCGCGCTTCCATGCCCGTCTTGAACTTTTCGCTCTCGACAGCCTGCTTGATCGCGCCTTCGATTTTCGTGACAAGGGCCGGATCCATGTTGGCCGGGCCGCCGATGCCGCGCCAGGTACCGCCGACATAGGCCTTGCCGAGCTGCTCCTTGACGGTCGGAATGCTGTCATCGATCGCAATACGTTCTTCGCTCATGACCGCGACGCTACGCACGATGCCGGCCTCGGCAAGAGCGGTGGTTTCGGGGATCGAGCACAGAACGACGTCCACGCCGCCTGCGGCCAGTTCCTGCAGGGCTGCGGCAGACCCCGGTCCTGGGATGAGGTTCAGCTTGGTCACATCGACACCCTGATCGAGCAGCATCGAAACGAAGGGGATGTCCCAGCTCGCATTGCAGGAACCGCCGCAGGAAATCTTGAGCTTGCCCGGATCCGCCTTCAGGATCTCGACGAGCGCCTTCATGTCCGTGATCTCGGAATCCTTGGCGACGTGAATAGCGGACGGGTCGGCGTTGAACTGGGCAATAGCCGTGAAATTGTCCGGCGTGAAGTTCGCCTGCCCAAGCAGCTTGAACTGCGCGATGGGGGAAAGCTGGCCGAGTGTATAACCATCGGCCGCTGCGCTGGTATAGGTCGTGTAGCCGACGATACCCGAGGCCTGCGCCTGGTTGACGATGGTGAAGGGCTTGCCGAGGGCTGCTTCCAGCTCAGCGCCGAGAAGACGCATCGTGTAGTCGCTGCCGCCGCCGGCACCGGCCACGACGACAAGCGTCACGGGTCGCTCGGGCCACTCGGCCATGGCAGCGGACGCAGAAAGCAGGCTGCCCGCCATGAGGAAGCCTGCGGCATAGCGAGAAAACGTGCGAGTACGGTCTGTCATGATATCCTCCCTTTGATGTGGTGAAGCGGATGCTCCGGTATGTTTGGAGACCGCCGGCAACCTCCGATGCCGGCGGCCTCATATCACTCACGCCGCGGCGCGCTCCGCGCCGTTGATGGCGGCGAAGGCATCGGCGATGCGGCGCTTGCGGGCCTCGTCGGGCATGCGCATCGGCGCGCGCGGCAGGGCCAGCGGCACGCCCTGCAGCGACTGGGCATATTTGATGCAGGCCGGCAGATCGTCGCAGATCAGCGCGTTCCAGAACGTCAGGAGCTTGCGGTGCAGCGCAAGCGCCTCGTCGTGGCGGCCCGCCTGGACGAGATCCCAAAGCTTGACCACGGCAACGGGGGCAGCCGCCGGATTGGCGGCGATCGTGCCGTGCGCGCCCAGCGCAAAGCTCGAATAGAGCAGCGCATCGACAGCCGTGAACACCAGCTTGCCCTCGGGGATCTCCTGCAGAAGATCGGCCAGCAGCTTCAGGTCGCCATTGCTCTGCTTCACGCCGATGACGCCGGGGATTTCGCGCATGATGCGGATGAGAAGCGCAGGATTGAGATAGCACCAGGGAACGACGTTATAGATGAGGACCGGCAGGCCGCTCTCTTCGGCGATCGCCCGGAAGTGATCGACGATGGCATCGTCCGAGGGACGGAACACGTAATGCGGCGGCGTCACCTGAAGGGCGACGGAGCCGGCACGCGCCGCCATCTTGCATCGGTCGACCGCTTGGCGGGTGGAGTTGATGATGACGCCGGCGATCAGCGGCAGCTTGCCGTCGAGCGTCTCGGCGGCCGTTTCCAGGAGCGCCTGCAGTTCGCCCATTTCCAGCGTGTGGCCCTCGGCCGACGAACCGCCGACGCACAGGCCATGCACGCCGGACTCGACCATGAAGCGGACCTGGGTGCGGAAGGCGTCGAAGAGGATGTTGCCTTCGGCGTCAAAGGGGGTGGTGGTGGGCGGAATGACGCCAAAGAACTGCGGACCTGCGCTCATCATATTCTCCATTATGCGGACATGATGTCTGAATAATGGACATACGGTGGAGCGTCAAGCCTTTTCACCCTCAATCTTGCTCGCGCTCATAGCCAAGCCGACGGGAAATCTGGTCGGCCTGCGCGATGACGAGCGATGCGTATTGCCGGATGGTCGCATCCGTGAACTCTTCCTTCTTGCCGGTCACACTGATTGCCGCGAAGACGCGCCCGGTCGCATTGCGGATGGGTGCGGCGACGCAGCGACGCCACTCCTCATATTCCGCGTCATCGATCGAGTAGCCGCGCGTGCGGATCAATTCGAGTTCATCCATCAGCTGCTTGCCGCTGGTAATGGTGTTGGGCGTCAGTGCCGTAAAACCGTGCTGGATGATGCGATCCACGACGGATTGCGGCTGGAACGCCAGGGCGGCCTTGCCGGTTGCGCTGCAATAGGCCGCCGCGCTCTCCAGCGTTACGACACGGTTGAGCTGGCCGACCTTTGAATCGGCCCGCTCGACCATAACGATTTCGAACCCGTCGAACACGCCGAGATGCACCGACTGGCCGGTCTTGTTGACAAGGGTCGCCATGCTTTCGCTGGCCTCGCGCTGCACATCCATGTTGGCCAGCACCGTATTGCCGAGTTCGAAGAGCTTCAGACCGAGCCGGTATTTCTCCCGGTCCCGGTCCTGATCGATGAGGCCCAATGCCTTCAGGGAAGCGACGATGCGGTGAACCGTCGTGCGCGGCAGCTTGGTGCGCCTGGATATCTCCAGCACCGTCAGCGAACGGTCATCCCGCGAAAAACAGTCCAGCACGGAGAGCATTTTCGAGAAGGAAAGCATCTGGCTGGAATTGCGGTCTGCATCCCTTTCCCGGTTTTGGGTAGTCATCGGTACGTCGGCTCCTCGTCGCCTCAGGGTTTTGAAAGCTCCGGGTTACCATGCTTCCGGTGGCGTTGGAATGTTTGGCGCGTTACTGCGCCCCAGGCCCGGCCACCGCGGCGCAAAGCCGCGCGAAGGCCAGCATGCCCGGATCGTCCATGCCGATGGTGGCATCGGCGAACATGCGTGCCCTGCCGACCTTGTTCGGTTTCTGGCGGAACTGATCCAGCGCCTCGCCCGAGGCCGCCACCGCTTTCGATCGCGCCTCTTGGGCACTGTCGATGCCGGAAATAGCCTTTGCGACTGCATCGAGCGCATCGAGAATGGTCTTGTCGCCGAGATTGGCGCCGCCGCGCGCCATCATCGCATCACGCGCCTTGGCGAGCAGGTCGCCGAGTTCCGCGACCGGCACCTCGGCGCGCCCTTTCGTTTCCCTGGCAAACGTCATCAGCGCCGTCGCCAGAAGCGTTCCGAGGCTCGAACCCGTCGCCATTGCGGCCGCCTTGGCATAGGCGGAGAAACCCGCGCCGACATCCCCACCGTCGGGCAGGGATGCGTTATCGAGCGCCCCGATGACGCGCGCCAGCATGCCGCCCGTATCGCCGTCGCCCAGCTTCGCGTCGGCCGCATTCAGCTCCTGTTCGAGGACGGTCATGGCCGTGGCCGCCATCGCGACAGTGCGTTTTACATCCTGAATATCGAAAGTGCTCATCATACCCTCCAAAATGGGCATTCGGCCGGCGCAGCCAGCAGGCCCTTCATTTCGTCGTCCAGGAAGCAGAGGCTGATGGACGCTCCTGCCATTTCCATTGAGGTGACATAATTCCCGACCAGCGGCTGGACGATGCGCAAGCCGCTCTCGCCGAGCTTCTCCGCCACACGACGATAAAGGATGAAGAGTTCCTCCAGCGGCGTCGCGCCGAGGCCGTTGACGAGGACGGAGACCTCCGAGCCCGCATTGCCGGGCGCTTCGGCCAGCAGCCGCTGCACCATCTCGTCGGCGATCTCGTCCGCCGGACGCAGCTTGTTGCGCCAGATGCCGGGTTCGCCGTGGATGCCCATGCCCATTTCGATCTCGTCATCGGCGATCTCGAAGGTCGGTTTTGCCGAGCCCGGCACCTGGCATGGCGAAAGCGAGACGCCGATGGTGCGGGTGGAGGCCACGGCCTTCGCCGCGATTGCCGTCACTTCATCGAGGTCGGCGCCGGTTTCAGCATTCGCGCCGGCGATCTTGTAGGCATAGATGATGCCCGCAACGCCGCGCCGCTTTGCGCTCTCCTCCGGCGGGGCGCTCGCGATATCGTCGTTGCCGAGCACCGTCGTCGTGCGAATCTCATCCTCCAGCATTTCGCCCGCCATGTCGAAATTCATGCGGTCGCCGCCGTAGTTGCCGTAGAGGCGCAGGACCCCGCGGCCGCCATCGGCAAGGCGGATGGCATCCATGCACGAGCCGACATTCGGCCCCTCGAACACGTTTCCGATGGAGCAGGTATCCAGCAGACCACGGCCGACATAGCCGGTGAACAGCGGCAAATGACCGGAACCGCCGCCCGAGGCGATGCCGACCTTGCCCTTGCGAATGCCTTCGGCCCGGCGAATGACACGACCGCTTTCGCCGTCCCGCACCAGGGACGGGTTGGCGAGCGTCAAGCCGTCGAGCGCCTGATCGACGAAATCACCCGGCGCATTCATCAGTTTCTTCATGTCAGTGTTCCCTTTTGGCTTCGGGCAGCATCTTGCCCGGGTTCATGATTCCGTTCGGGTCGAGCGCCGCCTTGATTGCGCGCATGACATCGAGAGCCGGGCCGTGCTCGGTCTCCATGTAGCCTATCTTTCCGACGCCGATGCCGTGCTCGCCTGTGCAGGTTCCACCATGCGCGATGGCGCGCAGGCTGACCCGGCTCGCCAGCGCCTCGGCCGCCCGGCGCTGGGCTGGCGTGTCCGGATCGAACAGGATGCCGAGATGGAAATTGCCGTCACCGACATGCCCGACCAGCGGCGCGACAAGTCCGCTCTCGGCGATATCGCGCTGGGTGGCCTCGATGCAGGCGGCGAGTTCCGAGATCGGCACGCAGGCATCCGTTCCGATGAGCTTGTGACCTGGCATCATCGCGATATTGGCGAAATAGGCATTGTGGCGGGCGGCCCAAAGACGCGAGCGCTCCTCGGGCCTGTTGGCGAACTTGAAGCCTTCGCCGCCATTCTCGCCGGCAAGCGCCTGCATCATCTCGACTTGCTCGGCGACCACGGCCGGCGTTCCATGAAATTCGAAGAACAGGGTCGGCAGTTCTTCGAGGCCTTCCAGCTTTGAATAGCGGATGCAGGCGCGCATCTGCATATCGTCCGCAAGCTCGATGCGCGCAACGTCGATGCCGATCTGGAGCGCCGCGATGACTGTTGCCACGGCACTTTCCAGATCTGGGAACTGGCAGATCGCGCTGGCAATGGATTCAGGGATGCCGCTCAGCCGCAGTGCGACTTCGGTTATGATGCCGAGCGTGCCTTCGCTGCCGACGTAAAGCCGGGTGAGGTCGAGGCCGGCGGAGGATTTGCGCGCCCGGCCACCCGTGCGGATGATCCGCCCGTCCGGCGTGACGACTGTCAGGCCGAGTGTCACATCGCGCATCGTGCCGTAACGCACAGCATTCGTTCCGGACGCTCGCGTGGCGGCCATGCCGCCGAGCGTGGCGTGCGCGCCCGGATCGACGGGGAAGAACAGGCCGCTCGCGCGCAGCTCCTCGTTGAGCTGTTCCTTCGTGACCCCCGCCTCCACGCGGCAATCCATGCTGTCGGCATTGATTTCCACGATGCGCGTCATGCCGGACAAGTCGAGGGCCACGCCGCCACGAAGCGGAACGACGTGACCCTCCAGGGAGGAACCGGCACCGAAGGGAATGAGCGGGGTCGACGTGCGATTGCAGATCGCGGCGATGGCCGAGACCTCTTCGGTGGTGAGGGCAAAAGCAACCGCATCGGGCAGAACGCTGTCCGGCATGCCCTCCCCATGGCTGTGCTGTTCGCGCACGGCGTGAGAGGTCACGATCCGGTCGCCCAGAAGAGCGGACAGTTCCGGCAATACCTCTGCTGCAAAACGGGTCTGTGAGGATAAAGGCGTCATGATCTCATCTCAACGAAGGTATTGAAGCGGAACTGTCACAAGCTGCGGGAAGAGGACCAGCAGGAACAGGACGAGGATTTCCGCCACCAGGAAGGGCATGACGCCGCGAATGACCGAACCGAGCGGCACTTTTGCGACGCCGGCCGCAACGTTCAGAACGTTTCCGACCGGCGGCGTGATGAGCCCGATCGCATTGTTCATGATGAAGAGTACGCCGAAATAAACCGGATCGATGCCCGCCGTCTTGATGACGGGCACGAGAACCGGCGTGAGGATCAGGATGGTGGGCACGAAATCCAGCGCCGTACCGATGATGACGACGAGCACCATGATCACGAACATCAGCAGGATCTTGTTGTCCATGAAGGGTTCAAGCAGTTGCGTCACTTCGGCCGGCACGTTGGCGATGGTGATCAGCCAGGCGGACACCACGGCCGTGGCGGCAAGGAACATCACGACGGAAGTCGTTTTCGCGGCGGCCAGGAAGACGTGATAGAGATCGGAAATCTTGAGTTCGCGATAGATGAACAGCCCGACGAACAAGGCGTAGACGGCGGCGACGACGGCGGCTTCCGTGGGCGTGAAGACACCCATTTTCAGGCCGCCGATGATGACGATGGGTAGGAGGAACGCCCAGAAGCCATCGACAAGCGTCTTGATGCGCGTGTCCCAGCCCATCTTTTCGCTGACGGCGACGCTGTCACGGCGCGCGACCAGCCACCAGGTGGTCATCAGCGCCAGCCCCATGAGGATGCCCGGCACGATACCTGCGAGGAAGAGCTGGCGGATGGAAACGTTTCCTGAGACGCCATAGAGGACGAGGCCGATCGATGGCGGAATGACGGGCGCGATGACGCCGCCGGCCGAAATCAGGCCCGCCGCACGCGGTACGTTGTAGTTCGCCTTGCGCATCATGGGGATGAGCAGCGCGGCGATGGCCGCCGTATCCGCAACGGCAGAACCGGAAAGCGACGCCATGATCACCGAGGCAATGACCGCGACATAGCCGAGCCCGCCTCGCCAATGGCCGACCCAGGCCATTGCTGCTTCGACGATGCGGCGTGAAAGCCCGCCGGCATTCATCAGTTCGCCGGCAAGCATGAAGAAGGGCACGGCCATCAGCGGGAAACTGTCCGCGCCGGCGAAGAGGTTCTGCGAAATGATCTGCGCGTCGAACGTGCCGAGATAGACCATCAGCGCGATGCCGGTAACGAGCAGGGCGAATGCGATCGGCAGACCGATCGCCATGGCGCCAAGGAGAGCACCTACGAATATGGCGACGGTCATCGTTTTGTCTCGCTGGAATTCTGGCCGGAAACGTTGGTTTCGAGCGCCATCGCCTCTTCGGGATCAACGGCTGCGAACAGTTCCGCGTTGCTGAGTTTCCCGGTCGCGAACTGGTAGAGACGCGCAACGGTCAGGGCGATAATGCCGATCGAAAGGACGTAGGCCGAGGCATAGACATACTCCATCGGTATGCCCATCACCGGAGAGTAGTTCTCCATATTGATGGCATGGCCACGGAACGTGCCGATGAAGATCAGCGACGCACTCCAGATGATCAGACCGGAGCACAGGAGAAAGCAGACCTTGCGGGCCGCCGGCGGCAGCGCGTTGACGACAAAATCGGCTCCCAGATGGGCGCGGTCCCGCACGCCCACGACCGCGCCGATAAAGGCCAGCCATATGAAGGCGAAGCGGGACAGTTCCTCGGAAACGGTTATGCCCGAATTAAAGGCGTACCGCAGAACGACATTGCCGAACACCATGACCACCATGGCGGTCAGGAGCACGACGAGCACGAACTCGAAGAAGCGGAACAGAAGGTCGACGATACGCATGCGTTGTCCCCGGGGATCAAGGGCGGGCGCCTAGCCCGCCCCTCTCCCGTCAGTTGCCGGTGCGGCCGGCCTCGATGGCCTTGATGTAACGCTCGGTGAAGTCCTTGCCGGCAAGTTCGGCATGCTTCTCGATGACGGGCTGCATCTTCTCGGCCATGCGGGCGAGTTCGGCGGGCTCGACCGCGTTGATCGTCATGCCGCCCTCTTCGATGGCCTTTGCGAGCCCGGCCTCCATTTCCTGGAACTGCTGGCGCTTCCATTCCACGGCATCCCTGCCCGCCTCGACAACGAGCTTTTGGTCTTCCGGCGACATCGCGTCATAGGTCTTGCGGCTCAGGATGATGACTTCGGAGTTCACGGCATGGCCGGTCGTGCTCATGTACTTCTGCACTTCGAAGATGCGCATGGCGTTGATCTGCGCGAAAGGCGCCTCCTGCGCGTCCACCGCACCGGTCTCGAGCGCGGCATAGACTTCGGAGACCGGCATCGGCGTCGGATTGGCGCCGAGCGCGGAGAACATGTCGATATACATCGCATTGGGGATGACGCGGATCTTCAAGCCTGCGAAATCCTCCCACTTCTCGATGGGATGCTTGCTGTTGGTGGCATGGCGAAAGCCGTTATGCGAAAAGCCGAGCGCGACCCAGCCCTTCTCGTAGAGCTTGTCGGCCAGCTCCTTGCCCATCTCGCCACCGAGAACAGTGTAGAATTCATCCGAATTGCGATAAATGAACGGGAACTCTACCACGGCCATTTCCTTGACCTGAGCCGCCAGACCTGCGGCGTTGGCCGTGGAAATATCCTGCGTGCCGGACTGCACCTGCTGCTGCATCTGCCCGTCATTGCCGAGCGTGCCGTCGGTATAGACCGTGATGTTGAGATTGCCGTTGCTTCTTTCCTTGACCAGTTCGGAAAGCTTGGTCAGCACCTGCGCAGACGGATGGTTGGCGGCCATGCTGGTGCCGGCGCGAAGATCGGCAGCGGTGACACTCGACGCAGCGAGACCCGCAAAGAATAAAGCCGCGGCTGCCGTGACCTTGAAACGGTTGATGCGAAACATTGCTTCCCTCCCAGAAACGATTTGAAATCGGATGACCGCCGAAGCGGGCCCCTGCCTCCACAGGGCGCTGGAATGCGCGCCGGAGCGCGCATTCCCGAATTCACTCACGCCGCGGCGCGCTCCGCACCGTTGATGGCTGCGAAGGCATCGGCGATGCGGCGCTTGCGGGCCTCGTCGGGCATGCGCATCGGCGCGCGCGGCAGGGCCAGCGGCACGCCCTGCAGCGACTGGGCATATTTGATGCACGCCGGCAGATCGTCGCAGATCAGCGCGTTCCAGAACGTCAGGAGCTTGCGGTGCAGTGCAAGCGCCTCGTCATGACGACCCGCCTGGACGAGATCCCACAGCTTGACCACGGCAACGGGGGCAGCCGCCGGATTGGCGGCGATCGTGCCGTGCGCGCCCAGCGCAAAGCTCGAATAGAGCAGCGCATCGACAGCCGTGAACACCAGCTTGCCCTCGGGGATTTCCTGCAGAAGATCGGCCAGCAGCTTCAGGTCGCCGTTGCTCTGCTTGACGCCGATGACGCCGGGGATTTCGCGCATGATGCGGATGAGAAGCGCAGGATTGAGATAGCACCAGGGAACGACGTTATAGATGAGGACCGGCAGGCCGCTCTCTTCGGCGATCGCCCGGAAGTGATCGACGATGGCATCGTCGGACGGACGGAACACGTAATGCGGCGGCGTCACCTGAAGGGCGACGGAGCCGGCACGCGCCGCCATCTTGCAGCGGTCGACCGCCTGGCGGGTGGAGTTGATGATGACGCCGGCGATCAGCGGCAGCTTGCCGTCGAGCGTCTCGGCGGCCGTTTCCAGGAGCGCCTGCAGTTCGCCCATTTCCAGCGTGTGGCCCTCGGCGGACGAACCGCCGACGCACAGGCCATGCACGCCGGAATCGACCATGAAGCGGACCTGGGCCCGGAAGTCGTCGAAAAGGATGTTGCCTTCGGCGTCAAAGGGTGTGGTGGTGGGCGGAATGACGCCAAAGAACTGCGGACCTGCGCTCATCATATTCTCCATTATGCGGACATGATGTCTGAATAATGGACATATAATTTACTGTCAATTCCTCCCGCCGACCGCATCGCCTTTTCCCTCCGATTTCGGTTTCCGCCTCAGGCCAGACGGGCACCGCTCGCCGCATCGAAAAGGTGTTCGGCACCTTGCTGGAATTGAAGAAACACCTGGTCTCCCGGCTGAACGGACAACCGGTCGCGCACGACGGCAGTCAGCGTTTCCTTCCCGATCGCGAAAGAAAGGACCGTCTCGGCGCCGGTCGGCTCGACAAGCGAGACCGTGGCGGGAATGCCTTCGGCTGCAACCGCGATATGCTCGGGACGAATGCCGTACATGACCTGTTGCGGTGCATTGCCCGCATCAGCACGCGCACCGGCCGGCAGCGCGATGCCGTCAGCCATCCGCACGCTGCCCGCGCTCATCGTCGCCGGCAGGAAATTCATCGAGGGCGAGCCGATGAAGCCGGCCACAAAGAGATTGGCCGGTCGGTCATAAAGATCGAGCGGCTTGCCGACCTGCTCGACACGCCCGTCGCGCATGACGACGATCTTGTCGGCCATCGTCATCGCCTCGATCTGGTCGTGGGTGACGTAGATGGTGGTGGTCTTCAGGCGCTGATGCAGCCCCTTGATCTCCGAGCGCATCTGCACGCGCAGCTTCGCGTCGAGGTTCGACAACGGCTCGTCGAAGAGAAAGACTTCCGGATCGCGCACGATGGCGCGCCCCATGGCGACACGCTGGCGCTGACCGCCGGAGAGCTGCTTGGGATAGCGTTCCAGAAGTTTCGACAGGTCGAGGATCTCGGCCGCCGCCTCGACGGCAGACTTGATCTTCAGTGCATCGACGCCGCGCAGCTTGAGCGAGAAGCCCATGTTCTGCGCCACCGTCATGTGCGGATACAGCGCATAGTTCTGGAAGACCATTGCGATGTCGCGGTCTTTCGGCGCCACCTCGTTGACGACGCGGCCGGCGATGTTGATCGTCCCGTCACTGATCGTCTCCAGGCCCGCGATCATCCGCAGGAGCGTTGATTTTCCGCAGCCCGAGGGGCCGACCAGGGTGACGAACTCGCCGTCCTCGATATCGATGTCGATGCCGTGCAGCACATCCAGCGCGCCGTAAGCCTTGCGAACGCCTTCAATTCGAACGCCGTTCATTGCGTATTCCTCCCAAAGATTTCTGATCAGCCCTTGACCGCACCCGCCGTCATTCCCGCGACGAGGTATTTGCGCATCAGGAGCGAGAAGGCGAGAACCGGCACCATGATCAGCGTGCCGCCGGCCGCTATCTTGCCCCACTCCCAGCCCTCGTAGTTCATGAAGTTGACCACCTCCACCGGAGCGGTCATGGCGTTGTTTCGCGTCAGGGTCAGCGCGAAGAAGAAGTCGTTCCACGAATAGAGGAAGCATAGGATCGCCGTCGTAACGAGCGCCGGACCCGACATCGGCAGGACGATGACCATGAACGTCTTCCACAGGCTCGCCCCGTCGATCCACGCCGCTTCTTCGAGCGCACGCGGCGTGGCATCGAAAAAGTTGCGCATCAGCCAGACGACGAGCGCCAAGTTGAACGTGAGATAGACCAGGATAAGGCCAGTGCGGGTGTCGAGCAGGCCCATGTAGCGGTAGACGAGGAAATACGGGATCGCGAAGGCGACCGGCGGGGCCATGCGCGAGGCGAGAATGAGCAGCGAGAAGGTCCGCTCCTGCTTCATCGTCGCCCGTGAGAGCGCATAGGCACCCGGCGTGCCGATGACGAGCGCCAGGATCGTCGATACCGAACTCGTGATGAAGCTGTTGAGCATCGATCCCGCAAACCGGTCGTTCCACAGCGACGTGTAGTTTTCGAGCGTCGGGGTAAAGAAGAAGCCGTCAATGCCCGCGAAGATGTCGTCCGCCGGCTTGAAACTCATCACGACGAACCAGAGGAACGGCAGCAGGGTGATGATCGCAAGTGCGATGACGATCGTGTTCGCCAGGATACGGTTGCGGCGCGCGGCCGCGTCGAGCTTACTCCTGGGCATTCGAGCCTCCCGAAACCGCACGGATGATGACCCAGCTCAGAACGACGATCATGGCAAGCAGCACCATGGTGACGGCGGCGGAATAGCCGATATAGCTGAAGCTGAAGGACTGGACGAAGATGTAGTAGTTCGAGACTTCGGTAACCGAGCCGGGTCCGCCATCGGTGAGAATGTAGATGAGCGGGAAGGTCTTGATGCTGTCGATGAGCCGGAAAAGCCCCGCGACCAGCAGCGTGCCCTTGAGATAGGGCAGCGTGATGTACCATGTGAGCTGCCAGATGCTGGCACCGTCGACTTCCGCCGCCTCGCGCTGCTCCTCCGGCATCATGGCAAGCGCCGCCAGGATGATGATCATGGTGAAGGGAAACCATTCCCAGGTGTCCGCCACAATGATCGCTGTCAGCGCCCAACTGGCATCGGTGATCGGTGTCTGCACGTTCCAGCCGAGAAGCTGGAAAAGCCACCAGGCCGGGCTGATGTCGGGCGAGTAGAGCACCTTCCAGATGATCGCCACCACGATGGGCGGCAAGACCATCGGCACGAGAAACGAGGTTCGAAGCGCGTTCATCAGCGGCGTTCTCATGTTGAGAAGCAATGCGACGACGAGACCGAACAGAAGCTGAAGCACCACCGTCACCACCGACAGCTTCGCCTGCACCCAGAAGCTGTTGTGCAGCCGGTCATCGGTCAAAAGCGTGCGATAGTTGACCAGCGGATCGGAAAAGTCCCACGCCGTCGCCGGGTTGGCGAGGTTGAGCGGGGTGAAGCTCGTCACCAGCAGATAAAGTGTCGGCAGCAGCGTGACGACGGCAAGGATGGCAAGGACCGGCGCCAGAAGCAGCCAAAAGAAACGCTGGCGCTGGCGCTCGAAGGCGGGGGTTTTCCCCGCCTTCGCTGCATGGCCTACCGCATTGACCGCGACGTCGCGGCGCCGGTTTTCCACATCGACCGCGCTCACAACTTGACGCCCGCTTTCTTGATGTCCTCGACTGCTTCCGCCTGGGCGGCTTTCATTGAGGTGGCCGCGTCGGCCTGCCCGCTGGCGATGCGCTCGATCGCCTTGTTGATCTTCTCACCGGTCTGCGGCCAGATGGGCACGGTACGATAGGCCATATAGCCTTCCCGGCCGCTGCGCTCGAGAACGTCGAGATACATCGAGGCGATGTCCTGACCGTTGATCGTCAGCGCCTCCTTGTAGCGAGGATCCTCGATGATCGAACGACGCGGGGTCGCAAGCCCGCCCATTTCCAGCGCGGTGCGCTCGAAGGTCTTTTTCGATGTCGCCCACTGGATGAACGCCCAGGCGGCGTCCTTCTGGTTAGAGCCAGCCGGAATGCCGTAGGCATTGGCGTTGCAGGCAGGGAAGCCGCCGGCCGGGCCTTCCGGCATCAGCGCGAAACGCACCGTGTCCTTGACGCGGGAATCGTCTGATTTCGCCAGAGGCAGCAGCCACGACATGGCGTTGATGCGCATGTTCGCCCGGCCCGCCAGCTGATTGCGCATCGCCTGGTCGTCCGTGTAGGACAGCACGCCCGGCGGGCAGTAATTGGAAAGCAGCTCGGAATAGTAGGTTGCCGCCTCAATCACTTCGGGCGTGTCGAGCACCGGCATCAGGTCGCGCGGCGGATCGCGGAAGACCTTGCCGCCGAAGCCCATCAGGTAGGGCGGGAAGTTCCAGTGATGCAGGCGATCCGCCACGAAGGCGGCGACACCGTTCTTGTTGTGGATCGCCTTGCAGACATCGATCATGCCGGCAAGCGTGGTCGGCATGGCGATGCCTTCCTTGTCGAGAATATCGAAGCGCGAGGCGGCCAGCAGCATGGCGCCGGCTTCCCAGGCGAAGCCGTGAAGCTGCTTGTTCGCATCGATATAGGCGATCTGCGTGCCGCTGACGAAATCGTCCGGATCGAAGTCTGCGGCCGTCTTGTTGGGATCGTTGAGGAAGTCGTTCAGCGGTGTCAGCCAGCCAGCGCTGATCCAGCGGCCGGAGAACGAGTGGGTGATGTTGCAGAAGTCATAGCTCGAACCATGCGTGGACAGTTCGAGGTCCATGCGCTGGTTGTAGACCGGGAAAGCCTGCAGATCGAACTCGACCTTCATGCCCGTCTGTTCTTCGAACTCGGGCAGCAGCTTCTGGATATAGGTGTGGAAGATGTGCTGGAAGCATGCGCCACGCAGGGTGACACCCTCGAAGGGTTTTGCATTCGCGAGCACGGCCGGCGCACGCAGACCGACGGCCGCCAGGGCGGAGCCGGCAAGGGCGAACTTCAGCACATCGCGCCGGAAAAGGCCGGCGGATGCAGCGGTTTCCGCAGCGGTTCTGTCATCACGTTTCATAGAATTCCTCCCAGAATATCAACATGCCGGATACACCCGGCGGCTTTTCCTCCTGTCCCGGCCACGCCTGTGCCCGGGACCATGCCTAGCAAGCCGCACCCTTCTCCGCGCGGCTTTGCCTCACGCTGCCTTGGCGAGTTGCGGGTCGAACTGGAGAAGCGCTTCGAGCGCGGGCCGGATCTTCGCCTTCTGCTCTGCGGAAGCCAGCGGCATCGGATGGCGCGGAATGCCCACCTCGCAGCCCTGAAGCTCGAGGCAGTATTTCACCAGGGCCGGCAGGTTCTCATGTCCCATCAGGTGCCAGAAAATGACGAGACGATCGTGAATCTTGCGCGCCAGGTCGTGATCGCCGGCCTTTACGGCGTTCCACAGCGCGACGCAAGGACCGGGTGCCGCTGTCGGCGAAGCGGCCAGCGTGCCCTGCGCACCCATCATGAAGCAGGGATAGAGAAGATCGTCGATGGCCGCGAGGATGGACTTTCCCTTCGGCGCGCGGATGACGAGTTCGGCAGCGCGGGAAATGTTGCCCTGGCTCTGCTTGATGCCGATGACGCCCGGAATCTCCTCCATCATCCGCACGACCAGATCGGCACCGAGGAGGTTCCACGGAATCACGTTGTAGATGACAAGCGGAATACCGGTCTCTTCCCAGATCTGCTTAAAATACTGGAACATGGCTTCTTCGCCATAGTTGAAGACGTAGTAGGTCGGGGTGACCTGGAGCGCGGCGACGCCGAGATCCTTGACCGCATTGGCGCGCTCGATGACCTCACGCGTGCTGTTGGCGATGATGCCGGCGACGACAGGAACCTTGCCGTTGACTTCTTCCACGGTCGCAGCCGTCAGCTGGCGCAGTTCTGCCGGCGAGAAGGTGAAGCCCTCGCCCGTGCTGCCCGCCAGACAAACGCCGTGCACGTTCTTGTTCAGGATAAAACGCACATGGTCGCGAAACAGCCGTTCGTTGATTTCGCCATCCGCATCGAAAGGGGTCACGAGTGCTGGAATGATCCCGTGCAGGTCGACAGTCATATGGAAGTATCTCCTCTCCAATGTGTATGCCTGAATTATAAGCTGCGAAAAACACGCCGCAAATTTTGTTTATCTTTTAAAAACATACACTTGATTTTTGTGCAGTGCGAATTTGTCTCATTTTTTGGGACATCTTTTTCCAAGCTTTTCTTGCAATCTGCATCCTCGTGCTGCACAAAGGCGGCCCGCAGGGGAGGAGCGACACGTGAACACGATTGCAGAAACATCGGGAAATGCACCGGAGAAGATGCTCCGCATCCTCGACTGCTTCACCCTGAGCAGCGGGCAGTTGTCCGTCGGCGATATCGCCGACATGACCGGCATGCCGCGCTCCACCACGCACCGCTGGGTCACGACCCTGCGCAATGCGGGCCTGCTCGATCAGGACAATACCGGCGACGTGTACCGCCTCGGCCTGCGCCTCATCCACCTCGGCAACAGCGCGCTGGCCAACATGGACATTTCGCGCGACGCCCGTCACGTTCTGGAGGCACTCAGCCGAAGCACGGGCGAAAAAAGCCACCTGTGCGTCTTCGACGGCAACCAGATGATTTTCGTGACGCGCACGATCGGCGGCCGGGCCGGCCGCTTCAACTCCACCACAACAATGGAAAGCTCTCCCTGCTACTGCACGAGCGTCGGCAAGGCCGTGCTGGCTTTCCAGCCGACGGAGACGATCGAGCGCATCATAAAGCAGGGGCTCCACCCCTATACCCGCGATACACTTACGGACCCCATCAAACTGCGTGATGATCTGGCCACGACCCGCAAACGCGGATATGCGATCAACAATGGCGAAATGGATGCCCATGAGCGGTGCATCGGCGCGCCGGTGCGAAACGCCGCCGGCCGCGTCATTGCGGGCCTGAGCCTGAGCAGCACGCGGCGCAAGCTCACGGACGACAGGATACCGGACCTTGCCCAGCTTGTCATAAAACACGCCGAGCTTCTTTCGATCCAGCTGGGATATCGCTCCCGGGCAGACTAGCACCGCCTTGCCCTGCAAAATCGGCTGCCCCCTCCCTCGCGTTTGCCGCACCAAACCGGCAGGCATGAGAGAAGAAACGCAATCAGCACGACACCGAAAAAGGTGTGTCCGACAATCGGCGCTCGCCCGAGAAGCGAGAGGGTGCTGTCGATCGCGGCAAGAACAGGGAGAAGCACTCCCAATATCGCCTGCATGCCCCCCTTCGTTGTGCCACTCCTGCATCAGGAACCGTTCGGCCTCGTAAGCCGGATCGTGGTCGAAGAGGGACTGAAGTCCTACACGCCTAGGAAGATTATCGATCTGGACGCGCTGCTTCAGGACCTTGCACTGATCCGCGACCGATGTGTCAGACGCATTGTCTTGAAGATATTGAAACCCACGTCGCAATTGAAGCGGGGCGCCTCTCTGGCGCCCCGGTTTTTTTAGATAACTCAGCTCCAGGCGTGGAGCGGGGGCTTCTCGCCGTTCAGGAAATAATTGCCGAGGATGGCGTATTTCCAGCGCACGGGGTCATGCAAGGTATGGGTACGGGCGTTGCGCCAATGGCGGTCGAGGTGATGCTCGGCAAGCGTGGAGCGGGTGCCCGCGAGTTCAAACAGCTTATTGGTCGCAGCAATCGCGATTTCCGTCGACAGGATCTTTGCCTCCGCAGTGACGATCTGCGCGTCGGCGACCGTCTCGGCATTTGGGGTCTCGATGGCCCGGTCGATGGCTTTTCCGGCCTTTTCGAGCAGCGCCTGCGCCGCATGGAGCCGCAGTGTCAGATCGCCGACGGCCTGGATCGTGTAGGGATCGTCCGAGGCACGTTCCACGCCGCTGTCGATCCAGGCACGGCTCTTGGTACGGACGAAGGAGACGGTCTCATCGATCGCCGCCTGCGCGATGCCGGTATCGACCGCCACCTGGATGATCTGGAAGATCGCGCCATCGGCCGTCGGCACCTCATAGCCCTTGTAGCCGGGCACCAGATGGGTCTTCGGCACCTTCACATTGTTGAGGATGACGGTCCCTGACAGCGTGGTACGCTGGCCGAAGGCCGACCAGTCATCGATGACGGTGAGGCCCGGTGCATCGCGCTCGGCAATCGCATACCAGGCGCGGCCCTCGTCATCGAGCGCCACGATCGGCACCAGATGAGCGAGCAACGCGCCGGAGGAGTAGAATTTCTGGCCGTTGACCACGACGTGATCGCCCGCATCGGTGAACTTGGTCTCGAAATCCGCGGCCCGCTTGGAGCCGAATTCCGAAAAAGCGTTACCGAAGCGCGTGCCGCGCAGCGCCTCGGCAAAGAGCAGCTTCTGCTGCGCCTCGTCGGACACTGTACGAATGGCGGCGACGACGCCGAGATGGTTCTGTGCGATCTGGCCGATGGAGGAATCCGCTGCCGAGACGATCTCGATCACCTTGGCGAGTGTTGCATAGGACACTTCAGGTCCGCCGAACTTTTTCGGCACGTTGATCGACCAGAGCCCGCTCTGCGAGAAGGCGTCGAGTTCCTTTACCGGCCAGATGCGGTCCCGATCGCGGATTGCCGCTCCCGGCGCGATCTCGGCCGCGATCGCCTTCGCGACCGAGATCGCCTCGGCGTCGCTCTTGATGATATGCGCGGGTTCGCCTGGGCGGGGCACGGCTGGAACACCCTCGGCGGCACCCTTTGTGTTTACGTTGGAAATGGTCATCGCAAGTCTCCTCTTCAGATTGGATTCAGTGGGCAAAGACAGGGGTGGCCGCGACGGGCTTCCGGCCGAGATAGAAGGCCTTAACGTCGTCGCGCGCCTTGAGCTCGGCGGCGCTGCCCGAGAGAACGCTGACGCCGTTTTCAAGAATGACCGCCCGGTCGGCATAGGTGAGCGCGACCGCCGAGTTCTGCTCGGCAACGAGGATTGAAAGGCCTTCCTCGCGGTTGAGGCGTTTCAGGGTGCGGAAGATATCCTGTACGACGAGGGGCGCGAGCCCCATCGAAGGCTCGTCGAGCACCAGCAGCCGCGGACGCGACATCAGTGCCCGGCCGATCGCCGTCATCTGCTGCTCACCGCCGGAGGTCAGGCCAGAAAGAACCCGGCGCTTCTCCTTGAGCCGCGGAAAATGGGCGTAGACCTTTTCGAGGTCGGTGGCGATTTCGGCACGCGATCCGCTGCGGCCAAGACCGCCGGAAACGAGGTTTTCCTCCACCGTCAGCGACTTGAAGCAATGCCGCCCTTCCAGAACCTGCACGAGACCGCTGCGGACAAGGCTTGCGGGCGCCTCACGCGTCACGTCGCGCCCCTCGAACCGGATGCTGCCGGCCAGGATCTGGCCCCGTTCGGCCGGCAGCAGGTTCGACACCGCCTTCAGCGTCGTGGTCTTGCCGGCGCCATTCGCGCCGAGAAGGGCCAGGATTTCGCCGCGGGCAAGCGAGAGCGTCACGCCATGCAGCGCGGTGATGGAATGGTTGTAGGTGGCATGAAGGCCCTCGACGGTGAGCAGCCTGCTGTCCTCGGGCATGTCGAATCCCTTCGCGTTTTCGGAAAATTCCGGCCAGGCATCGGAGATATTGTTCCGATGCCCGGCGACAGGGCCGCGGTGCCGTGCGCGGCCTTGCGACATCAGTTCGTCACGCCGCCCGCATCTTCGGCCGTGCGAAGCTTGATGCCCTTTTCAGCGGCATAGGCTTCGGAGGATTTTTCAATGATCGGCCGCAGCAGCGCCCAGTCCGGGGCGATCCAGTCGGAAACGACGTTCCACTTCTTGCCGTCCCACTGCTGGAAGGTCACGTAGCCGTTGCCCTCGTGGTTGTCCCAGGTGACATTGATCGAGTGGAAAAGGTCCTTGGCGCCGAGCGCCTCGACACGGGCGGGATCGAGCTGGAGATGTTCAAAGCCCCAGCGCACTTCATCGCCCGTCAGCGTGCGCTTGCCGAATTTTTCCTGGGCGATGCGCACGGCCTCGACATTCAGGATGCCGTTGACGATGCCGAGATTGTGGTAGACCGAACCGATACGGTTCTTGTCCTCCAGATTGCCCTTGCCGGCATCATAGACCGTCTTCACGATCTCCTTGACGACGGGGTATTCGGCACCGGACGCCTGTGTGGTGATCGCCGTATAGCCCTTGGCCGCATCACCCGCCGGAATGACGTCCTCTTCCGAGTTCGACCAGACATTGCCGATGATGTGATCGACCGGGAAGCCGGTCTTGGCTGCCGTCTTCAGCGCAACGGGGTTCATCACGCCCCAGCCGCGTAGCACGACATAATCGGGCTTGGCGCGACGGATTGTCAGCCACTGCGACTGCTGCTCGTTGCCCGGATGCGGCACTTCGATCTGCTGCAGTTCGAAACCGTACTTTTCGGCGAGCAGTTCGTAGATCGGTATCGTCTCCTTGCCATAGGGCGAGCCGTGGTAAAGCACGACGATCTTCTTGCCCTTCAGGCTTTCGAGACCGCCCTCCTTGGAGGCGATGTAGTTTACGATGCCCGAGGTCTCGCTGTAGGGATTGAGCAGCAGCGGGAAGACATAGGGGAAGACGCGGCCGTCGGTCGAATCCGTGCGGCCATGGTTGATGGTGATCAGCGGCACCTTGTCCTGCGTGATGCGGTCGATCATGGCATAGGCGATGCCGACCGACAGCGGATTCCAGGCGGCGATGCCCTGGTTGCTCTTCAGGCGCTCATAAGCCTCGACGCCGCGCTCCACCTCATACTGGGTCTCGGCCTCCGACCAGGTGAGCTTTACGCCGTTGACGCCGCCGTCCCTGGTATTGATGAGGTTGAGATAGTCGATGAAGCCGCCGAAGAAGCCCGTGCCGCCGGCCGCGTAGGGGCCGACACGATAGCTCTGAAGGGGAAAATGCTGCTCGTCGGCAAGCGCCGGTGCGGCGATGGCTGCAAGGCCGATGCCGGCGGCGAAAGCAGCGGCTCTTATCTTTGTGTAAAGGGTCATGGCTGGACACACTCCGTCTGTCGGCGGCGCTGGGCCGTCCGGTTTGCTGTCAGGGTTCAAGGTTTTTATTGTTGGAAGCCCGCGGCTTCGATCTCACACCCGCCGGACGGCGGCCGTTATGCGTGATTTCAAGCGATCCCAGAGCGCGACAAGGCCATCAGGCTCCAGCACCAGAAACAGGATGATGAAGGCGCCGATCACGATACGTTGCGTCATATCGAGCACGCCGGAATCGAAGACGTCACCCAGCAGGAAGGAACCGAGTCTCGACAGCACGAGCGGAAAGACAACGATCAGCGCCGCGCCGAAAAAGGCGCCGCGGATCGAAGCGAGGCCGCCGATGATGACGATGAACAGGATCTGGAACGAGCGATCGAGATTAAAGCCCGCCGGCTCCACGGTGCGCAGATAGGCAAAGGCCCAAAGCACGCCGGCGACGCCGATGATGAAGGATGAAACCCCGAAGGCGAGCAGCTTGGTGCGCAGGACCGGCACGCCGATGATGCGCGCGGCGGTCTCGTTGTCGCGCACGGCGATGAAGTTGCGGCCGGTCTGAGATGAGACGAGGCGGAAAGCGAGGAAGGTCAGGACCGCCACGACCGTCAGCGCGAAGAGATAGCGTCCGACAGGGCCCTCGAACGAGAAGCCAGCAAGCGACAGCGGCGGCGCGTCGATGACGCCGGACGCGGAGTTGTTGGAGAACCAGCTGAATTTCGTCAGTGCCCATTGCACGAAAAACTGCGCAGCGAGCGTCGAGACGGCGAGGTAGAAGCCGCGCAGCCGCAGGCTCGGCAGGCCGAAGACGATGCCGATCGCCGCCGCCGAAAGCCCGGCCAGCACTATGGAGACGGCCAGCGGCAGCGCGTCCACCCGCAGATTGAAATTATAGGCCGCGAAAGCGCCCACCGCCATGAAGGCGGCCGAGCCCAACGAGACCTGGCCTGCATAACCCGTCAGCAGATTGAGCCCGACGCCGGCAAGGCTGAGCGCCAGGAAAGGCAGCAGGATCGCCTCGAAGAGATAGCTTGAGCCGAGGAAGGGCACGACGAGATAGGCGACGGCGAGCACTGCGATCGCGCCGGCATGGCGCGGGACGGAGAAAGACGGCGAAAGATCGGCTGTGACGACAGACATGTCAGACCCTTTCCACGAGCTTCTGGCCGAACAGGCCCGAGGGGCGCACGAGCAGGAAGACGAGTGCCACGACATAAGCGAACCAGCCCTCGATGCCGCCGCCGAAATAATCGCCGATATAGACCTCGGCGAGCTTTTCGGATGCGCCGACGATCAGGCCGCCGACGATGGCGCCGAGAATGGAATCGAAGCCGCCAAGGACCAGCACCGGCAACGCCTTCAGCACCACCAGCGAGAGCGAGAACTGCACGCCAAGACGTGCGCCCCACAGCAATCCGGCAACCAGCGCGACGAGACCGGCAGCGGCCCATACACTTGCCCATATCCACGGCAGCTTGAGGCCGACGGCGAGGGCGGCGAACTGATCGTCCGCGACTGCACGAAAGCCGAGGCCGATGCGGGTGTAGCGGAAGAAGGCCGAAAGCGCCGCCACCATGCCGGCCGCAACCACGGCGGCGAAGATATCGAATTGACTGATGAAGACACCGCCGACATCGAAAGGGATATCCTCGATGCCGAGATCGAGGCCATGCACCTGCGTGCCCCAGATGAGCTGCGCCGCACCCTCGATGATGTAGGAGAGGCCGAGCGTCGCCATGAACAGCGTGATCGGCGGCTTGTTGGTAAGTGGTCGCAGCACCGTGCGCTCGATGGCGATACCGATAACGACCATCGCCGCGAAAGTAATGGCGAAGGCGGCCGCGAAAGGCACGCCCTTCTCGACGAGGCTGACGAAGGTGAGCGCGGCGAAGAGGAGCAACGCGCCTTGCGAAAAATTCAGGACGCCCGAGGTCTTGTAGATCAGCACGAAGCCGATTGCGACCAGGGAGTACATCACGCCGGAGAGCAGCCCGCCGATCAGCACCTCGGTGAAGAAAAGCCAGTCGAATTCGGCCATCAGATGCCCTCCCCGTCTTCGTTTTCCGGCGGCACGCCGAGATAGGCGTCGATGACGCGCTGGTCGCTGGCGATCTCCTGCGGTGTGCCGTCTGCGATCTTGCGCCCGTAATCGAGCACGGCGATCCGGTCGGACAGGCCCATGACCACGCCGATGTCGTGCTCGATCAGCACGACCGTGATGCCGTATTCCTCTCGAGCGAGGCGCACGTAGTCGGCAAGCTCGTTCTTCTCCGTCGCCGTCATGCCCGCCATGGGCTCGTCGAGCAGCAGGATGCGCGGCTCGGCGGCCAGTGCCCGCGCCAGTTCCACCCGCTTCTGCAATCCATAGGGCAGCGTGCCGGCAAGGCGGTCGAGGTAGGGCGTCAGATGCAGAAAATCGATGACGCTGCGCGCCCGCTCGCGCGCATTTGCCTGTTCGCGGCGCGCATTGGGCAGTCCGATGATCTGGCTGAGGAAATTCGTGCGGCCGGCATAGGCCCGACCTGTCGCGACATTATCGAGCACGCTCAGCCCCTTGAAGAGCGCGAGGTTCTGGAAGGTGCGAGCAACGCCGAGACGGGCGAGTTTGTGCGTCGGCACCGGCTGGTAGGGCGCGCCATTGATAGCAACGTGACCGCGGTCAGGCCGATAGACGCCGGAGATGACGTTGATCAGCGAACTCTTTCCGGCACCGTTCGGGCCGATGATCGCCCGGATCTCGCCATGACGCACCGCAAGGTCGACCTCCTTGAGCGCGACCACCCCGCCGAACGACAGATCGATGCCGCGCAACTCCAGCGCAAGAGACGCATCAGTCCGTAGTGTGGGCTGTGCAGCAGGTGCATTGCGCAGCGAAAGATGCTCCGCAATGTCGGGCGGGATTGCCACCTCGCCGCTGAGGCCCGCGAGCAGATAATTCGATGCCGACATGGTTCGTTTCGTCCATCGCCCTACGGGCACGGGTTTGGGTTCGCGGACACCATCGCGCCCGCGTTTCAGGAAGCGACGGTCGAGCCGCCGCTCCCTTGTTTGTTTTGCCTTACTCGGCCGCGATAGCCGCGGTCTCCTCGGCCTCTTCCAGCGCGCGCACCAGCGGAATGACGTGCTTGCCGAAATATTCCACCTCCTCCTGGAAGTGCAGGAAGCCGAGCAGGATGAGATCGGCACCGGCGCGCTTCAGGTGCACGATGCGCTCGGCCACCTGTTTCGGCGTGCCGATCAGGTTGGAGCGGAAGCCGTCATTGTACTGGACGAGGTCTTCGAAGCTCGATTTCGCCCAGTTGCCTTCGCCTTCGGGCGAGGCCTTGCCGGCATTCTTCACCTCGTGACCGAAGGCGTTGACCGCTTCGGGATTGGCCTTCTCGATGATCTCGGCGAGCACTGCCTTGGCTTCTTCCTCGGTCTCGCGCACGATAGCGAAGGCATTGACGCCAACCTTGACGGCGTGATTGTTCTCCTTGGCCTTCGCCCTGATGTCATTGACCTGTTTGGCAATTTCCTCCGGCGTGTTGCCATTGGTGAAATACCAGTCGGAGACACGCGAGGCCATGTCGCGCGCGGCACGCGACGAGCCGCCCTGGAAGATTTCCGGTTGCGGATCGATCGGTTTCGGCTTCAGGGAATAGTTGTTGAAGCGGTAGAAATCACCGCGGAAGGTGAAGTTGTCTTCCGTCCAGATGCCGCGCAACGCGCGGATGAACTCTTCCGAGCGGCGGTAGCGCTCGTCGTGGTCTAGCCAGGGCTCGCCGATGGCGTGGAATTCGCCGCGGAACCAGCCGCTGACGACGTTGACGGCAACGCGGCCGTTCGTCAGATGGTTGATCGTGGCAATCTGCTTGGCGGCGAGCGCCGGGTTCCACGGACCGGGCAGGATTGCGGCGATGACCTTCAGCGTCGTGGTGGATTCAAGAAGAGCATGGCTGAACGACACGGATTCATGCTGGAACTCCGCGCCATAGCCAGCCGTGAAGCGGATCTGGCTCAGCGCATAGTCGAAGCCGCTGGCTTCCGCGATCTGCGCGAGCTTGCGGTTGTATTCGATCGTCCAGCTGGTGCGCTGCTCGATATTGGAAATGACGAGTCCACCGGAAACGTTCGGCACCCAATAGGCGAATTTCACGGCATCCCTGTTCTGTTCAGTCATGGGGTACTCCTCTCTCCTGATGTCAGTTGGCGGCCGTCTCGCGCGAAACAACGCGAAGGGCCGGATGGGCATCGCCGGCGGCAAGGGCCGTAGCGGGCAATAGATCGAACAGATCGACGACGGCACGCTCGATGCGCGCTTCGACGGCCGGGTTCGAAAGCGTGTATTCGGTGAAATCGGCCTCGACGGCGTAGACCGTCGTCGGCACGGTAACGGCGCCGAAGAAGCCGAACAGTGGCCGGAACTGATGCTCCAGCATCAAGCCGTGCAGTGGCGTGCCGCCGGTCGCTGCAAGGACGACGCGCTTGCCCTGCAGGGCCCGGAAATCGACAAGGTCAAAAAGATGCTTGAGCGCGCCGGTATAGGACGCACGGTAGACCGGCGAGCCGACGACGAGCACATCGGCGCTCTCGACAGCGTCAATGATCGCCCGCCCCGCATCGTCGAGCTGATCGGCACGCAACGCCCTGAACAGCACAGGCGCCGCATCCGCAAGGTCGATGACATCCGTCGATACATTTGCCGCCCGCCCGATCGCGGCGACGATGCGCTCAACGACATGCGCCGTACGCGAAGGCCGCTTGACGCTGCCGCTTATGCCGAGAATTTTCATCGATCACCTCAAATCCAATTGTTTTTAATTTCTATGTTTTTTGTAGATTATCAAAGATGCATGTTCCAAACTGAGTGCGTTTTGAGGAATTCAATCTTCTGCACGCGGTCAATGGCGCAACGCAGAGGTCAAGCAGGACGGGAAAGACGATGAACGCCGTAAAACCGCCTCGCTGCTTGAAATGCCCCATGGCTTCCTACACGCGGCGTCCCCTGCCTCTGAACGAGACCCCGAATGTGAGCCAGCCCGATGCAATGGAAGAAGCCTCCCCAGGGGGCCGCGGCCGGTTTTGAAGCGAAAGACTGGTCGATCTGACGATAGCCTTACGCCCGCATTAATCACGGGCACGTGGAGCGGTCGTCCAACTATCGACAAACTCCCGAACCGACGAGAGGTGGGCACGTCACGCCTTCGGGCGATCAGACGCGCGTTCGGCAGGGTCGCCCGCATGGCATGGGATTGATCTATCGCCAGGAATTTCAGCGGCGAGGCGAGGCTCTTGCCGTCCAGACAACGGCAGACTACCTCGTCGCCGGCCAATCCCGGCGCGGCTTGCCGCCCGCCGGGAAAACGGGCGGGCGAGGCATCCATTCGTTGTACGTCCCACCCTTTCGAACCCAAGCCGAATGCGGGCTACGCCCGAACGGAGGCATCCAGGTTTGCGCCGATCCACGCATCGATGTCCGTGACGGGGATGGCGTGACGCTCGTTGAAGGTGCCTGCCTTATCCCACGCGACGCCCCGGCCCATGGCAAAGGCTGCACGATACTTGCGCATCATGTTCTGCGGATCTTTCGCCAGTTCTTCCATCAGGAAGGGCACGCTCCACTCAGAACGCCGGAAAGGCCGGCCAAGACCGGCTTCCAGCTTGTCAGCGACCTCCCCGTAGGTCACCGTATCGCCAGCCAGGAACACGATTTCGTTCCGGATGCGCGGTTCGGCGAAGACGACTTCCGCCGTCAGCTTCCCGATGTCATCGGGCGTCGTCAGCGTCACGGCCGTATCGAGACTTCCCAATGCATTGACCTTGGAATTTTTCAGGTCGACGACGCCGAACTCCGGCTCGAACAGATAGCTCATGAACATCCCTGTCGAGATGATGACCCATTCGGTCTGGGTCTGGGCTCGCAAGAGTTCGCGGACGTCCAACTGTGCATCGAAAATGTCCTGCGGACTGCCGCGTCCGATCGCCTCGAAATCAACGCCAAACTGCCAAGGGAAGTAGCGCGGGATACGGGCCTGCAAAGCGGCCTTCGCCAGCTTCATCGGCGTATCTATGCCTGCGGCGTAACCGGCACAACCAATCACGGTGTGAAATCGTGCAAACAGCAAGGCGAGTTCGTCGATCGAACTCTTGACCAGGTCGCCCACGACGACCTCGATGCCGAGCTCCCGGATCTCCGCGATGGCACGCTGCTTTTCCGGGTCATCCGACGAGACAGCGCTGGCGCGCAGGAGAACGCTGATCGTCGTATCCTTTGCCTCGCGTGCACGGCGTGCCAGATTGCGAAGGACGGGTTGCCCGAGTTCTCCAGCGCCCAGTACAAGAATGGACCGCGGCGTGGTGGTGTAAGCTGTATCACTCATTGTTTTGCCTCATTGAGAATGCGTTTCGACCCCGATCTAGCGATGCGCCCAAGCACATGAAAGAAGGTACATGCGTGATACTGTGAACCAGACTTTGAGCAGTGAAGACGTTCTCAGGTATTCCCAGACGGTCTGCGATGGCTTGAGGGACGATGACGACGGCGTGCGCCGCGAAGTGCTGGCGCATGCCGGAAACCGCTGGTCACTCGGCATCATCCACACACTTGGCGTGTACGGTGGGCTGCGCCACGCGGAGATCGGAAGACGCATGCACGGCGTCACACAGCGCATGCTGACACGGACGCTGCGTCAGCTGGAGCGTGACGGCCTGGTCATCCGAAACGACTTCGGGGAGAACCCTCCGAGGGTCGAATACGCGCTTTCCGAAACGGGCATGGATCTGCTCCTGCGCATGATCCCGTTGTGGACGTGGATCGTCGAGAACGCGGATCGCTTCCGGAGGTCGAGGGAGGACTTCGACGCCAGGAGCGATATCGACTGACCACGCCGCCAGCCGCAGGCCAGGCGTCCGAAAGGTGCAGCCGCCGCAATCCTCACCAATGTGAGTTTGCAAACGCCAGAGCCACTAATCCGCCGTATCATGCGTGCGAAAGAATGACCCGAACGTCCGTTTTAGGCGGCGCGCCGAACAGTCTGCGGTACTCGCGGTTGAATTGCGTGACGCTCTCGTAACCGACGCGAAGCGCCGCGCTGCCTGCGTCTATGCGATCGGCGATCATCATTCGACGCGCCTCATGGAGACGAAGATGCTTCTGGTATTGCAGCGGGCTCATGGCCGTCAGTGCGCGGAAATGATGGTGCAGGGTCGATTCGCCCATTCCTGCGACACCTGCCAAGGTCTCGATGCGGACCGGCTGGTCAAAATGATCACGCAGCCAGCGAATTGCCGCCGAGACCCGATTGGTTTGCGTGCCGACTTCGACAGCGTGCCGCAACCGGCCGCCAACGGGGCCAGTCACGATCCGGTAGAGGATTTCCCGCTGGATGAACCTCGCCAGAATGGGAATATCGCGTGGCTCATCCAAAAGGTCGAGAAGGCGCAGCGCAGCGTTTGTCAGCTCCGGCGTCACGGGTCCGATCGCAATGCCTGTTCCGTTGCCCTCCGCAGGCCTTCCAAGCTGATCGACCTCGGCAATCAGGTCACGCGCCATGTCGAGGTCGATGTCGAGCTTTAACGAGAGATAAGGCGCCGATGCGCTTGCATCGAGCACCTGGACGATCGTTGGCAGGCCCACGGCCGTCAGCAGGAAATGATCTTGATCATAGACATATGTCTCATTTCCCAGGACGACGCGCTTCGCGCCTTTGATGATGAACGCGAAGGAGGGTTCATAGAGCGAAGAGTCTGGCGTCATCGAAGATGTGCGCCGATGCAGGGAGAGACCAGGAATGGCTGTAGCAAGAGAGCCCTCATGCGGAAGGCGCCTCTCGACAAGCTCGCACATGCGATGACGGGCGAGTTCGATGCCATTCATTTCCGCTGCAGCCTTCCTTTGCGTCGATACGCCATTCCCGTCTCCTGCAGATCCGCTCCCTTGAGCTATAGCCTAGAAATCCGTCGACAGGACCAGCTCTTTCCACTGCTCGATGTTCTTCGCGAGCGCGTGGGACTTGTTGTCGAATACGGCAAACGCGTCGGAGCCCGTTGCCAGCCATACAGGCGGCCTCTCAGCCCTAACGACAGCCAGCATGGCCGCAGCAAATTTCTTGGGGTCACCGATCTGTTGATGATTGGCGCCATCAAGCGCCTGTCTGTGCTGGGCCGAAGCCGACGCATAATCCTCGATCGATAGATTGCCATAGTGAACGGAACTGCCGTCAAGAAAGTCGGTACGGAAGCGACCGGGATAGACGCAGGTCACCTTGATACCGAACGGTGCCACTTCGCGGGCGAGACCTTCCGACCAGCCGGACACGGCATGTTTCGTCGCGCAATAGATCGATGCGCCTTCAAAGCCCTCCATGCCTGCAATCGACGATATCGTAATGACATGACCGGAGCGCTGCGCACGCATGATCGGCAGAATGGCCCGTGTGACATCGAAGGCGCCAAAGACATTGGTGGCGAACTGTCGTGTCACGGCTTCCGGGGCGACCTCCTCGAACGCGCCGAGCTGGCCATATCCGGCGTTGTTGACGAGAACGTCGATCCGTCCGAACCGGGCCTGCGCAACGCTGACCGCTTCAGCGATCGCCTTATGGTCCGTGACATCGAGAGGGATTGTCTGAAGCTTGTCGGCAAAGCCTGCCAACGCATTCTCAATCTCATCTGGCTTGCGCGCCGTGGCAACGACATTGTCGCCGGCGTCGAGTGCGGCGCGCGCGACTTCCAGGCCGAGACCACGATTGGCCCCGGTAATGAACCAAGTTCTCATAGAGCGAATTCCATTCTTGATTGGACATCGGCGCGTTCCGCGCCAACACCATGCAATTTACGGCTCAACCCCGTTGGTGGCTATAAACGGTCCTGCCTGTTTCTTGCCTGATCCTGTCGATCACCAGCGACGAA
This sequence comes from Shinella sp. H4-D48, assembly GCF_022637395.1. GTDB lineage: Bacteria > Pseudomonadota > Alphaproteobacteria > Rhizobiales > Rhizobiaceae > Shinella > Shinella sedimenti. The sequence goes on along the minus strand of NZ_CP093339.1, from coordinate 236,206 downwards.
GACGTTTTCTCATGTCCTTGGTGCCGACACGTTCACTCGAACAGATCGGGATTGTCGGCCTCGATTTGCGGGAGGTCTGCGAGGATCCCGTTCAGGTGACTGCGCATGGCGGCCTCGGCCGCATCGGCGTTGCGCGTGTCGATGGCGTTTATGATCGCCTCGTGCTCGGCAATCAGCCGGACCATGGAATCGGGATGGCGGAGCTGAAGATTGCAGACCCTGTCCATATGCGCCTTGATGTCGGATATGGCGCTCCAGGCAAGGCCGCAACCGGCCCCCTCGGCAATCGCAATGTGGAACTGCTCGTCCTCGCGGCGGAAGGCGTTGTGATCGTGCGCTTCCATCGCCTTCTTCTGGCGGTCGAGGATCGTGTCGATCTTGCGCCGCGTCCAGCTGTCGAAGGCCCCGCTTGCGCGACGGGCGACGGCGGTCTCTATCGCCTCGCGCACGAAGCGAGCCTCCATCATCTTTCGCGCCGAGATGCGCACGACGACCGTACCGCGGTTGGGCCGGATATCCACCAGCTTCGATTTGCCAAGCGCGATCAGCGCCTCGCGCACCGGCTGACGTGAGACGCCCATGCGTGTGGCGATTTCCTGTTCGGAGAGGCGCATTCCTGGCGTGAGTTCCAGCTGGATGATGGACTCGCGCAAATCCCGTTCCACCTGCGCTGCCGCGGTTTCACCGGTGTCTATTTTGAGGGATTCAAGGTTCACGTCTTTTCCCATCGTCATGCGTTGACATCCAATCTGAGCCACCATACAGTACCATACAATTCATACGCAACAGAAATCCGGTGGCCTGAAAACCGGATCAACAGGGAGGGGCTGGCGCACCGTTGCCGGCCGGAAGACGATATTGCTGTCCAATTTCATAACACCCGATTCCCGTGACCCGCGGCTGAACAGTAAAGCCCGCTATCAGATGGTTGTCGATGGGAAGTCCGTCGATGCGGCATCCGGCAAGACGATCGAGCGCGTGAGCCCTGGCCACGCCGGCGCGGTCGTCGGCATCTGGCCGGAAGCCTCGGCAGATGATATGCGGGTGGCCATTGCAGCAGCACGCCGGGCCTTCGATACCGGTCCATGGCCGCGCATGTCGGGCGCCGAGCGCTCGCGCCTGATGTTCAAGGTGGCGGACCTTATCCTTCTCCATCAGGAAGAGCTTGCGCTGGCCGAAAGTCTGGAAGTCGGCAAGCCGATCAATCAGGCGCGCGGCGAAATCGGCTTCTGCGCAGACCTGTGGTCCTATGCTGCGGGCCAGGCAAGGGCTTTGGAGGGCCAGAGCCACAACAATATCGGTGACGACCGTCTTGGCCTCGTGCTGCGTGAACCTGTCGGCGTGGTCGGCATCGTCACGCCGTGGAACTTCCCCTTCATCATCGCTTCGGAGCGCGTGCCATGGGCGATCGGCGCTGGCTGCACGGTGGTGCTGAAGCCGTCGGAATTCACCTCCGGCACCTCGATCCGCATGGCCGAACTGGCGCGCGAGGCCGGTATTCCCAACGGCGTGTTCAACGTCGTTACCGGCTACGGCGACCCGGCGGGGCAGGTTCTGGCCGAAGATCCTGACGTCGACATGGTTGCCTTCACCGGCTCCGTCCGTGTCGGCACCAAGCTCGGCGAGATCGCGGCGCGCAGCGTCAAACGCGTCGGGCTGGAACTCGGCGGCAAGGGGCCGCAGATCGTCTTTGCCGATGCAGACCTGGAAGCCGCCGCTGACGGCATCGCCTATGGCGTCTATCACAATGCAGGGCAATGCTGCATTTCAGGTAGCCGACTGCTGGTCGAGGAAAGCGTCCGCGACGCGCTGATGGAGCGCCTGCTGGACATCTCGCGCAAGGTCACCTTCGGCGATCCGCTGAACGAGCGCACGAAGATTGGCGCGATGATTTCGGAGGCGCATGCGGAGAAGGTGCATTCCTATGTCGAGGCTGGCCTTGCCTCCGGCGCAAAGCTCCTGCTGGGCGGGGAGAGGGTCGGCAGGGAGGCCGGTCTCTATTATGCACCGACAGTGTTTGCCGGTGTCACGCCCGACATGTCGATCGCGCGCGAGGAGATTTTCGGGCCGGTGCTTTCAACGCTGACCTTCAAGACGGCAGATGAGGCGGTAGCCATGGCCAATGCCACGGAGTTCGGCCTGTCGGCTTCCGTCTGGTCCACCAATCTTGAAAAGTCGCTGCAAAGCATCCGCCGCATCCGCGCCGGCCGCTGCTGGATCAACAGCGTCATCGACGGCACGCCGGAAATGCCGATCGGCGGCTACAAGAAGAGCGGCCTCGGGCGTGAACTCGGCCGGTACGGCTTCGACGAATATTCCCAGTTCAAGGGCGTGCATGTCACGCTCGGGCGCCCCGCGCCCTGGTTCGGGTAGCGGGCTGCCCATCCGGGCGGTCATGAGGAGGAAAATCTCGGCTGGCGAAATCTTTGGTCGGAGCCCGCCAGCCGAGACTTGGGTCTTTTGGACCCACATTGCACATCCAAAGGGAGGATACGCAAATGAAGTTGACCAAGTTGAAAGCCGTGGCAATCGCCGCTGGCATTGCCACCATGATGGCATCGACGGCGCTTGCCGCTGACGTCAAGGCCACGATGATCATCTACCTCGATCCGAGTGTCCAGTTCTTTAATCCCGTGGTGAAGGGCGCGCAAGACGCCGCCAGCCAGTTCGGCGTCGATCTCGACGTGCAATATGCCAACAATGATCCGGTACGCCAGAACGACTTGATCGAAAGCGCGACTGCTAGCGGCGTCGATGGCATCGCGGTCGCGATCTCCTCGTCAGACGCCTTTGACGAAAGCATTTGCGCTGCCACAAAGGCCGGAATCATCGTCATCGGCTTCAACAATGACGACCTCGACGGCGCCAAGGGCAATTGCCGCCAGGCCTATGTCGGCATGGATGAGTTTGCTTCGGGCTACGAGCTCGGCAACCGCATGATCAAGGAGTTCGGCCTGAAATCCGGCGACGTCGTTTTCAACCCGCGCGAAATTCCCGAGGCGAGCTTTGCAGTGGCGCGTGGCGGCGGGATCGAGAAGGCGATGACGGAGACCGGCATCAAGGTCGAGACGGTGCGTGCAGGTCTCGATCCCGCCGAAGCGCAGAACATCATCGCACAGTTCCTGATCGCCAATCCGAACGTGAAGGCGTTGTTCGGCACGGGCTCGGTCACTTCGACGGTCGGTGCGGGTGCTATCAAGGATGCCGGCGTCAACATTCCCTTTGGCGGATTCGACCTTGCCGTCGAGATCGTCAATGCAGTCGAGTCCGGTGCGATGTTCGCGACCATGGACCAGCAGCCCTACCTTCAGGGCTACTATCCGATCGCCCAGATCGCGCTTGCCAAGAAGTACGGCCTGACGCCGACGGACGTCGACACCGGACAGGGTGCCTTCCTCGACAAGTCGCGCATCAGCTCGGTCAAGCCCCTGATCGGCAGCTACCGCTAACCGGATGTTGCGGGAGCCTGTCGAAGACCCCGGCCGGCTCCCCACGCCCCAAAATCGAGTGCCAGACCGTGACACCTATCCTTGCTGACAACGCCGTGCACCGTTCGCGCACGCAAAGACAATCCATTCTCAAGCAGATCATGGCGATGCCCGCCGGAGCGATTTTCCTCGTCTTCATGACGTTGCAGATAGTCTGTATCGCCGGTGCGCTGCTTTATCCGAACGAGTTTCGCTATCTTTCGCCGCAGAACCTGACGATCCTCATGAAGGCGATACCCGTGCTTGGCTGCCTGGCGCTTGGTGCGGGTGTGCTGATGATTGCGGGAGAGTTCGACCTGTCCATCGGTTCCGTCTACACCTTTACCGCCGTCCTCATGGCGAGCTTGGTCGGCGCAGGCCTCAGTGCCTTTCTTGCCGCGCCACTGGGCATCGTCGCCGGCCTGCTGATCGGGCTGCTCAATGGCCAGATCACGATACGCTTCGGCCTTCCATCCTTCATCGTGACGCTCGGCGGCCTGCTGTTCTGGCGCGGCGCCGTGCTTCTCTACAACGGTGCTGTGCAAGTGCGCTTCGATCCCGAGCCGGCCTTCACCAGCCTGTTTTCCGGTACGCTGTTCGGCATCAATGCCGCCTTCATCTGGATCGTGCTTTTCGTGGTCGGCTTTCACTATCTGCTGCACCGCCATCGCTTCGGCAACCATGTCTTCGCGACAGGCGGCAATCGCGGTGCGGCCGAGGCGATCGGCATCAACACAAATCTCGTGAAACTCATTGCCTTCGCCGTTGCCGGTGGCATGGCCGCCATGGCGGGCATTCTTGCCACCGCGCGCGTCGGCAGCGTTCAGCCGGGTCAGGGTGCCGGTCTCGAACTCCAGGCGATTGCCGCCTGCGTTATCGGCGGGCTTTCGCTGCGTGGCGGCCGTGGCTCGATCATCGGCATCTTCCTCGGGGTGCTGCTCATTCATACGATCACCGACGTGCTGCTGCTTCTGCGGGCGCCCGGCTTCTATCTCGACATGTTCATCGCGACGCTGATCGTGCTGGCCGCCATCTTCAATCATCTCATCGAGCGGCGAGGCGTGGCGTGATGTCCAATCTTCTCGAACTGCACAATATCTCCAAGAGTTTCGGCGCGCTGACGGCGCTTCGCAACCTCAGCTTCCACATTGGCGAGGGGGAAGTGGTTGGCCTGCTCGGCGACAACGGCGCCGGCAAGTCGACCACGGTCAATCTCATTTCCGGCATCCACAAACCGACGGACGGCTATCTTAGCGTCGACGGCACCAGGACGCTCTTCACCTGCAGGTCGGATTCCGCGGACGCCGGCATCGAGACGATCTACCAGCACACAGCCCTGGTCGACAGTCTCTCCATTACGCGCAACATCTTCATGGGCCGCGAACTGACCGACCGTTTCGGCTTCCTCCGTCAGGCCGAAATGCGCCAGATCGCCATGGAGGTCCTGCAGAATGCCGTGCATATCTCGGGCATCGACAGCCCGGACACGCTCGTTGGCAACCTCTCTGGCGGCCAGAAGCAGGCGGTTGCCATCGCACGCGCCGTATACTTCAAGAAGCGCATCCTGCTGCTTGACGAGCCCACCTCCGCACTCTCGGTGCGCGAGACGGAAGCACTGCTGAACCAGGTGCTGAAGCTGAAGGCAGAGAACGTTTCCAGCGTGCTGGTGACACACAATATCTACCACGCCTATCAGGTCTGCGACCGGTTCGTGATCATGAGCCACGGCACCAAGGTCTTCGATGTCGCCAAGGCCGACACGACGATCAACCAGCTCACCGAATATGTCGTGCTCAACTGATGTCCATTACCGAAAGAAAGAGGCAGATGCCGTGACACTCTCCGTATCCATTCGCCAGGTCGTCGGACCTGAAGACGCCGCAAGGCGCAACACCCAGGGCCTGCGCGATGGCTTCGTCATCGAGGCGATGTTCCAGCCCGGCAAGATCAATCTCACCTACAGCCATCTCGACCGCATGATCGTCGGTGGCGTGGTGCCGACCGGCGGTACACTCACGATCGACCGTGTTGACGAAACCGGCACGGACCAGTTCCTCGAGCGCCGTGAGGCCGCTATCATCAATATTGGTGGTGCCGGAACGGTCAGCGTCGGCGGCAAGGGCTATAGACTCGGCTTCCAGGAAGCCATCTATGTGGGCAAGGGCTCGGGCGCGCTTAGCTTTGCGAGCGATAACGAGGCCGAGCCGGCGCTATTCTATGTCCTGAGCGCACCGGCCCATCGCACTTGCCCGACCGTACTCATCACGCGCGACATGGCGAAGAAGGTGCATCTGGGCTCGGCGGAGGAATCCAACCACCGCACCATCAACCAGTATGTTCATCCCGATGTCTGCGAAAGCTGCCAGCTGGTGGTCGGGCTCACCACGTTCGAGCCAGGTTCGGTTTGGAACACGATGCCGGCGCACGTGCATGACCGGCGCATGGAGGTCTACCTCTATTTCGGCATGCAGGAGGCAACGCGCATCTTTCACTTCATGGGCGAACCGGGCGAAACACGTCATGTCGTTCTGAAGAACCACGAGGCGGTGCTCTCGCCCGGCTGGTCGATCCACTCGGGCGCAGGTACCGGGCGTTACGCCTTCATCTGGGCCATGGCCGGCGATAATATAAGCTTTACCGACATGGACAAGGTACCGATGGAATCACTGCGATGAACCCGTTCGATCTCTCCGGCCGATGGGCCATCGTCACCGGTGCCAATACCGGCATCGGGCAGGCAATTGCAGTTGGATTGGCGAAGGCCGGCGCGGATATCGTCGGCGTCGGTCGCTCCGCCATGACGGATACCGAAATGCAAGTGAAGGCGACGGGGCGGATGTTTGCCGCCGTGTCCGCGGATCTTTCTCAAACGGGCAGTGCCGCCAGGGTCATGACCGCCGCGCTGGATGCCGGCGCCACGCCCGACATTCTGGTCAACAACGCCGGCATCATCCGGCGTGCGGATTCACTGGATTTCACGGAAGAGGATTGGGATGCCGTGCTCGACACCAATCTCAAGTCCGTCTTCTTCCTTTGCCAGGCCTTTGCCAAGGCGGCGTTTGCAGCAGAACGCAAGGCAAAGATCATCAACATCGCCTCGATGCTGTCGTTTCAGGGCGGCATTCGCGTACCGTCCTATACCGCGGCAAAGAGCGGCCTTGCCGGTATCACCAAACTTCTTGCGAACGAATGGGCTGCGCGCGGCATCAATGTGAACGCCGTCGCGCCCGGTTATGTCGAGACCAACAACACGACAGCGCTGCGTGCGGATGCCGAGCGTAGCGCCGATATCCTGAAGCGCATTCCCGCCGGTCGCTGGGCTCGGCCGGAAGACATGGCCGGTGCCGCGGTTTTCCTTGCGAGTGCCGCGTCCGATTACGTGCATGGCGCCATCCTGCCGGTCGATGGCGGATGGCTTGCCCGATGAGAGGTTGAAATGTCCTTTTATTCCCTGCCCCAAAACACGGTCTGGACCGAAGTCGCCCCCGGAAATCGCCGCGCCGTCTTGAGCGAGCGTCCGGAAATGATGCTCGTTGCCTTCAGCTTCGAGGAGGGCGCCATCGGCGCACTGCATTCGCATCCGCATACGCAGGTCAGCTATGTTGCCGAAGGCACATTCGACGTTACGGTGGATGGTGTCACTGCCCGGCTTGGCGCCGGCAGCAGCTTTATTGTCGCGCCGAACCTCGTTCACGGCGTTGTCGCACTGACGGCAGGCTTGCTGATCGACACATTCACACCACGCCGAGACGATTTCCTCTAAGGCCGGACGCCGATAAGGCCGCAGCCGCAACGGCGGGGATTTTCAGTTTCGAAAAGTCGCTCCGCCCCCCTTGGCAAAAAGCACCGCTGGCATGCAAGATGCTCCAGGAGATCAAGTCAGAAGGAAAGCGCGCATGTCCAGAGACCTCGATCAACTCAGCCGGCTTGTCATCGGCGGGCGGCTGACCCGGCGGGATTTTCTGGGGCGTGCCGCAGCACTCGGCCTCTCTGCGGCTGCTGCGAACACGGTGCTTGCGCGGGCTGCAGCCGCTCAGGCGCCAGCAAAGGGCGGCGTGTTGCGGGCTGGAATGGTCGGCGGCGCAGCCACCGACAGCCTCGATCCCGCAACATGGGCAAGTCAGGTACCTTATACGCTCGGTCGCTGTTGGGGCGAACAGCTGCTCGAGATATCTCCGGCCGGCGAGATCGAATATCGCCTGGCGGAAGCCTATGAGGCCTCGCGCGACGCCAAGACGTGGACGTTCAAAATCCGTCAGGACGTCACCTTCCACAATGGCAAGGTCGTAACGCCCGAGGACATCGTCGCGACTTTCGAGCGCCATGCGGACAAGAATTCCAAATCGGCAGCGCTTCCCTTTGTTTCCGCATTCGAGACGGTCAAAGCCGATGGCCGGAACGTCGTCATCACACTGAAAGAGCCCAATGCCGACCTGCCCTATGTGGTCGGTGATTACCATCTGATGATCCAGCCGAACGGCGGCAAGGATGATCCGACCGCAGCGATCGGCACCGGCCCCTACAAGATCGTCGTCAACGAGCCGGGTGTTCGCCATGTCGGTGAGAAGCACGAAGGCTACTGGGGCAGCGATCTGCGCGGCCACGCCGACGGCATCGAGATCATCGTGATGAACGATTCCACCGCGCGTACGGCCGCCCTGCACGGCGGCCAGATCGACATGATCAACCGGGTCGAGCCCAAGATCGTGGAACTCGTGAAACGCGTTCCGGGCGTCACGATCCGCAACGTGCCGGGCAAGGGTCATTACGTAATGATTGCCCATTGCGACACCGCCCCCTTCAACAACAACGATCTGCGGATGGCGTTGAAATATGCCGTCGACCGCGAGGAGATGGTCGAGAAGATCCTGGGTGGCTACGGCACGGTCGGCAACGACACACCGATGATAAAAGGCTACCCGCTGTTCGACGACGATATCGAACAGAGGGTGTTCGACCCCGAAAAGGCCGCTGAGCACTTCAAGAAGTCCGGCCACAACGGCTCGATACTTTTGCGCACGTCGGAGGTCGCCTTTCCAGGTGCGGTGGATGCCGCCCAGCTCTTTCAACAAAGTGCAGCAAAATGCGGCATCACGCTTGAGATCAAGCGCGAGCCGGGCGACGGGTACTGGTCGGACGTGTGGAACAAGCAGCCGTTTTCGATGTCGTACTGGACCGGACGCCCGACGCAGGATCAGGTCTATTCCCTCGCCTATCTCTCCGGCGCGGAGTGGAACGACACCCGGTTCTTCCGCGACGATTTCGACAAGCTGATCATCGGCGCACGCGCCGAACTCGATGCCGACAAGCGCAAGGCTCTATACCGCCAGGCGGCCGTGATCCTGCGTGACCAGGGGGGCGTGATCGTTCCCATGTTCAATAACTATATCGATGCGACGACCCCACGTGTCGGCGGCTGGATCGATGATCCGAACGGCGAGCTCATGGGCGGGCATGCACTGACAAAATGCTGGGTGGTTTCCTAAGAAACCGGTCGAGAGAACCAGCCCTAATCACCGTTGTGCGAAGAAAGACGCTGAAGGGGTTCCCGTCGCCCTGCATGGACAATTCGCGTCCAGCGCTGCCAAAACCCTTGAACCTTTTGATCGGACAGATGCGCACCGTGGGCGCGCATCGATATTTAGATGGTCGGGATGGTGCCGCCGTCGATCACATGCTCTGTACCGGTAATGGACGTCGCCCGGTCCGAAGCCAGGAAAGCTATGAGGTCTGCGACCTCTCTCGGCTCGGCCGGCCGGCCCAGCGGGATGCCACCGAGCGAATTCATGATCACCTGCACCGCTTCGTCGTAGCCGATGCCGGCTTCGTCGGCTATTCGAAGGGCAAGACCGTTGGCATCAGGACTGGCGATCCAGCCGGGCGAAACCCGGACGACGCGCACGCCCTTACGCGAGACTTCCTTGGAGAGGCCCTTGCTGTAGGTGTTGAGCGCCGCCTTTGCAGATGCATAGGCCGTCGTCGCTTCGGGTAATGGCAGGCGGTTCTGGATCGATGTCACATGAATGACGACACCGCTGCCCTGAGCGATCATTCCAGGGATCAAGGCCCGATCAAGCCTCACTGCTGGAAAGAAGTTCAGATCGAACTCCTTGTCCCATTCAACGTCGTCGAGCGCAGCAAAGCCACCCGAAGGGGCAGATGAGCCACCCAGAACGTTCACAAGGATATCGATCCCGCCGAGCTCCCGATGAACCGCATCGACGACGGCCTGAACCCCTTCTTTGGTGGTCAGGTCCGCTGCAACGAAAGCGGCACCGGAAAAGTTGGCCGGTTTGGCGCGCGCCGTCGTCAACACGCGTGCTCCGAGCTCCCGGAAGAGCGCAACCGTCGCGGCGCCGGCGCCCGAGGTACCGCCCGTAATCAGGGCTCGACGGCCCTGCAATGTGAGAAAAGCGGTCATATCGTGATCTCCAGTTCGGCGATCCTGTCGCCGGCGATGACGAAGAAGTAGCGCAGATCGACCGGGCTGCCGGGGAAGTCGCCGGCGACATGCGCCGTCACCTGCGTTCTGCCGTCCTCGGTGACAATGAAGAAGGGATCCGTTGTGGTGGGACCGTATTTCCGGGTGTAATCGACCTTCCACTGGCGGATGGCTTCATGACCGACGAGGGTCTCGCCAGCGTCCTTGACGATTGCGTTTTCCGTGAAACCGGCAGCGAGTTCGTCAGGGCCGCCGTCACGGTCGGCGATGAAAAAGGCCGCGATGCTTTCGGGCATTTTGATTGTCATTTCACGTCTCCAGGTAGGGCCAGGCTTCTCTTTGGGCCGGCACGCAATAATCTATGCCTGGACGAACGCTGCGATAACTGGGACAAACAGGAACGAGGAATTGCGAAAAGAGGGATAATGACGCGGGACATCCTCTCCGACCTGGACGCCGTTCTCAGCATCGCACGGCACGGATCTTTCCGTGCGGCCGCGCTGGATCTCGGCATGTCCACGACGGCCTTGAGCAATGCTGTCGCCAAGCTCGAACAGCGCCTGGGCGTCCGTCTGTTCAACCGCACGACGCGAAGCGTGTCGCTCACCGATGCCGGCAAGACCTTCGTCGAAAGGGTTGGGCCGGCAATGACGGATATCCACGACGCCATGCTAGCCGTACAATCGCTTCAGGAAACGCCATCAGGCACTTTGCGCATCAACGCCTTTGCATCGGCGGCCCGTGAGGTGATGGCGCCGCTCATCCTGTCGTTTCTACAGCGTTATCCGCACGTACACATCGATCTGGTTACGGAGGGACGACTGGTCGACGTCATCGCTGGCGGCTTTGACATGGGGCTCAGGCCCGCGGATCTCGTGCCCACCGACATGATCGCCGTATCGCTCGGGCTGCCGCGTGAAAATGCGGTCGTCGCTTCACCCGATTTTGTGCGCATCCACGGCGAACCGGCCGTACCCGACGATCTTTATCGGTTCAGGTGCATCCGCGCGCGCCTTCCCAACAACGCCCTGTTCCCTTGGCGATTTGAGAAGGACGGAACCCCGCTGCAAATCAACGTCCAGGGCGCCATCACCCTTGATGAGCCGAGCCTTGTCCGGATCGCCGCGCAGAACGGCATCGGTCTCGGCTATGTCATGGAAGCGGACGTGCGCGATGACATTGCAGCTGGGAGGCTTGTCCGGGTTCTCAAAGACTGGACCCCCAATCTGGCGCCGCTGGCACTTTACTATCCTGGCCGGAAGAACCCATCTGCCGCATTCACCGCGTTCATCCAGGCCGCGCGTGAGTTTGCAAGTTCCCGGGAATAGCAGCGGCGCGCGGAACGCCTGTCTGACATTTGTTAATCGATCGCGGCTCGATACGAGCTTTAGCCGCACTCAGCATCAGCACATCTCCACGGCACTAAATCATTGAAGATATTTGAATTTTTCCCACAGATGGCGGATTGCTTGACGAGCATTGTGCGGCCGGAGGCTTGTCATCCAAATTAAAAAATCGATTCGTGTATTTCGATATTGCTAATCCTCACCCTTCACTTAATATGGCGTTAAGTGAAGGGTGAGGTCGTGAACGAGATTTCCGTAACCGCTGACAACCAGTCTGGCATCGGCGAGAAGGTCAAGGCCTTCCGCACCGCCAGGCGCATGTCGCTGCGGGCGCTGGGAGATGCAACGGGAACGACTGCGAGTTTTCTCAGCCAGCTCGAGCGCGGCCTGAGCGGCGTCAATATCAGTACGCTGATGCGCATTGCCGGTGCGCTCGGCATCAGCCTGACGGACCTTTTCGATGACGGCTCACCCGCTGTCGGTCGCGTGCTGCGAAAGGCGGAGCGTCCGGCCCTGCCGCCGGCGGAGGGTTATCGCAAGATGCTCCTGTCCCGGCGTCCGATCCGCGACATGGAAGTCTATATCGGCGAGTTCGATCCGGGCGGCTCGACGGGTGAGAAGCCCTATAGCCACGGGGATTCGCAGGAACTCTTCTTTGTCATGCGCGGCGAGGTGGAGCTGACCCTCGGCGAGGAGCGTCATGTACTATCATCCGGTGACAGCATCGAATATCCAAGCTCGGTTCCGCACAAGACCGTCAATATCGGCACGGAAACCGCTGAAGTCATCTGGATGATCGCGCCGCCCACCAGCGTCGCGGATGATCTGGACCAATACCTGCCCCGGCCCGGCTCGTAGCCCCGGCAGGAACAACGTAACGCGAGCGCTACTGGGAGTATCAACATGAAGAAATTTGCGAGGGCTGTGGCCCTAACGATGACGTGCGCCCTGGCGTTGCCGGTATGGGCACAGGACAAGCCGGTCGCCGGCGAGGTGAAGGAAGGATCGCTCAAGGGCAAGACGCTGACCTTCGTTTCCTACGGTGGCATCTATCAGGATGGTCAGGTCGCTGCCCTGAAGGAATTCGTCGACAAATCCGGTGTAACGCTCCTGAACGACGGCCCGACCGAAATCGCCAAGCTGAAGGCTCAGGTCGATGCGGGCAACGTCACCTGGGATGTCGTCGATACCGCCGACCTTCCGCCCTATGTCCATTGCGGCACGCTTTTCCAGAAGCTCGATCTCTCCAAGCTCGACGTCTCCAAAATCCCGCCCGGCCAGGTTGGCGAATGCTCGGTTCCGGCGATGAACTATGGCGTCGTCCTGATGTACAAGAACGAGACTTACAAGGATAACCCGCCGAAAAGCTGGGCAGATTTCTTTGACACGGAGAAATTCCCGGGCGTTCGCGCCATCGACGGCTCAGGCGACCCTACCGGCGGTCTGATCGAGCAGGCCTTCAAGGCGACGGGCGGCGATCCGAAGGCGATGACATCAGACGATATCGAAAAAGGCATCCAGAAACTGCGCGACCTTGGCCCCGACACCATCTACTGGAAAACCGGTGCCGAGAGCCAGCAACTTGCGGAATCCGGCGAAGCCGACATGGTCATGATGTGGACCGGCCGTGCCATGACCGCCGTCAAGAACGGCGCGGCCTATACGCCGGTATGGCAGGATTGGCTCGTCGTCATGGACCAGCTGACCATTCCTGTTGGCGTCAAGGACACCGATGCGGCCTATGCGCTTATCAACGCGTATCTCGGTGCGAATGCGCAAGCCGTGCTCACGGAAACAACCTCCTATACGCCGATCAACATGGATGCGAGGCCGAAGGTCGATGAGGCGACGGCAGCCTTCCTCACCTCGACGCCTGAGCGCAATGCGCAGGGTTATCAGCAGAACATCCCGTTCTGGGTGAAGAACTTCGATCTCGCTGCCGAGAAGTGGAACGCGCTTCTTTCCGGCAACTGAGCCAATCGCCAGCCCAGCAAGCCCGGTTGCGCACCGGGCTTGCCTTCCAAACGGGAGATGATGATGACAGCCACGCCCGATGATGGCGCGCCAAACGCTGCGGCCACCGATCTCGCGCAGTCCCCATTCCTGTCGCGTTTTCGGCCGCGGGGCCCGGTCTGGCTTGCCACGCCGGCCTTATTTGTGCTTCTCCTCGTGCTTGCCTACCCACTTGGCATCGTGCTGTGGCGCTCGTTTTCCGATCCGGCGATCGGCATCGACAACTACGTCTGGTTCTTCCAGTCTGCCGTCAACCGCGCGGTGCTGCAAAGGACCTTCGTCGTCGCCGCCTGGGTCACCCTCGCCTGCCTCATCTGCGCCTATCCCTATGCGTATGCCATGACCATCGTCGGCAGAAACATGCGCCTGGCGCTCATCCTCTGCGTTCTGGTGCCCTTCTGGCTGAGCGGCGTGGTGCGCACGCTCGCATGGGTAATTCTCCTGCAGGATTCCGGCGTCATCAACTCCATGCTGCGCGGCATCGGCCTCCCACCCGTAAAACTCATCCGCACACTTCCGGGCGTCGTCATCGGCATGACGCAGGTCTTGCTGCCTTTCATGATCCTGCCGATCTATTCCGTGATGAAGGGTATCGACACACGTCTGCTGCCGGCCGCGCGAAGCCTGGGCGCCCAGCCCTGGAAGGCGTTCCTTCAGATTTACGTTCCGCTTTCGCTGCCCGGCGTTTACGCCGGCGCGATTATCGTCTTCATTCTCTCGCTTGGCTTTTACATCACGCCGGCGCTTCTCGGCGGCCCGCGCAGCATCCTTTTGTCGTCGCTCGTCCAGAACCAGGTTCTCAGTCTGCTCAACTGGGGTCGCGGCGGCGCCATGGGGGTCGTTCTGCTTGTCGCAACCTTCTTGCTTCTCGCCATCGCCGCTCCTTTGATGCGCCAGAAACACACAGCCTCGCGCAGGGAGGTGTGAGCATGCCCTCGTTCTCTCGCATTGTTCTCGGCCTCTTCTGCCTACTAGTGGCGATCCTGCTTCTTGCGCCGACGCTGGTCGTCATTCCGATGTCGTTCAACGGCAACAAGTCGCTCGCCTTCCCGCCCGTCGGGTTCAGCTGGCAGTGGTACGCGAATTTCTTCAGCAGCCCGGACTGGACGACAAGCTTCTCCAATTCGCTGATCGTCGCCCTCATCGTGGCCGTGGTGGCAACGGTGATCGGCACGCTCGCGGCCTTCGGCGTCAGCCGCGCCGCGGCACGCACCGGCGGCCTGTTGCGGGCCCTGCTCATCACGCCCATGGTGGTGCCTGGTGTCGTGCTGGCAATCGGCATCTATGCGGTCTATCTTGATACGCATCTCGTCGGCACCGTCACGGGCTTCGTGCTCGCCCATACCATGCTAGCCATTCCCTTCGTGCTGATCGCCGTGCAGGCGAGCCTCGAAGTCTTCGATCGCCGACTGGAAACGGCGGCATCGAGTCTGGGGGCCGGTCGCCTCACCGTGTTCCGCACGGTGACCCTGCCGCTGATCCTGCCGGGAGTGCTGTCGGGCGCGCTTTTCGCCTTCATCACATCGTTCGATGAGATCATCGTCGCGCTGTTCATCACCAGTCCCTATCTGAAGACGCTGCCGGTGCAGATCTATTCGTCGATCACGCGTGATGCCGATCCGACCGTCGCGGCCGTCGGTACCCTGCTCTTCCTCGCTACGTCGCTCATCATCATCGCTGGCCTGCTCCTGGGTATGCGCCGCGAAAGGACCTGACCATGCATGCTTCCCAACCTTCCACCGGTGCCGCGATCGAAATCCGCAAGGCGTCCAAACGTTACGGTGCCTTCACGGCCCTCAACGACATAGACCTCGATATCCGCCCCGGCGAGTTCATGACGCTGCTCGGACCATCCGGCTCCGGCAAGACGACGACGCTGAACCTGATCGCGGGCTTCACCGACATCACCTCAGGCACGCTGGAAATCGGCGGCAAGAGCGTCACGGGCCTGCCCTCGCATAAGCGTAATATCGGCGTCGTTTTCCAGCACTACGCTCTGTTCCCGCACATGACGGTCGGCAAGAACGTCGCCTACCCGCTGGCGCTGCGCGGCATCAAGGGTGATGAACGTGCGAAGCGCGTCCGGCGTGCTCTCGACATGGTGAAGATGGCCGATTTCGCCCATCGCTACCCAAGCGAACTCTCGGGTGGCCAGCAGCAACGCGTGGCGCTTGCCCGCGCGCTCGTGTTTGATCCGCCGTTGCTTCTCATGGATGAGCCGCTGGGCGCGCTCGACAAGAAGCTGCGTGAATGGCTGCAACTCGAGATCAAGCGCATTCACCGCGAACTCGGCACAACCTTCGTTTATGTGACACATGACCAGGAGGAAGCGCTCGTTCTTTCCGACCGTATCGCTGTCTTCAACGGCGGCCGCATCGAGCAGATCGGCACGGGCCGTGAGCTTTACGACACTCCGGCAACGCTCTTCGTCGGCCGTTTTATCGGTGAGTCCACCGTGTTGCGTGGATCGGCCGAGGTTTCGGGTGATGAAACAGCCATGGTTATCGGCGGACAGAGGGTTTTCGCCCATGGCCGCCTGGCTGACGGTGCTCGCCCGGTGATCCTGCTGCGGCCTGAACGTGTCGCCCTGAAGCGTGTCGGCGCGGATGTCGTTGCGGGCGAAAACCGTCTCACCGGCACGATTGCCGAAGCGATCTATCTTGGTTCCGGCTCGAAATACGAGGTGCGGCTGTCGGACGGTACGACCGCCGTCGCGCGAAGCCCGCTCGGAGCCGCTGATTTCGTCATAGGAGATACCGTCGACGTCACCTTCCTCCGCTCCGATCTCATCCTCCTCCCCGACGATGCCAGCGCCGACGTGACGCTGACCTGAACCCGAAAGCCTCTGCCATGGACGTCAAGACCAACGGTAACATCTCCTTCTGGTACGCGGATATCGGCGGCCTGCCGCAGAAGCGGCCACCTCTGCCCGGTGACCGCACCGCCGATGTCTGCATCATCGGCGCCGGCTATACGGGCCTGTGGACGGCCTACTATCTAAAGAAGGCCAATCCTTCGCTCGACATCGTCGTCGTGGAGCGCGAATTCGCCGGCTTTGGGGCGTCGGGCCGCAATGGCGGCTGGCTTTCCGGCGGTTTCGGATGGTCGCGGGAAAAATACCTGAAGACGTCCACCCGCGGTGCCGTTGTCGACATGCAGCGTGCTATGGCGGGCACGGTCGATGAGGTGATCCGGGTGGCGACAACGGAAGGCATAGATGCCGATATCCTGCGCGCCGATAACCTCACCGTGGCCACCAACCAGCCTCAGCTCGACCGCGCACGGGAGGAATACCAGTTCTATCTCGATTGGGAGATGCCGCCCGAGCAAATCGAGATGCTGTCGGCGCAAGAGGCGGGCAAACGCATCCGCATCGCAGACGTCAAGGGCGGCTTCGTCATTCGCGACATGGCGCGCGTGCAGCCGGCCAAGCTCGTGCGCGGCCTCGCGGCGGTGGTCGAGGGGCTTGGTGTCCGGATTTTCGAAGGCACGGCCGTCACCACTTTCGAGAAGGGCCGTGTGACGACCGATCGCGGCACGGTGCGCGCGCCCGTCATCATCCGTGCGACGGAAGGTTTCACCGCCGGCCTGCCCGGAGAAGAGCGCACCTGGCTGCCGCTCAACAGCGCGCAGATCGTCACCGAGCCCGTGCCTGACGCGCTGTGGGAACAGATCGGCTGGGAGGGGCATGAATTGCTCGGCGATGCCGCACATGCCTATTGCTACGCCCAGCGAACGCGCGAGGGGCGCATCACCATGGGCGGGCGCGGTGTTCCCTACCGTTTCGGTTCGAAGACCGACGTCAACGGCCAGACACAGCAGGCGACCATCGAAGCGCTGCATGCCATTCTAACGCGCCTGCTGCCTCAGACGAAATCGCTGAGGATCGACCATGCCTGGTGCGGCGTGTTGGGCGTGCCGCGCGACTGGTGCACGACGGCGGGCTTCGACCGGCAGACCGGTATCGGCTGGGCCGGCGGCTATGTCGGCCTCGGTGTGTCCAGCTCCAACCTTGCCGGCCGCACGCTCGCCGATCTCGTTCTTGGCCGGGAAACGGAGCTGACAGGTCTTCCCTGGGTCAACCGAACGGTGCGCAAATGGGAGCCGGAACCTTTCCGCTGGCTCGGCGTGCATTCCATGTACCAGCTCTATCGAATTGCCGACGAACGTGAATTCGCCGGCCTTGCCCAAACGTCCAGGCTCGCCGCCATCGCGGACGCCATCACCGGCCACTGACTTCTTTCAAGGACATATTCAATGATCAGTTTCGAGAATTTCGGCGATCTTCATAACCGCGACATCGGCGAGTTCACGCCAAAGCCCACCTCAATTGCAGGCGACCAGATGGAAGCCACGCTGGCGCTTTGGAGCAGTGCGAACGGCCAGATGGAGACGGGTATCTGGGAATGCACACCCGGCCGCTTCACGGCGGATCGAAGCCAGAATGCCGAAATCTGCTACCTTCTCAGCGGCCGCGTGACGCTTCACAATGGCGACGGCACGTCCCGGGACATCGGTCCCGGCGAAATGTTCGTCCTGCCGCTTGGCTGGCGTGGGGAATGGACCATTCACGAGCAGACACGCAAGATCTACACCATGGTTGCAGGCGGCGTTTGAGATCGCCACCGGAGCCGGCGCCTGAAAGTGGACCCTCACATCTCAGGAACCGGCTCCGATTGGACACCTGCAAGCGCAGTGTGGCGGTTGCCGCAACATAGCATCCCGCCGGCAGACGGGGTCATCGCTCAGCGGAAATCCATCGGACTTCAGAGTTTCGTCAGCTTTCGGATGAAAAGTCCGAACAGTTCTGCCTGGCTTGCGATGTTCAGTTTCTGATGAATGTTCTTCCGGTGAATTTTCACCGTTCCGGATGTTATTTTAAGCGTCGTGGCAATCGATGCGTTGGAATGGCCGCGAAGGATCAATGACGTCACCTCGATCTCGCGCGGCGTCAGCACGCCGTTCGTCATTCTGTTCAGCGTATCGTTGATGGGATCATGTGCGGGTATGGGACTTGCACCGGCATCGCTGCCGACGACGCTCCAATGTCTTTCGCAGAGGGTTCGAAGCAACGGCTCGGCACCGCGGATCAAGGAAAGATCCCGTCGGCCGAAGGCTGGCGCAGTGACAGGGCGTGTGAAGCTGATGACAACCCCGGCCCAGTTCGGCGTCCGGCACAAGATGCCGACCTCATCTCTGATACCCGTCAGCACATAGTGCTGGCGATAGTATTCCGAACTGTAGAAGTGGTCCGGCGCCATGTCCTTCAGCCGCAGGATCGACGTTTTCCGGGTGTCGAGCGCAGCGCCGTAGAAGGGGTCGAGCAGGTAAGGTCCGGCGATATAGGCACCCACGATCGTCTGCGCCCGCTTCGGATCGATGTTGTGGTAGCAGCAGACAGGTTTTTCAGCACCGCGATAGGCGAAGACCATCAGCACGTCGAAATCGATGATGGTTGCAAGCGCTGCCTCCAGACGCTGGCCAAAGCTGTCTGTGCCGACAGCCTGCACGGCCGCCGCAACCGCGCTGTTCCATGCTGCGAACCCCTGATCCAACCGCTGCCCCTTACCCGTTTGCCGAAGTCGGAAACCGACAGGCGCGTCTATCCCCCCGGGGATATTTCCATGCAACGACACCACGCCCTAGGCTAACCGCAACACTGGGAACAAGTCATGCCGAAATCACCGGATACATACAAAACCTTCGAAACGAAACTGCAGGAGATCGGCGCCCGGTCAGTCCATATCGGTATGGTGGATCCGGAAGGCGAATTCCGTGACAAGCTTGTCTCCGCCGAAAAGGCGGTGAAGCTCGCCAAGGACGGCTATCCGTTCTGCGAGGTGCTCTATTTCTGGGATATTGCTGAAAGCACCTATCGCGACGGATCGTTCGTCGACCGGTCGGCCAGGCTCGATGGGACGACGATCCGCAAATATCCCTTCGCCGAGAACATGGCGCTGTGTATCGCGGATTTCGACGGCGAATTCGGCCGCCGCTCGCCACGCAATGTCTGCCTTGCGCAGATCGAAAAAGCTGCCGAACTCGGCTTCGATGTGCATGCCGCCTTTGAGTTCGAGTTCTTCGTCTTCGATGAGACGGCGGAGAGCATGAGAGCGAAGCAGTATCGCGATCTCACGCATTTTGCGCAGGGAAACCGGACCTATTCCCTCCAGACGTCGGCGCTTCACGGCGATCTTCTGGCCGGCCTCGAAACGACGATGGAAACCATGGGCGTCAAGCTCGATGCCATCCACACCGAACTCGGTCCCGGCTGCTTCGAGGCGCCGCTCTATCATGCACAGGGCATCAAGGCGGCGGACGATGCGATGCTGTTCAAGAATTTTGCCCGCGCCTATTTTGCCCGTAACGGCAAGACGGTGAGCTTCATGTCGAAGCTTTCGCCGAAGCTGTCCGGCCAGTCTGGGCACCTCCACCTTTCTTTGCGCGACCGTGATGGCCGCCCCGTCTTTTCCGACGCGTCGGCGTCCGATGGACTCAGCCAGGCGGCACGGCATTTCCTTGGCGGCCTGCTGAAATTCATGCCGGAACTTCTGGCGATGTGCTCCTCCACCGTCAACGCCTACAAGCGACTCGTGCCGGGTGCGTGGGCGCCCACGGCAGCCAATTGGGGCGTGCAGAATCGTACCGCCGCCGTGCGTGTCATCAACGACCAGCCGGAGAGCACCCGCGTCGAGTTTCGCGTACCGTCAGCAGACACCAACCCTTATCTGGCCTTGTCGATGATGCTGGGTGCCGGCCTTGCCGGCATTCGCGAGCGTATCGAGCCACCGGCGGGCAGCGCGGAGGATTTCTATGCATCCACACCCGCGCAAAATGCCGTCTTCCCGCGTGATCTCCATGAGGCCGCCACCCGCCTGCGCGCAAGCAGCAAGGCGATAGAGCTTTTCGGCAGCGATTTCGTCGACAGCTTCGCCGAAAGCCGCGCGGTGGAACATCGCGAATATCAGAAAGAGGTCAGCGAATGGGAGATCCGGCGCTATCTGGGCGTGGTCTGATTCCGCGCCCCAATGAATAACGAAGAGAGGAAGAAAAATGAAAAAGGGAACAGCAGATATCAGCTCCAACATCGGCGCCGTGAACCGTCGTTCCGTGCTCAAGGGCATGGGCGGTTTGGGCCTCGGCCTCGCAGCCGCCGGCAGCGGCTTTCTCGCGTCACGGCGCGATGCGGCGGCGGCCGAAAGCCTCAATTACATGTGCTGGGAAGGCTACAATGCCCCGAGCATCCTCGAGCCCTTCCAGAAGTCGAAAGACGCCTCGATCTCGATCGACCTCATCACCGATTCCGCGGGCGGCTTTGCCAAGCTCGCAGCCGGCGCATCGCGTGAGTTCGATCTCGTTTCCTCCGACAGCCCCTGGATCCAGCGCATGGGGCCGGCAGGCTTCTGCCGCTATATCGACGAAGCCGATTTCGCCGATCAGTTCGCCGAGTTCTACCCGCAGTTCCGAGCTCCTTTCGAGCCGCTCGCCTTCGAAGGCAAGGCAACCGGCCTTCCCACCCGCTGGGGCTGGGTCGGCCCGACCGTTAACACCAAGTTCGATAAACTGGAGACCTGGTCGAGCTACGCTCCAGTCTTCGACAGCGCCTACAAGGACAAGATTTGCCTTCTCGACTGGGGTGACTGGCCGATCATGCCCCTTGCTCTCTATGCGGGCGTCAACCCCTACGAGGAACTGGACGCCGCTGCACTCGAAGAGGTCCGAAAGGTCCTGCGCGCTGCCTTCAAGAACACGCGCGCCATCGTCGCTGACCTCGCCGTGGCACAGAAGGGGCTGATCGACGGATCCTTCCGCGCCCTTATCGGCGGCGGCACCTATGCGACCTCGGCGCTGCGTATGAAGGGCCACGATTATATTCAGTCCATCGTGCCCGAGCCGAAGAACGGCTTGAAGCAGGGCATCATCTGGATGGAAGCCACCGGCCTGATCGACAACGGCAAGAACTCGCAGATCGAGGCAGACTTCCTGAAATACATCGTGTCTCCCGAGGTCGCAAAACAACTCGCAATCACCGAGGCGACCTGCAACCTGGTGCCAAACAGCAAGGCCGAGGCCCTCTTCTCCGAGGAAGAGAAAAAGGCCTTGCAGATGGATTACATGTGGACGGCCTGGGACAACAGCCAGTTCCACACGGTCGCGCCCAATATCGACGACATGCTGGCGATCTGGCAGGAAGAGCTCGCCGCTCGCTAAGTTCGCACAAAAAGGACAGGCCTGCCGAAAGAGCAGGCCTGTCTGTTCCCATTGCAGACCATCAAGGAAATCGAGCTTGGCCAGCCCCATCATCGATGCATCCGGCATCGTCAAGGACTACGGAGCGGCGCGTGCGCTTCACGGCGTTTCGCTTCAGATCGGCACCGGCGAATTCGTCGCGCTCGTCGGGCCTTCGGGTTGCGGAAAGACGACGCTGCTGAAGATCCTCGCAGGCTTCGAGGAGCCGACAGACGGGCGTCTTGAAATCCAGGGCAAGGATATGCGGGGCGTACCGGCGGCAAGCCGCCCCACGCGCATGGTCTTCCAGAAACTCGCGCTCTTTCCGCACAAGACGGTCGCCGAGAATATCGGCTTTTCCCTCAAGCTACAGAAGGTAAGCAAGACCGAGACGGACAGCCGCATTCGCACGATGCTCGACCTGATGCATCTGAAGCCCGATTATCTCGAGCGCTACCCCGCGCAGCTTTCCGGCGGCGAGCAACAGCGCGTGGCACTTGCCCGCGCGCTGGTGTCCCAGCCGAGCGTTCTGCTGCTGGACGAACCCATGAGCGCGCTTGATGCCAAGCTCAAGAAATCCCTTCAGGCCGAACTCAAGAAGCTGCACCGCGAACTCGGCACCAGCTTCGTGCTCGTCACGCACGATCTTGAAGAAGCGATGATGCTGGCGGACCGCATCTGCGTAATGCGATCAGGGCATGTCGTTCAGGTCGGAACACCCGCCGACATCTATTATCGTCCCGCCAACATGTTCGTCGCAGGCTTCATCGGCGAGACCAATTTCCTCCCCGTGACCGCAACCGCCGCCACCGATGGTGGCATGGCGGTGACGTCTCCGCTGGTTGTTTCCGGAAAAACGACCATCGCGTCCGAGCATGTCTCACCCTCTCTGTCCGCGAAGGGTACGGCGCTACTCGTGCGCCCAGAAACCATACGTTTCGTGAAGGGGGATGCCGCACCGGGCGAATGGCTGCTGGACGGACATGTGGAGGAGTACTTCATCAAGGGTGCGTCCACGCAGTACCGCATCCGCGTCCAGGGGCTCGATGCCGCGGTCATCATGGATCTTCCCGGATCGATCGTGTTGCCGGCCGCTGTCGGCGAGGCGGTGCGCATCGGTTTCGATCCCGTCCAGGCCTTTCTGCTGTCGGAGTGACCATGAGGATCGAATCCAAATCCTGGAACGACCCGGTTCTTGTCGCCACCGTAGCGCCCCTCGCGGTGGTCATGGTCGCGTTCTTCCTGGTACCGCTCCTGATGACGGCGGTGCTGACCTTCCAGACGACGCAATACTACCGGCTCGTCTGGACGTGGGACCTGAAAATCTGGACGGAGGTGTTTTCCAAACCGCATTACTGGACGATCATGCTGCGCACGGTGACGATGGCGCTGATCTGCGTCGTTCTGACCGTGCTGATCGCGTTCCCGGTCGCTTATGCGCTTGCCACGCGGCTCAAGACCTTCAAGACGCAAATTCAGATCCTGATCATTTTCGCGTTCCTGACCGATGCCGTACTCAAGACCTTCGGCTGGATTCTGATCCTCGACAAGAACGGTGTGGCCAACTGGCTGCTGATGCATTTGGGCTTTCCGCCGGAAATGCTGAACCTGCTGTTCACACCGACCGGCACGATGATCGGCATGGTCTACAATCTGGTCGCCTATCCGATATTCACGATCTATCTTTCGCTGGTGCGGATCGACCGAGATCTGGTGCTCGCAGCTTATGATGCCGGTGCTTCGCGCTTCAGGACCTTCTTCGAGGTTACGCTTCCGCTTTCCCGGCCGGGCCTTTACTCGGGAGCGGTGCTGGTCTTCGTGCTAAGCCTCGGCGCCTTTCTCGAACCCAAGGTGCTTGGTGGCGGCACGTCTCCGCTCGCGTCCGAGCTGATCCGCCAGAGTTTCGAGACCCGTGTGAACTGGCCACTCGGCGCAGCCCTGACGATGGTGCTGATTACCACCGGCGCCCTGATGCTTGCGGCCTGCGCGGCATTCGCCCTTCGACGCACGGCAACGACGAGGAGGCCCGCCTGATGTCACAGCGTATGCGCAACGCGTTGGTCGATACGACACTGGTCGGCTCTGTCGTCCTCCTTCTCATATTCTTCTACGCGCCGATCGCCACGCTGGTCGCGTTTTCCTTCACGTCGAGCCGCGTGTTGACGCTGCCGATAGAGAGCTTCTCACTGCAATGGTATGGTGAGCTGTTCAACAAGCCGGACTTCTTTCCAGCCGTCCTGAATTCTGCCACCGTCGCGGCAGTTTCGACAATCTTCGCAACGGTCCTCGGCACAGCCGGAGCCGTCGCGTGGATCAGATACCGTTTTCGCCTTCAAGGCGCATTCCGCGGTCTCACCTTCGCGCCGCTCCTGTTTCCGCAATTGCTGCTCGGCGTGGTCATGCTGTTGTGGTTTTCGGTGCTCGGGAGCTGGCTGGGTTTTTCGACAGGCCTCGTCACCGTCATCATCGGCCATGTCGTCTACATCACACCCTTCGCACTCGTTGTTGTCGCCGTTCAGGTCTATGGTTTCGACGAGACGCTGGAAGATGCCGCACGCGATGCCGGTGCAAGTGGCTGGGAAGTCTTCCGCGAGATCACATTCCCGCTGCTCTGGCCCGGCATCTTTTCTGCCGTCATCTTCTCCTTCCTGCTTTCCTGGGGAAATTTCTACGTTTCCTATTCGCTTGCCGGAACGGCGCGCACGCTGCCGATCTTCGTCTATAGCGGCATAGCCGTCGGCTCCTCGCCGATCTATCCGGCGCTTGCCACAGTCAATCTCGTGCCGGCACTTCTTCTGGTCATCGTCGCCGAGGTGCTGCGTCGCCGTGCGCTGAAGCGTCAGACGTCCGGCATTTCCACATCCTAACAAGCAAGGTTCCAACATGCCCGTTGATACGCCCACCGCCACCAGCAACTGGAGTTTCCCCACCGCCGTGCGCTTCGGTAACGGCCGCATCGCCGGCTTGGGCGAGATGGTGCGCGAACTTGGCGCAAGCCGCCCGCTCGTCGTGACCGATGCCGGGCTGAAGGATCTCTATCCCGTGCAGCGGACGCTCGAAGCCCTGAAAACCAGCGGTCTTGCACCCGAACTCTACTGGAATGTCAAACCCAATCCCACTGGCGGCAACGTCGCCGATGGTGTCGCGGCATTCCGGGCTGGCGACCACGATCTGGTGGTCGCGATTGGCGGCGGAAGCGCGCTGGATGCGGCCAAAGCGATCGCCTTCATGGCCCACCAGACCATCCCTATGTGGGATCTCGAGGATATCGGAGACAACTGGAAGCGCGCCAACACCACCGGCCTCGTGCCTGTTATCGCCGTCCCCACGACGGCCGGAACCGGCTCGGAACTCGGCCGCTCCTCGGTGATCACGCATGAGACCGATAAGCGCAAGGTCATCGTCTTTCATCCGTGCATGATGCCGGACATTGTCATCATGGACCCCGAACTCACCGTCGGGCTGCCTGCAAATATCACCGCCGCAACCGGCATGGATGCGCTGTCGCACGCCCTCGAAGCACTCAGCGCTCCGTCGTTCCATCCGATGGCAGAGGGCATTGCGCTCAATGCGCTGCGGCTGATCCACAAATGGCTGCCGATCGCCACACACGATGGCGGCAATCTGGAAGCGCGCGGCCAGATGCTCATCGCCTCGGGAATGGGTTGTGTCGCCCTGCAGAAGGGGCTGGGCGCGATCCATGCGCTCGCTCATCCGCTCGGTGCTCTCCACGATGCACATCATGGCCTTCTGAACGCCGTGCTGATGCCCTACGTCGTTACATTCAACGCGCCGGCCATTGCAGACAAACTCCAACTGCTGGCACGCGTTCTGGACCTTCCGCGCAAGGATGCGGACGGCGTGATCGACTGGATCGTTGCGCTGCGCAGCGACCTGTCAATTCCGGAAAAACTGTCAGGCATGGGCTTGAAAGACGTCGACATCAACAAGGTTGCGCAGATGAGCCTGCTCGATCCCTGCGCGGGCGGCAATCCGGTCAAGCTCGACGAAGAGAATGTCCGCGGCATTCTTTCCGCAGCGAGCTAGAGCATTTTCAGCCGAAGCGGGATTGCCTCGACGTTGGAAATAGCATTTCCGGTGAAAACCAGGTTTACCGGAAATGCCCCGGATCGCGCTTACAACTGCGGCTGATCGGATCTGAACGTCGATCACGTCATCCCCAAGCGATCCTTCAGGCGGTAGTACGGAAACACGTATCTCGCGGCTCTGGCCTTGATGGACCACAGCGCGATGTCGTTTCGGTGATCATAGACATTGACGGGCACGTCATCGAGCTCACGCTTGCCTGCCATGACCTCGCCCATGAGACGACCGAGATTTTGCGCGAGGTTGACGCCTCGGGTGGAGAACCCGCCGATGGAGAAGACGTTCCGACCCAGCCGCAAGATGTGCGGCAGGTAGCTGTCCGTCACCGCACAATAACCTTCCCAATAGCTTTCGAGCTGAATGTCATCGTCGGTCAATTGTGGGAAGAGCATCTTCATTCGCCCGCGGGCATGCTCCTCGCCATAGGCCACCTTGTTGCCGAAATCGAACACGGCACCGCCGGAAATCAGTCGACCATCCGAATCCAGGCGCCCGAAACCGCCTGATTTGCGAAGATCCGTAAAGCACAGCTGCGTCTTGAGGATTTTCTGGCGCAACGCCTCGCTAAGCGGCTTCGTGGCGACATGGTACAGATAGACAGGGATGACGGATTTTTGCACGGCCGGCAGGAAGTCGCCCGTATAGGCATTGGTCGCAAACACCGCCGACCGTGCCGACACATGGCTTGAGCCGCAGCGAACGATGACGCCCTGCGCGGTTTCCTCGAAGCCGTCGACGGCACTGTTTTCGAAAATGCGCACGCCGCTTTGCTCGGCGGCTCGCGCCAGCCCGACCGACAGACTATAGGGGTTGACGGTTCCGCCTTGCGCATTGGACCAGCCGCCGAGATAGCCCTGTGCGCCCAGAAGATCGGCGACATCAGCGGGAGAATGCCATTCCACCTTGGCACCAAGCGCCTTCCATTCATCATGGACCTTGCGCACCCTTTGCATCGAGGCATCGGAATGGGCTGGTTGCATCCAGCCGTTCTGGACCGCCGAGCATTTGATCTGAAAGGCATCGATTTGCCGGAATACGGCATCGGCGCCATGCAGAACGAGGTCGGCAAGCGCGAGGCCCTTGCGCCGACCGACGGTTGCCTCGACCACAGAGGGGGTGATGCCACCCGGAAACTGCGGCACATTGTAGCCGCCGTTGCGGCCAGCGGCGCCGTTTCCGACGCGGCCGGCCTCCAGTACCACGACACGCAGCCCGTTCTTTGCGGCGTGAATGGCAGTGTTGAGACCGGAATATCCGCCGCCGATGACGACGAGATCCGCGACCTCCTCTCCGGAAAGACGCGGATAGTCGCGGACGGTTTCTTGCAGGGTCTTCGTCCAGACGACGCCTTGCATGGTGGGATCGATCGGGCTTGCCATGGACATGATCACTGACCTTCGATGGGTTTTCAGAAAGAGAATTCGAGAATGATTGTGCAGACGTCGCACTGCTGCTGGTGGTTTGTATTAGGCATCGTCATGGCAGGCGGGCCGGCAGATCGGTCTCGGGCACCGCCTCGATCTTCCGGGCCTTGCGATGCGAGATGAAAAGACCGGCGACGACGATGATCGCCGATCCGACAAGCATATTCGTCCCCGGCACATCGTCGAAGAAAATGAAGCCGAACACCATGCCCCACAGCAGCAACGTGTACTGGAACGGCGCGAGAATGGAGACAGGTGCCAATTTCAGCGACCGCGTGACGACGAGGTGGGAAAAAGCGCCGATTACGCCGAGAAGCAGCATCGAAGCGCCCTCTGCAAGGGTGAAGGACCGCCAGTCGAAAATAGAAGCGGCGCCGGCGAGAAGGAATGTGGCAAGTCCCTGGTAGATACCGAGGGTCGCGTCGCCGGTTTGTGCCAGAGACCGGTTGAGCACCAGGGTCAACGCATAGGCAAGACCACCTGTCAGCGCAAACCAGGCCGGCGCGGAAAACGCGGATGCCGAAGGATCGAGCGCGATGACGACACCGACGAAGCCGATGAGAACCGCAGTCCAGCGCCGCCAGCCGGCGCGCTCTCCCAGAAGAAAATGCGAGGCGACCGTCATGTAGATTGGCCCGGCCATGTAGAATGTCATGACATCGGCAAGCGGCAGGTAGATGACGGCCGCGTAGAACAGCGACGTATCGAGAGTGATGAGCAGCGCTCGCACCATCTGCACAAACGGCCGGTGCACATTGTGAAAGGGCGTCTCCTGCTGCTGGCGCACCAGCGGTACGAGCACCATGAAAGCGCCAATAGCACGGATCGTCAGGACCTGCGCCACGCCAAAACTGGCAACCAGCATCTTTGCGACGACATCGTTCAACGCAAAGAGAAAATAGCCGACGATGACGAGGATAATGCCAACGGTCATGGCATGCCGGTTATCGGGATGAAGAAGGTTGCGAAGCATGCCGGGCGCCTGTCAGACGGCTCAAGGAGTGAAAGGCCGCCGGTTCATACCGGCGGCCGATCGGTCACGCGCCGCAGCCCACGACAGCGGTTGCGGAAATCTCGACCTTGACGTTCGGTACCGGGAACTGCACGACAAGCGCCGCATTGGTCGGTAGGATGTCGCCGAAAATTTCCTTGAGCGTCGGGCCGATGGCCGCAAACACCTCGGCGGAGGTCACATAGGTCGTGATCTGGACGACATCCTTCAGCGAGGCGCCGGCCTTCTCAAGCCATGGCTCGATGTTGCAGATGACCTGGCGGAGCTGTTCAACCGGATCGGAGCTGCATTCACCCGTCTGAAAATTGATGCCGACCGTGCCAGACACGTAGACCGTATCGCCCACCTTCACACAGCGGGAATAGCCATAGGCTTTCTCGAAGGAGGAACCGGAGGAAATGTTGATGCGCTTCGTCATTGTCTCAGCCTTTCATGCCAGAACCAAAATGGTTCGATAGGGAAATGTCACCAGGTGTAGCCGTTGGCGATCCAGCCGCCATCGACGGGAAGCACGATGCCATGCACCATCGAGGCCTCGGGCGAGGAAAGGAACGCAGCCGCCGCTGCGACTTCCTGCGGCTCGGCGATGCGGCCAAGCGGTGTGCGGTTGCGGACGCCGGCCATGTTGTAGATGCCCTTGTCGATGAGGTCCTGCACCATGGGCGTGCGCACGCCCGTTGGCGCCAAAGCGTTGATACGGATGCCGAGCGGGCCCCATTCGGTCGCCAACGACTGCATCATGTTATGAACCGCTCCCTTTGAAGCGCAGTAGGCCGTGCGCTTGGGCGCGCCCACGGAGCCGTACACGGAGCCGATGAAGACGATGTTGCCGCCGCCGTTCTCGCTCATGTACCGGGCTGCGCTCTGGGCCGGCAGGAAGCTGCCGAGCACGTTGACGGACATCATGCGCATGAAAGCGTCTGCCGCCACATCCAGCGCCGGCTCTACGGCGACAATCCCTGCGGCCGTAACGAGGGTGTCGAGCCCGCCGAAGGTTTCGACGGTGCGGGCGACAGCTGCATCGACATCCACCGGGTTCGTGACGTCGCCTTCGATGGCCAGCACGTCAGCCCCGAGCTTCTCACGTGCTTCGGCAACGCCGGCGCGGTCCAGGACGCAAACCTTGTCGCCGCGACGGATGAAATGTTCTGCCGTGGAGAAACCGATACCCTGCGCGCCGCCTGTTATGAGGCTGATCATTACGTTGTCCTTCCAGATTGACTGTCAGTTGGATTTGCCAAGTTCAATGCTGCGGTCGCGGGCTGCTCGCGTGGCTTCCGCCACGAGTTTCCCGGTACGCTCATCGCTCATGAAGACATTCAGGGCCGCTGCCGTCGTGCCGCCGGGGCTTGTGACCTGGAGGCGCAGCGCCGTCGGATCGGCGTCAGCCTCCATGGCAAGGCGGCCTGCTCCGCGCACTGTTTGCTTTGCCAGCAATGCAGCGGTTTGCGCCGGCAGGCCAAGCGCAACGGCGGCCTCTGTCAACGCCTCGATGAAGTGGAAGACATAGGCCGGTCCGGAGCCCGAAATTGCCGTTACCGCATCCATCTGCGCTTCGTCGTCGATCCAGGCGACCACCCCCGAGGTCGTCAGCAGCGACGCCACAAGGGTTTTCGCGGCAGCCGAAACGCCATCGCACGCGTAGAGAACCATCATGCCCTCGCCTATGGCAGCTGGCGTGTTCGGCATGCAGCGGACAATGGAGGAACCGGCGGGAAGACGCTGCGCCATGGATGCCGTGGTTACGCCAGCTGCGACGGAAACGAAGGTCGCACCCCGCGCGGCAAAGTCCGCACAGCCCGCCAGAACCGTTTCGACGAGCTTCGGCTTGACGGCGACGAACACCACATCGGGCGCTAAATCGTGCGGTAGATCGCCCAAGTGCGAGACGGCAACGGCACCCGCCGCGGCCGCACGATCACGAAGCGCATCGACCGGTTCCACCACATAAGCCGAGAGCATCGGGTCTTCGCGAAGCCAGCCGCGCAACATGGCAAAACCCATATTACCGCAGCCGACGAGGAGGAGCGTGTGGGACATGAATCGCTCCTCAAACACTCTTGATCAGGGCACTGATGATGCCGAGCGAAAGATCCGGCGCCTCGAGCTGCGGCACGTGACCGACGTCGGGCAGAAAGTGCAGGCCGACATGGCCGGGTGCCTGCAAGGCATCGTGCCAGTCGAGAACCCGGTCCTTGCGACCCCAGATGATCCGCGTCGGGCATTCCAGACGATGGAGGGCCGCCACGAGATCGAAGCTCTGCGTGCCATCGGCAAACAGCGTCTCGCCCATGTGGGATTGCGCGGCACGAAGGTTCCCGTCTGCGCGCGCCGCAAAGGCGGCGTTGGCGAAGGCGGGATCGATGAGCTTCTGATCATGCACCATTACCTTCAGCCAAGCTGCAAGGCTGTCGGGCCGCGAGGCGCGAGCAATACCTGAGATGAAGTCACCGTTGACCTTGGGGCCGAGACCGCCCGGTGCAAAGAGCGTTAGAGAGGCCAGCTTGCGGGGCCGCGTATCGGCAAGGGCAAGGGCAAGCGCGCCGCCCAGCGAATGGCCGATCACATGCGCGCCGTCGAGGCCCAGAGTATCGAAGGCGTCGCGGACCTCCCGCACCAGATTGGCGAAGCTTCCGATCTGCCGCTTCGGCGAAGTGCCATGGTTCGGCAGATCGAGACGGTAAACCGGATGGTCCTTCGCCAACTGACGATCGAGCGGATACCACGACAGCGAGTCGCTGGCGAAACCGTGGATCATGAAAACGGGCGTTCCGCCTTTGGCACCGCTGCGATGCACCTCAAGCGGCCCATTTTCATCGGCGGGCAGGCCCGCCGACACCGGCGCGGCAAATGCCGGCACACTTTGCGATGCCCCGGAAACGTCACGCAATTTGATGCGGCCGGACGGGCTGGACGCTCTGACGGCGCGAAGATCGACGCCGGCAGCACTGGCCGCCCGACGCGCTGCGGGACTTGCAATTATGCGCGCGGAGAGCGCCGCCGCACGCGGCGCCTCCGCGGCACGCTCAGCCACCATCATCGCCGGTGCCGGCGCGGATGACAGACTGGAACCCTTTACCGGCGCATCATCGCCATCATAGCCCACATCTGAGCTATCCTTGCCGATCAGGCACAGCACGGCCGCAGCCGGTACCTCGCTGTCCGCCTCGGCGAAGATGGCGCTGACCACGCCGGCACTGGGCGCCTCAATATCGACTGCCGCCTTGGCGGTTTCGATGGTGAGGAGCACGTCGCCCTCCGCGACCGTATCGCCAACGCCGACGCGCCACTCCACGATCACAAACGTTTCCATGTAT
Source organism: Shinella sp. H4-D48 (assembly GCF_022637395.1). Classification (GTDB taxonomy): domain Bacteria; phylum Pseudomonadota; class Alphaproteobacteria; order Rhizobiales; family Rhizobiaceae; genus Shinella; species Shinella sedimenti. The sequence continues at coordinate 204,849 of NZ_CP093339.1, read as the reverse complement.
TCGCCGGCGACTGCGCCCGCGGTTATCGGCGTTGCCATATCTGTCTCCCGGCCTATGCAAGGGCCTTTTTCGCCGCTGCAGCGATCTTCACCGCGTTCGGCAGCACGGCCATTTCCAGCGGCTCGGAATAGGGAATTGCCATATCGGGCATCGCGACGCGCGCCACTGGTGCATCGAGATCATCGAAGCAATGTTCCATGATCGTCGCTGAAAGTTCCGAGGCGTAGCCGCAGAAAGTCCAGCCTTCATTGACGACCACCGCGTGGTTCGTCTTGGCAATGGACCGGCGGATCGCATCGAGATCGAGTGGGCGCAGCGTGCGCAGATCGATCACCTCAGCCTCTACGCCATCCTTGGCGAGCAGCTTGGCCGCATTCTCAGCCTCAATGACCATCTTCGAAGAAGCGAAGATCGAGACATGCTTTCCTTCCACGACGGTTTTCGCCTTGCCGATCGGCACGAGCACATCGTCACCGTCGGGCACTTCACCGCGCGTGTTGTAGAGCAGCTTGTGCTCAAGGAAGACGACAGGCTGGCGATCACGTATGGCCGATTTCAACAGGCCTTTCGCATCCGCAGGCGTGGCCGGCGCGACGACCTTGATGCCGGGAATATGGCAGACCATGGCATCGAGGCTTTTGGCGTGTTGCGCACCGGTGCCCACACCACCACCACCCTGTGTGCGCAGCACGAAGGGAATATCCACCTGCCCTTCCCAGAGATAGGTGAAGACTGAAGCCTGATTGACGAGTGCATCAAGCGACAGGGGCAGAAAATCGGCATACATGATCTCGAGAACCGGACGCGTGCCGGACATGGCGGCAGTGACTGCCATGGCCGTGAGCGCCTGCTCGGAAATCGGCGTGTCGCGCACGCGCGCATCGCCGAACTCATCGCGCAATCCCTTGGATACTTTGAAGACACCACCGTATCGCCCGATGTCCTCGCCGAACAGGAACACGCTCGGATCGCGCTGCATCTCCTCCCTTAGGGCGGCGTTCAACGCTTCTGCATAACGCATCACGGTCATTACTTGGTCTCCGAATAGGCGGCCGAGGGGGCATGGATTTCAAAGGTCGGGAATGGGTCGGAGAGCGCGGTCTCGAAAGCCTGTGCGACTTCCGCGCGGGCGGCAGCCTCGATGGCGGCAACCGTGTCGGCCCCCACCAATGCCGAAAGCTTCTCGGCCGAAAGCTTGATCGGGTCACGCTCTAGCCAGGGCGCCATCTCCTCTTCAGACTGGTAACCGCCCATATCCGATGTGGAGAAACCCTTCACGCGATAGGTCTTGGCTTCGATGAGGGTTGGGCCGTCGCCGCGGCGCGCCCTTTCGGCGGCAGCGGCAACGGCGCGGTAGACGGCCTCGACATCGTTGCCGTCGACGATTTCGCCAGGCATCGCATAACCGGCGGCGCGGACGCTCAGATCCTCGACAGGCGACTGCACCTCCTGGCGCACTGTCAGGCCGTACTGGTTGTTCTCGAGCACGAAAATGACGGGCAGCTTCCAGAGACCCGCCATGTTCATCGCCTCGTGGCAGATGCCTGTCTGGGCCGCACCGTCTCCAAAGACCACCATCGAAACGCGGTCCTGCTTGAGGATCTGCATGGACAGTGCCATGCCCGTAGCGGCTGGAATACCGGCGCCGACAATGGCATTGCCGCCGAGCATGCCCGTCTTGACATCGCCAAGCAGCATGTGTCCGCCCCGTCCCTTGCAGTATCCGGTCTCGCGACCGAAAATCTCGGCAACGATACCGCGCGTCGTCAGACCCTTGCCGACATAGACATGGTGGCCGCGATGGGTGGTGCAGACATAATCGTCGGCCCGCAGCGCCGCGCAGGCTGCAACGCCCACGGCCTCTTGGCCATCGCAGCGGTGGATCGGGCCGCGTGTCTTGCCTTCCTTGGCATAGGCGCCAAGCACTTCTTCCAATTCACGCGTCACCACCATCTTGTGGTGGATGTCCTTCAGTTCGTCCGTGGATGGCGCGTTTATCATCTTAATCCTCGTGACCCTTAATTTGTTATAACACGTATCATAATGCAAAATCGGCGCAATTCGTTTTTTTATGCAAGTGCCAAAATTCAACCTGAAACCCTCCAGAAAACGGAATAAATCGCGTATAATCATGCACTTATAAGATTCTTCCAACCGCCACGGGAATCATCTGGACAAATTACAAACCGCGATCATTATATAACAAATAACTTTTGACAGCCGGGTGGTCCGGTTTGTCGGCATCAGCAAAAAAGGGGAATCCATGTCTATCAAGTCGACACTTGTCGCCGCACTCGCGGGTACGGTTCTGCTTTCGGTCACACCGGCCCATGCGGAATTCGGCGACACCCTGAAAAAGGTGAAGGAGCGAGGCGCCCTCGCCTGCACCGGTCATAACGGCTCCTACATGGGTCTTGCCGAAGTGGACGACAAAGGTAACTGGAAAGGCTTCGACATTGACCTGTGCCGCGCCGTTTCCACGGCGATCTTCGGGACCTGGGAAGGTCACGTCGATATCAAGCCGACCAGCTGGGCACAGCGCTGGCCTTCGCTCCAGTCGGGAGAACTGGATCTTGTCATCAAGTCATCCGGCTGGACGTTCAGCCGCGATACCGAAATCCGCGCACAGTTCGCGCAGCCCTACATGATGGCCGCGATTCACTACATGGTGCGCAAGGACCTGAACATCACATCTGCCAAGGATCTCGACGGTGGCACGCTTTGCCTTCCGACCGGCACCACCATGGAGCGCTACGCCGTAGAGCACGAGGCCCAGAACGGCTACAAGCTGAACGTCGTTCCATTCGAGAAGACGGAAGAAGCCAACGCCGCTTTCCTCGCCGGTCGTTGCGACGCCATGATGGAGTGGGATCTGCAACTCGGCGTCCTGCGCGCTACTGAGGCCAAGAACCCGGACGAATTCGTTATCCTGCCGGACGTTCTGTCGGCCGAGCCCGTCGGTATCGTCATGCGCCAGGGCGACGACAATTGGGTTGATATCGCCAACTGGGTGCAGACCGCTCTTCTGCTTGCCGAACAGGCCGGCGTGACGAGCGAAAATGTCGATGAGATGAAAGCCAACCCGCCGACGCCCGCCATCGGCAAACTTCTGGGCGCAACGCCCGGCATGGGAGCGCCGCTCGGGCTTAATGATGACTGGGGTTACAATGTCATCAAGACTGTCGGCAACTATTCCCAGATATGGGACCGCAACATCGGCAAGGACTCGCCCTATAAGGTCGAGCGTGGTGTAAACGCCCTGATGAAGAACGGCGGCATCCTCTATCCGCTCGTTCTCGACTGATCCTTCTCCCAAGGCTGGTCGCCGGCGCGTCACGCGTCGGCGGCCGCGATGACAGCGGAGGGGTGTTCCGATGCAGATGTTCAGAAACAGAAAAACGCGCAGCCTCGCCTATCAGGTGGCGTTTCTCCTCATTCTCGCTCTCGTCATCTTCGGCGCGGTGCATGAGGCCTCGACGAAGCTTGCCGCCCAAGGCATGACCAGCGGTTTCGATTTCCTTCATAAGTCGACCGGTTTTCGGATCGGCTTCTCGCTCATCCCGTTCGATCCGTTCGAAAGCTACCTTCGGATGCTGTGGGTCGGCATCGTCAACACGATCTTCCTCGGTATCCTGAGCATCGTCCTGGCCAATATTATAGGCCTGATCATCGCCGTCTTCCGAATTTCCTCCAATGGCGTACTCAATGATATCGGCACTCTCTATATTGAGACGTTTCGAAATGTGCCGCTCATTCTCCAGGCCTTGTTCTGGTATGCGGCGCTCACTCATCTGCCGCCGACGAGACAGGCTTACTCCGTCTTTGATTCCATCTTCCTGTCCGCCCGCGGCGTGTTCGTGCCGAGCCTTAACGTCGGCGGCCAGTGGTTTGCCGCCGTCGCGCTGGCACTGCTGTTCGGCCTGTCGCTGCTTGCCTGGTTCTCCATGTCGCGGCGCTTCAAGCGTATGAAGAACCGTGGCGTGCTGCAGCTCGGCATTGCAGGCCTAACGCTTGCTGTCATGGTCGGCATTCTCGCTTATGCCCGCGAACCCGGATCGGACATTTTCTCCGTACCAGAGCTGAAAGGCCTGAATTTCCGCGGGGGTATCACCATTCCGCCAGAACTTTCGGCCCTGGCGATCGCCACCGCAATCTATGGCGGCGCCTATATTGCAGAGGTCATTCGCGCCGGTTTCCTGTCTGTCGGCAAGGGCCAGGTGGAGGCTGCGCGCGCGCTTGGTCTCGCTCCCTGGCATGTCTTTTCCCGCGTCCACCTGCCGCTCGCCATCCGCGCCGTGCTGCCGACCCTGATCAACCAGTATGTCTGGCTTTTCAAGGCAACAACGCTCGGCATTGTCGTCGGTTTCGCTGACTTTTTCTCGGTCATTTCGGTTTCCATCAACCAGAGCGGCCAGACGCTGGAACTGATCGCCATACTGATGGCCGGCTTCCTGATCATGAACAACACGCTCTCCTTCGTCCTCAACCGCGTCAACAAGGCGATTGCCCTCAAGGGCACGCAGTTGAGAACCTGAGGAGCGCGCCATGACAACCGTTTCCGACGTGAACACACACCCGCAGCCCCTCAATACCGGCTTCCAGCCTGACGGGCTGGGGGCGCGCCTGCGCCGTCGTTATTTCCGAACGCCCGGCAACGCCATGATTTCCCTGGTGGGCATGGCAGCCCTCCTATATCTCGTCTACCACGCGCTCGACTGGGCGGTGCTGAAAGCAGTGTGGGCTTCGCCCGACGGCACGTCAGCCGTCTGCCGCGACATCGCGGGCGCCTGCTGGGCCGTTATCCAACAGCGCTGGCGCATCATCATCTTCGGCCTGTTTCCCTATGACGAACAGTGGCGCTCCATGCTGGCGTGCATTGCCATGGTGGCGACGATCGTGCTGTCATGCCTGCCTTGGTTCTGGAAACCGCTGCGGCTCTCTACCCTCTGGTGCGCCGGTTTCATCACGTTCTATGTGCTGATGCGCGGCGGCCTGTTTGGCATGCGGGTCGTTATGCCGGCCGACTGGGGCGGGCTGACGCTCACGGTGTTCTTCTATGCCGCCGGCGTCCTCATCGGCATGCCCATGGCTGTTGCCTTGGCGCTGCTTCGTCGATCCGAAATGCCGCTCGTTTCAAGAATGACCGGTGCACTCATTGATGGTGTCCGCTCCCTGCCGCTTATCACCATCCTGTTTACGGCCGCGCTCATCTTCCCCTTCGTCCTGCCGGATTGGCTTCAAGGCGACAAGATCTGGCGCGTCATCATTGGTTTTGCCCTGTTCTTTGCCGCCTATCAGGCGGAGATCATCCGCAGCGGCATACAATCCATCCCTGTTGGCCAGGAAGAGGCTGCCAAGGCGCTCGGACTGAGCTACTGGCATCGAACTGGCCGCATCATCTTGCCCCAGGCCTTCCGCAATGCTTTGCCGCCGACGATCAACCAACTCGTCATCACCTTCAAGGAAACGTCGCTGATCGTCATCATCGGCTTTTTCGATATCCTCGCGTCGGGCAATGCCGCCTATGGCACCGGCGAATGGTCCTTCGCCTATTTCGAGGTCTACATCTTCGTGGCTCTCGTCTACTTCGTGTTCGTCTTCAGCCTTTCCCGCTATGGCGCCTATCTCGAACGGCGCATGCGTTTCGGCCAGCATTGAAAGAAACCCTCATGAGCGAAGCCGCAATACGCATCACCGGCATGAACAAGTACTACGGCAAGTTTCAGGTCCTGCGTGACATCAACCTCGATGTCCGCTCGGGCGAGCGGATCGTCGTGTGCGGACCATCGGGCTCCGGCAAGTCGACACTGATCCGCTGCATAAACCGCCTGGAAGAACACCAGCAAGGCCGCATCGACGTGCTGGGAACGGAGCTGAATGACGATATCGGCAATATCGACCATATCCGGCGCGACGTCGGTATGGTCTTCCAGCACTTCAACCTGTTTCCACACCTGACCGTGCTGGAAAACTGCACGCTTGCGCCGACGCTTGCCCGCAAGGTTCCAGTCGAGGAAGCCGAAGCGACCGCTATGACCTATCTGAAGCGCGTGCGCATTCCCGAGCAGGCACTGAAGTTTCCGGGCCAACTCTCGGGCGGCCAGCAGCAGCGCGTGGCCATTGCCCGCGCGCTTTGCATGAAGCCCAAGATTCTACTCTTCGACGAACCCACATCGGCCCTCGACCCCGAGATGATCAAAGAAGTGCTCGATGTCATGGTTGAACTCGCCAACGACGGCATGACCATGCTTTGCGTCACCCACGAAATGGGCTTCGCGCGACAGGTTGCCGACCGGGTTATCTTCATGGACAAGGGCGAGATCGTCGAAGAAGGCAGACCAGCCGAACTCTTCGACAATCCGAAGAACGAACGCACCCGTACCTTCCTCAGTCAGGTACTCAGCCACTGAAAGGGGAGAGGTGCCTAACGCCCCTTTCCGTCCACCAGCAATCACGTGTAAAGTGGTGCATCAAATAACAATACACGCCTCAGTTATCCGGCTGGAGGCGTCTTGGGTGCCGGCGACAATATGAACAAGACCAAGACCGCAGACGCATCCTTCACCGGTATCGATCTGGCGCCGATCGGTCGCAGCGAAACGCTGGGCCAGCAGGTCCGCACCCAGCTCGGCAGCGCCATCATGGCCGGCCGCTTCAAGCCGGGTCAGAAACTCACCATTCGCGCCGTCGCCACGGCGCTCGATGTCAGCCTGACGCCAGCCCGCGAAGCGCTCTACAATCTCGCCGCCGAGGGTATCCTGGAAATGCGCTCGAACGGCTCGGTCTATGTTCCGACTCTGACGACGGAACGGATAATCGAGCTCACGAAGATCCGTGCGGCGCTCGAAGGGCTGGCCGCCCGCGAGGCCGCCTTGCGCATCACCGACGAGGAAATCGAACATATCATCGAAATCAACGACCTGATGGTCCAGGCAAACGAGCGCAAGGACTATGCCCAGGTCATGGAGTTAAACTGGGAATTCCACTTCGCGATCTATCGGGCCAGCGGGATGAATGAGCTGGTGAGAATGATCGAGAAACGCTGGATGATGAACAGTTCGTATCTCAACGTCATCTATCCCCGGTTCGGTCAGATCGAGCAGGGCATCAACAATCATCACATGATGGTGCGCGCACTTCAATCACGGGACCCCGAGCGCCTCGCCAGCGCTGTCGTCGTCGACATCAATTTTGCGGCCGATACGCTGGTCGACATGATAAAGGCGCAGCTGAGTACGGAGCGGCGGCAGAAGGCCGCGCGTTAAGCCACTGAAAGGCCGGGTGTACTGCGCAACCGCCAGACGACTGTCCAGGCGCCGCTTGTCCCGCTATTCCAATTTTCTCGAGAAAAGCCCGGATGTCCAATCTCATCCTTGACGCGAAAAAATGCATCGCGTTAAATGTTACAACAAATAACATCTACCTCCCGGAGGAAGCGAATGACGGCAACAGCAGTTGTAACCGGCGCGACGGGAGGTATAGGCGATGCAGTTACCAGGCGACTGGTCAGCGAGGGTTTTCGCGTCATTGCGGTCGGCACCCGCCGCGCGGCCCTCGATGAACTCTGTGAAAGATATGGCTGCGAAGGCATCGCTGCCGATATCGGTGACGCGGCAGCCGTCGAGGCCGCGCTTGCAGGATTAAACGCGGATGTTCTCGTCCACGGCGCCGGTATCCTCGGCCCCAACCTGCCCATTCACAAGACGCCTGCGGAGACGATTGCCCAGTTGCTCGCCGTCAATCTCACCGGCCTCTTCAACGTGCTGCGCGCAGTCGTCCCCGGAATGGTTGAAAGGCAGCGCGGAACCATCGTGCTCCTTGGCTCGATCTGCGGCAACGTCCCCGGCGCGGGGCCGGGCGCCTACAGCGCTACCAAGGCCGCCATGCAATCGATTGCCGCCAACCTGCGCTTCGAGCTTCAGGAAACACCCGTCCGTGTCGGCGAGATCCGCCTCGGTCGCGTTCGCACGGGCATCCACAACCAGCTCGACATGGATGCCGATTTTTATGATGGCTATGAATGCATCCTGCCCGACGATGTCGCCGCGACGATCTCGCATATGCTTGCAACCCCGCCGGCCGTCGACCTCTCCATCGTCGAGATGCTGCCCACCCGGCAGGTCGTCGGTGGCACCCGCTTCTCGAAAAGCTGATCCCTGTTCCCTCTCTAAGAAAGGCCTTGTCATGTGCAACGGCACTGCCCACCACAGTACCATCAACTACACGACTATTACGCTCGACGAATGCCTGCCGCTCGCCCGGCGCCTGCAAGGCGAAGGCAAGACCTGGCATTCGCATGTGCTGTCCCCCGGCTGCCGGTTCAACCCTTTCGACGGCCGTTACGCCGCGGTAGTCGAAGATGACGCGACGCATACGGCTTACATCGCGCCGTCCGACGGCTTCCCGCAGGTCGACAAGCAGCTTGTAAGGATGCTGCATGGCGACGACATTCTCGACGCTGGCCACCCCTCCAGCGCAGAGGAAGCGCTGCTTGATGGCTCGCCGCTCCTGCGCCGCCTCATGGAGATCGACGACGCCGGCAAGGTGTGGCACCACCACATGAACTTTCCGGACTGCGCGCTGAATCCGCATCGCGGCCGCTGGGCGATCACGATCGAGTGTGGTGATGACCAGTTTTCCGAAAGCTACGACGACGAACCGCGCGATATCCTGCGCGCCATCGAAGTTCGTTATTTCCGCAATCTCGATAAATCGGGCTGAGTTCTGCCCACAGGCGCGCTCAGGCGCGCCTGTCCTTCATTCGGTTCCAGGCATGCATGCGATTGGCGACCTGAACGGCGACAGGATGAAAGGCAATCGGCTGCATTGACGTGACAGGAAGTGGCATGTCCGCGTCCGTCCGCCGACCCGTCGCCCAACGCCCCATCTCTTGCCCCAGCGCCATGGAGAGCGCGACGCCACGTCCTGAATAAAGCCCCCCGAAGACGAGGCCGGGCGCCAACCGATAAAGATGCGGCTTGAGATTCGGCACCACCGCAAAGGTACCACTCCAGTATTCCGTAATTCGAGGCTCGCCGCCGAGCGGCTTAAACGTGCCCGCCAGCATCCGCGCCACCTTGGCACGACCGCGCCTGTCCTCGTCATGCCAGAACGTGTGCGTCGCACCGCTGACAAGCCGGCCATCGCAATCGTAGTGAAAATAGCGCAGGTCGTTGTGCATGTCCGAGACGGCAGGATTACCGACGAGGATCTGCGCCTTGATGTCGTCAGCCAGTGGCTCGGTCGCCGCCTGAAAGACCTTCATCGGAATCAGCGTGCGTTTCAGGCCCGGCCAGAGATCATCCGTCAGCGCGTTTGTGGCGAGGACGACTTCGCGCGCAGTGACGCTGCCCGCTGCCGTATAGACCCTCCAACCGCGTTCAGCCTTCTCGAGGCGAAGACAGCGCGTATTCTCGAATATGTGCACGCCTTCGCGCTCGATGGCATCCGCCAGTCCCACTGTCATGGCGAAGGGATTGATATGCCCCGAATTGTGAACCATCCATCCGCCGAGATAGCGGCTTCCCACGCGACGTGAAACCTCGTCGCGGTCGAACCACGAAACATGTGCGCCAAAAGCCCTCCACTCATCATGGAACTGCCGCGCGCGGGCATGTGTCGCCTCGGTATGAGCGGGCTGTATCCAGCCTTGCTGGACCTGATGCGCATTGATGCCGAAACGCTGCATCAAGCCAAAGGCCACATCCGCTGCGCCCGCGACGAGCGTGTTGAAACGATCGCCATGGATCTTGCCATAAGCTTTCTCGAGTTCCGACGGCGAGGCCTTGGAATGGTGCGAAATGACGAGGCCGTTGTTGCGTCCGGAAGCGGCCGAACCAATCTCGTTACCTTCAAGAAGCACGACGCCGGCGCCGCTGTCACGAGCACCGAGCGCCGAGGCCAGGCCGGTAAACCCACCACCAACGACGAGCACTTCGGTTTCGATATCGCCGGTCAATGCCGGAGAGGTTTTACGGGCCACTGTCGTCTTCCGCCACAGGTGCGGAGTCTTCCAGTCGACCTCAAACATGAATGGTGTCCTCGGTCGCTCCGCCGAGATAGTGCTCGCCAAGCGCCGAATGCTCCGCCATTTCCTGCGCCGGGCCGTGCAATTTCACCCGGCCCGTATTCAGGAGGTAGCCGTAATCGCCGCATTCCAGCGCAAGCTGGACATTCTGCTCGACGAGCAGGATCGACATGCCGGTTTTCGACAGGTCGAGAATAATGCGGAAAATCTGGTGTACGATCTTCGGGGCCAGACCGAGCGACGGCTCATCCAGCATCAGGAGCTTCGGTTCCGCCATCAGCGCGCGGCCAATCGCCAGCATCTGCTGCTGACCGCCGGACATCCGACTGGCCATGCCGTTGCGGCGTTCCTTCAATACGGGGAAAAGTTCGAACACTTCGGAACGCAACGTCTCGAAGCTCTTGCCGGCACGGCCGATATGTGCGGCGACCAGATTTTCCTCGACGGTCAAACGCTGGAAGATCTGCCGCCCCTCGGGGCAATGTGTCAGCCCCAGGCGCACGACCTGCTCCGGCCGTGCACCAGTGATGTCGCGCCCTTCAAAATGGATCGAGCCTGCCGTCGGGCGCGCAACGCCTGAAATGGAGTTCAGGAGCGTGGTCTTGCCGGCCCCGTTCGGGCCAAGAATGACGACGATCTCGCGGGTGTCGACCTCGAGATCGACGCCTTCAAGAACGCCGACGCGCCCGTATCCCGAGCTGAGCCCGGCGATCCTGAGCAGCGGCTCTGATGTCATCGATGTCATTGTCGGTCCCCAGATAGGCAAGTTGAACGTCGCTGCTCGCCTGAACTTCAGCGGGCGTGCCTTGGAAGAGAAGTTTACCGTGGTGCATGACCACGATGCGGTCGCAGAGCGTCATCACCAGGTCCATGTCGTGCTCGACGACCAGCATGATCCGTTCGGGCGAGCGCAGTTCGGCGAGCTTTGCGGTCAATTCGGCGGTCTCATGATGGTTGAGCCCGGCGGCCGGCTCGTCGAGCAACAGAACCCGCGGCTTCATCGCCAACGCCCGGGCGATCTCCAGCATGCGCTGGCGGCCATAGGGAAGGCTGCCAGCCTCAGCATCTCCATAGCCCTCGAGCCCGAAGAAGCGCAGGATTTCCATTGCGCTTTCGCGGCGCGCAGCGGCACGTTCTCGGCCATAGGGTGGCCAAAGCACCTCCCGCCAGGTGTTATACACTTCGGCAGGATAGGCGCAGACCTCCAGGTTCTCGAGCACCGTCATCTGATCGAACAGCCGGATATTCTGATAGGTCCGCGCGATGCCCGAATTGGCGATCTGGTGCTTCTTCATCCCGTCGAGGCGATGTCCATCCAGCGAAATGGAGCCGTCCGAAACGGTGTAGGAACCGGCTGTCATATTGATCAGCGTCGACTTGCCGGCACCGTTCGGGCCGATCACGCCGTAGATGAGACCGGGCGCGAAGTCCGTGGAGACATCGTTTATCGCGACATTGGCGCCGTATTGCTTGCGCAGGTTTTTGAAGACGAGTGTCATTTGCCGAAAAGCCCCCGAATGAGTTTTTCCGGGCCGAAGGTTCGCGGCACGATGCCAGCCGGGCGCACAATGATCAGCACGACCATCAGGATGCCGAGGAAGAGAATACGCCATTCGGCGAATTCGCGCAGCAGTTCTGGCAAGAGAATGAGAATGGCCGCACCCGCAACGATACCGAGGATGTTGCCGATGCCGCCGATGACGATCATCAGAACGATCAGGACAGATTCCTGAAGCGTGAAGCTTTCCGGGCTGACGAAACGCTGCGAGGCCGCGAAGATCGTTCCGGCGATCGCGCCGATGGTCGCCGATGTGGCGAAGGCAGCGAGCTTGGCATTGGTCGTGTTTATGCCGATGCCGCGCGCGGCATCCTGGTCCTCGCGTATCGCGGCCCATGCCTTGCCGAGGATCGAACGTTCAAGGCGCCAGACGAAAAGGCCGACCAGAAACACCGTGACGAGCAGCAGCCAGTAGATCTCTACCGGGCGCGCAATCTCGACGCCGAGAATGGATGCCTTGTCGAGTCGCGCGATGCCCTTCGGCCCACCCGTCAGCCAGTCGACATTGTTGATGACGATACGGATGATTTCGCCAAAGCCGAGCGTGACGATGGCGAGGTAATCGCCCCTCAGCTTCAGCACGGGGATGCCGAGAAGGATGCCCGTGATCATGCCCAGCACGGCGGCAATGCCGACAATGAGAAGGAACGGCAGATGAAGATCGAGCTGCGGGCTTGCCAATAGCGCATAGGTGTAAGCACCGACCGCATAGAAGGCCACGAAGCCGAGATCGAGAAGCCCCGTATAGCCGATGACGATGTTGAGACCGATCCCCAGCAGGATGTAGATGAGCAGGCTGTTGACGACGCGGATATGATAGTTTGGCAGGAACGGCGTTGCGGCCACGAGTGCGACGATGGCCGCAAGCACGAGAATTGCGACGAGACGCGAGGCCTGCGGTTTTGCGGATGAGGAAATGCCGGCGACGGACATCAGAACTCCCTCTTATAGACCATGCTTTCCTCGGATACGGGCTCACCGAGAATGCCGGCGGGCTTTACGAGAAGCACGAGAATGAGAATGGCGAAGGACAGAACGTCGCGATATTCCGTACCGAGAACTCCATTCGTAATAAGCGGCAGCAGCGCGGTCCCGCCAACTTCCACGAAGGCCAGGATATAGGCACCCAGCATCGCACCGGGGATGGAGCCGATGCCGCCGAGAATGGCCGCGGTGAAGGCCTTGAGCCCGATGACGGCCCCCATCGTCGGCGACATGATACCGTAGTAGCTTGCATAGAGAATGCCACCGGCCGCACCGAGCAGAGGACCGGAGAAGAACACCGCCGAGATGGCGAGGTTGACGTTGATGCCGAGCAGCTGCGCCGTCGGACGGCTCTCGGAAACGGCGCGCACGATGATGCCCATGCGGCTACGGTTGACCAGCGTATAGAGTGCGAACATCAGGACAAAGGCGGCGACGAGAATGCCGATCTGGACCGACGTGACAGTGCCGCCCATTAAGTCGTAGCGTGTTGTCGGGAAGAAGCTCGGAAACGCGACGGGTTGCGGACCAGCAAGGATCTGAACGCCTGTAACAAGTGTCAGCGAAACACCGAGCGACGACAGCATCGGCGCAAGCCGCGTCGAGTTGCGCAACGGCTTGTAAGCCAGCCTCTCGATGCCGACACCGAAGAAACCGACGGCAATCACGGCGCCGAAAAATGCCAATGTGAGGCCGAAGGCGCCGACCGCTCCGATGTCGCCGACGAACACCGTCAGCACGAGGAAGGCGGCATACGCCCCGAGCATGAACATTTCGCCATGAGCAAAATTGATCATGCGCAGCACGCCATAGACCATTGTGTAGCCGAGCGCGATAAGTGCGTAGATCGAGCCGATGGTCAGAGCGTTGACTGTCTGTTGAATAAAGGTTCCCAGCATGGATGTCCTGCCCGGAAGAGTTCGCAGCAATCGCGGCGAACGGGAATCGGTGCGCGGCGGCGGCGCTAGATCGCCGGCCGTACGGCGGAGGGCGGGCCGGCTCTGAAGCCGGCCCGAAACCGTTACCTGGAGCCGGCCAGTTTGAAGTCGTTGCCTTCCACCTTGTAGAGGTAAGAGGGCGCAACTTTCAGCTCGCCAACGTCGTCGAATTCAAGTTCGCCAACCGCAGTCTGAACTTTGACCACATGCAGCGCATCGTTGATTTCCTCACGCGACAGCCCCTTGGTCGACTTCAGCACAGCTTCGAGGATCTGGCCGTGGACATAGCCGTAGATCGAGTACGGGCCAGCTTCCTCGCCATATTTCTCCTTGTAGAGCTTGGCGAATTCGGCGATGGCCGGGGAGGCATCCATCGGCGGAACCTGAATGGCGACCATCGTGCCCTGAACGTTGGCTTCGCCTGCCTGCGTGATGAAGTCAGGCGTGTATCCGCCGTCGGGCACCATGAGCGACGCAGTTACACCCTGCTCGTGCATCTGCTTGGCGAACAGCGCGATCTGCGGCATGACGGCGCCGACATAGATGACATCGGGCGATTTCGCCTTGATCTGTGCGAGCACGGAGGTGAAGTCCACGTCTGTCGGTGCAACAGCGAGCGTGTCGAGCACCTGACCACCGCCGGCCGTGAAGTTCGTTCCGAAGATTTCGGAAATGCCCTGACCGAACACCTGCTTGTCGCTGACGATGACGGCGGTCTTGGCATTGAGCTTCTGCAGAGCATATTCAGCAGGCAGCAGTGCATTTGCCAGATCGTTTGCGACCGGGCGGACCATGAACTTGTAGCCCTGCTTGGTCAGATCCGGGTTGGAGCCGAACGTCATGGTCGGCAGCTCGCAATCCTCGTAGATCGGAAGCGTTGACTGGGCGACGCCGGAATTGAAGTTCACCAGTCCGATGACGACGCTCTCGTCATCGCAGAATTTCTGCGCAACGAGTGTGCCTTCACGCGGGTCGGCCTTGTCGTCCTGCTGGTTGTACTTGACCGTCACGCCGTTAACGCCACCCTCGGCGTTCAGCTTGTCCCAGTACAGCTTGAAGCCGTTGTGCCAGGTGTTGCCGAAATAGGCCTGCGGGCCCGACAAGGGAGCAGCGAGACCGACGGAGATTTCTTCGGCGAAGCTCGGCGTGGCAAGCAGCGAAACGCCGAGGCAAAGTGAGGCAGCGATTTTCATGTGAGTTCCCCTGTGATGGACGCTACGCGAATTGTCGGCCGGCCGTTCCGGTCTCTTGCCATGCACATAAGGAAGCAGACATTTAATGCGACGTCAACAAAGTGTCGACACTATTGCGTTCAATTTTTGCATTAGATGCCTTTTGTCCTCCGCCGACCTCGCGGCGGCGCGGCCGGATCCTGCGATGTGTAGACCTTTAGCAAGGCGTCCTTCAGAGCATCCTGCGTTGCCGAAACGGACATTTCGATATGGTCTCGCAATAACGTCATTCCGCGTTCCGAATCCCGCCGCACGGCGGCTGCGACGATTTCAGAATGGGATGAAACCTGGCGCGGATCATGGGTGCGCTCGATCTGGATACGCCGTATGAAACGAATTCGCGCATTGATCGCAGCAAGCTGGTTCACCAGTTCTGGATTGCCTGAAAGCTCGGCGATCAGCAGATGAAAGCCCTCATCCTTCGCAAGAATCTCATCCGGCGGATTGTCCTGGTAGCCGTCAACGATGCTGGCCCAGTAGGCCGTTAAACGGCCGATTTCTGAGTCATCGGCCCGTTCGCACATCAGGCGGAACGCCGCGCATTCGATAATGGAGCGCAATTCGTAGAGATCGATAAGGCCCTCTGTAGACAGACTGCGCACGAAGAAACCGCGGTTCGGCGTCAGCGATACAAAGCCCTCAGAGGCAAGCCGGTTGAGCGCTTCGCGGACAGGCGTGCGGGAGACGCCAAGACTGCGCGAAAGCTGCACCTCGTTCAACCGCGCATCGGGCTTGAGCTTGAATTCGACGAGGAGCTGGCGGATCGTGTTATACGCACGCTCGCTGCTGTCGGCGGATCGACGGCTGTCCTGCTCGGATTCAACCATCGACGTGTCTGCCGCTTCCAAATCGATTCTTTCCGTCATGGCGCTTCCTGCGTCTTGTCGCTTGCAATGATAGTGTCTACAGTTTTGTACAATATCTTTTTTCTCAACTTCGCGTCGATGGCAAGCCGCCGTCATCACTTTGGAGGCGAACAGTGATTGTCGGCATCATCGGCGTTGGTCATCTCGCAGCTTCGATCCTGTCAGGCCTCTTAAGAGCAGGCGTTGAACCGGCCTCCATTCTCCTTTCCCCACGCGGTCAGGCACACGCGCTCTCCGCGCGCTGGGGCATTCCCCTCGCCGTCGATAATGACGACCTTGTGACTCGCGCGGACATTGTGCTGCTTTCCGTGCGCCCTGTCGATGCGCCCGCCGCCATTGCCGACCTGCCCTGGCGCGCCGGCCAGACGCTCGTGTCGTTTTGTGCCGGTGTGACGATCTCTCATCTTGAAGCAGGCCCCGCTCGCGTGATGCGCGCCATGCCGCTGACGGCCGCCTCGATCAATGCGAGCCCGACCGTGTGCTTCCCGGCCGTCGAACCGGCTATCGGGGTTTTGAAAAAGCTTGGGCCTGTTATCCCGCTTGGCAGTGAAGATGAGTTCGAGATCGCGACTGTCAACGCAGCGGTCTACGGCTGGGCGCAGGATCTCATCCGCCAGTCTGCCGACTGGGCAACAGCGCAGGGGGGGGATGCGGTGGCGATGCGCAAGCTGGCCGCGCTGACCTTCGTCGCAGCCGGTCGTCTGATCGCGGAAACCGACAGGCCGATGGAAACGCTGATCGGCGAATTGGTGACGCCCGGTGGCATCACGGAACTGGGACTTGATGTCCTGGCGAGCGAAGGCCAGCCGCAGGCGTGGCAAGCCGCCTGCGACACCGTTCTACTGAGGTTGTCCGGCCGTTCAAAGGCCTGATAGTAGAGAAATGACCGCTCTCAATCGAGAGCAGCGCGGAACGCTTCGTTGAGATCGTTCCATGGGATCAGCAGATCAAGCCAAGCGCCAATCCGGCCTGCGACAAGGATTGCCTCATCGACGAGGGCCGCCAGCGGCACATCCGTCTGCGTTGCATCACGCAGGGCGAAAAGCAGGGCCGGCGTCTCCTCCATGTGACAGAAGTCGCGCAAGCGCGTCGCCGTTTTGTCGAGTGTGATCGCCATGGTCTGCCGAAGCACGGCGTCATCATACTGAGATTGGCCGGCGCGAACCCACCAGAGCAGTTCGTGCAGGACACGGGCCTCTGCTTCCGCCGCGAAGACCGGGCCGGCAGGATGCATGATCGCGCGCGATACCGTCAGGCGCGCGATATCGTCAGGCATGGCATCCCACAGCGTCTTTCGGCGTGACACAAGATCATCAGGCAACAGAGATGAAGCCGCAGCCGTCGCTTCGGTCTCCTCCCCCTCGGCTAAGGCAAGCGTTCCCTCGATGATCCGATGGCCCTGCTCGTTCTTCAGCATTGCAGCGAGTTCTGCGATACCGTCGACCGGTGCGTCTAGCTGCCCAAGCACGGTGATCTGCGCGTTCTCCGCCTGCAAGGGAGCAAACGTGATCTCCAGGAACTGACGGACGGGCCAATAGATAAAGGCACCGGCCTTCGCGTCGAGCACGTGGGTTGCGCCTTCCACATCCTCGACGAACGGCGCATGCCAGTAGATGTGGCTGCCGGCGATTTTCGGCGTGTGCAGCTGAAGGCGCAGAGGCAAACTCGCAAGCAGTGCCGTGCGTGTGCGGGTCGCATTTCCGCTCAGACGAATTGGCCAGGTCCGACCTTCTGCCGTGAATGTAAGTTGCATTTCCCGTTCCCTTGTTCCCGAAGTGCGGCACCGCCGACACTCGTACTTCAACTCAATACAAATGTGTAGACACTTTTAAGCGCAGCGCTTGAGATCCCGGATTTTGTCTAAGGCGTTTGTGAATGCGCCTTGAGTGCGACCAGCATTCCATCGAGGTCATGACATGGGATGCAGCCAATTGCAGCAATATCGCTGGACACGTCGACTGGAAGGCCGGAGTTCGAATCCTTCGGCACCTCATTCAATCTGCCACCGATCAAGACAGGTAAGTTGACGCCCTGTGCCTTCATCGCCGCCTTCACCGCCTTGGCATAAGACAATGCAACGCCGTTATAGGTGCTGACCGCAACCATATCGGCACCGGCTTCGACGGCGCGCGCGACCAGTGCCTCAGGGTCTACGGCGACGCCCGCATCGACTGTTTCGACGCCTAGCCCCTCAAAGGCCTTTTCGACGAGATACTTGCCGTGCTCATGGACATCAGTGGTGCCTATGCACACGGAAACAGAGGTCGCACCGACGTCCTTGCCGCGCGAAGCGACCCATTCCTCGGCCTTATGGTTGAGTTCGCGCGCCCACTCGGCGTGAATGAGCGGCGTGCGGGCCCGCACGCCAGGAGCGCCCGGGCCAAAGAGGGCTTCCATGCGCTTTGGCCCCATACGGCGGATTGCCAGCAGCAACGCGGCCGGATCGTCCACCGCAACGCCAAGCGCCGCGAGCCCCTCGAGGGTGGACTTGGCAAAACGGCGCCCACCCTCGACGAGCACGCCCGCCATCTTCTCCACCTGCGCCCAGTCGAAGACCGGATCGTAAAACGGCGCTTGCAAGGTCAGCCGGTGCGCGAAAGTCTGCGCGTCGATAATTTCCTCGATGTCGGGGATGCGCTGGTTTTCCGTCACGGGAACCGGATTGACCGCATGCCCCGTCGGCCAGCGCCCGAGCGCGAGAATATCGGCCAGCAGATAGCTTGCAAGGCTCGCATAATTGCCGGCGGGGGTCGATTGATAGGCAACCGTATTGCCGAAAATCATTGTTCCTGGCGTATCACTTACCTGAACCAGGGCGGCATGGAAGGCCGTGCGCGACAGCGGATCGCTGAAGTGGTGACCGTAGCAGTGCGCCAGTCGCGCGCCTATGAGATCTTCTACGATATGCTTTTCGATGAGCACCATACCCAGTGCACAAGCCATATCGATAAAAAGCCCCGCAAAACCGTCATCGAGATTGGAATGAACAAGAATTTCGGCATCCTGCGCGGCAATAAGCCCAAGCGCCGTTACGGTCGCCTCGGTCGTTGCCACGTCGTCGTCCCAATAGGGCAGACGGAACGTGAAATACTGGCCAAGATTGCCGACGGCCGTGGCGCCCGCCGCTATGGCGGCGCGTGTGTTTTCCAGCGCGCCCGGAAGACCGAGCATGAAATCGCCGAAATGTGCAGCGGCAGGCGCCGCCTCGATGATACGGGCGAAGTCCTCTGGACCAGTCAGGACGATGCCGGTGCCGCGCGACGCCTTCGCACGCCAGGATTCGGGATATCCCATAGACCAGTCGAGCGTGATACCGAAACGATCGACTGTCACGCCGGCCTCAGCGCAGGAACCATGGACTGCGCGAATACCCTCGATCGTGCGGTTGACATCGCGGAAACCGATATGGGCATGCTGCATGATCCGACGGCTTGCGGCAGCCTGCCGCTTCCATTCCGCTTCGGAGGCCACGCCCATCTCGCGCATGAAGCGGCTGGTTCCAAGGCGCCAGTCCCGCGCCATCGCTCGCCCACGAACGAGCAGTTCAACTCCCGGCGTAAGGCGCGGATCCTGGAGGCCGGGTATGTCGTCTTTGGTCATGATACAATCCGGTCAGCAAGGGCAAGTTTAGAACACGGCTGGCTTAGGCGGAGAGCCGCACCCTTTCGAGGCGCATGTTACCCACGAAAAGGTGCGGATGGACCCGACGGCATGCCGGAAGGACCGCCTCCTTCCGGAGCAAACCGTACTGAGAGCGTAGCGCGCAAAAAGTGTCTACACAATAGTAGACAGATAAAGATTCTTCTCTCTATAGTGCCGGCATACGATTGGAGACGGCAATGAACGAGTTCGACGTTGTGGTGATCGGGTCCGGATCCGCGGCATGCGCGGCAGGCTTGCGCGCCGCCATTGGCGGGTTGAAGGTCCTGGTCATCGAGAAATCCGATCGGCTCGGCGGTACGTCCGCCATGTCGGGGGCGGGCATCTGGATCCCGGCGAACCATATAGCCGCCGCCGCTGGCATTGCGGACAGTAAGCAGGAGGCGCTCGCCTATCTTCATGCCGTCCAACCGCCAAAGCAGAAGGAAACTAACAGCGGCCGGTGGGCTGCCTTCGTGGAAGCGGCACCCGACATGCTCCAGTTCCTTGCGAAGAATACGCCGCTGGATTTCCAGCTCGTCGCGGAACCCGATCCCTTCACGGAAGCTCCGGGCGGCAAGATGTTTGGCCGCATGGTGACGCCGAGGGCCTTAAGCCGCCGCCTTCTCGGCCGTTTCGCCAAGACACTCCGCCGTTCGACCCTGCCGCATAGCTTTACCTATAAGGAAGCCGTCGATCTCGACATCTATCATCACCCCGTTAAGGCAGGCTTGAAGGTCTGGAACAAGCTTCTCTACCGCTGGCTGACCAATGCAGGCGGTCAAGGCACCGCGCTGATGGTTGGCCTGATCAAAGGGTGCCTTGATGTCGGCGTTGAGTTCCGGCTGGAAACGCGCGCAGTGCGCCTCATCCAGGATGCGGAAAGCCGCGTCACGGGTGTCGAGGTCGAGCACGATGGAAAGAAGAGCCAGATCGATGCCGCCAGAGGCGTGATCATCGCCAGCGGCGGCTTCGAATGGAACAAGGAGATGCTAGACCAGCATTTTCCAGGCCCGATCGACCGGATCGGCAGCCCAAGCAGCAATGAGGGCGACGGACAGATGCTGGCTCGCCTGGCCGATGCAGCGCTGCTCTGTATGGATCAGGCAAACATTTATCCGTGCCTTCCGACGCGGTATGAGCGGCGCCCGAGCGGCCTGCCCATGACATTTCAGGCTGAACCGCATTCCATCGTGGTCAATCGACATGCGAAGCGGTTCGTCAGCGAAAGCGATTTCAATATCGGCGAAGCGTTGGATGCGCGCGACGACAACGGAATGACGGTCAATCTCCCGGCATTCCTCGTCGGCGATCACCGTTTCCTCGACGCAGCACTACCCTTTCGATGGTATGCGGCGTACGACCGGGGTTGGGTCAAGAAGGCGAGCACCGTAAGCGAACTGGCCGGCAAGCTGGGGCTTCCGCCGCATGCCCTTGAAGAAACCATCGCACGCTGGAATGCGCAGTGCGCGACAGGGCGCGATACGGACTTCCGCCGCGGCGAGAATAGCTGGGAAGAATACAAGGCTCACGGCGCGCCGAACCGACTGAAACCCATCGACAAACCGCCATATGTCGGCATGTCGCTCAACCGCTCGATCCTCGGCACAAAGGGCGGCGCCAGTACCAACGAGCGAGGCCAGGTTCTTCGCGAGGATGGATCGGTTATCGCCGGCCTATATGCGGCAGGCCTTGCAATGGCAAACCCGTTCGGTACCCGTGCTGTTGGAGCAGGCACGACACTCGGCCCCAATATGACCTGGGGTTATATCGCGGCAAACACCATTTTAAAGCAAAATCAGTAGCCTGCATGTCTCGGGAAACAGAGTTACGCCTTCTCGTTTTGAATGGACGGCGAAAGGCGGGTACGCGCAGGGGCTCTTCCCATGCCGTGTAGAAGTGGCCTCTCGCAGAAAAAATAGGCGCAGAGCCCGACAGTCAATCCCGCACACATGGATGTGACAAAGACGATCGACGTTGCGAGGCTGATCATGCTGCCGGCCTTGACCGCTACGGATATCGCGAATGTGTGCCAGAGATAGATAGAATAGGATGCGGAGCCCAAAAGGGCGGGAAACTTAAAAAGCGGGATACCGGTGCCCTGTTTTTCCAGGAAGGCGGTGCCATAGACGAGAGCGGCGGCAAGCGGACCGCAGATCCACTCGTCAAACGGCAGATTCCAAATTCCGATCGTGGCAAAGCCGGCCACTGCCGCGACAACGAGAGCAGATGCCAGCCAGCGGGGCGCTCTATGCCTGGAGAGCCATAGGCGGCCGATCAGCATACCGGCGACGAACTCCAGGATGATCGGCCTCGTATAGGTGACGAAAAGGGCATCGTCGCGTTTCAGCACGAGACCGAGGGCAACGAGGAACAGGAAGATCGCCGCGATGACAGTCAGGCGCGCGCGCGCAGGCAGGAACAGGCAGGTCGCGAAGGCGACGTAGAAGAACATCTCGTAATTGAGCGTCCAACCCTGAACGAGAACCGGCCAGATTTCTCCGCTGCTCGGCGATCGCATCGGCACGAAGAACAGCGACGCGCCGACATGGCCGGCTGTCAGAACCAGATTGGGAAACAGCCCCGCGAGCGCTCCCGCCACCATGACCCCGGTCGCCAGCCAGTAGACAGGCACGATACGGCGGATCCGCTCTCGCAGAAAGCGTCCGGGCGACACGGGCCGCCGTTCGACAATCACCCACATGATGAAGCCGCTGATGACAAAGAAGACATCAACGCCAGCCGCACCGATGGCAAAGGCATAACCACTGCGCTCGGCTGCATGGAAGGCAAGGACCGCAAGAGCTGCAAACGCGCGCAGATACTGGATACCGTAGAGTGTCTCTCGGCGAGCTTCGGGGATGGCCGCGGGCGTCATGCGGACACGGCTCCCTGGCGACGGCGGACAGGCCGCCCAACCGTCACGAACCGATGAGCCTCGCTTCGCCGCCCATCCGTCAGCTTGCCGGCAGCGAAATACAGCAGGAAGGAGCCGACGTGATAGGGATTTAGAATATCGATCTCCACGAAGGTGCGCACCGCCAGCAGGGCGGCGATCGTGAAGAGCACCAGTGCCTCGCGGTCGCGGGCAACCGACAGCAGACGGCGCAAGTGCCCGATGAGCGTGCCAAGGAGCACCATGGACAGCAGCAGGCAGCCGATCAGGCCTGTCTCGACGGTCGCGGCGATAAACGTGTTGTGGAAGTGGAAGCCACTGCGCCCCGCAATGAAGAACGCCGCCCAGAGTCGTTCCGCTTCCGCAAAACCCTGTACCCAGAAGGCCTGGTAGCCGATGCCGACGAGCGGCGCCTCGCTTGCCGTCGCGATGCCCTGCTGCCACAGATAGGTGCGCCCGGTGAGCGTCGCATCCTTGCCAAAGACGCCGAGGACCATCTCGAAGCCACCACCATAGACGGCGGCGAGACCGAGCCCCAAGGTCAGCACGGCGAGTGTCGCGAACAACATCTTACGGTGACGTGGTGCGAGCATTTCCAATGCTCGCAGCGCCAGGCAAAGACCGGCGACGGCGACTGTCGTGAGAACTGACGTCGCCGATTGCGAGGCCTTCAGGCAGTAAAGCGCGACCAGCACACAGCCAACCGCCGCCAGTCTCCAGACACCGCGCTCCATGCCGAGAAAGAGCGCGGCGAAGGCGAACAGCACAGAGAGCGAGGCGTAGAATCCGAGCTGGTTCTTGGAAGCAAAGGCACCGACAAAGCTGTAGGTCCCGTCGAGCGGATCGAGATGATAGACGCCGAAGGCAAGCGAATAGAACAGCACCAGCCCCGTACCGATCAACCCGCCGCGCACCAGCGTGCGCGTGTCAACGACGCGCATCGCGATGAGCGCGCACACGACATGCGAGAGATACTGCAGCGACGTGCGCATCGTTGCACCTGGCGCCTGCGACCAAAAGACGGAAAGGCAGGCGAAAAGCGCAAAGGCGAAGAGCCAGAGGTAGTGCGCATAGTTGCCGAGAACCCGCCGGTAATCGACAGCGATCAGCGGCAGCCACAGGGCGTAGTATGCGAGGATCGATACCTGGCCGAAGCGGAAGGAATAGGCGAACACGAAAAACGACAGCGCGACGGCGAAGGCGCCATAGGCCTCGTTGCCGTCAGGTCCGATGAGCCGGCTCCGCGCGATCCGCATCGGCGGTCTCACTGGGTCGCGAGGCTGGCTTCCACCTTGACGACATCGCCCGGCAGGACCGGCGTCGTTTCGGTGGCGCGGATCTGCTCGGTCTTGCCCTTGACCGTGCGGAGGATGGAATAGCCGATATTCGCGGTGGAAAGTCCGTTCTTCAGCGTGGCGGCATCGGCCGATTGCATCAGTGCCTCCGACATGAGATCACGGCTGGTGCCAAGCTTCAGCGCCAGGGTGTCGAGCTCCTGCTCGGTGTTTTGCAACTCCTGCGCCAGTTCGGCATCGCGGTCATTGGTCAGGTTCGTCTCGTCCTGAGAGGCCTTGTTGATATCCTGCTTCGCCTTCAGCGAGGCCGTGTCGATATCCAGC
This sequence comes from Shinella sp. H4-D48, assembly GCF_022637395.1. Lineage (GTDB taxonomy): Bacteria > Pseudomonadota > Alphaproteobacteria > Rhizobiales > Rhizobiaceae > Shinella > Shinella sedimenti. The sequence goes on along the minus strand of NZ_CP093339.1, from coordinate 181,090 downwards.
AGGGCTGCCTGAAGGTCGGCGGTGCGCTGTTCCAGCGCAAGACGCCGGGAGCTGATGGCGAGCCCCTTTTCCGCGAGCGTATCGACCTTGGAAAGGTCGCCCTGGACGAGTTCAAGCTGGCGCGTTTGGGTTTCGGACTTCTTGGCGAGCGAGTCGATTTCATTCTCGAGCAGTGACTTGAGATCGGCCAGTGCCGTCAATTGCAAGCGCTGCCGCTTTTCGCGTGAGGCCATCAGCGCCTTTTCACTTTCCATGATCGCCCGTGCCTCCTCGGATTTGACGAGTTCCTTCGGCATCTCGATCTCCGTAGCGCCGGTCATCTCCGCCGTGATGCGTGCGCGGCGGATCAGCAGACGATTGCGCTCGGCGACATAGACGGCGGCCTCGCCTTCCGAGCGCAGGAAATCACGAGCAAAGCGCTGGCCGGGATCAGCCCGGCGCAATCCACCACCGAAGCTGACGGCCTTGAGGACCGTCAGGCCCGGCGCATAAGGATAGGCACCGGGTGTCTGTACATCGCCGGACAGATAGACCGGCCGGTATTCGGCGATCTCCACCGATGCTGACGGCAGGTCCTTGAGGCCGAAGAGCACTTGCATCTTCTTTCCGATATCGGCCGAGAGATCCGCAGTGGTGCGGCCATCGGCCGGCAACTGGCCGATGAACGGTAGAGAGAGTGAACCATCTGCGCCGATCCGGTAATCACCGCTGACGGCGCCCCAGTCACGGATCGCGCCTTCGGCTGTCTGCCATTCCGCGACACGGATGCGCAACTTGTCCATGACACCGAGCCGGTACTCCTCCGCAGAGGCGGAGGATCCGGCTGCGAGCATCACAACAAGCGCGAGGCCACCGAGCATTCTCATTGAAAAGGCGTGCGCGGCCGTGGCTGCGGTCGGAATCGTTTTCATAGGAACCTCTTGCGGAAATCAGTAACTGCCGCGCGAAAGGCACACGGCCGGAATGGTGCGCGCAACGATGACGAGATCGCGTGTGAGCGACCAGTTGCGCACATAGTGCGTATCAAAGGCGATCCGCGCTGCGTAGGAAACGTCATTACGGCCACTGACCTGCCAGAGGCCGGTGAGACCCGGGCGGCTGCGCAGATAATAGACGGCGGACGTCTCGTAGAGTTCCAGTTCATCCTCGACCACCGGGCGAGGACCAACGATGCTCATCTCTCCCTTGAGAATGTTGATGAGCTGCGGAAGTTCATCGAGGCTGAGCTTGCGCAGCACCGTGCCAAGAACAGTGACGCGCGGGTCGTCCTGCAGCTTCCGCGTGGCCCGCCATTCCTCGAGGGCTTCAGGATTCTCTTCGAAATACTGGTGGAGAAGGGCGTCGCCATTCTCCGCCATCGTGCGGAATTTCAGGCAACGGAACGTCGTTCCATTGTAGCCGATGCGGCGGTGGCCATAGAAGATGCTGCCACCGTCGGTGGACTTCACAAGTGCCATGATCAACAAGAAGATCGGGCTGAGCAGGATAAGCGCGGCAAGCGCTACCAGGATGTCAAAGCTCCTTTTCGATATCCCCCCCACCGGCGGCGCGCCGGCTGCGACAGAACTGAATAACGGCGAACTGGCCGATCGGCTCGCGGACTTCATAGAGATGGCTCCATTCGAATTGCGATAGGGTCGGGTCCCTCGGACGCGTTCAGACATCCAATGCGCAGTGTGTGGTCACAGTTTGTTTTTCTGCGCGTGATCTGACGAATTATCGCCCTCACCGCACATTTAAGAAAATCGTGATGTCCTAAATTTTTGGATGTCGAAGTATATGAAAAGCATAAAGCAAGGCGTCTGGTTCAAAAAGATCGTCGATCACGCACTGATATTCCTTGAGACGCGCCAAATTTGCCTGAAGTGACCGAGGTTGATGAGCTTTTTTTACATTGATATACGTTGCTGCCTCGACACGCGATGGTACATATGCACACCACGACATGAAACCATCTACTAATTTTGCGGCGCAATATTATTTTGCACCGCACACTTTCTCCATAAGGAATCGCTCACATTGTAACAAAAGGTGATCACTGCCGCTGCGAAGCGCAACCCCATGGCTGCAACGGAAATTTGCGGACTCGCTTTTTCGGCGTATTTCCAGTCGTTCTAGAGGGAAAGGTGCCGAAATCTGGGCAGCAAAGTGGCGGACGCGATTCTCGGCAGGGCCACAACCGTCTTAACGGAAGCGCAAGATCGATGGGTCAAGGATCGGAACCGGCCAGGCATGACCTCATTAATCCTGATAGTTGCATGCGGTCGCGCCACCGCCTATAGTTCCAGCCAGCCTCAGAGGAGAAGGCGATCCACCGATGAAACCAGCGCCGGACACAAAATGGCGGGACAGCATGGCCTATGTGCCACGCTTTTTTCTGAGCATGGCGATCGTGCTCGTGGCGTTCGCTGTCGTCACCTACGCCAGCACCGGATCCGTCGCGACAACAGCGATCCAAACCCTCATCTGCGCAGTTCTCATCCAGGTCGGCTATTTTATTGCCGTGCTCTACCTCACCTGGCGCGTCAGCAAGGCCCGCAAGGCTAAAGCAGGACACCTCACGACAGATCTAGAAAAGGCATCTGCCAAGGTCCCCGTCTCGATGAACGAGCCCGGCCACTCCCAGCCCTGACCCTGCACTGATCCGGCAGGGCCGTTTTTGTGCCCCCTTTTCCTTTCATGCTGCATTGCAGCGCGGACATGTCCGCGCCATCGGTTCAGTGTGCACGAGAGGTATGCCGTGATCCAGGATGAAAAAGTCTGCGTCATTATCTCCGCGAAGAATGCGGAGAAAACGATTGGTCGCGCGGTGCGCTCGGCCCTTGCGGAGCCGGAGGTCGATGAGGTCGTGGTCGTGGACGACGGATCCGACGACCGCACGCTTGCGGCTGCCGCCGCAGCCGACGATACGACGCGACGGCTGAATATCATTCGCTTCCGCACGAACCGGGGACCTTCCGCAGCGCGTAACCATGCCATTGCGGTGTCCAGAGCGCCCCTGATCAGCATTCTCGACGCGGACGATTTCTTCTTTCCCGGCCGTTTCAAACGCATGCTCGCCTCCCCGGACTGGGACTTCATCGCCGACAACATCGCCTTCATCCCTGAGGGCGAGCTCACCCGGCAGCCGGACGATTTCGCGCCACGCCCACGCCGGCTCGGTCTTGCCGATTTCGTTCTCGGAAATATTTCCCGGCGTGGCGCACCGCGCGGCGAGCTCGGCTTCCTGAAGCCGGTCATGCGCCGTTCCTTCCTGGACACCCACGATCTCCGCTACCGCGAGGACATGCGCCTCGGCGAGGACTACGAACTTTATGTGCGCGCGCTGCTTGCGGGCGCCCGCTACACCGTTATCGAAAGCTGCGGCTATGGCGCGGTCGTTCGCGCCGATTCTCTGAGCGGCCAACACCGGACGAAGGATCTTGAAGCACTGTATCAGGCGGAGCGTGCGATCCTTGCTGCGGGTAACGTGCCGTACGAGGCGCAGAACGCCATGCGGCGCCATTGCCGCCAGATCCGCCGACGCCATGCGCTGCGTCATTTCCTCGACCGCAAGCGGGAGGGCGGCGCAGGTGCAGCCCTCACCTATGCACTTGAAAACCCCTTGGCAATGCCAGCCGTTGCCAGCGACATCCTGCGAGACAAACTGCAAGCCGCGCAACGCCGGATGCGATCGGAACCGCCAGTGAAGCAAGGCGGGTTGCGCTACCTGCTACCCGCCTCCGCCACGCGGTAGAAGTCTAGAGATAGTCGCGTCGCACGCCTTCCAGCACTGCATACAGGCGCTCCTTGCGCTCCCGCAGACGCGCATCTGCGCTGAGCTGCGGCTCAGCACGACTCGCTTGCCAGAGCGCCAACGTGGAGGGCGCGGCGAGCATCTGTTTTGCGGCAAGGCGAAGACCTGAACGGGGCGCAGCAACGGCAACGGCAACCGCGCCTTCCTCTGTACCGTGCCCTGCGCCATCGTAGTCGACACCCCAGAAGCGGGCGCCCTTGATGATGGCCTCGGCACGCGTCGAGATGGGAATGCGCCGGGCGGTCGGATCGACGCCAACCGTCGCAGCCCAGTCCCGCCACTTGAAACCATTGATGTTGGCCGAAGTGCTGACCGCCACCCACGGCACACGAAATGCATCCGCAAGAATGGCGCCGTGCATGGATTCGGCGACAATCAGCTCGCATTCGGCGATCTCGCGGATCACATCCTTCGCCTCGCCGCGCGGGTCGATGTAGTGCAAGCCTGCTGTGGCGCAAACGACCGGCCAGAGCCCTGCCACGGCCGATTCCCAATGGGGAACAAAGGCGCATTTGATGCGCTTCGGCCGGTTCGAGAATTCCGGCATGTCCGCGACGAGAACGGCCGGGTCGATGATGCCCAGCTCCGCCGGTACGCCGACCCTTGCGGCCGTCAGCGGACCGCGCACGCAGCGAACGTCCCACAGATCCCGGTCGCGCATGTCAGGCAGGGTTCCGTAGCCGAAACCGCTGCCGAGCACGAGCTTGCGCCCATCCTTGGGCAGGAGGGCATCGTTCAGCACGGTGCCGACACCGACGAGCAGCAAGTCGGCATGGACCTCCCGGAGCCCGGGCAACAGAAAATCCCATAGCCAGAGATTGAGGTCGTCACCGAAATTGCCGTGTTGCGATTCCCAGTAATAGGGCTTCATCCGTCTCTCCTTGTCGGGTCAGCGGGAGAACTTGCCGACGGCAAGTCCCACCGCGCTTGCGAGGATGCGCGGATCGCGCATCGCCCAGCGGGCCAGCATGTCGAATTGCGGCAGCTTGCGGTGCTTGACGCGTCGCGCCTGGCTCCAGAGCGCCTGCTGGCGGGCGGTCTGCTTGTAGGATCGCAGAGAGGCCACCTCGGCCGGGCGCTCGGCAAAACGCGTCTCCAGCCGGTCGAGCGCGACCCAGGTGTTGAACTGTTGATGCAGGAACTGGGGCGAGTCGTTGTCGATGCCGTGGAAGATGTTGACCCCCTCCCCGCGGACCGCACCGACCGCGCCGCTCAGCACCACCCGCCGGGCGGCAAGCACGCAGTCGCAGAAAAACAGCACGTCCTCCGCCGCGAGCCTCAGCGCCGCATCGAAGCGGATACGCTCGAACACCGGCCGGCCGATCACCATCGAGGAGAGATGCAGGAAGCTCCAGTTCTTCAACATGACCTGGGTGAGATCGGGAATTTCGATGAGAAGCGGATCGTCCAAAAGACGTATCACCGTCTCGGTCCTTGCGAGGTCCTCCACGCCGAAATGATAGTAGAACGCTTCGCCTCCCGTGATGGAGGCAAAGTAGCAATCCGCGGAAAACCCGGTCATCGCCGCATGGGCAATAGCGAGGTGATCGGGCGTCCAGATATCGTCCGAATCGAGGAAGGCCACGAAGTCGGTCGCGGCCGAAACGCTATCAAGCCCGGTATTGCGCGCGCCGCCCGGGCCCGCATTGTCCTGGCGCACGACGCGAACACGCGCCTGCTCATCCTCCGAAAAAGCGATCAGATCGCCATGGGGTGGGAAAGGCGATTCATCGTCTACGACAATGACATCGAAGTCATTGAATTTCTGAGCAAAAACAGACGTGAGCGCACGCCGCAGGATGCCCGGCTCCTTCTGGTAGAAGGGAATGATTACTGTCAGCTTCGCCATCTTTTCGTCCCTGTGGTTTCTCTAGAAAGAGGTTCGTCTGGTCTCCTCCCACCGGGGCGTGGCCGTTTCCGGCGCAGGCTTTTGTCTTCGTCGATGCTCCTTTTGAAGCAGGTTTCCGACATGTCCCAGTCCGTGAACGCGAAGTCGGTAACGCGAAATGTCGGCTGGAGCGTCTTATCCAAGACAAGCACATTCGGGCTTAAGTTTGTCACTGTGCCCATTCTTGCCCGACTGCTGACACCCGAAGAATTCGGCGCGGTTGCCGTGGCGCTGGCCGTCGTGCAGTTTTTGGCGATGATCGGCGGGGCCGGTCTCGCTTCGGCTCTCATTCTCGAGGCGAAGGAAGAATCCGAGACGATTCACTCGGTTTTCTGGGCCAATCTCGCCTTCGCCTTCCTTATGGCAGCTGGGCTCTATGTCTTCGCCGAGCCCCTGGCGGACTGGTTCGGCGCAGCGGACGCAGCATCGCTTCTGCGGCTTATGTGTTTGCTCATACCCCTGCAGCTCGCTGGCGACGTTGCCTATGCGCTTGTCGCCCGCCGCATGCAGTTCAGCCGGGATGCACTGTGGAGCATGATTTCCGAATCGATCGCGGCCATTGCGGCGGTGATCCTGGCATTTTCCGGTTTCGGCATCTTCGCGCTCGTTTGCCAGCTTTTTGTCGCCGGGGTGATCCGGCTTGTCGGCCTCTTCTTCGTTTCGCGCTATTTGCCGCGCCTGCAGTTTCGTCTGGCCAGCGTCGTTCGGCTGACACGCTTCAGCCTCGGGCTGATGGGCTCGGAGCTCGCCAATTTCGTCACCTTCCAGTCCCCCATGGTGGTGATATCGCGCTTCCTCGGCCTGGCCGATGCCGGCGCTTATTCGGCCGCCAATCGCTTTTCCAGCATTCCCAATCAGGTCGTGCTGTCGGGCGTGATGGGTGTCCTTTTTCCCGCCTTTAGCGCAATGATGCATGACCGCGAGCGCCGCTCGCAGGCGCTGATGCTGAGCACACAGGTCACGACCTTGCTGCTCGCGCCGATGATGTTCGGCCTCTGGGCAGTTGCCGAGCCGGCCATGCTGCTGCTTTTTGGCGCGCAATGGGCCTCCGCCTGGCCGGTGCTTGGGCTGCTGGCCATCTCCAAGGGACTGCTGACGCCGTGCAGCACCTTCATTCCCTATCTGAAGGGTTCCGGCCATGGCAGCGCATTGTTCTGGTGGGCGGTGGGTCGTGCGGCGGCAACCACCGCCGCCGTCGCCTACGGCGCCTATAACGGCACGCTCATCGAGGCGATGGTCGCGCTTTGCCTTGTCAACGCGGCGGTGCTCGTCGGCTATTCCTGGGTCGTATTCCGGGCCGATAGAACACCTTTCCTCTCCGGCTTCTACCAGTCGATCCGCCCCATGCTCACTGCCGCACTAATGGCGCTTGCAGTGCGTTATGCCCTCGACAACTATCTGTCGCCTGAGTTCCATCCCGCGCTGCAGGTCGTGATCGGCATCTTGCTCGGCGGCGCGATCTACGTTGCCCTCACGCTTCTTACAGAGCGGCCGTTGCTGCGAAAGCTGCTGGATCTGGTGCGTCGTCCCGGCGCCACATCGCCTGTCGGCCTGCCTTGAGGCCGCCCCAATTCATGGGCGATGCGCCGGAATAGTCGCTGATCCAAACCAAATCATCGCAGAAAATTGAAAAAAATTCCGGGCCGCTTGCACTCAAAAATTGCGTCTACATCAGTACATTCGAATAGCCTTCAAAGTATTGTTAAACGGGACTTCACATTTGTCTCACACGTATGTGAGCGTGTGTTTCTGACCGAATGCAATTTTGCACCCGATGCTGCGATGCAACCGTATTCGCCGGCAAATTTGCTGCGCCGCCACATTTTCTGCTGTCCCGTCGCGCAAACTCCTCTTCTCAGGCTTCGGTCTGTCCTTGTTCGAAGGCCGCCCGATGGGAACGGCGCACCAGAGGGGTGACGCAACCGTGCAAATCGACGCGACAGTCTCGGCACGCATCAATATGATGCGGATCGTGCTGATATCTGGGATCATCTTCGTGCATGTTCCCCACGATCCGGCAACGAGCCCCTATGCAGGCGCGTTCAGCGGCTTCGACTGGATGCGCGTCTTCCTGGGCGACAGCCTGTTCCGTATTGGCGTGCCCTGCCTTAGTGCCATATCCGGTTACCTGCTCTTTCATCGCGGCTTCGAAGCCTTCGATTATCGCAGGACACTGCGCAGCAAGGCATCGACGATCCTTCTGCCGTTCCTGCTCTGGAACATCGCGTTTCTCGCACTCGTCTATCTTGCCCAGACACGCGGCATCGGCTTCGGTTACCTGCCCGACCTCGTCAATGCGACGCCGCGTGAGGTGATGAACCTCTCCCTCGCCATTGAGAACTGGCCAATCAATATTCCGCTCTACTTCCTGCGGGATCTGCTTGTTTGCCTCATTCTCTCACCGGTGATCGCGCTTGCCGGCCTGCGCTATCCGCTCACGGTGCTCGGGCTGATGCTGGCCTATGCCGTGCTGCCGGTGCCCAGTGGCATTTTCCTCAAGAAATCCATTCTGTTCGGCTTCAGCTTCGGCGTCGCAATGGCGCTCCATCGCATCGATATCAAACGGATGGATCGTTTCGCTCTGCCCGTAGTCCTCTCCGTGCTTGCAATGGCGGTACTGCTTTCCGTTGCGCTCTACGCCTATGGTCCAGAGTTCCCCGTCTGGCTCAACATGCTCCGCGCCGTCACTGCTATCGCCGGTATCTTCGGCGCCTGGGCACTTTCGGCGCTCCTTGTCCGCACCGCCGCAGGCCAGAGGCTGGCGCAGCTTGGCGGACTGAGCTTCTGGATCTTCTGCGGGCACTATCCATTGCTCATCCTCTTCTGGATGGTCTGGAATCGGCTCGGCAGTCATGCCGATTACCCGCTGTTCTACGCTGCAAGTCCGCTGCTGGCCCTCGTCATCCTCTTTTCCACCCATGCGCTGGCACGGCGCTTTGCACCCGCATTGCACGCCATCCTTACCGGCCGCCGCATGGGCGATCGCAAACGGCCGCTGGCCGAACGCCCACACCCGCCGATGAAGCCCAACGGCTCCATCGCTCAACGGAGGTGATCATGACCATTCTGCTGAAACAGGCCATCGGGGCATCCGCCCTCCTCGCCACACTTGGCGGCGCAGGTCCCCTCGCCGCACAGGACGGGGCTTCCGGTACCTCTTTCGTCGAAGAGTTCGACCGACTCGACGCCGCCCGCTGGTACATCTCCGACGGCTGGGACAACGGGAAACATCAGAACTGCACATGGTCCAAGGACCAGGTGAGTGTCGAAGACGGAAGACTCCTGCTTTCCTTCGACGCCAAGCCCTCCGGCGAGCGCCAGTATGCCTGTGGCGAGGTGCAGACTGTCAAACGCTACGGCTACGGCACCTATGAGGTGCGCATGAAAACGGCCACCGGCGCGGGTCTCAACTCGGCCTTCTTCACCTATATCGGCCCGACTGATAAAAAACCGCATGACGAGATAGATTTCGAGGTTCTCGGCAAGGATACCAGTCGCGTCCAGCTCAACCAGTACATCGCCGGTAAGGGCGGCAACGAGAAACTCGTGCCCGTTCCCGGTGGCGCCGACAAAGGCTTCAACGACTATGCCTTCGTCTGGCAGAAGCAAAGCCTGCGCTATTATGTGAACGGCGCTTTGGTGCACGAGGTGACGGACCCGAAGAAGTTGCCCAACCACGCGCAGAAAATCTTCCTGTCGCTTTGGGGCACCGACACACTTTCCGACTGGATGGGGCGTTTTGCGTTTTCCGGCCCGACGCGGGTGGAAGTGGAGCGTCTCGCGTTCACCGCCGAAGGTGAGCCTTGCCAGTTCGACGGTTCCGTCGCCTGCCTGGTGAACTGAGCGGATGACGCCGATGCTCAGGGTCCTCTACCTCGTTCACGACCTTTCCGACCCTGCCGTGCGCCGACGGGTTCTCATGCTGCAGGCGGGCGGCTCGGAGGTGATGCTCGCAGGCTTCCGCCGCGGCGAAAACCGTTTCGCCGACATCGAGAGCATCACACCGCTGGAACTCGGCACCACCGCAGACGCCCGCTTTGCCCAGCGTCTGGTCGCGGTGGCCGGTGCGGTAGCGCGGCTGCCCCTGAAGCTGGCGGGCCTGCCGCAACCGGACGTGATCCTCGCCCGCAACCTCGAAATGCTGGTGCTGGCGCGGCGCGCCTCGGCGCACTTCGGCGCCGTCCCGATTGCCTATGAATGCCTCGATGTTCACCGCCTGATGCTGAAAACAGGCGCGGTGGGCCGGGTCCTGCGTAGGGCCGAGAGCTATTTCGGCGGCAACGCCGGCCTCGTCGTCACCAGCTCACCGGCCTTCATAGAACACTACTTCAAACCCCTTTCCGGCATCCGCGCGCCGATCCACTTGCTGGAGAACCGGGTGCTGGAGTTGGGCAGCCACGACACCCGCCCGCCGGAACGCGCCCGCCCGGACGGCGCACCGTGGCGCATTGGCTGGTTCGGCGCGATCCGCTGCCGAAAATCGCTTGACCTGCTTTGTGCGTTCACGCGACGCATGGAAGGACGTTTCGAGGTGGTGTTGCGCGGCCGGCCGGCCTACCGCGAATTCGACGATTTCGATGGCATCGTCAATCGAGAACCCTTCATCCGCTTCGAAGGCCCTTACCGCAACCCGGAGGACCTGTCGGCCATCTATGCCGAGGTGGATTTCACCTGGGCCATCGACTTCTTCGAAGAAGGCCAGAACTCGCAGTGGCTGCTGCCCAACCGCATCTATGAAGGTGGTCGGCACGGTGCCCTGCCCATCGTTCTCGACGGCACCGAAACCGCGCGCCTCGCCGCCCGGCACGGTATCGGCATTGCCCTTGCCGATGGCCGCCTCGAAACGCTCACCGAGCGCTTCGCCACATTCGGTGAAGATGCCTATCGAGCGCTCAACGCCCGCCTTGTCGCGCTTGGCACACGGCCCTGGGTCCTGGATCGCGCCGACTGCGCAGCCTTCGTCCAGCGCCTGGGCGCCTTGCGCCAGCCGGCAGGACTGGCGGCTCTTCCTCCCCTCCCGTCCCTCATCGCCAACAAGGTGGATTGCCATGAACGCTGATGCCGTCGCCTCGGTGCGTTGCCTGATCGTCATCCCCTGCCTCAACGAGGCGCCTTATCTCGAGCATCTGGTGCGCCAGCTCGAACCGACACTGGCCGGCCTTACTGCCACCCTCGTCGTCGTCGATGGCGGCAGCAGCGACGGCACGCGGGATATCGCTCGTCGCCTCGCGGTGGCGGTGCCCAACATGCACGTGCTCGACAATCCCAAACGCATCCAGAGCGCCGCAATCAACCTCGCCGTCGCGACCTTCGGCGCCGAACACGATTACCTCATCCGCATCGATGCCCATGGCACCTATCCGGACGACTACTGCCGCGTGCTGGTGGAGGAGGCGCTCGAAACCGGCGCGGATTCGGTCGTGGTTGCCATGCAGACGATCGGCTTCGGCACCTTTCAGAAGGCGACGGCCGTCGCGCAGAATTCCGTCCTCGGCAACGGCGGAGCCAAACACCGCGTCGGCGCCGAAAGCCACTGGACGGATCACGGCCATCACGCGCTGATGCGCATCGCCGCCTTCCGCGCCATTGGCGGGTACGACGAAGCGTTTACCGCCAACGAGGATGCCGAATACGACTACCGGCTCCATCGGGCGGGCTACCGTGTGTGGATGACCGCACGCACAAGCATGGTCTACTATCCAAGGGCCAGTGCCTTGCCGCTTTTCAGGCAGTATTTCGGCTACGGCCGCGGCCGGGCGAGAAACTTCCTGAAACACCGCTCGCGCCCGAGCGTCCGACAGATGCTGCCGCTGATGGTGGCGCCCGTCGCCGTCGGTGCGTTCCTTGCCGCCATCAACTGGATTGCCGCCGTGCCGTTCGTGCTCTGGGCTGCCGCTTGCATGGGCTATGGCGCGTGGATGGCGCTCAGCCAACGCAATCCATATGGCCCGCTCGCCGCCGTTTCCGCCATGATCATGCATTTCGCGTGGTCGGCAGGATTCTGGCGCGAGGTGCTGGATCCGCGCCAGCGGAGGGCCCTTGCATGACGGCTCCTATTCGCATCGACATCGCCATCTGCACATTTCGGCGCACCGCACTGACGGAAACACTCACCTCACTCTCGCAGCTGATCGTTCCGGCGGGCGTACGCCTCGGCATCATTGTCGCCGACAACGACGTGGAGCCGAGCGCCCGCGATCGCGTCGAAGCCGCGATGCCAATGCTTCCGGCCAGCATCCTTTATGTGCACTGCCCCGCTGGAAATATCTCCATCGCCCGCAACGCCTGCCTCGAACACAGTGATGCCGACTTCATCGCCTTCGTCGATGACGACGAGACGGTGGAGCCCCTCTGGCTGGACGCGCTGCTCGCCGCCGCAGGAAAACGTCGCGCCGACGTGGTGCTTGGCCCCGTGCGCGCGCTCTACGGGCAAGGCGCGCCGGACTGGATGCGTGAGGGCGATTTCCACGCCACGCGTCCCGTCTGGGTGAACGGCGAAATTCGCACCGGATATACCTGCAACGTCCTGATGCGTCGTGCCGCGCCGTCTATCGCTGGCCGGCGCTTCGATCTTGCGCTGGGCCGTAGCGGCGGTGAGGACACCGCCTTCTTCAGCGCGGTTCATGCCGAAGGCGGGCACATCGCCTTTGCCGAGGAGGCCTGGGTGAAGGAAATCGTTCCGGCGGAGCGTGCCTGCCTCTCCTGGCTGGCGCGCCGGAGGCTGCGCATGGGGCAGACCCATGGCCGGCTTCTCGCTGCGCGCCATGAAGGTGCATCGCGCCTGAGCGCGGCCGCGCTGGCCGCTGCGAAAAGCGCTGTCTGCTTTGCGGGTGCGACGGCCTTCGCCTTCTCCCCTGTACGCCGTAACCGCTTCTTCTTGCGCGGTCTTCTTCATGCTGGCGCGATCGGCGGTCTGTTCGGTGCACGCGCCATCGAGCCCTATGGAAATCTGGAGGCGGTGCAATGACCACTCCCGATGTCAGCGTCGTGATCGCCGCATATAACGCGGCCGACACGATCAAGAGAGCCGTAGGCAGTGCCCTGGCGCAGGATGGCGTATCGGTAGAGGTAATCGTTGCCGACGACTGCTCGACCGACGCGACACGCCAAATCGTCACCACACTGGGCGAGCCGGCCGTGAAGCTTTTATCGCTCGACTGCAACGGCGGACCCGGCGCAGCGCGCAATGCCGGCTTTGCCACCGCGCGCGGCCGCTGGATCGCAGTTCTCGATGCCGATGACACGATGCGGCCGGGCCGTCTTGCCCGCATGATCGGTGCAGCGGAAAGCGCGGGTGCGGTAGCGGCAGTCGATAATCTTGATGTGCTGCATGCGGATGGCCGCACGGAGCGGATGTTTCCGCAAAGCCTCCTTGCTGCCATGCCCGGCCTGACATTGCCGGCATTCATCGAATCCAACCGGATTTTTCGCAGCACGCACAATTTCGGCTACATGAAACCGGTCTTCCGCCGCGCCTTCCTGCGGGAAAACCGACTCACCTACGACGAGGCCCTGCGCATCGGCGAAGATTATCTTCTGCTCGCCGCCGTGCTTGCTTCGGATGGCCGCTGCACGGTCGTCCCGGAGGCGGGTTATCTCTACCATATCCGCGAAAGCTCGATTTCCCGCGTGCTGCACCTCCACCATGTCGATGGCATGCTGGCTGGCGATCGTCGGCTTCTCGCACGCTTCCCGTTTTCGGGCGAAGCCGCCGCCGCGCAGCGTCGGCGCACGCGCAACCTCATGGAAACGCGCGCCTTTCTGGCACTCGTCCAACACCTCAAGAACCGTTCGTTCGGCGCTGCCGCCAAGGTAGCGCTTGGCGATCCGCGTGCTCTGCGGCATCTCGCGATGCCGATCGCTGCCCGTTGGCGCCGCCTGACCGCGCCGCCGATCCACCGCAAGACGGCCGCGCCCCGCGCGGCCTCAGCTCCCCCGACAGCGCAGGAACTCGCGCTCAAGAACAAAGGATAATGCCATGGTGCGAACCAAGACCGTCCGCAAGGCTGTCATTCCCGTCGCCGGCAACGGAACCCGATTCCTGCCGGCCACAAAGGCCATGCCCAAGGAAATGTTGACCATCGTCGACCGCCCCGTCGTGCAGTATGCGCTCGACGAGGCCCGCGAGGCCGGCATCGAACATATCGTTTTCGTCACCAGCCGCAACAAGCAGGTCATCGAAGATCATTTCGACGACACGCCGGAGCTCATCTCTTCGCTCGAACGATCCGGCAAGAACGACAAGGTCAGCGAGCTCTCCCGCCTTCTGCCAACCGCCGGCTCGGTGAGCTTCACCCGCCAGCAGGCGCCGCTAGGCCTCGGCCATGCCGTCTGGTGTGCACGCGACCTTATCGGCGACGAGCCCTTCGCGCTGCTTCTGCCCGACATGATTTCTTTCGGCGTGCGCGGCTGCCTGGCGGGCTTGATGGAGCTTTACGGCGAAGTCGGCGGCAATGTCGTCGGTGTCGAACAATGCGCACCTGAGGATGCCTCGCAATATGGCATCGTCGGTAGAGGTGCGGCCGTGCGTCACGGCTTTGCCGTAACCCATATGGTGGAAAAGCCGAAAGCCGGCGAAGCGCCGTCAAATCTCTTCCTCAACGGCCGCTACATTCTCCAGCCGGAGATCTTCGGCCATCTCGCTCGACAGCAGCGCGGCGCAGGCAACGAGATCCAGTTGACCGACAGCATGCTGGAACTTTCCAGGGGCCAGCCCTTCCACGCCCATCCCTATGAGGGACGGACCTATGATTGCGGCTCCAAGCACGGCTTCATCGAGGCCAATGTCGCCTTCGCGCTCGCTCGTCCGGATATCGGAGGCGCCGTCTATGAATCCCTGCGCGACATGATGTCGTCGCACGAGGGCCGGATTCGCGCGGCATAATCTCGTGTCTCCGGGCCAAGAGCGGTCCGGAGACATGTCGGGGAGGAAAGCATCCATCGCGCCGAAAGGCAGAACGGAGCCCCATGCATCAACGTACGGTAACGCAAAGCCGCATTCTTCACAGGGAACCGGACCCGTCCGATTCTTTCATCGACCTCAATCGCCTGATGACGATCCTCGTTCGCAGGGCGCGCCTGATTGCCCTTTCGGTCGCGGTCGCCGTCGCGCTCGCTGTCGCCTATCTGGTGTTCGCGACACCGATTTATACGTCGATGACGCAGATCCTGCTCGATGAAGATCTGTCGCGTTATGCCGAGGAGAGCGAGCCTTCGCCCCAAAGCAGCCAACAGGTCGACATGCGTATCGCAAGCGCCGTCGAAATTCTGAAGTCGGGGCGGCTGGCGCTGCGCGTGGTCGATGACCTCAAGCTGGCCGACAATGAAACCGTTCTCAACCCGCCGCAGTCGCCCGTCGCGACCGTCAAGGGCTGGGCGAAGTCGCTCGCCTCGCTTGGTTCCTCCGGCCCGGAAGCCTCGCAGGAGGCGCTTGCAAAGGGACGCCGCGATAAGGCGGCCAGCATTCTGCAGCAGTCATTGGCCGTGGAGCGCGTTTCCCGCAGCGCCGTGCTTGCCGTTTCTTTCCGCTCGACAGACCCCCAGCTAGCGGCCGCCGTTACCCGGCGCTATTCCGAGGCCTTTTTCGAAGACCAGCTCAGCGCCAATTTCACGGCGACGGAACAGGCCTCGACCTGGCTGCAGGAGCGCCTTACCGACATTCAGACCCGCGCGCAGGACGCCGCCCTGGAAGTCGAACGTTACCGCAGCGAGAACGGTCTCACCACCGCCCGCGGCGAACTGATGTCCGAACAGCAGCTTGCCGACCTCAACAGCCAGCTCATCCTCGCCCAGGCCGATGCTGCAAGCGCCTCTGCCCGTTACGCCCAGTTCCGGGCCATCGTCGATCAGGGACCGGACAAGGCCATCGACAATGCCTCCATCCCGACGCAGCAGACGGGTGGCTCGGTGCTGCAGGATTTGCGAGAACGCTACAATTCCGTCGTGAAACGCGCGCAGGACATCACGCAGAATTTCGGAGCAGACCATCCACAGGCCATCGCGCTGCGCGCCGAGAAGGAAAATCTCGCCGGGCAGATCTACCGCGAACTCCAGCAACTGACAGCGAGCTTCCGCAACGAATACGAAGTTTCCCGTTCACGCGAAGTTTCGCTGCGGGAGAGCATCCGGAAGGTCACCGGCAGCAATGCCGATGCGAACCTTTCCTCCGTGCACCTGCGTGAGCTGGAGCAGAAGGCAACGGCGCTGAAGGCGCTTTCGGAATCCTATCTCGCCCGTTACGAGCAGGCCTCTCAGAAACAGTCCTTCCCGATCCCCAAGGCGCGGGTGATCTCCGACGCCGGTGTGCCGACATCCGCCTCCAGCCCCAACAAGACCATGGTGCTCGGCCTTGCCGCTGTGCTCGGCCTGATGGCCGGCGGTGCACTGACCTTCGTGCAGGAAATGCGCGAACGCGCCTTCCGTCTCGAAAGCGACATACGCTCCATCCTTGAACTGAAGCCGCTCGGCTACCTGCCGCTCATCGGCGGTACAAGGAAAGGCAGACCCGCGACGATTGGCGCCCAGGCAGTGAAGTCGGAGTCCGGACCAGGCAGCCCTACCGGGGAAGACGGCGAGGAGAACGTTCCGCTCGAGCGGATGACGCGCGTCGTTCTCGATGCGCCCCGCTCGGTCTTCGCCGAAACCCTGCGCAACGCCAAGCTGATCAGCGACATGACAATCCTGAGCAAGAATCGCGTGATCGGCGTGACCTCGGCCCTGCCGGGGGAAGGCAAATCAACCGTTGCGATCAATTTTGCAGCCCTTCTTGCTGCGAGCGGCAGAAGGACGCTGCTGATCGACGCCGATATGCGCAGGCCGAGCCTGGGTGCGATCATGAAGCCGGCACCGCAGGCGGGTCTCGTAGAAGCCCTTATGGGAACCATTTCGTGGGGCCAGGCCGTGAAGACCGACCGGCAATCCCAGCTCTCCATGCTGCCGATTGCAGTCCAGCCCGGCGGCGCCTGCGCACCCCACGTCAACGACCTCATCTCCTCGCCAGCCATGCAACAACTCATCGAGGAAGCACGCCAGGCCTTCGACTATGTCATCGTAGACCTGCCCCCGCTGGCCCCCGTCATCGATGCCAAGGCTTTCGAGCCACTGGCCGACGGCTTCCTGTTCGTCGTCGAATGGGGTCGCACCCCCGCGAACCTGGTGCGCGACCTCCTCGCCGCCGAAAGCCGCATCGATGCAAAAACCATCGGCGTCATCCTCAACAAGACGGACATGGACACATTGCCCCGCTACAGCGATGCCGGTACGGCCGAAAAGTACCGCGACCTTTATCAACAGTACTACGTCGACCAGATGCGCGGTGGCACGCGCCAGTGATGGCGCGCCGCCGCGCATTCCCCATCTCGGCCACCTTCCATCAGCGTTCAAGGCTGTTGGCGGGCGGGCCGGTTGCGTCCGCAAGCCAGCGACAGCTCGAGACGTTCCAGCACCGCCAGCCGCAGGCAATCCTCGATCCCCTCGGCGAGGGCACATCGGCGTCACACGGATAGCACAGGTCCGCGCGGAACGTTCCGGAAGGTAGGTAGGGATCTCGCACCAGGAAAGCGATGCTCCCGTCGCGCGGCAGGCTGACGTTGCGGTCTCTGAGCAATCTACTTTCGCAGAATAGCAGCGCCCATAAAAGCGCTGCCTGCCTACGATCCTACTTCCGTGGATAAGGCCATCGCCAATTCTGGATCTCGGGCATGTCCTCGCCGAATTCGCGCACATAGGCGTGATGCTCGGCAAGCTTGCCCTTCAGCGCGTCTACCATAGACACCGACCTTTCGCCCGGAACCGGCAAGCGCTCGATGGCCTCGATGGCGAGGTGATATCGATCGAGCTCGTTCATTACTGCCATGTCGAAGGGCGTCGTCGTCGTGCCCTTCTCGATGAAGCCACTTACGTGGAAGTTCGGATGGTTGGTGCGTTTGTAGACCAGGCGGTGGATGAGATAGGGATAGCCGTGATAGGCGAAGACCACCGGCCGGTCGCGCGTGAAGATCCGGTCGAAATCCGCATCGGGAAGCCCATGCGGATGGTGACGCGGCGATTGCAGCGCCATCAGGTCCACCACATTGACGACGCGGACACGCAAATGCGGCAGCGCCTCGCGCAGGAGAGCGACGGCGGCAAGCGTCTCCATTGTCGGCACGTCGCCTGCGCAGGCCATCACGATATCGGGGCTGAGCCCCTCTTCCGTGCCCGCCCAGTCCCATATGCCAATCCCGGCCTCACAGTGGTGTACCGCCTCCGCCATCGTCAGCCATTGGGGCGCCGGCTGCTTTCCGGCGACGATGACGTTGATGCGGTTCCATGTCTTCAGGCAATGATCGCCGACCCAAAGCAGCGTGTTGGCATCCGGCGGCAGATAAACGCGCACAATATCGGCGCCTTTGTTGGCGACGAGATCAACGAAGCCCGGATCCTGGTGTGAGAAGCCGTTATGGTCCTGGCGCCAGACATGGGAGGTGAGCAGGTAGTTGAGCGAGGAGACCGGCTTTCGCCAGGGCAGTTCGCGCGCCACCTTCAGCCACTTCGCATGCTGGTTGAACATCGAATCCACGATGTGAATGAAGGCTTCATAGCAGGAGAAGAAGCCATGGCGGCCGGTCAGCAGATAGCCTTCCAGCCAGCCTTGGCAGAGATGCTCGCTCAGTACTTCCATCACGCGGCCCTGAGGCGCCAGATGATCGTCGGTCGAGAGCGTCTCAGCCATCCAAACGCGATCCGTCGCCTCGAAGACGCTGCCGAGCCGGTTCGACGCCGTTTCGTCCGGGCCGAAGACGCGAAAATTGCTCTCCGCCGCATTCAGCCGGATAACATCGCGCAGGTAGTCACCAAGAACCTTCGTCGCCTGCGCATCCATGGACCCCGGATCGTCGACGGCAACCGCATAGTCGTTGATATCAGGGGTGCGCAGTTCCTTGCGCAAAGCGCCGCCATTGGCGTGACGAGTGGCGCCCATGCGGCGCTCACCCTTAGGTGCGAGCGCGCGCAGCTCCGGCTTCAGGCGACCACTTCCATCAAAGAGGTCGTCCGGCCCGTAGCTGCGCATCCAGGCTTCGAGAATATCGCGATGGCCGGCATTCGAGCGGCATTCCGAAACGGGCACCTGATGCGAACGCCAATGGCCCTCGACCATCTTGCCGTCCACCTCCTTCGGTCCCGTCCAGCCCTTTGGACTGCGCAGCACGATCATCGGCCAGCGCGGTCGGCGGGCCGGGTCGGCCTTGGCCGCCGCGCGAATAGCTGCGATGCGGTCGAAGGCGGTGTCGAGAGCGGCAGCCATGTCGCGGTGCATAGCCTGCGGCTCTTGGCCCTCCACGAAGATCGGGTCGTAGCCGTAACCCTTGAAGAGATGGGCAAGTTCCTCGTCCGGCAGGCGCGCCAGTACGGTCGGATTGGCGATCTTGTAGCCATTGAGATGCAGGATCGGCAGCACCGTGCCGTCACAGACCGGGCTGAGGAACTTGTTGGAATGCCAGGCGGCGGCGAGCGGCCCCGTCTCGGCTTCGCCGTCGCCCACAACGCAGGCGACAACAAGACCGGGATTGTCGAACGCTGCGCCATAGGCGTGCACAAGTGCGTAGCCGAGCTCCCCGCCCTCATGGATCGATCCGGGCGTTTCGGGAGCCGCATGGCTTGGAATGCCGCCGGGAAATGAGAATTGGCGGAAAAGCTTTTTCAGCCCTGCCTCGTCCTCGCCGATCTCGGGATAGATCTCGGAATACGTGCCCTCGAGATAGGTGTTGGCCACCATGCCCGGACCGCCATGGCCGGGGCCGCAGATATAGAGAATCTCGGCATCCCTTGCCCGGATGATCCGGTTGAGATGGGCATAGATGAAATTGAGCCCGGGTGTCGTGCCCCAATGGCCAAGAAGTCGGGGCTTCACGTGCTCAGCCTTCAAAGGTTCTCGCAGCAGAGGATTGTCCATCAAATAGATCTGCCCGACGGACAAATAGTTGGCTGCGCGCCAATAGCGATCGAGCAGCGCCAAGTCCTCGGTGTTCGGATCGTTCGCCATGGCATTTCTCCAAGTCACGTGTGTGGGATGTCAACGTATGCTCGCCCGGCTTGACCCGGCTGCGCGGATATCGATTGCGGCAATAAAACCGCAAGCGACCGACGGCTGCCAACGCCGCGAGCGTCGATAGTGATGCATGCTAGGCGATTTCGCGCGCTTAAACTTGATCTGCGTCAAGGGGAGCCGGCGACGCGCTCTCTAAGGTGCCCGACAATGAGCCATCCGGCCATGGGACTTGATGCAAAAAGCGGTTACCTTGCAGATACAAGACCACGCAAACGCTCTGAAGAATACGACCCGCGATATTTTGCACAGGTGAACAGCCGATGGACGACTTCCTTCGCAACCGGACTTTTGGCGAACTTCAGCCGGGCGACACCGCATCCATCGTCCATCTTGTTGGACGCGACGACATCGAGCTTTTTGCCGCTGTCTCCGGCGATCACAATCCGGCCCATCTGGATGCCGCCTTCGCAAAGACCGGCCTCTTCGGGCACATCGTTGCACACGGCATGTGGACAGCTGCCCTCATCTCCGCCGTGCTCGGCACGCGCCTGCCGGGGCCAGGGACGATCTATCTCGGTCAGGACCTGCAGTTCCTCAAACCCGTCATGCCTGGCGATACGGTCACCGCAACCGTCACAGTGAAGGAGAAGCAGCCGCAGAAGCGCATTGTCCTGCTCGATACCATCTGCACCAATCTCCAGGGCGAGATCGTGCTGAAGGGAACCGCGAAGGTCATTGCGCCCGAGCACAGGATCGAATGGCCGCGCACGCAGCTGCCCGACATATCGTTGAGACGGCACGACCGCTACGAAGCCCTCGTGAAGCGGGCGCGGGACCTTCCGCCATTGCGCGCCGCGATCGTGCACCCCTGCTCGGCCGCGGCCATCACCGGCGCGCTGGAAGCGCGCGACGCCGGTCTGTTGGAGCCAGTCCTGATCGGGCCGGAGGCGAAAATTCTTGCTGCCGCGGAGGCGGCGCAGGTCTCTCTCGAAGGCGTGGAGATCATTTCGGTCGCGCACAGCCATGCCGCGGCCGAGCGCGCCGTTGAAATTGCCGTTTCCGGCAGCGTGTCCGTCCTGGTCAAGGGCAGCCTTCACACGGACGAGTTGCTGAGCGCCGTCGTGGCACCGGGCTCGGGTCTTCGAACCGAAAGGCGCATCAGCCACGTCTACGCGATGGACATTCCGGCCTATGGCAAGCCTCTCATCGTCACAGACGCCGCCATCAACATCCAGCCGACGCTGGAGCACAAGCGTGACATCTGTCAGAACGCTGTCGATCTGCTGCACCGGCTGGGCATGGAGGAGCCAAGGGTGGCGGTGCTTGCGGCGGTGGAGACCGTGAACCCAAAAATGCCATCGACGCTCGATGCCGCAGCGCTGACCGTGATGGCGGCGCGTGGGCAGATCACCGGTGCGTGCGTCGACGGCCCGCTCGCCTTCGACAATGCCATCAGCATGGATGCCGCGCGCACCAAGGGCATAGTCTCGCCCGTCGCGGGACAGGCAGACATCCTTCTGGTGCCGGATCTCGAGGCCGGAAACATGCTGGCCAAGCAGCTCATCTATTTCGCCGGTGCGACGGCGGCTGGCCTGGTGCTCGGCGCACGAGTGCCTATTGTCCTGACCAGCCGCGCCGATCCGCTCTCTGCCCGCATTGCCTCGGCCGCCCTCGCCAAGATAGTCGCCGCACCGCATGTAGCGGAGGTATTGCGCGCATGAGCAGGAAGACGCTTCTGACCTTCAATGCGGGCTCCTCCACGGTGAAGATCGGGCTGTTCGCGCTTGGCTCCGATGGCCCCGCCCGGATCGCCCGCGGCGTGATCGACTTCCGCCATACACCCCTGACGTTACACGTGGACGCGGGTGAAACCAGTCTCGATTTCACATTGGATTCCCAGCCGCAGGCGGATTTGAGCGGCATCCTTGCCGAGACCTTCGCAACCTTCAGCCGCCATTTCGATATCGGCAAGGTCGCAGCGGCCGGTCACCGCGTCGTGCATGGCGGCGACCGCTTTGACGGCGCTGTTCGTCTCGATGCGGACAGTATCGCGGCCATCGAGGCGTTGACGGTGCTCGCCCCACTCCATCAGCCACAGAGCCTGCGCCTGATCCACGCCGTTGAACGCGTTCGGCCAGGCCTGCCGCAAACGGCCTCCTTTGATACAGCCTTCCATCGCACGAACGATACGCTCGTGCGCCGTTTCGCCATTCCGCGTGCGCTATATGACAGTGGCATCAAGCGCTATGGTTTTCATGGCCTGTCATACAAGTTCATAGCCGGCGAGTTGGCCCGCGTCGCGCCGGAAAACGCCGGCGGCAGAGTGGTGGTTGCACATCTCGGCAGTGGCGCGAGCCTGTGCGGTCTGCATGATGGTCGAAGTCGCGACACAAGCATGGGGTTTTCAACGCTCGACGGCATTCCGATGGCGACGCGGTGCGGCACGATCGACCCGGGCGTGCTGCTGCATCTGCTGATGCGCGAGCAACAAACGCCAGCGGCGCTGGAAGATTTCCTCTATCACAAGTGCGGGCTGCTCGGCGTTTCCGGCATCAGCGCTGATAGCCGCGACCTGCTGGAAAGCGATGCCTTGGCGGCAAAAGAGGCGATCGACCTTTTCACCTTCCGCGTCGCTGGAGAGATCGCCCGGCTGGCCGCCACGCTTGGCGGTCTCGACACCCTGGTCTTCACAGCCGGCGTCGGTGAAAACCAGCCGAAAATCCGAGCCGGCGTGTGCGATCGGCTCGGCTGGCTTGGTCTTTGTCTTGATCACGCCGCAAACGCCGCAAACACCACCCTCATTAGCGATCCCGCAAGCCGCATTGCCGCCTTTGTCATCGCCACGGACGAAGAGCAGGTGATCGCCGAAGAAGCGGTCGCGATGCTGGAGACCAGCTAGCGGCGGGCAAAAAACGGCGACCGTCCCGATGAATGTAATCCTGTCGGAGCAGGCCGGCCTTGCGCTGTGTCAATGCGCGACCAGCCATTCGGATGGAAAATCCCGCGAGTTTATCATGCAGATTTCAACGGCGATGTCGGGGAACGTGTGCCCTGACTTTTGCCGAGCGTCCCCTAATCGCTCGTGGTGAACGAGCATCCATCGATGGAGGGCCTGCAATGAGAATCCGAGAGATGACGCACAGCGAATGCATCGCGATGGTTGCGAAGTACCATCTGGCGCGACTGGCCTGCGCGAAGGATAACGTCCCTTATGTCGTCCCGATTCATTATGCGCATTCAGGCATCCATCTCTATGCGTTTTCGATGCCGGGCAAGAAGCTTGATTTTCTCCGTGCCAACCCCCGCGCCTGCGTGCTGGTCGAAGCACTGGAAGGCAGGCATCGATGGAAGAGCGTGGTGCTGGACGTCGTATTCCATGAGCTTCAAAATACCGCCGAGCGGGACAGTGAGTGCCTTAAGGCGTGGTCACTTCTGTCCGATGACGTAGACTGGTGGGAGCCTGGCGCACTCAAGCCAAAACCCCTAGCGACCGTTGCGGTTTCCCCGCACGTGTTCTTCGATCTGGCGATCATCGAGACGAGCGGACGCGAAGCCACCGCCTAGGTCAGGCCCGCCCCGCGTGATACGACGGTTTACCTGAGTGCTCTGAGCGCATTGAGGATCACGGCCACGTCGATCACTTCCTGCAGGAATGCACCTTCGACGGGCTGCAGATATCCGAACGCCGCCGCAACCATCGCGGCGATGGAGAGCGCCAAGCCTGCCGATACGCTTTGCAACGCGATCCGGCGGCTACGCCGCGCGATTGCGATGGCCTTCGCGAGAGGACCAAGCTCGTCCACCAGAAGCACGACCCCGGCAGCTTCGGATGAGGAAGCCGTGCCGCGTGCACCCATGGCAACACCGATATCAGCGGCAGCGAGCGCGGGTGCGTCGTTGACGCCATCGCCCACCATCATCACCGTACCATTGCGCGCTTCCGCCCTGACGGCCGCCACCTTGCCTTCCGGCGTCAGCTCTCCCAGCACGGCGTCCATGCCCAGCTCCGCCCCGACAGCGCGCGCGATTTCCGCGCGGTCGCCCGATGCGAGCACGATCTTGCGGATGCCCGCCTCACGCAGGGCATCGAGCATGGATCGTGCGTCGGCGCGAATCTGATCGCGCAGGACGATTATGCCGGCCAGCTTTCCGTCAATCGCCACGGCCACTGTCAGCGAGGTTAGCGTAGCCGGCGTCGCCAGGGATCGAGGATCATCGCAACCCGATATTCGCCGTACGAAACTGCTTCCGCCAACGACCACCGTCTTCGCGTCCACCCGACCCTCTATCCCGGTTCCGGGCGTTTCCTTTACCGCCTCGGGTTTGGAGAGACGGAGCCCCCTGTCGATCGCGGCTCGAACCAACGTCGCCGCAACGACATGGCCGGACGCTTGGTCAAGACCCGCGGCGGCCGTCAGAACATCGTCTGCCGAAAAGCCTGACGTGGTCCTGATATCTATAACGTCCGCCTGCCCGTGAGTCAGTGTACCCGTCTTGTCGAGGATCGCCGTTTGCACCCGTGCCAGCGTTTCCAGCATGCCGCCGTTTTTCACGAGAACACCGTTCTTTGCGGCGCGTGACATGCCAGAAATGATGGCGACCGGCACCGCAAGGATAAGCGGACAGGGTGTCGCTACGACCAGAACGGCAAGCGCCCGGATTGGATCGCCCGTTAGATACCAGGCACCACTGGCCATGGCGATCGTCAGGAGAAGAAAGCCCATGGCAAAACGGTCCGCGAGGCGGACCATTGGCGCCCGACTGGCCTGTGCCGCCTCGACAAGATGTACAATGCGGGCGTAGGTACTCTCGGCAGCGATGCGGCTTGCCACGAGGTCGAAGGGCGCGCCGACGCACGTGGCGCCGCTGAGCGCCTCGGCCCCTTGTGTGACCCGCTGGGGCAACGGCTCCCCCGTCAAAGCCGCCATGTCAAGCGTGGCCGCCTCACCGGAGACGACCCCGTCGATGGGTATGACTTCGCCTTGCCGGATGAGGAGGCGGTCGCCTGGCCCTATCTGCGAGATCGCGATCTCCTCCAGCCCCGATGCGGTGTAACGCATGGCGGAATGCGAGACGCGCCCCATCAGGGCCGTCATCTCCCGGCGTGCCCGTCCCTCGGCAAAGGCCTCCAGAAGTTGTCCGCCGGCATACATCAGACCGACGACGTTTCCGGCAAGCGGCTCGCCGAACGCAATCGCCGCGGACATAGACAGGGCCGCGACGATATCGAGCCCGACATCGCCCCTGCGCAACGCGCCGAAAATCTGAACGAGCAAGCTGACGAGGACAGCAAGTGTCGCAGCCGTCCAGACAAGACCGGCATCGTCGAAACCCCGCCATGACAGAACCAGACCGACGAGCAATCCACCTGACGCGATCCCGACGAGAATCATGCTTGAATGCTTGTGCCAGATCCTTCCGCTTATTTGGGGCACGTCGTCGTCTCCCTTGGCATGATGCCGGATGAAGGTCTCTGCCATGCATAAGCTAAAAACAAGCACGCCCGCCTTGCGGAAGATCAAGTGCGGCACTTCCAGGATTTGACGCGGATCAATAACGCGCGCCCGGCTTCGGCGCTGAATGCAGTATGCCGTTCAGGCGCATTAACCTGAATAACCTGGATCGAAATCGATGAGAGATGCGCCGTGTTGCCCATTGAATCACCGGCTTCAAAGCATCAGCCGGCCGGCCGCCGACGGCAAACCGGAGGTGAGGTGACGTCGAAAGACCATAGTCTACATCTTGTTGACAACCTATATATTTCCATTATTCTGGATTTATGGATACTACATCTGCGATAGCGGCGCTAGGCGCCTTGGCCCAGACCACGCGCTTGGAGACCTTCCGGCTTCTCGTTCGGCACGAACCCAATGGCATCGCAGCGGGTGAACTTGCCCGCCTGATCGAGGTGCCGCAAAATACCATGTCGGCGCATCTCGCTACGCTTTCGCGGGCAGGCTTGATAACGAGCGAACGACAGAGCCGGTCGATCATCTATCGAGCAGACCTCAACGGCCTGAGGGAATTGAGCCTGTTTCTTCTGAAGGATTGCTGTGGCGGATCGACGGAGCTTTGCGCTCCGCTCATCGCCGAGTTGACGCCCTGCTGCGTGCCGGAGGCGAATTTGTCATGAGTGCCTTCAGGTTGGACCAAATTGAGGTCAACGACGCCGGCCTCACGGCAGCCTTGACGGACGCGCGTCGTCCAACTTCGGAGATCGAGGTACGGCGCACCGTCGCTCAGGCTGCGCGAGACCTCGAGAACCGGATCGCAGCTCCCGTCAACTTGCCACTGGCGTTCATCATTCACATGGCGCTCGAAACGAAGGTTCGCCGGATTGGCGCGATTGAAGGTTCGACTTCGCCACAAGGAAAATCCGTCTGATGTCCACGTTCGAGCGTTTTCTGACGATCTGGGTGTTCCTTTGCATCATAGCCGGTGTCGCCCTCGGCCATCTCATGCCTGGCTTTTTTCAGATTATCGGCGCAGCCGAGGTCGCCAAGGTGAACATTCCTGTTGCCCTCCTGATATGGCTGATGATCATTCCGATGCTGCTCAAGATCGACTTTCGATCTCTGGCGCAGGTCAGCACCTACTGGCGCGGCATCGGCGTGACCTTGTTCATAAACTGGGCCGTCAAGCCATTCTCGATGGCGCTGCTCGGCTGGCTGTTCATCGGCTGGCTGTTCCGCCCCTACCTGCCAGCCGACCAGATAGACTCCTACATCGCCGGGCTGATTATCCTCGCTGCGGCTCCCTGCACGGCTATGGTGTTCGTCTGGAGCAACCTGACACGCGGGGAGCCGTTGTTCACGCTGTCGCAAGTTGCACTGAATGATGGCATCATGGTCGTCGCATTCGCTCCGATTGTCGGCCTCCTGCTCGGTCTTTCGGCCATTACCGTGCCGTGGGACACGCTCGTCCTCTCCGTCGCCCTGTACATCGTCGTGCCAGTCATTATCGCCCAGATCATCCGCCTCTTTCTCACGGCTGACGGTACAACGCGGGCGCTGGATGGCTTGCTGGCAAAATTGCAGCCGATCTCACTGGTGTCGCTTCTTGCGACTCTGGTTCTGCTCTTCGCCTTTCAGGGCGAGCAGATCATTGCCCAGCCTGCCGTCATCGGCCTGCTCGCCGTACCGATCCTGATCCAGGTCTACCTGAACTCCGGGTTAGCGTATCTGCTCAATCGTATGACCGGCGAACGGCATTGCGTTGCCGGCCCTTCGGCCCTGATTGGCGCCAGCAACTTCTTCGAGCTTGCGGTTGCCGCTGCCATCAGCTTGTTTGGCTTCCAGTCTGGCGCAGCACTCGCCACCGTCGTCGGCGTGCTCATCGAGGTGCCGGTGATGCTTTCGGTCGTGTGGATCGTGAACCGCTCGAAGGATTGGTATGAAGCCGCTCCCGCCGTTTCCCGAAACGCTATCACCGAAAGGCGCTGACCATGGATGTCACCATCTACCACAATCCTTCCTGCGGAACGTCGCGAAACACGCTGGCACTCATCCGCGCTGCCGGGATCGAGCCTGCTGTCGTCGAGTATTTGAAGAACCCGCCGACACGCGATCAGCTTGCGACGATGATCCCGGATGCCGGGCTCACGGTCCGGGAAGCCATTCGCCAGAAAGGTACGCCCTATGCCGAACTCGGTCTGGACAACCCTGACCTGACCGACAGCCAGTTACTTGACGCGATGATCGAGACACCGATCCTCATTAATCGCCCCTTTGTCGTAACTCCGCTCGGCACCCGGCTCGCCCGCCCGTCCGAGGTCGCCCTGGACATTCTGCCAAGCAGCTTCAAAGGGTCGTTCTTCAAGGAGGACGGTGAACAGATCCTCGATCAGGAAGGACAGCGCATTGCCTGATACCCTCCCAGCATTGCAGGAAGAACATCTGAATTCGACCGATCTCGATGCTCTACGCCCAACACTTTCGACGCATAAGCCACGTATCCTGATCCTCTACGGCTCGCTTCGCGAGGTCTCCTATAGCCGCCTGCTCGCGTTCGAGGTTAGCCGGCTGCTCGAGCGGCTCGGATGCGAAATTCGCATGTTCGACCCGAAAGGCCTGCCGTTGCCAGATGAAGCGCCGGCGAGCGATCCGAAGGTCCAGGAGCTGCGCGAGCTCTCGCAATGGTCGGAGGGGCAGGTCTGGGTGAGCCCTGAACGCCATGGCGCGATGACAGGCATCATGAAATCCCAGATCGACTGGATCCCGCTTTCGGTCGGATCCGTGCGGCCAACACAGGGCAAGACGCTCGCCGTCATGGCGGTCTCCGGCGGTAGCCAGTCCTTCAATGCCGTAAATCAGATACGTATTCTCGGCCGCTGGATGCGGATGATCACCATTCCCAACCAGTCCTCTGTCGCCAAAGCCTACCAGGAATTCGATGCCGATGGTCGAATGAAGCCATCATCCTACTACGACAGGGTGGTCGATGTCTGTGAGGAGCTAGTGAAGTTCACTATCCTCACCCGCGACGCTTCTGCCTATCTCACCGACCGCTATAGCGAGCGGAAGGAGCAGGCGGCCGAGCTTGAGAAGCACGTATCGCTACACTCGATTTAACAGGCTCACAGTGCCGGCGAGCATCCTTTTTGCAAGCGATTCGGCTTGCTAACCGGCGTCCGGGCGCATTCGCTTCTCGAATTCAAACATCCCGTCGTCGCCCGGAAGGTCAGGCTCATTCGGGCGGTTTGGATCGGGGTAACCAGCGTGATGGTATTTCACGATGTGAAAGCCGCAGATGTTGACGTAGAAGTGGATGTTGCGCTTCTCGAAGTAAGGGGTGTGCGTTGTCCAGACCGTCGTATCGGGGTAAGTCGCCTCGATAGCGGCCCAAGCCTTGCGGCCGATGCCACGGCCCAATTCACTGACACGCACAAAGAAAAAGTCGAGCGAGTTCCGGTGGGTTTCTGCATTGATCGAAACCACGGCGCCGCCGACCCATTGACCATCTTCGAGGATGCGGTGAACGATTGCGTTCGGAGCGTGGAAGGAGGACGCCACGTCTTCGTCGGACGGGATTGGCCCCTCGTCGAGCGATCCGAAGGTTTCCACGACTGCAACTGCGAAGGAATCCTGAATATCCCTGCGGAAGCGCGGCAGATCCTCCTTCGTCGCAATGTCCAGTGTCACGTTACCGCTTGTCGATGATGCGCTCACTTGTTTTCTCCAAAACTGAGTTCGAGAAGTTACAGGATAAGTGTTTTCCTGTTCTCATGCGCGGTCCGAGCGCGTTTTCACTGTCTGACCGCCCCGGCAGCTTGATGCAATGTCTTGCACTCGGCAAATCGCATGATCGACGCGAAGAAGACCGGCACGAAGAGGACAGCGAGAACAGTGGCCGTGATCATACCGCCGAAGAGGCCTGTCCCCATCGCGTTCTGTGTCTCCGAGCTCGGACCTTTGGCAATGACAAGCGGCACGATGCCCAACGTGAAGGCGAGCGACGTCATCACGATGGGCCGCAGAAGAAGGCGCGATGCCTGGAGCTGTTCCGCACGCGGAAAATTATCGATGCAGGTCGAGCTTGCGGCGGCGGCGAACGTGTTGCTTATCGTTGAAAAGTTTACACCCAACGCGCCGGCTTTCGCACGGTCGATGTGAAGGCCGACGCTTGGCCCGCTCGGCAGTCCATCCATTCGGACGTCTTGCAAGAGCTTGCTGTCGCCTGCTAACCGCACGAGCATCTCAGAAGCCTTCTGCAGTGCTTCCGGCCCGTTTGCACCGCGATCGATGAGGCGCGACGCAAAGCCGGACGTCGTTCTGAGCTCGCCGATCGCGGGCGGTTTCATGACGAGTATTTCTCCCTCTACCGCACCCTGCCCAGCATTGCCACGCTGGCAGAATCCACTTCCGCGTCGGTGCTGCCCTTACGCTCGCTCCAGTCGCGCAGGGTTGTGAAGGACATGGCGGCGTTTCTGCCGCACCGAGAGAAGCTAAAAAAGGTAGCTCTGATTGTCTGAGCAGTTTGGAATGTTTTGTTAGGCTCCATCTGAGCGGTGCCAGGCGAGGCCCTCCAAATGCTCTCGAAAGGCAAAGCGTAGCAGGTGACTTTCGAGAACCGACTGAGCCCAGGTGACGGCCTCCTCGGTTGTTCCCTCAACGGCCAGATGCAGGCACGCCGCGTCTGCGTCGAACATTGCAATGCCATTATCAAAACGGCACTCGCCATGGGTATCGGTATACTCGACATCCACCTTGTGGGCGAAATGCTTGCACATCTGCACGAGATACTTAGAGGCAAATTCGGTCTTCACTACGGCGGTCGTTCTAATCACACTATTGCTCCTAAACAGATTGCTACGTCTCGAAACGGCGGAACCTCTGATCCGCATCACCGGATGACGACGAGTGGACCGACCTGCATCACCTTCACGCCGAGCGCCTGGTGAAGGAAGGACAGGGCTGCCGCCGTATCGGAGACAGTTATCGTGCCGCTGACCCGGCGATCGGAGAGCCCCTTTCCTGCAAGGACAATACGGCCGGAGAAATGGCGACTGATCTCTTCGATGACATAGGACAGCGGTGCGTTCTCCACGGCGAGTTGTCCGCGCTGCCAGGCAAGAGCAGTGAGGTCGTCCACCGGACGCATATTCATTGTTCCGCTGGCGCGGTCATAGGTGGCCTGCTCCCCCTCGGAAACGCGCATCGACGCCGAACCCGCGCCGCCCGGCTCGACCAGAACCGTATGTTCGGTGACCGTTACGCCTGTATCATGGGCACCGTACCGGACATCGAATGCTGTACCGAGGGCCGTTACGCGGGTATCCCCGGCTTCCACGGTAAACGGCCTGCCGGGTGCAGGCGCGACCTGAAAGAACGCCTGTCCGCGCAACAGGCGCACTGTTCGACGCTTCCCATCGAAATCGACAGCAATCGCGGACGACGCATTCAACTGCACGACAGAGCCGTCCTCAAGCGTCAGAGCCGGCATGTCGTCAACGCTCGAGAGCGCATCGGCTTGGAGGCGCATGGGGCCATCGAAGGCGAAGAACGCTGTCGCAGCGCAGGCCATCACCAGAAGGCATGACAAGACCGGCTTCGCACGGCTGCGCGCTTCCGTCCGGATGTTGCGTAGCGCTGGATCGGACTGAATGGCTGCGCGCGCGTCGCCGATCAGGCCTTCTGCGACCTGGTATGTGCGACAGTTTCCGGGATCTTTCATCCAATCCTCGAAATGTGCCCTCTCCTCGGCAGACTGCCCGGGATCGCGATTACGCAGAAGCCAATCCGTCGCCTCCCGATTGCGCTTTCGCTGAATTTGATTGGCACGGGTGCTCCGCATCGACTTCTCCTGGAGCCTCGATCCTGCTTGGTAGACGATCGGCAATGCCTGTTCGGGACTCTTAATCGATGCAAAGAAGACGGTCGAGGCAATGCGCGAACGCCCGGCGCAGATGCCGATCGACCATGTTGCGGGAAATCCTGAGCTTCGTCGAAATCTCATCGGGCGAAAGATGGTGCAGCCGATGCAGGATGAAGACAACGCGTCGACGTTCGGGCAGCTCCGCTATGGCTTCGCGGAGAACGGCGATACGCGCCTCGATCTCGAGCGCCCTGTCGGGTGCCGGGCCCACGCAGGCGATAGTGAGCGCCTCCTTCTCCGTACCTGAAAAAAGCCACGCCTCCCGATTTTCGCGCCGCAGCCGGTCGATACCCAGATTGATGGCGGATCGGCACAGGAAGGCCTTGATGGAACGCTTCTGCCGCAGGACATCGGGCTTGGCCGCCAGCTTGATATAGAGGTCGTGGACGACATCCCTGGCGGTTGAAAGCGGGTGCCCCTTGCGCCGCACGGCCCTCGTCATGTCGGCGTAGTAGGCCTCCATGGCGCGGTTGAGCAGATCGTTGCTATCAAGGGAATCCCAATTGAGGGGAGAGGATGAGTTTGGCATCGACGCTCTGTTCTCGGTCGCATCCGATGGCCCGGTGTTTGACGCTAAAGAGATTTTCAGGCCTTCGACAAACAGCTACCGATTCCGTAAAATGCGTGCAAGTGCAGTGGCTTAGAATTCAGGCAGCCCTTCAGTTAAATCAAGACAAAAAAACTCATCTTTATGTCTGATTTCGTTGTCAGAATTCTTTCAGCGCTCGAACTGCGAGCTGGTGGCATAGACCACAGAATGCCGGAGAGCGTGATATTTCCGCAACGCCGGCAGCGCTACAACGGGATGCAAAGGGGCGTGCCCGCCACGGGATCGCGGATGACGAGGGATCGTACCCCGAACACCTCGGCAATAGCCTCCTGCGAGATCACATCATATGGAGGCCCCGCCGCGCGAATCTTTCCGCCTTTCAGCAGGACGATGTGATCCGCATAGCGCGCCGCCTGGTTGAGATCATGCAGTACGGCAACGACGGTCTTGCCGTGATCGCGGACGAGAATGGTGATCAGGTTCATCAATTCGATCTGGTGCGCCAGATCAAGATAGGTAGTCGGCTCGTCCAACAGCAAAACATCACCATGCTGGGCCAATGTCATCGCAATCCATGCGCGCTGTCGCTGGCCGCCGGAAAGCGTCTCGAGGGTAGCGTCGGCCAATGTCGTCATCCCTGTCAGCATAAGGGCCTCATCACAGGCCGATTGGTCCCCTTCCGACCATCGTCCGAAGAGGGAGCGGTGCGGATAACGTCCATGCTGCACGAGATCGCGGACAGTCAGCCCGTCGGGGGCCACAGGGCCTTGAAGAAGAACGCCCACACGACGCGCCATCTCCCGCGTGCTGAGCGTTTCGATACTCCTGCCATCCAGGAGGATGGAGCCGGGCGAGGGCGCCTTCAGCCCCGCCAGACTGCGCAAAATAGTGGACTTGCCACTGCCATTGGGGCCGATGAGCGCCGTGAACCGTCGTTCCGGCAGCAAGAGATCGAGGTCCGCGACGATGCGGTGATCACCATAGGCGATCGCTACGTCCTGTGCGACGAGCTTTGCCGGCACGGTGTGTTCATCCTCGGGCATGGTGGCGCTTCCATAAAAGAGAGGCGAAGAAGGGCGCGCCGATCAGACCCGTTACGATGCCGGCCGGAAGCTGGATGGGTGCGATGATCAGCCGGCCGACGAGATCGGCGGCCACGACGAGGATCGCACCGCACAGGGCGGCGACCGGAAGAATGCGCGCGTGCGCCGGACCGACAAGGCGGCCTGCGACGTGCGGCGCGACCAGCCCGACAAAGCCGATCAGGCCCGCCGCGGCAACGGCAGCGCCCGAGATGAGCGTGCAGAGCACGATCATGAAGCCGCGCACCCGATCCACCGGCTGCCCGAAGCTTTTCGCCGTCTCATCTCCGAAGCGGATGAGGTCCAGCTCCCGCGTTGCCATCCAGGCCAGTGCAAGCGGAACGATCAGCCAGGCAAGCAGGAAGCGAACCTTGACCAGATCGGCGTCGTAGACGCTGCCCGCGAGCCAGATCATCGCGCGCTGCACATCGCCGATCTCGCCAAAAGCCGAGAGGAAGGTCGTGGCCGCGCTCGCAAGCGAACCAAGACCGATGCCGATCAGGATAATGCGCAGAGACGATGTGCCACCGCGCCACGACAGAAGATAAACGGCAGCCGCCATCGCCGCGGCGCCCAGGAAACCGGCGGCAGGCAGAAGCAGCATGGGTGGGTCCTGCAGAAGTACGATGACGGCCATCACCGCAGCCGCTGCACCGCTGTTGATGCCGAGAACGCCCGGTTCGGCGAGAGGATTGCGCATGATCGCGAGCGTGATCGTACCGGCAACCGCAAGCGCAGCACCGACGAGAACGGCGAGCAGGACGCGTGGCAGGCGCAGATCGTAAAGGATCATGGCATTCTGCGGGTCAGCGTCTTGTGCACCGATCAGGGTTTTCCAGAGGTCCCGCCATGACAACGCGACGTCTCCGAGCGCAAGGCTGGCGACAGTCAGCCCGGCAAGGACCATCACAAGGAAAATACACCAACGCGTCATGCCGGGCGCCCTGCCCGGTTGCGCGCAAGCCAGAGAAAGAACGGCGCGCCGAACAGTGCGGTTGTGACACCCACGGGAAAGTCCTGGCTGTGAAAGATCAGGCGCCCGGCAAGATCGGCGACAACGACAAGAAACGCGCCACCGATCGCGCTGAAGGGCAGGATCCAGCGATAATCGACGCCGATCGCCAGCCGGACGATATGGGGAACGACGAGCCCGACAAAGCCGATGGGACCTGCAAGCGCCACGGCACCGCCGGCCAGCAGGATGACGACGACAATGGAAGCCGTCCGCCAGACCGCCTGGTTCTGCCCGAGTGAACGCGCTGCTTCACGCCCCAGGCTCAGGATTGCGAGATGGCGTGCGAGGAGAAGACCGGCTGAGAGTCCTGCCAGGATATAGGGCGCCACGCTGGCATTCTGCGTCATCGTCCGGCCGGAAACGGAGCCCGCCGTCCACAGACGAACGGCGTCCAACGTATTCTGGTCGAAGATGAGGACTGCACTCGTCAACGCCGTCAAGAAGGATGCGACGACCGCGCCGGCGATAACGATCCCTATCGTCGACTGCCCCGCCGCTCCGAACGATCCCAGGACATGGACAAGCAAAGCTGCGAGGGCAGCTCCACCAAAGGCGACCCAGATGAAGGTGCCCCCGCTGCCCGCTCCAAAAAGCGTGATGACAAGCACGACCGCGAATGACGCGCCGGCATTGATGCCGAGCAGCCCCGGTGACGCCAGGGGATTGTTCGTTACGGCTTGCATGACGGCACCCGAAACGGCAAGCGCACTCCCCGCAAGCACGGCCGCAAGCACGCGCGGCAGGCGGATCATCACGATCAGAAGGTGCTCCCGCGATCCATCGAAGCTGCTGACCGCATCCCACACAGTCGCAAGCGGAATGCGCGTGGAGCCCGTCGCAACCGACCACAGTGTAGCGGCGACGAGCAGACAGAAAAGAAGGAGCAGGCCGAGAGACCTCACTCCATCCCTTGCCGCGCGACCACGCCGCCGCGCCATGTCCACCCTGCCCCGGCTTGTCATTGCTCTGCCAGGATGTAGCGCTCGATATCGTCAAGGATGCGGTGTGCGGAGGCAATACCGTGAAAGCTCTGCCATGTTGCTCGATCGACGCGATGGGCGCGGCCGTTCTGCACCGCGGGCAGCAGCTGCCAGAGCGGATTGCTTGTCACCTCTTTCTCTAGCGCATCGTCCGGGCCGCTCTCGAAACCACTGGCGGATACATAGAGCAGGACATCGCCATCGAGATTGGCAAGCTCCTCCCAATCGGGCCGTTTGACGATTGTGCCGTCGGTCACCGTCTCGTAGGCCGTGCGCTTCACGCCGGCGTCATGCAGGACCGAGAAGGGCGCATAGGCGGAAGGGCCGTCGAGAAAGACGACGAAACGGTCCGGTGCGAAGCGGACGGCGGAGACGGTGAGATCCTTGTCCTTCATACGTTCGCGGATCGAGGCAACGCGCGTTTCATAGCGTGCAAGCGCGTCCTCTGCCACGCCCTCACGGCCGGTTATCCGCGCGACGCGTCGGCGATATTCCTTCCAGTCGGTGTGATCGAGGAAAACCGTCGGAGCGATCTTCGAAACCGTCTCATAAATCGCGGCATGGGCCTCTGTGCTGCCGATGATGAGATCCGGCTTCAAAGCGACGACGCGCTCCAGGCTCGGTTCGCGCGGATTTCCGAGATCCACCATTTTTGCCTTCTTGACGACATCCAGAACCTGCTTGTCCGCAATCGCCATGTAAGGTGTGGCAATGACAGGCGCCTCGAGTTCGATGAGAAGGCCGAGCGTCAGCAACGGATCGAGCGTGACGATCCGCCTGGCCTCCGCCGGAACGCAGACAGGCGGGTTGTAGATGCCTTCCGTTATCTCCCGTCCCTGGCAGGCAGCATTGGCCGACGAGATGAGAGGCAAGAGGCACATGACGATCAGGTAAAGACGCAAGACGGACCCATTTCAGAGGAACGAACGGCGGGATTACGGGGCTGTCGCCCCGCGTCCGATTTTAGAACTTGGTGCGTAAATTGATGCCGAAAGACCGCCGCGCGCCGGCTTGGCCGAAAGGCAAGGCCGCATCCCGGTCGATGATGGTGAAATACTTCTCATCGGTCAGGTTTTCCGCAAAGGCGGTAATTTCCCAGTTGTCCTTCTTGAATCCGGCCTGCGCGTTCACGAGGAAACGAGGATCGATCTTGTACATGCCCTTCGTGCCGAAGCGCGAATTGTAGTCTGTGGTGTACTTGGCATCCGCGCCGACATAGACACCGTTTTCGAACTCATACCGCCCGCCGAAACCGAGCGTCCACTCCGGCGCCTCCGGGAACGCCTTTCCGGACTGGTCACCAAGACCGGCGTGGTGCCATTCAAGGAACCTGGTATTGAGATAGCCGATCGAGGCGAAGGCCGAGAACTGGTCCGTGATCTGATAATTCGGTTCGATCTCGAAGCCCCAGGCGCGGGAAGATGCAGCGTTTTCCGTCACGCGGTAACCCGGAATGTCGGCGCGCGGCCGGATTTCGACCTGTTGATCCGTATACTTCGTATAGAAGAGGTTGGCATTCAGCGTCAGGCGATCATCCAGCAATGTGCCCTTGTAGGAAAGCTCGTAGCTCTGCGAGTACTCCGGATCGTAGGTATCGATCGTATAGATCGGAGCCAGGCTGCGGTTGACGTAGGAGCCGCCCGAGCGGAAGCCCTGTGAGTAGGTCAAGCCGACCTTATGGTCATCGCCGAACTCTTTTACCAGACCGACTTTCGGTACGAAGTTCAGTTCGTTGAAGGACGATGTGCCGTTCGGCGGCGACCAGGCCGGATCCATACCGTAGAGCACCATCGAGTTCAGTTCGGTATTCTTTTCCTTGAGATAGTCCAGGCGCCCCCCAACGGTCGCAAACCATGTGGGCGAGAATTCATAGGTCGCCTCGCCGAAAACCGCGAAGTTCGACGTCCGGCGGTTCTGGTCGTCATCGAGCTGATAGATGACGCCCGGCATGAAATCCGGATAAGGCTCCGCAATGAAGCGCGATGTGCCGTCGAAGACCTGGTGGCTGCCGAAGACGCCGGCGACCCATTTCCAGCGATCCGCTTCGTAATTGAGGCGCAGCTCCTGGGTAAAAATGGAATCGTCGTCCGTACCCCAGATGCCCGTTATGTAGCCAGGCGTATCGCTATCGACGGAGCGCCGTTTGTTGATACCGTACTGGAAACCCGTCTGCGAGGTGAAGCGCAACGCATCGGAGAAGTCGTGCGTCACTTCAAGGCCGAGATTGTGCACCTCGGTCCAGCGATATTCGGTGTAGGTATCAGGATTGTTGTTGAAATCGCCGCGCCCGTCATCAAGCCCGACCAGACGGTCGTTGGGACGGTCCTTTGAATAGGAATAGGTCACGACCGCGCGGGTCTCCGGCATTTCGGAGGGCTCGATCAGCATCTTGGCCCTTATGGTGCCGCTGATATCCCTCGTCAGGTCGCCATAGCCCGCATAATGCTGGAAGTTCGAATAGTCGACGTCGGAACGGGACCGCTCGAACGCACCAGCTATGCGCAAGGCGATCTGGTCCTCGACCAAGGGCGTGTTCACGACGAAGGCGCCGCCCACCAGATTGTTGCTACCGACAGTGCTGGAAAGCTCCACTTCCCTATCGAAGGTCGGATCCTTCGACTTTACATAGACCGCACCCGACATGGCAGCGCGGCCGGAAAGCGTCGATTGGGGGCCGCGATAGACCTCTACCTGCTCGACGTCCCAAAGGTTTCTTGCGCCAAAGCGTGCATTGTAGCGGGTCTGGAGAATGCCATCCACGTAGAGCGAGCCGACCGGCGCGCCGCCCGGCACGAAACCTTCCGAACTCATGCCGCGAATGACAAAGCCGGAATTCACAGTCGCACTGTCCAACACGTTGGCAAGGCGACGGTAGGCATCCTGCGTATGCCTGATCTGGCCGTTCTGAATTGCCCGGGCATCGACGATCCCGACGCTCGCGGTCGTGTCGTTGAGCGTCGTTGCGTCGCGGGCACCGTAGAGTGTGATTGCTTCGAGGAGCGTCGCCCCCTCCTCGCCCGCGCCCGCTGTGACCCCAGTTCCCGCCGTGTCCGCACTCAGCGTCACCTGATTGCTTCCGGCAAACCGTGCGTCGACACCGGTCCCCGCCAGTATCGCGCTCAGGGCCTGCTCCGGCGTCAAGCTGCCGCTTGCCCCAGCCGTCGATTTTCCGTTCGCCAGGGAGGCGTCATAGAGAATCTGGAGGCCTGTCTGGGCGGCAAGGCTGTTCAGCGCCGGCGTGAGTGGACCGGCCGGCACGCTGATGGGGCGCGCCGTAGACTGCGCTTGTGCAAATGCCGGAGCACGCCCCAGCATCGGAGCAGCAAACGCGAAAGCGGCGGTTCCGGCCAGAAGCATCGCCCTGACAGAAAAATTCGTATGCATGAAAATCCCCAATCCATATGGCGTTCAAGGCGCCACAGTCCACCAATGAAGCAGATCACATTCCGCTCATTGGCTTGACGATTGGAACTTCCGATTTGGGACTCCGGACATATCAATGTTTTCGAGATAATCCGTCCGGCCCGCTTCACAGTGGCCGGCACAGTTCCCTTAAGGTCCAAAATGCCCGATCGCCCCCAACAAGCAGAAGCCGTTTCCGTTCATCCTGCTCCAAGGGACGACGACGGTCACGTCGTGCTCCACGGGTCATCCTGCTCTGACACCTTCACTTCAGGCGACCGGCATTCGCTATCGCCGCGATGTCGGGTACGGCAATTGCAATAGGGTTCTGGCCATTCATCATGAGGGCATCACCAGTTGCTACGCTTACCTTCAAGTAGATCCATAACGGCGCGCGCAGCATCCAGAACATTGGTGCCAGGGCCGAAAACGGCAGCGACGCCGTTTTCAAGCAGGAAGTCGTAATCCTGGCGTGGAATAACCCCCCCGACCACTACGATCACATCCTTCGCACCCTTCGACTTCAATGCCGCGACCAGTTGCGGCGCGAGCGTCTTGTGCCCGGCCGCCAGAGAGGAGATACCGACAACGTGCACCCTCTCGCTGAGCGCAAGGTCCGCCGCCTCCTCTGGCGTCTGGAACAGAGGGCCGGCCAGCACCTGGAAACCGATGTCGCCGAAGGCGGAGGCAACCACTTTTGCACCACGGTCATGTCCGTCCTGTCCAAGCTTGGCGACGAGAATTCTCGGCTTGCTGCCAATGCTCGCGGAAAAGGCCGACAGACGCTCGACCAGAATGCTGTATTCCGGATCGCCTTCGTAGGCTGGTCCATAAATATTGCCGACAACTTCCGGCACGGCGGAATGATCGCCGAAGACACGTCGTAGCGCGTCCGAAATCTCGCCTACAGTGGCCCTGGCGCGCGCAGCATCGACGGCAGCCGCCAGAAGATTGCCATTGCCGGTTTTCGCTGTTTCCGAGAGTATGCCGAGCATGGCAGCGACGTGAGTCGGATCGCGCCGCCGGCGCACGTCTTCCAGCCGCTTGATCTGCCCCATGCGAACGGTGCTGTTATCGATCGACAGGATGTCGATCGGCGCTTCGTCGTTCAGCCGGTATTTGTTGACACCGACGATGATCTCCTCGGCACGGTCAACCGCAGCCTGGCGGCGGGTCGCGGCCGTTTCGATCAGGCGTTTCGGCAGGCCGTCCGCCACGGCTTTGGTCATGCCGCCGAGGTTTTCGACCTCTTCGATGAGCGCCCAGGCCTCGTTTGCCAGATCGTTCGTCAGGCTTTCGATATAATAGGATCCGGCCAACGGATCGATCACCTTGGTGACGCCAGTCTCATGTTGAAGAATAAGCTGGGTGTTGCGGGCGATCCGGGCGGAAAAATCCGTTGGCAGCGCAATCGCCTCGTCCAAGGCATTGGTGTGCAACGACTGCGTCCCGCCCAGCACGGCCGACATGGCCTCGAAGGCCGTGCGGATGATATTGTTATAGGGATCCTGTTCCTGCAGTGAGACACCGGAGGTCTGGCAATGGGTTCGCAGCATCAGCGACGACGCCTTCTGCGGCTTGAATTCCTCCATGATCCGAGACCAGAGCAGGCGCGCGGCGCGCAACTTTGCGGCCTCCATGAAGAAATTCATGCCGATCGCGAAGAAGAACGAAAGCCGGCCGGCAAATTCATCGACATTCAGCCCCTTGGCCAAAGCAGCCCGCACATATTCACGGCCATCCGCCAGCGTGAAGGCCAATTCCTGAACCAGCGTCGCGCCCGCCTCCTGCATGTGATAGCCGGAAATGGAGATGGAATTGAATTTTGGCATCTCCTTGGCCGTATACTCGATGATATCGGCGATGATCCGCATCGAGGGTTCCGGCGGATAGATATACGTATTGCGGACCATGAACTCTTTCAGGATATCGTTCTGGATCGTGCCAGAAAGCGCGGCGCGCGCAACACCCTGCTCCTCGCCGGCGACAATGTAATTGGCCAGAATCGGGATCACCGCGCCGTTCATCGTCATCGATACCGACATCTCGTCCAGCGGGATCTGGTCGAACAGGATCTTCATGTCCTCGACGCTATCGATTGCCACGCCCGCCTTACCGACGTCGCCCTCGACGCGTTCATGGTCACTGTCATAACCACGATGCGTGGCAAGATCGAAAGCGACGGACAAACCCTTCTGCCCAGCGGCCAGATTGCGCCGATAGAATGCGTTGGATTCTTCAGCGGTCGAGAAACCCGCATATTGCCGGACGGTCCAGGGGCGTCCTGCGTACATGGTCGCGCGCGGACCACGCAAAAAAGGCTCGAAACCCGGGAGGCTGTCGAGATGCTCGATACCTTCCAGATCCCGTGCCGTGTAAAGCGGTTTGACCGCGATGCCCTCGGGCGTGTTCCAGATGAGCTGATCGGGCTTCGCCTTCAACTCTTTTTCTGCAAGCAACACCCAGTCTGAAAGTGTTTTCTCGGACATCGCCTAACTCCAATTTCACCATGCCTGCAATTGAGAAACCTGTCTTGCATTCGCAGAAGACGGGTTCACCCGAACTCCATGATCAATTCGTCGACCGCAAGGCTTTGACCGACTGCCGCAGCGACGCGTTTGATGATGCCCTTGCGCTCCGCCTTCAGCACGTTTTCCATCTTCATCGCCTCCACGGTCGCCAGTGTCTGACCCGCTTCAACATGCTCGCCCTCAATCACCATGACCGAGGTGATCACGCCCGGCATCGGGCACAGCAGCATTTTTGACCTATTCGACCGGCGCTTGACCGGCATCAGTCTTGCCAGTTCCGCAACGCGGGGACTACGCACCCTTGCCGTCACATCCATACCGCGCCAGCGTAGCCGGATGGCGGATCCTATGAGATCAACCTTGATCCCGATGGTCTCGCCATCGACATCGAAGGGCGCGAGGCTCTGGCCAGGAAGCCACCCGCTGGCAACACCGATCCGGGCGTCATCCTCAAACACGATGGAAGCTGTGGCTGCGTCGGTTTCCAGCCGCAAGACCTGTTCGAAGCCTGGGAAGGTGACGACCCATTGTTTGCCGACTATGCGACGATGGTTGCCAATCGTTCCGGAGATCTGTGCGGCGCGCTCCTGAAGGCGGTGGTTGATCAACGCAGCAATGGCGGCAAGCTTCTGTGCCGATGCCGCATCAGGGGTGACGCCGAGAAATCCCTCCGGAAATTCCTCGGCAATATAGGCGGTTGTGATCTGTCCTGAACGGAACCGCGCCTGGTTCATTACAGCGGAGAGAAAAGGCAGGTTGTGGCCGATGCCTTCCACCTCGAAAGCGTCGAGTGCCTTTCCCATGGCATCGATTGCCGCCACCCGCGCAGTCCCCGCCTCACCGGGAGACCAGGTGCAGAGTTTCGAGATCATCGGATCGTAATAGATAGAGATTTCGCCGCCTTCGAAGACGCCGGTATCGTTGCGAATGACGACACCATCGGGCTGCGCGCCTTCTTTTGGCGGGCGATAGCGCGTCAACCGGCCGATCGAGGGCAGGAAGTTCCGGTAGGGGTCTTCTGCGTAGAGCCGGCTTTCGATCGCCGATCCGTCAAGCTTCACATCGCCCTGGCCGAAAGCAAGCCTCTCCCCGGATGCAACGCGGATCATCTGCTCCACGAGATCGATCCCTGTCACGAGCTCCGTTACCGGATGCTCCACCTGGAGGCGGGTGTTCATTTCAAGGAAATAGAAATTGCGATTGCCGTCCACGATAAATTCGACCGTGCCGGCGGAATAATATCCAACGGCCTTGGCAAGTGCCACGGCTTGTTCACCCATGGCTTGCCGCGTCGCA
Organism: Shinella sp. H4-D48; assembly: GCF_022637395.1. GTDB lineage: Bacteria > Pseudomonadota > Alphaproteobacteria > Rhizobiales > Rhizobiaceae > Shinella > Shinella sedimenti. The sequence continues at coordinate 139,148 of NZ_CP093339.1, read as the reverse complement.
GCATCGAGAAACGGAGAAGGCGCTTCTTCAATGACTTTCTGATTACGGCGCTGGATGGAGCATTCCCGTTCTCCCAGGTAGACGACGTTGCCGTGTTGATCGCCCAGCACCTGAATTTCAATGTGGCGCGGCTGGGTGACGAACTTCTCGATGAAGATGCGGTCATCGCCGAACGAAGATTTCGCCTCGTTTTTCGAGGACTGAAACCCCTCGCGCGCCTCGGTATCGTTGAAGGCGATGCGCATGCCCTTGCCGCCGCCACCGGCGGACGCCTTGATCATGACGGGATACCCGATCTGCGATGCGATCCGCACCGCCTCATCCGCATCCTCGATCAGCCCCATATGGCCTGGAACGGTGGAAACACCTGCTTTGGCGGCCAGTTTCTTCGAGGTGATCTTGTCACCCATCGCCTCGATCGCGCCGACAGGCGGGCCGATGAAGACGACGCCCACCTTTTCCAGCGCCTCGGCAAAGGCGGCATTTTCCGACAGGAAGCCGTACCCGGGATGGACTGCATCCGCTCCGGTCTTTGCGATCGCCTCCAGAATTTTATCGATGACGATATAGGACTGCGACGAGGGAGCCGGGCCAATATGAACGGCTTCATCCGCCATCTCCACATGCAGTGCATTGGCGTCCGCATCCGAATAGACCGCGACGGTTTTGATACCCATGGCTCTGGCCGTACGGATAACACGGCACGCGATCTCGCCGCGATTGGCGATGAGGATTTTTTTGATCATGTTTTCGTTCTCAAAGGGGGATAGTATCGTGTTTCTTCCAGCGTGTTTCGACGCTCTTGTTGCGCAGCGAAGCGAAGGCGCGGGCGATGCGGCGGCGCGAGGAATGCGGCATGATGACCTCATCGATGAACCCGCGTTCCGCCGCCACAAAGGGATTGGCGAAACGCTCCTCATATTCCTTCGTGCGCGCGGCGATCTTCTCGGGATCGGCAAGCTCTGAACGATAGAGGATTTCGGCCGCTCCTTTTGCTCCCATGACAGCGATTTCCGCCGTCGGCCAGGCATAGTTCACATCAGCGCCGATATGTTTGGATGCCATCACGTCATAAGCGCCGCCATAGGCCTTGCGGGTGATCAGAGTTACCATCGGCACCGTGGCCTCTGAATAGGCGAACAGAAGCTTAGCCCCGTGCTTGATGACGCCGCCATATTCCTGCGCTGTACCGGGCAGGAAACCCGGCACATCCACCAGTGTCAGCAGCGGAATGTTGAAGGCATCGCAGAAACGCACGAAACGGGCTGCCTTGCGAGAGGCATCGATATCGAGGCAGCCGGCCAGCACCATCGGTTGATTGGCGACAACCCCCACCGTCTGGCCTTCAAGACGAATGAAGCCGGTAATGATGTTGCGGGCAAATGCCTCCTGCAACTCGAAAAAATCGCCCTCATCGGCCAGCGCGTGGATCAATTCCTTCATGTCGTAGGGCTTGTTGGAACTGTCGGGTATCAACGTATCGAGCCGCGCTTCCAGCCGGGCCGGATCGTCGTGGAACGGGCGCATCGGTGGTTTTTCGCGATTGTTGAGCGGCAGGAAATCAAAGAGCAGCCGGACATGCTCCAGTGTTTCGATGTCGTTTTCATAGGCGCCATCGGCCACGGAGGATTTTTTCGTGTGGGTAGAGGCTCCGCCAAGCTCTTCAGCCGTGACGATCTCGTTGGTTACCGTCTTCACCACATCCGGCCCGGTCACGAACATATAGGAGGTATCGCGCACCATGAAGATGAAGTCGGTCATGGCCGGCGAATAGACGGCGCCGCCGGCACAAGGTCCCATGATGACGGAAATTTGCGGCACAATGCCCGAGGCGGTGACATTGCGCTTGAAGACATCGGCATAGCCACCGAGCGAGGCGACACCCTCCTGGATACGCGCACCGCCGGAATCGTTGAGACCAATCACCGGCGCGCCGTTGCGCACCGCCATATCCATGATCTTGCATATCTTCTGGGCATGGGTCTCGGAGAGAGAACCGCCGAGCACGGTGAAATCCTGCGAGAAGACATAGACCTGCCGGCCATTGATGGTACCCCAGCCGGTCACCACACCGTCGCCCGCCACTTTCTGCTCCGCCATGCCAAAATCCACCGCCCGGTGGGTCACGTACATGTCGTATTCCTCGAAGGAACCCTCATCCAGCAGCACATCGATACGCTCGCGCGCCGTCAGCTTGCCCTTGGCATGCTGCGCCTCGATCCGATGTGCCCCACCGCCCAGATAGGCAGATTCCTTTTTTTGCTGCAGTTTCTCGATAACATTCCTCATAGGAGGATTTTCTCTCTTTTTCGGGATTTACATGTTCGGATAGACCGGCCCTTCGCCCCCTTGCGGCGGCACCCAGTTGATGTTCTGGTTGGGGTCCTTGATGTCGCAGGTCTTGCAGTGCACGCAGTTCTGCGCATTGATGACGTAGACGTCCTGGCCATCCTTCTCGACCCACTCGTAGACGCCTGCCGGACAGTAGCGCGTCGACGGGCCGGCGTAGATGTCGAGTTCGGACGTCTTCTGCAGCTCGGGATTCCTGACCTGCAGATGGATCGGCTGGTCTTCCTCGTGGTTGGTGTTCGACAGGAACACCGAGGACAGGCGGTCGAAGGTCAGAACGCCATCCGGCTTCGGATAGTCGATCCGCTGATGCTTCGCCGCCGGTTCCAGCGAGGCCGCATCGGTCTTGCCGTGCTTGAGCGTACCGAAGAACGAGAAGCCGAGAAGCGTGTTCGTCCACATATCGAGACCACCCAGCGCCACGCCGATCGCCGTGCCGAACTTCGACCAGAGCGGCTTGACGTTGCGCACCTTCCTGAGGTCCGAGCCGATGGCGCTGTCGCGCCAGCCCTGCTCGATCTCGATCGGCTCGTCATTGGCGCGGCCGGCCGCAATCGCATCCGCCAGCTTCTCGGCTGCCAGCATGCCCGACAGCACCGCATTGTGGCTGCCCTTGATGCGGGGCACGTTGACGAAGCCGGCCGAGCAGCCGATCAGCGCTCCACCCGGGAAGGACAGTTTCGGCACCGACTGGTAGCCGCCCTCGGTGATCGCACGCGCGCCGTAGGACAGCCGCTTGCCGCCCTCGAAGGTACCGCGGATCGCCGGATGCGTCTTGAAGCGCTGGAACTCCTCGAAGGGATAAAGGTAGGGGTTCTTGTAGTTGAGATGCACCACGAAGCCGACGGCGACCATGTTGTCTTCGAGGTGATAGAGGAACGAGCCGCCGCCGGTCTTCATGCCGAGCGGCCAGCCGAAGGAGTGCTGCACGAGGCCGGGCCTGTGGTTCTCCGGCTTGACCTGCCAGAGTTCCTTGAGGCCGATGCCGAATTTCTGCGGCTCGCGATCCTTCTGGAGGTCGAACGTCGCGATCAGCTGCTTGGCAAGCGAACCACGCACGCCCTCGGAGATCAGCGTATACTTGCCGAGCAGCGCCATGCCGCGCGTGTAGTTCGGGCCGGGCTCGCCGTTGCGCTCGATGCCCATATCGCCGGTGGCCACACCGATGACGGCGCCTTCGTCATTGTAGAGCACTTCGGTGGCGGCAAAGCCGGGATAGATTTCGACGCCAAGCTCTTCCGCCTTGGTCGCCAGCCAGCGACAGACATTGCCGAGCGAGACGATGTAGTTGCCGTGGTTGTTCATCAAGGGTGGCATGAAGGCGTTGGGCAGGCGCACCGAGCCGGCCGGGCCGAGGAACAGGAAATGGTCGTCCGTGACCTCGGTCTTGAACGGATGATCGGCATCCTCGCGCCAGTCCGGCAGCAGGCGATCGATGCCGATGGGATCGACCACGGCGCCGGAAAGAATGTGCGCGCCGACCTCCGAGCCCTTTTCCAGCACGACGACGGTGAGATCAGGATTGACCTGCTTCAGCCGGATCGCCGCCGAAAGGCCGGCAGGACCCGCACCGACGATCACAACGTCGAATTCCATGCTTTCGCGTTCGGAACAGTTCACAGCTTGAACCATCACACAGTTTGCTCACCGTGCTCGACGTGATTATCCCTTAAATAAGCGAAAATGGCGGAGAAATCCTTGTGGCCCTGCCCCGACGCCACAAACGCCTCGTAAAGCCGCCGCGCCTTTGCACCCAGCGGGGTTGCCGCCACACAATCGGTCGCGGCCTGGCTGGCGAGGCGCAGGTCCTTCAGCATCAGAGCGCCCGCAAATCCCGGTGCATAATCACGGTTTGCCGGTGACGTCGGAACGGGGCCCGGCACCGGGCAATAGGTGTTGACCGACCAGCATTGACCAGACGATGTCGACAGGACATCGAACAGTGCCTGATGTTCCAGTCCCAGCTTCTCTCCCAGCACGAACGCTTCGGCCGCACCGATCATGGAAATACCCAGCAGCATGTTGTTGCAGAGCTTCGCCGCCTGTCCCGCTCCTGCTGCTCCGCAGGGAATGATACGTCCGGCCATCGGCTCGAGCACCGGACGCGCGGCTTCGATCGCGTCAGCTTCGCCACCCAGCATGAAGCTCAGTGTTCCGGCTTCCGCACCGCCCGTTCCCCCCGAGACCGGCGCATCCACCGTCACGCAGGCGGGCAGCAGCAGGTGCGCGGCGCGCGCGCTTTCGACATCTATTGTCGAACTGTCGATGACCAGAGTTCCCGGACGGACGATATCAGCAAGCTGTGTCCAGACGTCGAGGACGAGTGCCGCGTTTGGCAACATGGAGATGACGGCATCCACACCATCGACGACCGCATTCACGGAATCGACGACCCGTACTCCACGCTCGGCGGCATTGTGCCGTGCCGCTGGCGCTACGTCGAAGCCAGTGACTGTGTAACCCGCCTTGACGAGATTACCCGCCATCGGCGCGCCCATATTCCCCAGACCTATGAAAGCGATCGACCGGGTCATATCAATTTTCCTTCCATTGGAGAGAATCTGACGGCAGCCTTGGAAACAGCGAGGGACGCGGCTTGATCGCGGCAAGAAGCGCTGCCTGATTGACGTCTTCCAGCCGTGCCGGTGACCAGACGGGAGCGCGATCCTTGTCGATGACAGCGGCACGCACACCTTCATAGAAATCGTGCCCTGCCAGTATCGTCGCATCGGCGGCGTATTCACGGTCGAGGCAGTCTTCGAGTGACGTCGAGCCGTTTGCCTCACGCAAAAGGTGCAGTGTCAGGACGAGGCTAGTCGGTGATTTCCCCGCCAGATGCGCCAGTGTCGCCATCGCAAAATCCGACCCGTCGGCACGCAGCGCTGCAAAAATCCCGGCGATGTTCTCAATGCGGAATATGCGGTCAATGAGAGCGGCATTGTCCTTCAGTGCCGACGCACCGGGATCGACGCTGTAGCTGTCGAGGGCAGCATCCACGGTCCGGCCTGATGCAATATCTGACAACAAGCCCGGAACGGCTTCGGAGGGAATCATGACATCGGCAAGACTGGCCGCAATCGTGTCCGCGGCACCGATACTTGCCCCAGTGAGACCGATCCAGAATCCGAGATGCTCTGGCGCCCGCGCCAGCGTCCAGGTGCTGCCGACATCGGGAAAATAGCCGATACCCGTCTCCGGCATGGCAAAACGTGTCCGCTCCGTTACGACACGATGGCTTCCATGAACGGAAAGGCCAACGCCACCGCCCATGCAGATCCCGTCCATGACGGCGAGCCAGGGCTTGCGCATATGGCTGATCCGGGCGTTCAGACGGTACTCCTCCGCCCAGAAGGCGAGCGCCGCTTCCGGCGTTGTTCGTCCAGTTTGCCAGATCATCTTGATATCGCCACCGGCGCACAGTGCCCGGCCCTCGCCGGTCAACGCAATTGCGCGAACAGCGGGGTTGCTTTCCAGTGCTTCGATTTCCCAGGCGATCTTGCGCACCATATCCAGATTGAGGCTGTTCAACGCCTCCGGCCGGTTGAGATGAATGCGCCCCAATGCGCCATCAACCCCCATTAGCACCGTATCGTTCGCGCCGATGTCTCTTGGAAAATCCTCGGACATCCTACTGTTCTCTCTGAAAATCGGGCTGGCGCTTCTCGATAAAGGCAGCCATGCCTTCGCGCTGGTCATTGGTCCCGAACAGCCGATGGAACATGGCTCGCTCGTACAGAATGCCTTCGCGCAGAGACAGCTCCTCAGCCTTCATGACGGCTTCCCGTGCCAGGCGCGATACGGAACGCGAATAGCCGGCGATCTGTGTCGCTGCGGCCATCGCGGTTTCGATCACATTGGCATCGGGCACAACACGGGCCACGAGGCCGGCGCGCAGTGCTTCTTCTGCTCCCATCATGCGCCCGGTCAGATGCAGATCCATCGACAGGGCCCGGCCAATCTGCTTCGTCATACGCTGGGTGCCCCCCATTCCTGCGATAACGCCGAGCTTGACCTCCGGTTGTCCGAACTTTGCGCTTTCGCCTGCAATGGCAAAATCACACATCATCATCAGTTCGCAACCGCCGCCGAGCGCATAACCGTTGACGGCCGCAATCTTCGGCAAGCGGCTGTCTGCAAAGCGGTCCCAGATCCCGAAGAAGTTTTCCTCGATCATCTCCTGGGCGCTCTTGCCCGCCATTTCGGCGATGTCGGCACCTGCGGCGAAGGCGCGGTCTGAACCGGTGATCACCAAAGCGCCGACGCCCTTGTCGGCGTCAAGTGCTTCGACGGCCGCAATCATCTCGATTGCGAGCTGTGAATTCAACGCGTTGAGCTGTGCTGCACGATTGAGCCGAATCAGTGCGACGCGGCCCTCCCTGCTGATGTCGATCGAGCTTGGCATGGCCATTTCCTAAAGTTGGCGGGCAATCACGAGGCGCTGCACCTCGCTGGTGCCTTCGTAGATCTGGCAGATACGGACGTCGCGATAAATTCGCTCGACCGGATAGTCGGCAAGATAGCCATAACCGCCATGCACCTGGATGGCTGCGGAACACACCTTTTCAGCCATTTCCGACGCGAAAAGCTTGGCCATAGAGGCTTCCGTCAGGCAGGGCCGTCCAGCATCACGCAGGCTTGCCGCATGCAGCACCAGTTGTCTCGCCGCTTCGATCTGGGTCGCCATGTCGGCGAGGCTGAAGCCCACAGCCTGATGTTCGATGATGACCTTGCCAAAGCTTTTGCGCTCCTTGGCATAGGCCGTTGCAGCCTCGAATGCGGCCCGCGCCATACCCACGGCCTGCGAGGCGATACCGATGCGTCCGCCCTCGAGATTGGCGAGTGCAATCCTGTAGCCGTCGCCTTCGTCACCCAACCGATTTTCCACCGGGATGCGCATGCCGTCGAAAGCGAGTGCGCAGGTGTCCGAGCCATGTAGTCCCAGCTTGTGTTCCACCGATACCACATTGTAGCCCGGCGTGTCGGTGGGCACGATAAAGGCAGAGATACCCTTCTTGCCTGCGTCTGGATCCGTCACGGCGAAAACGATGATCACGTTGCCATTCTTGCCGGACGTGATGAATTGCTTCGATCCGTCTATGACATAGTGATCGCCCTCCAGACGGGCACGGGTGCGCAAGGCCGAGGCGTCGGAGCCTGCCTGCGCTTCGGTCAGGGCGAAACCGCCGATCCATTCGCCAGAAGCCATTTTCGGCAGAAACCGCGCCTTCTGATCTTGCGTCCCAAAGCGCATGATGGGCATGCAGCCGACGGAGGAGTGGACGGAGACTATTGTCGAACACGCACCGTCTGCGGCGGCTATTTCTTCCAGCGCCAGCGCATAGGCAACCGTTCCCGTTTGCGAGCCGCCATACTCTTCCGTCACAAGCATTCCGAGAAATCCCAGCTCGCCAAGCTCCGTCAACTCGGCGCGAGGAAAGGCATTTTCCCGATCCCGCGCCGCAGCACCGGGCGCCAGGCGATGAATGGCAAAATCACGCGCTGTCTCACGAATCTGCTCCTGCAGGTCGTCAAGCAACATCAGCTGATCCTTTCGATGGCGATTGCGGTGGCTTCGCCGCCGCCGATGCAGACCGAAGCCATGCCGCGGTCAAGGCGGCGTTCTTCAAGTGCTGCCAGCAATGTGACGATAATGCGCGCACCGGACGCCCCGATGGGGTGGCCCAGCGCGCAGGCGCCGCCGTTCGAATTGACCTTGTCATGCGGCAGGTCGAGCTCTCTCATCGCCGCCATGGCGACCACCGCAAAAGCCTCGTTAATCTCGAACAGATCGACATCCCCGAGCGCCCAGCCCGTTCGCTGTGACAACCGACGCAGCGCTCCGATAGGGGCAGTCGCAAAAAGCGAAGGTTCGCTGGCATATGTCGCATGGCTGACAATGCGCGCCCTCGGCGTCAACCCACGGCGCTCTGCGTCGGACGCCCGCATCAGTACCAGCGCAGCCGCCCCGTCCGAAATGGATGAGGCATTGGCCGCGGTCACTGTTCCACCCTCCCGAAACGCCGGTCGCAACCTGGGAATCTTTTCCGGCTGTGCCTTGCCCGGCTGCTCATCAATGGAAACAACGGCCTGAGCTTTGCCCGCAGGAAGCGTTACCGGCGCGATTTCGGCTGCAAACCGGCCTTCGGCGATTGCCCGTCTGGCCCGTTCCAGAGAGGCCAGCGCGTACGCATCCTGCGCTTCCCGGGTGAGCTGATAGGCCTCGGCACAATCCTCCGCAAAGCTGCCCATCAGGCGGCCTTTATCATAGGCATCTTCCAGCCCGTCGAGAAACATGTGGTCGAGAACCTGCCCATGCCCCATACGGTGACCGGTTCGTGCCTTCGGCAAAAGATAAGGTGCGTTCGACATGCTCTCCATACCGCCGGCGACGGCGATATCCGCTGAGCCGACAGAGATCAGGTCATGGGCGAGCATGACGGACTTCATGCCGGAACCGCACATCTTGTTGAGCGTGGTGGCACCGGCCGTCAGCGGTAGCCCAGCGGCAATCGCCGCCTGACGCGCCGGCGCCTGCCCCTGTCCTGCCGACAGCACGCAGCCCATAAGGATTTCCTCAACGTTCTCTTTGCCCAGGCCGGCCCGCGACAGCGCGCCGTCTATGGCCGCTGCACCGAGTGTCGCCGCTGGAACACCGGAAAGGTCGCCCTGGAAACCGCCCATGGGTGTGCGGGCGGAGCCGACGATCACGATGGGATCTCGTTCATTCATCTTTGTTTCTCCTGCTCATCCCGTTGCAGCGTGCAATCGACAAACTAGCCCGGTTTTCAGCATGCAAAGGGAATCAGCGCGGCGGCATCCTGAGCGCGCCGTCGAGGCGGATGACCTCGCCATTCAGCATCGGGTTTTCGACGATGTGGCGCACCAGCGACGCATATTCCGCCGGACGCCCGAGACGGGGCGGAAAGGGAACGGAGGCGCCGAGCGCATCCTGCACGTCTTGTGGCAAGCCTGACACCATGGGCGTTTCGAAAATTCCCGGCGCAATTGCCATGACGCGGATCGCGTGCCGGGCCAGTTCGCGTGCCGCCGGCAATGTGAGCGATGCAACACCGCCCTTGGAGGCAGCATAGCCGGCCTGCCCGATCTGCCCTTCGAACGCCGCAACCGAAGCGGTGTTGACGATTACGCCACGCTCCCCGTTATCGTGGGACGTCTGCTTCGCCATAGCGTCCGCTGCGAGACGCAGCATATTGAACGTGCCGACAAGATTGATCGCCACCGTTTTCGCGAAGCTCTCAAGGCCGTGCGGCCCCTCACGACCGACGATCTTTTCTGCGGGGCACACGCCGGCGCAGTTGACCAGCACATCGACGCGGCCGAATGTTTCGATGGCGGCCCTTACCGCCGCGGCACCGTCATCGGGGTTGGTGACGTCGGCGCGCACGAAGCGGGCCGCCTCACCCAATTCTGCCGCCAGCGCTGCCCCACGATCCGTGTTCACATCCAGAAGCACGGCCCGAGCACCCGCCTTCACCGCCATCGCGGCGACAGCAGCACCGAGGCCGGAACCTGCCCCACTGACCAGAAACACACTCTTCTCAATCTTCATGCCGAATGATCCTGATTCTGGTCAGCATTCATTTTGTCGATCTCTGCCTTGCGCAGCAAAAACCGCTGTATCTTGCCGCTCGGCGTCTTGGGCAATTCCGTGACGAAATCCACGAGACGCGGATAAGCATGGGCGGACAAACGCCTCTTGACGTACTGCGCCAGTTCCTCGGCGAGCGCGGGCGTGGCCTCCACACCTTTGCCAAGCACGACAAAAGCCTTGACGATTTCCGTGCGATCCGGATCCGGCACACCGATCACGGCAGCCTCGACCACGGCGGCATGCTCGGTCAAAGCACTCTCGACATCGAAAGGGCCGATGCGGTAGCCGGACGACGTTATGAGATCGTCTTCACGGCCGATAAAACTGATGGATCCATCGGCCTCGGCCTCGACCGTATCGCCAGTGCGGTAAAAGCCCCCGGCGATCGCCGGTGTTTCCTGTTGGAAATAGCCCTTGAACCACATGAGAGGCGAGTTGGCGATGTCGACGGCCAGCACGCCGGGCTCGTTGGGACCAAGCTCTCGGCCCTCGTCGTCGAGCACGGCGACGCGGTAGCCCGGCATGGCAAATCCCGCTGAACCGGGCCGAACCGCGTGGGTCAGCCCGTGATGGTTGTTGACGACCATGCCCGTTTCAGTCTGGCCGTAATGGTCGTAAATGGGTGCGGCCAGACGCGTTTCGAACCAGCGCAGGATCTCCGGATTGAGCGGCTCGCCGGCACTGCTGACGACACGCAGCCGCCCTTTAACACCCGCCGCCGCCTCGTCACCCGCGGCAATCAGCAACCGATACGCAGTCGGCGATCCCGCCAGGCTGGTAACACCCAGTCGCGCGATGATGCTATAGGTACTTTCCGCCGTAAAACCGCCTTCGTACAACACGGTCGCACATCCCAGCATCAAGGGGCCGATTACCGCGTAATACAGTCCATAGGCCCAGCCCGGATCGGCAATGTTCCAGAAGACGTCATCCTCGCGCAGATCGATGGCGTAGCGCATATAGGCGGAGAACGAGACAAGGGCGCGCAACGGAACGGGAACACCCTTGGGAAGCCCGGTGGTGCCGGATGTCGACATCATCATAAAGAGATCGTCGCCCTTGAGCATGACCGGCTCGAAGGTCGGACTACTCGCAGCAAGAGCACTGCGGAAATCGATCACACCGTCGCTGCACGGTTCGCCTTCAACACGAACAAGCACGAGTGTGGGACGGTCCGAAATCTCGGCAAACTTCGACGCGTTCGGCGTGTTCGTCACCACCAGTCGGGCATTGCTCATCTTAAGCCGATGTTCGATCGCCTTCGGTCCGAAGGCGGTGAAAAGCGGCTGATACACGGCGCCTATCCGCCACGTGCCCAGGATGGCCGCCAGCAACTCCACCGTCCGCGGCAGCATGCCTGCGACGACGTCTCCTTGCCTCACACCCTGAGACGCGAAAAAGTTCGCGGCACGCGCCGACATGTCGCGCAGTTGTTCGAAAGAATATTCACGCAACACACCATCGGCAGAAAGACAGCGAAGCGCGACCTTGTCGCCCCCCACATGCCTGTCACAACATTCCACGCAGGCATTGATTGCATTGTCCAGATCACCGGCAAGAAGTCCGATGGCCTCTTTCAGTTGGAATGCCGATTTTTCGGCCGCATAGCTGGGTTTTGGCGCATCACCTAGTGAATGCAGCATGCTTTCCTCCTATAAACCCGCGCTGAACGCGTCTCCTCCGGGTATTCATAGAAACTATCAAGTTTTGGCTTGCAAACAATGACAGCCATGAACATGATTGGTGATTGAAAAAACAATGAAGGCGATGCCGTGATTGAGCGACGTATGATATCATCGGGCTTCGTCGAGGACGCCCTTGATTGTTTGCGGCGCCGAAATCTCGATCCATCCGTGGCTTTGGCGCGGGCGAATATTTCACCTTGTGTGCCCGACTATGTCTCGAACGAGCAATACGGTGCGCTCTGGCTTGAGATCGCGGCGCTCTCCGGAGACGAATTTTTCGGGCTGGGGGCAAGGCCGATGCGCCCGGGGAGTTTTAAGCTCTTGTGTCAGGCTGTTTTACATGCAGGGACGCTGGAGCAGGCCCTGCGACGGGCCCTGACGTTTCTCAACATCGTGCTCGACAGCCCGACTGGAGAACTGCGCCACCAGGACGGGCAAGCGGAAATCATTCTGACCAGCGCCGATGCGCCGCGGCCCGCCTTTGCCTATCGAACCTACTGGCTCATCCTGCTTGGCATTCTCTGCTGGCTGATCGGGCGGCGGATACCGCTGCGGCGGGTCGACTTCGCCTGTCCAGCTCCCGTAAATCGTCGCGATTATCTGCAGTTTTTCGGTGCGCCAGTGCACTTCGAACGATCACGCGGCATGCTTGTCTTCAACGCAACCTATCTAACGCTGCCGATAATCCGGGATGAAAAATCGCTGCGGCACTTCCTGCGCGGTGCGCCCGCCAATATCCTGCTGCGCTACCGTCATGACCAGGGCATATCCACGCGCTTGCGGAACCGCTTTGAAATGACGGATGCGGCAGACTGGCCGGATTTTGAGGCCTTTGCCGGTGAGATGAAGCTGTCTCCGGCAACCTTGCGGCGCAGATTGAAAAGCGAGGGACAGAGTTTTATCGCCATTCGCGACGAAATTCGGTACAAACAGGCGCGTAACCTGATGGGCACACAGAAGTTCAGCGTAGCGGATACCGCGGCTCGATTGGGCTACGCAGAACCAAGCGCCTTTTATCGCGCCTTCATAAAATGGTCCGGTATAACGCCTGCGGCCTTTCGCCAGTCCATCGGCGATCGCTCCGCTGGAGATGACGCAGATTGAAACATCCCTCGATTTGACACAGCGAGCCGAGCGATAGATCAGCGGCGGATAAGCAATCTGATCCTGCATAGCGGATTGCCTTGCGCGGCAACAATCCACTCGTCATTATCCGATCAAAGTCTTTTCAGCTCTATATTCGCAGTCACAAGCTTATTGAACGGGATGGTCCGCCTGTCTCAGAGGCATCACGCGAAGAAGTGCGCCACCACGAAACTGCTCATTCCCAGTTCTCCTCATGCGTTATCAATGTGACGCACACGTGTGGAGCGGAGGGCAGAGGAGCACAGCGAGCATGCCCGGTCCTCCGTCCCTCTCCATATTGCCGTCAGGCCGTGACACCTACCCGGTTGCCCTTTCGGGAATTCAGCTCTGTGTGACTATGCGACACGGCAGTCGCCTCTGTTGTCAAAGAAATCGTATCTTCTTTTGCAGGAACGACGCGTAAATCTCCGGCTCCTAGAACAACTTCATCAAACGCAACGTCACGCGGGTATCTTCCTTGAAGCCGCCCTCCACACGCACGTCGCGCTGCAGAAGACCCTGGATCTGGAATGTCGGTGTCAGAAACTTCGCGACCTGCAACCGGATCTGGTCCGACTTGGTCGCAGAACCGGTCGCAATGCCGTCCAGTGTCTGTTCTCCACCCCAGTATTTCGAATAGCCAACGGCCACGTTCCAGCTCGTATCAACGGGCGGCGTGTACGACAGCCAGATTTGCCCCTGATAGGTATTGTCCTGCTCAAGCAGCCCGACGCCGTTTGAAATCGCATCGCGATTGCGCCCATACCACATGGCATCAAATGACGCCTGCACCGTGAAACCGTTGCCCAGTGCTTGCGTACCGCCGATCTGGAGATCGAATTTCCATCGGTTCTCCCCCAGATTGAGCGCATCGCCGGCATCGTAGGACCCAAGTGGCACAAAGAGATATGGCACAACGGCGAATGTCGTCCCGCTTTCCTTGTTGTTGACGAGCCAGAGCGGCGCCGCGAAGATCGGATCGCCGATGCCGCTTGCCGATTCCAGCGCCGTTCCCCCTATGCTGCCATCGTACAAGCGGCCGTAGGGCAGAAGCACTTGCGGCGCAAACGCCAGGCCGCCGATATCGGTATAATGGACATAGCGAAGTATGCCCACATAGGAATCCAGCCCGGTTCCGTCCTTGATCGTCTGTTCATCAGTGGTGACGAAACTTCCCCGCGTGGCGAAGGTCGAATAGGACAGAACGGCATTCGTTCCGCTAGGAGCCGGAATTAGATCCAGCGCATCAAGATCCACGGCCTTGGCCGGTGAACTCATCGCAAAGCCAGATGCCAGCCACGCCGCAAGCAATTTGGTCCGTTTATTCAGAAAATGCATCTCATTCGTTCCCCTTGTTAGCGGGCGGATATCGCATTCGATCCGCCCCGATTGGTATTTCCTGGTGATGTCAAAATGTGTTCCAGTGTCCATTGAGTTCGAATGCACGAACGGGCGACAAGTGTGCTGCAGGCGGGCGTTCGATGGACATGCGCCATCCTTTCCTGTGACGACAAGAGCATTGGATTTCAGCGATGGAATGGGAGAGGCTATTGGCCTTCGGTTCGTCCTGCTTAGCCCGTCGTGCGGCCCGGCCCGGCTCTGCCCTGAACGGATAAGACGCTTTCGTGGTCCTGACGATTACCCTGTCCGGTCTTCACGGCCCCCGGATATGATCTCGCCCCCAGTTGCGCTCATCCTGCTACCTACAAGACGAAGCGCAGCCGCCCGCCGTGGTGCGATTCCCGGAACTCACGCGGGCTGGCCCCGAACCGTTTGCGGAAGGTCCGGCTGAAATGCGAAAGATCATTAAATCCCCAGGCAAAGGCAATTTCCGATATGGACAATCGGGACTGATGATTGGCGAGCGTATCAGCGCAATGATCAAGACGTTTCTCCAGTAACATCCTTTCGAAACACGTGTTCTGCTCGTGGAGCAGGCGCTGAATTTGCCGTCTGGATACGCCAAAACGTAGTGCCACCTTGTCGATATTCATGTCCGTATCGGCGGCATTTTCTTCGATGTGACGCGCTATGGACCGCTTCAATTCAGATCGAAGAATATCGCGGCTGGATTCCAGAGCAGGCTGTGTCGCGCCCATTGCAACCGCGGTCATCTGTGCGATGCTGCGCGAAATCACCTCGGCCGAGCTCGGATCGATATCCCGCGCCTTGCCAGCAACCGACTTGAGAAAATCGATCAGTACCCCTCCAACACCGCTATCACGCCCCACTGTCACAGCAATCGCTGCATCAGGTCTGTTGAAAAGCGGGCGTAGCAAATGTTGCGGGATGCGGAACGAGACGACGTTCCAGTTATCGATAAAATCGAGAGAATAGGGACGTGTCGAATCGACTATCGCGAACTGGTCCGGGTAAACCAAGGTTTCCCGCCCCGCATGCGCGACGCGGCTGCAACCGGCGAGCTGCAGGTTGAGAAAAAAATAACTGCCATCGTCTCGTTTAATTTCCCGACTTCGCCTATGCACGATCTGGGACTGCGACGTGACGTTGACGACGTTGGTATCGGAGATAAGTCTCGCTTCAACGCGACTTGAAAAGCCTCCGTTCGTTCGACGCTCCGGCAGTAGATTTATGAATGCCTCGCAAAGAACCTCGCGCCAGTAACTAAACTGGTCTTTCTCGGGCATATTCTCCGTGGTCCAAACAGTCATCCCTTAACTCCCGACTCGCGATTAACCCCTCCCGCCGCATCCTTATGCTTTTTATCGAAACGGCGTGTTCTGCGCGCGTGGTCATCAATTCCCACGCACCGAGGCCGTCTGTGCAACAGCCTCGGCGTCATGCGTAGTCAAGATGGTCCCGCAGGAACCATAACAGTCCTGCAGGCCAGATCAACGACCTCTCAGCCGCCGCAAGAGCCTAACGGATCATAGTCGTCTTTCAAAAACATCTCATGGAGCTGTCGCCGACGTGCGCCCATATTGCCGCCGTCATAGAGCGGGAAGCAGAGCGCATCCTGCATAAGCTCACCCAGAGGATGGAGTTGGGTGTAGCTATCGACGCCGACGAGCCGCATCGCATCATAGACTACCTGGACTGCAAGTTCCGAACAATAGACCTTCGCCGTGACCGCCAGTTCGACATCCTCGAAATCGCTCTCATCCAAACGGTGGCACGCTTTCCATGTAAGATACCGGGAAGCCTCAATCCGCATTTTGAGGTCGGCAAGCATGAAACCAACATTCTGGTAACCGATGATGGGTGCCGGGCCTGACCGGCAGTCCGTACGGGCGAATTGATAGGCTATCTCGAATGCCGCGCGCATGACGCCGGTGGAGGCTGCCCCGATCAATGCCGCTGTCCATGCAAAGGTCTGTTCGAGGATGCGCTTACCGTCACCGGGGGCGCCGAGAAGGTTCGATACCGGTACACGCACGTTGTTGAACCTTATGCGTGGCGACACCGTGGCGCGATGGCCGAGCGTATCGAGGAAACCCACCACCTCGATGCCCGGCGCGGAGCCGGGAACGACAATCATGGCCAGAGATTCGTCAGGGCCCTTTGCCGGGTCAGTGCGGCACGTGACGGTGTAGAGATGGCAGGTGGTACCGTCCCATCCGGTACCGTTTGTCGTATAATGCTTCTCGCCGTTGATGACATATTCGTCGCCGTCGCGGATCGCGAATGTCTGAACGCCAAAGCGCGGGTCTGGACAATCGAAGTTCGCTCCACCGGTCACTTCCGTGAAGGCAAGCGCCGCAAGCTTGGCATCGCTTCCCGCGAAATCGGGCAAGAAGCGTTTCTTTTGTTCGTCCGTACCAAACCGCGCAATGGGAATGATGCCCAGACCGGTGGCGAGCAACGCAGAAGGGACATTCACATCGATACGAGCAAGTTCTTCGGCAGCAAGCGCAAAGTCCAAGGTTGACATGGCAGTCCCGCCGTATGCCTCCGGGAGCAGCGCCTTCAGGAAGCCCGCGTCCACCATCTTTTGGTAGAAGGGCTTTGTCGCGTAGAACCTGTCTTCCGGTTGAGCGAAGGGGGCAATCGTCGCCTTTACCTGGCTGAGGATCGCTTCCGCAAAAGCGCGGGCATTCTGACGAAGAGCCTTCTGCTCATCGCTCAAGGTGAAATCAATCGACATGATATAGTCCGTTCCCTTTTTTGATATTGTTTACGCTTGGCATCGACAGTGCACCCGCCCCGTTGCGCCGGCGCTTATGATCCGTCTGACAGCATTCACTCGGGGTGCGAGCTCAGCAAACGCCTGGCTCACCGTGCGACGTTGAGCACCTGAATTTGCATGAACTCCTTCAACCCTTCCTCCGATTGCTCCACGCCAATGCCGGATTGCCGGAATCCTGCCATCGGCAAATGCGGGCCGATGGCCAGATGCTGGTTGACCCAGATGGCTCCGGTCTGGATACGATTGGCGACACCGATGGCCCGTTCGGTATCGGCAGACCAGACCGAACCGCCGAGTCCTTGAGGCGAGGCGTTGATGTTACCGATGACCGTCTCGAGATCGTCGAAGCGGATGACGGGGAGAATTGGACCGAACTGCTCCTTGTCGACGATTTCGTCGCCATCCGACACATCGGTAACGATTGCGGGGCTGATGAAGTAACCTGACCGCTCCAGAACTTCTCCCCCCGCGATTACGGTGCCATCCTTGCGGGCTTGCTCGAGAAAGGCTTGTATCTTCTCATACTGGAGCCGGTTCTGAATCGGGCCGATCGTCGTCCCCTGTTCCAAGCCATCTCCGACCACGGCATCGCGGGCGAGTCTGGCCAATTCGTCGCAAAGCGCGTCATGAATTGAGGCATGAACGTAGACGCGTTTGATTGCCAGGCAGACCTGGCCACAATTCAGGAAGCCATAGGTGAAGATCTGCTGTGCGACCGCTGGAACATCCACATCGTCCAGCACGATCGCCGGATCGTTACCGCCGAGTTCCAGTGTCAACCGCTTCAGCGTTCCGGATGCACCGGCCATGATCCGCCGACCGGTTTCCGTCGAACCGGTAAAGCTGATCTTGGCGATGTCGGGATGGTTAGTCAAAAATGGCCCAAGGTCATTGTTGTCGGCGATGATGTTGACCACGCCCGCGGGAAAGATGTCGCGACACAAGGCGCCCAGCATCAGCGTTGCGACCGGCGTGGTCGGCGCGGGCTTCAGAATGATCGCGTTGCCTGCGAGAATTGCGGGAGCAATTTTCCAGCCAGCCAGAAGCAGAGGAAAATTCCACGCGACAATGCCAGCGACGACACCCAGCGGCTGGTACCGCACAACAGCGAGAGCAGACGCGTCATCGCGTACTGTACGGCCAGGAAGTTCAAGCGTGGCATAGTGGCGGATATAACCCTCGACCCAGGCCAGTTCTCCCAGGGATTCCGCGAGGGGCTTGCCCTGTTCCAGCGTGAGCGCCCGGGCGAGCGCATCACTGTTTGCATTGATTGCATCGGCGAGGCGAACGAGACGTGCTTGGCGATCCGAATGCGGCAGCGCGGCCCATTTCGGAAACGCAGCCTTTGCCGCAGCAATGGCCTCCTGCGCCTGTTCTTCCGAGGCGAGCCCGATGGTGATGAATGGCTCACCGGTTGCCGGGTTTACGACGTCGAGCGACCCTGCACCCTCCACCAACTCGCCGTTGATCAGCATAAGCGCTTTCAGATCAACATCATTTTCCAAGATATGCTCCTCCCATTCCCGACCGGCTTCCGCTTGTCGGAAGTCCATTACCTCATTTGGCTAGCAGCTCCCCCAGCGGCCAATGTCTGCAAACGCATCATCTGACCGAGCTGCCAGTCGTGGAGTTGTAACGCGCGAACGGATTGATCTCTTGGTCTGTGGCGTCTCGCCGTTTGACCTATTGCGCCTCAAGTTGATCTGTCGTGCCGGGTCTCATTCGATAAGTAAGCGTGGATGATCGGCCCCATGCATTATCGCGATCGTCACCAGGCGGTACGGATTCGCGATGCTGCCAGGGTCCGTTCGATGGCCGACGCTCATTTTGGATGTCGCAGTACCGTCATTTCACTCCAGGCACAGTCTTTTTTCCCTCTGCTCCAAGACCACGCGCTGGGAACGCGCAATTCTACCGAGGAGGCGACGAGAAATGATTTCTCACAAGAGAGCCCAAAAGGGGAACCGATGACTGAGACGTTCGATAAGGCCCGCTTGGCCGATATACTCGAGATCAAGGCGCTCAATGCGAAATACAATTACGCCGTCGATGACGCCGATGGCGAGAAATGGGCGTCATGCTTTACAAAAACAGGTGTGTTCAATGCTCTAATTGAGGGCCAACGCCCCTGCGGGCCACAAGAGCTTGCCGCGTTCGTCGGGCTTTGCAACGAGACTTTCGGCATGATGCACCATCTGACGACAAACGAAATCATCAGCTTCGATGGGGCGACGGCCAGACAGAAGGTGTACCTGCAATTTTTTGCCGTCAAGGATGGCAAGACAGAGGGGAGCATCTGCGTCTACCAGGATTGGCTCGAACAGGTAGACGGCGCCTGGAAGTACAGTCGCCGTGATGTCGAATACAAGGTCAAGTTCACGGAATTCGCCCAGCCGACCTGAGCGCATCAGGTCGTCTGTGCACAACCTCGGGAACTGCGTTCCCCAACACAATATTGGAGTCATAAATGCAGTATGAAGGCAAAGTGGTGCTTGTTACCGGCGCCGCAGGCGGTATTGGCAGAGCTGCAACCAAGGCATTTTACGAACAAGGTGCGAAGCTCGTCCTCGTCGACCTGAGCAAGGAAGCGCTCGATATGATGTCAGACGAGCTTGGACTTGATTCCGACCGCAGTGTCGTCATCGCCGCTGACGTATCGCAGGAAGCAGCGGTGGAAGGCTTTGTCCAAGCAACGGTTGCAACGTTCGGAAGAATCGACGTGTTTTTCAACAATGCCGGTGTTGAAGGCAAGACCGGCCTGCTGGTCGACACAAGCGAGGAAACTGTCGACAAGCTTCTCAGCGTCAACATCAAAGGCTGCTTCTTCGGTCTGAAACATGTGCTCAGGCAGATGACGGCACAGGCCGGTGGTGCAGTCGTGAACACGTCCTCCATGGCTGGGCTGATCGGTTTTCACTCACTCGGCGTCTATACGGCTTCCAAGCACGCAGTTATCGGTTTGACACGCGCTGCTGCTTCCGAAGTCGCACCTCATGGAATACGAGTGAATGCGGTCTGCCCGGGGCCCGTGGATACCCGTATGATGCGTGGAATCGAATCTGGGTTTTCCGAGGCTGATCCTGTGGGCGTGAAGGGACAGTTCGAGAATCTGACGGGCCTGAAGAGATATGCACAGCCAGAGGAGATCGCGGACCTCGTTCTTTTCCTGGGATCGGACAAGGCGTCCTATATCACCGGCAGCATGTACACCATCGACGGCGGCATGACGGGAATGTAATACCCACCGACAACGCTGGCTGAGGCTGTGTCAGCAACATCAAATCGGCAAGGGCGACGTCGCTGTGACGTCGCCCTAAGCGTTTTGTTTTCGCGTCTCTCTCGTCTGGTACTTTTCGTCAGGAGCCGCATTTCTGTACTCTCGCGGTGACATACCGTAGTGGGCCCGGAAAGCTCTGCTGAAGTGTGACAAGTCGTTGAAGCCGGCTCCATAAGCAGCCTCCGAAATTGTCGCAAACCGCCGGTCAATCAGGTTCCGGGCGCTTTGCCCAAGCCGGAACTTCAGCAACTTCTGGCTGAAAGTCTCACCCTGCTCTGCGAGCACCATGTGCAAATAACGTGTCGATATCCCGAAGTGAGCTGCTGCCTTGGAAGGTGACATCTGCGGATTGGCGAAGTGAAGCTCCACATAGTTGGATATCGAGCGACAAAGCCCCGAGCGAAAGGTGCGCCGCGGGCCTTGATGAGGGTCCTGCGACTGCCCCAAAGAAAGCTCTATAAAATCTAGCATGACCCGGTTCAGATCAAGCGCGCTCGGTTCCAAGCTGTCAGGCCTTTGTGCAATGGACATCAGATATTCGACCACAATTTTTCCGACTGGAGTCTTGTCACTCACTTTGCGGGCGACGACATCGCGTCGGATGTCCATTTTCGTCGCAACCATTGCCTTTGGAATCTTGAACGAGACCATTTCCCACTCATCGGTGAAATAGTCGTGCACGAAAGGTTCAGTGGAATCGACGATGCTGAACTCGCCGGGATCGGTAATTGTTTCCCTGTCCGCCTGGATGACCCTACACGATCCTTTGACCTGGAGGTTGAGAAAACAGTAGGCTTCGGAATCCCGGCGAATTCCCTTCGGGCTCCTTGTGATCACCTGCCGTTGGGAGCTGATCTTTGAAACGGACACATTTGAGAAAGGGTGTTCGGTAACGGAACCGACAAAATTCGACCGCGATGTCGGGGCGGATTCAAGTGCCACATAGACATTGCACAGCACCTCTTTCCAGTAGCTGAACCTACTTGACGTACCGATCTCCTGAAGATCAAACATGCGCATAGCGTTTGGCCCATAGCGTTCGGTGAGAACCTGAAACGTACAAGCAAGCAGCATACCAGATTCGCTTGATGGCGCGCTGTCTGGGAAGAAAAAACCTCACAACTTCATCGCATTAAAAATCGTTTCCGTGCGACAGTCTGCATCGAACAAATACTGGGCGGGACATGCCTTTGAAATAGCCGTAACGGCCAGATGATGATCACGCTTGAATCTGCTGTCTGGACACAGTCGAGGTGGGCGCAGAAATGCTTTTCCGTTCGGCAAAGACTGCACCGATACCGACCAAAACCGGATCGTGCAGCCCGATCATTCCAACCCCGTCGATCAGCGCCGAAATCGACCCTCGCCAAATGCGTTCGTCGGGCCGACTGGCATTGGCCACCATGATAGCGGGCGTTTGGGGATCAGCGCGCTCCTCAATGAGTCTTTCCTGAATATCCCGGATAGTCCTGCCGCCCATATAGAACACTGTTGTTGACGAAGGATTTGAAATTGCCCGCCAATCCAGATCTGTGGGGAGCGTGCCATTCTTTGAGTGGCCTGTAACGAAAAGGACTGCCCTGGAATGAAGGCGATGCGTGAGGGATGTCGTCGCGCCAGCCGCCATCGCGCTAGCTGCTGTAATGCCGGGGACGATCCTCACCGGCACGCCGAACGACATGAGGAACTCAATCTCCTCCCCCGCCCTTCCGAACAAGGAAGGGTCTCCCGATTTTAACCGAACAACCCTTCGACCAGATTGCGCGTGAGCGAGCATGAGGTCGTTGATTTCGCTTTGACTGCAGCTTTTTCTACCGCCACGTTTTCCAACGTGAATCCTTTGAGCTTCACGCCTCGATAATTCGACGATTTCGGGCGGTACGAGATCGTCTATCAGGATAACATCCGCCGCTTGCAGTTCTCGCATTGCTCTCATGGTCAATAGTTCGGGATCGCCAGGCCCTGCACCAACCAGAACGACACCCGGAAGTTCGGAAATGTCCAATTTCGCCCGTGCGAGGTTAAGCAGGGTAGCTTCCTCATGACCGGACATTGGGCCTCCCGGAGAAAACGCAAAGACTCGATCGACAAAGTTTTCCCAGAATTGGCGTCGGTGGCCGGCGCTTCGCAAGATGTCACAGATAGCGGGGCGCATTTTTGCGGCAAGCGCGGCCCACTCGCCCAGTCGTCTCGGCAATAAAGCTTCGATCCTGCGTCGAAGCGCCTGCGCCAGCACCGGAGCCGCGCCATGCGTGGACACGCCGATGACGACGGGTGACCGGTTTATGATCGATCCGAACTGGAAGGTGCAGTATCGCGGGTTGTCGACGACGTTGACCGGGACGTTACACCTGCCGAAATGGTCGACCAAGACCTGTGCCTCATCATCCTTCTCGATATCTGCGACGACAAGCACGTATTTCTGCGGATCGGCGCATCTCCAGTCCCTGCCCGAAAACGAAAGGTCGGGATTGCCGGACAGAGATTGCATATGTTCGCAAAGCGAATGCGCAAACAGATCGATGCGAGCTCCGGCTGCCAGCAATAGCTCCGCTTTCCAGGCCGCAGCGATGCTACCGCCGACGAGACAGACCGCGCGACCCTTAAGAGGGAAGAACAAGGGCAACACGTCGAGTGAGCCGATCCGTGAATTATCGGCCGCGCCTGGGGAAAGGGTCATTGGAGCCCCTACTCGGCTGCGAGCATTAATCGTTCTGTTGCAATCGACAATGTGCCATCCTCGTTACGAACCGGAATTGTCCTGACCTCGCCTTCATCGGCACCGAGCGCTTTTCCTGTCTCCAGCGAGATCACCCAGTTATGAAGCGGGCAGGTAACGGCTTTGGCATGCACGATGCCCTGCGAGAGCGGCCCGCCTTTATGCGGGCAGTGGTCTTCAATCGCGAAGACCTCGTTCTCGGCCGTGCGAAAAACAGCGACCTTGCCTTGAGGCGTCTTCACGCAACGGGCGCCGCGCAGCGGGATGTCGGATATGTTGCCGATCGGGATCCAGTTCATGTCCATCTCCTCTCACTCCGCCGCTTGCCCGAAGGTAACGGTCGCCATCGGGTTAAACTCGTGCTTGTCCTTGCCGGAGACGCGCTCCGACCAAGGATCGACCTGGGCAAATTTCTGCGAGAATACGAAGCGCTCGTAATACGCTGTGCGCTTTTCGCTATCGTGCATGATCTGACGGCGGATTTCGTCGAGGCCGATGCGCTTGGCCCATTTATAGATGCACTCAAGATAGCGGCCTTGCTCGCGGTACATCTGGGTGAGTGCCACGATATGCTGCAGCGCTTCGTCCTCGGTTTTGACGAGGCCGAGCACCTCGGTTCCCTTGATGTCGAGACCGGCGGCACCTGCAAAGTGGATCTCGAAGCCGCTGTCCACACAGATGACGCCGATATCCTTGCAGGTGGCCTCGGCGCAGTTTCGCGGACAACCGGAGACAGCCATCTTTAGCTTCGCCGGCGTCCAGGAACCCCACATGAATTTTTCGATGCGGATACCCAGCCCCGTAGAATCCTGCGTTCCGAAGCGACACCAGTCGGAGCCTACGCAGGTTTTGACCGTGCGCAGCCCCTTGGCATAGGCCTGCCCCGAAATGAAGCCGGCCTTGCCGAGATCGGCCCAGACGGCCGGCAAGGCTTCCTTCTCTATGCCAAGAAGATCGATGCGCTGGCCGCCCGTGACCTTGACCAGCGGTATCTCGAACTTGTCGACAACATCAGCGATGGCCCGCAATTCGTTGGCGTTCGTGACGCCACCCCACATGCGCGGGACGACGGAATACGTGCCATCCTTCTGGATGTTGGCGTGGACGCGTTCGTTGATGAAACGAGACTGGTAATCGTCGGCATATTCGTCCGGCCAGTCGGCGATCAGATAATAGTTCAAAGCAGGGCGGCATTTGGCGCAGCCACAGGAGGTTTTCCATTCCAGTTCCTGCATCACGGCTGGAATGGTCTTCAAGCCCTTGGCCTTGATGAGACGGCGAACATCGTCATGGCCGAGCTCGGTGCACGTGCACATCGGCTGCACCGCCTTGGGATTGTAAGCATCGCCGAGCGTCAACGATATCAGTTGCTCGACGAGGCCGGTGCAGGAACCGCAGGACGCCGACGCCTTGGTGTGCGCGCGCACATTGTCGAGCGACGTTAGTCCCTTGGCGCTGATTGTCGAGGTGATCTTTCCCTTGCAGATACCGTTGCAGCCGCAGATCTCCGCATCGTCCGGCAAGGCTGCAACCGCCGCCATGGGATCAAGCAAAGATCCGCCCTGATAAGCCTGCCCGAAGATCAGCGTATCGCGCATCTCGGTTATGTCGGTCCGCTTCTTCTTGAGATCGTTGAACCATGCGCCGTCGGCCGTGTCGCCGTAAAGCACGGTACCGATGATGCGGTTATCCTTGAGCACCAGGCGCTTGTAGACGCCGGCGGTGGCGTCACGCAGCACGATCTCCTCGCGGTCGTCGCCCTCGGCGAAATCGCCGAGCGAATAGAGATCGATGCCCGTCACCTTCAGCTTGGTTGGCGTATCCGAATGCACGAAGGCGCGACTGCTGTCGCCGGCCAGATGCGAGGCGGCGACACCCGCCATCTCGTACAGCGGAGCGACGAGACCATAAATCATGCCACCGACTTCCGCGCATTCCCCTACCGCGTAGATGTCGCCATCCGACGTCTGCATCCCGGAATCGACAACGATGCCACGATTGACCGCGAGACCGGCATCCTTGGCGAGATTGACGTTCGGACGGATGCCGACCGCCATGACCACAAGCGTCGCCGGAATGATCGTGCCGTTGTCGAGCTCGATGCCTTCCACCTTGCCGTCGCCGACGATCGCCTTGGTGTTAGCCTTGCAGATCACCTTGATGCCGCGTTCCTCGACCGCCTTCTGCAGCAGATAGCCAGCGGCCGGATCGAGCTGGCGCTCCATCAGCGTCGGCATGACGTGTAGAACGGTGACATCCATGCCCCGCTCGGCAAGACCGGCAGCTGCTTCAAGCCCGAGCAATCCACCGCCGATGACGACGGCCTTCTCGCGCGACTGGGCGGCCAGCAGCATGGCCTGTACATCATCAAGATCACGGTAGGTGATGACGCCGGGCAGGTCCTTGCCGGGTACCGGTATGATGAAGGGCACGGACCCGGTGGCGACGACGAGCTTGTCATAGCTTTCTGTCACACCATGATCCGAGGTCACTGTCTTGGCGGTCCGATCGATCGCAACGATCTTGTGGCCCTTGTAGAGCGTGATCCCGTGATCGATGTACCAGCCGTCACCATGGATGACGATCTGCTCGTAGGTCTTTTCGCCGGACAGAACTGGCGAGAGCATGATGCGGTCGTAATTGACGCGCGGCTCGGCGTTGAAGATCGTGATCGCGTAGCGGTGGGGCGCCTGTTCGAACAAGTGCTCCAGCATGCGTCCCGGTGCCATGCCGTTGCCGATGATGACGAGTTTTTCAGTCATTTCGTTTACTCTCTGGCTAGGATGGTCGCTTGGACCCCAGTCAACCCGTTCAACGAAGCATGTTCGTTTCCGGCGTCCGCGCGAAGGATTGCGTGCAATTCGAACAACAACTTTATGAAGCGTGCCCAAATGAGTCTTGGCTGTGAGCGCGCGCGCTTTGTGCTCAGAGTGAACAGTTCGACGGCCGCGTTGATCCAGCGAATTTTCAGCTCGCGGGTCCGATTAGATGTCCGAAACGAGCTTTTTTGGCCGCGAGATATGTTGCATTGGAAGCGTTGAATGCTCCAATAAGACTTCTTCGCGCTGGCACGTGGATTCCCGCATCCATAAGCTTTGACACTTTCGCTGGATTATTCGTCAAAAGCTCAATGCTCGTCAGCCCGAGATCGTGAAGAATGGCCGCAGCCGCCACGAATTCACGCGCATCTGGTGCGAAGCCCAGCCGTTCGTTAGCGTCGAACGTATCCAGACCCATGTCCTGGAGCGCATATGCAGCGATCTTATTCGCGAGGCCTATGCCCCGACCCTCGTGGCCGCGAAGGTAGATTAGGCACCCATCCCCGGCGTCACTTATAAGTCTCAAAGCGCTTTCCAGTTGCTCACCGCAATCGCACCGCAGGGAGCCCAGGGCTTCCCCTGTGAGGCATTCTGAATGGACACGCACAAGCGGCGCCTTTCGGTTTTCAGGCGTTCCGTACACCATCGCCAAGTGCTCCACGTCCGAAGGCTGTTCGCGGTAGGCAATCACTCTGAACTGGCCGTACCTGGACGGTAGCTTCGCTTCCGAATATCGGAAAATCCGCGTCTCCTTTGGCGGGATCATCAGATGGCTCCTTTTCATCGGCGCATGACGCCAACCATGAATGAGACCTGGGCGAAGGATTGCCCAGGTCTCCCGTTCAATGGGCGAGCGCGTTACTCGGCAGCAATCGCTGTCGCGTTCGAGTAACGTTGGTCCCAATCGGCCACCGTGCCGATACTTTCCATCGACTTGTCGAAAACGATCGTCTCGTCCTGCATGACGGCGCGAGGATTGAAGCGTTCATCAGCGATGACGCCGTGGACGCGTCGCCGCTGCATACCCATGTTGCCACCGTCGTAGATCGGCAGGACCGAGGCTTCGCGCAGGTAGCGGCCGAACGCATATTCCGTGCTGAGACTGTTAACGCCGACCACCTGCATGCACTTGTAGATGACGTCAAGCATCGCCTCCGTGGTGTTGATCTTGCACATTGCACCGACCAGCTCGGCATGCTGGTCATGCTTGTCCAGATAGTCAGATGCACGCCAGCAGAAATAACGAGCGGATTCAATCTTCGCAGCGCAATCACCGAGAATGTAACCAACATTCTGGAAACGGATGATAGGCGTCAGCGAGCCGGCGGTATTGTTCTTGCAGAACTTCAAAGCAAGTTCGTATGCCGAGCGCGCCATACCCACAGCCGCGATCCCGGCGACGGGGCCCGACCACGCGAAGTTCCGGTTGATGACGAAGTCGCCATTTCCTTCTGCACCGGGAAGAAGGTTATCGACCGGTACACGCGCATTATCGAACGTGATAACAGCGTTTGATGCAGTACGGTGGCCTTCCTTGTTGACGAGTTCGTAGGTGATGCCGGGGGTTCCCCGTTCCACGACAAGAGCCGAGAGACCTTTCGTGCCACCAACTGTCGAGTCGGTGCGGACGATGACGGTCTGAGCATTCACACCCTTGGCATCCCAGCCACTGGCCGAGGACCACTTCTTTCGGCCGTTGAGGATAAAGTGGTCACCGTCGCGAACGGCGGTCAGCCCTATACCTGCTGGCCTCGGGAACGGATTGTCGAAATTTGCGGTGCCGCCCGTGCCACCCGGAGGCTCACCGGCAGTCCACCCTCCCAGAAACTCCCCGGTCGGGTCTGAGGTTGCGGCGCCAATAAATCGGCGCTTCTGCTCTTCAGTGCCATACCAGGAAACGGGCATGAGGCCGAGGCCGTTGCAAAGAACTGTACATGCAAAGCCGGGGTCAATCGCGCAGATTTCTTCAGCGGCAATCGTAAAGTCCAGGCAGGACATCCCGCCGCCACCGTATTCCTTCGGCAACATCGCCATGGCGATGCCCGCCCTGTAGGCCTCGATATAAGCGCCCTTTGTCATGGCGTGGGCCTTTAATGGGTCAGGCTCGCGATCCGCATCCGGCACTACCGGCGCCAGAATTCCTTCCGCAAACTCGCGGGCCGTTGCCTGAATTCTTCGCTGCTCAGGTGACATCGTAAAGTCAATTGCCATTGAAGTTCCCCTTGATTAATCGACCGTGATGCTTCCTCCATTCCCAGGTGGAAGCGCCCTTACGGTACTTTTGGCTTAAAAAAATGTCAAAAGATTTTTATGTTGAAAAGTAGGCAATTGCGCTTAGAATCTGATCAAAGTGCCTGTTTTTGGCAACGTTGTTAAGTTGCAGGCGCGCCTTTATAATTGCGGGTAGAACGAAGGGAAAAAACTATGCTCAGCGGGGGAGATACCCAGCGTCGACTGCTCGCACAGCTTCTCGACTACAAGAAGGGACTGTCCATCGATGATCTTGCGCTGCGGCTCGAGATCAGCCGCACAGCCGTCAAGCAGCATTTGTCGACGCTCGAAAGAGACGGCTATGTCGCGCGCGGTACGGCAAGAAGAACGGCGGGGCGGCCGGAGCAGACCTTTGTATTGACCGACAGCGGAATCGACTTCTTCCCGAAGCAGTATTCCTGGTTTTCCAAGGTACTGTTACAGACGCTCAGGTCGCGCATAGGCGAAAACGATCTAGGCGAGTTCATGTACAATCTCGGCGTTGACATGTCGGCGACAGCGTTGCCGCGCATCACGGGCAAAACGAGACTAGAGCGCATCGTGGAAATCGTACGCATCATGAATGAGACAGGCTTCGTTGCACACGTGGTCGATGCGGAGGAAGGCAGCCTCCCCCGAATTGCTTGTAAAAACTGCGTCTATCACGACCTGTCCAAGGAGTATCCGGAAGTATGTCGGTTCGATATCGGCTTCCTTAGCGGATTGATGGGAGCAGAGGTCGAGCAAGAAGAGTGCATGCAGCGTGATGGCGGTGAACTCTGTCGGTTTCGGTTTATCCCTTACGCGTAATGCAGCCACTCAGATCAACCTCTTGTCAAACGGGGTCGCCGTGAGATCCATAAATGCGCGCGGATCAAACGCATCATCTCTAAGAACAGTCCAGATCTTGCGCATCTGCATTCCCATATTGCCGGCATCATAGAGGGGAAACACCGCGGCTTCGCGCAAGTAGCGCTCAAGTGGATGTCTTCGGTCGAGCGCATTTACTCCCATCACCTTCATCGCCTTGAAGACAGCATCAAAAAGCGTCTCTCCGCAAAACACCTTCGCCATCGCGCAAATGGCGTGGCCCTGGCTCTCATGGCTGTCGAGATAATGGGCAGCTTTCCAGGCGAAGGCTCGGCACGCTTCGATCTTCATGGCGATGTCAGCGAGCGCGTATCCAACGGCCTGGTGGTTGATTATCGGCGTCGGCCCGCCGCCGGTGTAGGTTTTCGACCATTCAAGAACGTATTCATATGCGGACCGCGCGACGCCGACGGACGCTATCGCCGCAACCGGTCCCGACCAGGTAAAGGCTCGCGAGATGGCCAGATCACCTTGCCCTATAGCGAAGGCGTTCTCCTCTGGAATACGACAGTCGCTGAAGATGATCGAATTGTTCTGACAGATGCGGTGGCCGAGCTTGGAGATCGGCTCCTCGTATTGCACTCCAGGCGTTCCGCGCGGCACGATGATAGCCGACAAGCCCTCATCACCACCCGCTTCTTTCCGCGTTCGGACGATACAGACATTTACATTTGCACCGGCGAGATCCCAGCCGCCTGAATTGCACGGCCAGTATTTACGTCCATTCAGGACATACTCGCCGTTCGCCGCATCGTGCGTGGCTGTAAGCGATATCCCGGCAGGCCATACAGCCGGGCTGTCGAAATTGGCGGTTCCGCCGGGAGAGCCGGCGCCTTCGCTGACAGTCCACCCTGCCAGATACTCACCTCTCGGATCACTGGTTGCCGTGATGAGCCATTTCTGTTTCTGCGCCTCGCTTCCGAACCATACGAGCGGCATGAGCGCGAGCCCATTGACCAGGAGAATGGTAGCAAAACCCGGATCGATCGCACAGATTTCCTCAGAAACAACTTGAAGATCGAGGTTGCTGATCCCGCCGCCGCCATACTGCTGGGGAATGAATCCGGTCGCAAAACCGAGCTTGTAGGCCTCGATATAAGCGCCCTTGACTTCCTGGAACGCCTTTTGCGGATCCGGTTCCTCGTCTGCCCTGCAAATTCGCGGGGCAAGAATGTCATTGGCGAATTCCCGCGCTATGCGCTGGAGGCGTTTCTGACCACCAGAAAGGTTGAAGTCGATTGCCATATCGTTCTCCGATTTCTCGGAAAACAAAGCAATCGCCGTGCCAGAAGTCGGAGGGAAGACCCAGCGTGCTCTTTCTTTTGAAACACGGCAATCGGAATGAAATTTGCGATTCCAGTTGCACCGAATGATCCTCCGTAGGTAGCCGCGCGCCGACCAATCCATCTTTGAAACCGCGCAAGCGCACATCGACGACGCGAGGGAATGTTTATCGACCCTTACGCTTCCGCATCAAACTTGGTGCAGTGGCCCCGGGCATCTTCTGCCGCACAACAAGCGCGCGCTGCGCATTCGAATTTCAGCGGCTTCATGATGACAAACCAATCCTTGCCGCCATAGTGGAGCGGCATGTATCCGGAGCCTTGCATCTTGCTGATCTGCGAAAAACACTTTTCCCGCTGGCCCCGGATCGTCACCGGCGGCCGCCAGTTGAACGGCCTAACGCGAGTGCGGCCTCGTCCTCATTCCGCCCCATCAGCCGGACCGCGACGGCGGCACATTTGAGGGCCTGGCGCGCACGCCAGCAGTCGGTCCAGATGGGGGCGGAAGCTGAAGATGTCGAGCGATTTCAAAGCAATGCGGCTGAAAATGCCGCCGCAAGCACATCCGGCTCGCGCCCACGCGGCACGGCTCAGCCGGGCAGAGAAGCAGTGAAGGTCTGGGCGGAACCGGATGAGGCGACGGGCGAATGCAGGTCCGGCATGCTAGCCTACACGTGCGCATTATATCGGAGTAATGTGTAATAACCGCACGGCACGTCGTCAATAAATAATGACGGATAATCTTGCATTATCATTCATCATGCTCTTTAATAGAGAAATGCGCCCTATCGTCGAGCAGAACAGCGAAAATCACCCTCAGGAGAGCTCAGCGCCGTCTGACAGCACGGCTGTTGGCGGTGGGGATTTGGCTGCCTTGCCGCCGGATGGTGGATCGGGGGCTGTGCCGGCGCATCTGCGGGATCTGACGGAGCGGGCGCGTGGTTATGTGGAGGCGGCGAGTTCGGCCAATACGCGGCGCGCCTATGCGGCCGACTGGAAGCATTTTGCCGCATGGTGCCGGCGCCAGGGCCTGGCCCTCATGCCGCCCGACCCGGCGGTCGTCGGGCTCTACATCACCGCCTGTGCCTCGGGCAGCAGCGGCGGTGCTGGCGCGCGCGGCGTCAGGCCCAACACGGTCTCGACCATCGAGCGGCGGCTTTCGGCGCTGTCTTGGAGCTATGCCCAGGCCGGCCAGCCGCTCGATCGCAAGGATCGCGCGATCGCCACCGTCATGGCCGGCATCCGCAACACCCATGCCGCCCCACCGCGCCAGAAGGAGGCGGTGCTACCAGAGGACCTGATCGCCATGCTCGAGACGCTGGAGCGCGGCACGCTGCGCGGCCTGCGCGACCGCGCCATGCTGCTCATCGGCTTTGCCGGCGGTCTGCGGCGATCGGAAATCACCGGGCTCGATCTTGGCCGCGACCAGACGCAGGACGGCCGCGGCTGGATCGAGATCTTCGACAAGGGCATGCTCGTGACGCTACGCGGCAAGACCGGCTGGCGCGAGGTGGAGATCGGCAGGGGGTCGTCGGAAGCCACCTGCCCCGTCGCCGCCGTCGGCGCGTGGATCCGCTTCGCCAAGCTCGCGAAAGGACCGCTCTTCCGCCGCGTGACAGGCCGCGGCAAGGATGTCGGGCCGGACCGGCTGAATGACCAGGAGGTGGCCCGCCTCGTCAAGAAGACGGCGCTGGCTGCCGGCGTGCAGGGCGACCTGTCGGAAACCGAGCGGGGCGGGAAGTTTGCAGGCCATTCGCTGCGTGCCGGCCTTGCCTCCTCCGCCGAGGTCGATGAACGCCATGTGCAGAAACAGCTCGGCCACGCCTCTGCCGAGATGACCCGCAAGTATCAGCGCCGGCGTGACCGTTTCCGCGTCAATCTGACAAAGGCGGCAGGGCTGTGATGCCGCGTGTCCGCCACTGGCGCGGACGTCATCGGGTGGATGTGCCATGCGCTTCGGCAGCTTTCCCCTCGTCCCTCTTGATCCGTCGGGACGCGAGCTGGAAGCGATAAAAACAACCTATAAACGCTGGAATTCGAGCATATTCATATATGACACAGAGCAGCAGTTGTAATTGTTCGCCAAATTGCCCAGCGACTCAACTCATAATAAGCTTAACAAGACCTTAAGCATTTTTGTCAAGTATTAGCCGGCAGATCCCGGGGTAGAGGCGCGACCGATTGTAGTCGGTTCATAACGCGAACGATCATGTTCACCCTGTCTTTCGCGTCTGTTCCCCCTATCCACGGAAAGTACTATGTCGCTTTTGCAAAACCTGCGGATCAGAACAAAGGTCCTGTCCCTCGTCCTCCCTGCCTGTCTTATCGGTATAGGTGGAACCCTCTATGTCTCGGGCAAATTCAAATCTGCGGATACCGAGTATTCCGATTTCGTCAGCAATGACGGGAACGCCGAGATAGACATGGCGATTGCCAGCCAGCGTCTCGTTGCGATCGTCTATGACGCATATCAGGTGTTTCTCTACGACGCCGGAACTGACGGCATGAAAAGAGCGGAGAGTGACTACGCCGCCAGCAAGACCAGGCTCAACCAGCTGATTGATAACGCGCGGACACTGATGCCGGCGGACCGTGAGGTGCTGACGTCGCTGCAGGATCAAGCCAACACCGTCATCGAAATCACAGATAAGGCCGTTTCTGCAGGGTCGTCCGACCGGAACGAGGAGGCCAAAGCACTTCTCATGCAAGCCGACGAGAAGGCGGCGCAGACAATTAAAGCGATGCGGACATGGATTAACAATACGAGTGACTCTCTGAAGAAGAAATCAGAGGTTCTTTCTGAAAAAACCAACAATACGATCCTCTACACTCTTCTGGCATTGGCTGTTGTTTTCTCGTCCCTGTTGCTTCTTGCCGTGGTCGTTACGAAACGCGAGATTTCATCGCCGATCGAGCGGCTTCGTCTTAGAATGATGTCGCTGGCCGCCGGTCAGGTGGATGAGGCCGTGCCGGGTGCTGACCGCCGCGACGAGCTCGGAAGCATGGCTTCTGCGGTCTCTGTCTTCCGGGAGAATGCCATTGAAAAGGATCGTCTCGAAAGACAGAGCGAGGCTGACAGAACGCTTTCCGAACACGAGAGACTGGAGCGGGAGAAACAGAAGGCCGCCGACGCCGCCAACACCAAGTTTGCGGTCGATTCCCTTCGAGATGGCCTGGAGGCTCTCGCGAATGGCAACGTCTCTCACCGCATCCTGACACCCTTCACCGGAACGCTCGACGAACTGCGTTCAAACTTCAACAGTTCCGTGGAGAGGCTTCATTCCGTGCTTCGCTCGGTTGGGCAAAATGCGGAAGGGATCGACGCGGGTGCGAACGAGATTCGGGCGGCTGCCGACGATCTTTCGAGGCGCACCGAACAACAGGCAGCCTCCGTCGAGGAAACGGCAGCAGCGCTGGAACAGATCACAACGACGGTGAAGGATTCAGCCAAGCGTGCGGACGATGCCGGTCGGCTCGTGTCGAAGGCACGAACAGGTGCCGAACAGTCTGGTGCGTTGATGCAGAATGCCGTCGAAGCGATGATGGCGATTGAGAAATCTTCGGGCGAGATGGGTAACATCATCTCCGTTATCGATGAGATCGCGTTCCAGACCAATCTCCTGGCGTTGAATGCGGGTGTAGAAGCGGCCCGCGCCGGCGAAGCGGGAAAAGGCTTTGCGGTGGTCGCTCAGGAGGTTCGAGAGCTTGCCCAACGCTCGGCAAACGCCGCCAAGGAAATCAAGGCCTTGATCGCCGCCTCCGGCTCTCAAGTTCAAACAGGCGTTGACCTGGTAAAGCAGACCGGTGCCTCGCTCGAAACGATCGTCGCTGAAGTTCGGGAAATCAGCCTGCACGTCCACGCCATCGTGGAATCGTCTCGGGAGCAGGCGACCGGCCTTCAGGAGATCAACACCGCCGTCAACGTCATGGACCAGGGCACGCAGCAGAATGCGGCAATGGTCGAGCAGTCGACGGCGGCGAGCCATGGTCTCGCCCGGGAAGCCGCTGCGCTCAATCAACTCCTGGCGCAGTTCAACCTGAGCGGTGCAAAAGGCCCAGAAAGCATCGTCCGGACGATGCGGGCTGCATAGAAGCCGGAAGATGATGCCGCGTCACACGGCTCGGCATCTCGAAGACAAACGAATGAAAAGGACTGCCTGAGGGCGCATATGGTCGTTCGGATCCTTCCACCCGCACCGACCACCCTGCGCAGAACACCTAGCGCGGCCTGCCCGGCGGCAGGCCGCGATCGGCTCAATGGGCGAGCATTTCCTCAAGGATCTGCTTGCCGTCCAGATTGGCCGGATAATAGGTCGGCCAATTCGTCAGTTCCTTCAGCACCGCAGCGCGATCATTGCCCCAGTAGAGATGGTAGTGGCCTGCCTTCTGGGGGGCGATGATGTGGTCGCTGAACTGAATGAAGGATGGTGCTGCCTCGTCACCCCCTACCTTCTTGAAAATGAAGCGAACGCCGCGATTGCCCTTCTCGTAGGTCAGGATTTCGTGGCCAACGGTTTCATAGTCGCCGCTAACCGGCGTCTCGCCACGGAAGAAGGTCACCTTCGGTCCGGCGATCAGGATGCGGTCGACATCGGTTTTGTAGCCAACCTCGTAATAGGCCCGGTAATCCGCGGCACTCTTGTCGCCATGCTTGGCCTTGTCGGCCATGACCGGGTCGAGCGTTCCGTCGACGAGATAGGGATAGACCGACTGCCAGTCGCCTTCCCAGTCCGAAAGCGGACGCGCCTGCACCTGATCGTCCTCGAAGTAGCCGTTATGGACCTTTTTCTGTGCCTCGTCGGCATGGCTATGGCTATGTTTGTGCTCCGACGCGGCATGGGCGCTGGCCAGTCCCGCAAGGCCCAGCGCTGCAGATATCGCCAATACGTGGCCGAGCCTTCTCATCACCTTGGTCATTGCCTCTTCCTTTCAATTGTCCCGTTCGGCAGTCAACACCAAACCGATATGTAATAACGTTACACATATCGATTAACCCGCCTGGAAGTCGCGTGCAAGGTCAAAAATGCATTGAATTTTTACCCATCCTCCGTCCCGCACATCAGGCTGGCGCTAGCTTGCGCGGGATAAATGAGCACAGACTGCGGTTGAAGCGGCGGCTTTCGGCGGGCGCGCGAAGAGAGAAACGAGATGAGCGAGATTCAGAACAAGGCTGTCGCCCTTACCATGCAGAATGAAGGCGACATCTCCTCTCAATCACCCGCCGGACGGGCTCTTCCTTATCTCGAAAGCGCTCTCAACCTTTATTTCGCGCTGGGCGGCGATCCGGCGCAGGCCGTGGTTCTTGCCGGAGCCCAAAGGCCGCAGAAGCCTAGAGTTGATGCTTCCGTCGCCGATGTGATGGTGGAAATCGCAGTCGCCAGCCATCTTAGCGATATCGATATGATCCAGGCCACCTACAATCGCCTGGATTTCGAACTGACGTCCCTGCCCCGCCACAAATAGGCAAGCGGCACCAAACCCAGTTCATTCCGTCTCAACCGGTGAACGCACCGTTCTCGCCAGCGGCCTTTTCAAGCGGGCGGCGATCACCCATCTTGCGGATCAACTTCCCAGAAACGGACGCATGGCGTCGAGGCGAACTCACATGAAGAAAATCGGTTTTCTCTCCTTCGGACACTGGACCCCTTCCCCCCAATCACAGACCCGTTCGGCCGGCGATACGTTGCTGCAATCGATCGATCTGGCGGTCGCGGCGGAAGAACTGGGCGCCGACGGTGCGTATTACAGGGTACACCACTTCGCGCGGCAGCTCGCTTCGCCCTTCCCGCTGCTGGCAGCCGTCGGTGCACGGACCAAAAGCATCGATATCGGCACGGCCGTCATCGACATGCGCTATGAAAACCCGCTCTACATGGCCGAGGATGCCGGTTCGGCCGACCTCATCTCGCAAGGCCGCCTTCAGCTCGGCATCAGTCGCGGCTCGCCCGAACAGGTCATCGATGGCTGGCGCCATTTCGGTTATGCGCCGGCGGAAGGTACGAGCGATGCCGATATGGGCCGGCAGCACGCCGAGGTGTT
Organism: Shinella sp. H4-D48; assembly: GCF_022637395.1. Lineage (GTDB taxonomy): Bacteria > Pseudomonadota > Alphaproteobacteria > Rhizobiales > Rhizobiaceae > Shinella > Shinella sedimenti. The sequence continues at coordinate 102,973 of NZ_CP093339.1, read as the reverse complement.
CCTCGAGGTGCTGAAAGGAGAAGGCTTTGCCCAGCCGAACCCGCGCCCGATGTTTCCCAACCCGCCGGGCCTGCTGCGGCTTGAACCGCATTCGGAAGGCCTGCGCGAACGCATCTGGTGGGGCGCCGGCTCCAACGCCACAGCCGTCTGGGCTGCCAAGCAGGGCATGAACCTGCAAAGCTCCACGCTGAAGGACGACGAAACCGGCGAACCCTTTCATATTCAGCAGGCCGCACAGATCCGCGCCTATCGCGAAGCCTGGAAGGAAGCCGGCCATACGCGCACGCCGCGCGTTTCGGTCAGCCGCAGCATCTTCGCCCTGGTCGATGACCGCGACCGCGCCTATTTCGGCCGCGGCGGCAAGGAAGAGGATTCCGTCGGTTTCATCGACGACAAGACACGCGCGATCTTCGGCCGCTCCTATGCCGATGAGCCGGACAGGCTGATCGACCAGCTGGCCGCCGACGAGGGCATCCGGGAAGCCGACACGTTGCTTTTGACCGTTCCGAACCAGCTTGGGGTCGATTACAACGCGCATGTCATCGAATCCATCCTGAAACACGTCGCACCGGCGCTTGGCTGGCGGTGAAAACGCACCGGGCGGGGGCAATTGCGGCCATCCGCCCGGTAAACCTGGATTTTTCACGCCCTTGCCCGTCACGCCTGCGACCGTTCGAGCGCCTGAAGCATCGGATAGACGCTGAAGGCCGCACGCCCCGCCTTCTCGGTTAGGTTTCGCAGATAGCCCCCGGGCGAGCGGACGGCCTCGCCCCGTTCAAGCAGCACCGCAATCACCACGGCCGCCGCTTGCTCACCCATCGCTGCCTTCGCCTTGCGCCATGCATCGGGTGAAATGCCGAGCATCGACCGCGCGAGATCCGCCGCAGCCAGGAAATCGCCCCATGACCGGATGCCGTCCTTCGTGTAGTCGGCGATTTGCGGGCATATACGCATCAATCTGTCGAGGCTGACCGCCATCTTTTGCTCTGGCGCCTTGCCTTTGGAGATTGCGGCTTCGCCCGTTTTAGTTTCCCAGCCGCTTATTTCAAAAGATGAGTCTGTATTTGAATTCTGTATATGGTGCTCATCTTGAAGGTCATTGCCGCTCATTTCTTGTTCGGAAAGACTTGAAAGATATGTGTTTTCCACCTCAGCACGCAGCGTTATCAATTCATCGCGCCGCCGCGCCAGGAGGTCGGGAGCCGAGCGGCGGCCAAGGCCGGCGGTGGCCGTGGCCAGACGGGCCGTGAAATCGAGCCAGTCTCCCGCCCTGCCCTCTTCCAGAGCGCAGGCGATGATCTTGGCGATGTCACGTTGGTGCAGCGTCACCTCGCCCCGCAGCGCCCGTATGGCCCTGTCCTCGGCGCGTGCGGCTTCCGCTGCCTCAAGGATTTCGGTGGCCCGCAGCGCGAGCGGCGCGAGATCGAAGCCGAAGGCGTCTTCCATAACGCCGTTGTCGTCACGCCGGCAGAAGCGCTTGCCATTGGCGCTGTCGCGGCGGAAGATCATGCCGGCCTCGACCAGCGCTGCCAGGTGACGGCGGATTGTCGCCGGCGCCATGCCGCGCGTGCGCACCGACAACTCGCGATTGGATGGGAACACGATGATCGGTGCCGACCCGTCGAGCTCCCGCGTCGTGGTAAAAGAAACGAGCGCTTCCAGCACGCTGATCGTGCGATCGCCGATGCCATAGGCCGCGCGGGCCTCGGTCAGGGCGCGCATCAGCTGCCACTTGTCGGCTCGGCCGGTATCGTTACCGCCCTTTCCGGCTCGCAGCTTTTCCTGCCGCCCCGCCATTTCGCGCTGTCTCTGGAATTGGCGCGCACTCATTCGTCCGCCGCCGAAAGGCGTCGTTGCAATATGCTCCATCATTCGGGTCCCCTTTCCGAGGCAAGGAGGTCCCGTCGACGCCATCCATCCGCCCTGCCGCGTGATCGAGCGGGGTTTCCGCTCCTGCGACAGGTCATTTGGCAGACAAAGTTTCACCATCGCACGACGCTAGCGTCGCACGACTCTTGACTTTGACTGTAGGAAGTGATTCTCTCGAATTGCTACATAGAAGAGGGCTTCCGAAATGGTGACGTTTTGGGGGCCTTTTTTCTTGTCTCCGCGCTTCCTTTCGCTGGTTTCTCAGGCGTTCTCCAGCCGCTCACGCGGCCGAATCACAGAATTGTCGGTCAGGTCTTCCCCGCCTTCGCGTCTTTGCGCGCGGCAAGAAAGTCTGCGTAATCGTCCTTCATCCGGGCTGTTACAGCCTCAATGAAGGCGGGATCCACTTCCGGTGCAAAGGCAATGCGTACGGCCTTGCCCTTGCGTTCGACCCGGGCGAGTACACCGCCGTCCGGACGGGTGATCGCCTCGACCGCAGCCGCTGCCTTGGGCGCGCGGCGCATCAGCCGGTCGAACAGCATCTGAAAACGCTCGTCGCTCGTTGCCAGGCGGAAGCGTTCGGAATGGACTTCGTCCTCCGATTTCTCGATCTCCGCGCCATTGCCGTTCTCGAAGAGCGCGCCGAGCGCCATCCAGCGTTCGCGGCCGGCCTTTGGCGCCGGCCCGATTTCGCGCACGAAGCGGAAGGGCACGGCTTCTGCGACCTGCAGCAGGCGCGACAGTTCGCTCTTCTGTACGGCCAGCGCATCGCAGACGAGCTTGCGCTCGAAACCCCGCCCGACGAGCGTATGCGCAAACAGCGCGCGCTCGATGAAGCTCAGATTGCGTCGTTCGGCATTTTCCTTGCCCTGTGCCAGAACGAGTTCGTCATCGCTCAGCGTCTTGACGATCGCCTTTACGGGCTGGCCAAGGCGACGGGCTGCGCGCAGGCGGCGGTGGCCATAGGCGACCTGATAACGGTCCCCCTCCCCTGCCCCGGCATTTCCAGTAGGGGAGGGGCGCACCAGGATCGGTACCTGCTGCCCGCTTTCGCGGATGCTTTCGACGAGTGAGAGGAAATCCGGATCGTCGCGTTCCTCGTCGCTGAGGCGGTCATTGATGAAGGAGACGTCGATCTTGTCTGTATCGAGCGAAACGATGCGCTCGCCGTCCTGCAACGCCTGGCGCAGCGCCCGCGCCTCCTCCGCCTCGCGAGTAATCGAGGTCAGCGTCAGGCCCATCGCCTTGACGGCGCCGGAGGACGCCCGCACCGGGGCAGCGGCCGGTTCGTTTGCTGTCGGCACGGACTTCGTTTCGGGCGCTGCCTCTCCGGTCGGCACGATATCGCCGCCGAACAGCGCCTTGATGGAATTCTTGCGATCGCGCCCCGCCATCATGTGCGCCCCCATGCAGTATGAATCAGCTGTTCGATCTCGTTGTTGACGGCATCCAGTGCGTCCATCGCGCGATCATAAGTGCCGCGGGAGAAGTTCTCGCGCCCGACTTCGTAAAGCGTCTGCTTCGTCAGGCCGGCATCCGAGACGGCGGTGGATTTCAGCATCGGTGCCGTCAGAACACGGCTGCCGAAGAGCGAACGGAGAAACCCGACGATCTGTGCCTGCGGCCCGTCATGCGGTTCATAGCGCGTTACGAGATAGCGCAGGAAATCGAAATTGAGCTGCCCGCCCGCCTCGCGCACCACGCCAAGCAGATCCGCCGTCATGAAGAGGAACTGGCTCATGGAGGCGACATCCAGCATCTGCGGATGCACCGTCACGATGACCGACGTCGAGGCGCAGAGTGCTGACAGCGTAAGATAGCCGAGCTGCGGCGGGCAATCGATGACAACAACGTCATAGTCATCCGCAACCGTGGCAAGGGCTGCCTGGACGCGGGTGAAGAACAGGCCATGGGCGTCGCCGGGGCGTCGCTCGGCAAGCGCGCGCGGCGTTGAGTGCTCGAACTCCTGGAGTTCGAGATTGCCGGGCACCAGATCCAGATTGTGGAAGTAGGTCTTGCGAACGATATCCGAAAGCGGCCGTGCCTCGTCATCGTAGCGGATCGCGCCGTAGATCGTGTCATTGCCGACAAGGTCGAGTTCCGGCTGGTAACCGAAGAGCGCCGAAAGCGAGGCCTGCGGGTCGAGATCGATCGCCAGAACGCGATGGCCGGTCATGGCCAGGTGCTGGGCGAGGTGGACCGCCGAGGTCGTCTTGCCCGAGCCGCCCTTGAAATTGGTGACGGAGATGACCTGCAGGTGCTCGCCTCGCGCCTCGTCACGCCATTTCAGATAGGAGCGGGCCTTGGCGGCATTGCCCTTGGCGCGCGCCTGCTCGGCGAGGTGATGACGCAGCGCATCGATATCGGCGAGCGAATACATGCGACGGCCGCCGGGGCCGGTTGCCAGTTCCGGTCCCTCGCCCGCCAACGAGATCTGCCGGAGATAACCGTCGGATACGCCGATCAGCCGCGCGGCTTCCCCCGAAGTGAAGCTGCGCAACGACTTCCGCGATGTCGGCGAAAACAGTCGGTCGCGCATTGCCTGGAGCTGCACGGAGAGCGCCTGCGCATCTTCCGCAATGGTTTCGTCCGCCGGGCGAAGCGTCGGCGTCTGTTCTCCCATGGCTGTATCCGACGGCAGGGCCATCAATGTCTCCGATCGTTTCCCGGTCTCGCTAGCGCCTCATGCACTGCGGACCGTCATGCTATTATCTCCCGATTCTCGACACCGTGGATATGCGACGTCTTGAAAATCTACAGATGCATTTAGCAGTTACGGCGAACTAACCATCCTTCGCCTTATTCCGTTAGGCACGCTGGGCCATGCTGCGAGTCGCGTCAAGCCCTTTCTGATTATGGGAAATGGCAATGCACAGGCAAAGAAACGCTGGAAAATGAATCGTTTGCGGGCATTTCGGCGTCAGGAACGAGGGCGTCGCCATCATCACGTTGACAGCTGTCAACGACCTTACCCATCAGCGGCATGAATCGATCAGCCCGAATCGATTCAACAAATTCGTTGGACACGATTCCCCGCCACCTTCAACTTCGGCGCATGGAACAAGGCACGTCAAGACACTTCATCCGCTGCGATCCCATGCGCAACATGAACCGCTTCTATCGCTTGACCGTTACACGCGACCTGCTGGGACAGACCTTGCTCATCCGCGAATGGGGACGGGTCGGTGTCTACGCCCGCCGCCGTTCAGACGAGAAGACAGGGCTGGCGGAAGCCGTGCGCGACGCGGCAGCGCTCGCGGCGCGGAAGATGAAGCGTGGCTATGTGCCGGTCGCTGAGTGATGAGTTGATCGTTGACAGCTGTCAACGCGTCAACGATCTGCAGTTCGACGATGTAGACGACAGCACTGCCAGTGCCGACCCGCTTGATCCATGCACTGGCCTCCATGAACTTTGCCGCAAAAGGACTGGACATAGACTCCATACTCTTTCATTACAGGGACATCGCTGCTTCGAGGTTGATCGCGCACTCTCGACGCCCAGCCGGTGGACGCTGTCCATGCCAGTTTCACCTGCGCTAGCGGCAACACAAAGTCTTCTCACGAAACACCCCAGACAATTTGAAGCGGAATTCCGCTCGAACTACGATTTTCGTGCGGAATTCCGCTTCTTTCGTTCAGCGTTTCATGATAGACAGCGGACTTTCTGACATCGAGGTCCGCATGAAAACGCCGATTGCCGAAAATCTCGGCGCGCAGCTCCGGCAGGCCCGGACCGGCCGCAGCATGACCCAGCCGGACCTTGCCGCACGGCTCGGGCGTGATCGCGCCCGCATTTCAGAACTGGAACGCGATCTGCTTCAGGGGCGTATCGGCCGTGATCGGTTGGCGTTGCTGCTCGACATCTGCGACGCACTCGACCTCGTGCCCATGCTGGTGCCGGTCGAAAAACTTTCTGCCGTGCAGAGCGCGTTGCGGCAAGGGGAGGGGAGGGTTCTGTCATCCAGCCCGACCTCCACCGCTTTCGACGATGTGTTCGTCGATCTCTCGGGCGAGGATGAGTGATGGCCGGCGCGGCGATGCTCGCGATTCACATCACCGATCCGCAGGGCCACCTGTGGCGCGTCGGCACGCTGTCGCGCGACGGGGGAGGGGCAACCGCCTTTACAATAGATGAGGCGTTCCTGCGTGATCCCGCGCGACCGGTCGTCAGTCTTGGATGGGTGGTTCCTGGTGATGAGGAGGCCACCCGACAACGCCTTACCGGTCGTGGCGACAAGATCGGCCTCAACGGGCATCTGCCGCCATGGTTTGCGGGCCTGCTGCCGGAAGGCGCGCTCCGCGAGCTCGTCATGGCCGAAATGGGGCCGGGCCGGCACGACCAGTTCGATCTCCTGACACGGCTGGGCGGCGACCTGCCGGGCGCGCTCATCGTCACGCCGGAGACGACGCCACCTTCCACCGCCGGGCCGCTTCATCTCGAACGCCTCGGCGGGCTGGATCTGCCGCGGCCGGAAGGGCTGGTCAAATTCTCGCTCGCCGGCGTGCAGCTCAAGTTTTCGGCTACCGACAATCACGGCCGCCTCACCGTGCCCGCGCGGGCAGGGGAGGGGAGGGCGATCCTCAAGGTACCCACGGCGCGGTATCGCGCGTTGCCGGAAGCGGAATTCGCCGCCATGTCGCTCTGCCGCATGATTGGTGTTCACACCGCCGACTGCCGTCTCGTGCCGGTCAGTGCGATCGACGGTATTCCATCGGCTTTGCTGGAGGGTGGCGCGCAGGCCCTTGCGGTCGACCGGTTCGACCGGCCGGGGGAGGGCAGGCGGCTGCATATCGAGGATGCGGCACAGATCGTGGGCGCCGTCGGCGAGCGCAAATACACGATGGCGACCTACGAGACGATCCTCAACATGATCCGCCGCTTCTCCACGGACTGGCGCGCCGACGTGATGGAAGGTTTGCGCCGCATCGTCGCCGACGTTCTGATCGGCAATGGCGACAACCACCTGAAGAACTGGTCATTCCTGTTTCCGTCGGAAGGCATCGTCCGGTTGTCGCCGGCCTATGACATCGTTCCGACCGTGCTGTTTTCACCTGCCGATGGATTGGCGCTGCGCTTCGTCGGGACGCACAGCTTCGAGAAAGTCAATCTTCGCCGCTTCCGTCGCGTGGCCGAATTCCTCGGTCTTGATGCCGACTGGATCGAACGGGAGGTGAGGGCAACCGTGCGGACGGCGCTTGAACGATGGCCGCAAGAAGCCCCACACCTGCTCGGCAAAGAACGCGGAGATCGCCTCATCGCCCACCTGGACACGCTGGCTTTGGTGCAGGAGATAAAGGGTTAGGGCAGGGGGCTTCAGGCAAAAAAAATGGGCCGGCGAGTTGCGCGGCCCATGAAGTGTGAAGGTTCAAAAAACCTCCAGAGGGGAACAGCTGATGCGGCGGCACTGGGAGGAAAAAGCCGCCGTGTGCATCAACTGCGAGCACTATGCCCCTTTTTTGACCAGATGGAAAACATTTATTGTGCAATGCAGCTATGCACGGGCCGCGTTGCTCCCACACTGTCGAACGATTGCGAAAAATCAGCCCGATATTTGCCACAGACGGGGCTAGGATGCGGCGCCGTAACATCAGCGCGGGCTTGAGCATGTCGGACAAAACAGGTGTGGTTGCAGAGGACACGTCGTCTCGGCTCGTTGTGCTGTTTCTCACATACAGACTTTATATCCTCGGTGCGGCCAGTCTATGCGTTTTCGCGCTCGTGGCATTCGCGTTGTATCGGCTGACGGCGGAGGTGCGCTATGACGAGGTGCTCGCCGCGCTTTCGGCCACCTCGTGGAGCGCGATGGCGCTTGCCGCATTGTTCACCGGCCTCAGCTTCTTCGCGCTCATCCTTTACGACGTGAACGCGCTGGACCACGTCGGGCGCAAGGCGCCATTCCCCTCCGTCGCCGTTACCGCCTTCATGGCGTATGCGGTCGGCAATACCGTGGGTTTCGGCCCGCTCAGCGGCGGGGCCATCCGCTTTCGCGCCTATTCCAGGCTCGGGCTGACGCCGGGCGAGATCGCCCGCATCATCGCCTTCGTCACGCTCTCCTTCGGCCTCGGGCTGCTTGGCGTCAGCGCCCTTGCCACGCTTGCCGTTGCACCCCGCGTTGCCGGCATCATCGGCGTGGATGCGGTCTGGCTGCGGGTCATCGCCGGCGCGGTCGTGGCCGGGCTGGCCGCAGTCTTCTATATCGGCCGCAACGGCCGGGTGCTGAATATCAAGGGAATTCGGCTGCGTCTGCCCGACAGCGGCACCGCCTCGCGCCAGTTTCTTGTGTCCGCGCTCGATATCGCCGCAGCGGCCTCCGTGCTCTATGTGCTTCTGCCGGAAACCCATGTCGGCTGGCCGACCTTCCTCGCGATCTATGCGGTGGCCATCGGTTTCGGCGTGCTCAGCCATGTCCCGGCCGGGCTCGGGGTGTTCGAAGCCGTGATCATGGCGGGCCTGTCGAACGCCATCGGCATCGACCAGCTGCTCGGCAGCCTCGTGCTCTACCGCCTGATCTACTATGTGCTGCCGCTGCTTCTGGCCACGCTCCTGCTGCTCCTGACCGAAATGCGCCAGCTCGCGCTGCGGCCCGGCGTTGCCGAGGCCGCCCAGCTTGCCGGAAAGCTCGCCCCGGCGTTGATCGCCACGCTGTCGCTACTGCTGGGCGCCATGCTGATCTTCTCGAGCGTGGTACCGACACCCGATACCGATCTGGACTTCCTGTCCGGTTACCTGCCGCTGCCGATCGTCGAGGGTGCGCATTTCCTCTCGAGCCTTATCGGCCTGCTTCTGATCGTGGCTGCACGCGGACTTGGCCAGCGGCTCGACGGTGCTTGGTGGGTCGCGCTCGCTGGCGCTGCTGTTGCCTTCGCCTTCGCCTTCCTGAAGGCCATCGCGGTCTTCGAGGCGGCCCTCCTGGCGCTGTTCATCGTCGCGCTGCTTGCCAATGCGCGCGCCTTCGACCGGCACAGTTCGCTGCTGCGCCAGGCGCTCGGCCCATCCTGGCTGATGGCCATCGCCGTCATCCTTGTCACGGCGACCTTCATCCTGTTCTTCGTCTATCGCGACACGAATTATGCGCATGACCTCTGGTGGCAGTTCGAGTTCTCGGAAGAGGCGCCCCGCGGATTGCGCGCGTTGCTTGGCCTCGCCATCGCGGCATCGACACTGGCGCTTTCCAGCCTGCTGCGACCGGCACATTACCGAACGCAGGGGCCGACGCCGGAGGAGCTGAAGCAGGCCGTGGCCGTGACGATGCAGCAGGATGTGGCGGATGCCAATCTGGTGCGCATGGGTGACAAGCGGCTGATGTTTTCCCCCTCCGGCCGCTCCTACATCATGTACGGCATCCACGGCCGTTCCTGGATCGCACTGGCGGATCCGATCGGCGCGGAGGAAGAATTTCCCGAACTCGTCTGGCAATTCGTCGGCGCGGCGAGGGCGGGCGGAGGGCGCGCCGCCTTCTACCAGATTTCGCCCGCTTTGCTCGGCGCCTGCGCGGATGTGGGCCTTCGGGCCTTCAAGCTCGGCGAGCTCGCCACAATCGACCTTGCGGAATTCGAGCTCAAGGGCAGCCGTTTCGCCAATCTGCGCCAGTCGTATAACCGCGGCCTTCGCGACGGGCTGACATTCAGCGTCGTCCCGCCGGGCGATATCGCGCCGATCCTCGACGATCTTCGTGCCGTGTCCGATGGCTGGCTCGACCATCACAACGCCAAGGAAAAGACCTTCTCGCTCGGCGCCTTCGATGACGATTACGTGCTGTCCCAGCCCGTTGCGGTCGTTCGGCTCGCCGAGAGCATCGTGGCCTTTGCGACGCTCATGGTGACGGATACGAAAGCCGAGGCGACGGTCGATCTCATGCGCTTTGCGCCGGATGCGCCCAAGGGCACGATGGATTTCCTGTTCGCCAGCATTCTCGACTATCTGCGCAACGAAAAATATGCCCAGTTCAACCTCGGCATGGCGCCGTTGTCGGGCATGGCGCGGCGCGAGGCGGCCCCCGTATGGGACCGCGTCGGCGGCGCGCTTTTCGAACACGGCGAGCGCTTCTACAATTTCAAGGGCTTGCGGGCCTTCAAATCGAAGTTTCATCCCCGCTGGGAACCGCGCTATCTTGCGGTTTCCAATGGCACGGGGGCGGCGCTGGCCCTGATGGACGTGACCTTTCTGATCGGCGGCGGCGTCAAAGGAGTAATCTCGAAATGAAGGTTCTGTCCCGTCTTACGGCCGCCGCGCTGCTCGCCGGCCTCCTGCCGTGCGCAGCCATGGCGCAGAGCTTCGACACAGGCATGATCCCCGCCGATCATATCACCATGCCAGACGGTGCGCCTGAGGCGAGCGTGTTCCTGATCTCCGGCAAGGACGGCTGGGGCGAGCAGGAGGACAAGCAGGCTGCGGACCTGGCCGCGAAGGGCGCGGCCGTCGTCGGCATCGACCTGCCGACCTACCTCAAGACGCTCGCCGCGGATACCGGCGACTGCGTCTACATGATCTCCGACGTGGAATCGCTGGCCCACCAGACCCAGCGCGCCGGCGGGGCGACACAGTACAATCCGCCCATCGTCGCGGGCATCGGGGAAGGGGGTGCCCTGGCCCTCGCCATGATCGCCCAGAGCCCCGCCGCCACGCTCGACCAGGCTATTGCCGTCGATCCGGAAGCAGGTATCGCGCTGGACAAGGTGCTCTGCACCCCCGCCAGCAAGACGAAGGCGGGAGACCGCACACTCTATGGTCTGACCGACGGGCCGCTGCCGGCGCCGGTGACGGTGCTTTTCACCACCGCCGCCCCGCAGGCCGGCCGCGACCATGTGATGACGCTGCAGGCTTCGCATCCCGATATCGAGGTGCGCGACGAGACGGCAAGCGCCGCCGATGCGCTTTCGCAGGCGCTGGCCGACCGGGTGGATGCCGCCGCCGACACAGAAACGCCCCTTGGCCTGCCGCTCAGCATCCTCAAGGCGACGCCGGCCTATGACACGATGGCTGTGGTCTACTCCGGTGACGGCGGGTGGCGCGACATCGACAAGCAGGTGGCCGGCGCGCTGCAAGAGCGCGGCATTCCCGTCGTCGGCGTGGATTCGCTGCGCTACTTCTGGTCCGAGCGAAAGCCGCAGGAAACGGCGGACGACCTATCCCGCATCATCGATGCCTTCAGCAAGGAATGGAACGTCAAGCATGTGCTGCTCGTCGGCTACTCCTTCGGCGCCGATGTGCTGCCGGCAACCTACAACCTGCTTCCGGCGGAAGACCGCAAGCGGGTGCCGCAGGTGACGCTGATGGCGCTGTCGCACCAGGTGGACTACGAGATATCGGTGACGGGTTGGCTCGGCGTGGCCGGGGAAGGGGCGGGCGGCGATCCCGTCAAGGACATTGCCAAGATCGACCCCAAGATGGTGCAATGCATTTATGGCAGCGAAGAGGACGACGACCCGTGCCCGACACTGAAGGCCTCGGGCGTGGAATCTATCTCCATCGAGGGAGGGCACCATTTCGACGGCGACTACGAGGCCCTTGCCGGCCGCATCGTGGATGGGTTGAAGAAGCGCCTCGGCGGCTAGGGCAGGATGGCTCCTCCTGTCTCTGCGATCTTGCCCGGACGCCGTCAGGTTGACCTCCATGCCGATCGGTAGGATAGTGACGCGTCACTCTAGGGAGGAGGGATAGCATCGTGAAGATCGTGACCAGCCTGAGTTTCCAGGGCCAGTGCCGGGAGGCGTTCGAGTTCTATGCCGAGGTTCTCGGCGGGACGATCACGGCTGCCATGCCCTATAGCGCCGCGCCACCGGACATGCCCATCAGCGACGAAAAGTACAAGGACTGGCTTATGCATTGCTGGCTGCAGGTCGGCGATCAGGCGTTGATGGGCGCGGACATGGACGTCGCGTGGGCACCGAATGTCGGCAAGCCCAAGAACGGCTTCGACGTGACATTGCACACAACCGACAAGGTCGAGGCGAAGCGCTGGTATGACGCGCTTTGTGACGGCGGGCGGCCGGGCATGCCTTTTGACGAAACCTTCTGGTCCCCCGGCTTTGGCTCGCTGACCGACAAATTCGGCGTGCCGTGGATGATCAACACAATACCGTCCGCCGACTGGAAGCCGAAGCAAGGCTGAGATCTCGCCATTACGACCGACAGCGTGCTCAATCGTGCGGGGCCAGTTGCGAGCGCGCCAGCAGGCGCACGAGCCAGTCGACGAAAACACGGACCTTGTTGCTGAGATGCCGGTTGGGCGGATAGACGACGTAGAGCTGAAGCCGCTCGACCTCCCAGTCGGCCAGCACCGGCACCAGCCGGCCATCTTCCAGCGCCCCGCGCGCCATGAAACGGGCGAGCAGGGCGATGCCCAGCCCCGAAAGCGCGGCTGTGGAATAGCTGCGCGCATCGTTGGTCGATACGGTATATCGGCCGTTGATCTCGATCCTCTCTTCTCCGCGCGTCAGCGCGAAGGGCATGATGCGGTTGTTCTGCGCGAAGAAGTAGTTCACCAGACGGTGGTCGGTTTCGAGCTCCGCCGGATGCTGTGGTGTACCGAAGGCCGCTATGTAGTCGGGCGCCGCGCAGGCCAGGAGGTCGACCTCGCCAACCCGCCGCGCGATAAGCGACGTGTTGCCCGGCGCGCCTGCCCTGAGCGCGCAGTCGACATTCTCCGCGAGATAATCCACCGGCCGGTCGCCGACACCAAGGTCGATGCTGATATCGGGATAGGCCTCGTGGAACTCCTTCAGCGCCGGAATGACCACAAGATCGGCGAAGGCGCCGGACATCTCCACGCGCAGGCGGCCGCTCGGATTGGTGCGCGAATGTGAAAGGCTGCCGTCCAATTCATCGATCTCGGTGATGATCTGGTTGGCCCGCTCATAGTAGAGCGCGCCGTCCGTCGTCACCATCACCCGGCGCGTCGTGCGGTTCAGCAGCTTGGTTTGCAGGTGCGCCTCGAGGTTATGAATGAGATTGCTGACAGTGGCTTTGGGCATTCCCAGGGTATCGGCCGCCCGGGTGAAATTTCCCATCTCGACGACACGAAGGAAAACGCGCATCGCAGAAAGCTGATCCATGGAACATTCCCGCTATGGAAGACATGATTGTTCGAGTTATCGAACAGTGAAATCAATTTTACCACACTTATCTGGGTGCAATGAATAACGATATAAATGGTGAGGGCCCCTCCTATTTCCAACAGGGCCACAGGACAAAATCGATGCCGGTGGAAATAAAGGATATGACGTTCGACAAGGTGGCCTCCGGCCCCGTGTCGGTGCGCGTCTATCAGGGAGCGGAGTACGCCAAGGGCGCACCGGTCCTGCTCTATTTCCATGGCGGCGCGTTCATGCAGTCGGGCCTCACCCATTGCCCGCTCGCCGAATGCATTGCCGGCACCGGCGCCATCGTCGCCGTGCCGAACTATAACGAGGACGGCAGCGTCTTTCCGCAGCCGCTCGAAACCGGCTTTTCCATCTTTTCCTATCTGGCCAAGAAGCGCGCCGGTCTCGGCGACCGCAAGTCGCTTCTGTTGATCGGCGGAGAGGAAGCGGGCGGCAATGTCGCGGCCGGCGTTGCGCTGAAGGCGCGGGATCACTTCGCCGACGAGCTCGACGGCCAGGTCCTGCTGTCGCCGCTGCTCGATCCCTTCATGGCCACCCCATCCTTCCGCAAGGCGGACGCCATCGGCATGCGCAGCCGCTGGGCCGACGGTTGGAGCCACTATCTCAGCGGCGGGGTCTGCCACCCCTATGCCGCACCGTCGATGTGCTCGCGCCTTACGGGCCTTGCACCGGCGCTCATCCTGTCCTCTGAGGACGATCCGCTTCTCGACGAGGGCCTGGGTTATGCCGCAAGCCTCAGCGCGGCGGGCGTCAAGGTTCAGCAGCATGTCCTCCCCGCGGGAACAGGCTGGCCAACGATTTACAGCGGGACACCCGATGGTGCCGGGAACTGGGCAGGCGTCGTCGCCGACCAGTTCTCCGGTTTCGTTCACAATATAAGCACTGCCTGATTTGAATTGAAAACATAACGCGGACCCAAGCCGCACTGGAGAAAACAATGATGTCGAAGCGCAAGCGCTGGGCCCTCACGGGCGCCGGCCTGGGACTGGCTGTGTCTGCTTCTGCCGCAGCCCTGATCTTCCAACTGCCCGCCACCGCCGCCAAGGCCGAGGCGACCGTCTCCGCTGAGGTTCCCGCGGTGCCCGTGACCGTCACGGTTGTCGAGAACCGCGATGTGGTGACATGGCAGGAATTCTCTGGCCGCCTGGAGGCCATCGAACGCGTGCAGGTTCGCTCGCGCGTTTCGGGCGCCATCCAGTCGGTCAACTTCCGTGAGGGTGCGCTGGTGAAGGCTGGCGACCTGCTCTTCACCATCGATCCCCAGCCCTTCCAGACGGCGGTGACGCAGGCGAAGGGCCAGTTCGCCTCCGCCGAGGCCCGGGTTAAACTCGCCAGAACCCAGCTTGAGCGCGGCGAGCGCCTCGCGCAAAGCAACAGTATCTCGCAAAGCGATATCGACCAGCGCCTGAACGCGGTGGCCGAGGCCGAAGCGGCGCTGACTACCGCGCGTGCCACGCTCGATGCCGCTGAGCTCGAGCTCAGCTATACGAATGTACGCGCACCCGTCGCCGGCCGCGTCGGCCGGGTGGAAATCACCACCGGAAACCTCGTGGCGGGCGGCTCGGCTTCCCCGGCGCTGACGACGCTCGTTTCTGTCGATCCGATCTATGCGAGCTTCAATGTCAGCGAGGAAACGGTTGCGGCGGCGCTTGCAGCCCTGCCCGCATCCGAAGGCGCATTGCCGCCGATCGAGCAGATCCCGGTGGAGGTCGGCACCCTCGCCGACGAAGGCACGCCTATCCACGGCAAGCTCCAGCTGATCGGCAACGAGGTGGATGCGGCCAGCGGCACGATTGCCGTGCGCGCCGTGTTCGACAATCCCGGCAATCGCCTGATCCCCGGCCAGTTCGTGCGCATCCGCATGGGCGAGCCGAAGGCCGAGAGCAAGATCCTCGTCAGCGAAAAGGCCGTCGGCACCGACCAGGACAAGAAGTTCGTCTTCGTCGTCGACAAGGAGAACAAGGTCACCTACCGGCCTGTCGTGCTCGGTAGCCTGTCCGGCAACGAGCGTATCGTCGAAAGCGGCCTTGCCGATGGGGACAAAGTGGTCGTCAACGGCCTGCAGCGCGTTCGCCCCGGCGTCGTGGTCGATCCGCAGGAACAGGAAAGCGTCGCCGCCGTGAAGTAACGGCGGCCGGCGGGGCGACGTAAAGGCCCCGCCCCGATTGCATGCAAATCCATGTCCGCCGGCGGAGCCTTGCCCGCCGGGTGGGCTCGTTCGTCCGAATTTCATCCTGGAGAGGGTGCAAAATGAACATCTCCCGTTTCTTCGTGGATCGCCCGGTCTTTGCCGGGGTTCTATCGATCCTCATCGTGGTGGCAGGCCTGATCGGCATGCGCGCCCTGCCGATTTCTGAATATCCGGAAGTCGTTCCGCCCTCGATCGTGGTGCGTGCCGTCTATCCGGGCGCCAACCCCGTCGTCATCGCCGAAACCGTCGCCACGCCGCTCGAAGAGCAGATCAACGGCGTGGAGGACATGCTGTATATGAACAGCCAGGCGACGTCGGACGGCGTGCTGACGCTCACGGTCACCTTCAAGCTCGGCACCGATCCCGACAAGGCCCAGCAGCTCGTGCAGAACCGCGTGTCGCAGGCCGAGCCGCGCCTGCCGGCGGAGGTGCGCTCGCTCGGCGTGACCACGGTCAAGAGCTCGCCCGACTTCATCATGGTGGTGAACCTCGTCTCGACGACCGACCGCTATGACGTGACCTATCTTCGCAACTACGCCACGCTGAACATCAAGGACCGCCTCGCCCGCATCGAAGGTGTCGGGCAGGTGCAGGTCTTCGGCGCCGGCGACTATGCGATGCGCGTGTGGATCGATCCGCAGAAGGCCGCCGAGCATGCGCTGGCGGCAAGCGATATCAGCAACGCCATTCGCGAACAGAATGTGCAGGCGGCCGCCGGCATCATCGGCGCTTCCCCGACGCCAAACGACGTCAACCTCCAGCTCAACGTCAATGCCCAGGGCCGTCTGCGCACCCCCGAGGAATTCGGCAACATCATCGTCAAGGCCGGGCCCGAGGGACAGATCACCCGCCTGAGGGATGTCGCACGCGTCGAACTCGGTGCCGCCGACTATACGCTGCGCTCCCTGCTCGACGGGCAGCCTGCCGTCGCCGTCGCCGTGCTTCAGGCGCCGGGTTCCAACGCCATCGAGATCGCCGACAGCGTGCGCGCCACCATGGACCAGCTTCAGCTCGCCATGCCCGACGGCGTGAAGTACGAGATCGTCTACGACACGACGGAATTCGTGCGCGCCTCCATCGACAAGGTCGTTGATACGCTGCTCGAAGCCATCGCGCTCGTAGTGCTCGTCGTCATTCTTTTCCTCCAGACCTGGCGCGCCTCGATCATCCCGCTGCTCGCCGTGCCCGTCTCCATCATCGGCACCTTCGCCGTCATGTATGCCTTCGGCTTCTCGGTGAACGCGCTGACGCTGTTCGGCCTCGTGCTGGCCATCGGCATCGTGGTGGACGACGCGATCGTCGTGGTGGAGAACGTGGAGCGCAACATCGAAAACGGCCTGAGTCCACGCGACGCCACCTACCGGGCGATGCGCGAGGTGTCGGGCCCGATCATTGCAATTGCGCTGGTGCTCGTCGCGGTTTTCGTGCCGCTCGCCTTCATCAGTGGCCTGTCCGGTCAGTTCTACCGCCAGTTCGCGTTGACCATCGCCATCTCCACGGTCATCTCGGCCATCAATTCGCTGACACTGTCCCCTGCCCTTGCCGCGCTGCTCCTGAAGGATCATCACGCGCCGAAGGATTGGCTGACCCGCGTGATGGACGGCCTGTTCGGCTGGTTCTTCCGCGGCTTCAACCGGGCATTCGGCGCGGCCGGCAACGGCTATGGCCGCGGCGTCGGCGCCCTGGTGAACCGCAAGTCGCTGGTCATGCTGGTCTATCTCGCCCTCGTCGGCGCGACCTACACGGTGTTCAATGCCGTGCCGGGCGGCTTCGTGCCGGCGCAGGACAAGCAGTATCTCGTCGGCTTCGCACAGTTGCCCGATGGCGCGACCCTCGACCGCACGGAAGACGTCATCAAGAGAATGAGCGCGATTGCGCTGGAACAGCCGGGCGTGGCGCATGCCATCGCCTTCCCGGGCCTGTCGATCAACGGCTTCACCATCGGCTCGAATTCCGGCATCGTGTTTGCGGTTCTCGACGATTTTGACAAGCGCAAGACGCCGGATCTCTCCGGCGGCGCAATCGCCATGCAGCTGAACCAGAAGTTCGCCGGCATTCAGGACGCCTTCATCGCCATGTTCCCGCCGCCGCCGGTCAACGGTCTCGGCACGACGGGCGGCTTCAAGCTGCAGATCGAGGACCGCGCGGGCCTTGGCTATGCTGCCCTGAACGAGGCGACCCAGGCCTTCCTCGGCAGGGCGTACCAGACGCCGGAGCTGGCCGGCCTGTTCTCCAGCTTCCAGATCAACGTGCCGCAGCTCTACGCCGATCTCGACCGGGCGAAGGCCCAGCAGCTCGGCGTCCGGGTTACGGATGTGTTCGAGACCCTGCAGATCTATCTCGGCTCGCTCTACGTCAACGACTTCAACGCCTTCGGGCGCACCTACAGCGTGCGCGTGCAGGCTGATTCCGCCTTCCGCGCCAAGCCGGAAGACATCGGCCAGCTGAAGGTGCGTTCGCAGTCGGGCGAAATGATCCCGCTTTCCGCCCTCCTGAAGGTGGATGCGACGACGGGGCCGGAACGCACCACGCGCTACAACGGCTTCCTCGCCGCCGACATCAACGGCGGGCCTGCGCCAGGCTTCTCGTCGGGTCAGGCACAGGTCGCCATCGAGAAGATCGCTGCGGAAACGCTTCCCGCCGGCATCGATTTCGAATGGACGGACCTGACCTACCAGCAGATCCTGGCCGGCAATTCGAGCATCGTCGTCTTCCCGCTCGCGCTGCTGCTCGTCTATCTCGTGCTTGCCGCGCAGTATGAGAGCCTGACGCTGCCGATCGCCATCATCATGATCGTACCGATGGGCGTGCTCGCCGCGCTCGCCGGGGTCTGGTACACGGGCGGCGACAACAACGTCTTCACCCAGATCGGCCTTGTGGTGCTGGTGGGACTATCGGCGAAGAACGCCATTCTCATCGTGGAATTCGCCCGCGAACTGGAATTCGAAGGCCGAACCCCGATCCAGGCGGCCATCGAAGCCAGCCGCCTGCGTCTTCGCCCGATCCTCATGACCTCCATGGCCTTCATCATGGGCGTCGTGCCGCTCGTCCTGTCGACCGGCGCGGGCGCGGAAATGCGCTCGGCCATGGGTCTTGCCGTGTTCTGCGGCATGATCGGCGTGACCTTCTTCGGCATCTTCATGACGCCGGTCTTCTATGTGCTGATGCGCCGGATCGCGGGCAACCGCCCGCTCGTCCAGCACGGACGGTCGACCATGTCCGAGGAGGAGCCGGAAGGCACGCCCGCGGTGCAGCACTGAACGAAACGAAAGGCCGGGTTCATCCCGGCCTTTTTCGTCGCGTCAGTCGATCGGCACGTATGGCAGCACCTCGACCGCGCCGCGATAGATCATGTCGAGCGAGACATAGAGGATAATGGCAAGGCCGATATAGGCGATCCAGCGATGTTTGTTGAGAAGGCGGGCGATGAAGTTCGCCGCAATGCCCATCAGCGCGATGGAGAGCGCAAGGCCGACGATGAGCACGCTCGGATGCTCGCGCGCCGCGCCGGCAACGGCCAGCACGTTATCCAGCGACATGGAGACATCGGCGACGACGATCTGGGTCGCAGCCTGCATGAACGTCTTCTTCGGCGCGCCTTCGGCCGGCAGGCCATCGGTGTCACTATGCCCGCCACGCAGTTCGCGCCACATCTTCCAGCAGACCCACAGTAGAAGCAGGCCGCCGGCCAGGAGCAGGCCGATAATGGCCAGAAGATGCACAGCCACGGTGGCGAAAATGATGCGCAGCACAGTGGCCGCGATGATGCCGACGAGAATGGCCTTCTTTCGCTGGGCGGGATCGAGCCCCGCCGCGGCAAGACCGATGACCACGGCATTGTCCCCCGCCAGCACCAGATCGATTGCAATAACCTGCAAGAGCGCCGTCAGCCCGGCTGCCGTCAGAATTTCCATGCGTCATACCTCAAATGTCGCGGTTCGCCTCCGGGTCATCCCTGCCCGGGGATACGGATCAGTGCGCCCCGGCTTCGCATTTTGCAAGATGGCGTGGCCGCCGCCGCGCGCAGATTGCCGCTCAGCGGCAAAACGCTTCGTTGTCGCGCGGCTCGCATTTGACTATCTATCGTTTCCCGACGCCCTGTCGGTCATGAGTGGAATTTGCGAGGATACGAATATGGACATGATCTTTTCGCCCGTGCTGACGGTGTGCGGCATCGATGAACTGCCCGGGCAGCGCGACCGCGCCGTCACCCATGTCCTGTCCATCGTCGACCCAGACCTGCCGGAGTTGGAGGCCTTCGCAACCTACGGGCAGCACCATCGCACGACGTTGCGCTTCCACGACATCATTTCCGCGATACCCGACCGCGTGATGCCGCACCCCGATCACGTCGCGGCGGTGCTGGCCTTCGGCAGCGATTTCCTCGCCCGGCAGGAGCAGGACGCACAGAGCCACCTTCTCGTCCATTGCCATATGGGCATATCCCGCTCCACGGCCGCCATGCTGACCCTGATGGCGCAGGCGAACCCGGGTGAGGAGGCCGAAGACCTGTTCCGGCGTCTCGTCGAGATCCGCCCGCAGGCCTGGCCGAATTCGCAGATGATCGGTTTTGCCGACGAGCAGCTCGGGCGTGGCGGCGATCTGACAGCGGCCCTGCGCCGCCACTACGGCCGGCAGATCCGCAACCAGCCGAAATACACGGAATGGATGACGATGCTCGGCCGCGAGGCGGAGCTGCGCATGGCGGTCACCGACTGACCGTCTGGTCCGGCGCAGAAGCGATCCTGCTTCGGCTGGACATTGGCTACCGCCGACCCCGCGGGCGTGTCGCCAGCACATTGCGGATCGAAAAGCTGGAATGGATGCGCTGGACGCCCGGCAGCGCCGACAGGATTTCCTTGTGAATCCGCTCGAAGTCGCCGGCATTGGCGACCTCGACACGCAGGAGATAATCCGAGCCGCCCGTCATCAGGAAACATTCGCGGATTTCCGGGTGCCGACGCACCGCCGCCTCGAAGCGGTCCAGATGGTCCTCCGTCTGGCGCTCCAGCGTGATGTTGATGATGACGGCGATCGTCGCCTCGGCACTCCCGGTATCGACGAGCGCCGTATAGCCCCTGATAACACCCGCCTTTTCCATCAGCCGGATGCGCCGCAGGCAGGCGGAGGGCGACAGCCCCACTTCCGCGGCGAGCGCGGCATTGCTCATTCGCGCATCGAGCCGGAGGAGCCGCAGGATGTTGCGGTCGATCGTATCGAGAGCGGCCATGGCAGATTGTTCCGAAACATCAACGTTTCTTCCAACAATCATGCAAGCACACAACAATCAAGCATTCATCGGCCGGAAATTTCACGATCGTTTCACTAGGCTTCGATAAAAGGCTCGGGGGACGGGTATGGACGGCGTAACATCACGACACATCAGCGAAGAGATCGGCGGCGCATCCGGCTATCTTACCATCGATCTGGCCGCACTTGCCCGCAACTATGCACGGCTGACGGCGGAAGTTTCCCCGGCACGCGCCGCAGCCGTGGTAAAGGCCGATGCCTACGGGCTGGGCGCCGACCATGTCGCGCCTCGGCTCTATGCCGAAGGCTGCCGGCATTTCTTCGTAGCCCAGTTCGTCGAGGCCCTGAGGCTTCGCCCGCTGCTGGCCGACGATGCCCGCATCTTCGTGCTGAACGGCCTTCTGCCTGGCAATGAAAGTGCCTGTGCACGCCACGGCATCGTGCCGGTCATCAGCTCGCTTGAGCAGTGGCGGCAATGGGCCGGCGCGGCGAAGGCTGCGGGCCGCATCCTTCCCGCCGTCCTCCAGTTCGACACCGGCATGTCGCGCCTCGGCGTGCCGCCGGAGGAGCGCGAAGTGCTCGCGGCTCTGGTGAAAGCCGAAGCGGGGATCGCCGTACTTTTCGTGATGAGCCATCTTGCCAGCGCCGACGACGCCGAGAGCGCGCAAAACGCCAGCCAGCTTGCCGAGATGCAGGCCGTCGCGGCCACCTTCGCGCAGTTCGACCTGTGCTTTGCCAACTCCGGCGGCATCTTTCTCGGCCAGCCTTATCACGGCGTGCTCGCCCGCCCCGGTATCGCGCTCTATGGCGGCGCGCCCGTTTTCGGCCGGGCAAACCCGATGGAGCCGGTCGTCAGCCTCGACATATCGGTGGTGCAGACCCGCACGGTGCAGGCGGGCGCGCGCGTCGGCTATAGTGGCACCCATATCGTGACGGGCGAGACCCGTCTTGCCACCATTGCCGCCGGCTATGCGGACGGCCTGCCGCGCAGTCTCTCGGGCCGCGGCGCCGTCTATTGCGACGGCATCCGCCTTCCCATCGTGGGCCGTGTCTCCATGGACAGCATCACCATCGACATCTCCGCACTGCCGGAGGGGCGCCTCACGCTCGGCAGCCGTGTCGAGCTACTGGGGCCCAACCAGACGCTGGAGGATGTTGCCCGCGACGCCGGCACCATTTCCTACGAGATCCTGACCGGTCTCGGAAACCGCTACCAGCGCACCTATCGCTGACATCGTCTCTTTCCTTCGAGGGCATCATGAAAGTCATCGTTCTCGGCGCCGGCATCGTCGGCGTCACATCCGCCTATCAGCTCGCGCGTGCCGGCCACGACGTCACCGTTATCGACCGCCAGCCCGGCCCGGCACTGGAGACCAGTTATGCCAATGCCGGCGAGGTCTCCTTCGGCTATTGCTCGCCCTGGGCCGCTCCCGGTATTCCCATGAAGGCGATGAAATGGCTGTTCATGCAGCATGCCCCGCTCATCCTGCGTCCCAAGGTCGATATGGCCATGCTGTCCTGGATGGCGCAGATGCTGCGCAACTGCACGTCGGACCGCTACGCGCTCAACAAGAGCCGCATGCTGCGGCTCGCCGATTACAGCCGCGTGGCGCTCGCCGCGTTGCGCGAGGAGACCGGCATCTCCTATGACGAGCGCATGCAGGGCACGCTGCAGCTCTTTCGCACGCAAGCCCAGCTCGACGCATCGGCCAAGGACGTCACGGCGCTCGCCGCCGACGGCATTCCCTATGAGGTGCTCGATCCGGAAGGCTGTATCCGCGTGGAGCCAGCGCTCGGGCATGTGCGTGAAAAGATCGTCGGCGGGCTGCTGACGCCGAAGGACGAGACCGGCGACTGCTTCAAATTCGCCAATGCGCTGGCGGAGAAGGCAAAGGCGCTCGGCGTCACCTTTAACTATGGCAGCATCATTCGCGGGCTCGATGTGGAGGCCGGACGCATCACCGGCGTCATCACGGCCCATGGCCGCATCGAGGCCGATGCCGTGGTCGTGGCGCTCGGCAGCTTCTCTCCCCTGCTCGTGCGCCCGCACGGCATCCGGCTGCCGGTCTACCCGGTCAAGGGCTATTCCCTGACGATCCCGATCACCGACGAGACGCGCGCGCCGGTCTCCACCGTAATGGACGAGACCTACAAGATCGCCATCACGCGGCTCGGCGACCGGATTCGCGTCGGCGGCATGGCGGAAATCTCCGGCTATACCAACGATCTTGGCGAACCGCGCCGCCTGACGCTGCAGCATTCCGTCACCGACCTCTTCCCCGGCGGCGACGTGTCGAAGGCGAGCTTCTGGTCCGGCCTGCGCCCGATGACACCCGATGGCACCCCTGTCATCGGGCCGACGAAGATCGCCGGCCTCTATCTCAACACCGGCCACGGCACGCTTGGCTGGACGATGAGCTCCGGCTCGGCCCGCGTGATCGCCGACCTCGTCTCCGGTCGAAAGCCCGAGATCGACGCCACCGACCTCGCCGTCGCGCGTTATGCCTGACGGCGCCGATCCATAAACCAAATCCTTACATCTCATAGGCTAGCTTCCGGCGATGACGGAATGAAACCGCGGTCCGAAGCGAGAAGCGAGCGCATGAGCATGCCCGAAATCGCACTGGAAGTTCCGCTCCCGCAGGAGCCAGCATCCGAAGGCATGCCCGCCTCCGGCCGCTCCCGTCAGGACGTCGATTTCTGGATGAACTGTGTCGGCGCGCCGCTTGTGCTCGTCGAGATGCAGCAGCTTGTCGTGCGCCAGGCCAACCGCAACGCCGCGATCCTCTTCGGCCGCGGCCTCGAAGCCATTGGCCAGTGCCCGATGGAAGAGCTCGTCGGCCCCGAGGCAACCCGCATGCTCGGCCAGATCTGGAATGTCGCGCCCGTCGGCACGCCGGGCGAGCCGTTCATCATGCCGGCGCAAGTGCAGGGCCAGGAACGCTCGCTCATGGTGCAGGTCACGAAGATTGCGGTGGAGGACGAAGTCCTGCGCCTGTTTACCTTCATGGATGCGCCACCGCAGGGATCCGTTGCGCTCGCGGGCTGGCAGGACAATATGATGTCTCTGCTCAACTGGCTGCCCTTCGGCTTTGAGATCGCGGGCGCTGACGACCAGATCCAGTTCGCGAACTCCACCTTCAACGAGTTGTTCGGCTTTTCGCAGGACGACATTTCCGACATCGAGGACTGGTGGCGCGTTGCCTATCCCGATCCCGAATACCGCGCCTACGCCCGCAAACAGTGGTACGATTCGATTGCCGCCGCCCGCGCCGAGCAGCGGGAGATGACGCCTTTCGACCTCGAGGTTGCCACGGCAACCGGCCGAACGCGGACGATCCAGTTCCGCCACCGCACGATCGGCAACTTCAACATCAACCTCTATATCGACGTGACGCAGGAGCGCGCCGCGGCGCGCGAGCTGAAGACACTTGCCGAGACCGACTCGCTGACGGGCGCGATGAACCGCCGCCGCCTGATGGACGAGGCCGCACGCCTGCATGCAGAAAGCCGCGACCGTAGCGCCGCGTTCTCCTTCCTGATGCTCGATATCGATCACTTCAAGTCGATCAATGACCGCTACGGCCACAGCGTGGGCGACCGCGTGCTGGTGGACTTCACCCGCCGCTGCCTGGATGCGCTGGAGCCGCAGGATTGCTTCGGGCGGATGGGCGGCGAGGAATTCGCAATATTGATGCGGCGTCCGGATAGCGCGGCGATCGAGGCTGCGGCGGAAAAGCTGCGCTGTGCCGTTGGCGCCACGCCCTTCGGGATCGACCACGATGACTTGACCATCACCGTCAGCATCGGCTTTTTCATCTTCGATTCCGAGACAAGTCTGGAAGCCGGCATTTCGCGGGCCGACAAGGCGCTCTACAAGGCGAAGGAAGCCGGACGCGACCGCGTCATCATGTGGAAAGCCCCGTAATCCGGCCCTCAGCCGCCCATTTCGCTATGCCGTCCGGCGTCTTTGCGTATGATGCAGGCGATTGAGATGCCGCACGAGAGGATCATGCGCAAACTCCCCGGTCTTTCGGCCATGAAGGTCTTCGAAGTGGTCGGCCAGACCCGCAGCTTCACGCGGGCGGCCGAGCGGCTGAACCTCACGCAGAGCGCCGTCAGCAAGCAGATCAAGAGCCTCGAGGACGATATCCGCGAGCCGCTGATCATCCGGCGCCATCATCGCCTTGAGCTGACGCCTGCAGGGGCCGCCTTGCTGGAAACCGTGCAGCAGGCATTCCATGACATCGAGACCTCCCTGCGCGGCATCGCCGACAAGCAGAACCGCAACCGGCTGCGCATCAATGTTCCCGCGACCTTCGCCAGGCGCTGGCTGATGCCAAGGCTTGGCGATCTCAGGCGCGCCCTGCCCGACATCGATATCAGCATCGGCACCGAGGCCGCCGACAGCCTTGCCGAGCGTGGCCTGCTCGACTGCGCCATCCGCTTCGGTGACGGCGAGTGGCCCACGCTCGACGCCAGCCTGCTGATGAGCGAGGAACACATCGTCGTCGCGGCTCCCGGCCTCGTCGACGGCAGGCCGCTTGCCACACCCGGTGACCTCGCGCAATTCACCTTCCTGCATGTGCTTTCCGCGCCCGACCAGCGCTACCTCACCTGGCGGCACTGGCTGGATGCAGCCGGCTTTCCCGAACTCGACACCAGCCACGGCCTCGAATTCGATGTGCTGGATCTCGCAATCGAAGCGGCCCGCGCGGGCCTTGGCGTCACCATCGCCGACCGGTCCATGGTGGCCGCCGACCTCGCTGCCGGCACGCTGCGGCAGCTTTTCGATATCGCCGTCGGCGGCCATGAATCCTACTGGTTTGTGACCCGTCCGCGTGCCGCAGCGTCCCCCGCGCTAGCGGCGTTCCGCACATGGCTCTTCGCACAGGCGGGGCGAGCGGGCTGAGTCTTGAAGCATTCCCCGGCGGAATGCTTCACCCGAAAATTCCTCGTTTGCGCATTCCCGCTACCCCCGCGACACTTGCCCGGCGGGCCGGCGCGGGGAGAGGCGGCGTGCGCCGCTTGGCCATCCTCTCCCGGTCTTCCTCCAGCAGAGGGGGACCAGCCAGGGTGAGATACATGCGCGGATTCCGTAACTTCCTTGCCGGCCGTTTGGTGCCGCCCGCATCGTCAGAGACGATTGCCGTGCGCAATCCCACGACGGGAGAGATCGCCGCCGCCGTGCCCGCTGCCACCGAGGCCGAGGCGCTGTCCGCTGTGGCAGCCGCCCGGCAGGCGCAAGCCCCGTGGTGCGCTCTGCCCGCCATCGCGCGCGGCGATGCGCTGCGGCGGCTTGCCGACGCGCTGACGGCCCGCGCCTGCGAGATTGGCGCGGCACTCGCCGCCGAATCCGGCAAGAGCCTCGACGATGCGACCGGTGAAGTGACCTACGGCGTCGAATTGATGCGCTACCACGCCGAATGGGCGCGGCGCATCGAAGGCGAAGTCATCCAGAGCGACAATGCCGACGAGACGCTCATCCTGCGCCGCGAGCCCGTCGGCGTCGTTGCCTGCCTCATCCCGTTCAACTATCCGATCTACACGCTGGTGCGGAAGATCGCGCCAGCACTGATTGCCGGCAATGCGGTGGTCGTACGGCCAAGCAACAATACGCCGCTGTCCGCCCTGGTCTTTGCGGAGGCGGTGCAGGCGGCGGGTCTGCCGGAGGGGCTCGTCAGCATTCTCGCCATGAACCATGACACCGCCCGTGCGCTCTGCACCCATCCGGCCGTGGGCATGATCACATTGACGGGCAGCGTGGCCGCGGGGCAGGCCGTCCTCGATTACTGCAAGGAAAACATCGCCAAACCCTCACTGGAACTGGGCGGCAAGACGCCTGTCGTCGTCGAGCCCGATGCCGATATCGATGCGGTCGCGGCGATGATCGTCGCGGCCAAGATGAACCATTGCGGCCAGGTCTGCACCAGTCCCGAACGGCTCTATGTCCATGAAAAGGTGCATGACCGCCTGCTCGCGAGCCTACGGCAGGCCTTTTCGGCGCAGGCTTTCGGCGACCGTGCCGAGGATCCCGCGCGCATGGGCCCGCTCGTCAGCGACGCGGCCCGCCAGCGCGTCCATGCCATGGTGGAGAGCGCGCGGGCCGACGGCGCCATCGTGGAAACTGGTGGCTTTCTGCCCGAAGGCCCGGGGTTCTTCTATCCGCTCACGCTGCTGTCCGGCTGTCGGCAGGATATGGAAATCGTGCGCGAGGAGGTGTTCGGACCAGTTCTCGCCGTGCTGCGCTATGCCACCTTCGAGGAGGCGCTGGCGCTGGCGAGCGACCATCAATACGGCCTCAGCGCCGTGCTTTTTACCGAGAGCTATCGCAAGGCCATGCGCGCCGCAGCCACCATCGAGGCCGGTGAACTCTACGTCAACAGCCTGCCCGCCGATCCCTATCAGGGCTTCCATGCCGGCTGGAAGAAATCGGGCCTCGGCGGCGATGACGGCAAGCACGGCATGCTGGAATTCACCCAGACGCGGCTCGTCGTGTTCAAGCACTGACAGCGCTCACCGATTTCACCAGGACGGGGGAAACCATGAAGATCGCCTCTCTCACCACCCATATCGTCGCGGTGCCGCCGCCGCATATCGGCGGCATGTACTGGATCTTCGTGCGGCTGCGCACCGAATGCGGCATCGAGGGCGTCGGCGAGATCTACGCCACCGCCTTTCATCCGGCCGCGATGACCGCACTGATCGACGACGTCTTCGAGCGCTACCTGCTGGGCCATGATCCGCACCGCATCGAGCGCTTCTGGCGGGCAGCCTATTCCAGCGGCTTCACCCAGCGTCCCGACCCGACCATGATGGGTATAGTCTCCGGTTTGGAGATCGCCTGCTGGGATATTATCGGCAAGGCTGCGGGCCGTCCGGTCTGCGATCTGCTCGGTGGCACGGTACATGAGAGGTTGCGCGCCTATACCTATCTCTATCCCGTCAATGCGGCCGGCGAATACGATTACAACGACCCGGACCTTGCGGCCGACTATGCCGTGAAGATGGTCGACATGGGCTTCACCGCGGTCAAGTTTGATCCAGCCGGCCCCTATACGGATTATTCCGGCCATCAGCTCTCGCTCGCCGTGATGGACCGCTGCGAGGCGTTCTGTCTCAATATCCGCGATGCTGTCGGCTCCCGTGCCGACCTCTTGTTCGGCACGCACGGGCAGATGGTGCCCTCCTCGGCGATCCGCCTCGCGCGGCGCCTGGAAAAATACGATCCGCTCTGGTTCGAAGAGCCGGTGCCGCCCGGCCAGGAGGCGGCGATGGCCGAGGTCGCGCGGGCAACCTCCATCCCGATCTCGACTGGCGAGCGGCTGACAACGAAATACGAATTCCAGCGTGTGCTGGAGGAGAAAGCCGCTTCCATTCTCCAGATGAACGTGGCGCGCGTCGGCGGCCTTCTGGAGGCCAAGAAGATCGCGGGCATGGCAGAGGCGCATTATGCGCAGATCGCCCCTCACCTTTACAACGGCCCCGTCGGTGCGGCCGCCAGCATCCAGCTCTCGGCCGCGACACCGAACTTCCTCATCCACGAGGCCATCGTGGACTTCTCCGGTTTCCATGCAGAAATCCTGAAAACGAAGCTCACCGTCGAGGACGGGTACATTATCCCCTCGCGCGAACCCGGGCTCGGCATCGAACTCGATCTCGACGTGGTGGAACGCCATTCGCCCTATACCGGCGAGCGCCTGCACCTGCAGATGGCGAGCGAGCCGGTCGACGTGAAGGCGCTTGCCCCGGCACGCGGCTGAGGGCGCGCCCATGCAATACGACTATATCGTCGTCGGAGCGGGATCGGCGGGCTGCATCCTGGCGAGCCGCCTTAGCGAGGACGGCCGCAATTCCGTGCTGATCGTGGAGGCCGGCGGCAGCGACCGGTCCTTCTGGTTCCAGATCCCTGTCGGCTATGCCCGCAGCTATTACGATCCGCGCGTGAACTGGATGTACTACAGCGAGCCGGAAGCCGCGCTGAACGGCCGGCGCGTCTATGTACCGCGCGGCAAGGTGCAGGGGGGCTCAGGCGCGATCAACGCCATGATCTTCGTGCGCGGAGCAAAAGCCGACTTCGACGACTGGGCGCGCGCCGGAAATCCCGGCTGGAGCCACGACGATGTGCTGCCTTACTTCCGTCAGATGGAAACCCATGCCGGCGGCGCGTCCGGTTGGCATGGCGGCGACGGGCCGATCCATGTCACGCCGATGCGCGGCATGACGCACCCCATCACCGGCGCTTTCCTTGAAAGCTGCCGCACACTTGGCCTGCCGATGAATGCGGATTTCAACGGCGCCGACATCGAAGGCGCGGGCGTCTACGATATCAACACCAACAAGGGCCGCCGCTCGCATTCCAGCGCGGAATATCTGCGCCCGGCGCTCGGCCGTCCCAATCTGGCAATCGAGCGCGATGCGCTGGTCGAGCGGCTGACCTTTGCGCAAGACGGTCGGGTCAACGGCATCGCGGTTATCCAGAACGGCGTGACGCGCAACTTCATCGCACGGCGCGAGGTGGTGCTGGCGGCAGGCGCCATCGGCAGTCCGCAGATCATGCAGCTTTCCGGCCTCGGCGACGGCGATCGGCTGAACGACCTCGGCATTCCCGTGCGCCGGCATCTGCCCGCGGTGGGGCGGAATCTCCAGGATCATCTCTGCGCGAGTTACTATTACCGTGCGACCACGCCGACGCTGAACGGCGCGTTCGCCAGCCTGTTCGGCCAGGCGCGGCTTGGGCTGCAATATCTCCTCACCCGCAAGGGCCCATTCGCCATGAGCGTCAATCAGGCGGGCGGTTTCTTTCGCGGCGCGCCGGACGAGGCAACGCCGAACATCCAGCTTTATTTCAATCCCCTCTCCTATCGCATTCCAGCCGAGCCGAAGGCGGGGCTGAAGCCGGAGCCCTATCCCGGCTACCTGATCTGCTTCAACGCCTGCCGGCCGCAAAGCCGCGGCAGCGTGGCGATCACCTCGACCGACCCGCGTGTCGCGCCGGCGATCCGGCCCAACTATCTCTCCACGGAACGGGATATCGCGGAGGTGCTGCAGGGCAGCCGGCTGGTGCGGCGGATTGCGGCGCACGCCGCCCTCGCCGCGATGACCTCAGAGGAAGTGTCTCCCGGCCCCGCAATCGACGGCGACGCCGCGCTGCTTGACTATTTCCGCGAGAATGCCGGTTCGATCTACCATCCGTGCGGCACGTGCGCGATGGGCCCGGATGGTCGCACGGCAGTCGTCGACAGCAGGCTGCGGGTGCATGGCGTGGTGGGCCTGCGCGTGATCGACGCCTCGATCTTTCCCAACATCACCGCCGGCAACATCAATGCGCCGACCATGATGGTGGCGGAAAAGGGTGCTGCGATGATCCGTGAGGATGCGCGGTAGGCGAAGCGACCTAGTAGAGAGATTGTCTACGCCGTTGCGCGGATTTGGCCCAACTCTCTGCGCTCTCCCCACCCAATAGACAATCTGACCGCCATCCTCTGGCAGACTTTCTGCACACCAGAGGAGGCCTTCATGACCGCCACATTCGCCCGCCCCGCCTTTCACGAGGCCATTGCCCGTCTTGCCGATCCGCACCTGCTGCGCAGCCTTGCCTATGTCGATGGCCGCTGGGTGGCCGGGCGTGATGGCGCGAATTTCGCGGTGATCGACCCCGGTTCCGGCACGACGCTCGGCTGGGTCGCCGCCCTCGACGGCACGCAGACGGATCAGGCGATTTCCGCCGCAAGCCGCGCCTTTCCGGCATGGCGGGACCGGCTGCCGCAGGAGCGCGCGAAAATTCTGCGCAAATGGCACGACCTGATGCTGGAGGTCCGCGAGGACCTCGCGCTGCTGATCACGCTGGAACAGGGCAAGCCGCTGGCCGAATCCCGTGGCGAGATCGACTATGCGGCCTCCTTCATCGAGTGGTATGCCGAGGAAGGCAAGCGCCTCAACGCCGAAAGCGTCACCAGCCACCTGCCCGGCGCCGAGATGATCGTGCGCCGCGAGGCGCTCGGCGTCGTGGGCATCGTGACGCCGTGGAACTTTCCCTCCGCCATGGTAACGCGCAAGGCCGCGGCAGCGCTTGCCGCCGGCTGCACCGTCGTTGCCCACCCTTCCAGCGAAACACCGCTTTCCGCACTTGCCCTTGCCGAACTTGGCGAGCGGGCAGGTCTACCTGCCGGCGTTTTCAATGTGGTGACCGGCGATGCCGCCACCATCGTCGGCCGGATGAACGCCGATGCCCGCGTGCGTGCCCTCAGCTTTACCGGCTCCACCGAGATCGGCAAGCTGATCGCCGGCCAGTGCGCGCCCACCATGAAGCGGCTCGTGATGGAACTCGGCGGCCACGCCCCGATGATCGTCTTCGCAGATGCCGATATCGACAAAGCCGCCGACATCGCGGTCAACGCGAAATTCGCGACCTCCGGGCAGGATTGCCTTGCCGCCAACCGCATCTATGTCGAGCGTCCGGCGCTCGCAGCCTTCACCGCAGCCTTCCAAGCCCGCATACAAGCGCTGAAGGTCGGTACCGGGCTGGAGGACGGCGTCGAGATCGGCCCGCTCATGCACGAACGCGCCATCGCCAAGGTGGAGGAACAGGTGGCAGACGCTGTCGCGCGCGGCGCAACCCTGCTGACCGGCGGCAGCCGCCATCCGGCCGGCCCTCTGTTCTATACCCCGACGCTTCTCGCCGACGTGCCCGACGACGCGCTGATCATGCGTGAAGAAACTTTCGGCCCGGTCGCCGGCATCAGCGTCTTCGACAGCGAAGCGGAGGTGGTGGAGCGCGCCAACGATACCGAATACGGCCTCGCCGCCTATGTCGTGACCGAAAACGGCGCCCGCCAGATGCGGCTTGCCCGCGCGCTGGAATACGGCATGGTGGCGATCAACCGCGTGAAGATCACCGGTGGCCCGATCCCCTTCGGCGGCTGGAAACAATCCGGTCTCGGCCGCGAGGGCTCGCGCCACGGCATGGAGACCTTCACCGAACTGAAATATCTCTGCATTGACACCGCCGCCTGACGGCGCCGGGAACATTGAAAGGAAAGACCATGCTGGACCAACGCAACGAACTGACCGCCTGGGACCGCGACCACTTCTTCCATCCCTCCACCCATATGGGCATGCATGCGCGCGGCGAAACGCCGACCCGCGTCATCGGCGGCGGCGAAGGCGTCTACATCACCGATACCAGCGGCAAGACGAGCCTCGATGCCTTTGCCGGCCTCTATTGCGTGAATGTCGGCTACGGCCGCCAAAAGATCGCCGATGCGATAGCCGAGCAGGCCAAGAATCTCGCCTATTACCACGCCTATGTCGGCCACGGGACGGAAGCCTCGATCACGCTCGCCAAGATGATCATCGACCGCGCGCCCGAGGGCATGAGCCGCGTCTATTTCGGCCTGTCCGGCTCGGACGCCAACGAAACGAACATCAAGCTGATCTGGTACTACAACAACATTCTGGGCCGCCCCGAGAAGAAGAAGATCATTTCCCGCTGGCGCGGCTATCACGGCTCCGGCGTCATGACGGGCTCGCTGACCGGTCTCAGCGTCTTCCACAATGCCTTCGACCTGCCGCGCGCTCCGGTCCTGCACACGGAAGCCCCCTATTTCTTCCGTCGGCCGGATCGCTCCATGGACGAGGAGCAGTTCGCGCAGTACTGCGCCGACAAGCTGGAAGAAATGATCCTGGCCGAGGGGCCGGACACCGTGGCGGCCTTCATCGGCGAGCCGATCCTCGGCACCGGCGGCATCGTTCCGCCGCCGAAGGGCTACTGGCAGAAGATCCAGGCCGTGCTCGACAAGTACGACGTTCTGCTGGTCGCCGACGAGGTCGTGACGGGCTTCGGTCGTCTCGGCACGATGTTCGGCTCTGATCATTACGGCATGAAGCCGGCGCTGATCACTATCGCCAAGGGCCTAACCTCCGCCTATGCGCCACTTTCCGGCACCATCGTTTCGGACAAGGTCTGGGAGGTCCTCGTCAAGGGCTCGGACGAGCTCGGCCCGATCGGCCATGGCTGGACGTATTCCTCGCATCCGATCTGCGCCGCGGCCGGCGTCGCCAATCTGGAGCTGGTCGATGAACTCGGTTTGGTCGAGAACGCAGGTACCGTCGGCGCCTATTTCCGCAGCGAGCTCGCCAAGGCCGTGGGCGACCACAAGCATGTCGGTGACGTTCGCGGCGACGGCCTGATGGCGGCGGTCGAATTCGTCGAGGACCGCGACGACCGGGCCTTCTTCGATCCGGCGAAGAAGATCGGCCCGCAGGTCTCGGCCGCCCTTCTCGAGCGCGGCGTCATCGGCCGCGCCATGCCGCAGGGCGATATCCTGGGCTTTGCGCCGCCGCTTTGCCTGACGAAGGAAGAGGCCGATATCGTCGTGAAGGCGGCCGCCGATGCGGTGAAGGCCGTTCTCGGCTGACATGAAAGGACGAGGGTCGCCACGGCGGCCCTCGTCAGCCTGAAACGGAAGGAGCCAGCAACGCTGCTTTCTTCTGATGACAGGCAGGCCTACAGGCAATATACAGTCAATATGCGCTTGACTGGAAACCTGTGACATGAAGACCTGGCATCCCGATCTCGGCCGAAGCAGCAGCCCCCTGTATATGGCGATTGCCGACCTGATCGAACTGGACCTGAAAAGCGGCCAGCTGTCGGCCGGCGACAAGCTGCCGACCCATCGCGATCTTGCCCGCCGGCTCGCCATCGACGTCACCACCGTGGCGCGCGGCTATGTCGAGGCGCAGAAGCGCGGGCTCGTCCAGTCCCACGTCGGCCGCGGTACCTTTGTCGCCCGCATCGAAAGCCCGCAGGTGAACATATCGGTCGCGGCAGACCCGGACAGCCGCCGCGCCGCCGTTCTCGACCTGTCCATGAATATGCCGCCCGAGCCGGACGATCCCGCACTCGTCGCCCGCATGCGCGACGGGCTTGCCGCCCTTTCGTCCGATCTCCTGCCGCTCCTGCGCTACCAGGGTTTCGGCGGCGCTGCGATGGACAAGGAGGCGGCCGCAACCTGGCTTGCCCGCCGTGACGTGAACGCGCCTCTAGAGCGCATTTTCGTGACGCCCGGCGCGCACCCGGCGCTGCTTGCCATTCTTGCGACGCTCGCAAAGCCTGGCGAGACCGTGCTCTCCGAAAACATAACCTATCCTGGCCTGCGCTCCATTTCTGCGCAGCTGCGGCTTCGGCTCTGTGGCCTGCCGATGGATGCGGGCGGCATCCTGCCGGATGCCTTTGCCGAGGCCTGCGAACGCGAGCAGCCCAAGGCGCTCTATCTCAACCCGACACTGCAGAACCCTTTGACGCTGACCATGCCGGAAGCCCGACGCCAGGCGATCGTGGAGATCGCAAGGCGTTACCGCGTACCCATTATCGAGGATGACGCCTACGGCTTCCTGCCGGCGCAGGGACCGGTGGCGCTGGCCTCGCTCGCACCCGAACTCACCTGGTATATCGGCGGACTTTCCAAGTGCATCGGTGCCGGTCTGCGCCTTGCCTATGTCGCGGCGCCGGATGACAGCCGCGCCCTCTGGTCCTTCGCCGGGGCAATGCGCAGCGGAAATGTCATGGCCTCGCCGCTGACGACAGCGCTCGCCACCCGCTGGATCGGCGACGGCACGGCAGATGCGATCCTCGCCTTTCTGCGCGCTGAAACGGCCGCGCGGCAGCAGATCGTCGCCGGACTGCTGCCTGCCGGAAGCTATGGCGCTGACGCCATCAGCTTCAACATCTGGCTGCCGTTGCCGCATGGCTGGACCCGCTCCATCTTCAGCACCCATATGAGCAGCTGTGGTCTGGGCGTGGTCGCCAGCGATGCCTTCACCGTCGATGGCGTGCCGCCCGAAGCGGTGCGGGTCTGTCTCGGCGGGCCGATGGCGCGTGGGCAGCTGCAGTCCGCATTGGAATTCATGGCGCATGCACTGGAAAGGCCACCGGAGATGGCGGGTTCCTTCTTCTGATACAGCCCTGCGTCATCATGTCTAATCGACAGATTGGCCGTATGAACACATCTATATGACTGCATTGAATGACAGGATTGAATGGCTCCGGAAAGGCAGACGTCATGAGTGAGACCTATCCCGCACTTCCGCCCCTCCAGACGGGCATTCGCGGCCGGTGTCCGCGCTGCGGCCAGGGCCACCTGTTCAAGGGTTTCCTGAAAATGGCGCCGCGGTGCGAGGCCTGTGGGCTGGACTATTCCTTTGCCGACCCCGCCGATGGGCCCGCCTTCTTCGTCATGATCTTTGCGTGCATCCCCAGCGCCGCGCTCGCCGTGTGGCTGGAGGTCAATTACAACGCATCGCTGCTGACACAGCTTTTCGTGACCGGCCCGTTCATGCTGCTCACCTGTATTCCGCCGTTGCGCCCACTCAAGGGATGGCTTGTCGCGAGCCAGTATTTCTACAAGGCCGAACAGGGCCAGCTCGTGAGACGGTCGGAGAAGACTTGACCATAACATGCTCTTGCGCCGGCTCTGCCGGCGCCATTGTCTGACGTGGCAGCGAAGCCCCGCGTCGGCTCAAGGGCGGCTTGACGGCGCGATTTCTGCCCGACCGTGACGATTTCCTTCATTTCCGCTTTTCTCACACGGTATCGCGGCGCGGTTTACGCGCGACCGCGGCAGGCGCCGCTGCGGTGCGTGTCGCCCACAGCGCGGAAGATATAAATTCCATCTCTTTTATAGACTTCTTTTCGGAACGTTCTTTTCCGATCGCCGCTCCGGCGCAAACCGCATGCCTCGCGCAGCGGCAGGAATTGTCCTTATGCTTTGGAACGAAACAACGGCGGGCGCATTACCACGCGGCTGCCGACCCCAATGCGGGGAATGAAGACGGTAGCGTTAACCTTTTATTAACCAAACTCCCGGACCTTCGCCGACCGGGGGCTCGATATTCCGAACGGAAGGAGACGCCGAATGACACTGATGACGATGCCGGGCAAGATGAGGCAAGATGGCCAGCA
The DNA here is from genome assembly GCF_022637395.1 of Shinella sp. H4-D48. Classification (GTDB taxonomy): domain Bacteria; phylum Pseudomonadota; class Alphaproteobacteria; order Rhizobiales; family Rhizobiaceae; genus Shinella; species Shinella sedimenti. The sequence goes on along the minus strand of NZ_CP093339.1, from coordinate 67,598 downwards.
CACGCTCCTCGTCATGCGCGACGAGCGCAGGTGCCAGGCGGTCTGCATCGTCGATGACGGCACGATCGGCGACGTCACCACCAAGCTCGGCCTCATCGAGGCCATCGCCAGCCGCAAGCTCGCCGGCGGCGAACTCGCCTTCGACGGGCGCGTCTGGATCACCCCCGCCGACATGCCCGTGCCCGCATCGGCCGCCATATCCTGACCACGGACGCGCCGGATATGGTGGAGAGCCGGCACGACGCGACACGGGAGAGATAGGCCGGAAGCTGCAATTCGGATATAGCAGGTCGCCACCCGACCTGACGCCGCCCGGAGAGCGCCCGCATGAAACTCGACGCCATCGACCTGCGCATCCTGGAAGCCATTCAGGAGAACGGGCGTATCACCAAGCTGGCGTTGGCGGAAAAGGCGGGCCTTTCCCCCACCCCCTGCTGGCTGCGGCTGCGCAAGCTCGAAAAGGCCGGTATCATCACAGGCTATCATGCGCGCGTGGCCGTGCGGCGCGTCGCTCCGGTGGCCAGCGTGATGATGGAAGTGACGCTGGCCAATCACCGGCAGGCGGATTTCGAGCGCTTCGAGCGCGCCGTGGCGGCCACGCCGGAAATTGTGGCCTGCTGGTCCGTCGGCGGCGGCGTGGATTACATCCTGCGCATCATGGCCCCCGATATCGATGCCTACCAGCGGCTGGTCGACGGTCTGCTCGACCGCGAACTCGGCATCGACCGCTACTTCACCTACATCGTCACCAAGACGGTGAAGGAGGAAACGGTGCTGCCGCTTGCAACCCTCCTGCCCGCGCGCGACTGAACCGCCGGATCGCCCCCTGACGGCAAAACGCCCGGGCACAGGACCCAGGCGGTGCGGCCCCGCCTTGGCGGGACCGTAAGATGGTACGCGGCTTATTCGGCCGGCTGGAGCACCGGAACCTCTTCCGGCAGCGGCAGGGCGTTGCCGCTCAGCGCTTCGTTGAGGCGCTCGACATCCAGCTCGTTTTCCCAACGGGCCACGACGATCGTCGCGACGGCATTGCCGACGAAGTTGGTGAGCGCGCGGCACTCCGACATGAAGCGGTCGATGCCGAGGATCAGCGCCATGCCGGCGACCGGCACGGAGGGAACGACGGACAGTGTTGCCGCCAGCGTGATGAAGCCGGCGCCGGTGATGCCGGCGGCACCCTTCGAGCTCAACATGGCGACGAGCAGAAGAAGGATCTGATCGGCGAAGGACAGCTGGATATCCACCGCCTGCGCGATGAACAGCGCCGCCAGCGTCATGTAGATATTGGTGCCGTCGAGGTTGAAGGAATAGCCTGTCGGGATGACGAGACCGACGACCGAGCGCTTGCAGCCGGCCTTTTCCATCTTCTGCATCAGGCCCGGCAGCGCAGCCTCGGAGGAGGACGTGCCCAGCACGAGCAGCAGCTCTTCCTTGATGTAGCGGATCAGCGCGATGATCGAGAAGCCGTTGTAGCGCGCGACGGCGCCCAAAACGACGAAGACGAAGAGGAACGAGGTGAGATAGAAGGTGGCGATGAGGAAGGCGAGATTGGCAACCGAGCCGATGCCGTATTTACCGATGGTGAAGGCCATGGCGCCGAAGGCACCGATGGGTGCAGCCTTCATCAGTATGGCGACCAGACGGAAGATCGGGCTGGTCAGCGACTGGAGAAAGTCGACGACCGGCTTGCCCTGATCGCCCACCATGCCGAGCGCAACGCCGAACAGCACCGAGAAGAACAGTACCTGCAGAATATCCCCCTCGGCAAAGGCGCCGACGATCGTCTGCGGGATGATGTTCATCAGGAAGCCGGTGATGGTCGATTCATGCGCCTTGGTGGCGTAGGTCGCGACCGCATTGGCATCGAGCGTGGCCGGATCGATATGCATGCCCGCACCCGGCTGCACGACATTGGCGACGACCATGCCGACGGCAAGCGCCAGCGTGGAGAAGGTGAGGAAGTAGATCATCGCCTTGCCGGCAACGCGTCCGACCTTCTTCAGGTCCGACATGCCGGCAATGCCGGTGGCCACCGTCAGGAAGATCACCGGCGCGATGATCATCTTGACGAGGCGGATGAAGGCGTCGCCGAGCGGCTTCAGGCTGGCGCCGAAATCCGGATAGAAGTGGCCGACAAGCATGCCGGCGACGATGGCGACGATCACCTGGAAATAGAGGTGACGATAGAATGGAAGAGGTGTGCGCGGATGCGTATCGACAGCCGAGATCTGCATGATTTCCTCCTATGGCACCCCAACCGGAAAACCGGCTCTTCCCGGGGTGATTTGCTGAACATGGCATCCATTCAGCAAAGGCCGTGCCAGATCGCAGGTCGAACATTATGCTATTGAAATCGAACATCTATTTTTTGAAGCAATGAACTGCCGAGACTGATATGTGCGACAATCCGCACGAATTTCATTGAGGGTCGTGCGGTTTTGTGCTCAAAATTGCCGATGGAAACACCCGTCACGACTCCAATCCAGGCCGAGCTTTCACGCACCGCGCGACGGCAATGGCTGGCCTTTGCTGTCGTGCTGCTGTTTGCACTGGTCTGTGCGCTTCATGCCGCCGGTCTGTATGGCCGGGCCGCCGCGCTTGCCGATCTGGAGGCGCAGGGGCGCACTGATGCCAATCTGAAAGTCGCGCTGCTGCGCGCCGTGTTGGAGCGACCCCGCGCCCTGCCCTTTCTTCTCTCGCGCGACCGCGACCTCGCGGACGCGCTGACCGCCGCCGATCCGGCACCGCGCACCGCGCTTGATCGCAAGCTGGAGGAGCTGGTGGCAGGCACCAGCGCGGCAGTGATCTACGTGACGGACGCGACCGGCATGACGATATCGGCCAGCAACTGGCGCGAGCCGACGAGTTTTGTCGGTAACGACTATTCATTCCGGCCTTACTTCTTCCGCGCAATGCAGGAAGGCACGGCAGAGCATTTCGCGCTCGGCTCCGTCAGCAAGCGGCCCGGCCTCTATATTTCGCACAGGATCGGCCCGCCAACCGCGCCGCTCGGCGTCGTCGTGGTCAAGATGGAATTCGACCAGCTTGAACAGGACTGGCACGAAACGCAACGCCCGTCCTATGTGGTCGACCCCGGCCATGTGGTGCTGATCACCAGCATCCCCTCCTGGCGTTTCATGACGACACAGCCGCTGCCTGCCGAAAACCTCGCGGCCATTCGAGAGAGCCTTCAGTTCGGCGAAGCCCCGCTCTTGCCGCTCCCCTTCATGCAGACGGCGGACGACAACATCATCCGCGTGGTCGAACCGGGCGGAGGGAGCGAGACCTATTTGCGCATCTCGGTGCCCGTGGCCACCACACCGTGGCGGTTCGAGTATCTCATGCCGGTTACGGAGGCGGTTGCGGCGGGCCGGCGCCAGGCGCAGTTGCTCGCCCTCCTCCTCATCGGCGTCGCCACGATTGCCGCCGCCATATGGCTTCGACGCCGCCAGACCGCGCTAGCCGGGACGGCGCGCGACCAGGCGGCGCGCGAAGAACTGGAACGCCGGGTGGTGGAGCGCACGCGTGATCTCAGCCTGGCCCGCGACCGCCTGGAAGCCGAGATCACCGATCACCACCGGACCGAGACCCAACTACAGTCCGTGCAGCAGGATCTGGTTCAGGCCAACCGGCTCGCCATTCTCGGACAGGTCGCCGCCGGCGTGGCGCATGAGATCAACCAGCCGCTGGCCACCATCCGCGCCTATGCCGACAATGCCAAGGTCTTCCTCGGCCGTGGCCGCGCGGAGCCCGTCGCGGAAAATCTTGACCACATTGCCGGCCTGACGGACCGGATCGCCACGATCACCGAGGACCTGAAGGCGCTGGCGCGCAAGGGCCGGTCGGGCGAGGAACCGGTGAACCTGCGCGAAGCGGTGGATGGCGCCGTCCTGCTGCTTCGCAGCCGGTTCACGGGGCGTCTCGAGCGAATGAAGATCGTTCCCTTCCCGACGGGCCTGGAGGTCATGGGCAACCGGCTTCGCCTCGAGCAGGTATTCATCAACCTCTTCCAGAACGCGCTGGAGGCCGTGGCGGAGAAGGCCGACGGCCGGGTCGATGTGTCCGTCGAGGAAAACGGAACCGACGTCGCCCTGACGGTTGCCGACAACGGGCCGGGTCTTTCCGAAACCATTCTCGCCTCCCTGTTCGAGCCCTTCAACACGTCCAAGGAGACGGGCCTCGGGCTCGGCCTCGTCATCGTCAAGGACATCGTTTCAGACTATGGCGGCAGGCTGGAGGTCGAAACGGACGCGCGCGGCGCCCGCTTCCGCGTGCATCTCAGAAAGGCCGTGCCATGACCACACCCGTTCTCCTCATCGATGACGACGGGCAACTGCTGCACGCGACCGCGCAGACGCTGGAACTGGCCGGTTTCGACGTGACGCCGCTTGCCCGCGCCACGGAAGCCATCGGCCTCATAAACAGCGATTTCAGGGGCGTCGTCGTCTCCGATATCCGCATGCCGGGTATGGACGGGCTGCAACTTTTCGAGCGCATCCGCGCCATCGATGCGGAGATACCGGTGATCCTCGTTACCGGCCACGGCGATATCCCGACAGCCGTGAAAGCCATCCAGGACGGCGTCTACGATTTCATCGCCAAGCCCTTCCCGGCCGAACGCCTGATCCAGTGCGTACACCGCGCTGCCGAAAAGCGCGGCCTCGTCATGGAGAACCGCCGCCTGAAGGATGCCGCGCGCCAAGCGGAGGACGATTTTCCGCTGATCGGCCAGACCGTGGCCATGGACCGGCTGCGCCAGACGTTGCGCCAGATCGCCGATACCGATGTCGATGTCCTGGTGACAGGAGAGACCGGCAGCGGAAAGGAAGTGGTGGCCCGCCTGCTGCACGGCTGGAGCCGACGCTCGAAGGGCAATTTCGTCGCGCTCAACTGCGGCGCCCTGCCCGAGCAGGTGATCGAGAGCGAGCTGTTTGGCCATGAGCCCGGCGCCTTCACGGGCGCGCAGAAGAAGCGCGTCGGCCGCATCGAGCATTCCAGCGGAGGAACCCTTTTCCTCGACGAGCTGGAAAGCATGCCGCTTTCCACGCAGATCCAGATGCTGCGCGTTCTGGAGATGCGCGAGGTGACCCCGCTCGGCACCAACGAGGTGCGTGCCGTCGATATCCGCATCGTCGCGGCCGCCAAGGTCGATCTGGCCGATCCTGAGCAGCGCAAGACCTTTCGTGAGGATCTCTATTATCGCCTCAACGTGGTGTCATTGACGATCCCGCCGCTGCGCGAGCGGCGCGAGGATATTCCGCTGCTGTTCAGCTATTTCGCCGAACGGGCAGCGCGGCGCTTCCAGCGCGAGGCCCCGCCGCTTTCCGCCGCCATCCTCAAACATCTGGCCGAGCACGACTGGCCCGGCAATGTGCGCGAACTTTCCCACTTCGCCGAACGCGCCGTGCTGGGCATGATGCCGCCCGCTGGTCAACAGACAATGTCAGCACCTGCTGATACCGGCGACGGCGCGCTTCCCGAACGGCTGGAGAGGGTTGAGGCGCAGATCATTCGCGATACGCTTTCGGCCCATGGCGGTGACGTGCAGGAAACGATTGCCGCACTCGGCATTCCGCGCAAGACCTTCTACGACAAGCTCCAGCGCCACGGCATCGTGCGCCGTGACTTCACGCAGAAGGCGGACGGCTGAGCGATCGTTTGCCGTTTTGTCCGAAGGTCAAAGCGATCCCGCTTCCGCCGGAAAAGGCTTAGAACAGGGCGTCCTCGAAGAGGTCCTCGTCGCTGCCGGTCGCGGCGGTTACGGCTGGCGGCTCGGCCGCCGTGCCGAAGATGCGGGCATGAACGTCCCGCTCGGACACCATCGTATAGGTCCGGGCGATCCGTGCGCCAAGATCGGCCAGTACGGGTTCAAGGCCATCCGTATTCGGCAGACCGGGGCCGCTCAATTCACCAGCCCGCGCCGTGCAATCGGCGAGCACGTCGCCGAGTTCGGCGTTGAAATCAAGCCCTTCCGCCATACGTCCAGCCGTTGCGGTGACATCGACCGCGCAGGCGCGCAGCGCCGTCATGTCCTCTTCCATACGGTCGCCGGTGTGGCGCAGATGGCCAAGCACGTCTTCAAGCCGCGCATCGAGCGAGTCACCGCCCGCAGCTCCCACGGCGCCCAGCTTGCCGGCATCCTCCTCAAGCGATTGCAGAGCCGTCAGGATCCGTTCTGCGGTCTCGTCGAGCTGGCTTGAGAAGCTGCGCAGCTCCGCCGTGACGACATTGATCGCGCGGCCTTCCTCACCAAGCTTGCTGCAGCGCAGGTTGGTGTTCAGCGCCATATACTGGATGTCGGTGCGCACCAGCTGGATGGTTTTCACACCCTTCAGGAGCTCGTGCACCGTCGCGACCGTGCTTTCGCCGAGCGTGTTCGCCTTGTCGGCCACCTGCTCGATGTCGCGCACCACAGCGCGTGCGGCGGTGATGTCAGCCTCCAGCGTACGCATCGCACGGTCGGCGGACGCGCCGTCGCCGGCATCCATATCCCGATAGAGCGTCATGAGGTTGTCGACGTCGGCGCCAAAGCTGCGGATCGTCTGGACGACGGTGCGGCATTCGCGTTCGAAATCCCTGGCGATTTCGTCGAGCTGGGCATGGACGAGATGGCGAATAAACTGCGTAAGGCGCGTCGATGCCTCATCGTCGAAGCCGCCCGCCGCAAGCTCCGCCTCGAGCATCGTCAACGCCGACTGGCAGTGCTCGATGCGCTGGCGGGTGATGTCGCCGATCTGCATCGCCGAGAGCGTCGTGGCGACCTTGCCCTGCACGCCGCGTGCAAGCGCGCCGACCTTGCCGGCCAGCTGCGAGAGATGCCGGCGCTGCGTGCCGAGATCCGCGGCATTGCGCGAAAGATTGCCGGCGATATCAGGCACGCTGCCGCGAAAGCGCTCAAGCGCATCGCCGCCGCCGGCCGAGGCACTGGAAATCACGGTGCCGAGCGTGCTGATCTTGCTGCCCAGCGCATTGACCTCGCGCGTGCCGAACTGGATACGTTCGAGGATTTCGTCGGCAAAGCCCGCGAAATCCGGAATGGCAGCGCCGGTGATCTTGGCTGTGGTGGCGAAGGTGCGCAGGTAACGCAACGTTTCCTGCATGGTGGCGATGTGGGCGCCAAGCGATTTTTCCGTAAGAGCCACGCCGGCAAGACGCTGCTGGCGTGTTTCCTCGATGCCGGGCAAGGCTGTCAGCTGATCGATCGTCGCAAGCAGGCGCGCCGTCGTGGCTTCCGTGTCCTCGCCGCCCAGCGAACCTGAGAGGTTCTCGAGCGACGCAACCAGCCGGTTGAGCACATCGAGTACGCCGAGCAGCACGACGCCGCCATCCAGAAAGCGTTGTTCGATGCGCGAACGCGCGCCTTCGAGCCGCGATACGAGTTCGGCTTCATTCGTCTGCTGCTCAAGCCGCAATGCGCTCGCTGTTCCTGACACGCCATACCCCATCTTCAAGAATCCCAGAGCGGACCCTAGGGCAAACAATGTAACGGCCAGTAAATTCGGATTCCCTTATGGAGGCAAAACAGCCGTTTCGGTACCTTCCTGCGGCTTACACCCGTCCTGCACGCATCCCTAGAATTAGTGGTTCATAAATAGTATTACATTTTGCTAATTCTCATGTTTATTCATGTTATTCATACACTTGAACGAATATGAATATTACCTCATATAAAGGCATGCGTCTTGTATCGCTCCGAATTGGCGGATTTCACCACCCGTAATTTACAGTTCATTAAGTATGTGCTGGGAATTTGCGCTGGAAATTACTTTACGGAAAAACCTGATATCGAGGCCTCCATGTCGTCGCCTGCGCCCGATCACGCGTCATTAACCTTACCAAAGACGCTAACTATCAAAAATATACTTGACATTCGCGAGAAAATCCTGAGCGCCATCGACAATAACGGCGAACTTGTACTTGAAATCGCCGACGATGCACAGGTCGACCTCAGCTTCGTGCAACTCGTCGTAGCGGCGCGCAGCCACGCCGCACAGAAGACGGGACGCGTTCTACTTGCGCGGCCGGCGGCAGGTGAGCTGCGCGAGGCTCTACGGCGCGGCGGCTTTCTCGATGAGCTGACACCCGACGCCTCCCAATTCTGGTTACATCAGGAGCAGACTTTATGACCGCGAATATTTTGACCGTCGACGATTCAGCCAGCATCCGGCTGACGACACGCATTGCGCTTGGCAATGCCGGCTACACCGTCACCGAGGCCGTCGACGGCCTGGATGGCCTCAACAAGCTGAAGGGCGGGGAATACGACCTTGTCGTCACCGACCTGAACATGCCCAACATGGATGGCCTGACCATGATCCGCGAGTTGCGCAAGCTGCCCGCGCATACCGGCGTTCCGGTCGTCTTCCTGACGACGGAATCGGACGGCGAATTGAAGGCACAGGCCAAGGCGGCCGGCGCCACCGGATGGCTCACCAAACCGTTCGATCCCGAAAGCCTCGTCAAGATCGCCCGAAAGGTCCTCGGAAGATGAGCAACCCGGACCCGATCTCAGTCTTCAGGACAGAAGCTGCCGAACTGCTGGAGCAGATCGAGTCCGGCCTTCTCGACCTCACCCGCCGCCTTGACGACCGCGATCAGATCGACGCGGTCTTTCGTGGTTTGCACACGCTGAAGGGCTCAGGCGCGATGTTCGGCTTCGACCAGCTCGCCGCCTTCACGCACCATTGCGAGACAGCCTTCGACCGCGTGCGCAAGGGCGACGTCCCGGCAACGCAGGAACTGGTCTCGGCGGTTCTTTCCGCGCAGGACCATATGCGCGCCCTGCTTGAAACGCCGAACGGCGATCATGATGCAGTCAGCGCAGCCCTGCTCGACGGTCTGCACCGCGCTGTCAATGGTGCGGGCATGCCCACTCCTGCGGCGCAACAGGCCGCGATCGCACCGAGCGCCGGCGAAGATGCCGGCGGCATGCGGGAATGGCGCATCCGCTTCAGCCTGCCGACCAATGCCATGGCCAACGGCACCAATCCGCTCGGCCTGCTCGACGAGATGCGCGACCTCGGCGAATGCACCATCGTCGCCGACACCGCAAAGGTGCCGACACTCGATGTACTCGATCCGCGCGACATCCACCTCCACTGGCTGGTGACGCTCAAGACGGAGCGTCCGCGCAGCGAGATCGAAGACGTCTTCATCTTCGTCATGGACGAAATGGAGCTTGATATCACGGAGATCGCGGCCGAGCGCCCGGTCGCCGCCGCAACGGCCGCTCCCGTCGAGCCCGCCGCACCCTTGACACCCGTCTTCACCGAGCGCGAGCCCGCGCAGGCGGTCAACGATCCCAAGCAGAACAAGACCGCAGAGAATGTCCGCGTCCCTGCCGAGCGCCTTGACGAGATGATGGACCGGGTCGGCGAACTCGTCATCGCCCAGTCGCGCCTCACCCAGCTTGCCGGCACCGCTGCCGATCTTGGCCTGCGCTCGGTTTCGGAGGAAATCGAACGCCTGTCCGGCGAACTGCGCGATACGATGATGGTGCTGCGCATGATGCCGGTCGCGAGCCTCTTCAGCCGCTTCCGCCGCCTGGTGCACGACCTTTCGCGCGAAACGGGCAAGGAGATCGAACTCATCACGGAAGGCGAAAGCACCGAAGTCGACAAGACGGTCATCGACCGGCTGGCCGATCCGCTCGTGCATCTCGTGCGCAACTCGATCGACCACGGCCTCGAACAACCCGACGAGCGTCTTGCCTCCGGCAAGCCCGCCAAGGGCCGCGTCGCGCTCTCGGCGCACCAGACGGGTGGCGAGGTCATCATCACCATCAAGGACGACGGCCGCGGCATCAACCGTGATCGCGTCCGGGCCAAGGCAGAGGCTTCCGGGCTCATTCAGCCGGGCGCTACGCTTGCCGACCAGGATCTTCTCCAGCTGATCTTCCAGCCCGGCTTCTCAACTGCTCAGCAGGTCACGAACCTGTCCGGTCGCGGCGTCGGCATGGATGTCGTCAAGAAGACGGTCGAAGCGCTGCGTGGCACGATCGACATTACCAGCCGGCCCGGCGAGGGCTCGGAAGTGTCGCTGCGCATCCCGCTGACGCTCGCCATCATCGAGGGCCTGCTCGTGCGTGTGGGCACTGGCTGCTACGTCATCCCGCTTTCGGCAGTCGAGGAATGCCTGGAGATCTCGCTGGAGGACGATGTCCGCTCGCGCGGTCGCAGCTTCATATCGCTGCGCGACAGCCTCGTACCGTTCCTGCGCCTGCGCGAACTCTTCCGCACCGGAACCCAGCCCGACCCGCACCAAAAGGTCGTCGTCATCTCGACGGGCTCGGAGCGCGTCGGCCTCGTCGTCGACCAGATCATCGGCGACCATCAGACAGTCATCAAATCCATGTCGAAACTGCACCATGACGTCGTCACTTTCTCCGGCGCGACCATCCTTGGCGATGGCAGCGTGGCGCTGATCCTCGACGTTACGCACCTGGTCGCGGTCGGACAGCAGCAGGAGGCGCAATTGCGGGCGGCAGGATGAGCGAAGCAGCAAGAAAACTCGACTACGATGCAATCTGGGGCACGGGCGAGGACCTCTCGGTTCTGACGTTCAACCTCAATGGCGAGACCTTCGCCATCGAAGCAACCGTCGTGCAGGAAATCCTCGATCTCCTGCCGGAAACCCACGTTCCCGGCAGCAAGCCGTTCGTCTCCAGTGTCATCAACTTCCGAGGCAAGGTCATCCCCCTGTCGGATATCCGCCTCGCCTTCGGCATGGAGGCGGTGGAAGCCACCATCGACAGCCGCATCATCGTCATCGAGCTTCTGCTCGACGACGAGACGACGCTGATCGGCATCCGCACGGACAAGGTCAACGAAGTCACCACCCTGCCGAAGGTCGCCAGCGAACCGCCGCCGAGTGTCGGCATGCGCTGGCGGGCGGATTACATCAGCTGCCTCGTCAAACGTGACGGAGAATTCATCATCGTCCCCAATCTGCAGGCGATTTTTGCCCCGCAAAGGGACCGTGTCGGCGTCGCAGCCGGGACCAACTAAAGGATTTAGACGATGCGTATTGCGATCAAGACAAAGCTTATAGCCACCTTCACGACCGTCATCCTGCTTTCGGGCGTCAGCATGTACGTCGCGGTGCAGGATCTCGGCGAGCTGAACAACCGGATGGAACGGGTCGTCAACGGCCGCGCGGCGGCCACGCTCGGCCTGAGCCGGACCGAGACCATGACCACCGACGTGGCCTCCCAGACCCGCCAGATGATCCTCAGCACCGACCCCGAGGAGATGGCCGCGATTTCCCGGGCGCTCGACGCCAGGAACAGCGAAATCGGCGCAACGCTGGCGGACGTCCGCTCGAAGCTGACGACGGATGCAGGCCGCGCAATCCTCGACGACTTCTCCAAGAAGTGGGACCTCTATTGGGCGCAGAACCTGAAGATGCAGGCCCTGACACGGAAGAACACCGATGCAGAGGCCCTGCGGATTTCCACGACGGACGGCAGCGCGGCCATATCCGCTGCGGAAGAAAACGTCATCCGCATGTCTAAGGCACTGCAGGATGCCGCCAACCGCGGCGAGCCGGGTGCGCTCGAAAACTTCGCCCGCGTCGCCACCGTACGCGCCGATATCAGCGACTTCTTCCGCCAGCACCGCAATATCCTGCTTGCCAGCAATGACCCGGAGCGCCAGACGACCTGGGCCGCGGACTACGCCAAGGCCGGCTCCGACATCGAAACAAACATCTCGCTTCTGGTCGCTGGCCTGCAGGGCAGCGCGCGCCAGTTGGCCGTCGAGGTGCAAAAGAGCTTCGCGGCCGTCAAGGAAGCTGCTGACCGCGGCAACGCACTTGCACTCGAACGCGGCAACTTTGAAGCCAACCGCTTTGCAAACCACGAGATGCGCACAGCCCGTGAAGAGGCGGTCGCCTCCCTGAACGAGCTTGTCGCCTTCAACGGCGAGCGCCAGAAGGAAGATCTCCAGGCCTCGGTCGAGACCTACGAAGCCAGCCGTTCGCTGCTGATCGCCCTTCTGGCCATCTCGACACTGATCGCCGCGAGCGCCGCCTCGTGGATCGTCGTCTCCATCGCACGCGGGCTGCGCAAGGCCAACGAGGCGGTCCGTTCCGTATCCGAGGGCGATCTCACCCGCTTTGCCGACATCACGACCAAGGACGAGATCGGTGATCTGCTGGGCTATGTCAACACCATGATCGAGCGCCTGCGCGGTGTCGTCGCAGATGCGCTTTCGGCTTCCGACAACGTGTCGTCCGGCAGCCAGGAACTGTCGTCGAGCTCCGAAACCCTCTCGCAGGGCGCAACCGAGCAGGCATCGTCTGCCGAAGAGGCATCCGCCTCGATGGAGGAGATGGCAGCCAACATCAAGCAGAACGCCGACAACGCCGCACAGACCGAGAAGATCGCCCGCCAGTCGGCGAAGGATGCGGAAACCTCCGGCGAGGCCGTTGGCCGCGCCGTCGGCGCCATGCGCACCATCGCGGAGAAAATCTCCATCGTTCAGGAAATCGCCCGCCAGACCGACCTTCTGGCCCTCAACGCCGCCGTCGAGGCAGCGCGTGCTGGAGAACATGGCAAGGGCTTCGCCGTCGTTGCCTCGGAGGTGCGCAAGCTTGCCGAACGCAGCCAGGCGGCGGCCGCCGAAATCAGCACGCTGTCGGGCCAGACAGTTTCCGTCGCCACGGAAGCTGGCGAAATGCTGAACCGGCTGGTGCCCGACATCCGCAAGACCGCCGAACTGGTTTCCGAAATCTCGGCCGCCTGCCGCGAGCAGGATATCGGCGCCTCGCAGATCAATGAAGCGATCCAGCAGCTCGACAAGGTGACGCAGCAGAATGCCGGCGCATCCGAGGAGATGTCCGGAACGTCGGAAGAACTAGCCGCCCAGGCCGAAGAATTGCAGGCATCCATCGCCTTTTTCCGGGTCGACAACGCCGCCCGCAGCGAAGCCAACCATGCCGACAAGCTGCGGGCAACCGCAGCCCGCATGGCAGCACCGGCCGCCAAGCGCCCCCCCGCAAACCCGGCTTATCGCCCGGCGCCGGCCACAGCCAAGACGACCAGAAGCGGCGGCTTTGCGCTCGACATGTCGATGGGCGGCCCCGACGCCGACGACGACGATTTCCGCCAGAGCGCGTGATTGAACAATCCGCCGCGCTCACATCGAGCGCGGCGGAAAACCCGGCGTATGTACGCGCCGGCTCAAGGGCCGCTCCGGCGACCCGCGGAAGGGTGAGTGTATCGGTCTTCACGCATAAGAACGCCATGTTTCGGTGTCCCTCCAAAACAAGGCATCTGTGATTAAGGAGACCTACTAGATGCGTCTGACCATCAAATCGAAGCTCGCCCTCGTCTTCGGCTTTCTGATCCTTCTCCTTTGCGTTTCTGCTGGTATCGGCGTCCGAAGCATGAGCGAGATGAATTCGCTCCGGGACAGCCTTCTTGAAGGTCCTATTCAGCAGGACGACTATGCCGACGATCTCGCAGGCGCCTTTGACGGCCTCGGCCTCGCCGAGGCGGACCTCCTCATGGCTTCGACGGTTGAGCGCGCCAACAAGGCAAAGGCGACAATGGCGGCGGAGCGCGAAGCTTTCGAGACGGCGCTCAAGCAAGGCGAGGCAAGCGCCACAGATGAATTCAGGTCGAAGTGGCAGGAAATCCGCGACTTCTGGGACGATTATCTGGCTATCAACGAAAGAATGGTCTCGCTTATCGCGTCGGGACAGCGGGATATGGCGATCGAGCTGAACCAGACGGAAGGCACTGTCGCCAGCGAAAAGCTCGACAAGATGACCGAGGACCTCGCCGCACTTACCGAGGTGGCGATCAAGGATTCCGACATTGTCGCCGATGCCCGCTATGCAAGCGCGCTTTACACTCTCGCCGCGCTGACCGTGGTCGCGTTCGTTCTTGCCGTGGGTGCAGCGTTCTGGATCGCGCTTGGAATCAATTCCGGCCTGCGAAAGATTCGTGACGCCGCTGAAGCCGTCGCGATCGGCGATCTCGATCAGACGATTTCCGTCAAGACGAATGACGAGATCAAGGATCTGGTATCGACCATCAACGTCATGACCGGCAATCTGCGCGAAGCGGCCAATATTGCCAACCAGATCGGCAACGGTGACCTGTCGGATACGCCGAAGCCGCTGTCCGACAAGGACGTTCTGGGTCACGCCATGCTGGGCATGGTCGTCAACCTGCGCAACACCGCCACGATTGCCGACCAGATCGCCAATGGCGACCTGACGGTGACGCCGAAGCCGCTTTCCGACAAGGATACGCTCGGTCTTTCACTGGAAAGCATGGTGGAGCGCCTGCGCGGCGTGGTGGCCGATGCGCTTTCGGCGGCAAACAACGTGTCTTCAGGCAGCCAGGAACTGTCTTCGAGCTCCGAAACCCTTTCGCAGGGTGCGACCGAGCAGGCGTCCTCCGCCGAAGAGGCATCCGCCTCGATGGAGGAGATGGCTGCCAACATCAAGCAAAACGCCGACAACGCCGCACAGACCGAGAAGATCGCCCGCCAGTCCGCCAAGGACGCCGAAGCCTCCGGCGAGGCCGTGGGCCGGGCCGTCGGCGCCATGCGTACCATCGCGGAGAAGATCTCCATCGTGCAGGAAATCGCCCGCCAGACCGACCTTCTCGCGCTTAACGCCGCCGTCGAGGCAGCACGCGCCGGCGAACATGGCAGGGGCTTTGCCGTCGTTGCTTCGGAAGTGCGCAAGCTCGCCGAGCGCAGCCAAGCGGCGGCCGCCGAAATCAGCACCTTGTCCGGTGAAACCGTCTCCGTCGCCACTGAAGCCGGCGACATGCTGAATCGGCTGGTGCCCGATATCCGCAAAACCGCCGAACTGGTTTCCGAAATCTCGGCCGCCTGCCGTGAGCAGGACATCGGCGCCTCGCAGATCAACGAAGCGATCCAGCAGCTCGACAAGGTGACCCAGCAGAACGCCGGCGCATCAGAAGAGATGTCCGGAACGTCGGAAGAACTCGCCGCCCAGGCCGAGGAATTGCAGGCATCCATCGCCTTCTTCCGGGTCGATCTTTCATCCGGCGCCCAGGCTGCCATCCAGCGCCGCCCGGCACCGGTCGCCGCCCGCCATCCCGCCAAGCCGATCCGCAAGGCAGACACCAGCGTCAACGCTCAGCAGGCTCGTGCCCGCGGCTTTGCCCTCGACATGTCGATGGGCGGCCCCGACGCCGACGATGACGATTTCCGCGAAAGCGCGTGATTGAACAATGACTGCCGCGCAGCCGGAAGGATGCGCGGCGGCAAAAACCGGCGTGTGTACGCGCCGGCTCAAGGGCCGCTCCGGCGGCCTGCGGAAGGGTGAGTGTATCGGTCTTCACGCATAACGGACACCGCGTTGTGTCCCGCAATAACAGGGCGATGTGCCCAAGGAGACCTTTTCGAGATGCGTTTCACCATCAAACTCAAACTCGCCATTGCGTTCGGCGTCATCATTGCCATGACCTGCGGCATGGCGGCCATGTCCATCATGAACCTCTCGTCGCTGAACGCCGCCATCACTGACATCATTAAGGGACCGACCGCCAATCTGCGCAATTCCGGTGACCTTTCCCAAGCCGTACTGACGGCTATCCGTGAGGAGAAGAACGCCGTTCTCAACACCGATGCAGCTCAGATCCAGAGCTATGTCGATGCCGTCGACATCCAGCACGATGCCATCAGCAAGTCGCTGGCGCTGTTTGACAATGAAACCAACGAAGGCATTCGGTCCAAGATCGGCGAATTCCGCGCTGCTTTTCCGGACTGGGAGAAGTCTCAGAACGAAATCCTTCGTCTCGCGAAGTTGAATACACCTGAGAGCAACCAGCGTGCCGCAGCACTTTCCATGGGCAGTGGCGCCAAGGTGACCGAAGATGTGCTTGCGACGCTGAAGGCCCTGAACGAGAAGATCGAACAGGACCTTAGCGAAACGGACGCGGCGACGAACGCTCAGTACGACTTCATCAGTTCGGCCCTTGTCGCCGTCGTGGTGGGTTTGATCCTGCTCTCGTCGGCCATCGCCATCTGGCTTTCGCTCAGCATCGCTCGCGGCTTGCAGAAAGCCGCCCGGCTTGCCGATGCGGTGGCCATCGGCGATCTGGAGCAGGACATCGATTACAAGAGCAATGACGAGATCAAGGACCTCGTCAACTCCATGCAGCGCATGACCGGTAACCTGCGCAACACCGCCACGATTGCCGACCAGATCGCCAATGGCGACCTGACGGTGACGCCGAAGCCGCTTTCAGACAAGGATACGCTCGGCCTTTCGCTGGAAAGCATGGTTGAGCGCCTGCGCGGCGTCGTGGCCGATGCGCTTTCGGCGGCAAGCAATGTCTCGTCTGGCAGCCAGGAACTGTCTGCAAGCTCCGAAACCCTTTCGCAGGGCGCGACCGAGCAGGCATCGTCTGCCGAAGAGGCATCCGCCTCGATGGAGGAGATGGCCGCCAACATCAAGCAGAACGCCGACAACGCCGCACAGACCGAGAAGATCGCCCGCCAGTCGGCCAAGGATGCGGAAGCGTCCGGCGATGCCGTGGGCCGCGCCGTCGGCGCGATGCGCACCATCGCGGAGAAGATCTCCATCGTGCAGGAAATCGCCCGCCAGACCGACCTGCTCGCCCTTAACGCCGCGGTGGAAGCCGCCCGTGCCGGCGAACATGGCAAGGGCTTTGCGGTCGTCGCTTCGGAAGTGCGCAAGCTTGCCGAACGCAGCCAGGCTGCCGCTGCCGAAATCAGCACGCTCTCCGGCCAGACGGTTTCCGTCGCGACCGAAGCCGGCGAGATGCTGACCCGCCTGGTGCCCGATATCCGCAAGACCGCCGAACTGATCTCCGAAATCTCGGCCGCCTGCCGCGAACAGGATATCGGCGCCTCGCAGATCAACGAAGCGATCCAGCAGCTCGACAAGGTGACGCAGCAGAATGCCGGCGCATCCGAGGAGATGTCGGGCACGTCTGAAGAACTCGCCGCCCAGGCCGAGGAACTGCAGACATCGATCGCCTTCTTCCGCGTCGACATGTCATCGGGCGCCCAGGCCTCCATGCAGCGTCGCCCCGCTCCCGTCGCGGCTCGCCAGCCCGCCAAGCCGGCCGCCACGGCGTTCCGCAAGGCAGACAACAGCGTCAATGCCCAGCAGGCCCGCGCCCGCGGCTTTGCCCTCGACATGTCGATGGGCGGCCCCGACGCCGACGACGCCGACTTCAGAGAAAGCGCTTGATCATGACCGGTCCGTCCTCCGAATCCCAATACGTCACCTTCTCTCTCGACAACGAGGTCTTCGCGGTGCCCGTTTCGGTCGTCCGGGAAATCCTTGATCATGAGGATGCCTTCCGGATACCGCACGGCCCCGACTACCTGCTCGGGTTGAGGGACGTGCGCGGCCAGGGCGTGCCGGTCATCGACCTGCGTCTTCGTCTCGGCATGACGAAGACGCAGAAGACGCACAACACGCGGGCGCTGGTGCTCGATGTACCGATCGACGGGAAAACCCTGACGCTCGGTCTCGTCGCGGACCGGGTCTACGAGGTGGTGCCGTTCCGTAACGACGAGATCGAGGGGGCGCCCGATATCGGCGTTCGCTGGCCTTCCGATTACATTTCCGGCGTCGTGCGCCGGAACGGCGCCTTCGTCGTCATCGTCGATCTCGCACGCCTCTTCTCCACCTCAGAAGTGGCGATGATGGGCACGGCCAACCGCCTTGCGGCCACGGCATAAGTTTCAGGAGGACCGCGTGGCGGCAGCAGCAGTACAAACGCAGGCGCAGACAGGCCCGGACGGCTTAAACAGCCGAAACTTCGAC
This sequence comes from Shinella sp. H4-D48, assembly GCF_022637395.1. GTDB lineage: Bacteria > Pseudomonadota > Alphaproteobacteria > Rhizobiales > Rhizobiaceae > Shinella > Shinella sedimenti. The sequence continues at coordinate 49,811 of NZ_CP093339.1, read as the reverse complement.
GCCCTGTCCCGCTTCATCTACGACTACAGCGGCATCAAGATGCCGATCACCAAGCTGACGATGCTGGAAGGCCGTCTGCGCCGGCGCCTGAGGGCAACCGGCATCCCGGATTTCAATGGCTATTGCGACTACCTCTTCAAGCATGGCGGCATCGAGAAGGAAGCTATCTTCCTGATCGACGCCGTCACGACGAACAAGACGGACTTCTTTCGCGAGCCCAAGCATTTCGAGTTCATGGAAAGCACGGGCCTTCCGGAACTGGCGGCAGCCGGCCACAAGCGCTTCCGGCTGTGGAGCGCGGCCTGCTCCATCGGCGCCGAGCCCTATACGATGGCCATGGTCATGCAGGACTTCGTCGAGAGGACGTCAGGCATGGACTACCGCATCCTGGCGACCGATCTGTCGACCGACGTGTTGCAGGCCGCCCGGCGCGGCGTCTATCCGCGCGACATGATCCAGCCGGTCTCCGCCGAGATGCGTCGCAAATACGTAATGACCTCGAAGGACGCCTCGCGCGGCGAGGTGCGTGTCCATCCGCGCCTGCGCGCCACGGTCGGTTTCGCGCGCATGAACCTCATGGACAACGCCTACAAGGTGGGCGAGCCGATGCACATGATCTTCTGCCGCAACGTGCTGATCTATTTCGACAAGCCGACCCAGGCAAAGGTGCTGACGCGCCTGTGCGACTGCCTTCTCCCCGGCGGCTTCCTGTATGTCGGGCATTCCGAGACGGTCACCGGCATTTCGCTGCCGGTGCGCCAGGTCGCCAACACGGTTTTCAAGAAGATCTGATGCCCATTCCGACCAAGAAGATCCGCGTTCTCATCATCGACGACTCCGCAAGCGTGCGTCAGGCGCTGACGCACGTTCTGGAGCAGGATCCGGAAATCGAGGTCATGGGGGCCGCCTCCGATCCCTTCATGGCGGCAAAGAAGATCCAGGAGGAAATGCCCGACGTCATCACGCTGGACGTGGAGATGCCGCGCATGGACGGCATTACCTTCCTGCGCAAGATCATGTCGCAACGACCCATCCCCGTCGTGATGTGCTCCTCTCTGACGGAAGAAGGGTCAGAGACGCTGATGCAGGCGCTGGAAGCCGGCGCCGTCGACATCATCCTCAAGCCGAAGATCGGCGCAGCCGACCACCTCGCCGAATCCGGCGCGCGCATCCGTCAGGCGGTGAAGGGTGCGGCCGTCGCCCGCCTCGGCGCGGGACGCCGCGCCATGGCGGCCGCTGCTGCAAGCGCCACCGCCAATGTGACCACGAAACTGACCGCCGACGCCGTGCTCCCGCCGCCCTCCGGCCGCGCCATGGCCAAGACCACCGAGATGGTGGCGTGCATCGGTGCCTCCACCGGCGGGACGGAGGCGCTACGCGTCATGCTGGAACAGCTTCCGGCCAATTCGCCGGGTATGGTCATCGTCCAGCATATGCCGGAAAAGTTCACCGCCGCCTTCGCCAAGCGCCTGAACTCGCTGTGCGAGGTCGAGGTCAAGGAAGCCGTTCACGGCGATCCGGTGCTGCGCGGTCATGTGCTGATCGCTCCCGGCGACCGGCACATGATGCTGGAACGCCAGGGCGCGCGCTATCATGTGGCCGTGCGTGAAGGACCGCTCGTCTCGCGCCACCGCCCGTCGGTCGACGTGCTGTTTCGCTCCGCCGCGCGCGCGGCCGGTGCCAACGCCATGGGGGTGATCATGACAGGCATGGGCGATGACGGCGCGCGCGGCATGGCCGAGATGCACCAGGCCGGCGCCTATACGGTGGCGCAGGACGAGGCCTCCTCCGTCGTCTTCGGCATGCCGAAAGAGGCAATCGCCCACGGCGGCGTCGACAAGATCGTGTCACTCGACCAGATCGCGCGTGAAATTCTCGCTGCCGACCGGCGGCATTGAGAAAAATACACCAACGATTAACCATAGTTGGCGAGGATGACGACGCACCATGCAAGGTGCCCCAGGCGAGCAATGATCGGCTCGAGAACCATTCCGGGGGACCTCATGCCCGTCATCACATTCGCCAACACCAAGGGCGGCGCCGGCAAGACCACCGCCGTCCTGCTGCTCGCCACAGAGCTCGCCCGCATGGGCTACCGCGTGTCCGTGCTCGACGCCGATCCGCAGCACTGGATCACCCGCTGGTATGAGACCTCCGAAGGCGTGCTCGGCAAACGCCTGAACGTCGTTCCCTACGTCACGATGAACTCCATCGACCGCCAGCTTGCCGAAGAGAAGGCGCGCGCCGACTTCGTGCTGATCGACCTGCCCGGCTCGCGCAGTTCCCTTCTCGCCAAGGCCGTCGGCCACGCCGACTACGTGCTGATTCCCGTGCAGGGCTCGGCCATGGACGCCCAGGGCGGTGCCAATGTCATCGAGCTTCTGCAGTATCTGGAAGACAAGGCGAATATCCGCATCCGCCATTCCGTCGTGCTGACCCGCGTCAATTCCATGGTGACGACGCGCGCCATGAACGCCGTGAAGGACCTGCTGGCGGCGCGCCGCGTGCACCTTCTCCCCACCCCCATCGGCGAACGGGCGGCTTTCCGCGATATCTTCGGCTGCGGCGGAACGCTTTATTCGATGGATCCGCGCCGCGTTACCAATCTCGACAAGGCGCAGGAAAACGCCCATGCCATGGCCATGGACGTGCTGCGGCAGATGGCCATCCCCGCCACTGCAAGCGCGCCCGTACTGCGTAAGGTCGCCTAGAACATTTCCGGCCGAAGCGGGATCGCTTCGGCGCCTTACAATTCGGCAAGACCAAGTATCTTCATCATGCCGCGACACCCGTCGCGGCATTGTCAGCGGCCGAAAGGCGTCGCCAGAGCGGCGTCATTGCGGCCGCGATATCGGTGTAGAGGGCGTAACGGCGGTCGTAGTGCGCGGCCATCGCAGCATTCGGTCGGTAGTGCCGGTCGCTCCGCACCATCGCATTCGCACCTTCGGTAAAGTCGGCAAAGAGGCCGACGCCCGTGCCGGCAGCAATGGCCGCCCCGAGCGCACCCGTCTCACGGGAAACCGCAACGGAAACCGGCACGCCGAGCACATCCGCGAAAATCTGCGGCCAGAGCATGCTGCGCGATCCGCCGCCTGACAGCACCGCCTCTTCGAAGCGCGCACCGGCCTTGCGGATGGTTTCGATGTGCTGGCGGTGACCGAAGGCGACACCTTCCAGCAGCGCACGGATCAGGTGGCCCTTGGTGTGCCAGCCCGCCATGCCGTAAAAGCCCGCCCGTGCATGGCCATCCTGCTGGGCACCGTAGAGATAGGGATGGTAGAGCGGATCGTCGGCTGCGGGTGTGACGGCGGCGGCAAGCGCGCAGCAGGCATCGAAGGGTGAGACGCTTTCGTCATGCGCGCCCTCGAAGAACTCCCGCACCAGCCATTCCAGATTGGCCGCCGATGTCGCGCTGTTTTCCATGGCCATATAGCGTGTGCGGTCAAAGCTGGACGACATGAACACGGGGCCATCGAGATCCGGCCCGTCGATGATGACCTGATTGATACTCCAGGTGCCGGCAATGACCGAGGCGCTTCCGGTGCGCGAAACGCCGGAACCGAGCGCGGAGGCCACGACGTCGAACAGCCCGCCGACAACGGGCGTGCCGGCCGCAAGCCCGGTCTCCAGCGCCACGGCCTGCGTGACGGTGCCGGCAATATCCGCGCTTTCGATCAAAGGCGGCAGGAGATCCATGCAATCGCCCAGGCCATAGGCCTCCATCAGCGTCCTGTCATAGCGGCGGGCGGCAAGATCGAGCAGGCCGGCTCCGGACATGTCCGACATTTCGCTGATCCGCTTTCCCGTCAGGCGGTTGACCACGAAATCCTTGGCGAAGAACACCGTGCCGATGCGCTGGAAAAGCGCGGGCTCGGAACGTTTCAGCCAGGCGAGAAGGGTCGGCGTCTGGGCGGGCCAGGGGCGCTGGCGGCCGATGGGATAGGTTCGGTCGCCGACACCCTGCGCCGCCCATTCCTCCACAAGGCCGGTGGCGCGTGTATCGATCGACTGGATGCCAATGAGCGGCTCGCCCTCGCGATCGAGCGCGTAGAGCCCGTTGCCGTGACCCGCGCAGCCGATCGCCGCGATGTCGCTCGCTGCGATACCGGCCTTGTCCAGGCAGGCGGCGATCACCCGCTTGGCATTCTCCCAGAATTCGCCGAGATCGCGCTCGACATGGCCGGGGCGCAGCATGCGGCTCTTGCCCTCCTGCCCCGCATGGGCGAGTTCCCGCCCTTCGAGATCGAAGATCACGGCCTTGATGACGGTGTTGCCCGCGTCGAGCCCCAATAGATATTTCGGCATCCTGAACCCCTCCCAAGGTTCGTTTTCCTTCGCGGCACCGGGAACGCGCTGGCGTCCCCGGTGCATGCTTCACATCAGCCCTGCTGATAGAGCGAATAGGCCGCCTCACCGCTCGCATCCGCATGGATGATTGCCATCAGGCCGCGCACGACGGCGCTTGGATTGGCATGCTGGTAGATGTTGCGCCCATAGACCATGCCCATGGCGCCCTGTTGCATCAAGGCGGCAGATTTTGCAAACACGGCCGAAAGGTCTTCCTTTCCGCCGCCGCGCACCAGCACCGGGCAGCGTGCCGCCTCGACGACGCGGTGGAAATCCTCGGCATTGCTCGTCGGATCGGCCTTGACGATATCCGCGCCCATCTCACGGGCAAGCCGGGTCAGCGTGACGATCTTGTCGGCATCGCCATCGACCATGTAGCCGCCATGCTCTGTGACGGGCTGCATGACCAGCGGCTCGATCATCAGCGGCATGCCGTATTTCTCGCAATCGGCCCGTACGCGCGAAATGTTCTGAACGCACTGGCGGAAGAGGTCCGGTTCGTCCGGCAGCATGAACAGGTTTACCACCACGCAGGCGGCATCCATCTCGAGCGCGCCGACCAGCGGCTCGGCTTCGTTCTGGAGCACGGCCCACATGTCGCGGTGACGGATGCGGTTATAGGGGTTGCCCATGTCGATGCGCATGACGAGCGCCGGCTTGTCCTTGCCGGGCAGGTCCTGCAACAGCTCCGCCTGGCCGTAGTTCATCTGGATCGCATCTGGTTTCGCATCCACCAGCGCCTTCACCACGGCGGGCATGTTCTCCAGCCCGTCGAGGAAGGACGGCTCGTTGCACACACCATGATCGATCGCCACGTCCAGGCAACGGCCGTTGCCGAACAGCCGGTTCATCCGGACCTTGCGGTTGTCTCGCATCGTTCACTCCTTTGTTCGTTCCTTGCGGACAGGGTTTCCTCCGCGACGCCGTGGCGCTCGCGCATGAGGCTAAGAAATCGGTTCCGCTCCGCGGCCGTACGCTCTGGGCTCCAGACCTTCTCGACGGCCAGCACGCCCAGCGCAGCATCGACCATACCGAGCGACAATTCACCTGAAATGGCGAGCGTCGTGCGGCGCAAAAGCAGGTCGTCGAGATGTTCGACGGCCTCGGCCCGGATGAGGTAGAGGACCTCCCGCACGCTATATCCCTCGTGCGGCAGCGGCCGGTCGTCTTCCGCCGCAATGAAGCGGGCGACATCCTCAGCCTCCGTGCCGTAACGTTTGAAAAGCGTTTCGATGCGCGAGACGGAGACGCCTGTCGAGGCCGAAACGTTGCGGATCCATCCGGCGCGATCCGAAGGGAAGCCGCGCCCGCCGCCAATGGCCCGCTCGCCCGTATCGACACGGCGCGCCTGCCCCAGCCGGTCGAGCGCCATGTCGGCGGCGAGTTCACCGAAGGAGCGGAAAGTCGTCCACTTGCCGCCGATCATGCACAGCACCGACGGGCCACCGTCCTTGCCTTCCAGCACGGTGCAGAAATGATCGCGGGGAATGCGGCCGGTGAAGCTGTCCTTGCTGGCCGGCAGCGGGCGAACGCCAGCGAACTGGAAGACGATCTCCTCCGACCGGATATTGACGCCGGGCAGCACGAAGGCGAGCGATTGCAGGATATAGTCCCGCTCATCCGCCTCGCAGCGCACCGTGCCGGGATCGTCGACACGGATATCCGTCGAGCCGACCAGCACCTTGCCGAGATAGGGAAACAGGATGCAGATGCGCCCGTCCTCATTCTCGTAATAGACCATGTGGCCATCGAGCATGTCGCGCAGCGCCGGATTGTCGACGATGAGATGCGAGCCCTTGGTGCCGCCCATCAGTGGCGCCGGTGCATCCGCGCCCGTCAAAAGCGTACGGTTGGCAATATCGATCCAGCCGCCGGTGGCGTTGACAATCAGCCGCGGCACAATCGGCAGTGTCTCGCCGGTCAGGTCGTCGCGCAGCAGGTAGGTCCCCTCGCCGGCCTGCTCGACCGTCGCGTAGTTCAGCGCCCCGGCGTTCGGACCGGCAGACAGTGCGTCCTGCAGAAGCTCGATGCCGATGCGTTCGGGATGGCTGACCCACGCGTCGTAATAGGTCGCGGAGTTGCGGATCGATGGATTGAGCGACGGCCACTTGGCGAGCGTCGCCTTCCTGCTGCGGAACTGATGTTTGGGCATCAGCGCACGCTTGCGCGTCAGAAAATCATAGATGCCGAGACCCGTCTTGATGGCAATGGCCCCGCGACGGCTGGGGCGGCGTGTGAGGCCCAGAAAGCGCACGAAGCCATTGGCCAGCCCCGAGAAGGTATCGAAGATCGGCACGGTCGTGGGCAAAGGCGCGACATAGTGCGGCGCGTTGCGCAGTAACCTGTCACGCTCCATGAGCGATTCCTTGACCAGGCTGAACTCGCCATTTTCGAGATAGCGCAGGCCGCCATGGACCATGCGCGAGAGCGCCGCACTCGCGCCGGAGCAGTAATCCGCCTTATCGACGAGCAGCACATTGACGCCCTGCAACGCCAGCTCGCGGAAGACGCTGAGCCCGTTGATGCCGCCGCCGAGGACGCACACGTCCACCTTCGGGCTCCGGCGAAGCCCGTCCAAAGTCTCGTTCCGGTTCATGATGGCAGTCCGTTATCCGTCCATATTGGCCAGTTTCGCCTTTATGGCATTGTTGATGACCGCGAGGTCTTCCTGCGTGAGCCGAAGCGTGCCGGCCCTTGCATTGTCGAGCGCCTGTGCGGGGCTTCTTGCCCCGCACAGCGCGAAGGTCACGCCGGGCTGCGCCAGCGTCCAGGCGATTACCACCTGTGCGATGCTGGCATCATGCCGCTCGGCAACAGTCCTGATCGCCTCGGAAAAATCACCGGCCTTCTGCCGGTTGGCGACGGAGAAGCGCGGATTGTCCTTGCGCTGATCGTCGCCCGCAAAGACGCGGTCCGGGCCGATGGTGCCGGAAAGAAGGCCGAGCGCGAGCGAGGAATAGCTGAGCGTCGCCACGCCGTTCGGAACCGTGAGCGGCAGCAGGTCTGCCTCGATCTCGCGGTCGATCATGCTGAACCGTTCCTGGATCGCGTCGAGCGCGCCGGTGGCGATGTATTGCTCCAGTTCGGCGCGACTGACGTTGCTGGCGCCGATAGCGCGGATCTTGCCGGCCTTCTTGAGTTCCTCAAGCGCCGCAACGGTCTCCGCAATGGGTGTCGTCGGGTCCTGCCAGTGGGTGATGTAGAGATCGATGTAATCGGTGCCGAGCCGGCGCAGGCTCTGCTCGACTTCATGGATGATCGCGTCCCGGCCGAGATAGCGGTGAACCGGCTTGCCGTCCTGATCGAAGAAGTGCCTGCCCTTCTGCGTGTGCCAGACCAGGCCGCATTTCGTGGCAATGACCGCCTTGTCGCGCCGGCCGGCAAGGGCCTTGCCGACGATCTCTTCCGAACGGCCGAGCCCATAGGCCGGCGCGGTGTCGATGAGGGTTACGCCCGCATCAAGAGACGCCTGTATGGCGGCAATCGACTGCGCCTCGTCGGTGCCGCCCCACATCCAGCCGCCGATGGCCCAGGTGCCGAGGCCGACGGCCGAAGCCTTGACGCCGGAGCGCCCGATATCGCGGATCAATTGTTCGCCGCTCATGCGGAAAGTCCTTCTTCGGATGCCAGCTCGAGGATGCGCGCGCCGGTCGCCTCGTCGGTAACGAGCGTGTCAAGATGATTGCCGCGCAGCACGCTGAGGATGGAGCTTGCCTTGTTGAGACCGCTCGCCACGCCGATCTTCATGGGGATCGAGGCGAATTCCGCGAGCGTCAGCGAAACGAGCGAACGGTTGAGCGAGTAGTCGCAGATCTGGCCCTCGCCATCCAGAAGATGGGCGAGCAGTTCCGCGCTTGCGCCGGAATGCTCGATGGCGCCGCGGTCCGCACTCGGCGATGGATGCAGGTCGTAATAGGTGGAATCCGAGCTCAGGATCGAGCCGATGCCGACCACCGCGACCTTCGCCTCCCGGGCCCGCTGGAAGACATCAGCCACCGAGCGCATGTTGATGAGCATCGCCCGCTGGGCGGCATCGTCGGCAAACAGCGGCGCGTGGATCTGCCAGGAGCGGCCGCCGAGGCGTTCGGCCATCAGCGTCGAGACGTGGTTGACGTCCGTATAGTGCTTGCCCTGTACGCAGCCCGTCGCGGGAATGACCTCGACATCGAAGCGGTGCGGTGCCTGAAGGCCGGCGACCACGGCGCTCACGCCCTTGCCGCCGGTGATGCAGATGGTGTCACCATCACCGATCTCCTCCAGCAACAGCCGGGCAGCCGCCGCGCCGACCGCAAGAAGCGCGGTCTGCGGATTATCGGAAACGGTCGGAACCACGACCGCGCGGCTGATCCCGCCGAGTGCCAGAAGCCGCTCCTCCAGATCGACCAGCGGTTCGACCGGCGACTTGATCTTGATCTCGACGAGACCGAGCTGGCGGCCGCGCTTGATGAGCCGGTTGACGGTGGCGTGCGAGATACCGAGCTGGTCGGCGATCTGCGCCTGTGTCAGGCCTTCCAGAAAATGCAGCACGAGCGCCTGGTGCATCTGCCGGGCGATGACGATCTCCTCGCGCGGCGCCGTTGCTCGGGATTTCAGCGGTGGTTTCAGTCTGGCGATCGGCATGTCAGGCGGCCTTCCGCTTGTGCAGGAAATGGTCGATCGAAACGGCCGCGAGAAGAATGCAACCCTTGATCATATCCTGCCAGTAAACCGAAACGTTCAGAAGGATCAACGAGGAGGTGACGAGCGACAGCAGCGCAATGCCGAGAATGGCGCCGAGAATGGTGCCGGAGCCGCCATTGAGCGAAGCGCCGCCGATGACCGCGGCCGCGATGATGTTGAGTTCCATGCCGACGCCGAAGGTGGGCGTGGCCGCGCCGAAGCGGGACATGTAGATGACGCCTGCAACGCCTGCGAGCGTCGAGCAGAGAACCGTGACCCAGAACTTCACCTGATTTGTCTTGATGCCGGAATAGAGCGCGGCCTTCTCGTTGCTACCCGTATAGAACACCTTGCGGAAGGCGGTCGCCCGACGAAGAAGGAAGTCGAACAGGACGACGACCGCGACAAAGATCAGGATGACATAAGGCACACCGTAGAAGGTGCCCTGCCCGACCTGCTTGAAAGACGCCGGCAGCGTGAAGAGCGACAGCGGCGTGCCCTTGGTAATGATGAGGCAAAGCCCGCGCACGATCACCATCGCCGCCAGCGACGTGATGAAATGGTTGAGGCCGACGACGGTCACGAAGAAACCCATGGCCCCGCCGATCGCCGCGCTTGCGAAAATGCCAATGAGCGAGGCCGACCAGGGATCGAGCCCGGCAAGGAAGAGCGAGCCCGACAGGACCATCGCGAAGCAGACGACGGAGCCGACGGCAAGGTCGATGCCGCCGACGATGAGCAGGATCGTCATGCCGACGACCACGATGCCATCGACGGAGAAACTCATCAGCATGGCGCGGAAGTTGCCGAGCGTCAGGAAGTGCGGCGACGCAAAGGTCATGGCGATGCTGAGTGCCAGAATGATGGCGATCAGCCCGGCCTCGCGCATGGTGCCGATGCGTCTGAACGACGATGTCCTGGGCGACGGTGCCGTCATCGTATCGATAGCCATGGTCTTCTCTCCCACTTCTTTTTCATGCGGCATGGTGCGCCGCCTGTTCGTTGCCAAGCCCGGAGGCGAGGCGGATGACGGCCTCTTCCGACATCTCGTCGGCGCCGAGTTCGCCTGCGATACGTCCCTCCCGCACGACCAGCACGCGGTCGGAAAGACCGAGCAGTTCCGGCATCTCCGAGGAGATGACCACGATACCGATGCCGGCCTGCGCCAGTTCGCGCAGCAGGCGATGAATTTCTGTCTTGGCGCCGACATCGATGCCGCGCGTCGGCTCATCCATCAGGATGACCTTCGGCTTGACGGCCAGTTGCTTGGCGATCGCCACCTTCTGCTGATTGCCGCCCGACAGCGACTTGACCGGCGCCTCGACGCCGCTCATGCGCACGGCGAGTTTTTTGGCAAAATCCTCCGCCAGCGCCGTCTCCGCACGGCGCTTCAAAAGCCCGGCGCTGTTGGTGAGCGCCTTCAGTTCCAGCACGGAGACGTTCTGCGCGATGGACATTTCGAGGAAGACGCCCGAGCCCTTTCGGTCTTCCGAGAGATAGACGATGCCGGCTTTTACGGCATCCGCATAGGACTGGATCTTCTGCGGCGCTCCGTGCAGCGAAACCGATCCGGCCGTGCGCGGGCGCAAACCGCAGATGCCCTCGGCGATCTCGGTCCGGCCCGAACCGATGAGGCCGCCGATCCCGAGGATCTCGCCTTCGCGCAGCTCGAAGCCGACGTGGTGGAAGCGCGTCGCGTCGGAGAGCCCTTCCACAGACAGAATGGTTTTCCCTTCAGGCGCGTTCGCGTCCCGCTTGTCAGGATAGAGCTGCGTGATCTCGCGGCCCACCATACGACGGACGACATCGTCAGGGGTAATGTCGGCGATGCGGTCGGTGCAGACGTAGCGGCCGTCGCGGAACACCGTCACGCGGTCGCAGAGCGAGAAGATCTCGGCCATGCGGTGGCTGATATAGATGATCGATATACCGTTCGCCTTGAGATCCCGGATGATCGAGAACAGCTGCTGCGCCTCGGTTTCCGTCAGTGCCGCCGTCGGCTCGTCGAGGATAAGCACGCGGCAGTCGAGGGTCAGCGCCTTGGCGATCTCCACGAGCTGCTGGCTGGAAATCGGCAGGTCAGCGACCTTCTGGCTGACGTCGATGGCGGCAAGCCGGTTCATCACGGCCTGCGCGTCACGCTCCAGCGCGCGGTAATTCATAAAGGGCGAACGCCGGCGGTTGGTCGCGGCCATGAACATGTTTTCGGCAACGGTCGCATCCGGGCATAGCGCGATTTCCTGATGCACCAGGCCGATGCCGAGGGACTGGGCGACAGCGGGGGACGCAATGCGCACGATCGAGCCGTCAAAGCGGATTTCACCCGATGTCGGCTGCAGGACGCCGGCGATGATATTCATCAGCGTCGACTTGCCGGCGCCGTTTTCGCCGCAGAGTGCATGCACCTCGCCGCGTTCCAGCGTGAAGTTGACATCCGTCAACGCCTTCACCGCACCGAAATGCTTGGTCACGCCATGAATGGTGAGCACCGGCTCCGCCATCGTCGTCCTCCCTCTTCCCTCAAGAGCCACCCGCACCCGAGTGCGGGCGGCTTCGCCTTGGGAGATTACTCCTCGATACCCTTGGTGCCGCGGCGCTTCAGGTACTTGTCCCAGTAGAAATCATCGGCGTTTTCGGCGGTCACGACGGACAGGCCGTTATCGACGACGGGAATGCTCATCGGGTTGAAGCCCGCGCGCTTGGCGTCGTTCATCGGGTCGATCAGCTCGGGATGCTTGGCAAGCCAAAGCAGCATGAAGCCCATATAGCCCTGCATGCCCTGGTTCGGGTTGATCGAGCCGAAGACCTCGCCGGCCTTGATCATGTCGAGGATGTTGGCGTTGACGTCCGCGCACATGACGAGAACCTTGCCGCCCGCTTCCTTGGCCGCCTGAGCGGCGCCGATGGCCGAGCTCGCCTCAGGCATGAAAACGGCGCCGAGGTTGGGATTGGCCTGGATGATGCTGGAGAGACCCTGATAGGCCTTGGTCGGATCCTGGTTCGATGCCGCGCGGCCGACAAGCTTCATGTCCGGCCACTTCTCTTCCATGCGGGCGATGAAGGCGGCGATGCGCTTGTCGTGATTGTCCTGGCCGGGATTTTCCAGAACCGCATATTCGCCCTTGCCGCCCATCTTCTCGGCAATCGCATCGGCGGCATAGGTGCCTTCGCGGGTGTTGTCGGACGTGATGAAGGAAACGCGCTTGGAGAGCGGCGAGTCGGCGGCGAAGGTGACAACGGCCGTGCCCTGCTCGATGGCGCGGTTGATCGGCTCGATGAACGGGTCAGAGTTCATCGGATGAACGAGAATGCCGGCCGGGTTCTGCGCCAGCGCCTGATCGAAGGTCGCGATCTGCTTGTTGACGTCATATTCCGGCGTGCCGGTATACTCCGTCTCGCAGCCCATCTGCTGGCCGGCCTGCTTGAACATTTCATAGACCGGGAACCAGTATTCAACGCCCGATACCATGACGTTCATGACGTATTTCTCGCCCGGCTTGCAGCGGAAAGGGCTTTCCGTTTCGGCCGCGGCCGCGCCGGCAAAAAGCGTCGTCGCAAGGACCGCCATGGCGGTCGTCGTGAAAAAAGTGCGCACGTTTCCTCCTTGAGGCCGAAGCCCCTCCCAAATAACCCCAAGGCGCAGCAACCGCGCCGGTGTTTGCATGAAGACCGGAATTCCTCCTCGAAATCCGATGGAGGGCAGCTAACGGCAAGCCCGAGAAGTTGTCAATATAATTCACTGAAAGAAATATATTTCACTATTGTGGTGGCGAGTGCCGGTCCCGTTGCTGGGATGTGGGATCTGAAGTTCCCTGCAACGCGAAAAGCCCCGGCTTTCGCCGGGGCTCTCGTTTTCACTCGATAGAGCAGGCTAGAACAGGGCTGCGGTATTCTTGACCGTAACCCAGATGCCCCAGAGCAGCGGCAGGCCGACGATTGCCCAGGCAACGGCTGCCTTGGCGTCGAAGCCGCCGGTGCCGATGCCGAAGGAGCCCGTCGGGCCGGCATTCGCGGCGGCGGTCTTGGCCTGCAGGGACGCGACTTCCTCGTCCGACATGAACCACTTGTCGGAGAGCGGGCGCACCAGCGCATTGGCGATCAGACCCACCGCCAGCATGCCCGCGAGGATATACATCGTTCCGCTATAGAGGGCCGGGCCCGGTTCCACGCCCGCGGAGATCTGCGCCTCACGGATGTAGTTGACCACGACGGGGCCGACGATGCCGGCGGTTGCCCATGCGGTCAGGAGCCTGCCGTGGATGGCGCCCACGAACTGCGTGCCGAAGATGTCGGCAAGATAGGCCGGCACGGTGGCGAACCCGCCGCCATACATCGACAGGATGATGGCGAAGGCGCAGACGAAGAGGACCTTGCTGCCCATGTCGGCGAAGGTCGGCGCCAGTGCATAGAGCACGATGCCGAGGATGAAGAACGTATAATAGGTGTTCTTACGGCCGATCTTGTCGGAGAGCGACGCCCAGAAGAAGCGCCCGCCGATGTTGAACAGGGACAGGAAGCCGGTAAAGCCCGCCGCGATTGCTGCGATGGCAGCCTTCTGCTCGAGGCTCAGATCACCGAAGGAAAGCTCGGGCTGGCCGATAAGGCGGCCGCCGAAGATTTCCTGCAGCATGGGCGAGGCCATGCCGATGACGCCGATACCGGCGGACACGTTCATGCACAGCACGATCCAGACCATCCAGAACTGCATGGTCTTGTGCGCATCGCGCAGGTGTACGTGTTTGGTCGTGATCATGGTGGACTTAGAAACCGGGGGCGTCCAGCCTTCCGGACGCCAGCCAGCCGGCGGAATGCGGTAGCCGAAGGCGCCGCCCATCATGAAGCAGAAGTAGATCGCCGCCATGACCAGGAAGGTCTGCCAGACGCCGGGGTTCACATCCGTCTTGAACACATTCATCAGGATATTGGCCAGCGGTGCGCCGATCATGGCGCCGCCACCGAAGCCCATGATGGCCATGCCTGTGGCCATGCCGCGACGGTCGGGGAACCACTTGATCAGCGTCGAGACCGGCGAAATGTAGCCGAGGCCGAGACCGATGCCGCCGATGAAGCCGGCGCCCAGCCACATCAGCCACAGCTGGTGGGTCATGACGCCGAAGGCTGCGACGACCATGCCGCCGCACCAGCAACAGGCCGAGACGAAGCCGGCCTTACGCGGGCCCACCCGCTCCAGCCAGCCGCCCCAGATGGCGGCCGAACAGCCAAGCAGCACGAAGAACAGGGTGTAGATCCAGCCGAGATCGGCGACGCGCCAGTTGCAGCTTGTGGTAAACAGCGCGGACAGAAGGTTCATGTCGGCGCAGGCGGGATCGGGATCGCCGGCAATCGCCTTGGACAGCGGCAGCCAGAACACGCTGAAGCCATAGGCCATGCCGATGCAAAGGTGGATGGCAAGGGCGGCCGGCGGAACCAGCCAGCGGTTGAAGCCGGGTTTCGCGATGATGCGCTCCCGGTCGAGGATGCCAACGGAATTGCCGCCAGCATAGGTCTCGGTCGATGCAGTCATTGTGTCTCCTCCGCAACGCACCCCTCGGATGCGAAGATTTCGTGGCGGGAGGCGGCCGAATGTCCTTCCGGCGTCCACGGCCGCACCCTCCATGCGAGCGCTGGCCACCGGTCCTCCCGCCAGCTGCTTTGCAAGTGCCATGCCAGAGATGATTTGCTTTGATATCAACGGGTTGAATGACACACGACGCGGCAGTCGGACAAATTGTCCTAAAAAGTCGGACAAATTGTCCGATCACTCCGCCTCGGGCAGCCAGATCGTGAAGGTCGCACCCTCGCCCGGCCGACTGGCGACGGAAATGCTCCCGCCCTGTCGGCGCACCAGCGTCTGGCTGATCGACAGGCCAAGCCCGGTCCCTTCCTGCCGCTTGGTCGTGAAGAACGGATCGAAGATCTTGGCGGCAAGCTCCGGGTCCATGCCGACGCCGGTATCGCTGACGACGATCTCCACGCCGGGGCGCCCCTCGCGGTCGCTGTCATGCGTACCGATCGTGAGCAGGCCGCCATCCGGCATGGCATGGATGGCATTGACCACGAGATTGACGACCACCTGTTGAAGCTCGGTGCGGTTCATCAGAACCTGCCGGGCGGCCGTGTTGTCGAGCGTCACCGATATGTCGGCCCTCGCAAGCAGGTGCTGGACGAGTGGCAGACAATCGGCCACCGCAAGGCCCGGTGCGTGCCGATCGACAATGCCGGCGAATTCCTCGGGCTTGGCGAACTGCAGCAGCTTGGTGACGATCTGGCTGATGCGCTGGATCTGCTCATCGAGCAGCTGGAACTCGACCTTGGCCAGCTCTGCACGGTCTCCCACCACGGAACGCACGACCTCCAGATTGCCCTGCATGACGGCAATCGGGTTGTTGATCTCATGCGCCACGCCTGCCGTGATCTCGCCGATGGCGGCGAGTTTTTCGGAGAGGATGAGCTGCTTGGTCGTCGCCTCCAGCTTGCGGTTGGCAAGCTGGAGTTCGCGCGTGCGTTCGTCGACACGGGCGTTCAGTTCCTCGTTCCAACCGCGCAGCTGCTGGTCGTTGCGCTCGAGCTGGTCGAGCAACGCATCGAGATGGACGGCGACGCGGCCGATCTCGTCCTGGCTGTCCACCGGCCCGGTGCGCGCACCGAGATCGCCGCTTTCCACCCGCGCGATCGTCGCATCCACACGCTCCAGCGGTTTGAAGATCCCGCGCGCCCAGCGCAGGAAGATCGGCACGCTGGCGGCGGCGATGGCGAAGAAGGCGGCCACGATGGTCAGCACGGTCTGATATTTCGCCGCCGTGAAGGGGGCCTCCAGGAAGCCGACATAAAGCATGCCGACCCGCTTGCCGTGACTGTCGACGATGGGCTCGTAGGCGGAAATGTACCAGTCGTTGACGACGAAGGCGCTGTCGAGCCAGGTGCGCCCCTCGTCCAGCACCGCCGCGCGCACCGCCGACGAAACGCGCGTGCCGAGCGCACGCCGACCCTCGAAAAGCCGGACATTCGTGCTCACACGCACGTCATCGAGGAAGAGCGTCGCCGTGCCCTGGCTCCCCTCGGGCAGGCTCGCCTCGCGATAGACGAGGTCGTTGATCGTGTCGATGAAGACGAGGTTCTGGTTGAGCAGGATGCCGCCGACCAGAACGGCACCGCGCCCGCCGCCGAGTGTCACGGGGCTTGCGCTCTGCACGACCATGCCGCGTGTTTCCTCCTGCCGCTCGGTCGGCACGGCATTGGGCGTGGGAACGAGCGGCAGGCGCGCCCGCGCCGCCAGATCCGGCGAGAGCTTCTCGAGATCGGCATTGTCGAAGATATCGATACCGGTTGCGGATTTCCCGGCAATCGCATCTCGAATGACCGGCCAGTCGGTGCGCAATGTATCCGACGTCTCGGTGATGACGGAGGCGACGAGCCTGCCGTCGGGCTCCATGACATAGAGGAAATCGAGTTCGAGCCTTGCCCGTGCATCGTCGAGCAGCGACTTGAGCGCGGCGGGGTCGTTGGCGACATCGCGGAAGCCGGCAGAGCCGCCGAGGGCCGTGACATGCTCGCCGGTATTGTCGAGGATATGAGCGAGATACTGGTGCGCGATCGTCAGGTCGCCATTGACCTTGGAGATCAGCGTCGCGTCGAATTTCTCGTTCCAGCGATAGACCGTCACGCCAAGCAGAAGCGGCAGGATGACCAGCATCGGCAGGAGCGCGATGGCGAGTAGCCGGTAGCGAACGGAGCGCGCGGGCCGCACGGCCCCGGCAGGCCTGATTTCAGCCATCCCAGGCCGCCAGCTTGCGATCGATGGTCTTGCGGGAAATGCCGAGCTGCCGCGCGGCATCATCCCGCTGGCCGTTGCAGGCAGCGAGCACCGACAGGATGTGGCGTCGCTCGACATCGGCGAGCGAGCCGGCATCGCCAGGCACGGGCGACGCTACGGCCGAGCCGAACCCTTCCGGGAAGCGGCCGAGGATCAGCGTGCGCTCGATGAGGTTGCGCAACTCGCGCACATTGCCCGGCCAGTCATAGCTCGAAAGGGCCCGGCGGGCCGCGTCGTCGATGGGTACGGCCGGCATGGCAAGCTGGGCCGAAAGCTTGTTCATGAAGAGCGCGGCAAGCTCCACCGCATCGCCATCGCGCTCCTTGAGCGGCGGCAGGTGGATCTGCATGACATTGATGCGGAAGAACAGATCGGCGCGGAAGCGGCCGGCCTGAACTTCCTTTTCAAGCTCCGCATTGGTGGCGAAAACGAACCGAAGGTCCACCGGGACCTCGCGCTCGGAACCGACGGGCCGCACCTTGCGGTCTTCCAGCACACGCAGCAGCTTGCTCTGCGTGGCCAGCGGCATTTCGCTGATCTCGTCGAGAAAGAGCGTGCCGCCCTGTGCGTGCAGGAACAGGCCCTCGCGCGCCCGCTCGGCACCGGTAAAGGCCCCCTTCAGATGACCGAACAGCTCGCTTTCGATCATGTCGGGCGGAATGGCACCGCAATTGACGGGAACGAAGGGCTTCTGCGCCCGGTCGGAAAGCGTATGCAGCGAGCGCGCCGCGACCTCCTTGCCCGTGCCCGATTGCCCGGTGAGCAGAACCGTGGTCGGCAGCGGCGCAACACGGGCAATGGCGTCGCGCACGCGGGCGATGGCCGAGGACTGCCCGATCAGCCGGTCGCGCAGGAGAATGTGGTCGGAAGCCGCCTTCAGCTCATAGCGCAGCACATAGTTCTCGCGCTGCAAGCGGATCCGGTCCAGGCAGCGGGCGACCGCATTGAGCAGCTGATTGGAGCGGAACGGCTTCAGGATGAAATCGACCGCGCCGGCCCGCAATGCCTGGATGGCCGTCTCCAGATCGGCATAGGCCGTCATCAGGATGGCATCGGCGAAGAAACCGATGGCACGTTGCTCTGCAAGCCACTCCACGCCGTTCTTGCGCGGCATGATGTTGTCGAGGATCACAACGTCGAAATGATGCTGGTCGAGCTTGAGCGAGGCCTCGTCCGTATCCGCGGCCAGCTCCAGCCTGGCGCAGCGTGGCCCCAGTGTCCGCATCAGGAAGTTGCGCATGCCCGGCTCGTCGTCCACCACAAGGATCGAGGCCTGCGCCAGCCAGGGGCCGAACTCCGGATCGACGGACGTGTCGCGCGGCACGCGCGCGGCTTCACTCGACACCTGGTTTCCTCCCGGCGGTCATTCGCATCAGGCGGCCACCATAAGAAGCCGTGGCCGCAAGCACAAGGCGGTGCGGCTCAGGGTAAGGCAGATCGCGTTCGATGTGCCCTAACCCGCAAAGCCGCCCTCCAGCAGGAAGGCTGCTTCTTCCGGCGTGGTATCGCGGGCGAGCAGGTCATTGCGATGCGGAAAGCGGCCGAACCGCCTGATGATATCGCGGTGTCCTTCTGCATGCGAAAGCCATGGTTCTCCAAGAACCGCATTGAGCGCAACGGACACATCCTGATCGGCAAGCGATTCGGAATGGGCGAAGGGCAGGCAGAAGAACAGCCGGATATCGCCTTCGAAGCGCGCCATGTGATCGTTTTCCTGCGCATGGCGCGCATGGAGCCGGGCCAGCGGATCGGTCGCATACATATGCGCCGTGCCGCGGAAGGCATTGCGCGGGTACTGGTCGAGCAGGACCATCAGGGCGAGCGCGCCCTCCGGCGTCCCGCCCCAGCCATCACATTCGCGGCGCGCGGCGGCGACGTGAAGATCGAGGAAGCGCTCGCGAAACGCCGTGTCGAAGGCCGGGTCCTTGGCGAACCACGCCCCCTTCTCCCCAGCGTCCTGCCAGAAGGCAACGACCGCGTGCGCCTCGGCCAGGGGTCGTTTCAATGCTGCTGCTCCTGCGCGACATTGCCATGGATCATCGAACGACCCGCATAGATTCCGCCTGCCGTTTCCAGAGCAAAGCGCTCCGCATCCTGCTGACGGATGTCGCCGATCAGCTCGGCGGCCTCTTCCGGCGTATCACCCAGCCGCATGAGGGCTTCCCGGCCGACCAGCAAGGCGCTCTCAAAGGTCTCGCGGATCTGGAAATCCACGCCGGCCTCGACGAGCTTGAGCGCGTGTTCGCGGTCAAAGGCGCGGGCCAGCACCGGCACCGTCGGGAATTCGTGCCTCGCCAGTTCTGCAATGCGGGTCGTGGCCTCGGCATCCCCCGCCGCCGCGATGATCAGGCTTGCATCGGCCGCACCCGCCGCATGGAGGATATCCAGCCGTGCGCCGTCGCCATACCAGACCTTGAAGCCGAAATCCTTGGCATCGCGGATGGCATCGGGATCGGATTCGATGATCGACAAGCTGTGGCCGCGCGCCAGAAGCGGTTGGCTGATGATCTGCCCAAAGCGCCCGAAGCCGATGAGCAGCACCCGGCCGGAAAGGCCCTCGGCCGCCTCCACCCCGTCCATCGACGGGGACGCCTTGGGCACCAGCCGGTCGTGCAGGATGATCATGATCGGCGTCAGCACCATGGAGATGATGATGATGGCTGTCATGTTGGCGTTCCATTCGGGTGTGAGGATGCCGAACTGGGTTGCCGTTGCGTAGAGGACGAAGGCGAACTCGCCGCCCTGCGCCATCAGGACCGTACGCTCCAGCGCTTCGGCACGGCCGGCCTTCATGAAGCGGGCAACCGCATAGATGACCACCATCTTCAGGATCATGAAAGCGGGAACGGAAATGGCGATGACCACCCAATTGGCGGCGATGATGTTGAGATCGAGTGCCATGCCCACGCCGAGGAAGAACAGGCCGAGCAGCAGGCCGCGGAAGGGCTCCACATCGGCTTCCAGCTGGTGGCGGAAGGAGGATTCCGACAGCAGGACACCCGCGAGGAACGCGCCCATCGCCATGGAAAGCCCGCCTGCCTGCATCAGGACGGCCGCGCCCAGAACCACCAGGAGCGCGGCGGCCGTCATGACTTCGCGCGCGCCGAAGCGGGCGAGAAGGCGGAACATCGGATCGAGCAGGTAGCGGCCGGCAAGCACGAGGGCGGCGATGGCCGCAAGGCCGATGGCCACACCCTGGAGGCGGTCCGCCATCGTCGCCTCCGCGCCGCCGGGCGCCAGGAAGGCGACGAGCGCCAGAAGCGGCACAATGGCGAGGTCTTCCAGAAGGAGGATCGCGATGATGCGCCGCCCGCGCGGCAGGTTCATCTCGCCGCGCTCTTCCAGCATCTGCATGACGATCGCCGTGGAGGTCAGCACGAAGCCGGTACCGGCAACGAAGCTCGCCTCCGTGGGATAGCCGAGAAGGATACCGACCCAGACCAGCGTCGCGATGGCGAGGCACACCTGGACAAGGCCGAGCCCAAAGATTTCGCCGCGCATGCTCCATAGCCGCGAGGGCTGCATTTCAAGGCCGATGATGAAAAGAAAGAGCACGACGCCAAGTTCGGCGATATGGAGGATCGACTGGGCGTCATGGAAGAAGCCGAGCCCGAACGGGCCGATGGCCAGTCCCGCCGCGAGATAACCGAGCACAGAACCCAGCCCGGCGCGCCGGAACAGGGGAACGGCGATGACGGCGGCCGTGAGCAGAACCACGACCCCCGTCAGTTCGACACCACCATGCTGCGCCGCCTCGGCGGCATGCGAGACTGCTTCTGCTGCCATGCACGTACCCTCTTATTGTGCGGGAATGCGGAATTCGGTGATCAGCCCATCGGCCAGCGTGACATAGGCCTCGCTGCGCCCGTTGAAGACACGGCTTTTCCAGTCGAAGACGATATGCGTGGTCGGGCCCTCGGTCGCGGCTTCGATCACTGTCATGTGCGCCTTGGCGCCAATCGCATCGGAGCGGGCCCATGAGAGAACGCCTGCGGGACCTTTCAGGATGCGGCCCCAGTCGTTGATGCTGCCTGAGGGGGAGAAGGCGGAAACGAATGCGGCTTCATCGCCTGCATTGATGGCGTCGACGGCGGCCTGGAGCGCAGGCGGAAGGGAAACCGGCATATAGGTATTTTCCTGATTCCTAATGGAGCGATAGTGCCGGGACGGCAATCATTTCGCAAGCTGCCATGCGAGCCCGCCAGCCAGGACCGCCGGAACGATGAACACCACCGCAAGGATCGGCAATTCCTGCGTCACGGTGTAGCCGGCCTTGGTGACGCCCACCCACATGTTCGTGATTGCGACGACCAGCCAGACCGGGATGAACAGGCGTGCGCCCGCCGCAATGCCGGCGACATCCGCGCCCCACAGCTTTCCGAAAAGGGCAAAAACGCCGAGAAGGATCACTCCTCCGGCGATGACAAGAAGCATGTGCATGGGACGTCTCCCGTTGAGGTTTGTGAAAGGAATGAAAGACCACCGGCGGGACGGACCGCCGGTGGCCACCCCGTCACTTGGTGGTGTAGCCACCATTGACGAGGATGGTCTGGCCGGTCATCCACCATCCCTCGGATACCATGAAACGGATGTAGGGCACGATATCCTCGATATGGGTCAGACCCGTGGGCGTAAACTTCGACAGGGCCGCCGCCGTCTTGTGGTAGGCGACCGCGTCGGCGCCCTCGGCCGGATAGAAGAAGGGCGTGTCCATCGGGCCCGGGCCGATGGCAGTGACCGAAATGCCGCGCTCGCCGAACTCCTTCGAGGCGGCCCGCGTGAAATGCTCGACCGGCGCCTTCGTGCCGGCGTAGCTCGCGTAGAACGGCGTGAAGGCGCCGAGAAGCGAGGTGACGAGCGTGCAGATCTTGCCGTTGTCGTTCAGGTGCTTGCCGGCTTCCTTGATGAAGAAGAAGGCAGACTTGGCATTGACCGCGCTCATGGCGTCATATTCGGCTTCGGAAATCTCGACGATCGGCTTCTTCAGCACCTTGCCGACAGTGTTGATCGCGATGTCCGGCCGGCCGACGGCGGCGGTGACATCGGCGAAGAGCTTTTCCATGGCGCCGGCCGAGGTGAGGTCGGCCTGGAAGGCGACCGCTTCGGCGCCGGCGGCTTTGATGGCGGCGACAGTGGCGTCCGCATCGGCCTTGCTGGCTGCGCTGTTGTAATGGATGGCGACGGCCTTGGCGCCGTGCTCGGCGAGGTCGCGGGCAATCAGGCCGCCGAGATTCTTCGCGCCGCCGGCGATGATGACGGTTTTGCCCTTGATGCTGTGATCGGTCATGGGAGTATGATCTCCTTCGTTGGCACGGCCTCATGCCGCGCTTACATTAGCAAATGTACGGTCTAGGATTTCGGGATAAAGCCGCCTATCGTGACATCACTTGTCAGAAATCAAGAACAATGATGGGGCGTGATGGACCGAATCGACCTGTTTCGCATTTTCTGCCGGGTGGTCGAATGCTCCAGCTTCACCAAGGCCGCCGATACACTGGGCATGCCACGATCATCGGTTTCGGCGGCGGTTCAGGAGCTTGAAACCCGCGTTTCGGCACGGCTCCTGCAACGCACCACCCGCCGAGTCTCGCCGACACAGGAGGGCCTTGCCCTCTACGAGCGTTGCCAGCGGCTGATCTTCGATGTCGAGGAGGCCGAAAACCTTTTCCGCCACAACGCCGCCCAGCCCTCCGGCATGCTGCGCATCGACGTTCCCGGTCGGATCGGTCGGCTGATTATCGCGCCCGCGCTGCCGGGATTCCTGGAGCGCTATCCGAAAATCGACATCAGCCTCGGTGTCACAGACCGCGCGGTCAATCTTTTCGAAGATAGCCTGGACTGCGTGCTGCGCGTCGGACCGCTCAGCGATTCCGGCCTGATTGCACGGCCCATCGGCAAGCTGGCGCTGATCAACGTTGCGAGCCCCGCCTATCTGGCGCGCCACGGCACGCCCGCATCGCCGGCCGACCTCGCGGCGCATTGGGCCGTCAATTACGCCTCCCCGTCATCCGGCCGCGTCGAGGACTGGGAATGGCAGGAGGATGGCGCGTTGCGAACCCTGTCCGTCAAGAGCCGCGTCACGGTCAACAGCGCGGAAGCCTATATCGCCTGCTGTCTCGCGGGGCTCGGCCTCATCCAGATTCCCGCCTATGACGTGCGCCGCCATCTGGAGGCGGGCGAGCTTGTGGAGGTCATGCCGGAACAGCGCCCGGAGCCCATGCCGATGACGCTGCTCTACCCTCACCGCCAGTTCCTGTCGCAGCGCCTCCAGGTCTTTATAGAATGGCTCGAGGCCCTGCTGAAACGGCACCTCCTGCCGTGACAGCCGGTGCGCCATGGTGCGGCGGCACAACAGCAAACAGAATTTATCGGCCGCACGTTTTCCGCCTCAAAAAGCCACTTTTCTTTTTCTAGAGCCGGGCGTATGGCGCCACCTCGACGATGGCGGCAGTCGCAACGGCCCCCGCCGGGCGATTCGAACGGTCCCGCGCCCCAGGCGCGCCACTGCCCGAACGCCAGTTCGCCGGACAAGGCACAAGCAGGATTTTAGAACATGAACGATGCAGGGCCCCTTTTGCGCGGCCTCACCCAGGGCGCTGTGGAATCCACGGTGAGCGGCCTCATGCCGCAAATCCTCTGCGGTCCCGATTTCTCCCATCCCGGCCAGCCGGAAGAGCGGCTTTCAGGCGTCTTCGAGGGTTTGGCCGCAACCTTCGGCGCCTCGCCCGCCGTGCTCGATAACGGCCGGGTCTGGAGCTACCGGGAAATGGATGCGGAGGCGAACCGCCTCGCGCACTTGCTGGCCCAACGCGGGGTCGCGCCCGGCGACCGCGTCGCGCTGCTGCTCGACCGTTCCGCCGAGACCTACATCACCATCCTCGCCGTGATGAAGGCGGGTGCGGCCTTCGTACCGCTCGCACCGGCCTTTCCGGACGAGCGCATGGCGCTGATCGTCGAGGATGCCGGCGTGCGCCTCGTCGTCACCGTTGCCGGCTACGCGGCGCGCGCCGCAGGCCTTGCCGTGCCGCATGTCGTGGTCACCGCCGGTGGCGAGGAAACCGCCCGCTTCCCCGACACGCCGCCGGCCGTCGATACGTCCGGCGACGACATCTGCTACATCCTCTACACATCAGGCACGACGGGCCGGCCCAAGGGCGTGGCGGTGCGCCACCAGAGCATCTGCAACTTCGTGCGCGTGGCAGCCCATGCCTACGGCTATCGCCCGGGCGACCGGGTCTACCAGGGCATGACTATCGCCTTCGATTTCTCCACCGAGGAGATCTGGGTGCCTTTCGCTGCCGGTGCGACCGTCGTGCCCGCACCGGGCCGCATGACGCTGGTGGGTGAGGAGCTCGCGGACTTCCTGCGCGCCAACGCCATCACCTGCATGGCCTGCTCGCCGACGCTGCTGTCCTCCATCGAAAGCGACGTGCCGAGCCTGCGCGCCATCCTCGTCGGCGGGGAGGCCTGCCCGCACAATCTCGTCACGCGCTGGTCGAAGCCCGGCCGCCAGATCCTCAACACCTATGGCCCGACCGAGGCGACAGTCACGGCAACCATGGGATATCTTACGCCCGACCGCGTCGTCACCATCGGCACGCCGCTGCCGACCTATTCCATCGTCATCCTCGATGCCGACGCCCCGCAGCTGACCGGACCCGGCGAAATGGGCGAGATCGGCATTGCCGGCATCGGCGTCGCCGTCGGTTACCTCAACCGGCCAGACCTGACGGCGCAGAAATTCATTCCCGATTTTCTCGGCCTGCCGAACAATCCCTCGCAGCGCATCTACCGCACCGGCGATCTCGGCCGCATTAATGCCGATGGTGAGGTCGAGTACCATGGCCGCATCGACACCCAGGTGAAGATCCGCGGCTACCGCATCGAGCTCGGCGAGATCGAAGCCGTGCTGCTCGACCAGCCCGGTATTGCCCAGGCCGCCGTCACCACCTGGGAAATGGAACCCGGCCGTGTGGAGCTCGTCGGCTATTACGCGTTGAAATCGGGCACGGATGCAGTCCTGCGCGCCGATCTGGCCAAGGCGCTGCGCCAGCGCCTTCCCGACTATATGGTTCCCGCTTTCCTGGAGGAGCTGCCGGCGCTGCCGATGACCGTGTCCGACAAGGTGGACACGCGCAAGCTTCCCAAGCCCTCGGGCCTGCGGCTCGGCGGCGAGCGCAAGGCGATCCTGCCCTCCACCGACGAGGAGCGCTTCATGACGGAGGCGCTGCGCGATGTCCTGAAGATGGACGACATCTATGTCGAGGATCATTTCTTCGACGATCTCGGCGCCAATTCCCTGCTGATGGCCCGCTTCTGCGCCAGGCTGCGCACGCGCAAGGAATGGGCCGGCACCTCGATGCGCGACATTTACATGCACCCGACGGTCGCGGCACTTGCACGCCACCTGCACGGCCCGCAGGAGGACGTCGCCCTTCCCGAGGAGCCTTGCCTGACGCACAACGCCTCGGACCTCGCCTACTGGACCTGCGGTGCAGCCCAGCTCGCTTTCTACGGCCTTTACAGCTACTTCGGCTTCTGGATCCTCAATTCGGGCCTCAACTGGGTCTATGACATGCTGGACGACCCGGTTCAGCTTTACCTGCGATGCGCCGTGCTGTCGGCCGCCGTGTTCTTCGGCATGTCGGGCTTCGCCGTGGCCATGAAGTGGCTGCTGGTCGGGCGCTGGAAGGCGGAAAGCTTCCCGATATGGGGGCTGCGCTACTATCGGTTCTGGGCCGTCAAGACGCTGATCCGCACGGCTCCCGTCGTGCTGTTCCGCGGCAGCCCGCTCTACAGCCTCTATCTGCGCCTGCTCGGCGCGCGTCTTGGCCGCAGCACCACGGTCGAATGCCGGGCCGTGCCCGTCTGCACCGACCTCATCTCCATCGGCGAGAATGCGATCCTGCGCAAGGAATCCATGGTCTTGGGCTACCGTGCCCAGGCCGGCTACATCCATACCGGCCCCATCGCCATCGGACGTGACGCCTTCGTCGGCGTCGGCTGTATGATCGACATCGACACCTCGATCGGCGACCGCGCGCAGCTCGGGCATGGCTCCTCGCTCCAGCGCTGCCAGCACATTCCCGATGACGCGCACTGGCATGGATCGCCGGCCGTTCCGACATCGGCGGACTATTGCGCGGTTCCCGTCGTCACGCTGTCGAAGACCCGGCGCTTTCTCTACGAGGCGGTGCAGCTGGTCACGCTGTTTGCCGTCGTCACGCCCTTCCCGTTGCTCTTCCACAGCTACTGGCAGAATGTCAGCGACGACTATCAGGAATCCATCGGCATCGTCGCCATCGGCACGACGGTGACGCTCTTCATCCTCATTGGCGCGCTGCTGTTTGCGGCGCTGGTGCTGCCGCGCCTGTTCAGCCTCGTCTTGAAGCCCGGCCGCGTCTACCGGCTTTATGGCTTCCATTTCTGGCTGCAATCCATCGTGGAGGTCTGCACGAACGCCCGGCTGCTCAACCTGCTTTTCGGCGACAGTTCGGCAGTCGTGCACTATATCCGCGCGCTTGGCTGGAACCTCAACACGGTGGTCCAGACGGGCTCCAACTTCGGCAGCAACCAGCAGCAGGACAACCCGCTGTTCTGCGAGATCGGCACGGGCACCATGGTGTCGGACGGTCTCTACATGATCAACGTCCACAAATCGGCCTCCGCCTTCCGGCTCGAGCATACCAAGGTCGGCGAGCGCAACTATTTCGGCAACAACATCTTCTATCCGCCGGACGGGCGCACGGGCGACAACGTGCTTCTGGGCACCAAGGTCATGGTGCCGATCGACGGGCCGATGCGCGAGAATGTCGGCCTCCTGGGCTCGCCGCCCTTCGAAATCCCGCGGATGGTCAAGCGCGACAAGGAGCTGATCCAGGGCGTCAGCGACGACGAGCGCCGTGCGCGCTTGCCGCACAAGAACCGCCACAACCTCGCGACCGCGATGATGTTCATTGCCGTGCAATGGACGACATTGTTCGTGACGCTCGCCATCTGGGACCGCGCGCTGAACTACTATACGGAATGGGCAAATGTCGCATTGTTCGCCGCGGTCGTGCTGACGGGCGCCATCACCATTCCCTTCTACATCTTCATGGAATGGGCGAGCCTCGGGTTCCGCAAGCTCCAGCCGCAGGTGACGACCATCTACGACGTCGCCTTCTGGCGGCACGAGCGCCACTGGAAACTGTCGGATTCGCCCATTGTGCGCCTTTTCGCCGGTACGCCCTTCCGCCCCATGATCCTGCGGGCGCTCGGCGTGAAGGTCGGCAAGCGCGTCTATGACGGTGGGGCCAATATCACCGAACGCTCGCTGGTGGAGATCGGCGACGACGTCACGCTCAACGAGGGCTGCGTCATCCAGGCCCATTCACTGGAGGAAGGCGCTTTCAAGTCGGACTATATCCGCATCGGCAACGGCTGCACGCTGAGCCCGGCCGCCTTCGTGCATTACGGCGTTACCATGGGCGACGGCTCCATTGCGGATGTCGACTGCTTCGTCATGAAGGGCGAAATTCTCGAGCCGAACTCGATATGGCGCGGCAACCCGGCCAAGCTCTACGGCTGGGTCAAGCCGGTCGCGGCGGAATGAGTGACAGCGCGGGTGAGGCGGCGCTTTCGGCGGCAATGAAGCGGATTGCGCCGCCGGGCATCCGCCTCGGCTGCCGTCTTATTCGCGATGGCGACGAGGCGCTGCTCCTTCCCGAAGAGGCCTCAGCCCTTCCCGCCCGCCAGCCCGCCGCCCGGCGCGCCAGCGGCACCGCACGCGCCCTCGCCCGGCACCTGCTGATGCATGACGGCATCCCGGACGCGGTGATTGGCCGATCCGGCACCGGCGCTCCGCTCTGGCCGCAGGGTGTGGTCGGCTCGCTCGCCCACGACGACCAGATGGCGGTGGCGGCCATTGCCAGAACAGCCGACGTGCTTTCGGTGGGGATAGACGTGGAGCCCGCCGAACCGCTGCCCGACGAGATTGCAGCCCTCGTGTTCAATGGTGGCGATGGGATTGGCGGCATCGAAGCAGGGCTCGCGGCACGTGTTCTCTTCAGCGCCAAGGAGGCGGTCTACAAGGCCGCCCATCCACTCGACGGAGAAATCCTTGGCTACGAACATATCCGCGTGGATCTCGCGCGCGGCCAGGGCATCACCACGACCGGCCACAGGATGCGGCTGTTCTTCTGCGTTCATCCCCGTGTGGTCGTATTGGCCGTTGCGGCCGGTGATCAGCCGAACAGCATCTTGAAGGCGACGTAGAGCAGGACGAGCAGGACGGCGATCGCCGCCAGAATAAGCCCGAGCCGCTTTTCGACGAAGGCCTGGATCGCCTCGCCGTAGCGGCGCAGCAGGAAGGCGAGCAGATAGAAGCGCAGGCCGCGTGCGATGACCGCCGAGACGATGAAGTGCCAGAGCTTGATATGCACCACGCCGGCAAGGATCGTGACGATCTTGATCGGCGGCAGATGGGCGAGCCCCGACGTAACCAGAAGCAGGTTGAGCTGCTCTTCCGTGACCTGCGACTTCAACCGCTCGAAGGCCTCGAGCTTGCCGTAGAATTCCAGCACCGGCACGGCGATGGTCGCATAGGCATAATAGCCGAGCAGCCAGCCCGCGATGCCGCCCGCGACCGACGATACGGTTGCGACAAAGGCGTAGCGATAGGCCCGCTCGCGCCGGGCAATCGCCATCGGCACGAACAAAACGTCCGCCGGCACGAGAAATACCGAGCTTTCGACAAAGGCGATAACGGCGAGCCACACTTCGGCAGCCTTGCGGCCGGCAAGCGAGAGGGTCCAGGCATAGAGTTTTCGTAACATCGAATCTTGTGTCTGCGGCAGGTGGCTGGGAGGGTGTGATCGCTGCCTACACGCTTCGCCCGTCGAAATCCAGTGAAGCACCGGTCAACCGGGAACGACCCTCCGGGACAAACGGTGTGGATTGTCCGCCGGATGCATGAAGAACATTGATTATCCGATCAAATTATTGGCCATTATGCTCTCGCCGGAACAGGCAAACTGCAGCGGAAAACAGGACGGAGAGCCATGAAGCCAGATCCCATCACGCAACCGCCATCCGACGCCAGTGCGCGCAAGGCGATCCAGCCGGTGATCTGCTATCCGCGTGATACGCTCCCGACGGCCGATCTTGCGGCCTACCGCGCCGTGCGCGACGATATGGAGCTTGTGGAAACGGTGATCATACCGCCGCGAGAGGCCGCGACCTGGGAGGTGCCGGCCGGCCATTTCTGCCGCATGCTGTGTTCCGAGGGGCCGCAGGTCGGCGATCTCAACCTTTTCAACCTGCACGACATCGAGGAGCGGTTCTTCAGCGGCAAGACGCGCGCGCTGAACGGAACGCATGTCGGTCTCGGCGATCAGCTTTTCTCGAACTTTCCGTATATGCGACCCATCGCGACCATCACCCACGACACGCTCGACTGGTACGGCTTCGATGAATTCGGCGGATCGGTACACGATGTCATCGGCACGCGCTGCGATCCCTATACCAACAACCTGCTGAGCAACGGCGGGCAGTATCACCATTGCTGCCATTCCAATCTCACGCGCGCGCTGTCGCAGAAAACCGGTCTGCCACTGGCCGAGGCCGAGCGCCACGTCCATGACGTGCTGAACGTCTTCATGTGCACCGGCTTCACGCGCGATACCGGGCAATATTTCATGAAGGCGAGCCCGGTGCGGCCGGGCGATTACCTCGAATTCTTCGCGGAAATCGATCTTCTCGGCTGCATGTCAGCCTGCCCGGGCGGCGACTGCTCGGCCCAGCACTCCTCCGACACGGCCGCCTGCTACCCGATGGTCGTGGAGATCTACAAGCCGAAGCGCCTGCCGGAAGGCTGGCAGTCTCCGCACCGCAACGGCTACAACCTCAGCCACGGTCTCTAGGCGTAACACACGACCGAGACCCCCGCTCCCAACGAACAGGATGTGTTCTTCATGATCCAGCTTCCCTTCGCGCCGACCGAATACAAGGCCCGTCTCCATGCTATCCGCACGGAAATGGCGCGCCGCAATCTCGACCTCCTCATCGTCAACGACGTCGCCAACCAGCATTACATCACCGGTTACGACGGCTGGTCCTTCTATACGCCGCAGGTGGTGCTCGTGCCGCTGGCGGACGAGGAGCCCGTATGGATCGGCCGCGCGATGGATGCAGCGGGCGGCCTGCTGACGGCGTGGATGAAGCCGGAAAACGTCGTCGGCTTCCCGGAAGACCACGTCCAGCGCGCCGACCGCCATCCCATGGACTGGATCGCCGCATGGGTTTCCAACAAGGGCTGGGGCAAGGGCCATATCGGCATCGAGCTGGAGGCCTATTACTACTCGCCGAAGGCGCATGCCCGCCTGACCGCCGGCCTGCCGAACGCCACCTTCCATGACGCGGACCTGCTGGTGAACTGGGTGCGCAGCGTGAAGTCGCCGGCCGAGATCGACTATCTGCGCAAGGCATCGCGTCTGGCCGAGGCGGCCGTCACGGCGGCCTACGAGGTTATCGCGCCCGGCGTTCGCGAATGCGACGCCATCGCGAAAATTCAGGCCGCGCAGGTCGCCGGCTCACCGGACTTCGCCGGCGACATCACCGCTCTGCCCCCCACCATTCTCGGCGGCGAGAACGCGTCGGCTCCGCATGTCATGTGGAGCGACAGGCGGTTTGGCGAAAACGAGACAGTGGCACTGGAACTGGCCGGCGTCGTGCGCCGCTATACGGCGGGTCTTGCAAGGACGATGCAGCTCGGCGCCATGCCCGCCAAGGTGAGCGACACGAGCAAGGCGGTTCTGGAAGGCATGGAAGCCGTTCTCGACACGATCCGGCCCGGTGTGACTGCCGAGGCCGTGGAGGCGGCCTGGCGTCAGGTCATCCAGCGCTATGGCCTGAAGAAGGAATCACGCATCGGCTACTCCATCGGCGTCGCCTATCCCCCGGACTGGGGCGAGCACACGATCAGCCTTCGTCCCGGCGACACGACCATCCTGAAACCTGGCAACGTGCTGCACTCCATTCTCGGCATGTGGATGGACGGTTGGGGCATCGAGGTCAGCGAGACCATCCTCGTCACCGAGAACGGCTGCGAGACGCTCACCAGCTTCCCGCGGGACATCCATGTCAAGGCCTGACGAAACCGGCATGGCGATGGACGCGGCGCTGGAAGGCCGGATGATCGATATGCGCCGGCATCTCCACCGCCATCCCGAACTGTCGAACGAGGAGCGCGAGACGCAGGCCTATCTGCGGCAAGCGCTGGTCGAGGCGGGCTTCGCAACGGTGCGCCCCATCGCCGGCTTCGGCCTTGCGGTGGATATCGTCGGCACCGCCGGCCCGTCCAACCGCAAGGTGGTGATCCGCGCCGATATCGATGCCCTGCCGATCACCGAGGCCTCAGGCGTGCCGTTCGCCTCGCTGCGTTCGGGCGTCATGCACGCCTGTGGCCACGATGCCCATGCGGCGATGGGTTACGCCGCCGCCGTGCTGCTCGACGCGCAGCGAGAGAGCTTCAGCGGCACCGTCCGGCTGATCTTCCAGCCCGCCGAGGAAGCCGAGCCGCTGGGCGGCCGGCGCGTCATCGAAGAAGGCCTGCTCGACGACGTGGATGCGGCCATCGGCATCCACGTCGACCCCTACACGCCGGCGGGCCGGATCGCCGTCGGCGCAGGCCCCTACACGCTCGCCTGCGATAATTTCGACGTGATCGTCACCGGAAACTCCGCGCATGCGGCCAAGCCCTCGGATGGAGTGGACGCCATCGCGGTCGCCTGTTCCATGGTGACCGAACTACAGAAGATCGTAGCGCGCGAGATCGACCCCTATGATCCGTTGGTCGTGTCCGTCACCGGCATCGAAGGCGGCGGCGCCTATAACGTCATCGCACCCGAAGTCCGTCTCAAGGGCACGATCCGCAGCGGCCGCGAGGAAACACGGCAAAAGGCCTGGCAAAGGCTGCGGCAGGTTTTCGAGGGTATTGCGGCCGCCCACGGCGCCCATGTTGCGGTGGATATAAGGCGCGGCGAACCAGCGGTCGTCAACGATCCTGAAATGGTCGATATCGTGCAACGCGCGGGCGCGGCGATCGTTGGACGCGACAATGTCCAGACAGCGCCGGGCTGGACCGCCGCCGACGATTTTGCCTTCTACAGCGAAAAGTGCCCTTCGGTGTACTTCCGCCTTGGCATCCGCAACGCCGATATCGACGCTGTCTACCCCTTGCATCACCCGAAGTTCAGCATCGACGAGACGGCCCTGCCGAAGGGCGCAATGGTACTGGCCGAGGCTGCGCGCGCCTTTCTCACCAAGCCCCGCTAGAGTGGCGGCATTAATCGTAGGCGTATGGCGTTCGCTCGACGCGGGCGCACCTATCGTGGAGATTTATCGAGAAAATATCGAATTGATTGCGCCGCTTACCCGTACCCACAGGGTATGCCCTTGAACGACGGCAATCAAAACGAGGTTTGAACGATGCATCTTGTGGGTCTTCTGGTGATGGTGCTGGGTGGTGCGGCGGTCTGGTACTGGCGCTTCAAGATGGTGCGGGAAGCCGGCAGCGAAGTGGTCGACTCCATCGAAAGAATGCGCGGCGCCTACAAGCGCAAGCAGTTCCGCCAGAAGGCGGAAGCGGCACCGCTCGCCTCGATTGCCGATCCGGCCATCGCCGCCGTAGCCTTCTTCCTCGCCCTTGCGGCCGAAAAGCCGCACGCCAGGGATCAGGCATCCGCCGTCATCCGCACGCGCATGAGCGGCATCATCAAGCCGCAGGACATGGACGAGGTGCTGATCTTTGCCGACTGGGCGACCCGTAACGTCGTCAACCCGCAGGATCCGATCCGCCGCTTTCGCGATCTCTGGCTGAGCAGGCTCGATATTGCAGAACGTCAGGAACTGATCGCCATCGCCGACGCGGTGGCTTCGGTCGAGGGCGATCCCACGGCCGAACAGGCTGAAACATTGCAGGCCTTGCGGCGCACCCTGCTGAACTAACGCCCGGCAGGACGCGCCGATAGCACCATGACCTGCGCTCAGGCTGCCGCAGGTCGGGCGAACATGCGGCCTGTTGCATGACGCGGCGAGGCGGTCGTACCGCCGAGCTCGAAAGTGGCCAGAAGCGCATTGAGCGCCTGTGACTGCGAGGCGAGGTTGGCGCTCGCCGCGGATGTCTGCTCGACCATCGCGGCATTCTGCTGCGTGCCCTGATCGACCGTGCCGACGGCGGAATTGATCTCCGCAAGGCCGGTCGATTGCTCGCGCGACGCCTCGACGATGGCGACCACGTTGCTGCTGACCTCCTGCACATCACGGATGATCTGCTCCAGTGCCGCACCCGTCTCGCCGACGAGCTTCACGCCCGAGCGTACCTCGTCGCTGGACTTCAGGATCAGTTCCTTGATCTGCTTTGCGGCTTCGGCAGAGCGCTGTGCGAGCACGCGCACCTCCTGCGCCACGACGGCGAAGCCCTTGCCGGCATCTCCCGCACGCGCCGCTTCCACACCTGCATTGAGCGCCAGCAGGTTGGTCTGGAATGCGATTTCATCCATCATGTCGGTAATCGAGCTGATCTCGCGCGAGGAGCGCTCGATTTCGCCCATGGTGGCAACGGCGCGCTTGACGACCGTCTCGGAGAGCTCGGCGCTGGCCTTCGTCCGCGCGACGATCTGGCCGGCCTCCTCGGCCCGCGCCACCGAGCTTTTCACCGTTGCGGTGATCTCGTCGAGGGCCGCAGCCGTTTCCTCCACGGAGGCGGCCTGCTGTTCCGTGCGCATGGAGAGATTGGCGGCCGCCGCGCTGAGCTCGCCGGCCGATGCGTCGATGCTGAAGGCATTTTCACCCACCTTCCGTAGCGCGGTCCTGAGGGTCGCAACCGAAGCGTTGAAATCGAGCCGCAGCTGATCGAGAGCGGGGATGAACGCTTCGTCGATCTCGCAGGTCAGATTGCCGCCCGCAACCTGCGCAAGGCCCGAGCCGAGGGTGGTGACGGCCTTGACCCGCGCCGTAATATCCGTGGCGAACTTGACGACTTTGATCACCCGGCCATCCGGATCGAAGATCGGATTGTAGGATGCCTGGATCCAGACCTCCCTGCCCCCCTTGCCGATGCGCTTGAACTCCGCTGCCACGAACTCGCCGCGCCGCAGGCGCTGCCAGAACTCCGTGTAGTCGGCGCTCTGCGCATAGGCCGGCTCAACGAAAATGCTGTGTGGCCGGCCCGCGATTTCCGCGAGGTCATAGCCAAGCACCCCCAGGAAGTTGTCGTTTGCTGTCAGAACGCGTCCGTCGACGCTGAATTCGATGATTGCCTGCACCCTCGACAGGGCCGTGAGCTTGCCAATGGCCTCGGCAGCGCGCATTTTTTCGGCCGTGATATCGGTCGCGAATTTCACGATCTTCAGCACCTTGCCGCTGCTGCTGACCACCGGATTATAGGACGCCTGAATCCAGACTTCCCTGCCGCCCTTGCCGATACGCTTGTATTCCGCCGCATCGAATTCGCCGCGAGCGAGCTTGCGCCAGAAGGCGGCATAGTCGTCGCTGACCGCATAGGTGGGATCGACGAACATGCGGTGGTGCTGTCCGACAAGCTCGCTCGCGCTGTAACCCAAGACGCGTAGGAAGTTCTCATTGGCGGATAGAACGTTTCCGGCAGCATCGAACTCGATGACGGCGAATGCCTTTCCGACCGTCGAAAGAACGGCCTCCGCCGTCGCCCCGCCCGTGAGTTTCGTCCAGACGCGATTCATGCCTGTTTCCCATCCCGTTCAGGAAGCACAGCCGGCAGCATCGCAGCGTGCATCGATATCAAGGGCCTGGGCATCATGCCGTGGCGGTTGATCGGTAAACTTCCGCCTCTTTAGGGAAAGAGCGCCTGAGCACCTTCGCGGCAACCCGGCGCGTCACGCACCAGCCGGCCACCGCAGAAAGCTTTCACCCTTCTAAACGGATCCGGTAAATATTTAGATTATGTAATATAGGTTGTTCTTGCGCTGTGCGATCCCGCAATTCGCGTGCCGGAGCGGCTGTCCGGTACCGCGAGAGGTTACCGATACGCTCGGGGTGGCTTGATCGACGTGGAGCCGTTGGCTACGCATAGGCATTGGCTTGAAGGACTTGCCCATGAGCATCCAACTCTTCGACCTCACGGGCAAACGCGCGCTCGTGACGGGTTCCTCTCAGGGCATCGGCCTGGCGCTGGCGCGGGGCCTAGCTGCCGCGGGCGCCGAAGTCGTGCTCAACGGCCGTGATGAGACCAAGCTCGCTGCGGCGGCCAGTGAGATCG
Source organism: Shinella sp. H4-D48 (assembly GCF_022637395.1). Taxonomy (GTDB): domain Bacteria; phylum Pseudomonadota; class Alphaproteobacteria; order Rhizobiales; family Rhizobiaceae; genus Shinella; species Shinella sedimenti. Next base: position 14,715 of record NZ_CP093339.1, on the reverse strand, counting down.
GCACAAGTCGCACGCTTGCCTTCGATGCCACGGATCATGCGGCGGTGCGCGCCGCAATCGATGGTTTCGAAGCGAAAGTCGGCCCGATCGATATCCTCGTCAATAATGCCGGCATGCAGCATCGCGGGCCGCTGGAGGACTTTCCCGCCGACGCCTTCGAACGGCTGCTGAAGACCAACATTTCCAGCGTGTTCAATGTCGGGCAGGCCGTCGCCCGCCATATGATCGCGCGCGGCGCTGGCAAGATCATCAATATCGCCAGCGTCCAGACCGCGCTCGCGCGTCCCGGCATTGCGCCTTACACCGCCACGAAGGGGGCGGTCGGCAACCTCACAAAGGGCATGGCGACCGATTGGGCCCGATACGGTCTGCAATGCAACGCCATCGCGCCCGGCTATTTCGATACGCCGCTGAATGCGGCCCTCGTCGCCGACGAGGCCTTCTCCACCTGGCTGGAAAAGCGTACGCCGGCCGGGCGCTGGGGTAAGGTCGAGGAACTTGTCGGCGCCTGCATCTTCCTTGCCTCGAACGCATCCTCTTTTGTGAATGGACACACGCTCTATGTCGACGGCGGCATCACGGCCTCACTCTGAAACGCCCCGGCGCCTCGTCCTCATGGGCGTCGCCGGCTCTGGCAAATCCGCCGTCGGCGCCGCACTGGCCGCGCGTCTGGGCGCCGTCTATCTCGACGGCGACGACCTGCATCCGCCGGCAAATATAGAAAAGATGAGTCGCGGCGAACCGCTGACGGACGAGGATCGGTGGCCATGGCTGACCCTCGTCGGACAAAGGCTGGCGAACCCGCAGGGCACCCTGATCATCGGCTGCTCAGCGCTGAAACGCCGCTACCGCGACCATATCCGCGCGCAGGCCGGCGCGCCCGTGATCTTCGTGCACCTCGCCGGCAGCCGCGAACTCATCGCCAGACGCATGGGCGCCCGCTCCGGCCATTTCATGCCCACCAGCCTCATCGACAGCCAGTTCTCGGCGCTCGAGCCGCCCGAGGCCGACGAGAGCGCTGTCACCGTGGACATCGACGCACCGCTGGACGACGTAGTCGGCGCCATCGCCGCCAGACTGGAAGATGCCGGGCCGACCGCTTCGAACGGTTGGTGATCCGTGCGACGTCATTGTGACCTGCCGCCGCACGGGATCGTCCTTCGTGGTCAAGCGCCGTTCAGATAGGGAGCGATGAGGCTGAGATCGGCCTCGCTCAGGCGGTCGTTGGCCGTGTTTCTCTGGTGCCAGTACGGATATTGCAGCCAGGGCTGGCTGACCTGATCGAGCCGACTGCGCTCCTCGTCGCTCAGCTTCAGCTCGGCAGCGGCGAGGTTATCCCTGAACTGCGCCTCGGTGCGCCCGCCGATGATGACGGATGTCACGCCCTTGCGGCCAAGCAGCCAGGCGAGCGCCACCTGCGCGGCCGACACACCACGCTCACCGGCAATGGCGACCAGCGTCTCGACGATGGACCAGAGGCGGTTTTCATCGCGGATCGGCGGTTCCGTCCAGCCGGCGAACTGGCGCGTGCCCTCCGGCGCACCCTGATCGCGGCGATGCTTGCCGGAGAGAAGTCCACCGGCGAGCGGGCTCCAGACGAGGATGCCGAGGCCCTGGTCGATGCTGACGGGAACGAGCTCGTTTTCGGCGTCGCGGCTCTCCAGCGTGTAGTGGATCTGCTGGCTCACGAACCGCTGATAGCGGTCGCGCTCGGACACGCCGAGCGCCTTCATGATGTGCCAGCCGGAGAAATTCGAGCAGCCGATATAGCGCACCTTGCCCTGGCGCACGAGCGTATCGAGCGCTTCCATGGTCTCTTCCAGCGGCGTCAGGCCATCCCATTCATGCACCTGGTAGAGATCGATCACGTCGGTCTTCATGCGCTTCAGGCTCGCCTCGCAGGCGGCGATGAGGTGCTGGCGCGACAGGCCGCGGTCGTTTGGGCCATCGCCCATCGGAAAGCGGGCCTTGGTGGCGATCAGGACGCCGCTCCTGCGCGGGCCGCCGATGATCTCGCCGAGGATTTCCTCGCACACGCCCTGCGAATAGGCATCTGCCGTATCGATAAGATTGACACCGGCATCGACGCAGAGGTCCACGAGACGGCGCGCATCGGCGACGCCGAGATCGCCCACCGTTTTCGCCCAGCCCACGCCCCCGAAGGTCATGGTGCCCATGGTGATTGCCGAAACCTTGAGGCCGGAGCGGCCAAGCTGCCGATATTCCATTCGCCTTCTCCCTTAAGATTGCAGAGCCTCCGCCGCGCTCGGCGCAGGCTTTGTTTCAGACCAGCATCATTTTGCGCTGATCATGTCACGCCAGAGATCGATGCCGCCTTCCGTGGCGTGAGTATCGATCTCCTTCAGTTCCTCGTCGCTGAAAGCGAGCTTGTTCAGCGCGTCAAGCGAATCGTCGAGCTGGGCGACATTTCGTGCACCAATCAGGGTCGACGTCACGCGCGCATCCCGCAGCACCCAGGCGATCGCCATCTGTGCCAGCGACTGGCCACGGCGCTTGGCGATCTCGTTCAGCGCCCGCACACGGGCAAGGTTGCCCTCGCTCAGCAGCGCCTCGTCAAAGGAGCCGGCGCGAGCGGCACGCGCATCCTGCGGGACACCGTTGAGATATTTGGACGTGAGCAGTCCCTGCGCGAGTGGCGAGAAGGCGATGCAGCCGACGCCGAGGTCGCCGAGCGTATCGAGCAGGCCGTTCTCGATCCAGCGGTTGAGCATGGAGTACGACGGCTGGTGGATCAGCAGCGGCACGCCTTCGGCACGCAGGATGCGCTCGGCCGCGCGGGTGCGCTCCGGCCCGTAGGAAGACAGGCCGACATAGAGCGCCTTGCCCTGATGCACCATCTGGATCAGCGCGCCCATCGTTTCCTCGAGCGGCACGTCTTCCGTCGGGCGGTGGGAATAGAAGATGTCGACATAGTCAAGCCCCATGCGCTGGAGGCTTTGATCGAGAGACGCCAGCAGGTGCTTGCGCGAGCCGCCGCGGCCATAGGGGCCATCCCACATTTCCCAGCCCGCCTTGGACGAGATGACGAGTTCGTCGCGGTGATGACGGAAATCCTTCTTCAGGATGACGCCGAAATTTTCCTCAGCCGAGCCGGGCGGCGGGCCGTAATTGTTGGCAAGATCGAAATGCGTGACGCCACGGTCGAAGGCGCGCCGCACGACGCTGCGGCCGGTCTCGAACAGGTCGATGCCGCCGAAATTGTGCCAGAGGCCGAGCGAAATCGGCGGCAGGCGGAGACCGGCGTTTCCGCTGCGGCGATATTCGGTGCCGTCGTAGCGGTTGGGATTGGCGAGATACATGCTGTCTCCTTTGCATTTCAGCCGGACGGGACCGGGCTCCGGCATTCCGGCACTACGGCATCAGGGGTACGCGGTCGCGATCATTGCATCAATGACCTATCGCTCAACGGATCATTGAGCCAGGTTCAACGATGACGCGGCTGCACTTCGCGGATGGTCTGTATCAGCGCCTGCAAACCGTAGGGCACCTGCCGGCGGCTGGAATAGTAGAAAGCGAGCGGAGGTCCGAGCGACGACCAGTCCGGCACCGCCCGCTCCAGCCGCCCGGTCCGCAGATGCGGCTCGGCCACCTTTTCCAGGCAATAGGCGATACCGATGCCCGACAGCGCCGCCGACACGGAGACATCTGTCGAGCCCGATATCAGCGCGCCGGGCACATCGATCTGCCGCTTGTCCTCGCCACGCTCGAACTCCCAGTGATAGATTTGCCCGCGCCCGGTTCGAATGCGGATACAGTTGTGCGACAGCAGGTCCTCGGGCTTGGAGGGTCGTCCCGAGCGGGCAAGATAGGCCGGCGAGGCCACCGCGACCCAGTTCAGCGGCTCCGTGACCGGCACGGCGATCATGTCCTCGGGAATGGTGCCGGCGTAACGCAAGCCCGCATCGAAACCCTCCGCCGTGACGTCAACGAAGGAATCCTCGGAGGCGATCTCCAGCTCGATATTGGGATAGCGCTCGCGAAACAGCGGCAGCACCGGCGTCAGCAGCAGGTCGACGGCATCGCGCAAGACGTTGATGCGCACGCTGCCGGCAATGCCGCTGAAGCGGCCCTGCAATTCCTCCAGCCCGCTTGTGATAAGATCGAGACCGGCCGCGACCTTCTCGGCCAGCGCCGATCCAGCGGCTGTCGGGGAAACGCTCCGGCTCGTCCGGTTCAGGAGCCGTACGCCGAGCCGCCCCTCCAGCGCCTTCATGCGGTGGCTGAGGGCGGACACGGATATTTCAAGCTGGTCAGCGGCCTTGCGGAAGCTTCGGCTGCGGACGATCTGAAGGAACACCGCCAGATCGGATAGCTCGTTGCGATTGGAAACCATGCTCACCGTCACCCCCTCGCCCCGTCATAAATAGCGCAACGGGGCGCGTCAAAGCGCGGTCAGGCCTTGTTGACGCTCGCCGCGTAGATTTCCTCGATCGTCTTGCCGAGGCTCGCATTGAACGTCGGGTCGTCCATCGTCACGCGCAGGTCTTCCGTCAGCGCGCGGGAGAAGCTGGCGATCACGCCGTGGTTGCGGCTGAGCTTTTCGCAGGCATCCGCGCGGCTGTAGCCACCCGAAAGTGCCACGACCCGCGCAACGGCCTTGTGCTCGACCAACGGCCTGTAGAAATCCGCCTGGGTGGGAAGGGTGAGCTTGAGGAAAACCCGTGTTCCCGCCGGCAGCGCGTCCAGCTCGCGGGCGAGTTCGTCGCGCAGGCGCGCTTCCGCCTCCTGCTTGCTCGGACTGCCGATGGAGACTTCCGGCTCGATGATCGGGATGAGGCCGTGATCGAGAATCTGCCGGCCGATTTCGAACTGCTGGCGCACGACAGCGCCCACACCGGCCCTGTCGTCCCTCGCTATGACAGAGCGCATCTTGGTGCCGAAGACGCCCTTTGCGCTCGCGCGCTTCAGCAGTGCGTCGAGGTCGGGCATCGGCTTCAGTATCTGTGCGCCGTTCTCTTCCGCCGCAAGACCCTTGTCGACTTTCAGGAATGGCACGACGCCGCGGTCTTCCCACAGATAGGTCGGCACCGGCTTGCCGCCCGCTTCGCCATCCATCGTCTTTTCGAACAGGATCGCGCCGATCACCCGGTCACCGGAAAAGGCCGGTGCGGTCATGATGCGCACACGCATCTCATGCATCAGGCGGAACATCGCCTCGTCGCCGTCATAGTCGGTCTCGGCAATGCCGTAGAGCTTCAGCGCCCCCGGCGTCGAGCCGCCGCTCTGGTCGAGCGCGGCGATAAATCCCGGCTTGCCTTCCATCTGGGACATCATCTTCGGATCGGTCATCTCGCCTCCTCCTGTTTCACCCGCTTTGCTCCGGCCGGGTCTGTATCGGATTGTGAACATAGACCAGAACGGGCGTAATCCAACCGGGGACAGACCGCTTTTTCAATGTCGTCGCGCACCGGGTGAAGCGCATCGGCCAAACGCGGTGGGGTTGCGGGGTGTCCGGCAAGAATCCACCTTGACGGACATTCGCAGTCGTCGCACACTCTCTTCGACCGTCCCCTTGCCCGTTCCGGCGATGCCGCAAGGCCACGGTCACGGCAAGGCGCATCTGCCCCACCCACGGGGACGCAAGCCGATCCTCCTCCTGACAAGGACGTCAGACAATCATTCCGCAACCGTCGATGCTGTGCGTCCTGCCAAAGGCGCGCGTCGCGCCTGTTGCGGTCCATCTTGCGCAGCCGGAGCACCGCTCCGGATGCCCCATGCGCTTGTCTCGCGCGGAAAGGACCCATCATGACCGCCTCTGCCAGAATCGTCCCCGATCTTCTTGCCGATCTCGGCAGCCTCACCATAGCGCAGGTGCAGGCGGCCTTCGCGGCCGGCACGCTGACTTCCGAAGATCTCGCGCGCGCCTCACTGGCCCAGGTCGAGAGGCTGAACGGCAAGTACAATGCCGTGATCTTCCCTTGCGACGACGCCCTGGAACAAGCGCGTGAGATCGACCGCCGCCGCGCGGCTGGCGAAGCGCTCGGGCCCCTGGCCGGCATCCCCGTCGTCATCAAGGACACTGTCGATATGGTTGGATATCCGACCACGGCGGGCTGGCGCCTCCTCTATTCGGGCACCGGCGGTGTCGATCTCTTCCCCGAGCGGGACGCCCCGGTGGCGGCGCGCATGAAGGCCGCCGGCGCCGTGATCCTCGGCAAGACGAATGTGCCGATCCTCAGCTGGACCGGCACGCACGCCAATGACAGCTGGGCGGGACCGACGATCAACGTCGCCATCGAGGAGCGCGCACCGGGCGGATCGAGCGCGGGGACTGCAAGCGCCGTGGCTGCGCATATGTGCCTTGTCGGCCTTGCGGAAGAAACTGGCGGCTCGATCCAGAACCCTGCCTCCGCCCAGGGCCTCGTCGGCATCAAACCAACCATCGGCATGGTGCCGAATACGGGCGTCGTTCCGCTTTCCAGCAACCGCGACGTTGTCGGGCCGATTGCCCGCACGGTCGCCGACGCCGCTCTTTGCCTCGACGCCATTGCCGGCTTCACCTGCGAAGATCCCAAGACGCTCGCTTCGATCGGGCACATTCCGCCGGGCGGTTTTGCCGTCAATCTCTCGCGGGACGCCCTCAAGGGCAAGCGGATCGGGCTTTATGGACCCGGCTGGCGCAAGGACGCGCTCTCCGATGAGACGGCCGCGCTCTACGAGCGTGCGAAGGGCGAGTTGATAGCCGCCGGTGCCATCCTGATCGAGGATCCCTTCGCCGACACGGATTTCAACACCTACCGGCAGATCACGCCCGGCACGCCGTTCTTCGACGGGCGCGGGCTGGAATCCCTGCCCTATGACATCACCTGCTACCTGCGCCGTCTTGGCCCCAAGGCAGCACTGAAAAGCTGGGAAGAGTTCACCGCGGCGACCAGCGCAGAAAACCCGCTCGCCATTGGCGCGATCCTCGGCTACCTCAACGAACTGCCGGACTTCCTGGAAGCGGTGAAGGCACCGGCCGTGCCGCCGGCCATGCCGGAATTCGCCGCCCTCAAGGAAACCTATCTCAGGCTTATCGATGAGGTCTTCACCCGCCACCAGCTCGACGCGCTCGCCTATCCGCAGATGCTTTGCGAATTGCCCGGCCTGCATTCGGGCGACGCGATCAAGGAAACCACGGTGGGCGAGCTCAACATTGCCGGCATTCCCGGCATCACCGTGCCCGCCGGCTACTATGCGTCGGGCGCTCCGTTCGAACTTATCTTCCTCGCCCGGCAATGGGATGACGCGAAGATCATCGACCTCGCCTACGCCTATGAGCAGGCCACGCTGCATCGCAAGCCTGCGGTCTGACCGCTCTCCTGAAGCCGGGCCGGCATACCTTGCCGGCCCGGCCACAATCGAAAACTGTTATGCACGGCGGGGCAATGTCGCCCTTGCCAGATCGCCGACGGCCTGACATGATCCGGCCATTGGTATTTCCAGATCCTTGAGCGGGGTGGCTCTCGACCGGCAACGGGCGGGAGCTTTTTGTTTTGGCGGTAGGCATGCGGAATGATGATTGGCGCGTTGGCGTCCTGTTTTCGGAAACCGGGGTGACGGGGGCGGTCGAGCGCACGCAGCGCGCCGCAACATTCCTCGCGATAGACGAGATCAATCGCGCCGGCGGTGTGCGGGGGCGACCTATCGTGCCGATCGCCTACGATCCGGGCTCTATCCCCGCAAACTATCGCGACATGGCCTTGAAACTCGTCGACGAGGACCGGGTCGACGTCGTCTTCGGATGCCACATGTCCAACACGCGCAAGGCAGCGTTGCCGGTCATCGAGGCGCGGGGGGCGCTGCTGTTCTATCCCACCCTTTACGAGGGCTTCGAATATTCGCGCAACTGCATCTATACGGGCGCGGCCCCCAACCAGAATTCCGTGCAGCTCGTCCAGTTCCTCACGCAGAACTACGGCAACCGGGTGTTCCTCGTCGGCTCGAACTATGTCTATCCCTATGAATCGAACCGCACCATCGCCGATCTCTTCGTGCGCGCCGGCGGCCAGGTGGTGGATGAGATGTACGTGCCGCTTGCCCTGGACGATGCCAGCATCGCAACGATCATCGAGCGCATCCGCCGCACCAACCCCGACGTCATCTATTCCACGGTCGTTGGAGACGGCATCGTTCCCTTCTTCAAAGCCTTCAAGGAGGCGGGCTTCGATTCGAAGCGCATGCCCATCGCCAGCCAGTCCACCAGCGAGGCCGACTTCAGGCAGCTGACGCCCAGCGTTGCCGAGGGCCATGTAACGGCAGCACCGTTCTTCTCTACGCTCGACCGCCCCCAGGCGAAGGAGTTCGTCGCAAGTTACCACAGGGCATTTGGTGACGACGTCCTTCCGACCGCACCGGCGGAGGCGGCCTATTTCCAGGTTCACCTATTTGCCCAGGCCCTCGAACAGGCCGGCAGCACCGCGCTCGGCGATCTGCTGCCGGCGCTTGCGGACGTCGAGTACGATGCGCCGCAGGGGCTCGTGAAGATCGACGGCGCCACCAACCACACCCATCTGTGGCCTCGGGTGGCGAAGGTCAACGCGAAGGGCGAGTACGATATCGTCTACGATCCGTCCGTCCGTGTCGCACCCGATCCGTTCATGCTCGAGTACAGACCGGAGTCGGCGATGTCGGCGACCCGCAACGCCATCGGTCTTTAGGAGGCAGGATGTCATTTGCGCTTCTGCGAGATCTCCGGGACCTCAAGGTGCTCGTGCTCCATCCCAACAATGCCGAGGGGCAGTCGCTGACCGAACACCTGCGCCGCATCGGCTGCTCTCCCACCCAGATCTGGCCCGTTCCGCCGGAGTTGCCCGTCGGCACCGATGTGGTCTTTCTGGCGATCGAGGACGATGCCCGCCCCGAGATCGAGCGGTTCATCAAGAACCAGCCCAAACCCGGCCCGACCATGCTGGCCATCGTCGGCTACGAGAACCCCTCGACACTTCAGATCGTGCTGGAAAGCGGGGCTCTTGCCGTGGTGGAAAGGCCGATAAAACCCTTTGGTCTGCTGACCAATCTCGCCATTGCCAGAAGTCTCTGGCTGGAGCAGCAGCGCCTCATCAAGGAGACGAGGAAATACCGCAGGAAGGTCATGGGCGACCAGCAGCTCGCACGCGCCAAGGCCATTCTCATGGCGCACAACGGCACGACGGAAAACGAGGCATATCAAGATCTTAGGCGGCAGGCGATGGAGCGCCGCATTTCGATCGAGGAGGTGGCAAAGTCCATCGTTCTGTCCGAGGAGCACTTGCGCGCCTCACCGAAACGTGCTTAGTTCGCACTGTCCTGAAAGACATATATATCCATGGGTCCCCGTGCAACGTCATGGCCATTCATGGAAGCGGCACAGAGGAAAGTGCCAACGGCAAGGTAGCCCGCAGGTTCGAATGAGCCTCGCGGGTTTTTTATTGTCACCTGACAAGGTCGTCAGTCCCATCACAGCGAAAATCAGCGACGGAATGCCGTGCCACGGCATTTGGCGGAGTCGCGCCATGCAACGTTCATCAACAAGGGGAACACAATGTTGAACAGACGCAATTTCCTGAAGACAACAGCCGCCGCATCGGTCGTCATGACGACGCCGGCGATCATCGGCCGCGCCTTTGCCTCCGACCCGATCCGCGTCGGCGCCCTCTATTCCCAGACCGGCGGCTTGTCGGTCGTCGAAAAGCTTCTTGCCAATGCGGTGCAGATGGCCGCAAGCGAGATCAACGCCGCAGGCGGCGTGCTCGGCCGGCCAATCGAGGTCGTCGTGGAAGACGGCGCCTCAGACCCGAAGACCTTCAGCGAGAAGGCCTCCTCTCTCATCGTCAAGAACAAGATCGATACCGTGTTCGGCTGCCACACGTCGGCGAGCCGCAAGGCCGTCTTGCCGATCTTCGAGCGCCGCAACGCGACGCTCTTCTACCAGACCCATTACGAGGGCTTCGAGTGCTCGCGAAACGTGGTCTATTCCGGCGCGATACCGAACCAGCAGCTCGGTAAATACATTCCCTGGATCGTCGAGACGCTCGGCAAGAAGAAGTTCTTCATCGTCGGCTCGAACTATGTCTATCCGCGCGAAATGGCAAAGGTTTCCAAAAAGCTCATCGAGGCCAGCGGCGCCGAATGGGTGGCGGACGAGTATCTGGAACTCGGCCACTCCGAATGGGCTGTCATGGTCAACAAGATCAAGGAATCAGGCGCCGACGTGGTTCTTTCGAATGTGGTCGGCGACAGCATCATCGCCTTTTACCGCGAGTTCAAGAACCAGGGCCTTTCCCACGAGACCATTCCGATCTGCGCGACCGTAACCTCGGAAATCGAGATCGCCGCGATGGGCGCGGAATATGCAGCGGGCAGCTACATGTCGGTGCCCTACTTCATGTCGATCGACACCCCGGCGAACCACACCTTCATCGACAACTTCCGCAAGTTCACCAACGACCCGAAGGCCGTCACCTATCACTCGCTCGAGGCGGCCTATTTCCAGGTCTTCCTCTGGAAGCAGGCGGTGGAGAAGGCCGGCAATCTGGATCCGCAGGGTATGCGCGACGCCATTCGCGGCCAGAGCTACGACGCGCCCGGCGGCAAGGTGACCATCGACGCCGATAACCTGCATTGCTGGATGACGCCGCGCATCGGCCAGTGGCAGGCCGACGGCCAGAGCAAGGTCGTCCGCGAGGAGCCGGCACCGCTCAAGCCGCTGCCCTATTCCGCTTACGGCGAGACGGAGGACAACCTGTTCTGCACCGCCAAGGGCCTCGATCAGGCAAAGCTCAAGGGCTAAGTCGGCGAATTGCGCCCGCCGGGTCCTCGTGCCCCGGCGGGCGTTCGCTCGACCGGAAGGAACAGCTCAATGTTTGATGTGATTTTCATTGGCCTCAGCCTCAGCTCGATCCTGCTGCTGGTGGCTCTGGGGCTTGCCATTACCTACGGTGCCATGGGCGTCATCAACATGGCGCATGGCGAAATGGTGATGATCGGGGCCTATGTGGCGGTGCTGTCCAGCATCTGGCTCGGCGCCAATTTCCTGCTCGCCATTCCCATCGCCTTCGTGGTGACCGCCCTCTTCGGGCTCGTCATCGAGCGCCTCGTGGTGCGCCGCCTCTACGGCCGCCTTCTCGATACGCTCCTTGCCACCTGGGGGATTTCCATCCTCATCCAGCAGGCCGTGCGGCTCGAATTCGGCCTCACCTTCTTTGGTATCCATATCGACGGTCTTGGCCCGGGCCTCCAGAACGTGACCGTGCCATCCTACCTGCAGGGCACGGTCTCCGTTGCCGGGCTGGAATTCAACGGCTATCGCGCCTTCATCATCGGCGTGACACTCGCCCTGACCGCTCTGACCTGGTTTATCCTCTATCGCACGTCTGCCGGCGTGCAGGTTCGCGCCATCATCCGCAATCCGAAGATGGCCGCCGCCTGCGGCATCGACGTCAAGCGCGTCAACGCGCTGACCTTCGCCTTCGGTTCGGGGCTGGCGGGCGTCGCCGGTGTCATGATGTCGGGCTTCAAGACCGTGTTTCCCGATATGGGCGCGACCATGGTGGTCGATGGCTTCATGGTCGTCGTCACGGGCGGCGTCGGCAGCATTTTCGGCACGATCCTGTCTTCCGGGCTTCTTGGCGAGATCAATGCACTCGTGGCGATCGGCACCAACGACATCATCGCGCGCGCCGTGGTCTTTGCGGTTGTGATCGGCGTGATCCTGTTCAAGCCCAACGGGCTCTTCTCTTACAAAGGACGCTGACCCCATGGCTCTCGAACGCAAGATACAGCTCGCGGCCTATGGATTGTTCATCGCCGCGCTCTTCCTCGCTCCGGCTTTCGGCGACGAATTCTGGCTGAACCGCATCGCGAAATACCTGGTCTACGGCATGCTCGGCGTCGCCATCGCGCTGACCTGGGGCTATGCCGGCATCCTCAACCTGGGACAAGGCCTGTTCTTCGGCATGGGCGCCTACATGCTTGCCATGTCATTGAAGCTCGCCAGCCCCACAAGCCTCTCGCAGGGCTCGGACACGCCGGTACCGGATTTCATGCTGTGGAATGCCGAACCCGGCGCACCCACGGATTTGTGCTGCATCAACAAGGGATCGTTCCTGTGGCTGCCCTTCCAGCACCAGTGGTTCGGCCTTGCCATGGGCATCGTTGTGCCAGTCGTCATCGCGGGCGTGCTCGGCGCCGTCATCTTCCGCAAACGCATCTCCGGCGTCTTCGTGTCGATCATCACGCTCGCGCTCGTGCTTCTCGTGCGGCTCGTCCTGGTCGATGCGCAACCCATTACCAACGGCTTCAACGGCCTTACGGACCTTGGCTGGCTGACGATCGGCGGCATCGAGTTCGATCCCTACAGCCGGGCCACCTACTATCTTTGCGCAGCGTCGCTCTCGCTGACCCTGATCGTCGCACGGCTGTTGGCCGACACACGGGCAAGCCTCATCCTGCAGGCGATCCGCGACGACCAGCTGCGCGCGCGTTATCTTGGCTTCAACGTGCCCGTCTACCAGACGTTCTTCTTCGTCGTGTCGGCGGCGATCGCGGGCTTTGCCGGCATGCTCTACGTGGTCGTGACAGAGTTCGCTTCACCGACCTTCATGGACCTCTCCTTTTCCGTGACGATGGTTGTTTGGGCGGCCGTCGGCGGACGCTCGTCGCTGCTCGGCGCCTGCATCGGCGCCATCCTGATCAACATGATCGAGGCACAGGTCAGCGAGACCGAAGCGCTGGTCGAGGCATGGAAGGCCATTATCGGGCTCATCTTCGTGCTCGTCGTGCTCTTCATGCCGCGCGGACTGGGCGGGCTCGCCCATGCGCTCGTCGCCCGCTTCCAGCGGGACGAACAACCCTCGGCCCCCGCGGCCGTGGGCGCTGCACGATCGGAGACCGCGTGACATGAACCAGGCACTTACACTCAACGGCCTGAGCGTCGCCTTCGGCGGCTTCAAGGCGATCAAGGATGTCAGCCTGAGCGTCGCGACCGGCGAACTCAGGGTGCTGCTCGGCGCCAATGGCGCGGGCAAGACCACGCTCATGGATCTCGTCAGCGGCAAGATCCGCAGCACGGAAGGCAGCGTGCGCGTCTTCGGCCAGGAGATCACGAACTGGCCGGAGCATCGCATTGCCCGCGCCGGGATCGGCCGAAAGTTCCAGATCCCGAGCGTGTTTCGCGATCTGACCGTCGAGCAGAACATCCAGGTGGCCTGCTGCAACAAGCACCCCTCGGTTTTTGCCAATCTCCGGTTTGGCGTTTCGGCCGACCGGCGGCGGCGCATCGTGGAGATACTGGAGCTGACAGGCCTGGTTGAGGTCGCGCGCAAGACAGCGGCGTTCCTCAGCCACGGGCAGACCCAGTGGCTTGAACTCGGCATGCTGATGGCGCAAGACCCTAAGGTCATCCTGCTCGACGAGCCGACAGCCGGCATGACCCATGCCGAAACGTCAAAGACAGCCGATATCATAAACCGCCTCAAGGGTCGCCACACGCTTCTCGTCGTTGAGCACGACATGGGCTTCGTGCGGGAAATCGCCCAGCACATCACAGTGCTGCATCTCGGCGAGGTGCTGGCGGAAGGCAGCGTGGCGGAGATCGAGAACGATGCACGCGTACGCGCGGCCTATCTCGGTTCGAAGGGAATATCCTGATGCTCTCGATCAAGAACCTGAACAGCTATTACGGCCGCAGCCATGTGCTGCAAGGCATCTCGCTCGAGGTGCCCGCCGGCAAGATCACCAGCATTCTCGGGCGCAACGGCACCGGCAAGACGACATTCCTCAAGACGCTGATGGCGCTGACCGATCGCAGCACGGGCGCGGTCGTGCTCGATGGTCAGGACATCTCGTCTGCGCAGACCCATCAACGCGCGCGGGCGGGCATCGCCTATGTGCCGCAGGGCCGCGAGATCATTCCCGATTTCACCGTGCGGGAAAACATCCTGATGGGCTCGTTTGCACGCGCTGACCGCAAGCATGTCGTGCCCGAGCTGGTCGGGGAACTCTTCCCCTATTTGGTCGAGAATTTCGACCGGCAAGGCGGCCTCCTGTCCGGCGGGCAACAGCAACAGCTCGCAATCGCAAGGGCACTCGCCACCGGCCCCAAGCTCCTGCTGCTCGACGAGCCGAACGAGGGCATCCAGCCCTCCATCGTCGAGGAGATCGAGCGCGCCATCGTGCGTCTCAACCGGGAACTCGGCATGACCGTGATCCTTGTGGAGCAGAACATCGCGTTCGCCCGCGAGGCGTCGGATCATTTCGCCATGATGGAAAAGGGCCGTATCGTCGCGCAAGGCCCTATCCCGGCGCTGACGGATGATCTCGTGCATCGCCACATGACGGTGTAGCGGAGGCGCGCCGGCCAATATCGGCGCACCCCGCGGCCGACATGCCATCAGGCGCGGCCGAACCTGAAGTTCAAAACCGCGTAGGCGAGAAGGCCGATCACCAGCCCCCAGAAGGCGCCGCCGATGCCAAGCAGCTTGATATTGGCGGCGGAGGCCAGGAAGGTGATGAGCGACACCTCGCGGGTGGCGGGATCGGCCATCGCGCCGGCGAGGCTGCCGCCGATCGTGCCGAGCAGCGCGAGGCCGGCAAGCGTGGTGATGAAGGTTGCGGGGAAAGCGGTGAAGACTGCGGCAAGCGTGACGCCGAACACGCCGACGAGAATGTAGAAGCAGCCAGCCGCAATCCCAGCGATCCAACGCTTGCGGCGGTCCTCATGGGCTTCCGGGCCGG
>NZ_CP093338.1 GCF_022637395.1 Shinella sp. H4-D48 | reverse complement strand
CGTGGACCGAGAGCACCTACCGTGCCAACGAAGAAGATTTCCGAAAGATCAAGCTGCGCCAACGCGTGCTGGTCGACATGACCAATCGGTCGCTCGCCAGCGAGATGATTGGAGAGAAAGTATCCATGCCGGTCGCTATCGCGCCAACCGGCTTTACGGGCATGCAGCACGCCGATGGTGAGATGCTGGCCGCGCAGGCGGCGGAGGAATTCAGCGTTCCCTTCACGCTCTCCACGATGAGCATCTGCTCGATAGAGGACGTGCGCTCCGTCACATCAAAGCCTTTCTGGTTCCAGCTTTATGTGATGCGGGACCGGGACTTCGTCCGGAGCCTTATAGACCGCGCCAAGGCGGCGGGCTGCTCCGCGCTCGTCCTGACGCTCGATCTTCAGATCCTCGGGCAGCGCCACAAGGATCTGCGCAACGGCCTGTCCGCCCCGCCGCGCTTCACGCCCAAGCACGTCTGGCAGATGATGACGCGGCCGTTCTGGTGCCTCGATATGCTGGGCACCAAGCGCCGCACCTTCGGCAACATCGTCGGCCACGCCAAGGGCGTCAGTGATCTTTCATCGCTTTCGTCGTGGACATCCGAACAGTTCGATCCGCAATTGTCGTGGAAGGATATCGAATGGATCCGGGACCTTTGGGGCGGCAAGCTCATCCTCAAGGGCATACTCGATGAAGAGGATGCGCGCATGTCGCTGGGCAGCGGCGCGGACGCCATCATCGTATCCAATCATGGCGGACGCCAGCTCGACGGCGCCGCCTCGTCGATCAGCATGCTGCCGCGCATCGTCGATGCCGTCGGCGATCAGATGGAAGTTCATCTCGATGGCGGCATCCGCTCCGGCCAGGACGTGCTGAAGGCACTTTGCTACGGCGCCAAGGGCACCTATATCGGACGCCCCTTCCTCTACGGCCTCGGTGCCGGCGGTAAGGCCGGCGTGCGGCGCTCACTGGAGATCATCCGCCGTGAGCTCGACACCACCATGGCGCTGTGCGGCGAGCGCGACGTGAAGAACCTCTCGCGCGAAAACCTATACAGGGACGCCTGACGCCGGACTGGCAAGGTCGGGCGGTTCGTGCGAGAATAGTGGCATGAGCAAAGGCCACAGCATATCGAAGGACCTCGATCGTCGCATCGATGCGCTTGCTGCGCGCTCCTCGCTGACGCGTGGTCAGATCATTGAGGACGCGCTCGCACATGGCCATTCGCTCGCGTGGCAGGAAAAGTGGATCGAAGGTGTCGAGGCGGGTCTTGCGGACGCCGACCGGGGCGATTTCTTTAGTGAAGACGAGATCGCAGTTGTCCTCAGCAAATACGAACCTTGACGGACGCCATGACGCACGTCGTCTGGTCCCGACGCTATCCTCGTGAGCTGGAAGTGATCGGAGAGGATATTGCCGATCACAATCCCAAGGCAGCAGCGTCCAGGCGATGTCGTCTCCGGCCGAGGCGGCTGCTGGCGGCTAATCCCTTTACTGGACGTGTCGGCGAAATCGAAGGTACCAGGAGCTTGTCGTTCCGGATACGCGCTATACCGCTGCCTAGCGCGTTCTGGACAAGCGCGTTGAAGTGCTTTTCGCGCAGAACGGCGCGTGAGCGGCTTGAAATCCCCTGACTGTCAGCCGCCCTCGAAGCCCTGCAGGACATTCACGGCGTTGACGCCGAGCGCGCCCGTCGCATAGCCGCCTTCCATCACGAAGAGCGTCGGCAGATCGAAATCTGCGATGCGACGGCCGATTGTCAGGAAGTGTTCGCTCTCCAGTTTGAATTGCGAGATCGGGTCGTCCTTGAACGCGTCGACGCCGAGCGAGATGACGAGCGCGGTCGGCGCGTAGGCCCGGATTTTCTCGTGCGCATCCTCGAAAGCCGCCTGCCATTGCGGCCAAGGGGTGCCAGCGGGGAGGGGATAGTTGAGGTTGTAGCCGTCGCCCTTGCCTGTGCCGCGTTCGCGGGCATAGCCGAGATGGAAGGGAAACTCGAAGTCAGGGTCGCCGTGCAGGCTGGCCAGCAGCACGTCGTCGCGGTCGTAGAAGATTTCCTGCGTACCGTTGCCGTGATGGTAGTCCACGTCGAAGATCGCGACGCGGGCGTGGCCTTTATCGAGAAAGCGCTGGGCGGCGATGGCCGCATTGTTGAGGTAGCAATAGCCACCGAAGAAATCGCGCCCGGCATGATGCCCGGGCGGACGGCACAGCGAGAAGGCGGCGCGCTCGCCGGAAAGCACGGCATCCGCGCCCGCCAGGGCGGTGTCGGCAGCACGTTTCGCGGCCTGCCAGGTCGTTTCGGTGATCGATCCGGCCATGTCGAAGGAATAGTAGGAGAGCCGAGCATCGAGGCCCGAGGGTGGCGCGTCAATTGCAGGCATGGATCGGTGGCGCCAGCTATAGGGCCAGACCTCGCCGTCGCGTCCGGCCGCCTGCCACTCGGCAAAGACATTTTCCAGGAAGTCGAGATAGTCAGGCGTATGGATGCGCTCGATGAGCGCGCGCTCATAGCTCGGCGGTTCGATGATCGGGCCGAGCGCGACGTCCTTCACGCGCCGCAGCACGATCTCCGCGCGTTCGGGCATTTCGAAGGTTTCCACGATGCGGCCAAAGGACAGTTCCATGCCGCTATGATGCAGGTGATGGTCGGCGGTGTAGAAGGTTTTCATGGTCAGACGATTTCACCGTAGAATGTGCGTTCGAGTGCGGTCACTTCGTTGGCGAAGCGACGATATTCGGCGCGCTTGAGGGCGAGGAAGACGTGATGCAGACGCTCGCCGAGCGCCTCCTTGAGGAAGGCGGAGCTGCCCGCCGTCTCGATGGCGCCGCGCCAGTCCGGTGGCAGATCGTCGCCGGTGGCTTCGGCATAGGCCGTCGTTTCCGGGCCGGGATCGGCCTTGGCGAGGATGCCCTTGCGCATGCCCGCAAGCACCGTCGCGCCAACGAGATAGGGGTTGGAATCGATTCCGGCCGCGCGCTGCTCCAGATGGCGGCCCGCCGGCGAGCCCGTTGGAATACGCACGGCGACGCTGCGGTTGTTCGTGCCCCAGGTGGGCGTCGTCGGCGCGTAGCTCTGCGCGGAAAAGCGACGCCACGAGTTGAAGTGTGGCGCGAAGACGAGCATGGATTCCTCCATCGTCTCCAGCAGACCCGCGACGGCGTGTCTCAAGAGGGGCGACAGGGCTTCGCCATGATCGGCAAACAGGTTTTCGCCTGCGGCGTCGCCAAGGCTGGCGTGGACATGCATGCCCGAGCCTGCCCTGCCGGCGAAAGGCTTGGCCATGAAGCAGGCCATCATGCCGTGGCGCACGGCAAGCGCCCGGATGAGCCGCTTCAGCATGGCAAGGTCGTCAGCTGCACGCAGCGCGCCGCCATGGCGCAGCGTCAGTTCGAACTGGCCCTGGGCATATTCCGAAATCATCGTCTCGACAGGCAGGCCCTGCGCTTCCGCACCGCGATAGACCGCGTCGATGAAGGGTTCCAGTCGGTCGAGTTCGGAAACACCATAGACCTGAATGCCCTCCGGTCGCTCATCTGTCAGCGGCAGGCGGAGCGGCTGGAAATCGCCATCTGCCGTGCGTTCGCGGTCCAGAAGGTAGAATTCCAGTTCGTAGGCAAGGACGGGATGGTATCCGTCGGCCTCCAGCAGATCGACCTGCCGCGCCAGCGCATGGCGCGGGTCGGCATCCATCGGCGTGCCGTCTAGTTCGTAGAGCGCCAGCCGCACTTCGCCGCGCGGCGGCGACGTCCAGGGCAGGGGCACTAGGGAGCCGGCAACTGGCCAGGCGCGGCGGTCGGCATCGCCGTCCGACCAGACAAGGCCGGTGTCCTCGACGTCCTCGCCGGTGACATCAAGGCCGAGAATGGAGCCCGGCAGGTGGCGGCCGGATCGGAAGATCGGCAACAGCTCGTGTCGGCGGATGATCTTGCCGCGCGCGATACCATTGAGATCGATCAGCACGAGATCGAAGGCGGTGATTTCCGGATGGGCGGCCAGAAACGCCTCTGCCTCGGAAATATCTGCGGCAGAGGCTGGGCGATTGGCAAGATCACGGCTCATGCGGCGGCCCTCCGCTCAATAAGGCGCTCAAGCACTGTCGAGAAGGCATTGACGAGACCACCTGCCTGTTTTTCGGAGAGGGCAGGGCTGACGAGTACCATGTTGTGGAACGGCGTCAGTAGATAACCGAGGTTCAGCATCGAAAGATGCAGCGCCGCCTCGATCGTGTCCGATGCCGCGGCCCGCGCCTCTGCGGCGTTCTTGACCGGCAGGGCGGAGAAGACGACCTCCAGCCGCGCGCCCACGCGCGATACGGTCCAGTCGAGCCCGGCGCCGGCGATGGCCGCCTTGAAGCCGGCCTCGATGCGGTCGGCATTGGCCTGCATCTTCGCATAGGCCTCCTCGGTCATGACGTGTTCGAGGCAGGCGCGCAGGCAGGCAAGCTGCAGCGCGCTGCCGGACAGCGTGGTGCCGATGCCGGAATGGCCATGCCCGCTCTGTTCGCGGCGGATGACGTGCAGCTTGTCGGAGATGGCCTGTGTCATGCCCCACACGCTGACCGGCACGCCACCACCGATCGGCTTGCCCATGACGATGAGGTCCGGCTCGAGGCTGTGTACCTTCGTATAGCCTCCAAGCCCGGTGGAGATGGTGTGCGTCTCGTCGATGAGAAGCAGTGTGCCGGCCTCGCGGGTGAGGTGGCGCAGCGCATCGTGGAAGCCCGCAGCAGGCGGGATCATGCCGCAGTTCGTCATGACCGGTTCGGCGAGTACGCAGGCGATGTCGTTGGCGGCAAGCGCGTCGGCAAGTGCTGCTTCGTCGTTGAAGGGAATGGAGACCGTCAGTTCACCGAGATCGCGCACCTGCCCGAGCAGGTTACGTCGCGAGATGGTCTTGCCGTCGACGAGGTCGACCAGCGTATCGTCCACCGCGCCATGGTAGCAGCCATCGAAGACGAGCAGTTTGGCGCGGCCCGTGACTGCGCGGGCGACACGAATGGCGAAGCGGTTGGCATCGCTCGCGGTCGCACCAAGCTGCCAGCGCGGCAGGCCGAAGCGCTCGACCAGCAGGCGGCCGACGACCTGCGCATCGGAGGAGGGCAGCATGGTGGTAAGGCCGCGCGTGCCGGCATTCTTCAACGCCTCCAGCACGGGGGCAGGGCCGTGACCGAACATGGCGCCGGTATCGCCGAGGCAGACGTCGACAATGCGGTTGCCGTCGAGATCGACAAGTTCCACGCCGCTTGCCTGGTCCACGACGAGCGGAAAGGGTGTTGGCCAGTCGAGCATCCAGTGTTGCGGCACGCCATCGAAGAAACCTGACGTCGCCTCATCATGGGCCGCCGCGCAACGCGGACGCCTCGCACGAAAAACCTCCGCTTCCGCCTCGATGAGCGCGCGCGCGCGCGTCTCCAGGTTCGCCCTCTCCATCCCGTTCTCCAGCAGGTTTGTTAAAAATGTGATCACATATTGGTTGATGTGATTTCAAGTGTCAAACGGCAAGATGGGATGATCGTGACCACCCGCAGCAGACCACGCGGCGAAGCGCGCGATTGAATTTTCGCGGTTTCCAGGCAGAATGCGGTTGAGGATGGAGGAGGGCTGACAATGCTCGAGCATGCTCTGCTTTATGATGCGCAAGGCCAGCCGCTCTTGAGCGGCAGGCTGAATGCGTCTCGGGACTGGTCGGAGGTGAACGCGTTCTGCCACCGGGTGTATATGCCGCTGGCGACCCGGCCGCTCGTCGCAGGCTCTGATCCCAACGCCACCTTGCGCACGCTTTCCATCGGCCGGATCGTGCTGAGCCGCTTCTGCTTCGGCGTGCCGACGCGGGCGGACGAATTCGATCCGTCGTCGGGCAATATCATCGTGGTCAATACCATGCGCGGCGGGGTGCGCCATCCGCTCACGGACGGGTCGGGTTTCGACACCGTTGCCGGAGACAGCTACGTCGTCGATTGCAGCCGCACCGACTACTGGAACATTGCCGATGGTGACGACCTCCAGTTCAACCTGACGATCCCGCACAAGCTGATGGAGGAGACGGCGCAGCGGTGGTACGGCTTCGTGCCCGAAGACGACCTCTGGAAGAAGCGTCTGGTTTTCGGCCGCGGCCACTCGCCCTGGCTCTCCCTTCTCGACTACGCGACCCTGTCGGTCGATGCGCAGAACAACCGCATCGCCAGTCCGCTTATCGAAAAGCGGATCGAGGAGACCCTTTGCCTGGAGCTGTTGCGCGGCTGGGCGGAATGCTCGGGTCTCAATCTCGAAACGGGTGCGCGCAGCGCTGCACCCCGTTATGTGCGTGAGGCGGAGCGGCTGATGGAGGAGAGGGCGCATGAGGCGCCATCCGTCGCCGACATTGCCGCACAGCTTGGCATTTCCGCCCGCAGCCTTTCAGAAGGTTTTCGGCGCTTTCGCGGTGTGACGCCGCATGACTATCTGACCGCCCGGCGGCTCGACGGGTTGCGCAAGGCGCTGGAAGAGGCGCCGCCCGGTCAGACGGTCTCGTCCATCGCCGGGACGAGGGGATATGTGAACCTCTCCGCAATGACGGCCTTCTATCGGCAACGCTTCGGCGAAACGCCGTCCCAGACATTGCGAAATCGCTTCGCCCGGATGTAGTGGCGCGACTGCATCTTGGTGCAGCGCCTTCGCACCGGACGTGTGGCCGCCGATCCGTTTCGGCAGCCGATTTGAGCGCGTGCAACTGAATGCTTCCGATTTCGATGAGCGCCTTCCCGAATGGAGCAGGCTTCGCTCTGATTGCCGCCCGTTCCTCGTCTAGATTGCGCATGGGTGCCCGTGGGGCGCCTCACCATCCGGACAGGAGACGGGTTTGTGTGATCTTTGCAAAACCATGCTGAGGCGCGCGCCCCCGCGGGAGGATCTGATGAAAGCGCTTGTTTATTACGGCCCCGGGAAAAAAGACTGGGTCGAAAAGCCGAAGCCGGTCATTCAGGAAGCCACGGATGTCATCGTGAAGATCACGAAGACGACCATCTGCGGTAGTGACCTGCACATTCTCAAGGGCGATGTGCCCAGCGTCGGCGAAGGGCGCACGCTCGGTCACGAAGGCGTCGGCATTGTCGATGATGTCGGTAGCGCGGTGCGCAATTTCCGCAAGGGCGATCCCGTCTTGATCTCCTGCATCACGTCCTGCGGCTCGTGCCCGAACTGCAAGCGCCAACTCTATTCCCATTGCGATGATGGCGGCTGGCAGCTTGGCAATACGGTCGATGGAACGCAGGCCGAATATGTCCGCATCCGCCACGGCGACAATTCGCTCTATCCGATCCCTGAGGGCGCGGACGAGGAAGCGCTCGTCATGCTGTCCGATATCCTGCCGACTGGTCTTGAAATCGGTGTTCAGGCGGGCGGCGTGAAGCCGGGCGATACGATCGCCATCGTTGGGGCGGGGCCGGTCGGCATGTCGGCACTGCTCACGGCGCAGTTCTACTCGCCGGGCAGGATCGTGATGATCGACATGGACCCGGCGCGCCTGGCGCTTGCCCGTCAGTTCGGCGCCACCGACACTGTTCAGGTTGGCGAGGAAGATGCCGCGTCCCGGATCATGGATATGACCGGCGGCCAGGGTGTCGATGTGGCGATCGAGGCGGTCGGCGTTCCCGCAACCTTCGACATCTGCCAGAAGATCGTCTCGGCCGGCGGCAAGATCGCCAATGTCGGCGTTCACGGCAAGCCGGTGGAACTGCGCATCGAGGATCTCTGGATCAAGAACATCAACATTTCGATGGGCCTCGTAAACACCAACACGACACCGATGCTGCTGAAGACGGTGAAAGCCGGAAAGTTCGATCCCGGCAAACTCATCACGCACCGCTTCCGGCTCGACCAGATCCTTGACGCCTACGACGTATTCGGCAACGCCGCCCGCGAAAAAGCAATGAAAGTCATCCTCGCGGCCTGACAATCAAACCACGACAGCCCGCCATGCGCCGATCGGGCACTGGCGGGCTGCTCGTCTCAGTCGGCGACATCTTGTGTGTTCCATAATTCATATTACGCGATCTTTGTGTGTAGCCGCAAAGTTGAAGTGTCCTGATTCTGCAAAGTTGGAATGTCACTCTCCCCGGGGCCTGAATGATGCCTGGGAGATTGCAGATGGGATTGATAGCGATGAGCGAGCGCGATCTGCAACGGATCGAGATCTTGTCGAAGGTGGTTGCCGGCCGGATGACCACAGTGTCGGCGGCGCATGTGCTTGATCTGAGCGAGCGCCAGGTGCGCCGGCTGCTGAAGCGTATGCGGAACTGGCGGCGCGGCTTCACGAGCCGATGCGTAGCGCGTCCGCACCTTTTGCCTGCAACGCCTCGATCGATTCCAGACCCATGAGAGCAAGGTTGATTGTCATTTCGCTTTCCAGGATGCTCAGCATCCTCGCAACGCCGGCTTCGCCGCCGGCGGCGAGTGCGAAGGCGTAGGCTCTGCCAAGCAGGACGCCGGAGGCGCCAAGCGCCAAAGCCTTCAGGATGTCAGAGCCGCGGCGGAAACCGCTGTCGATGAGCAATTCGAGCTCGCCCCGCGTCCTATCGGCAATTTCTGGCAGGACGCTGATCGTCGATGCGGCGGAATCAAGTTGTCGTCCCCCATGGTTGGAAAGCACGATCGCGTCGGCGCCAACCTCGCGCGCCTTCATAGCATCATCCGGTTCGAGAATGCCCTTGATGACAAGCTTGCCCTTCCAGCGGTCGCGAAGCCATTCGATCTGCGCCCAGTTCAGCGTCTTGTCTATCCTGCGCGACAGGTTGGCTGCCTGCTCAAGAGCGCCTTTGCCGAATTCCGGCTTGCGGGCGAGAATCTCGACCGCGGGCGTGCCGGCCCGCAGGATGTCGTAGCACCAGAAGGGTCTGGTCGCCATGTTGGCGAGCATCCTCGGCGTCGGGCGCGTTGCCGCGCGAAAGCCATTCCTGACATCCTTCTCGCGGATTCCCGTAATGGCCGTGTCAACCGTTACGAACAGTGCACCAGCCCCGGCCCGTTCGGCGACCGTCAGCAGTTCCTCCGTCAGACCCTTGTCGTTGAGGACATAGAGCTGGAAGTCCCGGTTGCCGCCTGCGGCGCGCGCGACCGTCTCGATGGATTTGAGCGAAAACGTCGACAGGCAATAGGCAACGCCCGCTTTCGCCGCGGCCTTGGCGGCGAGAATATCGCCCTCGCCGCGGTAGAGACCGAGATAGCCGACAGGTCCAAGCATCAGCGGCAAGGACGAGCGGCGTCCGAGGAACGTCGTTGTGAGATCGTGCGTGTCATGACCTGTCAGGACGTTTTGCCGGAGGGCGATCCCGTCGAAATCCCTGCGGTTTCGCCTTAGCGTTTCTTCCCCGAAACTGCCGCCGTCGATATAGTCGAAGAAAATCTTCGGTAGACGTCGCTTCGCGGCAAGGCGGAAATCGTCGACATTCACGATCATCTTTCGTCAATCCTGTCCATGGCGGCCCTCAGTACCGGTACGGTATCCCTGTTATACGTCAGCACGGGGATCTATCGCGTCGAAGAACTCGGTCAGGAAATCCGGTCCCGCCACAGGTTCACTGCCGGCCATGACGGCCAGAGAGAACCCGATCAACGAGGAGACCGGGTTATGGGTCGTTGCACCGGCCCGCAGGTTCATCACCAGGGTCGGGCAGAGGAAGAGGCCGAGCTTCAACACCCGGCGCCAGTCATCCGGCAGCATCCCACGCATGTGGAGCGTCTTGAGAAGAGGCTTCCACATGTCGGCGGCCTTTACGCCGAGTAGGTCCTTTCGCACCGGGCTCGGCGCCCAGTTCATCGTCACATCGAGCACGCCGTCAGAAAACGCGGCCTTGGCCTCGTATGTGTCCGCCGCCAACGCGGGGTCGTAGAGCCAGAGGGGATGCGCAAGCACGTTGTGGAACGTGGTCTTTACCTCGGCCAGCAGCGTGGGAATATGTTCGCCTGCGAAAGCGGGGTCGAAGAACGACAGGGAGGCCTCCTCCCCTCTTTCCGAGTACCAGACATTGGCATTATGTGCATCGCCATGCGCCGTCACCCCGCCCGCATCCGCAAGCCTGCTAGGAGCGATGCGAGCATGAGCCGCCGCGAACAGATCGCCGACAGTTTCGGCATATTCAATGCCATTGATGCAGAAGCGCGCTTTCGAGAACGTGTCCCAGGAAAGGGACGTGCCTGGAAATGCGAAGTCCTGGTCGACGTAGAAACTTTTGAACCGACCGCCTGGAAAGGCGCCCGTTACTGGATCGATCAGGCGTTCGAAGAAGAGGCGGTTGATGGGTTCTGCTGCCGCCTGATCGGGTGTGATCGGGTGCAACGTCTCAAGGTAGACGTCGAGAACCTCACGGCTGAGCTTTCGCTCGGCCGCAACGGCCTTGGCGCGACGCTGCAGATTATCCTTCAGATCGAGCTCGCGCAGGACGTCGGAGAAACGGGGATCGCGGCGGCGGCGATAGACCAGGATCTGCTCGCCGGGAAGGACGGACATCAGGACTGGCTGATCCACCGGGAGGCCGGCCTTGGCGAGAATGTCGGCGCGGTAGTATTCGCCGCTCATTGCTTCTTCACCCTCCTCCTGGTGGAACTTGAAGAAGAACTCGCCCTCCCCCGTATCGAAGAAGCCGTTCAGCGAGTTGAGGCTGTATTGGTCGTGGTTGATCGTCACGTTGCGAGCGTCGAGCTTGAACAGGTCGCGCAGCAGATCCGTCAGCAAGGCTTCCGCCGTGCCATCCCGGCTTTTCGCGTGATGCCGGATATCGGCTGTACGGCTGGATTGGGCAGTCATGCTATTTGCTCCCGGCGCATTGCATCGCTTGCGGACCGGGACGGAGCCGGCCCAATGTTATCATCTGGCCCGGCGTGCCGGACCCAACTTCACTCAAGTTCGACAATCGACTTGAGCTTTGAGGCGCCGCCATCAAGAAGTTTCCGGTAGGTATCTGGAACGTCGTCCAGGGTGGCGATCGGATCGCAGAGGCGCTCCAGACTTGGTGCTAGAGTAGGCAGGAGTGAAACCGCTTCTGGCAACTCTTCGTTGAAGGCATGGCATCCGAGAAGCCCGATCTCCCGTTCGACGAGGAGGTTGGGATCGAGATCGATCCGGCCATGGCTTATGCCTACGAGCGCAAAGGCCCCGCCTCCGGCCAGAAGATCCAGGCCGGCGCGGATCGCCTGCCCGCTCCCCGTCGCATCCAGCGCATAGCGCAGACGTCGGTCGCCCAACGCGGCAGAGATCGAGGCCTGCTCGAGCGCAACGCGGTGACCGCCTGTCACCTCCTCGACAAGCGCCAGCCTGCTGGCATTTAGATCGGCGAGAAGGAGCGGACCGTCATGGAGCCGGGACAGCAGCAGCGCGCTGAGGCCACCAATGGTGCCACATCCGATGACCAAAACAGGTTCTCCGGCAGGCAGGGCAAGCCGTCGCACCGCATGCAGCGAAACCGCGAGCGGCTCCGCCATCGCAGCCACGCGGGGCGCAAGTGCCCTGTCATGACGCACCACAAGCTTTGCCGGAAGTTGGGTCTTCTCCGCGAAACCGCCGTCGCATACTTCGCCGACGAAGCCGAGTTTCTCGCAGATATGGGGCCGGCCGCTCAGGCAAGCCGCGCACGCGCCGCACCAGACGCGCGAGTCAGCGGAAACGTAGTCTCCGACCTTTAGCTCGGTTACGCCCGCGCCCACGGCGATGACCTCGCCGCAGAACTCGTGGCCTGCAGTGGAGGGACGGCGGCTGATCCACTGGCCCGTGCGGAAATTGTGCAGGTCCGAGCCGCAGATGCCAGCCGCGCGAACCTTGAGGTTCACATAACCCGGCGGCGGGGGCGGCGGCGGTTCCACCTCTTCCACCCTCAGATCCAGCGCATCGTGAAGCCTCACCGCCTTCATCGGCTCAGCCCTTCTTGGTCAGGTACTGTTCACGCAGTGGCGACACGGCGTTGGCATGCGACGAGAACCCTTCGTAGACCGCCAGCTTGTGGGCATGGCCGGCAAACATTGGATAGGCGCTCTTTGTGACGTAACCGATAGAGCTGCGCTTGACGAAATCATTCACCGAAAGCGGCCCGAAGGTGCGCGCCCAGCGGCTCGTCGGCAGAACGGCATTTGGTCCGAGTGTGAAGTTGGCGATGCTGACTGGCGTATGAGGACCCATGAGGATCTCCGCGGCCTCGGTGATATGGCCGAGATGGGCGAACGGGTCTTCGGAGAGGATTTCCAGATGTTCCGGCGCATAGGCGTTGACGAATTCGTAGCTCTCCTCGAGCGACGATGTAAGGACGATCCCGCCGTTCTTTCCGGTCAGAACCGTGGTGGAGAAGCCCACACGTTGCTCCGTCATGCGCGACCAATGGTCCGGAAGGGAAGCGAGCGCTTCTTCCGCGACACGACGGCTGTGCGTGACGAGATAGGCGGAAGAATCGGGGCCGTGCTCGGCTTCGATGAGAAGGTCCATCGCTGCGAGGCCGCCGTTGACGGTGTCGTCGGCGAAGATCATGCCTTCTGACGGGCCTGCGGGCAGGCCGGTGTCGATGACGCCGGCCAGCAGGCGTTTGGCAGCCACTACCCAGGGACTGCCGGGGCCGACGATCTTGAGCGCCGGTTTGATCGTTTCGGTCCCGTAGGCGACGGCGGCCACGGCCTGCGCGCCGCCGACCTTGTAGACTGTTTCCACGCCGGCGATGCGGGCGGCCACGAGCGTGGCGGCATCGACGGTGCCGTCAGGTCCGGGAGGCGTCACGATGGCAAGGTTCGGAACCCCGGCGACGACGCCGGGTACCGAAGTCATCATGGTGACGGAGGGAAAAGAGCCCTTGCCGCGCGGGACATAGAGCGCGACAGAGGAAATCGGCGTGAACCGGTCGCCAGCAAAAGCGCCTGGGCGGATTTCCTTCAGCCACATGGCTTCCGGCTTCTGCTCTTCATGGAAAATGCGAATGTTCTCGACGCCGAACTCGATCGACTTGATGACGTCGGCATCGACCTTCTTGAAGGCATCGTCGAACTCCGAGGGCGTGACCTTGATGTCCTTCTCGGTGATATCGGCCTTGTCGAGGTCGCGGCCGAAGCGAGCGACGGCGGCATCGCCTTCCGTTCGGACCGCTTCGATGATCGGCTGCACCTTTTCGATGAAACCGGAAATATCGGTTTCTGAGCGACGAAGAAGGGCTGCCTTCTGCTCGGCGTTGAGCCTTGCATAGTCATGGAAGGAGACATTGGTCATTTCGTTTTCACCTTGATTCCGACGGACGGGGTCATTTGGATTTGAGGAAGATATCGAGGCCGACGAGCCGGTCGAGCAGCGTAATCGCGATGCCGGCGCAGACGATGAACACGACCGAGATTGCGGCAAGATCGGGCGTGATGATCGAGCGGATCGAGTTGTAGATCTGCACGGGAAGTGTGACGCTTCGCGCGTCCACGAGAAGCAGGCTGACCAGGAACTCGTTGAGCGCGAGAATGAACATCAACAGCGAGCCGGTGATCACACCGGGCAGCACGGCAGGCAGCGTAATATAAAGGAAGCGCTGGAGCGGCGGTGCGCCGCAATTGGCGGCTGCAAGTTCAAGGTCCTCGTTCAGGTTGCTCGCACTGGCCGTAACCGCCCAGATCATGAAGGGCAAATTGATTACGCAGCAGGCGATGCCGACCGGCCAGAGCTGGCCGAGCACGCCCATATTGCCGAACACGAGCATCATGCCGATGCCGGACCCGATCAGCGGGATCGTGAAGGGCAGCAGCAGGTAGATCTGAATCGCCTTCTCGAAACGCACCTTGTACTTCGCGAGTGCGATCCCGGCGAGCGTGCCAACCGGAATGGAGACGACGGTGCAGATCGCCGAGACGATCAGGGAGCGTATGAAGGCCTGCCGCAGGTCAGAGGCGCCAAGGATCGCGCCGTACCATTTCACGGAAAGGCCCTGCGGTGGAAAGGTAATCATATTTCCGGCGGTGAAGGACGCGCCGAGAACCACAATCGTCGGGGCTGAGAGCAGGATCAGGGCGATTGCGACGAACGTCCATATGACGATGGTCTTGCTGCGGCTGCCGATCATTTGCGGCCTCCCGTCATGGCAAGCGTTCCTGCGCCGAACACGGCAAAGACCACGCCCACCATGATAGAGCCGACGGCAACAAGCATGAGCGAGAGTGCGGCTCCGAGACCCTGGTTGGACGTGCGGAAGAACTGGTCGTAGATGGCGTTGGCGATGAAGTCCTGCGAGCCGCCGCCGAGGATCGCCGGGATGGCGAAGTCCGTGAGCGAAAGCGTCATGACCACCAGTCCCGCACCGACGAGGCCCGGTCGCGCCAACGGGAGTACAATATGCCGGAAAGTGCGTACCCAGTTGGCGCCGAGCGATCCGGCGGCTGATTCCAACTCCTCGGGAATGGCCGTCAGTGCCGGGGCCAGCATCAGTACCGCGAAGGGCAGCATGTACTGGATGAGGCCGAAGAGCACGGCTGGATAGTTGTAGAGCAGGCGCACCGGCGGCACACCGACGAGGCCAAGCGCTTCATTCACCATGCCCTGGTTGCCAAGGATGATCAGCCAGCCGTATGCGCGCACAACCTGACCGATGAAGAATGGAAGAAACAATGCGACGAGCAGGAATTTGCGCAGCCCGGAAGATTGTGTGCGGACCATCAAATAGGCGTAAGGCAAGGCGAAAAGCAGCGTGATGACGGTGACGATGACCGACCCCATGAGGCTGCGGCTGGCCACGACGGCGAAGAAGCCCGAGGTGATTGCCTGCCTGTAGTTCTCCAGGCTGTAATCTTCGGAAAACAGGAAGGTGCTGGTGTCGAGAACGCGTAGGCTTGCATCTCCGATCTGGAAAAGGCCGAGCACGAGCAATCCGACGAGCACCACGGCGGGGAGAAGCATCAGATAGGGCAGCAGCCTGTGCAGGCTCGCGGGCCAGATGCGGGCACAGACGTTCTCGAGCATATCCATGACGCGCCACGTCAGAGGATATGCGACACGGGAGTTTCGCATGACGGTCTACCTTGTTGAAAGAGCCCCGCCGCCGGCAAGGTCGGCCGGCGGCGGGTCGCGCAGGATCAGCCCTGCATGATTTCCTTGAACTTCGCGAACCAGACGCTTTCGTTTTCGACCTGCACCTTGGACGAGATGCGGATCAAATGCTTGAAGGCTTCTTCCGTCGTCGGATAGGACGGATCGTTCGCGAGGTCGGCAGGCGGCGTGAGCCCTGGGACCACGCCAGGGAGCCCGAGCCCGTCGAGCCATACCTGCTGCGCTTCCTTGTCAAGTGCGTGGTTGATGTACTGCTTGGCCCAGTACAGCTCGTTCTCCGGGAGGCCCTTCGGGATCCAGAGACCGTCCGTATCGAACTTGGCCCCCTCCTCCGGCACGACCCATGCGAGTTCGATGCCGTTCTTCTTGGCTTCACGGGCATTCGTGGAAATGGTGCAGGCGGCGTCGATTTCGCCCTTCTGGAACCAAGTCGTGAAGTCAGGGTCTTCACCGAGCAGCGGCTGCTGTTCCTTGATCTTGGCAATGAAATCCCAGGCCGGCTGCATGTTGCCGGGGATGTCCTCGAGCTTGCCGCCGCCGGCGACCTGGGCCGGGAAGTGGAACCCGATGCCGTCGTTGTAAAGCGCGATGCGGCCCTTCAGCTTCGGGTCGAGCAGATCCTTCCACGACGTCGGCGGACCGTCCGGGAATGCTGAGGGGCGATAGGCCAGAACGTAGACGTAGCCATAGGTGTTGACGATCGGATAGCCATCCAGGCCAACCGGCTTTGCCAGATCGGTGGTGTTCTTCAGGTTGGGCAGGTCGGAAAGGTCTTCCGTCACGCCGCGCAGCGCCGATTTGGTGGCGTTCGTCGTGGTGTCCCAGTTGACGTGGATCGGCGGTACACGCTTTTGCGCGACAGCGGCCCAGACCTTCGGCTGAATTTCATTATCTTCGGTCAGATCATGACGAACGGCGATACCCGTCATCTTGGTGAAGCTGTCGGACACGCCTGCCTTCAGGCTGTCGACCCAGCTTCCGCCCCAGGCGCGAACGATGATTTCTGATGGTTTTTCCGGCTCCTGCGCGAAGACGCGTGTGGCGCCGAGCGGAGAAAATACGGTGGCTGCCCCCGCAGCGGCGATCGTGCCGAGAACCGAACGACGGCTCACGGGCATCGAGAGAAGTTTTTGGTCGGACATGCTGTTCTCCTCAATTCGGGCTATGGTTATTGCCAAAGACGTGCATGTCCTTGGGATTCCAGCCGACAAGGACCCTCTCGCCCGGCAGGAATTGCGTGTGACCGATGGGATCGTGGTCGAAGACTCGGAAGGACACGCCGCCGAGTTCGGCAACGTTCACCTCGTAGACCATCCGCTCACCTTCGAAAATAGCGTCGATGATTTCGCCCGTGAAGCGGAACGTCAGGTCAGCCAGTTTTTCGGGCGCCGCAGCGACGCGGATCTGCTCGGCACGGATTGCGCCCGAGCAGGACATTCCCGCCTTGATTTCCGGGCCTGAGCCGACGGAGATGCCGCTGAGTTCGTGTCCCGCGCAACGAAAAGCCACCTCGTTTCCGGAAACGGAGGTGGCGGGTCCTTCCAGGAAATTGGTGACGCCGATGAAGTTCGCGACGAACGCATTCTGCGGCGTGCGGTAGGCCGTGACGGGGTTCGCCCGCTGCTGGATCAGGCCGTCATTCATCACGATCACTTCGTCTGAAACCACCATTGCTTCCCGCTGATCGTGCGTGACGTTGATCGTCGTGACCCCAAGCTCCTTCTGGATGCGGCGGAATTCGAGCTGCATCTCCTCCCTCAGCTTGACGTCAAGCGCTGCCAGCGGTTCGTCGAGAAGGAGCAGGTCGGGTTCGAAGACAAGGGCGCGGGCGATAGCGACGCGCTGCTGCTGACCGCCGCTCATCTCATGGATGCGGCGTGAGCCGAAGCCGCCGAGTTTGACCAGTTCGAGATATCGTTCCACCTGATCGGCGATGGTGCGGGCATCATGCCGGCGCATCTTTAACGGAAAGGCGACATTTTGTGCCGCCGTCATGTGCGGAAACAGGGCAAGTTTCTGGAAAACCATGCCGATGACGCGCTTGTGTGGTGGCACGGCGCTGACCGGCTGCCCGCCGATAAAGATTTCGCCCGAGGTCGGCTTGCCGAAGCCTGCAATCAGCCGGAGCAGCGTGGTCTTGCCCGAGCCCGAAGGTCCAAGGATAGTCAGGAACTTGCCTTTGGGGACGTCGAAGGAAGCATCGCGGACGGCGTAGAAATCGTCGTAGCGCATGCTGACATTCTTGACTGAAACGGCGGCCTGCGCGGCTGCGCTCTCCCGCGCACCATTTGAAAGGTTCATTCAGTCCCCCTTGATATTCTTTTCATTCAAGCCCTCGGGATGTGGCTGCCGTAAGAGGTCGGCTATTCATGTATATACATAAATAGCCTCCATGTGTCAATCTTTTAAGCTGTTTTCGCCGATGCATAAAATTTGTGCAATTGCGAACTTTAAGCCCGTTGTTTTGCTTTTTCCCGGTCAAATAGAAGCGAGAAAGCCGCCGTCTACCGGTATGCAGTGCCCCGTAACATAGGCGGATGCCTCGCTGCAAAGGAACACGACAGCGCCGCCGATATCATCATCCTTCCCGAAGCGCCGCTGTGGGATTTTCGATATCATTCGGTCCTGCCAGTTGGCGTCCTGATAGAAATCGTCCGTCATGGCGGTGCGGAAATAGCCCGGCGCTATGGCGTTCACCCTGATGCCTGCGGTCGCCCATTCTGACGCCAGCGCCCGCGTCATGCCCAACAGACCGGATTTGGAAGATGTGTACGGAACAGCGGTCGGAATGCCTACATAGGATGTCAGCGAGCAGAGATTGACGATGCTTCCGCCTTCCCCTTGCTCCGAAAGCGCCCGCGCCACCGCTTGCGACCAGAAGAACGCGCCCTTGAGATTGGTATCGACGATGGCATCCCAGAGGGCCTCGTCCACATCGACGGACGGGCTGACATTCTCAAAGCCGGCATTGTTTACCAGGATGTCGATCCGCCCGAATACTTCCCGGCAGCGCGCGACGGTGGTGGCGATGGAAGTGAGATCCCGCACGTCCTGGGCTCCCACATGGCATTTGCGGCCCCGGTCCACGACCTTGGCTCGTGTCTCAACGAGAGAGGCCTCGCTGCGCGCAGTGATGAACAGGTCGGCGCCCGCCTCCGCCAGCGCTACGGCAATGGCTTGTCCCAGTCCGCGGCTTGCGCCGGTCACGATCGCGACCTTGCCCGTTAGCGAGAATATCGATCGGCCCATAAGCGCCTCCCTGCGTCGATCAGTCACAATGAAACACCATTTCCAAAATATGTCTATACATGTTCTTTGTGTTCTTCATGTCTATACATAAGGCGTGATCCGTGCATTATGCTCCACACACAAGATGAGGAGCCCCGATATGAGCGAGCGCGTACTTCCCGTAAGAACCGAAATGGAGCGAATTCCGCCCTATAATTCAGGCCTTACCCTGGCGGAAGTGCGCTCCACCTATAAAGTGGAGACCATATCCAAGCTCGGGTCGAACGAGAACCCGCTTGGCGCATCGCGGAACGTCACCGATTGCCTCACATCATCCGGAGATCTTTTCCGCCTTTACCCGGATCCGCAGGGCCGCGCGCTCTGTGAGGCGCTTTCCGCCAGGTTCGGGGTGGCGCCTGAACAGATCGTGCTTGGCAACGGGTCAGAGGATCTCATCGGCGTGATCTGCCGGGCGACGGTTCGCGCCGGCGACGTGGTTACGACGCTTTACCCCTCCTTTCCCCTCCATGAGGACTACGCCGTCCTGATGGGCGGAAATGTCGAACGCATCACGATCGGGCCGGATCTTGAAGTCGATCTCCCGGCTCTTCTGGCCGCGGCCCAGCGCGCGCCGCGCATGATCATGTTCTCCAACCCGATGAACCCGGTCGGCTCGTGGCTGCGCCGCGAGGGCATGCAACAGATCATTGATGCGGTATCCGACGAGACGCTTCTGGTGATCGACGAGGCCTATGTCGAATATGCCGAAGGCCCCGACTATGTTTCGGCGCTCGAGGACCTCAAGGCCAGTTCCAGGAATTGGGTCATTCTTCGCACTTTCTCAAAGGCTTATGGGCTTGCCGGGCTCAGGATCGGCTTCGCGATCGCCGGAGACCGGCGGATGGCGGACTACTTGAACCGCGCCCGCACGCCCTTCAACACGAACGCCATCGCCCAGGCCGCTGCCCTCGCCGCGCTCGATGACGACACGCATCTTCAAGAGACCGTCAACCTTGCGATCCGTGAACGCGAGCGTGTCGAACGCGTGCTCGTTTCCCGAGGCTACCGGGTTGCGCCATCGCGCGGCAATTTCCTGTTCTTCGATTGCGGCGGTAACGCTGTGCAATTCGGCGAGATGCTGCTCGGCAAGGGCGTCATCACGAAACCCTGGAAGCAAGAAGGCTTCGAAACGTTCGTGCGCGTCAGCATGGGCCTCGCATCCGAGAACGATCATTTTCTCGCGTCTCTTCCGCAATAAGGAGCCTGTCCGTCAGCCAGACGAGGCCGGCGTGAAGGTCGCCACGACAGCGTGCTTTTCGGCAGGATAGGTGAAGCGGACGACGGTGACTGGGCCTTGGTCGCTCCATGTTCGCCTCTCCACCACAAGGCATGGCGAGCCCTTGGCTATGTCGAGGCGCCGGGCGATGTCAGCGTCGGCGGCGATCGAATAGATCTTGTGTTGCGCCGTCGTCCAGGGAACCTGCAGGCGCAGCCATTGTCCGGGCGGAATGTGCGTGAAATCGACTGCCCGGGCTTTCGGCACGACGTCGAGATTGATCAGCCGATGCTCCCAGCAGAACGGCGCATCGCCGGCAAAATGTGTGCAGGCGATTTCCTCCACGTCGATGTTTTTCGACAAGCCGAAACGCGCCAGGTCGTGTTCATTCGCGTTGCGCGCCGATCGGTCCACAAGCTTGAAAGCATATTTCTGCTTGAGCGCGAGGACCTCGGCTTCGATGTCATGGATTTCGAGGATGGCAGCCTGCGCGTTCGGTTGCTTCACGAAGGTGCCCGTCTTGCGATGCCGCTCGATCAGGCCAGCGTCCGCCAGCCTCGTCAGCACCTTGTTCACGGTCATGCGCGAAACGTTATAGGACTTCGCAAGGTCGACCTCGAACGGAAGCTTGAAGCCCGGCGGCCAATCGCCGGACACGATGCGTTTTTCAATGTCGGTCAGTATCTGTTGGTGCAGGCTGGCAGCGGAAGATTTCTTGGGCTTCATTCGGTGACCATACGTTTAACGCTGCGACAACTGTAACGTTCAATGGCACGAAGTGATCTGGCGCGCCAAGCAATTAATACGCGCATATAGCCCGTTCCAGCCGGGCGCAGATCATGCGGCGCCATCCGGCGAGATTAGTCTCAAGGCGCACTCACCTTCCTATGGAAGAACTTGCCTCTGTGACAGAAAGACGGGTTGCGGACAACTGGGCTCGCCCGTATCTGATCTTGTCTTGATACGCGTTCTTCCGGGGAGGAAATCAGGTGGGCCTGTCGCAAAATCTCGTTCGTCGGCTGGAAAATCCGGCCTTGTTCCAGGCCATTGCCGATGGCGCAGGCGCGGCAACGTTCGAGGTGTTCAATCCGTCAACGGGGCAGGTCCTCGCAACGCTTCCCGATATGGGCGCGGACGAAACGCGGGCGGCTATCGAGCGGGCCGCCGTCGCACAGACAGAATGGGCCGCGCAGACCGCGCGCGAGCGCTCTGATACGCTGTGGCGCTGGCACCAGCTGATCGTGCAGCATACCGACGATCTCGCCATCATTCTCACCGCCGAGATGGGCAAGCCGCTTGCAGAAGCGAAGTCCGAAGTCTCGCACGCCGCCGCCTACCTGCAATGGTATGCCGAAGAGGCGAACCGCATCTACGGCGAAACGATATCGGCCCCTTCGCGGGACCGGCGCATGATGGTCATCAAGCAGCCGATCGGCGTCGTGGGCGCCATCACGCCCTGGAATTTCCCGGCCTCGATGGTGGCGCGCAAGATTTCGCCGGCACTTGCAGCAGGGTGCACGGTTGTCCTGAAGCCCGCCGAGCAGACGCCGCTCGTTGCCGGCGCCATGTTTGCGCTTGCCGAGAAGGCCGGATTCCCAGAGGGCGTGGTCAATCTCATCTATGCGTCGGAGGGCGATGCGGTCGGCCGCGAGCTTTGCAGTCATCCGAAGGTGCGCAAGATCAGCTTCACCGGCTCGACGGAGGTTGGGCGCCTGCTGATGCGACAATGTTCCGACCAGGTGAAGAAGCTCAGCCTGGAGCTTGGCGGCAATGCACCCTTCATCGTTTTCGACGATGCGGATGTGGATGCCGCGGTCGATGGCGCCATCCAGGCGAAGTTCCGCAATGCCGGGCAGACCTGCGTTTCGGCCAATCGGCTCTATGTCCAGGCCGGCGTCCATGACGAGTTCGCCCGCAAGTTCACCGAGCGTGTCGGGACGCTGCTGGTCGGCGACGGCTTCGACCCGGCCGTCTCGATCGGACCGCTGATCGATGACCGCGCGCTCGCCAAGATCGAGGCGCATGTCGCCGACGCCGTGGCCAAGGGCGGAAGCATTCATTGCGGTGGCCGGCGGGCTGACGGCGTGGGCACCTTCTATGCGCCCACGGTCCTGACCGATGTCACGCATGATATGCGCGTTGCTCAGGAGGAAACCTTCGGCCCCCTCGCCCCGATCATCCGTTTCGAGGATGCGGACGCCGTCGTGCGGGAGGCGAACGATACGATCTACGGGCTCGCGGCCTATTTCTACGCCTCGAACCTCAGCCGCGTCTGGCGGGTCGCCGAGGCGCTGGAATACGGCATGGTCGGCATCAATACCGGGCGCATGTCCTCCGAAGCCGCGCCCTTCGGCGGCGTCAAGCAGTCGGGCATGGGCCGCGAAGGCTCCCGCCACGGGCTGGAGGATTATCTCGAGATGAAGTATCTCTGCATGGGCGGGATTTGACGGACGGGGTCAGCAGGCACCCTGCCCTGTTTCCTTCCGTCAGGTGAGACCGGCATGCGCGCGGATGTCAAAATTCAGCGCTGGCAAAGCCGATAGAATGTGGATTGCCCGCCGAAACGCGTAAGACGGCACGGCGCTGCGGCTGGATTGCTTCTGAAGCCGTCGAAAAGAATCTATACAGTATCTATAGAATGTGATTTTTTACCCGCGTTAACCTGTGCGACCTGAAACCACCTTCGGCAAGGAGCAGACGACATGGGTACGATTTCGTCGACGCTCGACCATCCCTCGCACCCGGCAGCCGTCATCGGCACGGAGGACGAGGCCTTAACGATCATCCGCACCCTTGCGGATGTGTTCGGCGGTGCCGCCAGTGAGCCCGGCAGGGCCGAGTTGCGGCTGGAACTGCTTTCGCGGTCCGGCCTCTTCGGCATATCCGTACCCACCGAGAATGGCGGCATCGATGTCTCCAACACCGTGCTTGCGACGGTCTGCTGGGAGGCTGCGGCGCGCTCCGCCCCGCTTGCCGAAATCCTGGCGGCGCATTTCGTCGGGCTGGAATGTCTGCGCAGTCATGGAACGGAGGGGCAACGAAAGACCGTGTTCGCCGCCGCGCTTGCCGGGGCACGTGTCGCGCAGGGCGCCGCGCGGTCGGGTGAAGCCCTGCCGCTCGTTTCGAATGGCGTTGCCTTGCGGCTCGGCGGTGAAGTGTTCTGCACGCCGTGCGCCCGCCATGCCGATTGGATGCTGCTGCCCGTGCAGACCGGCGGCCGGGCTGTGAAGCTTCTGCTGCCCGTTCGCTCCGAGGGTGTGCATTTTGTTGCAAATACCTGCGAGCCCGCGCCGGGAGCCGCGCAGGCGGCCGAACATGTTCTGTTGAAGGATGTCGCGACGGAACCGGATTTCCTGCTTCAGGCGACGGGCGACGCTGCGTCCGTCGGGGTTCCCCGTTCGCTCGGCCTGCTTCTGGAGGCGGCGTGCCGGCTGGGCGCTGCGAGGGGCGTTCTGGAACGGCTTCTGGATGCGGGCGACTCCGATCCTCTTGCGGTCGGGCTGTTCACCTCCCGCCTTGCCGCCACGGAAGCGATCATCGCGGATGCAGGGCGTGCCATTGACGCGGCACAGATCGGCCTCGCCGATCAGCATCGGATAAACGCGTTTCAGGCATCCGCGTCCGCGCTGGCCTCCGCTCAGGCGGTGGCGCATGTGGCTGCATCAGCCGGCCAGGAGCCTCCGGCCGATGTTCAACTCACCGCTCAGGCGATGGAAGCGTTGCAGCAAAGCGGACGGATCACGATCGACGCGCACAGGAACGGCGCGCCGCGGGACGATTAGGGCCAGCTCCGCCGTCCTAATCAGCCAACCAGCTGCTCGCGCCCATCTTCGTCCTCGATGATCGCCGCGGCGCCCGGCACCGCAACGAACTGCTCGAGCGTCATCGTGTCTAGGATGGAAGCGATGGCGTCGCGGACATCCGTCATGGCGCGGCGGACCTGACAGGTCTCCGGATCGGCACAGTCCTCGCAGGCCTCATAGGCCGTGCGGCTGGCACAGCGGATGGGCGCCAGCGGGCCGTCGAGAACGCGGATTGCGTGGCCGATACGAATCTCGGATGCTTGATGTGAGAGCGAATAACCGCCGCCCGGGCCCTTCTTGGAGCGCAGCATGCCGGCATTGCGCAGTTCCAGAAGGATCGTGTCGAGAAACTTCTTCGGGATATTGTTGCGCAGAGCGATTTCGCTGACGAAAGCCGTTTCGCCCGGCTGAAGCCGTGCGAGGTCCACAAGGGCCTTCAGACCGTATTTTCCCTTTTTCGTCAGCATTCTTGCCTGCTTTCCATCAGCACCTATGCGTCACGTGCCGCATGTTCGCGCACGCCGCGTTTCCTCGTCGTCTTCGGGAAGATCGACCGGTTCCCCGTTGACGGGTGATTCCGGCTCATTCTAGGCACCGAAGTGCGAAAAACATATAAAAACGGTATAATTTATTTACGGCATGGGCCGCAAGAAAATTGGTGCTTGTGTCAAGCTCTTAGGTCGTTTTCATGCGATCCGTGCCCATTCGGCACCATCTTTGGCGATTTCCCGTGGCCGGTGCCGCCTGATGCCTGCCGTTGCGCCGTCATAAGCATTGCTCGACCCGGTTTTCACGGCGCGCGTGCAAAACGCAAAAGCAATCGCGGCTAGCCATCAAGATTGAGGCGAAAATTTCTCTACTAAAATTATTGATTATGTAGCTTTGAGTGACCGGCCCGCAAAGACAGGGCGACGGCAATTTGAGGAGAGGACCATGACCATTACCCGCAGGACCCTGCTGGCCGCCACCGCCGCCCTTGCGATGGCGACGTCGTTCAGCACCGCCCACGCCGCCGATGTGACGCTCAATATCGGCTATCAGCCCATTGTCGAGCCCTCGCGTGTACCGCAGGCCGACGGCACGTACGAGAAGGCGACCGGCGCCAAGATCAACTGGCAAAAGTTTGACGGCGGTGCCGATGTCATCGCCGCGATTGCATCCGGCTCGCTCGATATCGGCTATGTCGGTTCTTCGCCGCTTGCGGCCGCAGCAAGCCGTGAATTGCCCATCGAGGCGATCTTCGTCGTCGGGCTGATCAGCGAAGCCGAGGCGCTCGCCGTCAAGTCGGTCGAAAAGTCGGAAGACCTGGTCGGCAAGAAGATCGCGACGCCCTTCGTCTCCACCGCGCATTACAGCCTCCTGACCGCGCTCAAGCACTGGAATGTCGATCCCAAGTCGGTCGAGATCCTCAACCTGCGCCCGCCGGAAATCGCAGCCGCCTGGGAACGCGGCGATATCGAAGGCGCCTATGTCTGGGATCCGGTGCTGGCACAGCTGAAAAAGAGCGGCAAGGTGCTGGCGACCTCCGCGGATGTCGCCGAATGGGGCGGCCCGACCTTCGACGCCTGGATCGTCAGCAAGAAGTTTGCGGAAGAACATCCCGATGTCGTGACGGCCTTCGTCAAGGTGACTGGCGACGCGACGGCGGCCTATCGCGCCAACCCGGATGCGTGGAACGCCACGTCGCCGGAAGCCGAAAAGATCGCCCGTCTCACCGGCGCCAAGCAGGATGAGGTCCCCGCCCTGCTCAAGGGCTATATTTTCCCGACGCTCGAAGAGCAGGCCGGCGAGCCGCTTTTGGGTGGCGGAACGGTGAAGGCGGTGGCCGATACGTCGGCCTTCCTGCTGGAGCAGGGCAAGATCCCGGCCGCGCTGTCCGACTACAAGCCCTACGTCTCCACCCGCTGGGTGACGGATGCGGCAAAGCTCGTCAACTGACGCGCGACAATCCTGCGGCGGAGATGGCCCGGTCGCGCAAATGCGCCGCCGGGCCACCGGCTGAACCCCTTTCCTTTCCGGAGGTTTCATGAGCATCCTGACATTCCGCGACGTGTCGCTGCGTTATCCGCCGCAGCCGGGCCGCAAGGGCGCGGTTGAAAAGCGTGTCCTCGACGGCATCAACCTGCAGGTCGCCTCGGATGAACTCGTGGCCGTCATCGGCCGCTCGGGCTCAGGCAAGACAAGCCTGCTCAACCTCGCGGCCGGCTTCCTGGCACCGAGCGCAGGTACGATCACCGTGGACGGCGTGCCGGTGCGCGGGCCGGGTGCCGACCGCGCTGTCGTCTTCCAGGACGATGCGCTCTACCCCTGGCTCGATGCGCTCAACAATGTCGCCTTTCCTCTCAAACTCAAAGGTGTGCCGCTTGCGGAGCGGCGCGCGCGTGCGCAGGCGCTGCTCGACCGTGTCGGACTGGCGGATGCCGGCGACCGCAACATCTGGGAACTGTCGGGCGGGATGCGCCAGCGCGTCGGCATCGCGCGGGCGCTCGCGGCCGAACCGCGCTTCCTGTTGCTGGACGAACCACTCGGCGCGCTCGATGCCTTGACCCGCACGCGCATGCAGGAATTCCTGCTGCGCATCAAGGCCGAAAGCGGTGCGGGCGCGCTTCTGATCACCCACAGCATCGAGGAGGCGCTGCTGCTCGGCACACGTGTCGTCGTGCTGTCTCCCAATCCGGGCCGCCTTACCGCCGAAATCGAGGCCGGCTTCAACGCCGAGGTGCGCGCGGGCGCTTCTGTCGCGGCCGTGAAAGCCTCGCCGCTCTTCAAGCGCATGCACGCCGGGCTGACCGGCCTTATCCATTCCGGTGACGACGAGGAGCTCGCGGCATGACATTTTCCACCGATATCGAAACCCTCGCCCCCGCGACCGACGCTGAAATCGGAGAAAAGGCGTCGGCCGGACGTCCCGTTCCCGTCGCCGTCATTTCCGCGATTACAATCACAGCAATCATCGGCGTTTGGGCGCTGGCGTCATACTATGCGCTCGTTTCGCCCGTCTTCCTGCCCTCGCCCCGGCAGGTCGTCATTGCGCTTTACAATCTCATTGTGACGGGCTTCGTCGATGCGACGCTCGCCGAGCATGTCGGCGCCAGTCTCTACCGCATCTTCGGCGCGCTGATCGCATCGATCCTGATCGGCATACCCGCCGGTATCGCCATCGGCACCAGTCGCGTCGGACGCGGCATTCTCGATCCCATCGTGGAATTTCTGCGCCCGCTGCCGCCGCTTGCCTATCTTCCGCTCATCATCATCTGGGTCGGCATCGGTGAGGCGTCGAAGATCACGGTGATCGCGCTTTCCATGCTGCCGTCGATCATTCTTTCGACCTCCGCCGGCGTGCGCTCCGTCTCGAAGGATCACGTGAACGCGGCGCGCTCGCTTGGCGCCACAAGGCGGCAGGTGCTGGCCGAGGTCGTCCTCCCAAGCGCCGTGCCGTCGATTCTGACGGGCGTGCGCATCGCGCTCGGCGCCGGCTGGACGACGCTGGTCGCGGCTGAACTTGTCGCCGCAACGAGCGGCATCGGCTTCATGATCCAGTCGGCCGCGCAGTTTCTCGTCACCGATATCGTGATTGCCGGCATCGTCGTGATCGCCCTGATCGCTATCCTGCTGGAATTCCTCGCGCGGCTGATCGAGCGTCGGCTGGTGCCGTGGGCGGCGCATCGCTGATGCTCAATTGAGCATCAGTCCGGTATTCGACACGGCCGCCGAAAACAGGCGGCCGTCTTTCGTTGCGGCGAAGGCCGCACGTTCTTTCAGAAGTTCGAGGAAGTCGTAGCCCGCAGCCCAGCGGCCGAAGCCGCTCGCGATATTGATGTGGCCGGCCTCGCCGATATCGATCAGATCGCTGCCCCAGTCGTCCGCTGTCTTCTTGAGCCGGGAGACCGGCATGTAGGGATCGTTCAGGCTGCCGACGACAAGAGAGGGGAACGGCAGGCGCGCTGTCGGCATCGTGCCGAACCGGATGATACAGGGATGCATCGTTTCCGTCGTGTCGAGGTCGCAGGGCGCGACGAGCAGCGCACCGCGAATGCGGGACGCGATGGGGCTCTGTGCGAGATGCGCGGCCAGCACGCAGCCGAGGCTGTGGGCGACCAGCCAGACGTCATGGCCCACCCGCTCGATATCTTCTTCCACACGGCCGAGCCAGCTCTGTCGCTCCGGGCAGGTCCAGTCATATTGCTCGACCACGCGGCTTTGCGGATTATCACGCACCCAGTGCCGCTGCCAGTGGGCCTCCGGCGAACCGTTGAGGCCCGGCAGGATCAGCGTATCTAGCGGAATATCGATCGAGCGCATCGCGCAATCTCCTTCGCAAATCGGAATGCTTGCGATGATGCGCGCGAAGGCCGCGAAAGATAAGAAAGTCCCTCCTATTGTCCTGCAAATCCATAGAATTTCCTTGCAGAATGGCTTAGCCTGTGACGAGGCAGCAAACGGCAAAACCCCGGGCATTGAACCCGGGGTGTGCGTACCGATCGGGCGATCAGCTGTGCGTGATCTTCGTGCCGAGCACGTTCAGGCACTCGCGCATGAAGGCGGCGAGACCGGTCCAGCCCTTTGCCGAGACCATGTTGCCATCGACATAGGCCTCGGTGGGCTTTACGTCGATATAGATGCCGCCGACGGCGGTCACTTCGGGCTCGCAGGCGCCGAGGCCGGCGACCTTCTTGCCCTTCAGCACGCCGGGCACGGCCATCAGGATCTGCACGCCGTGGCAGATGGTGAAGATCGGCTTTCCGGTCTCGTGGAAATGGCGCACCATGTCCTGCACGCGCTTGTCTGTGCGGATATATTCCGGGCCGCGTCCGCCGGCGGCGTAAACGGCGTCATATTCCTCGACGCGCACTTCGGAAAAGGTCTTGTTGATGTCGGCATAGTGGCCGAGCTTTTCGGTATAGGTCTGGTCGCCTTCGAAATCGTGCAGCGAGGTCTTGATGCGGTCACCGGCCTTCTTGTCCGGGCACACGACGTGCACCGTGTGGCCGACAGCCTCCATCCCCTGCTGGTAGACGTAGATTTCGTATTCCTCGGTGAATTCGCCGGTCAGCATGAGGATTTTCTTGCCGCTCATGTCTTGTCTCCTTGTACGTGGTTGTCGTGGTGTGCCCGGCCGAAGCCGGGCACGGGTCTGCGATCAGAACGGGGATGCGGGGAAGTAGAACTGGTCCGCATTCTCCGGCGTGATGAGCGGCGCGCCGAGCAGGAAGGAGCCGCGCATCGGCGCCTGTCCTGCGAACTGGGCGGCCGTCATGTAGATGGCCGACTTTATCATCGACGGCGGATAGGGTGTCGAGATCGGTGTGCGCTCGTTCTTCTCCTTCACCATCTCGATGACCTGCTTCATGCCGTTGCCGCCGAGCGCATATTTGATGTCCTTGCGGCCGGCATTGTCGACGGCCTCGAGCACGCCGAGCAGCATGTCGTCGTCATTGGCCCAGACGGCATCGATCTTCGGATATTTCGCCAGATAGTCCTGCATCAGCTTGAACGCTTCGTCCTGGTTCCAGTTGGCATACTGGATGTCGAGGATCTTGATGTTGGACTTGGCGATGACATCCGAGAAGCCCTTGATACGCTCGTCGTCGATGACAGTCGGAATGCCGCGCAGCACGACGATCTGCCCTTCGCCGCCGAGCTTGTCGACCAGCCAGTGCGCGGTGTTGGCACCCACCGCGATATTGTCACCGGCGACATAGAGATCCTGCACCGCCGGGTCCGTCAGGCCGCGGTCGACGACCGAGATGAAGGTGCCCTTCTGCTTGATCTGCTCGACCGGCCCTGTCAGTTCCTCCGACGTGAAGGGCAGGATGACGAGCGCGTCGAGCTTGCGGCTCGCCGAGAGGTCTTCCAGCGCGGAAACCTGCGCGGTTGCAGAGGATGCCGTGGACAGGACGACGTCGATGTTCGGGAACGCGGCCTCGATTTCCTTTTCGGCCTGCTCGGCGTGGTAGACCACGCCCCCCGTCCAGCCGTGGGTCGCCGCCGGTATCGAAACGGCGATCGTTACCTTGGCGTCTTCGGCCTGTGCGCTGCCGAGCGGCAGGGCGATCGTCAGTGCAACTGTTGACAGCAACAGTGCGGCTTTCTGCATGATAGACTTCATTTTCTCCTCCTTTTGAAGTCAGTGCCGGTCTCGACCTGGGGCCGAGATCAGCGGTTGGCGGTAAAGCGGTGCGCCAGCATGGCGATGATGATGATCGCGCCCTGAACGGCGGCGACCAGGTATTCCGAGACCATGTCCGACAGGACCATGACATTGGCGATGACCTCGAGGATCAGCGCGCCGGCGACGGTGCCGCCGATGCGTCCGCGCCCTCCGCGCAGCAACGTTCCGCCGATGACGACAGCCGTGATGACCTGCAATTCCCAAAGCTGTCCCGTGGTGGGCGTCGCGGCGCCGAGCCGCGGCACGTAGCAGATGGCGGCGACGGCCACGCAGATGCCCTGGATGACGTAGGCCATGGTGCGCACGGCAGCGACATTGACGCCCGAAAAGCGCGCGACCTCGACATTCGAGCCCGCCGATGTCAGACGGCGGCCGAACTTCGTCTTGTAGAGCAGGAACGCCCCGACGAGCACGACGACGAAGGTGATCAGCACCGGATAGGGAATGCCGAACAGGCTGCCGAAATAGACCGGGCGATAGGCCTCGCGCAGGCTGCGGTCGATCGGCAGCGAACCGCCGTCCGTCATGAAGGTGAT
Source organism: Shinella sp. H4-D48 (assembly GCF_022637395.1). GTDB lineage: Bacteria > Pseudomonadota > Alphaproteobacteria > Rhizobiales > Rhizobiaceae > Shinella > Shinella sedimenti. The sequence goes on along the minus strand of NZ_CP093338.1, from coordinate 862,655 downwards.
GAAGGCGCGGAAGATGCCCATGGTGCCGAGCGTCACGATGAAAGGCTCGATGCGCCCGACCGTCACGATCAATCCGTTGAAGAGGCCGCAAAGCGACCCGACGACCAGCGCGACCGCGGCGCCCATCGGTATGGCCCAGGCGCCGAAGTTGGGCGCCAGATGGTTCATCACCATGATCATGATCCCGGTGACGAAGGCCATCATCGAGCCGACAGACAGGTCCAGCCCGCCCGACGAGATCACAAAGGTTGCACCGATGGCGATGATCGCGATGAACGCGCTGCGCGTGATCACGTTGATCAGGTTCGCCGACGACACGAAATTGGAGTTCACCAGCGCGCCGAACAGCACGATCAGCGCAAGCGCGATGAAGGGTGCGAGATCGGCCCAGCGAATGCGGGCGGCGTCGTCAGCCGGCGGGATTGTTATGGTCGCTGCGGTGGTCATGGTCTTCCTCCCCGCCGTCCGCACCGCCACCCGTCGTGGCCGCGTAGACGACATTCTCCTCATTGATGTCATTGCCGCGAAGCTCGGCGACGATCCGGCCGGCCCGCATCACCAGAACACGATCGGCGAGGCCGACCAGCTCGGGCATTTCCGACGAGATGACGATGCAGGCCTTGCCGGCACGCACCATTGCGTCGATGAAGTCGTAGATCTGGCTCTTGTTGCCGATGTCGATGCCGCGCGTCGGCTCGTCGATGATGACCACCGAAGGATCCGCCATCATGACCTTGGCCAGCAGAAGCTTCTGCTGGTTGCCGCCGGAAAGCTTTCCGGCTTCAAGGCGCAGTGAACGCACGCGGATGTCGTAGTCCGCTACCGCCTTTTCGAGCCGGGCGAACTCCGCCCGCTTGTCGAGCATGGAGCCCGGATTGACGGAATCGAGCGCCTGGAGCGTGAGGTTGGGGCCGAGCTTCTCCTCGAGCAGAAGGCCCTTTCCCTTGCGATCCTCGGTCAGATAGACGAGCCCCGCCTCCATCAGCGTGCGCACCGAGCGGCTGGCGATTTCCTTGCCGTTGACGGTGACGCGCACTGCTTCCGAGGGGCGCAGCCCCATCAGCCCTTCGATGAGTTCGGTACGCCCGGCACCGATCATGCCCCCGATGCCGAGCACTTCGCCCGCCCTCACATTAAAGGACACCTTTTCCGTGCCGTGATCGACGGCAAGGTCGGTCACCTCCAGGATCGGTTCGGCCGTCGTCTGCGGCCGCTTGTGCGGATAGAGCATGTCCAGCTCTCGTCCGACCATCAGCTCCGCCATTTCGCGTTGGCCGAGGCCGGCCGCTGGCCAGGTGCCGATCATTTTGCCGTCGCGCAGCACGGTGATGCGGTCCGCCAGCGCCTGCACTTCGTCAAGACGGTGGGAAATGTAGAGCACGGCGACGCCGTGGTCGCGCAGGCTGCGCACGATGGTAAGCAGAGCCGCCACTTCGTCATTCGCCAGCACGGCCGTCGGCTCGTCGAGGATCACGACCTTTCGCTCATCCAGCAGCGCGCGAGCGATCTGGACGAGCTGGCGCTGGGCAAGCGGCAGGTCGCTGATGCGGTCGCGCGGACGCGCCGTCGAGCCTACCCTTGCAAGAAGTTCGGCCGTACGCCGGTTCATCGACCGGTCGTCGACCATCAGGCCACGGCCGACTTCTCGGCCGAGAAAGAGGTTTTCGGCCACCGTCAGGTCGGCCGCCAGCAGGATTTCCTGGTGAACCAGCACGATGCCGGCATCCTCCGCCTCCACCGCATTGCGGAAGGCAACGGGCCTGCCGTCCATGGAGAGGCTGCCCTCAGTCGGCGTCACGTGGCCGGAGAGGAGCTTCATCAGCGTCGACTTGCCGGCGCCGTTCTCGCCGATGATGGCGTGCACCTCGCCGGGCCGGATGTCGAGCGTCACATCCGACAGCACGGTGATCTGGCCGTAAGTCTTGCCAAGCCCTTCGGCGCCGAGCGCGGCGGCTGTGCTGGCCGGCGCGACGGCCGGATGAGGGGTCACGACCGCGTTCATTCGAAGGCCGACAGCAGGCGGTCGCGCGAGCGCTCGATGTGGATACGCATGGCATCGTACGCCGCCTGCGGTTCGCCTGAGCGGAAGGCCGCGAGCAGATTTTCATGCTCCTCCAGCGCCTCCTGCGTGACACGCGTGTGGAACATCAGTCGGAAGATATGAAGGTGCACATGCTGGTTCGACAGCGTGCTGCGGATGATCTCGTTGCCGGCGATCTTGAGAATGGCGTCGTGGAATTGCGCATCGGCGCGGGCGAAACGGGAATAGCGGGTGTTGCGGTCGACCGGCGCTTCGCCATGGCCCATATCGGCTGCGGAGGTTTCCAGCTCCGACAGCGCTTCGGGCGTCATGTTGATGACGGCAAGCCGCGCCGCCTCGGGCTCGACCAGCAGCCTGAATGCATAAAGGTCCTCGAACTGCTTGCGCGTCCACTGCGGGGCTGCGCTATAGCCGACGAGATGCTCCTTGCGGACAAGCCCTTCGCGCTCGAGACGGCTGAGCGCCTCGCGGATCGGGGTCTGCGATACGCCGAGGTCGCGGGAGAGAACGTCGATGGGAATGCGCGCGCCCGGTGCAATCTCCAGCGACATCAGGCGGTGGTAGATGCTGTCATAAACACCTTCCACGACGCTGATAGGGCGAATGACCGGCGCCTTGCCTTCCCGCTCCGCTGCAATTGCCACGTTTGCTCTCCGACTGCTTATTGACATGCGATCTTTTGTTGCAAATAAGATATCCTATGTCAAATACAATATCGTATATGATCCGATATAGGATATGAAATGAAGATCATGCCCGATCAACTCCGCAGCCTGGCGACGGCGCTGCTCGACAGCCGGGGAGCAGAGCCCCAAGCCGCCGCCCTGCAAGCCGACCTTCTGATAGAGGCAGAGTTGCGCGGCTTGCCTTCGCACGGCCTCCAGCGCCTGCCGCTTCTGCTGTCACGCCTTGAGAAAGGTCTGGCGGATGGGCGCGCGCAGGGCGCATGCACATGGTCGCGGCAGGCCCTTCTCGACGTGGATGGCGAGCGCGGCCTCGGTCCCGTTGTGCTGATGAACGCCATGCGCCGCCTCAAGCAGAACCTGCCGGAAACGGGAATCGCGGTGGCGGCCATTCGCAACGCCAACCATATCGGCATGCTCGCCTACTATGTGGAGGCCGCCGCCCGAGACGGGCTCATCGCCATCGTCATGTCGACGAGCGAAGCGCTGGTTCATCCTTTCGGCGGAACAAAGGCCATGCTCGGCACGAACCCGATTGCGATCGGCATTCCCTCCGGCGACCGGCCTTTCGTTCTGGATCTCGCCACCAGCGTCGTTTCCATGGGCAAGATCCGCAACCATGCGCTTCGTGGCGTGCCGATCCCGCTGGGCTGGGCCGTGGATGCGGACGGACATCCGACGGCGGATCCCATCGCCGCGCAGACTGGCGCCATCGCGCCGTTCGGCGATGCAAAGGGATATGGCCTGGGCCTGGCCATCGAGCTTCTTGTGGCCGCCCTTGCCGGCTCGGCCCTTTCGCCGGACGTGCACGGCACGCTCGATGACGATCATGCTGCCAATAAGGGCGACCTTCTCATCCTCATCGACCCGGAGGCCGGTAAAGGCGCGGCGTCTGCGCTGACGGCCTATCTCGACGGCCTGCGGCTCTCCCGCCCGCTCGACGCTGCAAGACCGGTCGCCGTTCCCGGCGACGGCGCGCGCAGCCGCCGGGCCGCTGCAATGGCCGAGGGCATCACCCTGCCCCACCTGCTTTTCGAACAACTTACGGCCCTTGAGGCCGCCTGAATTCACTGGAGGAGACACGGAATGAACCTATTCGGCACATTGAGGGCGCCGCGCGAACTGCTCTTCGGCGCCGGCCAGCGCCATGCGCTCGGGAGCGTCGCGGCCACGCTCGGCCGGCGCGCGCTGGTCGTCACCGACACGCGCCTTGCGGCAGACGCCGATTTTCGCGCGCTGGTCGGCCAGTTGGAGGCCGCGGGCCTCGCGGTCCTCATCGACAGCTCCACCCTGCCGGATGTGCCCGTCGATTCGACCATTACGAGCGCCGAGAATGCCGTTAAATTCCGACCGGACCTCGTGATCGGTATCGGCGGCGGGTCCTGCCTGGATATGGCGAAATGCGTGGCGCTCCTCCTCGCGCATGGTGGGCGGCCGCAGGACTATTACGGCGAACATACCGTGCCGGGCCCGGTGCTGCCGCTGATCGCAATACCGACCACCGCTGGAACAGGGTCTGAGGTGACACCGGTCGCCGTGCTATCGGATGCCGAGCGCAGCCTGAAGGTGGGCATTTCCAGCCCCTATCTCATTCCGACCGTGTCGATCTGCGATCCCGAACTGACCCTCTCCTGCCCGCCGGGTCTGACGGCGATTGCCGGCGCGGATGCGCTGACCCACGCCATCGAGGCCTTCACCGCGATCCGGCGCGACCCGGTTCCCGGCATTGCGCTGCAACGTGTGTTCGTCGGCAAGAATGCGCTGTCCGATCAGTTTGCGCTGAGCGCCATCGGTCTTCTCTGGCATGGGCTCGAAGCGGCCTGCAAGGATGGCGCCGATCGGGCCGCCCGCGAAAAGGTCATGCTCGGTGCGACGCTCGCCGGCCTTGCCTTCGGCGTGGCCGGTACGGCCGCGGCCCATGCCATCCAGTATCCCGTCGGCGCGCTCACCCACACCGCCCATGGTCTCGGCGTCGCCTGCCTCATGCCCTATGTCATGACCTGGAACCAGCCGGCTATCGGGCCAGAACTTGCGCAGATCGCCGACGCGGCGGGTCTCGACGGCCCCGAGGACGTCATTCCGGCCCTTGCCGCGCTGTTCGAACGGATCGGCATTCCCGTCACCCTGCGTGATCTCGGCCTTTCCGAAGACCGGATCGACTGGGTGGCCGAGCAGAGTTCCGGTATTGCGCGCCTCATCCAGAACAATCCCCGCCCGCTGAACCCGCAGGAGATGCGCAACCTCGTCGCCGCCGCCCATGGCGGCGACCGCGCCAGCCTGATCTGATCTGAAAGGACAATGCCATGACGTTCCACGCCAAAGTTTCCGGCTACGCCGATCCCGCACTTCACGCCCAAGGCCTTTATATCGGTGGCAACTGGATCAAGGGCGACGGCATATCGGTTCTCGATCCCTCGACCGGGAAGCTGCTTGCCGAAGTGGCCGACGCCTCGATCGACGATGCCCGCCGCGCGGTCGATGCCGCCGAGGCCGCTGCTGCCGGGTGGCGCGCCACCCCTGCACGCCAGCGCGCTGAAATCCTGCGCCGCTGGTTCCAGCTCATGACGAAGCATGCCGAGGAATTGGCGACGCTGATCTCGCTGGAAAACGGCAAGGCGTTGCCCGATGCGCGCGGCGAGGTCGCCTATGCGGCAGAGTTCTTCCGCTGGTATGCCGAGGAGGCCGTGCGCATCCCGGGTGAATACCGTCATACGCCGTCGGGCTCGCACAACATTCTCGTCGATCACGAGCCGATCGGCATCGCGGTGCTGATCACGCCGTGGAATTTCCCCGCCGCCATGGCCACGCGCAAGATCGGCCCGGCCCTTGCCGCCGGCTGCACGGTCATTCTCAAACCCGCATCCGAGACGCCGCTGACGGCTTATGCCATGGCGCGCCTCGGCGAAGAGGCGGGGGTCCCGCCCGGCGTCGTCAACGTGCTGACCACGACCAATCCAAGTGGCGTGACGAATACCATGCTGGCCGATCCGCGCGTGCGAAAACTCTCCTTCACCGGTTCCACCGGCGTCGGCCGCACGCTTCTGGCCGAAGCCGCCAAGTCGGTTGTCAGCTGCTCGATGGAACTCGGCGGCAATGCCCCCTTCATAGTCTTCGACGATGCGGATCTCGAGGCCGCTCTCGACGGCGCTATGATCGCAAAGATGCGCAATGCCGGGGAAGCCTGCACTGCGGCCAACCGCTTCTATGTGCAATCCGGCATTCATGATGCCTTTGTCGCCGGCCTGACAGCCCGAATGTCAGCGCTCAAGATCGGTCCCGGCTACGATCCGGACACGCAATGCGGCCCGATGATCACGACGAATGCCGTGCGCAAGATCGATCGCCTCGTTTCCGAAGCGGTGGCCGCGGGTGCCCGTGCGACCACGGGCGGCAAGCCGCTTGTGGAAGGCGGCTATTTCTATCCGCCGACCGTATTGGAAAACGTCCCGGTCGATGCCGCCATTGCCCGGGAGGAAATCTTCGGTCCCGTCGCCCCCGTCTACAAGTTCGAAACCGATGACGAGGCGGTTCGCCTTGCCAATGACACGGAGTATGGTCTGGCCGCCTATATCTATTCCGGCGATCTGAAACGGGCCCTCAAGGTCGGTAAGCGTCTCGAAAGCGGCATGCTCGGCATCAACAGGGGCCTGATGTCGGACCCCGCGGCACCCTTCGGCGGTGTCAAGCAGAGCGGCCTCGGCCGTGAGGGCGGCGTGACAGGTATTCTGGAATTCATGGAGGCGAAGTATTACGCCGTCGAGTACTGACGCAGGGGAGCCAAGAGGATGACGTCACAGGATCTCTACCGCATTCGCGACTTCGTGCCGGATTTCGATGCGATTGCCGCCGAGTTTTCCGCGCGCAGCCGGGCATTTTCGGTCAACGCGGATGTGCTGGCCGATCTGCGCTACGGCGCGCGGCCGCGGGAGGTACTGGACGTCATCCTGCCAGAACGCCCGAAGGCCGGCGCGCCGCTGCATGTCTTCGTCCATGGCGGATACTGGCGTTCCGGCGAAAAGGAGAACTATCGCTTCGTCGCCGCGCCGGTTCTGGCCGCCGGCGGCGTCGCGGCGCTTGTCGAGTATGATCTCATGCCCGGCGAGCGTCTCGATGTTCTCGTCGATCAGGTGCGGCGCGCCGTACTCTGGCTCCAGGAGCATGCGCGGGATTTTGGCGCAGATCCCGCGCGCCTGACCGTCAGCGGCCATTCGGCGGGCGCGCATCTCGCCTCATTTCTTGCCGCGACGGGGTCGGGGGAAAAGGAAACTCCACAGCTTCCTGTCCTGAAAGGGCTTTTCCTGCTCAGCGGCATCTACGACCTCTCAGGCATTCCTGGAAGCTTCCTGCGCGACGAGGCGAAGATGACGCCCGCGGAAGCGTCGGCGTGGTCGCCTCTGACGGCAAGCCAGCATGCCTGCCCGCTGCGTGTCATCGCGTTCGGTGCCGAGGAAACGACGCCCTTCCTGGAGCCAGCGGCGGAGCTCCAATCCCGTTTGAATACCCAGGGCGAGGCCGCGCAGCTTCTCCCGCTGCCCGGCCTCAACCACATGACGGTGGTGCTGGATCTTGCAGACCCGCTCGGCCTGGCCGGCGCCCGCATCGCGGATATGGTCGCGTCGCGCTGACGCGATCCGGGCGGTCGGCAAAGCCGCGCCGCCCCTTTTCCCTGCGCCTTTTCGACAAAGCTGCAAATGTTGCCGGCATTTTCCCCGCGAAAATCCCATTCTCTGGATTTTCGCGCGCCGTTGTCGTGTCAACGGCATCGATTTCCCTGGAATAAACTCAGATAAAATAAACGAATTCAGGTGGTTGAGTATTCTTTCCACTGAGGCGCTGTCCCGGGATTGACAAGGTTCCGGGGGGCGTGATGCCATGCTAGCAACATATGTGAAATAATATCACTTATGTTGCTCTCTGGGAGAGAGGGCGATTTTCGGTTTTTTAGGGAGGAATCCATGAACACGCGTCGTACATTTCTTGCCGGCCTCGCTGGTGCCGTTTCGGTTCTGGCTGTCATGGCGCTTTCGCCTGCCGCCGCTCATGCCGAAGGCCTCAAGATCGGCTTCAGCCAGGTTACGCTGCAGTCGCCCTTCTATGTGCAGCTGAAGAACGGCGCGGAAGCCGCCGCCAAGGCGTCCGGCGACACGCTCGTCTTCCTCGACGCCAATGGCGACGTCAGCAAGCAGAACAACGATATCCAGGATCTGATCACTCAGGGTGTGAGCGCGATCATCATCAACCCGGTCAATCCGGAAGCGGTCGCACCGTCGCTCGAAGCCGCTGCCGCTGCCGGCATTCCCGTTATCACCGTCGACCGCCCCGTCACCGGCGGCAAGGTTGCCGCCCATGTCGGCCGCGACAACAAGGCGATGGGCAAGCTGGTCGGCGAAGCCGTCGTCGCGAAGCTGAAGGCCGATGGTGTCACCGGCGCAAAGGTCATCGAGATCCAGGGCGATGCGGGCGGTGCGGTCATGATGGATCGTCGCGATGGTTTCCACGCCGCGCTCGAAGGCTCTGGCCATACCATCGTCGAAGGCCCGTATGCGGAATATATCCGCGCCAATGCCGTGACGGCCATGCAGGACCTGCTTCAGGCCAATGCCGACTTGAAGGTCGTCTACGCCCATAACGACGACATGGCGCTGGGCGCCCTGCAGGTTCTCAAGGAAAACGGCCGCGACGACGTCCTCATCGCCGGCGTTGATGGCCTGTCCGAGGCGCTGGAGGCCATGGCCGACGGCAAGTACATCGCCACTGCGCTGAACGACCCGCAATATCTCGGCGACGTGACCATCCAGGTCGCACGCGAAGCCGCTGCCGGCAAGACGGTTCCGGCCTTCGTCGATGCCGGCACGGCCCTCGTGACGCCCGACAAGGTCGGCGAATACCCGCACAAGGAACTGTTTGCGGAATACCGGCCGCAGGTTCTCGACAAGTAACTCCCAGGGCGGTGGGGGGAGCCTCGGTTCCTCCCGCTTTTCCGAACGCTGGCGGTTTTCCGCCGGCGCAAGTCATTTCGTTTTCAAAGGAACCCCTTCATGCGCGCCGCCGTCCTCTACACGCCCGGAGACATCCGCCTCGAAAATGTCGATAAGCCTGTTCCCAAGGCGAACGAGGTGCTGCTGCGCGTGGCTGCCGTCGGCGTTTGCGGATCGGACCTGCCGCGCATGCTCATCAAGGGCGCGCACAAGATGCCCATCATCTGCGGCCACGAATTTTCCGGACATATCGAGGAGCTTGGCGCGTCTGTGACCGGCTTTGCCAAAGGCGACCTCGTCACGGTTCCGCCGATGCTGCCCTGCGGCACCTGCGACCAGTGCGCGACCGGCAATTTCTCGCGGTGCCGCAACTACGACTATTTTGGTTCGCGCCGTGACGGCGCCTATGCCGAATGGGTCTGCGCGCCGGTCGAAAACCTCCTGAAGGCGCCGGAAGGCTGCGATCCGCGCGCCGCCGCCATGGTCGATCCCGCCTCCATCGCCATTCACGCTATCTGGAAGGCCGGCGGCGTGCGGATGGGCGACCGTGGCGCAGTCATCGGCTGTGGCCCCATCGGCCTCTTCGCCATTCAGTGGATGCTGCTGATGGGCGCGCGCGAGGTCGTTGCCATCGATGTTTCCGAGGAAAAGCTGGAACTTGCCCGGCAGGCCGGCGCGACGCATGCCTTCCTCGCCGGTGCCGAACTGCCCAAGGAACTTCTCGCCGACATCATCGTGGAAGCTGCAGGGCATCCGACATCCGTCAACGCCGCCGTCAGGCTGGCCGCGCCGGGCGGTCATGTGGTCTTCATCGGCATTCCCGTCGGCGAGGTGCCCCTCACCAATGCCGCCTTCCAGCATTTCCTGCGCCAGGAGGTGTCGCTGCATGGCTCGTGGAATTCCTTCGGTGCGCCCTATCCCGGCCCACAGTGGACGGTGACGCTGGACAAGCTTGCGTCCGGTGCGCTGAAGTGGGAGTTCATGATCACACACGATCTTGATCTGGAGGAACTGCCTGCGATTTTCGAGCGGCTTCGCACCGACCGCGAATTCTTCTTCTCGAAGATCATGTTCCACCCCTGACGGGGTGTCCGGCGCTGGAGGCGTTGCCGGGCGACGGAGAATTTAGGGAGGATCATCGGTCATGGCTCATATCCTGAGCTTCGACTTCGGTACGGGCGGCCTTTGCGCCGGCGTCTACGACACGGACCGGCGCCAGATGCTGGCCCAGGCGGAGGCGCCCTACGCGACGCATTACCCGCGCGCCGGCTGGGCGGAGCAGTCTCCCGCCGAATGGCGTGCGGCTCTTCGCGCGGCCGGCCGTGCCGCGCTGGAAAAGGCTGGTCGGCGGACCGTCGATGCGGTCTGCACCGCCACGACCGCCTCCACCGTGGCGATCTGCCGCCGCGACGGCACGCCGCTGTCGCCGGCTTTGCTCTGGATGGACTGCCGCGCGGAAGCCGAAGCACGCGAGACGGCGAGCCTTCATCACCCCGTCATGCGTTATTGCGGTGGTTCTGACGCCGTCGAATGGCTGGTGCCCAAGGCTATGTGGCTGAAGCGCAACCGACGGGACATCTGGGATGCTGCCGAGGTCGTCTGCGAGGCGCTCGACTACGTGAATTTCGACCTGGCGGGCGAATGGGTCGGCTCGCGAATGAACGCTGCCTGCAAATGGAACTACGACAGCGCCGCCGGCCAGTTCGTGCCCGAGGTCTACGAGGCCTTCGGCATCGCGGACCTGACCGAGCGCCTGCCGCAGCGCATCGTGCCCGTCGGCGGCGTGATCGCGCCCATGCGTGCCGCCATGGCGGCGGAGCTGGGGCTGGAGAACCAGCCCATCGTCGCCCAGGGCGGTATTGATGCCCATATCGGCATTCTGGGCGCAGACACCATCGAGCCGGGCGGCATGCTGTTCATTGGCGGCACCTCCATCGTCCAGCTCGTTCAGTTGGCGGAAGAGTCCGACGTTTCCGGCTTCTGGGGCCCCTATCCCAACGCGCTCAACGACGGCCGCTGGCTGGTCGAGTGCGGACAGGTTGCGGCCGGCTCGATGCTCAACTGGCTTGCCGGCGAAATGTTCGGGTTGGATGCTGCAGGCCATGCCGCGCTAATCGCCGAGGTCGCGGCCAATCCGTCGCGATCGGAAGGCCTGCTGGCGTTGGATTACATGATGGGCAATCGCACGCCCTACCGCGACGCCGCACTGCGCGGCGCGCTAATGGGGCTGACGCTGGGCCACACCCGCGCGGATGTCTATGCCGCGTCCGTCGATTCGATCGCGCTTGGCTCCGCCAATGTGCTGTCGGTGCTGAAGGCACGCGGTGTTGCCGTGGACCGAGTCATGATGGCGGGTGGCATCGTCAAGAATGCAGCCTGGCTTCAGGCGACGGTGGATGCCATCGGCCAGGCGGTGCAGGTCGCGCGCGAAGACAATCTCTCGCTCGTCGGCACAGCGGCGGCCGCGGCGGCTGCCATCGGCGAATTCCCGGATCTTCGCGCCGCCGCAGCCGCTTGCGTGGCGCCGTCGAAGGAACTCCTACCCGATCCGGCGCGCGCCGAATGGTTCCAGCAGATGTTGCCGCTCTATCAGGATGCGACGGAACGTCTGCGGCCGGTCCTTCACCAGCTGGCAAGCCGCCAGAGAGAGGCGTGACATGGCCGAACGCAACCCCTATTCCGCACGCCTGCCCTCCTCCGACCAGCGCGATCACCTGATTGTCCAGGTCGCCAAGCTCTACTACGATCTCGACCGCACCCAGTCGGAGATCGCGAACGAACTCGGTCTCACTCGCTGGCAGGTCGGCAAGCTGCTGACCGAGGCGAAAGAGGCGGGCATTGTCCGCATCGAGATCACCCCGCGCGCCGGCCGAAGGACCACGGTCGAACTCGAATTGCAGCGCAGCTTCGGCGTCAAGGAAGCCATCGTGGTGCCGACGGGCGAGATCGACGATCCCAGCCTCGTCATCGACAGCGTCGCCCAGGCCGCCGCCACGCATCTGGCGAGCCTCAGCCCCAAGCCGAAGCTGATCGGCGTCAGCTGGGGGCGCACGATGTCGGCGGTCGCCCGTGCGCTGCCGAAGGACTGGTGCCCGGGGCTTCATGTCGTGCTCGTCAACGGATCGACCGCGCTAACAGCGACGAGCAGCCGCAATTCCGCCGTGGCGGAGGAATTCGCTCAGTCGACGGGCGGCCGCGCGACACTGCTGCCCGTGCCGGCGATCATCGGCTCGAAATCCACCCGCCAGGCGCTCGAACAGGACCCCATTCTCGGTCGCGTTCTTGCGCTGGCCGAAGAGGCGCCTGTCCTCTGCTTCGGTCTCGGGGGCCTCACATCCCAGTCGGTGCTGCTCAGCTCCGGCTATCTCGGCGACGAGGACATCGCGCGGCTGCGCAATCTGGAGGCCGTCGGGGACATCATGGGCCGTTTCGTCGATCGCAACGGCCGGATTGCCGACATGCAGCTCGACGACCGCACCATCGGTCTGAGGCTGGAGGCGCTTGCGGCCAAGGAGCGGGTGATCGGCGTTGCGGCAGGCGAGGACAAGCACCGTATCGCGGCTGCCTGCCTGCGCGCCGGCTACGTCACCGATCTCGTGACCGACGAGGTTACCGCGCGCCGCATTCTGGAGGAGGGCGTATGACGCCGGACGTACTGACCATCGAGGGCCTGTCGAAACGGTTCCCGCCCAGCATCATCGCGCTCGACGAGGCAAATATCGCCGTGCGCAAGGGCGAGGTCCACTGCCTTCTCGGCGCGAACGGTGCCGGCAAGTCGACCTTCCTCAAGCTTATCGCCGGCGCTTTATCGCCATCGGCCGGCAAGATTCATGTGGATGGCAAGCCGGTGCATTTCCGCGCGCCGGCGGAAGCGGCCCGGGCCGGCATCTCCATGATCTATCAGGAACTGGACCTCGTGCCGCAGCTGACGGTCGCCGAAAACCTCTTTCTCGGCCATCCGCCGTCGCGCTTCGGCTTCCTCGACAAGCGAAGCCGCCGCGTTCAGGCACGAGAGGCGCTTGCCCGCGTCGGTGCGAGTTTCACGCCGGAGGACCGCGTCGGCAGCCTTTCCATCGCCAACCAGCAATTGACGGCGATCGCCCGCTCGCTGACGCGCGAGGCGAAGGTCATCATCATGGACGAGCCTTCGGCGGCACTCAACGAGACCGAGCTGAAAGCCGTCTTCCGCGTCATCCGTGAATTGACGGCGCAGGGTGTCGCCATCCTCTATGTCAGCCACCGCCTGGGTGAATTACGCGAGATCGGCGACCGGGTGACCGTGCTGCGCGGCGGTCGCACAATTGAGACCTTCGATGTCGAGGGCACGCCCGACAGCGCGCTGGTGGAAGCCATCCTGGGACGCGAGCGCGGCTTCGTCGAGCGCCGCGATCGCCCGCCTGTAACCGGCGAGGTCATCCTGAAGGTTGATCGTCTGACGGCGGCGCATGGCCTCGATATCCGCGAATTTGAATTGCGGCGCGGTGAGATCGCCGGTCTTACCGGTCTGAATGGCTCCGGACGAACCTCTTTCCTCAAGGCGCTGTTCGGGGCCGATCCGCATGAGGCGCGCATGTCGCTCTACGGCAAGCCCTACAAGGCAAAGACGCCGCGCGATGCCATTGCTGCCGGCGTCGGCCTCGTGCCGGAAAGCCGCAAGACGGAAGGCCTCATCCTCGACGCGCCGATCTATCGCAACGCTACGCTACCCGCCATGCAGGGCCAGTTCCTCGCAAGGCACGGTCAGCTCAAGGCGAAGACGGTGCCGGTGCTCAGGCAGCTTTCCACCAAATACGGCTCACCCGAACAGAAGGTCATCCAGCTCTCAGGCGGCAACCAGCAGAAAGTCGTGCTGGCGAAATGGATTATCAAGGGCGCCAGGCTGCTGCTGCTCGACGAGCCCTCGCGCGGGCTGGACATCGGCGCCAAGGCCGATCTCTACCGGCTGGTCGATGAACTTGCGGCCGACGGCGCAGCCGTCATCGTCGCCTCATCCGAACTGGAGGAGCTCTATGCCGCCTGTGACACGATCTGGGTGTTCCACGAGGGGCGTAACATCGCCCGCTTCGACCCCGCCACCACCGATCAGGACACGATCCTGAAACATCAGATTCTCGGAGACCACCATCATGACTGACATTGTGACGGGCGTTGCGCCGGCACGCACTTCCGGGCGTCGCATCGCCGACCTTCTGATCGAGTACAATTTCATCGCGATCTTCCTCGTCGTCGTCGCGATCGCCGCGATCCTGTCGCCGAACTTCCTGACACCCACCAACATTGCCAACCTGTTCCAGCAGGCGGCCGTGGTCGGCGTCGTGGCCGTTGGCATGACCTTCGTCATCCTCACGGGCAATATCGATCTTTCCGTCGGCTCCGTCGTGGCTTTGTGCGGCATGCTCGTCGCCGTTCTCCTGGCGGGCGGCATGCCTATCCTGCCGGCGCTTGCCATTACCATTCTGACCGGCGCGCTTGCCGGCGCGGTCATCGGCCTCATCACGGCGCTGGCCGAAGTGCCGAGCTTCATCGTTTCGCTCGCCGGCCTCGTCTCGTTTCGCGGCATCACCTATCTGCTGACGGACGGTGTGCCCGTCTCGGGTCTGCCGCCATCCTTCGGCGCGATCTCCTCGACCATGGTCCCGGTCCTGCCAGGCCTGCAGGTCAGCTCGATGGGCATCATCTTCGTCGTGCTGTGCATTGCCGCCGGCGCGCTGCTTCGCCTGACGGTATTCGGCGAGTCCGTCTATGCGACGGGAGGCAATGCCGAGGCAGCGAGGCTTTCAGGCCTGCCGACCACACGCATCCTCGTTCTCGTGTTCACAGTGTCCGGCATCATGAGCGCGCTTGCCGGTATTCTTCTGACATCGCGTCTGCGCATCGGCCAGCCGACCGCCGCGCAGGGGCTGGAACTTGACGCCATCGCGGCGGTGGTGCTTGGTGGCACATCGCTGTTTGGCGGACGCGGCGGCGTCCTCGGAACGTTCTTTGCCGTCATGTTGCTGCAAGTGCTGCGCAATATCTTCAACCTTCTCGGGCTCGGTTCCTTCTACCAGATGACCGTAACGGGCCTGATCATTGTCGCGGCCATTCTTCTCAACCGCTTCATCGACATTCGCAGAGGCCGGGCATGAAACCCCAAGAAAAATCGCTGGAATCCACCATGACAGATCATTTTCCCCGCCCTGAGGGCACGCCGCTGACGCTCGACTGGTTCGAGACACACGCGGTCAACCTGTCGGCCGCGCAACGCCGCGCCGCGACCCTGCCGACCCGGCGCTCGGTCAAGAAGGACTGGCAGGCGGCCTGGCTGCTGCGTGCGATCACCTGCATCGATCTGACCACGCTTGCCGGTGATGACACGGAAGGCCGCGTCCAGCGGCTCTGTGCCAAGGCGAAGGCACCGGTGCGCGCCGATATCCTCGAAGCACTCGGCATCGAACGCCTGACGGTTGGCGCGGTCTGCGTCTACCCGACCATGGTGGGCCATGCGGTGAAAGCACTGGAGGGCAGCGGCATTCCCGTTGCCTCCGTTGCGACGGGCTTTCCTGCCGGCCTGACGCCGCTGCCGCTCAGGCTGGGCGAAATCCGCTATGCCGTCGAACAGGGCGCCAAGGAAATCGACATCGTCATCACTCGCGAGCATGTGCTGCGCGGCAACTGGTCCGCACTCTACGACGAGATGCGCCAGATGCGCGAAGCCTGCGGCGACGCCCATATGAAGGCGATCCTCGCGACCGGCGACCTGAAGACGCTTTCCAACGTCTACAAGGCATCCATGGTCGCGATGCAGGCGGGCTCGGATTTCATCAAGACATCGACCGGCAAGGAAGACGTCAATGCGACGCTGCCAGTCTCGCTCACGATGGTGCGGGCACTGCGCGACTACAAGGACCGCACCGGCCAGATGGTCGGCTTCAAGCCGGCCGGCGGATTGAAGACTGCCAAGGACGCGATGAACTGGCTGATCCTCATGAAAGAGGAACTCGGCACGCGGTTCATGATGCCGGATCTTTTCCGTATCGGCGCCTCCTCCATGCTCGGCGACATCGAACGCCAGCTCGAACATCACATTACGGGCCGCTACTCGGCCGCCAACCGCCACGCGCTGGCCTGAGGTTAGACCATGCCTTCCATCAAGGACATTATGCAGACCATGGAATACGGCCCCGCTCCCGAAAGCAACGCAGAGGTCAAGGCCTGGCTTTCCACCCGCTCCGCCGGCATCGGCCACTTCATCGACGGAAAGTTCACGAGTGCCGACGGCGATCTCATCGATGTCGTCAACCCCGCGACGGAAGATGTCATCAGCCGTGTCGCCAAGGGTAGCGCGGCGGATGTCGATGCGGCTGTCGCGGCCGCGCGCGCAGCATTCCCGAAATGGTCGGCGCTGCCGGGCCATGAGCGTGCGAAGTATCTCTACGCCATCGCGCGTCACATCCAGAAGCGTGAACGCTTCTTCTCCGTGCTCGAGACCATGGACAACGGCAAGACGATCCGCGAGACCCGCGACATCGATATTCCGCTTGTCGCCCGCCATTTCTATCACCATGCCGGCTGGGCCGAGCTCGTTGCCGACGAGTTCCCACAGCACAAGCCCGTCGGCGTCTGCGGCCAGATCATTCCGTGGAACTTCCCGCTGCTGATGCTGGCGTGGAAGGTCGCGCCGGCGCTTGCGGCCGGTAACACGGTCGTGCTGAAGCCGGCCGACCTCACGCCGATGACGGCACATGCCTTCGCCGAGCTTCTCGTCGAGATCGGCCTGCCCGCCGGCGTCGTCAACATTGTCCAGGGTGACGGCGAGACTGGAGCCGCCATTGCCGGCCATCCCGGTGTCGACAAAGTCGCCTTCACCGGCTCGACGGATGTCGGGCGTATCATCCGCCGCCAGATCGCAGGCTCGGGCAAGAAGCTCAGCCTGGAACTCGGCGGCAAGTCGCCCTTCATCGTGCTGGAGGATGCCGATCTCGATGCCGCCGTCGAAGGCGTCGTGGATGCGATCTGGTTCAACCAGGGCGAGGTCTGCTGCGCAGGCTCGCGGCTCCTCGTCCAGGAAGGTGTCGCGCCGCGCTTCTTTGAAAAGCTGAAGGCCCGCATGGCGACACTGCGCGTCGGCGATCCGCTCGACAAGACGATGGACATGGGCGCCGTCGTCTCGATGAAGCAGCTTTCGCGCATCAAGGCACTTCTCAAGGCGGGTGAGCAGGAAGGGGCGACGCTCAATCTCGCCCCGGTGGCCTTGCCGGAAAAGGGCGCCTTCTGCACGCCGGGATTCTTTACGAACAGCCACCCCGCCAACAGCGTGTCGCAGGTCGAGATTTTCGGCCCCGTGGCAACCACACTTACATTCCGCACGCTGGACGAAGCCGTCGCGCTCGCCAACGATACCCGCTACGGCCTTGCCGCCTCGGTCTGGTCGGAGAACGTCAATCGCGCTATCGAACTGGCGGCGCGCGTCAAGGCGGGCGTCGTTTGGATCAACGCCACCAATATGTTCGACGCGGCGGCTCCCTTTGGCGGTTATCGTGAAAGCGGCTATGGCCGTGAGGGTGGCCGCACGGGCATGCTCGAATATCTCACCACCGGCTGGGACAAGCAGGGCAAGGTGCGCGCCACGTCGGCCGCACCCATCGATGTCGCCCCCGCCACGGGCAAGGCCGACCACGCGGCAATCGATGTGACGGCAAAGCTCTATATCGGCGGCAAGCAGGCGCGGCCGGATGGCGGCCAGAGCTACACGGTCTTTGGCAAGGGAGGTGCGGCCATCGGCGAGGCCGGCCTCGCCAACCGCAAGGATGTGCGCAACGCCGTCGAAGCTGCAAACAAAGCGAACGCATGGGGCGGCGTGACCGCGCACAACCGCGCGCAGGTGCTCTATTTCCTTGCTGAAAACCTCGAGCAGCGTCGTGATGAATTCGTGGCCGCACTCGCTGCAACGGGCGCTGTGGCAAAGCCGGAGGACGAGTTCGAAGCCGCGATCCGCCGGTGCTTCTGGTATGCCGCGCAGGCCGACAAGTTCGACGGCAGCGTGACCGCGACCAAGTCGCAGCATGTGACGATGACCGTCAACGAGCCCTATGGAACGATCGGCGTCGTGGCGCCCGACGAGGCGCCGCTTCTGGCCCTTCTCTCGCTCATCCTGCCGGCAGTCACCATGGGCAACCGCGTCGTGGCGGTGGCCTCGCAGGCCCACCCGCTCATCGCCGCCCGCCTCTATCAGGTCTTCGAAACGTCGGATATTCCCGCCGGCGTCGTCAACCTGCTGACCGGTGAGCGCGACGTGTTGGCCAAAACGCTCGCCGAGCACGACGACGTGGCGGCGCTCTGGTACTGCGGCAGTGAGGACGGCTCGCGCATGGTGGAAGTGGCGTCGGCCGGCAATCTGAAGCCGGTCTGGTCAGATCTTGGTCGTTTGCGCGACTGGCGCGACACGCGCTTCGGCCAGGGACAGGAGTATCTGCGCCGCGCCAGCCAGGTGAAGACGATCTGGCTGCCCTACGGCGAATGAAGCAACCGCGGTGGGGAGCGATCGTCTCCCCGCCCCGCCGTCCCCGATCTCGATTTTTTGACACCCTGCGCCCACGACATATCGCATCCGCACGACCTTCAGCGACCAGCGCATCCCAGGGCTTAATTCGTATTTGAATGGTGAATTTTCCTGTGGCAGTGTGACCGCTCGGAGGAGGCACGCATCATGATCATCGATACCCACTTGCATCTCGTCTACCGGGATCGTCTGACCTATCCCTGGCTTGCCGACGTGCCGCCTCTCAACGCTGATTTCCCGCAGGAACCTTATGCACAAGAGGCTAGGCGTCTCGGTATTTCGGCCTCGCTGCATATGGAGGTGGATGTCACCGAGGTGGACATCGCGCGCGAGACGACGGTTATCAAGGAGCTCGCCTCCGCGTCGGGCAGCCTGCTCGTCGGAGCCATCGCGAGCTGTCGGCCGGAGCTGCCGGGCTTCCCCGCCTATCTCGAAGGCGTGCGCGCCAATCCCTTTGTGCGCGGCTTTCGCCGCGTGCTGCATGTCGTGCCGGATGATCTGTCAGAAGGTGCTCTCTTCCGTGAAAATATCGCACGGCTTGCCGGCAGCGGGCTCACTTTCGATCTCTGCGTCAAACCGCATCAGATCAAGCGTGCGATTGCCCTTGTCGACCTCGTGCCTGACGTGTCCTTCGTGCTGGATCACTGTGGCGTGCCGGATATCGCGGGCGGCGGCTACGATCTGTGGAAAGGTCCGGTTGCCGAGATCGCCCGGCGGTCGAACGTGACGGTGAAGCTGTCGGGTATTCCGGCCTATGGTGCAAAAAACTGGACGTTGGAGGACCTGAAACCCTACTTCGCCCATGTCGCCAACTGCTTCGGGTTCGAGCGCATGGTGTGGGGCAGCGACTGGCCGGTCTGCACGCTTGGCGGCGGCCTGTCTACATGGATCGGCGCCACGCACGCGCTTTTGTCGGGCGTCAGCCTGCCGGAAAAGGCCGGCGTTCTCTCCGACAATGCGCGCCGGTTATGGAATATCACCCCACGAGCTTAGTGCCGCGGTCAGAGCGTCTGCGGTGCAACGAACTGATAATAAGCCCAAACCAGCACGATCACGGCAAGGATGGCGAGCCAGATGCGGCCCCCTTGCAGCCTTGGCGTGGCTGGCTTCTTCTCCGGCTGCGGCTTGCGGCGTTCGAACTTCACTATATTGTCGTCGTCCAAGGCGTTCCTCCCGCTACAGTGCCGCTGACTTACCGATGCTTGGCCATCCAATGCAAGGGCCGTCAGTCACGGCCGACTAGTCTGCCCTGCCGGAAATCGCCACGCGTTCGAAATGACCACGGCCGAGATGGCCGGCGCCGTCGCGTATATCGGCGGTGATGGCGGCCTTCAGTGCGTCGGCGTCCTGCCTTGCGATGGCTGTCAAGGCTTCCGCGTGACGATCGACCTGGTAGGTCTGAGACAGGTTTTCGCCGGCCCGGCGCATGAAGGGGCCTAGCCGCAGCCAGAGAGATTCGATCAGGGGCAGCATCACCGTTCCGGGCCTTGCCTCGTACAGGGCACGGTGGAAGGCGAAATTGGCTTCCACCAGCCGGCGGAAATCACCCGCGGCCAGTGCCTTGTCTGCCTGCCGGTCGAATGCCCGCATGCGAGCGAGCCCTGGCTGATCGATATAGGGCATCGCGCGTTCGGCGGCGCGTGTTTCCAGCGCGATACGCGCCTCCAGCACCTCATCGAAGCCGGCGGAGTCCAGGTCCGGCACGCGGACACGCCGATTGTCGAGCAGTTCCAGCGCGCCTTCGGAGACGAGCCGGTGCAGCGCCTCGCGCACCGGCATGGCGCTGACGCCCAGCATCTCGGCGAGGCCGTTGATCGTCACCGGTTCGCCCGGTTCGAAACCGCCCGTCATGATGCTGTGCCGCAGCACGCGGTACACCCACTGCTTGGCGGATTCGCTCTCTTCCCGCCGCTCGCAAACCAGCATGCCCTACCCTCCCGTGCGCAGCTCGGCCCTTCTGTTTCTACAGGCCGACTTAGGGCTGAATTCTCAGCGGACTGCACGCAGAACTGATAATGTTGCGAAGCCGAAAATGACCCTTTACAGATTTGATCAAATTATGATTTGTTGTGATCATAAGCAAGACAAGCATATCACATAAGAGCCGTGATCGACGGTCAGACAATGGTAAGCCGGCGATCCGGACAGAGGAAGTCTCGGGTGTCGGTCGACGAACGGGGAACCGATGACTGAATCGCGAACGACTGCGGCGCATGGCGGTGCCATTGGCCTGCATGGTATCAAGAAATGGTTCGGAAACTTCCAAGCCGTGGACAATGTCACGCTGGATATCCGCCCCAATGAATTCTTCACGCTCCTCGGCCCGTCGGGATGCGGAAAGACCACGCTTCTGCGCATGATCGCCGGTTTCGAAATGCCGACCGAAGGGCAGGTCCTGCTCGACGGGGCCGACATTTCGGGGCTTCTGCCCAACCAGCGTCCGGTCAACACGGTCTTTCAGAACTATGCCCTCTTCCCGCACCTCACAGTGGCGGAGAATATCGGCTTCGGCCTGAAGATGTTGGGCCGTCCGAAGGCCGAGATAACGTCCGTCGTCAACGACATGCTGAAGCTCGTCCATCTCGATGGACGCGGCCACAATCCGGTCACCCAGCTTTCCGGTGGCCAGCAGCAGCGCGTGGCCCTCGCGCGGGCGCTCGCGCCTCGACCGAAAGTTCTCCTGCTCGACGAGCCGCTGTCGGCGCTCGATCTCAAGCTTCGCAAATCCATGCAGATCGAGCTGAAGCGTCTTCAACTGGAGACCGGCATCACTTTCGTCTTCGTCACGCACGACCAGGAAGAAGCGCTTACCATGTCGGACCGCATCGCGGTCATGTCGGCGGGAACGGTTCGCCAGGTCGGTTCGCCCTGGGATATCTACGACCGCCCGGCCGAGCGTTTCGTCGCCGACTTCATCGGCGAGACCAATTTCCTTTCCGCCGATGTCGTCTCGGTTGCAGATAACAGGGCGCGTGTGCGTCTTTCCTCCGGCGCTGAAATCTCAGCAAGCTTCCCGGCTGACGTTACGCCGAGTGGATCCGTCACCGTCGTGGTTCGGCCCGAACATGCGCGCGCGGGCGCGCCGACGGATACGTCGGCACTACGAGGCGTCGTGCACGATATCGTCTATCTCGGCACGGATACGCATGTTCATGTGCACCTCGATGACGGTTCGGCGTTCATGGTCCGCCAGCAGAATGCGCGCAGTGGCCATTGCGGCTTTTCCAAAGGCGATACGGTCGGCATCGACTTCAGCGACGACGTCGCTCAGATTCTGAGGGACTGACGATGAATGGTGCAGAACAGGTCGCGATCGAGGCCAGAAAACAGGATATCCGCTCCCGCTGGATCCTGAGCGCACCGGCCCTGATCATCATCTTCGTGGCGGCGATCGGGCCGCTGTTCGTGATGCTGCTGTATTCTTTCCTGGTCAAGGGCGATTACGGCGATGTCAAACCTTGGGAATTCTCGCTCGACGGCTGGACCTCGGTCTTCTTCCAGCGTGATATCTTCGACGACACGCTCGGGCTGGCGGATGCGCATATTTCGATCATCTGGCGCTCCATCCAGCTATCGTTCTTCACCACGATCCTCACCCTGATCCTCGGCTTCCCGACCGCCTATTTCATTGCGACACGGCCGCCGCATACCCGCGAAATCTGGGTTTTCCTCGTCACCATCCCGTTCTGGACGAACCTTCTGATCCGCACCTTCGCCATGCAGCAGGTCATCCGCAACGAAGGCCTTCTCAACAATGCGCTGATATGGCTCGGCATCATCAAGAGCCCGCTGCAGATCATCTATACCGACACCGCCAACCTGCTCGGCATGACCTATGTCTATCTGCCGCTCATGGTGCTGCCGCTCTATGCCTCCATCGAAAAGCTCGATTTCCGGCTGGTTGAGGCTGGCTACGATCTTTACGCGACACGCTTCCAGGTGCTGCGCAAGATCGTCATCCCGCTGGTCAAGCCCGGCATCATCGCCGGCTCGATCCTCGTCTTCATCCCCTCGCTCGGAGCCTATGTCATCCCGCGCGTTCTCGGCGGCGGCAAGAACATGATGCTCGGCAACCTGATCGAGATGCAGTTCGGCGCCGGCCGCAACTGGCCGCTCGGGGCGGCCATGTCGATCACGCTGATGATTCTCGTCATGGTGGCGCTGATCGTCTATGTCCGCAACGCCTCGCGCGGAGGGTCCGGGCATGTTTAGGTCGCGTTTCGACATCAAGTCGCAGCCGGGATTCGGCTTCATCACGCTTTTCACCTTCTTCGCCCTTTATCTGCCGATCGGCGCGTTGGTGGTTTATTCCTTCAATGACGCGGAATCGCTGTCGCAATGGGGCGGTTTTTCCGGCCGCTGGTTCGTCGCGGCCTGGCAGAACTCTGCCGTGCAGGATGCGGCGATCCGCTCTCTGATCATCGCGCTTTGGGCAGCGAGCCTCGCGACGATTGCGGCCCTGATGGCAGCACTCGCGACAACCCGTACCGCGCCCTATCGCGGTCAGACGTTGAAGTATGCGATGATCAACCAGCCGCTGATGGTGCCGGAGATCGTTACCGCCGTTGCGCTGCTGATCGTGTTCTCGCGCATCAAGGTCTGGACCGGATATTCCGGCCTCGGATACCTCGTCCTCGCGCATACCGCCTTCTGCATTCCCTTCGCCTACCTGCCGATCCGTGCACGGCTGGAGAGCATGGACCTTACGCTGGAACGGGCGGCGGCGGATCTCTACGCCTCGCGCTGGCAGACCTTCCGTCATGTGACACTGCCGCTCTTGCGACCGGCTGTGATCGCCGGTTTCATGTTGGCCTTTGTCATTTCGCTGGACGACGTTGTGATTACCGAGTTTGTCAAATCGGGCGGGCAGGATACGCTGCCGACCTACATGCTCGGACAGCTGCGCCGCGAAACCACGCCCGAGATCAACGCGATCGCCACCGTGTTTCTCGCGCTTTCGACCGTGCTGGTCGTGATCTTCTTCTTCATCAACCGGAAAAAACAATAGCCAAATCCGACAGACCAACGACAGAGAGGAACAGACATGAAATCGAAATGGATCACCACGACGGCAATAGCCGCGGTCGCCGCCCTGGCCTTCGCCAATGGAGCATCGGCCGCAGGCGAACTCAACATCTACAACTGGGGTGACTATACGAGCCCTGAACTGATCAAGAAGTTCGAGAAGGAGTTCGACGTCAAGGTCACCGTGACCGACTACGATTCGAACGACACGGCGCTTGCCAAGGTCCGCGCCGGCGGCCACGGCTTCGACATCGTCGTTCCCTCGGCCAACTACGTGCAGATCTGGGTCAAGGAAGGTCTCATCGAAGAAGTTCGGCCCGACCAGATGGAGAACTTCAAGAACGTCGATCCGCGCTGGGTGGACGTTCCCTGGGATCCGGGTCGTCACTACACCGTTCCGTGGCAGTGGGGCCTGACGGGCATCGGCGTCAACACCTCGGTCTACAAGGGCGATATCAACACGTCCGCCATCTTCCTCGATCCGCCGCCGGAACTGGTTGGCAAGATCAACGTCGCGCCGGAGATGAACGATGTGCTCTTCGCCACGATCAAGTATTTTGGCGGCGACTGGTGCACCACTGACAAGGAAGTGTTGCGCAAGGTCCGCGACAAGCTTGTGGAAGCCAAGACGAAGTGGCTCGCCATGGATTACAGCGTCACCGAGAAGCTGCCGTCCGGCGACTATGCCGGCGTCTACTACTGGAACGGCGCCATCATGCGTTCGCGCCTGAAGAACCCCGATGTCAAGATGGGCTATCCGAAGGAGGGCTTCCCCTACTTCATGGACAGCGCAGCACTCCTCAAGGACGCGAAGAATCCGGAAAACGCCAAGCTGTTCATGAACTTCATCATGGACCCGGAGAACGCCGCGATGATTTCGGCCTTCGCGAAATATGCCAACGGCATCAAGGGCTCGGACCAGTTCCTGCCGGAAGAAATGAAGACTGCGCCGGAACTGGTCGTTCCGCCGGAATACGAGAAGGCCGGCGAGTTCCTGCTGAGCTGCGAGCCGGAGACGCAGCAGCTTTACACCCGGATCTGGACCGAACTGCAGAAGTAATGCGTCGCATGTAACAAGGACAGCCATATGCGGGAGGGCTTGACGCCTTCCCGCAGACTGGCGGCATTCTCATGATCAAGACCTTCAAGGAAACGCACGGCTTTGCCCGTGCCGATGTCACGCTCGCCAACTGGCGAACGGCTCCCTACAGCCGCTGGACGTTCCAGAACGTGCGCGATTTCGTGCCGACCTCCGTCATTGCGGCTGAGTTGGTGAGCGCGGAGCAGCCGCTTGCGAGCGATACGTTCCTCGACGCGCCGATGGAGACGGGCCTGGCGGGGGCGGCCACCGCACGCGCCTTCCTCGACTTTGCCCATACCGACGCGTTCGTCCTGATGCGCCGAGGTGAGATCGTCGCGGAATATTATGCACCGCACGCCGACCCCAACGCGCCGCACCTTGTCTTCTCGATTTCGAAGTCGCTGACGGCCGTGGTCTCCGGTATCCTTGAAGCCGAGGGCATCCTCGACCCGGACCGCCCCGTTACGGACTACCTGCCCGAGGCAAAGGGCAGCGTCTACGGCGATTGCACCTACCGCGATGTGCTGGACATGCGCGTGAGCCTCGATTTCGAGGAAGCCTATCTCGATCCCTATGGCGCTTTCGCCCGCTATCGCCGCGCCATGCTGTGGAACCCGCCGATGCCGGATGTGGAGCCGGAGACGCTGGCCTCGTTCCTGCTGACGCTTCAGAAGGCCGAACGACCGCATGGCGGACCGTTCTACTACGCCTCGCCCAATGCCGACCTGCTCGGCGTCATCATCGAACGGGCGACAGGCGCCCGCTTTGCCGATCTGACTTCCGATCTGCTGTGGAAGCCGATGGGCGCCAGGAACAACGCCGAGGTCACGGTGGATGCCATCGGCACGCCGCGCACCGCCGGCGGCGTTTCCATAACAGCGCGCGATCTGGCGCGGCTTGGCGAATTGCTGCGAAACCATGGCGTTCGCAATGGCCGCCAGGTTATCCCTGAAGGCTGGATCCGCGATATGCAGGACAACGGCGACCGGGAGGCCTGGCAGCAGGGCCGCAATGTCGATCTGCCGAACGGTCGCTACCGCAGCCAGTGGTATCAGTCTGGCGAAGCCGACGGCGCTTTCTGTGCGATCGGCATCCACGGCCAGTGGCTCTATGTCGATCCAAGCACCGAGACCGTCATCGTCAAGCTCTCCTCCCAACCAGAACCGCTGGGTGACGAGGAAAACCAGGACGTCTTCACCTTCTTCCGCGCGCTTTGCCGCCGGGCAATCTGACCCTTCGAGGAGCATTCCATGCAGGCCGAAGCGAGCTTTATCATCCGCAATGCGCGGGTGCTGACGATGGACGACGCCAATCCGCGTGCGAGCGCTTTGGCGGTCGCCGGCAACCGCATCCTCGCGGTCGGCTCGGAAGCCGCGATCGATGCTTTTTCCGGCCCCGACACGCATGTTATCGACGCCAAGGGCGCGACGGTCCTGCCGGGCTTCAACGAAGCGCATATGCATATCTTCGGCGGCTCGGCCGAACTGCGGGAACTCTCGCTTGCCGGCGTGAAGGGCTTCGACGCGCTGGCGAAGGCCTTGCGGGATTATGCCGCCGAATATCCTGACAGGGCGCTGCTGATCGCCCAGCATGCCGACTACACGATCCTGTCCGATGACGAACGCGTGACACGCCATCACCTCGACCGCATCCTGCCGGATCGCGCCGTGCTGATCTTCGCGCCCGATCATCACACCGCCTGGGCGAACACGCTGGCGCTCAAGGGCGGCGGCATTTTCGAGGGCCGCGATGTCGGTATAGGCAACGAGATCGTCATGGGCGAGGACGGGCTGGCCAACGGCGAGCTGCGCGAAAGCAACGCCATCCGCCCGGTCTCGGCGCTCGGCGAGACGGGCGGTCGAGAGATGCTCGGCGTCGGAACGGGCGGTGATCCAGAGCATGTGACGGAGGAGGAGCGTGCTGGCGATATCGCGATCCTCAAGGAGGGCCTCGCCTATGTCGCATCGCTCGGCATTACCTCGCTGCAGAACATGGACGGCAGCCTTTATCAGCTGGAAATGCTCGACGAGATCGAGAAGACCGTGGGCCTGCCGGTGCGCGTGCGCATGCCCTTCCACATGAAGAATTTCATGCCGCTGTCCGACCTCGAGACGAAGGCCGCCGCCTGGCGGACGCGCTTCGATACGGATCGCCTGCGTTCGAATTTCGTCAAGCTGTTCATGGATGGCGTGACGGAATCCGGTACGGCGGTCTTCGTCGATGACTATGCGCACCAGCCGGGCTGGAAGGGCGAGCCGCTGTTCACGCAGGAGCAGTTCGACAACATCGCCATCGCCGCCGACAAGCTCGGCCTTCCAGTCGCCGTCCATGCCATCGGCGACGGTGCCGTGCGCATGGTGTTGAACGGATACGAGGCTGCGATCAAGGCGAATGGCAAGCGCGACAGCCGCAACCGCGTCGAGCACATCGAGGTAGTCCATCCTGACGATATCCCCCGCTTCAAGGAACTGGGCACGGTCGCCTCGATGCAGCCGACGCATCCGCCGGGCAGCGCCGGCCTGCCACTCGAACCGTATATGTCGTATATCGGCGAGGACCGTTGGCCTTATGCCTTCGCCTGGCGCACGCTGGTCGATGCCGGTGCGCCGATCGTGTTTGCCACGGACTGGCCGGTCTCTCCGCTCGATCCGATGCATTCCATCCAGTGCGCCATGTCGCGCACGGTGTGGAAGGAGGGCATGAAGGACGAACGGCTTTCGCTGCACGAGACGCTTGCCGCCTATACGAGGACCGGCGCCTGGGTCGAGTTCATGGAAGACCGCAAGGGCATGCTGAAGAAGGGGTATCTCGCTGATATCGTGGTGCTTTCGGCCGATATCGAGGCGACGGACTTTGCCGCGCTGGCGACGGTGCGGCCGGTGACCACGATCTGCGACGGGCGGATCACCTACCAGGCCTGATGAAGGCCCGGTTATGGCGGCACGACTGTATCCACGCGGCGGTTTCGCCCGTGGGTTCAAAGAGCATTCGGACGGGGCGCCGGAAGCTGCCTCGAATGAAAGTAGTAAAGTGACACCTTCCGGCGCCCCGTTCGGCGGTTTTTGCCTGCGACTTCGGTCTCTCTGCGATGACGGGGTGCGTGGGAACGGTGGCGCGCCCCTCCATAGACGAGGTCATGCACGCCCTCAGACTTACGATGCCGCAGCCATGACTGCCGGTCGGCATCGTCTTCCACTGCGCCGCGCGACAGGGAAACATCCCCCGGACGCCCCGCGGCGCATCCGTCCACTTGTGTGCCACACAGGCACGTCCGGTGAAGGCGTTGTCGAAAAGGCGGTCCGACGCCCCTCGCTTGTCCCTTTCCGGAGGGAGACCATTTTCTGCAGACCCGGTGCGTGAAGTCCTGCGTCCTTCCTTCATGCCCCGCGCCGACCCCGCCTCGCCGCAACGCCTTGCGGTGTATCCGAGGGCGGGATGGGAAGATTGTAGGCGCGGTTTTTCAGCGCGGGGATTTCGCGCAGATTTTTCATAGGGAAATCAGAGTGTACCGGGCGATCTGATCCCCTGATACGACCCCGAGGACCGGCCGCCACGCGCTCAGACGGGGCGATCGAGATCCGCCAGATAGGTGTTTTCGGCGCGGGAGGTGTCGTAGTCGGCGGGGCGGATGTCGGCGAAGAGCAGGGCCTCGCCTTGCGCCGGGGCTTCGGCGAGCAGCGTGCCGTCAGGGGCGGCGATGCGCGAGAGGCCGGCATAGGCGAAAAGGCCGTCACTATCGCAATGATCGACATAGGCGACGAAGACCTGGTTCTCGAAGGCCCGCACCTGGATCATATGGCTGGCGATGAAGGTGCCGGAGGCGCCCTCCGGCAGGGCGGTCGGGACGACGACGAGATCGGCGCCGGCACGGGCGAGGCGGCGGACATTCTCGGGGAATTCCACATCGTAGCAGATCAGCATGCCGAGCCTCAGCCCGCCAAGCTCGACAAGGACGGAGGCGGGTGTCGCAGGCTTGAAGGCGGCGCGCTCGTATTCGCCGTAGAGATGGGACTTGCGGTAGACGGCATTGGTGCCGATGCCATCGGTGAAGACGGCGCTGTTATAGACCGCCGTGCCCTCGCGTTCTGCAAAGCCGGCGATGATGGCAATACCCATTTCGCGCGCGATGGCGCTGAGGCGGGCGACCGTGTCGCCGGATGCCGGAGACGCGAGGTCTGAGAAGGACGCCTCCCCCGCGCCATAGCCGGTGACGGCGAGTTCGGGCACGACAAGCAGGCTCGCGCCGCCCTTCGCCGCATCGGCGGCGGCCGCCGCGATGCGGGCCAGGTTCGCCTCTATATCGCCGGCGATGGCTTTCATCTGAAGGGCGGCGATGCGCATGCTCTTACTCCTGATCGCGCGACGACATGGCGCCGAGCAGCTTGGGCAGGTCGCCGAAGCGCGCGACGAGGCCGAATATGGTGGCCGCGATGGCGACGAACAGGATCGTGACCGAGGCCATGGTGGGCGTATAGCCGTAGCGCAGGGCGTTGAAGATCTTGATCGGCAGCGTCTCCATGGTGAAGCCGACGGTCATGTAGGCGACGATATATTCATTGAGCGACAGCACGAAGGCGAAGGCATAGCCGGAGACGAGATAGGGCAGGATCAACGGCAGGACGACGGTGCGGAAGACCGTGCGGTCGTCTGCGCCCATTGTCGCGGCGGCTTCGACCAGCGAGCGGTCGATTGAGGAGAAGCCGAGCGACAGCGTCACCAGCGGCAGGGTCACGAAGAAGATGGCGTGGCTGATCACGGCCGTGGCCGGCTGACCGTAGAAGCCCGTCGCCGCCCAGAAGGTGAGCAGGCCGAGCGCCGTGATGACCGGCGGCAGGGTGAAGGGTGCAATGCCAAGCAGCTGGAAGATATTGGCCCAGGGCGCATGACGCCGCCAGAGGAACCACGCCAGCGGCAGCGCAATGAGAAGCGCAACGGCCGCCGATAGCGCCGCCAGCGTGATCGACGCGAACAGCGCGTTGCGCCACTCGACATTGGTGAAGATCTCTGCGTACCAGGCCAAGGAGAAGCCCTTGGGCGGGAAAGCGAGATCCTGCTTCTCGTTGACGGAGACACCCGCGACCACGATGAGCGGTAGGGCCAGGAAGAGGCCGATCAGGCTAAAATAAAGACGCTGAAGAAACACGGTCATGCGGCTTCTCCCTTGCGTCCGGCATAAATGGTGAGGCCGACGAGGCCGAGCGTGACAAGCACAAGGAACACGGCCATGGCAGCGGCGAACGGCATGTTCGACTGGTAGATCGCCTGGTCGGTGATGAGCACGGATAGCGTCCAGTGCTGCGGCCGGCCGAGGATCTGCGGCAACAGATAGCAGCCAAGGGCGAAGATGAAGACCATGATCAGCGTGGCGACGATGGTGTTGCGCAGCGCCGGAACGACGACAGTGAAGAAGGAGCGCACCGGCGAGGCGCCGAGCGTGCGCGCGGCTTCCGTCAGCGTCGGATCAAGCCGCACAAGCGCGGGATAGAGCACGAGCACGGTATAGGGCAGCGCCTGATAGGTCATGGCCGTCAGCACGGCGCCGAAGCTCGGATTGAGCGCCACTGGCTGGTCCATGATGCCGAGCATGACGAAGAGGTTGGTGATGCCGGCGGTGCGAGAAAACAGCGTCGACCAGGCAAAGCCGATGATGACTTCGGAGAGCGAGAGGATCGACAGCAAAGCAACGAGCCAGAGCACCTGCGTGCGCCGCCTGGCGCGCGACAGGAGATAGGTGAAGGGCACGGCAAGCACGACGCAGCAGATGGCGACCGCAATGGCGAGCATCAACGAGAAGCCGAGCACCTTGCCGAAGAAGAGGCTGAGGAAGCGGGCGTAATTGTCGAAGACGAAATCCGGCGTGTAGAAGCCAGACGGATTGCGCTTGAAGAAGGAGACCGCGATCATCGTCGCGAAGGGCACGACGAAGAAGACGATCAGCATGCCGGCCGGAAAGACGAGCGGGCTGTAATCGGTGAGTTTCTGCGGCGGCTCGCGTCTCATGCCTTCAGCACCACGCAATCATCGGGGTTGAGCGCAATGCCGACGCTCTGCCCGACGGCAACGTCCGGGCGGGCATTGGGCATGGAGACGGCGACGATCTGCTTGCCGGCGGCCTCCACGAAGGTCTCGATCGTGCCCCCGAGATCGCGCACGAAGGTGACGGTGCCCGTGATCGGCGCATTACCGGGTGCGGTGAGATGCACATCCTCCGGGCGCACGGAGATGATGCCTGATGGCAGGCTGTTCGGAATGGTGAGGCCGGGAACCGAGGCGCCCAGAACCTGCGTGCCGGCGCCGTCGGCCTTGAAATCGATAAGGTTCGTCATGCCGATGAAATCGGCGACGAAGGTATCTGCCGGGCGGCGGTAGATTTCAACCGGGGGCGCGGCCTGCCGGATCTCGCCGCCATTCATCACGACCACGGTATCGGCCATGGTCATGGCCTCGCGCTGATCGTGCGTGACGACGATGGTGGTGATGCCGAGGCGCTGCTGGAGCTGGCGCAGCTCCACCTGCATGGCCTCGCGCAGCTTGGCGTCGAGCGCCGAGAGCGGCTCGTCGAGCAGGAAGAGTTTGGGCGAGATGGCGAGCGCGCGGGCGATCGCGACGCGCTGGCGCTGGCCGCCGGAGAGCTTGGCGACCGGGCGGTCGGCGTAGCCGGTCAGGTGGATCATGGCGAGAAGTTCGTCGACGCGCTTCTTCTGTTCGGCCTTGCCGACACCGCGGATGCGCAGCGAGTAGGCAATGTTCTCACCGACCGTCAGATGCGGAAAGAGCGCCAGCGACTGGAAGACCATACCGAGGTCGCGCTTGTGGGTGGGCACATTGGTGATGTCGCGGTCGCCGAGGCGGATCGAGCCGCTTGTGGGAAGGTCCAGCCCGGCGACCATGCGCATCAGCGTGGTCTTGCCGCAGCCCGACGGGCCGAGCAGGCAGACGAAGGTGCCGTGCGGCACCGTCAGCTCGACATTCCTGACGGCGGTAAACGTGCCGAATTCTTTGGTGACGTTCTGGAGGGTCAGTCCGGACATTGGTTCTCCGCTCGGCGCGTTCGGTTCAAGGCACGCGGCCGCCAGCATAGGCTTCACGCTGGCGGCCGGGCAAGGTTTCGATGGATCGGGCGATCAGCCGGCGATCATTTCCGTCCACTTCTGGTTCAGCCAGTCGGACTTGGTCTGGTAGAGGTCGTAGCGCGGAATGATCGGCTCGATGTCCGACGACACGGCGGCGAACTCCTCCGCCGTCAGGTCGAGCAGATCGCGCTTGACGGTCGGCGCGGTGCCGACCTTGCGCGACAGCAGCGCCTGGATCTTCGGCTGGCTCATGTAGTTGATGAAGGTATGGGCTTCCTCGACCTTGGCGGACGCGCGCGACAGCGCCCAGCAGCCCGAATCCATGATGCCACCTTCCTTGGGGAAGGTCGAGCGCACCGGCTGGCCATCGGCCGCGGCAAGGCCCGTCACGTCATGATAATACTGGCCCATCGGGATTTCGCCCGACTTCAGCGACTGTTCGAACTGGGCCTCGTCGCGATACCACAGGCGTACGTTCGGCTTGACTTCGGCGAGCTTCTCGAAGGCCTTGAGGAGGCCGTCCTCGGTGTCGAGCGCGTTGGTGCCGCCGAAATGGGTCTTGGCGGTCACTTCCAGCAGGAACGAGTTGGAAACGAGCGCAAGCAGGCCGAGCTTGTCGGCATTCGCCGGATCCCACAGCGCATTCCACGAGGTCGGCGCTTCCTTGTAGACATCCGTGTTGGTCACGAGCGTGATGTACCAGGCGACGGCGCCGATGCCGGCGATGCGGCCATCCGGGTACTTGTTGACGAAATGGTCGATGAGGTTGGAGGCGTTCGGGATCTTCGCCACATCGAGCGGCGCCCACAGCTCGGTGGACTGGCCCTTGAGCATGGCGACCTGCGACATCATCGAGACGTCGGCCGGGGCCTGGCCCGCCTTGGCGGCCTGCTCGAGCTGGACCAGCCATGCCTCGCCCGTCGGCTCAGCGACGGATTCAACGGCGATGCCGGTTTCCTTGGTGAAATCCGCAAAGATGTTCTTGTCGAAGGAATCCTTGAAGTAGCCGCCGTAGACGCCGACCTTCAGCGACTTGTCCTGCGCGCGCAGGACGGCGGGCATGGCCAGCAGCGAAGCACCGGCAACGCCGGCGCCCAGCACCGCGCGGCGGCTGACATTGGTCTTGAGGATGTCACGCATGGTCGTCTTTCTCCTGTTAGGTCGGCCGGTCTGGACCGGCCGGCATGTTCCCGTTGTTGCTATTGTATGTCAGGCTTTCGCCGTCACGGAAGGGCTGAATACCATCAGGCTCAGAATTTCGAACAGCACCTGCGCGCCGGCATGGGCGCTGTTGGTCGTCGCGTCGTATTGCGGTGCTACCTCCACGACGTCGCCGCCGACGAGATTGATGCCCTTGAGGCCGCGGATGAGTTCAAGAACCTCACGCGTCGTCAGGCCCCCGATCTCGGGCGTGCCGGTGCCGGGCGCAAAGCTCGGATCCAGGCTGTCGATGTCGAACGAGAGGTAAGTCGGGCCGTCGCCGACGATCGCCTTCGCCTTCTCGATGATGGCGGGGATGCCGAGGCCGGTGACCTCTTCCGCGTGAATGACGGTCATGCCGGAATCGTAGGAGAACTCCCACAGATATTCTGATGAGCCGCGGATGCCGATCTGGATGGTGCGCTTCGGATCGAGCACGCCGTCGAGTACGGCGTTGCGGAACGGGCCGCCGTGGTGGAACTTCGTCTGGTCGAAAAGGCCGCCGGTGTCGCAATGGGCGTCGATATGGATCATGCCGACCGGCTCTCTCTTGCCGACGGCCTTCATGATCGGATGCGTGATCGAGTGGTCGCCGCCGACGGCGAGCGGGATGACTCCGGCATCGACGATCTGGTTGAAGCGCTTCTCGATATCGTCGTGGCTGAGTTCGAGGCGGTAGCGGCTCTGGAACGGCACGTCGCCGATATCCGCCACGCGAAGCTCCTGCACCGGCGCGCAATCAAGCACGTGGTTGTAGGGGCCGATCCGCTCTATGGCGCGCATGGCGCGGGGCCCGAAGCGCGAACCCGGGCGGTTGGTGACGCCGAGATCCATGGGCACGCCGGTAATGGCGACCTGGAGATTGCCGAAATCCGGGGCATCCGCCTCCACGGGCATGTAGGGGGCGGAGAGGAAGGTGGGAACGCCGGCATAGGGCGCCAGACGCGTGCCGCTCTTGTTGAAAATCTTGTCCGCGACCTTGCGGAAAGCGGGGTCGAAGATGTCGCCGCCGTGGCTCTCGCCGTATTTAGCCCTGAGCTCGTCGAGCTTCGTGTCGCTCATGATCCTGCCTCACCTGTTGAGATGCGGGCGGTCCGGGGCCGGTACGCGATAGCCTGATAACGTTCCCGGGGCTTTGCCCTCGTTGACAGCATTATCGCGGCAATCCATATGGAAAATCAATTGACATTGTTGTAGCGGTATTCGTGAGAAAAACTCACATACAGGTTGTCCATGGCTTCGCGCCTTCCGCCTCTCAACCCCTTGCGCGCCTTTGAAGCGACCGCGCGTCGGGGCGCCGTCTCAGCAGCGGCGCGTGAATTGAACGTGACGCATGGCGCGGTGAGCCATCAGATCCGTGCGCTGGAGGAATCGCTCGGGACGACGCTCTTCGAACGCAACGGCAAGCGCTTGAAGCTGACGCCGCAGGGCGCGCTGCTTTTGCCTGCCGTCACCAATGCCTTCAGCGAGATCGCCGCGGCAACCGCCCTGATGAAACAGCCGGAGACGCGCGGCGACATCACCATAAGCTGCGTGCCCGCACTGCTCTCGCTCTGGCTTCTCCCCAGGCTGAATACATTCACCGACCAGTTTCCCGGCGTGAAGGTGACGCTGATCGCATCCAACGACCCGCAACATCTGCGCTCGCTCGATACGGATGTGAGCCTGCTTTATGGCGACGGCAACTGGCCGGACTGCTGGACGCGGCTGTGGTCAAATCTCCGGCTTTTCCCGGTGGCGAGCCCCACCCTCCTCAACAGCCGCCCGCTGCGCTCCGTTCGCGATCTGGCCGATCACGCGCTGTTTCACGGCGATGACGGGCGCGAATGGAACACATGGCTGGCCGCCGCCGACGCCATCGACATGCCGCGTGACCGCCAGCATTTCATGAGCGATGCACGTCTTTCGACGGAAGCGGCGCTCTACGGACAGGGCATCGCGCTGGGCGACAACATCACGGCGAGCAACCTGATCGCCCGCGGCGAGCTTGTCGTGCCCTTCGACCTCTCGGTGCCGGCCAACGATGCCTTCTATGTCGCCTGCCGGCAGGCGCTGCGCCAGTCGCCCATCGTCAAGGTGTTCATCGACTGGCTCTTTGCGGCGCTGGAGGAAACCCTGCCCGAGCCGCAGGCCTCAGCCCGCCTGCATCTGCGCGGGCGCGGCGGCCGTAGCGCCGATGCCTACCGCGCCACCACGACACCGGCCAAGCGCCTGATACCAACAAGCCCTCCGCGCAAGACCCGCGCCTGATACCAACGGACCGACCATGCCTCGCTTCAATCCTCTCGTCGAAACCCTCGCCGCCCCGCCGATCCCCTCCGTCTTCGCCTGGGCAGACGCCTATGACGGGCGCGGCGGCGCGATGATCGACTTCTCGCAGGCCGTGCCGGGTTATCCGCCGCATCCGGACATGCTGAGGCTGCTGGGCGAATACGCCGCCTCGCGCGCCTATACCGGCTACGGCCCGATCGAAGGCGAGGCGGTGCTGCGCAAGGCCTATGCAGACCATCTCTCGGAAAGCTACGGCGCGGCGCTTGCCGCCGGCAACGTCCATATCACCGCCGGCTGCAACCAGGCCTTCATCTGCGCCGCCATGGCGGTGGCGGGTGCGGGGGACGCGGTGCTGATGACCGATCCCTATTATTTCAACCAGGAAACGACGCTGGCCATGCTGGGCATCAAGACCCGGTTTGCCGCCTGCGACCCGAAAAACGGCTTCCTGCCCGACCTCGCGGCGCTTGCCGC
Organism: Shinella sp. H4-D48; assembly: GCF_022637395.1. Classification (GTDB taxonomy): domain Bacteria; phylum Pseudomonadota; class Alphaproteobacteria; order Rhizobiales; family Rhizobiaceae; genus Shinella; species Shinella sedimenti. The sequence continues at coordinate 827,288 of NZ_CP093338.1, read as the reverse complement.
CGGCATCACGCCCGACGTGCGCGCCATCGCCCTCGTCTCGCCGAACAACCCGACCGGCGCGGTCTATCCGCCGGATATGCTGGGCGCGATCTACGATCTTTGCGTCGCGCGCGGCATCTGGCTGATCCTCGACGAGACCTATCGCGACTTCCTGCCCGCCGGCGCCGGCCGGCCGCACGACCTGTTCGGGCGCGCGGGCTGGGAGGATACGCTGATCGGCCTCTACAGCTTCTCCAAGTCCTTCTGCATTCCCGGTCATCGCCTTGGCGCGATCACGGCCGGCAACGCGGTGGTGACGCAGGTCGCCAAGATCATGGACAATCTGCAGATCTGCCCGCCGCGCTCGGCGCAGGCGGCCGTTGCCACCGCCATTCCGCTTCTCTCCGATTGGCGCGAGGAGAACCGCCGCGAGATCGCGCGCCGTGTCGAAGCGCTTCTCGCCACCATGGTTGCGGCGCCGGCGTGGCGTGTCGGTGCTGTCGGCGCCTATTTCGCTTTCATCGCGCACCCCTTCGCCGGCACGCCATCGGCGGTGGTGGCGGAGCGACTTGCCAAGGAGGCGGGCATTCTCTGCCTTCCGGGCAGCTATTTCGGACCCGGGCAGGAAGATTACCTGCGTTTCGCCTTTGCCAATGCCGATGTAGAGACGATCGGTAAACTCGGTGCACGGCTTGCCGGTTTCTCGATAAATGGGGCTTGACCTTCCTACGCGGCAAGGCGTCAGCCTCGATATATCTATCAGGGAGTTTGCCATGCCTGCCGAAAACAGCCTCACCTTCACCGTTCCCGACATGACCTGCGGCCATTGCGTCAAGACGATCACCGGGGCGGTGCTGGCTGCCTACCCAAACGCGAAGGTCGAGATCGATCTTGGGACCAAACATGTCACCGTCGAGAATGCCGGCGACCGTGCGGCGGTCGCGTCCGTCATCGAAGCGGAGGGATATTCGCCCGCCGATGCATAACAGGCAAAACAGGGCTTGACCTTGACATGATGGGAAGGTGCACGATCTATCCAAACAGGATGAAAGGTGCACCATGCTCACCACCACGGGACCGGGCGACCGGCAAACCATCAAGCTTTCCATTTCCGACATGACCTGCGCGTCCTGCGTGCGCAGGGTGGAGAAGGCCATCGAAGCGGTGCCGGGCGTTTCCGGCGCGGCCGTCAATCTGGCGACAGAGAAGGCCGATGTAACCTTCAACGGCGCGCCAGATATAGCCGCCGTTGCCGAAGCTGTGCGCGGCGCGGGTTACGGCGTCGGCGAAGAGGTAATCGAATTTCCCGTCGAGGGCATGACCTGCGCCTCGTGTATCGGCCGCGTCGAGAAGGCGCTGAAGGCCGTGCCCGGCGTTCTGGACGCCACCGCAAACCTTGCGCAGGAACGGGCGCGCGTGCGCCTTGCCAGGGGCGCCGCAACATTCGATGACCTCGCCGCAGCCATCGAGCGTACGGGCTACAAGGCGGTGCGCGTGGCCGCAGACACCCCTGTCGAGGACGACCGCCGCGCAGCGGAGGCGGGCGCGCTCAGGCGCGATCTCATCATCGCGGCCGTGCTGACGGCGCCGTTGTTCGTGATGGAGATGGGGGCCCATGCCGTGCCCGCCTTCGGCCATTACATCCACGAAACAATCGGCATGCAGACGAGCCGGGTCATTCAGTTCGTGCTGGCGACGCTGGTGCTTGTCGGTCCCGGGCGGCGCTTCTTCCTGAAGGGTATCCCGAGCCTGATCCGGCTTGCGCCCGATATGAACGCGCTGGTGGTGATCGGTACGCTTGCCGCCTGGATATTCTCCACGGTCGCGACCTTCGCACCGGCTCTCCTGCCGGGCGGTACGGCGAATGTCTATTTCGAGGCAGCCGCCGTCATCGTAACGCTCATTCTCGCCGGGCGCTTCCTGGAGGCGCGCGCCAAGGGCCGCACCGGCGAGGCGATCCGCCATCTCGCCGGCCTGAACGCCCGCTCCGCCCGCGTGATCCGCGACGGCAGGACCGAGGACGTTTCCCTAGAAAGCGTCGTGGCCGGCGATATCGTTCTGGTGCGGCCGGGCGAGAAGGTGCCCGTCGACGGCGAGGTGATCGAGGGCGAAAGCTATATCGACGAATCCATGATCACCGGCGAGCCGATGCCGGTCGCCCGCAAGCCCGGCGACACTGTGACGGGCGGCACCGTCAACACGACGGGCTCGCTCACCTTCCGCGCCACGCGTGTCGGCGCCGATACCGTGCTGTCCCAAATCATCCGCATGGTGGAGGACGCGCAGGCGGCGAAGCTGCCGATCCAGGCGCTGGTCGACCGCGTGACGCAATGGTTCGTGCCGGCCGTCATCGCCGTGGCGCTCATCACTTTCGGCCTGTGGCTGATCTTCGGGCCAAGCCCCGTCCTGGCGCATGCGCTGGTGAATGCGGTGGCCGTGCTCATCATCGCCTGCCCCTGCGCCATGGGTCTTGCCACGCCGACGTCGATCATTACGGGCACCGGCCGGGCGGCGGAACTGGGCGTGCTGTTCCGCCAGGGCACCGCGCTCCAGACGCTCGAAGGCACCGATATCGTCGCTGTCGACAAGACGGGCACGCTGACGCTTGGCCGCCCGACGCTGACGCGCATCGTGCCCGCCGATGGTTTTTCGCGTGACGAGGTTCTTGCCCTCGTGGCGGCTGCGGAGGTGCATTCCGAGCACCCTATCGCCGCCGCCATCCATGACGCGGCCGTCGCCGAAGGCGTGGCATTGCCGACGGCTTCCGGCTTTGTGGCGACATCGGGCCAGGGGATTTCCGCCGACGTGGCCGGCCGCAGTGTGGAGGTCGGTTCGGTCGGCTTCATGAAGGGGCTCGGCCTCGATGTCGCGCCATTCGCGGATGAGGCCGCGCGCCTGGCGGCGGAAGGCGCCTCGCCGCTCTATGCGGCCATCGACGGCAAGCTCGCCGCGCTCTTTGCCGTAACAGACCCGATCAAGCCGACGACGCGTGAGGCGATCGCGGCGCTCAAGGCGCTCGGGATCGAGGTGGCGATGATCACCGGCGACAACAGGGGTACGGCGCAAGCCGTCGCCGCAACGCTCGGCATCGACCGGGTGATGGCGGAGGTGCTGCCGGATGGGAAGGTTGCCGCCGTGCGCGAACTGTCGGCCGGTGGCGCGAAGAAGGTCGCCTTCGTCGGCGACGGCATCAACGATGCGCCGGCGCTGGCGGCGGCCGATACCGGGATTGCCATCGGCACCGGCACGGACGTCGCCATCGAAAGCGCCGACGTGGTGTTGATGGCCGGCGACATGCGGGGCGTGGCGACGGGCATCGGCCTTTCGCGCGCGACGATGCGCAACATCAGGCAGAACCTTTTCTGGGCCTTCGGCTACAATGTGGCACTGGTGCCGGTCGCCGCCGGGTTGCTTTATCCGTCCTTCGGCATCCAGCTTTCACCGGCTCTGGCCGCGGGGGCGATGGCGCTCTCCAGCGTCTTCGTGGTGACGAATGCACTAAGGCTGAAGCGATACAGGCCAGCGTTCAAGGGAGAAAAGGCATGAATATCGGCGAAGCGGCGGAGGCCACGGGCGTGACCGCCAAGATGATCCGCCACTACGAGCAGATCGGCCTTATCAAGGCGGCCGGACGCACCGGGGCGGGATACCGGGTCTATGGTCCAAACGACCTTTCGACGTTGTCCTTCATCCGGCGGTCGCGCGACCTCGGTTTCTCCATCGCGCAGATCCGCGATCTGCTCGCGCTGTGGCAGGATCGCGCCCGTGCCTCCTCAGAGGTCAAGCGCATCGCGAACGAGCATATCGAGGAAATGCGTGAAAAGATGCGGCTGCTGCAGGACATGGTGGGTACGCTGGAGCATCTGTCGGCAAACTGCCACGGCGATGCCCGGCCCGATTGTCCGATCCTGCAACAGCTTGCGACGGGTGATGCCGAGACGTCCTGCTGCTAGCCGCCTTTCCGCCCTTCTTGCCCTTTCAGGGGCTTGCGCTTTTTGCCGCGCCGAAGGACATTTGCTGCCGGAATGACAGACCGGCCCATGCAGGGCCGGCGTAACAAAACGGGAATGACGGGAGAAAAGCATGCTCGACAGGCGCAAATTCTATGTTGACGGCCAGTGGGTCGATCCTTTGAAGCCGAACGATCTGTCGGTGATCAACCCGGCGACCGAGAAGCCTATTGCGGTCATCTCGATGGGTACGTCCGCCGACATCGACCGCGCCGTGGCGGCTGCCAAGAAGGCGTTTGCGACCTATAGCCAGACCAGCACGGAAGAGCGGCTAGCACTGCTGGAGAAGCTGCTGGAAATCTACAAGCGCCGCTATGACGAGATGGCGCGCACGATCACGCTGGAGCTCGGCGCGCCCATCACCATGAGCACCGAGCAGCAGGCCGATGTGGGCGTCGGGCATCTGCAGGGCTTCATCGATGCGCTGAAGCGTCTGAAAAACCGCGAAGTCCTGCCGAACGGCGACGTGGTGCGCCGCGAGCCCATCGGCGTGTGTGGCCTCATCACGCCGTGGAACTGGCCGATCAACCAGATCGCGCTGAAGGTTGTCCCGGCGCTGGCCACGGGTTCGACCTGCGTGCTCAAGCCTTCCGAATTCACGCCGCTCAACGCCATGCTCTACGCGGAAATGGTGCATGAGGCCGGGTTCCCGGCGGGGACGTTCAATCTCGTCAACGGCGACGGCCCGGAATGCGGCGCGGCCCTGTCGCGTCACAAGGACATCGACATGATGTCCTTCACCGGCTCGACGCGCGCGGGCATTGCCGTCAGCAAGGATGCGGCAGACACGGTCAAGCGCGTGACACTCGAACTCGGCGGCAAGTCGCCGAACATCGTTTTCGCCGATGCCGACCTCGAGGGCCGCGTTTCCGGCAGTGTGCGCGAATGCTTCAACAATTCCGGCCAGTCCTGCGATGCGCCCACGCGGATGCTCGTGGAGCGTTCGGTGTATGACAAGGTGGTGGAGATTGCCGAACGCACCGGCAAGCAAGCCAAGGTCGGCAATCCCGAGGAGGCGGGCGAGCATATCGGCCCGCTCGTCTCGCACATCCAGTTCGGCCGGGTGCAGGCGCTGATCGAGGCCGGTGTTTCCGAGGGCGCGCGGCTTCTCGTCGGTGGTCCCGGCAAGCCGGATGGGTACGAGACCGGATATTTCGTCAAGCCGACGATCTTTGCCGATGTGAACAACACCATGCGCATTGCGCGTGAAGAGGTGTTCGGCCCGGTTCTGTCGATCATTCCCTTTGACACCGAGGAGGAAGCGATCGCGATCGCCAATGACACGGCGTACGGCCTTGCGGCCTATGTGCAGACCGGCGATCCCGACCGCGCGGAGCGTGTTTCCGCGCGCCTGCGCGCCGGCATGGTGCATATCAACGGCGGTCCGCACCGCTATGGCAGCCCGTTCGGCGGCTACAAGCAGTCTGGCAATGGCCGCGAGGGCGGCATGTTCGGCCTGGAGGACTTCCTTGAGGTGAAGACCGTGCACCGTCCCGAGGCGGCGTAGGAATATCGGACCTGGGCTGCCCGCTGCTGCGGGCGGCCCCGGCCCAGTCGCTCTCCTTCCCGCATTATGATCGGCCGTCTTTGACGGGACGTTGCTTTTTGTTTCGCTCGTCCTGAGAATGCCGGCGCGCCTCTGGTTGAAACCGCTGCGGTCTGATAGCCCGCTCGGCATCGCCGCTTCCTGGACGTCCGCCGTGCCCCCCATCGCATCCTCCCCGCATGCGCGCCTTGCGCTCATCGCCCTCCTTGTTGGGGGCATTGCCATCGGCGGCTCGCCGATCTTCGTGCGGTTTTCCGAGGTCGGGCCGATGGCGACAGCGTTCTGGCGCGTTGCACTGGCGCTCGTGCCGTTCTTCATCGTCTCGCGCGTGGTAATACAGGACGACAAACGGCCATCCTGCCTGCGCGATCGGCTGTTCCTGTTTTTGCCCGGCATCTTCCTGGCCGTCGATCTTGCAGCCTGGCACGTCTCGCTGCACATGACTTCCGTCGCCAATGCGACACTGCTTGCCAACCTCGCTCCGGTCTTCGTGACACTCGGATCGTGGCTGCTTTTCCGCACGCGCATAACGCCCGTCTTCCTTGCCGGACTGGCGCTGGCGCTCTCGGGTGTCGTCGTGCTGAAGGGCGGGCCGGCGGCGATTGGCGGCGGTCAGCTTGCGGGCGATGCAACGGCCATCCTCGCCGCGATCTTCTACGCCTGCTACATGCTGTCGATCGGCCATGTGCGTGCCCGGTACTCCACACTGCGTATCATGGTCTGGACGACCTTCTCCGCAATGACCTGCATGTTGCCGGTCGCCTTCTTCCTGGAGGGCGACATGGTGCCGGTGACGCTATTCGGTTGGAGCATGCTGCTCGGTCTCGCGCTCATCAGCCATGTCGGCGGGCAGGGTCTCGTCACCTACGCGCTCGCCTACCTGCCGACGGCGTTTTCGTCGTTGACGCTGCTTCTCCAACCGGTGGTCGCCGCGCTCCTCGCCTGGCTGCTGCTGGGCGAGCCGGTGGGGCTGATGCAGGCTATCGGGGGCGTGATCGTGCTCTTCGGCATTCTCGTGGCACGGCGCGGCTGACCAGTGTCAGTGGTTGTGACGCGGCGGCGTTTCCGCAATCCCGCGGAAATCGGCCGCCCCGTCGATGACGGCACCATCCGAGAGCTGCGTGACGGTCTGGCGATAGAGGCGCTGCCATGGCGTGGCATCTGCCGGCACGGCGGGAATGCCATCGGCCTTGCGCCTTTCGATCTCTTCATCCGTGACCAGCATGTCGCAGCGACCGTGTTCGAGGTCGATGCGGATGGTGTCGCCCGTGCGCAACCAGGCGAGGCCGCCGCCGGCAGTACTTTCCGGCGAGGCGTTGAGGATGGAAGGGCTATCGGCGGTGCCGGACTGGCGCCCATCGCCGATCGTCGGCAGGCTGGTGATGCCGCGCTTGAGCAGATGATCCGGCGGCTGCATGTTGACGACCTCCGCCGAACCCGGCCAGCCGAGCGGCCCGGCGCCGCGGATGACGAGGATGGTGCGCTCGTCGATGCCGAGCGCCGGGTCGTTGATGCGCGTGTGGTAGTCCTCCGAGCCGTCGAAGACCACTGCCCTGCCCTCGAATATGCCTTCGCGGCCGGGCTCGCTGAGATAGCGCTGGCGGAACTCCTCGGAAATGACCGAGGTCTTCATGATGGCGAAGTCGAAGAGATTGCCTTTGAGCACGAGGAAACCTGCGCGCTCCTTGAGCGGCGCGTGATAGGGGCGGATCACCTCGCGGTCGCTTGCTGCGCGCCCCTCGAGGTTTTGAGCCATGGTTTGGCCCGTCACGGTGGGACAGGTGCCATCGAGTTTTCCCGCATCGAGCAGTTCGCGCATGATCGCAGGCACGCCGCCTGCGCGGTGGAAGCGCTCGCCGAGAAAGCGGCCGGCCGGCTGCACATCGGCCAGCAGCGGGATGTCGTAGCCGTGGCGCTGCCAGTCGTCGGGCTCCAGCGCGACACCGGCATGTTTGGCCATGGCCATCAGGTGTGGCTGCGCATTGGTAGAGCCGCCGATGGCGGAATTGACGCGCACGGCATTGAGGAAGGCTTCCCGCGTGAGGATGTGGGAGGGGCGGATATCCTCCAGCACCAGTTCCACGGCGCGGCGGCCGGTGCGATAGGCGATCTGCCCGCGTTCTCGATAGGCGGCCGGAATGGCGGCGCAACCGGTGAGCGACATGCCGAGCGCCTCGGCCAGCGCGTTCATCGTGGAGGCCGTTCCCATCGTGTTGCAATGGCCGATGGAGGGGGCTGAATCCATTGCCGCGTCCAGAAACTCCTCTTCGTCGATTGTGCCGGCCGCGAGCTTGCGGCGCGAACGCCAGATGACGGTGCCCGATCCGACGAGGTCGCCGTCGTGCCAGCCGTCCAGCATCGGCCCGCCCGACAGGACAATGGCGGGGATGTCGACCGTCGAGGCGGCCATCAGGGCCGAGGGCGTGGTCTTGTCGCAGCCGGTCGTCAGCACGACGCCGTCGAGTGGATAGCCGTAGAGGATTTCGACGAGGCCAAGATAGGCAAGGTTGCGGTCGAGGGCGGCCGTCGGGCGCTTGCAGTTTTCGAAGATCGGATGGGTGGGAAACTCGATGGGAATGCCTCCGGCATCGCGGATGCCGTCGCGCACACGCCTGGCAAGATCGATGTGATGGCGATTGCACGGCGTGAGATCGCTGCCGCTCTGGGCGATGCCGATCACCGGCTTGCCCGAGCGCAGCTCCTCCGGCGTGATGCCGTAGTTCATGAAGCGTTCGAGATAGATGGCGGCCATGTCGATGTGGTCGCGGTTGTCGAACCAGTCCTGCGAGCGCAGCCGGCGTTTTGTCGTCTTTGTGTCCGTCATCATGACCCTCCTCCGCACCGACCGTACTGTTTCATTGCCGGAGACGGGGATCAACCGGCGGTGCGGGGATAGACTGACTTATGCAGCTATCAAAAATAGTCGTTGGATCGACGGCGCCGAATGTGTCACAGCGCGTCAACTGCCATCAGAGTTTCCGACATGACCGACACCGCTGCCGCCACGCCTGCTTCCGGCTCCGCCCGCCTCGGCGTGCTGTTGATGCTTCTCGGCATGGTGATGTTTTCACTGAACGACGTGCTCGGGAAGTGGCTGGTTTCCACTTATTCGGTCGGTCAGCTGATGCTGATCCGCAGTCTTGCAGCGATCGTGGTGCTGGCGCCGTTTTTTTGGCGGGTCGGCTGGCGTCGGCTTGTCGAGGTCGAGCAGCCGAAGCTGCATCTGCTCCGCTCGGGGCTTTTTGCCTTCGAGGCATCGGCTTTCTATTTCGCGGTGGCTTACATGCCGCTCGCGGACGCGATGACGTACTGGCTTGCCGCGCCGATTTATGTGGCGGCCCTTTCGCCGGTCATGCTGGGCGAGAATGTGGGCTGGCGGCGCTGGTCGGCTATTCTCGTCGGTTTTGCAGGCGTCATCATAGCGTTGTCGCCCTCCAAGGACAGCTTCACGCTGCCGGCCCTGATTGCGCTCGCGGGCAGCCTTGCCTTCGGGCTTGCCATGGTGTTCAGCCGGTCGCTGCGCGCCACGCCCGACACGACGCTGGTGTTCTGGCAGGTCTCCGGGGCGGCTCTGTTCGCCGGCATCTGGTGTCTTGCCGATCCCGGCGGTTGGGCGCCGGTCAGTGCGGTCGACTTCGGCCTGCTGAGCCTGCTTGGCATCGTGGCGATGGCTGCGCATATGCTCGTCAACCGCTCGCTGAAGCTCGGCGATGCCGCGACCGTGGTGCCGCTTCAGTATACGCTTCTGATCTGGGCGGTGCTGTTCGGCTGGCTGTTCTTCGGTGACGCGCCCCGCCCCGCCATGCTCATCGGCGCTGGCTTCATCGTCGCGTCCGGCCTGTTCATCTTCTTCCGCGAATTGCAGTTGAAGCGGCGCGGCGGATAAGCGGTCTTACTGCGCCTTGACCGATTTCAGATAGGCGATGACGTCTGCAATGTCCTGCTCGGACTTGAGGCCGGAAAACGCCATGCGCGTTTTCGGGATCATCTTTTTCGGGCCGGCAAGATAAGTGGCGAGCGTCGCCTCGTCCCATGTCAATCCGTTGGCGCCCTGTTCCTTCATCGCATCGGAATAGTTGGTGTAGTCGGCAAGTGCTGCCGCCTGGCGGCCGACAATGCCATCGAGATGCGGGCCAACCTTGTTTGTCGCCTGTTCGGCATTGTGACAGGCGGTGCATTTCTTGAAGACGATCTTGCCCGCTTCGGCGGAGCCTTCGGCTGCCAGCGCGGTAGTGGAAAGAGCAAGGACAATCAGTGCGGCAAGGGTCTTCATTGGTGTTCCATCGAAAAGGCGGCCGGCGTGAGCCGGCCGGAGTTGGCGCGGTCTCCCGACCGCACGCGATCACCGGCCGCCCGAAAGCGGCCGGGGAGGATCGCCAGAGATATCAGATCGAGCCGGCGGCCATTTCCTTGGCAATGTAATCGGCCTGGCGGATCGCAAGCGAGACAATGGTGAGTGTGGGGTTCTCCGCGCCACCCGTCGTGAACTGGCTGCCGTCAGACACGAACAGGTTCTTGATGTCGTGTGTCTGGCCCCATTTGTTGACCACGCCGTCGCTCGCCTTCTCGCTCATGCGGTTGGTGCCGAGATTGTGCGTGGACGGATAGGGCGGCGTGGGGAAGCTACGGGTCGCGCCGACGGCTTCATAGAGCGCCTGTCCCTGCTGGTAGGCATGGTTGCGCATGGCGACGTCGTTGGCGTGGTCCGTGAACCAGACGTCCGGGATCGGCATACCGTACTGGTCCTTCAGTTCCCCGTGCAGCTTCACGGCATTCTGTTCCTGCGGCATGTCCTCGCCGACGATCCAGAGCCCGGCCATGTTGGCGTAGCTGTCCATAGCCGAGGCGAAGGTGCGGCCCCAGCCGCCGGGATCGAGGAAGGCGGCCATGAAGGGCACGCCGAGGGAGAGCGTTTCCAGCTCGTAGCCGCCGACGAAACCACGCGACGGATCGTGTTTCGCTTCGTCCCGGATAATGCCGGCCATGGTGGTGCCGCGGTACATGTGCACGGGCTTTTCGAACACGGCATAGACCGAGCCCGTCGTATGGCGCATGTAGTTCTTGCCGACCTGACCGGACGAATTGGCAAGGCCATCCGGGAACTTGGCCGAGGCCGAATTGAGCAGCAGGCGCGGGCTTTCGATGGAGTTGCCGGCGACGGCGACGATGCGGGCCTTCTGGCTGTGCAGCTTGCCGTCCTTGTCAGCATAGACGACGGCGTTGACCTTGCCGCTTGCGTCATGCTCGATCTTCACAACATGCGACTGTGGCCGCACCTCCAGCTTGCCGGTGGCCTCGCCCTTCGGGATTTCCGTGTAGAGCGTCGACCATTTGGCGCCCCATTTGCAGCCCTGGAAGCAGAAGCCGGTCTGCTGACAGCTCATGCGGTCGTCGCGATCGGCGGAGTTGATCGCCATGTTGCCGGTGTGACATTCCTTGTAGCCGAGCTTGTCGGCGCCGGCCTTGAGGATCTTGAAGTTGTTGTTGCCCGGCAGGCCCTCGATGCCGTTGGTGCGGGTGACGCCCATCTTGTCCTCGGCCTTGGCGTAGTAAGGCTCCAGTTCGGCGAGCGTGATCGGCCAGTCGAGCAAGTTGGCGCCCTCGACCTTGCCGTAATGGCTGAGCGTCTTGAACTCGTGTTCCTGGAAGCGCAGCGAGGCGCCCGCCCAGTGGGTGGTGGTGCCGCCGACCGCCTTGACGATCCAGGCCGGCAGGTTCGGAAAGTCCTTCGCCACACGCCAGCCGCCGCCTGTCGTGCGGTGATCGAGCCAGGCGAGTTGGGCGAAACTGTCCCACTCGTCGTTGATGAAGTCCTCGTATTCGTGGCGTGCGCCCGATTCGAGCACGACGACGTCGATGCCCTTCTGCGCCAACTCGTTGCCGAGCGTGCCGCCGCCGGCGCCGGAACCGATGATGACGACCACGCTGTCGTCGTTGAGATCGTAAGGAGCTGCCATGGTTTCCTCCTGAAACGGGAACGGTCGGCGTTGCGCCGCGGGGACGCGCCTCCTCCGGCGCGAGCCCTCAGACCGTTGTCAAAGCCATTCGATGTCGTCGAAACCGCGGGCGATGTAACCGCCCTTCGAGTAGGACTCGCCTTCGTAGCCGAAATGCGGCCAGAGTTCCTTCTGGTTGTAGAAGGAGACGACGAGATCGCCGCGCACCGCCTGGAAGAACGGTGTCGTTTCGATGTCGCGCAGGATCGCGACGCGGTCATCCTCCCAGCCGAGGCCGCGATAGCCGTTCGCGCCGGCGCGCTTGTCGAGATCGGCGATGCCGTCCTCGATCAGCGTCTTGTGTGCCTCGTCCGTGCCGGCCTTTGTCTCGTGGCCCTTCACGGCAATGGCATAGAACCGATCCGCGATTGCATCGTGCGGATAGATATCGCGGGCGAGCTTGATCAGCGTCGCCATGGTTTCCGGCTTGAGCGCCGTCGTTTCCATGCCCCAGGCCCGATCGGGGCTGATGACGGCGTTGCCGGCGATGATGAGTGCGGCGCCGATCGTGCCGCGCTTTAAAAGCTCGCGCCGGGAAATGCCGGGGCGCTGCTCGTAGATGGTCGTCATGTCACGTTCCTCCCGTTGCATTCATGGCTGATGGCCTCCCCCGGGCCGCCGGCCTCTTTACTTGTACCGACCGCGCCGCTGCAGGACCTCGATCTTGTAGCCATCCGGATCGGTGACGAAGAAGAAGCGGGCAAGCAGGCCGCCGTCCCGGTTGAATTCGACGATCTTGCCGATGGTGAAGCCGAGTGCGGAGATGCGGGCATGCTCGCTGTCGAGATCGGAAACCGACACGGCGAGATGGCCATAGCCATCGCCGAGATTGTAGGCTTCGGTACGACCCTTGTTGATCGTCAGCTCGAGTTCGAATTCGCTTTCGGCATTGCTCATATAGACGAGCGTGAAGGTCTCGAAATCCAGTCGCTCGGCGATTTCGAGGCCGAAGGCCCTGTTGTAGAAATCCACGGACCGGTCTTCGTCCAGAACCCGGATCATGGAGTGTATCGTCTTTGCCACGCTTGGTTTCCCCCGCTTGCAGTTCGCTTGTGAGGGAAGTGTGCGTCCGGAATCGGGATCGCGGGTAGCAGCCCGTTACCGCACATGGATTTTCATTTCTGGAGTATACGGGGAAGGATTTTTTATCGGTTCGCACCCGACGGGATGATTTGACCAAATACAAGCGCCACCGCATAATCGCGGGCATAAAAACAAGACTGGAGGATATCCCAATGTGTGAGGTCTTCGCGGGACAGGATCCGCAACGCTATCGGCCCGTCAACCGCTCGGTGCGCATCGGCGGACATTCGACGAGCATCCAGCTCGAGGCGGCCTTCTGGGTGTTGATCGACGAGATCGCCAGCGGTCAGGGTATGTCGACGTCGCGCTTCCTCTCGACGCTCTATGACGAGGCGCTGGAGCGCAACGGCACGGTGTCGAACTTCGCGTCGCTGCTGCGCACGAGCTGTCTCATCTACCTGATGGGCGGCGCTGCCAGGGAGGCCGAACCGCGCGCCTTCCACATCGTTGCGGCCGAGTAGCGTCAGAAGGTCGGCGGGGTGTTGATCCAGATCAGCACCGTCTCGCCGTCATGGCTGTTGTGCCAGGCGTGGCGGCGGGTGCTCTCAAAATAGAGGCTGTCGCCGGGTCCAAGGTCGTGGAATTCGTGGCCGTCGAGCACGATCTCGACGCGCCCCGTCAGCACATGGACAAATTCCTCGCCGTCGTGCTGGTAGGCGCCATCAGAGGTGGCGCCGGGCGCCAGCACGAAACGGTGGCAATCCATCATGTTCCGGCCATCGGCCAGCACCTGCACGGTCACGCCCGGCGATGTCTCCGGCCACAGCTTCCATTCGCCCGAGCGCACCAGCGCGCGATTGTCGGTCTCTTCCTCGCCAGAAAGCTTGGAGACGGTCGTGCCGTAATAGTCGGCGAGATCGTGAAGCACGCGGAAGGTCACGCCCTGCGAAGTGCGTTCGAAGGTGGAGAGGACGGAGGTCGAGATGCCGATATCGCCGGCTACCTGCTCCAGCGTCTTGCCTTCCGCATGGCGCAAGCTGCGGAACTTGCGGCCGACGCCCTGCGGCGATTCTCCGTCCGAAGCCTGTGTTTCCGTGCCGGGGTCTTCGGCCTCCAGCGCCTCTCGGATCGCGGCCGGGTTCAGGCCGCGCTCGGTGCGATACCAGGCGATGCGCTTGAGCCGATTAACGTCGTCGGCGCTGTACTGCCGGTGACCGGTGTCCGAACGGCCGGGCACGACGAGACCCTGCGTCTCCCATAGCCTGAGTGTGGAGGCCGAGACGCCGGCAAGACGTGCCGCCTCCGTCACCTTATAGTGCACCGGTTCCGGGGAACCCATCGCGCCAATCCCTGATTCTGTGTACGCTTCGCTTATACACACCCATGCGGCAGACGGCCTGAAAATCAGTCGCATTTCCCGCGTAGAATGCCAGTTGCATTCTTGCAGAAAAAATGTAGGAATTCCACATAAGGCTTGCAGAAAAAATGCAAGTTATTAATCGAAGCCTCCAGATTCAGGATAGCGCCATGACCGCCTCCCCGCTGACCGACCGCAAGAACGCCGCCATCTCGCGCGGCGTGGGCATGACCACGCAGATCTACGCCGACCGTGCGGAGAATGCGGAAATCTGGGACAAGGAAGGCAATCGCTATATCGATTTCGCCGCCGGCATCGCCGTCGTCAACACCGGACATCGCCATCCGCGTGTCATCGAGGCCGTCAAGAAGCAGCTCGACCGCTTCACGCATACCTGCCACCAGGTCGTGCCCTATGAAAACTATGTGGAACTCGCCGAGCGTCTGAACGCCATCACTCCAGGCGACTTCGAGAAGAAGACCATCTTCGTCACGACAGGCGCGGAAGCCGTCGAGAATGCCGTTAAGATCGCCCGCGCTGCCACCGGCCGCCAGGCTGTCATCGCGTTTTCCGGTGCCTTCCACGGCCGCACCTTTATGGGCATGGCGCTGACCGGCAAGGTCGTTCCCTACAAGGTCGGGTTCGGTGCGATGCCGGCCGACATCTACCATGCGCCGTTCCCGGTCGAGATGCACGGCACGAGCGTCGAACAATCGCTGGATGTGCTGAAGAAGCTCTTTGCCGCCGATGTGGACCCGAACCGCGTCGCCGCGATCATCATCGAGCCCGTGCAGGGCGAAGGCGGCTTCTATCCGGTCCCGGTCAGCTTCATGAAGGCGATCCGTGAGGTCTGCGACAAGCACGGCATCCTGCTGATCGCCGACGAAGTTCAGACCGGCTTTGCTCGTACTGGCAAGCTGTTCGCCATGGAGCATTTCGGCGTCACGGCTGACCTCGTGACCATGGCCAAGGGCCTTGGTGGCGGCTTCCCGATCGCGGCCGTCACAGGCCGCGCCGAAATCATGGACGCACCCGGCCCGGGCGGTCTGGGCGGCACCTATGCCGGCAGCCCGATCGGCGTTGCAGCGGCCCATGCCGTTCTCGACGTCATCAAGGACGAGGACCTGTGCAACCGCGCAGAAAACCTCGGTGCACGGCTCAAGCAGCGTCTTGCATCCTTGCGCGACAAGGTTCCGGAGATCGTCGACATCCGTGGCCCGGGCTTCATGAACGCCGTCGAATTCAACGACGTCGCGACGAAGCAGCCGAGTGCGGAATTCGCCAACAAGGTTCGTCTGAAGGCGCTTGAAAAGGGCCTGATCCTGCTGACCTGCGGCGTGCATGGCAACGTCATCCGCTTCCTCGCGCCGATCACCATTCAGGACGAGGTGTTTGCCGAAGGTCTCGACATTCTCGAAGCGGCGATGATCGAAGCCCGCGGCTAAGCGGACCCGCCAGACACGACACATAATTGCAAGCGGCACCCGGAGCAGACGCTCCGGGTGAACGCCTTTTGCTGCCCGAAAGGAACGACAATGGCTTTCTATGATGCTCTGACCCGGCACTTCACGTCGGGCGACCTGCTGCGCGATGCCGGCTATGTGGACGGCAAATGGGTCAGCGACAGTGCCGCCGGCACCTTCGACGTGCTCAATCCGGCGACCGGCGAGAAACTGGCGACCTTGCCGGAAATGGGCGCGGCCGAGACGAAGGCGGCAATCGACGCCGCCTACCGGGTTCAGCCCGCCTGGGCCGCGCGCCCGGCAAAGGAGCGCAGCATTCTTCTGCGCAAGTGGTTTGATCTGATGATCGCCCATGCCGACGAGCTTGCCGCGATCCTGACCGCCGAAATGGGCAAGCCGCTGGCCGAAGCCAAGGGCGAAATCATCTACGCCGCGTCCTATGTCGAATGGTATGCGGAAGAGGCCAAGCGCATCAACGGCGAGACGATCCCCGCCGCCAGCGCCGACAAGCGCATGATGGTCATCAAGCAGCCGGTCGGCGTGGTCGGTACGATCACGCCGTGGAACTTCCCGGCCGCGATGATCGCCCGCAAGGTGGCGCCGGCGCTGGCCGTCGGCTGCACGGTCGTTTCCAAGCCCGCCGAACTGACGCCGCTGTCGGCCATCGCGCTTGCCGTTCTGGCCGAAAGGGCCGGAATTCCCGCCGGTGTGTTCAACATCGTCCTCGGAACGGACGGTCCGGCAATCGGCAAGGAGCTTTGCTATAACCCGAAGGTCCGCAAGATTTCCTTCACGGGATCGACGGAAGTGGGGCGCATCCTGATGCGCCAGTGCGCGGATCAGATCAAGAAGATGAGCCTGGAGCTTGGCGGCAATGCGCCCTTCATCGTTTTCGATGACGCGGACCTCGACGCCGCTGTCGAAGGCGCCATGGCGTCCAAGTACCGCAATGCCGGGCAGACCTGCGTTTGCGCCAATCGGCTGTATGTGCAGTCGAACGTCTATGACGCCTTTGCGGACAAGCTCGCGAAGAAGGTCGCCGAACTTTCCGTCGGCGACGGTTTCGAAAAGGGCACGACGGTCGGTCCGCTGATCGAGGAAGCCGCCATCGAAAAGGTCGAGGCACATATTGCCGACGCTGTTTCCAAGGGCGCGATGGTCGTTTCCGGCGGCAAGCGCGTGGCGGGCAAGGGCACCTTCTTCGAGCCGACCGTCTTGAAGGGCGTCGCCCGTGGCATGACGGTGGCGCGGGAAGAGACGTTCGGCCCGCTCGCGCCGCTCTTCCGCTTCGACGCAGTCGAGGACGTCATCGAACAGGCCAACGACACCGAGTTCGGTCTTGCCGCCTATTTCTATGCCGGCGATCTCAAGAAGGTCTGGAAGGTAGCTGAAGCGCTGGAATACGGCATGGTGGGCGTCAATACCGGCCTCATTTCCTCGGAGGCAGCCCCCTTCGGCGGCATCAAGCAATCCGGCCTTGGGCGGGAAGGCTCGGCCCATGGCGCCGAAGACTACCTGGAAATGAAGTACGTCTGCATTGGCGAACTTGCCTGACGAACAAGCGGTCGCCCGCGTATAACGCGGGCGACCCTCAGGAATTTTCGATGTCGGTTCGGGCGAAATCATCGCCCTTATAGAGCAACGGTACGCCGTGCCGGCGGGCGCAGGCATAGGCGAAGCAGTCGCCAAAATTCAGCGCTGCCGGATGGCGGCCTTTGCCGAAACGCTGGAACGCCTCGACGGCTAAAGTCGTAATAGCGGCATCGACGGCGAGCGTCTCGATTTGCAGCATCCGGAGATAGGTCTCGACCTCACCGAGCGCCGCCTTTGGCTCGAGGCCCGTTACGCGGGCATAGGCGATGGCGGCCTCCCAGATCGCCATGGGTGATGTCAAACGACGATGAGTGGCCGCAAGCTGTCGGCTGAGAGAGCGAGCGTCGTTCTCGCTTGTCATCATCGCGACGATGGCGGAGGCATCGATGAACATCAGTCCTCGTACAGGCTATCGATGAACGCCTTGTCGGCTTCAGGACCGACAGGAGGATATTTCCGGTTCAGCGCACGGGTCAATTCAAGTGCCTTGTCGACCAGGGAGGGCTCCTGCTCGAGCCGCTGCAGCTCATGCGTCAGCGCCTGCCGCACCGCTTCCGTCTTGCTGATCTTGCGCAGCGCCGAGAGGCGTTGAGCGAGACGGTCGACTTCCCGGTCCTTGACATAGAGCGGCATGGTATATCCTTTCTTCTGTAGAGGGATATACCATGCCACTGTCGTCGTTGAAAGATCGGCGTGCGCGTCTCAGTCTCTTTCGTAGCGCGTCACAGTCTGTTCGATGGCGCCGAAGATGGAATGACCGGTTTCGTCCTTCATCTCGATGCGCACGACGTCGCCGAATTTGAGGAACGGCGTTTTCGCCGCGCCGGTCGTGATGGTCTCGATGGTGCGCGGTTCCGCAAGGCAGGAATACCCCGCACCGCCCTCGCCTATCGGCTTGCCGGGGCCATCATCGGATTTGTTCGATACGGTGCCGGAGCCGATGATGGAGCCGGCGACGAGCGGGCGGGTCTTTGCGGCGTGCGCAACGAGCTGGGCGAAGTCGAACACCATATCGATGCCGGCATTGGCCTTGCCGAAGGGGCTGCCGTTGAGCGAAACCAGAAGCGGAAGGTGGAGCTTGCGGCCATCCCAGGCCGTGCCCAATTCATCCAGCGTGACGGCGACGGGGGAAAAAGAGGAGGACGGCTTCGACTGGAAGAAGCCCAGCCCCTTGGCGAGTTCGGACGGCATAAGGCCGCGCAGAGAGACATCGTTGGCGAGCATGATCAGCCGGATGGCAGAACCGGCCTCCTCCACGCTCACGCCCATCGGCACATCATCGACGATGACGGCGACCTCACCCTCCATGTCGATGCCCCAGGTCTCGTCGGCTGCCACGATGGGATCGCGCGGCCCCAGGAAACTGTCCGAGCCACCCTGGTACATCCGCGGATCGGTGTAGGCGCTGTCGGGCAGTTCGGCGTTGCGCGCCTTGTACATGAGTTCGACGTGGTGGAGATAGGCCGATCCGTCTGCCCATTGATAGGCGCGCGGCAGCGGCGAGGCGGCATCGTGCTCGTGAAAACGCATGATGGGTTGTGAGCCGGTTTCCAGTCCCTCTGCGACCCGTGCCAGCCGCGGTGCGGTGTGTTCCCAGTCATCGAGAGCATCCTGCAGGGTGCGGGCGATATGCCCCACTTCCGAGCAGCGCGTCAGGTCACGCGAAACGACCACGAGGCGGCCGTCACGGGTGGAACTTTTCAATGTCGCCAGTTTCATATGTCTCTCTCTCCCAGTCTTGTTTCCTGCCCTGCGATCGTGTCATCTACCGGCCGCATAAACCTTCCGGGCCCTCCCCGGCGCACTGACTCTGCAAGGACATTCCGCTTGAACCCCACGGTCCGAAACGCCCTGTTGATCGTCGCAGCCTTCGTCGCCGCGACGGCCGCCATTCTTTATACGATGGGGCAGCCGCTCATCTGCAAGTGCGGATATGTCAAATTGTGGCACGGCGTCGTGGTCTCGTCGGAGAACTCGCAGCACCTGACCGACTGGTACACGCCGAGCCACATCATCCATGGCATCCTGTTCTTCGGTTTGTTCACCCTCATCCTGCGTAAGGCTAGCATCAATGTGCGCCTGACGCTTGCCCTCATTCTCGAATGCGCGTGGGAGATCGTCGAAAACACCGACATGGTGATCAACCGCTATCGCGAGGCGACGATAGCGCTGGATTACTTCGGCGACAGCGTGATCAATTCGAGCGCCGACATCCTCGCCATGGTGGTCGGCTTCTTCCTCGCTTCCCGCCTGCCGGTGTGGGCCAGCATCGCGATCATCATCGTCTTCGAGGCGACGACGACGTGGCTCATCCGTGATGGGCTGGCGCTGAACGTGCTGATGCTGGTCTGGCCCATCGACGCGGTGAAGGCGTGGCAGGGCGGCTGAGACGTCAGTCGGTTTGATTCTCGCGCGGCGGCAACGAAGGGGTTACGTCGAGACGTGACCCGGGCGGAGCCCGCCCTTTATGCGAGGTTTTCCCCAATCGAATCGCACGGCTTCCGTATGCACGTTGCGGTCAATAGGCTATGGTGCAAATTATTGGCAATACTGCGCTATTTCGCGCCGTGTGTTCGCCACTATTGGCTTGCCCATCCGTCAGAATCAGTTCTAAATGCGATTTAAACTATTAAATGGGTTTGAAATCGCATCTTGAGATTCTCGATATGAATATGGCTGCAACATTGGGACAGGCAATTTCCGAGGTCGATCAGCTGATCATCGGCCAGGCACATGAGCTGTCCGACAAGCTGAAGCAGCACCGGCTGGAAATGTTCCCGCCCGTTGCGCAGAAGAGCCTGCGCCGGTTTCAGTTGAGCGAGGCCGCGCATTTCCTTGGCGTGACGAGTGGTTATCTGCGCAATCTCTCGCTGGAATCCAAGGGCCCCCTGCCCCAGGTGACGCCGTCCGGCCGCCGGTCCTATACGGCCGAGCAGCTGCAGGAGATGCGCCAATATCTCGAGCAGAACAGCCGTGGCCAGCGGTATATTCCCCGCAGGCGCCGCGGTGAGCACCTCCAGGTCATCGCGGTCGTCAACTTCAAGGGCGGTTCCGGCAAAACGACCACGACGGCGCATCTTGCCCAGCATCTAGCCCTGACAGGGCATCGCGTGCTCGCCGTCGACCTCGACCCTCAGGCGAGCCTGTCGGCGGTTCATGGTTTCCAGCCGGAATTCGACGTCAACGAGAACGAGACGCTTTACGGCGCAATCCGTTACGACGACCAGCGCAGGCCGCTGAAGGAAATCATCCGCAAGACGAATTTCCCGGGCCTCGATATCGTGCCGGGCAATCTTGAGCTCATGGAGTTCGAGCACGATACACCGCGCATTCTTGCACAGGGCAACAGTGGCGACTACGGCCGTATCTTCTTTGCCCGGCTCGACGAGGCGCTGTCCTCGGTCGCCGATGATTACGACGTCGTGGTGATTGACTGCCCGCCGCAGCTCGGCTTCCTCACCATGAGCGCGATCTGCGGTGCAACGGCGGTGCTGATCACCGTGCATCCGCAGATGCTGGACGTCATGTCCATGTGCCAATTCCTGCAAATGCTGGGCGAAGTTCTGAACACGCTGAAAAGCGCCGGCGGCGACATGAATCTCGACTGGCTGCGCTACCTTGTCACCCGATACGATCCGGCGGATGGGCCGCAGACGCAGATGGTCGCGTTCATGCGCTCTCTGTTCAAGCAGCACGTGCTGACGAGCTCGATGGTGCGAAGTGTTGCGATCGCCGATGCCGCGCTGACCAATCAGACGCTTTACGAAGTTGACCGCAGCCAGTTCACCCGCACGACTTACGACCGCGCGCTTGAATCCATGGAAGCGGTCAATGCCGAAATCGTTGAACTCATTCATAAAGCATGGGGGCGCTGAGCATGGCCCGCAAGAACGTTCTTTCCAGTCTGATGGCGTCGTCCGACGCGAAGTTGACGCCGGTAAACCCGGCCCCGCAGGAAGACCAACGCCAGCATGTTACCTATAAGGGCATCGGCGCACTCGGCGCGGTGACGCGCAGCATCGACGCCCTCGCGGCCAAGGCGGACGCAGCCAAGGAAATCGAGGCCAAACTAACGGCTGGCGACGTGGTGATCGAGCTCGAGGCGGACCAGATCGAGGAATCCTTCATCTCCGATCGTCTTGCGCATTCCGACCACCAGTTCCAGGAACTGGTGGAGGCGATGCGGGTGCGCGGCCAGGATTCGCCCATTCTCGTGCGGCCGCATCCGAGCAAGAACGGAATCTACCAGATCGCTTTCGGTCATCGCCGCGCCAAGGCGGCCCGGCTGCTTGGCCGGCCCGTTCGGGCGGTGGTGCGGACGTTGACGGACCGCGATCACGTCATCGCGCAAGGGCAGGAAAACAGTGCGCGTGCCGATCTATCCTTCCTTGAGCGCGCAACGTTCGCGGGCGAATTGGAGGCGCGCGGCTTCGATCGCGAGACGATTATGGCGGCGTTGAGCGCCGACAAAACAACCGTCTCCAAGATGCTTTCTGTCGTGAACCGGATTCCCAAGGCAGTGCGCGCGGGTATCGGCCCGGCGTTGTCGATCGGCCGTGACCGTTGGCACGAACTGGCGACCCGCTTCGACGAACCGGCCAACGAAGATCGGGCCGTCGAGTTTCTCTCGCGCGATCGCGTCGTGGCGCGTCCGCCTGAGGAGCGCTTCAACCTTGTCAACGCTCATCTCTCGAAGGCGCCAGTGTTGGCGCCAGCCAAGAAGACGGGTCCGGCCAGCTGGGAGCGCAAAGGTATTCAGGCGAACATCAAGGCCAGCGGTCGCCAATATACGATTTCTTTGAAAGCGGCAGAGGCGGCCGGCTTCGGCGCCTACCTCACCCGCAATCTGGATCGCCTCTATGAGGCGTATCATGCTGAAAATAAATCGAAATCAGGAGATTGATCCGCAAAAGAAAAAGGCCCCCTCAACGTTACCGTCGCGGAAGCCCTTCTCATCGTTTAGCAGCCTGAGAATCGCACTTCCCCGAATCACAGTCAAGCCTTTTCGGCACTGGTTTCAGTGATGGGGTCTCTTTTGCCTGATGAAAGGTGAAGAGACATGGAGATGGATGGCATAACGACGCCTTTCGGGCGGCGGCCGATGACGCTTGGCATGTTGGTAAACCAAGCCCGCACCCAGACGATGGCAGCCGATGCGAGCGTCGACAAGTGGCAGCTTTACCGCTGGCTCTGCGAAGCGAAACCGAAACTCGGCATCAGCGACCGTGCCCTTTCGGTTCTGAACGCGCTGATGAGCTTCTATCCAAAGAACGAACTCGCCGCCGGCGAAACCCTTGTCGTCTTCCCATCCAATGCACAGCTATCGCTTCGCACCCATGGAATGGCGGAAACGACCTTGCGCCGTCACCTGGCCGCCCTGGTGGAGGTCGGCCTTCTTGCCCGGCGTGACAGCCCGAACGGCAAACGCTACGTGCGCCGTGACCGGCAAGGGGACATCGGCGAGGCGTATGGCTTCTCGCTCGCCCCCCTCCTCGCTAGGGCAGGGGAGATAGAGACAACGGCCGCAGCGGTAACGGCCGAACGATTGTTGCTGCAGAAACTGCGCGAACGCGTCACGCTCGTGCGCAGGGACATCGTAAAACTTATCGAAACGGCCTTGGAAGACGGCATTTCCGGCGACTGGATGGGGTTTGAAGCGGAATATCGCATGCATATCCTCACGTTGCCCAGGGTCGCGACGCCGGAAATCCTCATGCCGGTCCTGAATGAACTCGAAAAACTGCGGACCGCAATCCTCAAGACGCTGGAAGATAACATCTTTTCGCATAATGCGGCTGGCAGTGGCGGCCAAACTGAGCGGCACAAACAGAATTCAAAACCAGAATCCATCTCTGACTCTGAACCTCGCTTCGATACGAAGCAGGGCGGCAATGCCGAAACCCAAACGGAAGGTGCAGCTGGATTGGATGGTATACGGGAGGATGAACTTGAGCGTCGGCGGGCGCAACGAACCATCGTACCCGCTGATCCGCAGAAGCCCTACCCTCTTGCCCTGGTTCTGCAAGCCTGCCCCGAGATCATTCCGTTTGGTCCTGGCGGAACGATTACCAGCTGGCGGGATTTCATGACGGCGGCCGTGGTGGTGCGCTCCATGCTGGCGGTGAGCCCTTCGGCTTACGAGAACGCTTGCGAGATCCTCGGCCCTGAAAATGCGGCGACCGTGATTGCCTGCATTCTCGAGCGCTCCGGCCATATCAACTCGGCGGGCGGCTATCTTCGCGACCTGACCCGTCGCGCACAACGGGGAGAATTCACCCTCGGGCCGATGCTGATGGCTTTGGCACGAGCGAATGGAAACCCGGCGAAGCGGGCTGGCTAGCATGATTGCGGAACAGCGGATTTGTGTTTGGAAACCGCATGTTAACCATGGAGTTCCTAATGATGGGTGGAGCAATAGGGAAATCCGAATCAATGCCTTCACCTGCCTCGGTCCAGCCACGTCGCCGTTCCACCGATATAGAGACCGGCCCGGTCGTGCCGTTTCCGGCCGCACGTCGGACGGCGCATGTCCGTCAATGTGCGGGAGAACTCGGCGGGCTGCATGGCGAAGATGCGCGCCGCTACTGGCTGAAGGTTTGCCGCGAACTTGCCGACGACCTCTTGAAATTTGGATCAAGCGAAAGCCAGGCCCGGTCCGCAGTTCTGGCTTTTCAGGATGAAGTACAGCGAGAACTTCTTCGCCAGCATGAAGCCGAACAGGACTGAGCCGGACCTTTCGGCATTGGGTGCGATGCGAGCCCCCTCCCCTTCCCTTTGCCCAAAAGGCGGGCTAGTAACGGGCGGGGAAAATGCCGGAGGATGGATATGACAGAAGCGATCGCGGAAGATATCCGCCGGCTCGAGGAGCAGGAACGCCTGCTCCGCTTCAGCCGGTTCAGTGCTGAGGATGCCTGGGCGCTCGGCAACCGCATCCGCGACGTGGCGACCGCACGCGGCGCGGGTGTCGCGATCGATATTTCCCTTCGGGATCGACCGCTGTTTCATTGTGCACTGCCCGGGACCACCACCGATAACGGCGAATGGATACGACGCAAGCGCAACACAGTGCTTCGCCTTTGGAGCGCCTCCTATCTCGTCGGCCGCCGGCTTGCGCTTTCGGGTCGAGATCAGGTGGAAGCGCGAAATCTTGCCTTTGCCGATTTTTCCGTACACGGCGGCAGTGTTCCGCTTTTTGTCGCGGATCTCGGCTGCGTTGGCGCCATCACTGTTTCAGGCGTACCGGAGCGCATCGACCACGCCATCGTCACGGATGCCATGGCGAGTTTCCTCAACATCGATCTCGGCGACAGCCGTCTACCGGAGTAAGACCCCTCCCCCCCATTGAGGCGAGATGTCTTTTGCTGACGATATTGTAAAATGCTGTCTTCGTCCCGGGCAAGTAGCTCCGCAGAACAGGACGAGAGCTGTTACCAAGGCGGCAAGCGCCGTTTGACGGATGTTCCCTTGATAAGGACCGTGCTGGGAACGGCATGTTCGGAGAGCGCTTCAAGGAAGTCATCCATCTGCTCGATCGAGTGAACCACCAGAAATGGATCATCAACAGTGATCTTGTCGCGCTCGATAGGCCCCGGCCGTTTAAAAGACTTTAAATGATTTTGCCTTGAACAGCGCACTCTGACTACGCAGAGAACCGTTGACCTTTCATATCAAATCCTGCTGCGACTTCACATGATCTCCTGAAGAACGGGACCGCATTCTACACGTCATTACAGATTTTCGAGGTGTGTTTCGCGATAGCGGTTTTCAAAAAACGGTGTCTTCAAGAGCTTTGAGCGAAAGAGCTAGATCGGATGCTCAACCACAGCATCATGCTTGGTCCCGGCATTGTGGTCGCCTGAAAGTTCATTGGTCATATCCGTATCAGCTTCTAAAACCTCGCTACGGGCGCGGAACGCTGGGTAGCCGTTCGACGTGATGGTAAGCGATGGCTAACGGTTTCATTGAGCCTTGACCCATCTTTTCCGTGGGCGTCGTTATTATCAGATCCCCCTCACCCACCACCAGGTTCGTTGCGATAAGAGAGAGTTGCATCAAAGCATCGGGTGTTTACCACCGTAAACCGTTCGGGCTCGCTATGCCATCTGCAGGCTCAAGAATGCCGCCATGCCGGATGTGATGGGCTTAGCTTACTCGCCGTCGATCATATTGCGCAGAACGTCATTTGGCTGTAGAAAACTTGATAAACATCAGAAGGTATATTTGGACGGCACAATGACCTTCCAACCACGCATGGAAAACAGAATCGAGGGCTTTTCCGTCGTCGGCGATCTCAGCCGGCGGCATTGGAACGGAATCGTGGCCGATGTCTGGAACGTGGAATGTGCACCAAATGCCGGCGGTTATTATGTCGGACGTGATCCCCGCCTTTTTGTGCTCCTGGACAAGCAGGGACCCGGATCGTCGCGAATGCGGCTGTCTTCTCGCGGTACGGAAACGGTAACGGATTGGGGGATGCAGCCAATCGCCTATATCCCCGCGAATTTCGAACTCTGGGCCGAACTCTCCGACCATCGCTTCATGCGGCATCTCGATCTGCATTTCGATGTCGAGACGATCCGCCGGCGGCTCGCTGACGATCTGGACGCCGACCGCCTTGCGACGCCGCAATTGTTCTTCTCAGACAGTCGACTTCTGGCCTTGGCGCATCTGATCGCCGCCGAATGCAGCAATCCCCTCCCCTTGCACGATCTCTACGGCGACGGTCTTTCCCTTGCCCTGCTCATTGATGTCATGAAATTGGCAAAGGTGCAGGGCCGTAAACGCAGCAAGCTTGCCGGCTGGCAACTGCGCCGCGCGACCGACTTTATTGAAGAAAACTGCTTGCGCAATATTCGACTGGAAGAACTGGCGGGACTTGTGGGACTTTCCCAGTCGCATTTCAGTCACGCCTTCAAGGCCTCCACCGGAATGGCGCCGCACCAGTGGCAGGTCAATGCAAGGCTTCGTCGGGCCAAGGCATTGATTTTGCGCGCGAATTTATCACTCACCGATATTGCTGTCGAAACCGGTTTCTCCGATCAGGCGCATTTCACGCGGGTCTTCCGCAAGAATTTAGGCACCACACCCGCCCATTGGCGCAAGGCATACATACGCTGAAAGACTGCGCTGCGCGCCGCACACCGGCTTCTGAAAATAGCCCAAAAACGTTCAATTTTCGCGGAATGTGACAATCCCACGTGTTAAAACTGAGTTAATTACTCATCTTATTGCCGTTCGCCCTGCTCCAGTGGCTAGAGGCGGAACTGCCTGGGTGTGTAGGGATGATCACGTTGAAAAATCAACAGAAAATGAGATTGGCTCTCATCTGCGGGACCGCCGTTTCCGCCATGGCTGCCGCGTGGAGCGCATCCGCTCAAGATCGTGCAACCCAGCTTGAGGAAGTAAGGGTCGAACAAGGCGCACAGGACGTGGATACCGGTATCGAGCCGGTCAAGGGCGTTGTCGCGAAGACATCGCGCACGGGCAGCAAAACAGCGAGTGAACTAAGGGATATTCCCCAGTCCGTTTCGGTTGTGGGCCGCAATCAGATGGAGATGCAGAGCCCGCAGAAGATCGACGAGGCGCTTCGCTACGTGCCGGGTGTAAACCCGTCAACATATGGTACGGACTCTGACACTGACTGGATCTTCATACGCGGGTTCCAGGCGGATCAGACTGGCGTGTTTCTGGATGGTTTGTCCTTCTACCAGACGGGGTTCGCGACCTTCCTGATGGACCCGTTCTTCCTTGAACGTATTGAAGTTGTTAAAGGACCGTCATCTGCGTTGTATGGCGGCGGCAACCCGGGCGGTTTCATAAACTACGTTAGCAAGCGTCCCGGTGAACGCCACAGGTATCTGGAAACGGGCGTCAACAGCTTCGGTAACGGCTACGTTGCGGCAGACCTCGGTGATGCGTTGAACGACGTCCTTTCCTACCGCGTGAACGCCAAACTATCGGGTGGGGGCTGGGAGACAGACCATTCCAGCGATTTTCGCGGGACGGTCGCGCCAAGCTTCAAGTGGCAGCCAGACGAGTCGACAAGCCTGACGGTACTCGCCTCACTCTCGCGCACCGATTTGGTTCATACCAGCACCGGTTTCCTGCCTTACGAAGGAACTGCAGTTCCAAATGCCGCCGGCTACACGATACCGCGTGACTTCTTCTATGGTGATAAAGACGTCGAGCAGTATGACCGAACACAGGCGATGATCGGTTACGAATTCGAACACACATTCGATAACGACTGGACAGTGCGCCAAAACCTTCGTTATGGCACGGTGTCACTGCAGGAAGATGGCCTGTACAGCAACGGTGTCTTTACCGGCACGACACTGCAGCGTTATCGCTGGGCGCATGACACACGCGCAAACACTTTTACCGTCGACAACCAGGTAGAGGGCAAGTTCGAAACTGGTGCGGTGGAGCACACACTGCTCCTGGGCGTGGATTACCGGTGGTATCAGCACGGCGCATCGACATTTTATGACGCAGCGGTACCGTCGATCGACATCCTAAACCCGGTCTATGGCGGGGTATACGGTCCGCCAACGCTGACGCCGGGAAGTGAAACGACACTCAACCAGTTCGGTATCTATGCGCAGGACCAGATTCGCTTCGGCGAAGGCTGGCTGGTGACGCTGAACGGTCGCTATGACTTTGTTTCCACGAAGCTCGATACGCCTGACACAGAACGTTCCGACAGCGAGTTTACTGGCAGGGCCGCTCTCGCCTATGAGTTTGCGAATGGCATTACGCCATATGTGAGTTATTCGACCTCGTTCAGTCCGCTCACCAGCGACAACGGACAGGGAGCGCTTCTTGCGCCTGAGAAAGCAGAGCAGTGGGAGGCAGGTATCAAGTATGAACCTACCTCGTTCGATGGTCTTTTCACCCTCGCCTACTTCGACATCACGCGCCAGAACGTACCGACCCAGGTCTCGACTGCACCGCCTTTGACCGAAACGATCGGGGAAGTTCGCGTGAAGGGTATTGAGATATCGGCGCAGGCCAATGTCAGTAACGGGCTGACGGTTATCGGTGGGGTTGCTTATCTCGATGCTGAGGTTGCTCGTGCATACGGCCCTAGCTACGACTTCGCGAATGCTGGCACAACGCCGATTCAGGTTCCAGACCTTACCGCTTCGCTGTGGCTGGACTATGCTGTTCAAAGTGAGCAATTTGAAGGACTTAGCCTTGGCGCGGGTGTGCGCTATCTCGGAGAAAGCTGGGCGGACCGCGCCAATACTCTTAAGGTGAAGGACGCCACAATCGTCGATGCGGCTATCCGATACAAACGTGACAACTGGAGTGTTGCACTGAATGTGTCCAATCTCTTCGATAAAGAGTATGTCTCGAGTTGCCAGGGGCTTGCCTTGTGCGGCTACGGCGCGGGGCGGACCTTCATGTTGAAGGCGAGCACGAGCTGGTAGTATAGTGGGGTAGCCCCTGCCCCCGCAGCAGTGTTGCGATAAAAGGCCCGGCGATTTTATCGCCAGGCCTTTGTCAGTTTACGGCGGTCAACTTTACGACCCGGCCGGAGTTAGCTCCAGGCGTGACGTGGCGGGTTGAGGTCGTTCAGGTAGAAATTCCCTACGTGAAAATATTTCCAGCGTACGGGATCGTGCAAGGTATGCGCCCGAGCATTGCGCCAGTGGCGATCGAGATTGTGCTTGGCAAGGGTGGAGCGTGTGCCGGCCAGCTCGAACAGCTTGTTGGTGGCCAGGATGGCGATCTCGGTCGTCAGCACCTTGGCTTCCGCTGTTTTCACCGTCGCCTCCGCGATCGTGTTTTCTGTAGCGTTCGCTAGACCGCTATCGATGGCTTCCCCAGCGATGTCGAGGAGCGCCTCGGCGGCATGCAGACGGATCTTCAGGTCTCCGATTGCGGCGATGGTGAAGGGGTCCTCCCCCGCCGTTTCCTTACCGCTGTCGATCCATGGCCTGCTCTGTGTCTTGATAAAGGCGATGGCATCGTCAATAGCGCCGCGCGCAATGCCGGCATCAATCGCGGCCTGTATGATCTGTGACACGGGTCCGGCAACTGTCGGCCGGTCGAAGGCGAGAACGGGCAACAGACGACTTTTCGGTACGCGCACATTCTCGATCCTGACCGAGCCGGACGCGGTTGTGCGCTGGCCAAAGCTCGACCAATTGTTCGTGATGGTGATGCCCTGGGCGTCCCTGTCAACAAAAACGAGGTAGCTTTTTCCTTCATCGTCCACCGCGACGACCGGTATGATATGCGAGAGCAGGGCGCCCGTTGTGTAGAACTTCTCGCCGTTCACCACGGCCACGTCGCCGTCGAAGGCCATCCGCGTTTCGAAGGTGCCGACGTTCTTGCTGTTCAGTTCCGAAAAGGCATTGCCGAAGCGCAGGCCGGACAGGACCCAGCCGAAGAACTCGCGTTTCTGAGCTTCCGTACCGTCAAGATCGATGTGGCCATTGATGGACAGATGGTTCTGGGTGATCTGCGCGATGGATGAGTCCGCAGCCGCAATGATGGCGATCACGCGGGCGAGGGTGCGGTAGGATACGCCGGCCCCGCCATAGGCCTTTGGCACGTTGATGCCCCAGAGTCCGCTCTGGGAATAGGCGTCGATCTCGGCGAGGGGAAGCAGTCCCTCACGGTCGCGCAGCGCTGCGCCGGCGGTAAACTCGTCGGCCAGTCGCCGAGCAATCTCGATGGCCTCAGCGTCACTTTTGATGACATGGGCGGGCGTCTGCGGTCGCGGTCGAGGCGGGACCGGATCACTGGAATTGACGCGCGGATGAATATTGTAGTCGATCGGCTGTTGTTCGATGATCCCCATGTCGGTGCTCCCTGTTGGCGGAGACCGTAGCCTTTCAGGCTTTTGATAAAATCAGTAGACAATCTATTTTACGGAAAGGCCTGCGGGAGAAAAATCCTTCGCTGCGGGTCCATGGAGAGCGAGAGCAGGGATGGCATCATTGGACGATGAGGCTGCTTCCGGGAAGGGGAGGGGATTATACTTGGGCCGGCGACGCTGCGTTTGTGCAGATAGGAACCAGGGAACGCCTGATAATAGAAACGCCGCCGGAGCGGCGGCGTTTCAGTTTAGTCCTTATCAGTCCGCTTTGGCGGGAGGCAATGTCAGCGGTTACCAGCCTCGATGATGCCGCGCGTGACGCTGCCTGTTGCCGGATAAAGTGGGATGAGGCAGGCCTGAAGGGCGTGATAGATATCGCTCTTGCCGGCAAACAGCGTGTAGCTCGGCGTGAGTTCTTCCGTAAGCTCCTCGTGCCAGCCGCCACGCTCATTGTCGAGGACATGACGGGAAATCGTGTCCCAGATCCGTCGATACCAGAACTCGTGCTTGTCGTCGGGCACGTGTTCGCACAGAAACGCCGCAGCACCCACGCCCTCGGCCATGGGCCACCAGAGCTTATTGCGCTTGGCCGGAACGTCATCCCAGTCGAGCGTATAGTAGAAGCCGCCCTTTTCTTTATCCCAGCCCAGCGCGAGGGACTGGTCGAACAATGCCTTCGCTGCTTCCGGCATCCAGGCGTGCTTGCGGCCACCAAGCGCATACAGCTGAAGCACGAGGCGGGTCCATTCCAGCCAGTGGCCGGGGGTGGTGCCGGAGGGGCGGAACATCTCGTTCCCACGGTAATCACGATCCAGCACCCAGTTTTCATCGAAATGTTCGGGTACGCGAAAACCGCTCTCAGCGGCGCGACGGCGAATGATGAGGTCGGCTATGCGTTCCGCTCGGTCGAGATAGAAGCGCTCGCCAGTGGCCTCGTATGCGGCCATGAGGGCCTCTGTGAGGTGCATATTCGAGTTCTGGCCACGATAACCCTCAATCGGTGTCCAATCGGCCTCGAATTCCTCCGCAATGGCGCCGTGGCGATCTTCCCAGAAGTGCTTGTCCAGCACTTCGGTTACGTCGGCGATCATGCGGTCGGCATCAGGGTGGCCGGCAAGCTTGGCGCTGGAGGCGGCCAGCAGCACGAAAGCATGGCCGTAGCCCTGCTTGGTGGCATCGAGCAGCCCGGAATTATCGAGCGACCAGTGGTAGCCGCCACGCTTGTGGTCACGGTGCTTTTCCCAGAGGAATTTCATGCCGTGGTCGACGATATCATCGGATCCGGGGCGGCCGAGCAGGCTGCCGATGGCAAAAGAATGCACCATGCGGGCGGTGGAATGGATGCCGCGCACCGGGTTGCCGGCGTTGAGCGGGCGACCGTCGACGTCGAGTTCGTGAAAGCCGCCAAGCGGATTGAAGGCCCGGTTTTGGAAGAAATCGAAGAGGCGGTTTGCCTCCCGCCAGAGCCACTGGCGATGATAGTCGCGCTTGCGCCAGGCCGTGCCAAGATGTCCCGTTGCGCCCATGATGCGTTCTCCTTTTTGGTCGGTCCGCAGTCGTGTCCGGTGCTGTCGGGCCAGGCGGGAGCGCAGGAGAGGTGTCGTGGCGTGTTGTTCACGCACGGCCCGCAACACTCGCAATGACGGCTGCCTCCGACAGGTGGGGCGGGATTTATGGCTCAGAACGCTCGGTCCTGCAAGCCGTGAGCCGTGGCGCAAGTCCTTGGCGCGCGATCGAGAAACGCGAATTTACGATTGCGGCCAAAATGAGAAAAAATACCCTACCAATATTATAGGGATCCTATAGAAATATTCCCCAGAGCAAAACGAAATGCTCTTCAGGGGCGGTCGGCTACGAACGGTCGCCTGAACAAAGGACGGTGGCAATGCGCGATATGAAACTCGACAGCCGTGCGACTTACGCGACGTTCGGTTCGCGCCGTGCCCGTCGTGCCGAGCGGCAGGCATTCGTCAGCACAGTTCTGTTTGCGGGTGCATTCATCTTCGTGAGCGCCGTGGTTTTCGGCCTCGTTGGCTGAAACGGCCGTATACGCTTCTTAAAGAATGAACGACTGACATTATCGCCCATTGCCTACGCTCGACAGGCTGTGCGGTTTTGCGACTTTCGCGACGCATAACCGCACTTGTTGGCACGAGAGTTCCGCGCTCGCCTGATGGGAGTTCAGGCGCCGACTGGGCAAATGCTTCATCGGCTCTGGAGCGGGCTCTCATCAAAAGCCATCCGAATGCAAAAATGAAGGTGACGCAGACGGTGCGCATCGGGCCGCCAGGCGTTGCGGGCGCTAACACGAGCATGTGCAGTACCGCAAGCCCCGCGTAGAGCAGAACTTGCGCTTGGGCCGGGATCGTCACGACGGCCTCAGTTTCGCGCGACGATCATCCGGCAGCATGGATGGGAGTGACCATCAGATGTCCGGCGATAATGCAGGCGAGAAACGGCGGCTAGGGGAGGGCGCTCAACGGCATGTTCTGCTCTGTGCTATCAATCCCGTTGAGCGGCGAGTATCATTCGGTCGAGTGCCAAGACGATGGCGACAGCCAGCATGACGGCGCCGGCGAGCGTCCAGATGCCACGACGGCATGATACCAGAGCGCACCATTTCAAACCTGAATCAGAGTGTTGAAGGACGAAGCGCTCTGGTCTGATTCAGCGGAAACGGACGGGTCGTTTCGTCAGGTTCATCTGTATAGACATCCGGTCGGCAAAGCGGCCGATCAGACGGGCCAGTTTTCTAGCTTCCGCTTCGTCGATACCGTGCAGCCTGCAGTACATGACGACGTCATACACCCTGGCCTGCGGTGTAGAGCGATTGCTGTCGACGTGTTGCATGATGTTCCTCCCGGTCGAGCGTCCAAATGCATCCGGCGGTCGGAAGTTCCAGCGAGGAGGACTCCGTACGAAACCGTACAAACGACGCGTCGTGGCGCGTCTGTCCGCTTTCGTACCGACCCTGCGGGCCGGGTTGTTTCACCGATTGTATGGCCATAGATGGACAGCCATTGATTTTGAGAAAGACCGAGGCTCCGGCGGATATGCGGTCGATGAACTGCATTGGATTTGTTGATGGCAACGGGTTGCGACGGTGGGTTTCGGAACAACCTTCTTTGGCGTTTACCGGAAGCCAGCCAGCAACGGATTACCCCACATCTGGAACGGGTTCAGCTGCCTCGCTGGCACCAGCTTGCGTCCGCCCATCAGACAATGGAGCATGCCTATTTCTTCGAAAGCGGCATCGCATCGGTGGCTATCCGGTCGCCTGAGGGACAGTGCAGTGAAATCGGGCTCATCGGCAGGGACGGCATGTATCCCGCCTCAGCCATTCTGGATGTGGATGCCGATCCGTTTTCCGTCCACATGCAGATCCCGGGCGAGGCGCTCCGGATCGCCACTCCCACACTCAAGGCGATCATGGCCGAAGATCGTGAGATTCACAGGGTGCTGTCCTTTTACATCCAGACTTTGTCTGTCCAGCAAGCCTATACCTCGCTCTCCAATGCGGTGCACCAGATCGGCGAGCGTCTCGCCCGCTGGATACTCATGTGCCACGACCGTGTTGACGGGATGGAAATCAGTCTGACGCATGAGTTCATGTCGATGGTGCTTGCAGTGAGGCGTCCCAGCGTCACCACGGCGCTTCATGTGCTGGAAGGCAAAAAGCTTATCTATTCTGAACGGGGCGTCGTCGGCGTCCGCGACCGGGCTGGCCTTGTTGCCTTCGCGCGCGATGCCTATGGCGAAAGCGAGCGGGAATATGAGCGCCTTATCGGGACACCTATAGCGCGGCCCTTGGACTGAACGCGCATTGCGGCTGCACCGCGCGTTTTCGCCGGAAACCGAGCGGTCTCGTCGATCTCGAAGCAGAACGCTTGTCCGGATTTTTCCTGTGATCATCAGTACGCTAACGTACCGCAACTTGTTTGAGCCCATCTCGTTCACCTTGAAATGGAGGAACGAATGGATACTTTGGTTGCCGCCCCCCTAGACGAGACGGTTCACGCCCAGATCGAAGCCCAGTTGCCCGCCCTGGGGCTGTTTGCGCGCCAACTGTGTCGCGCAAACAGCGATGGGGAGGATCTGGTTCAGGAAACGGTTATGCGGGCCCTGCGATCTTCGCATCAGTTCCACCCCAATACCAATCTTCGCTCGTGGCTGTTCACGATCATGCGCAATACGTTCAACACGGAATATCGCCGCCGCTGCCGCGAGCCCGCCGGCATGGACCCGGAGATTTTCGAACGGCTGAGCATCAGCGCGCCGCAGGAATGGGCGGTATGTCGCAGTGAATTGCGCTCGGCGCTCAAGCGCATTCCCTCCAGCAGCCGGCGCACATTGCTGCTCGTGGCGATGGGCGTGAGCTATATCGACGCCGCACGGCTTTGTGCCTGTGAAATCGGGACGGTCAAGAGCCGCGTCAATCGTGCGCGGAAGATGCTTGAGGACGACATCGGGCGACCCGGCATAGCGTAGAGGTAATATGCACGCGCTTTGTCCTCGCCGACCGGCCCAAACTGTGTACGCTTCCGTACAATGTTCTTGCTTTGGATTGGGTTGCAAGTTCTCTAAGCTTTCCCCCTGACATTCAGGAGGCAAGCATGTGCAGCCAGACACACAAGGGCGCGTTCGACCCCGAAGAGTTGGGTGCTCTGCAGTCGGTCTTCAATGAGCTGACCGTACAGCCATGGTTCGACACTTTCGCCCATACCACATTCGACCCCGACAAGCACCGCTCTGTTATCGAGGCGTCCGCTCGGATGTTCTACGCGAAAGGTGCATTCTAGCGCCGTGTCCTGCGTGTCCAGATGCTTGACTTGGAAAATACCAGTGCAAGCTGCAATACTCGACTGTGGTGAGGCTGCGGATCAGCGGCAGGTCGCTGGCTGAGCCTCCACCGGTTTGTCTGGGGGATCCGAGCTGTCGTCATCGCGGCCGTGGTTCTCGTCAATCAAACGCGCACTGCGCTGCCTGGTGAAGTAGCGGGTTATCCACTGGATGCTCACCAGCAGCCGCTTTTCAAAATTCACCAGAAGATAGACGTGGACGAGCGCCCAGAGAAACCAGGCCATGCGTCCCTTCAGCGTCCAGGATCCGAAGTCGAAGATTGCGGCATTACGGCCGATGACCGCCGTGTTGCCACGATTGTGAAACCGGAACGGTGCGGTGTGGGCGCGTCCCGTTAGTT
The DNA here is from genome assembly GCF_022637395.1 of Shinella sp. H4-D48. Classification (GTDB taxonomy): domain Bacteria; phylum Pseudomonadota; class Alphaproteobacteria; order Rhizobiales; family Rhizobiaceae; genus Shinella; species Shinella sedimenti. The sequence continues at coordinate 792,292 of NZ_CP093338.1, read as the reverse complement.
TATGCCGCAGGCGATCCGCCAGATATGCCCCCTGCTGCTTGGCGACCTGTGCAAGCGCTGGAAGCGGCTTTCCGTCCTCGTCCTTCGCAAACGCCGTATCGCCAATGATCGAAATATCGGGCTGTCCGCGCAGCGCAAGATCGGGTTCCACAGGGATGCGCCCCTGCTGACCGCCTTCCACGCCAAGCCAGCGTGCCGCGGGCGAGGCGCGTACGCCCGCTCCCCATACGATGCAACTTGTTTCGATGCGCTCGTCGTCAAGCAACAACGAGTTGGCGTCGATGCCGGTGACGCTGCGTCCGGTCAAAATCCGAACGCCGATATCCGTCAGATAATTGTGCGCATAGGCTGCAAGTTTCTCCGGAAAAGCGGTGAGGATGCGCGGCCCGGCCTCGATCAGAAGAACATCGACCTCGTGCTTGTTGATGGCCTTGAAGTCATGATGGATCATGTGGCGCGCCAGTTCGGAAATGGCGCCGGCCATCTCGACGCCAGTTGGTCCGCCGCCGATGATGGCGAATGTCAGCAGGCGTTTGCGAATGGCGGGATCGGTTGCGCGCTCTGCTTGCTCGAAGGCGGACAGCAGCCTGTGGCGGATGAGCCGTGCTTCGTGAACGGTCTTGAGGCCCGGCGCGAATGGCTTCCACTCGTCGTTTCCAAAGTAGTTGTATTCCGAGCCGGTCGCGATGACCAGTTCGTCATAGGGGAGTGACGTGCCGTCTTTCAGCATGACCCGATGGCCTAGGTGGTCGATACCTACCACCTCGCCCAGCATGACATGAATATTGTCATACCGGCCGAGCGTCCGACGCACCGGCTCTGCGATATCGGCCGGCGACAGGGCGGCGGTTGCCACCTGATAGAGCAGGGGCTGGAAGAGATTGTGATTTCGCCTGTCCACGACGGTCACGCTGATGCCGGAATTGCCGAGGCCCTTTGCGCAGGCAAGACCCGCAAAGCCCGCACCGAGAATGACGACCTGAGAATGCGTGTAAGGGTCATGGGTAGACATGGTCTCTTGCGCACCTCTTTCGTTTCATTGTGCCTCTTTCCATTCGGAAAAAGGACCAACCTTGGCGTCAAGGGATTGTTCCTGCCGTGGCACGGAACAACGGAGGCTGGCGGGGATTGGCATTTTAATGCCAACCAGGAGAATCGGCCATGCCGCATCAGCACGCTATCGACCCTCCCAAGGAGAGTGCAGACTATCCCGGACGCAGCGCCGACTGTGTCGCGGCGCTAAGACCCGCCGTCGCGGATCTGGCGATAGCGGCTCCGGAGGATCTTACCGCGACTATGACAACAGGCCCTGCGGGCGATTTCGCGGAGCTCATCGCGCAAGCAGAGAGGGCGGGTTGGCGCACCGACGAGGCTGGCGCTGCGATACGGCAGCTGGCACACGAGCAGGAAGGTGCACGCGGCACGCTGTTCGACTGACGGAAAACAGACTTGCGGTTCGTCTCATGGCGTAGAAATAACGGCGGCATCCTTTTGCCGCCGCTTCAGGCTGTGATAACCGCGCCCGATCAGGCTGAAACCATAGTGGCGCTTGGCTACGATGGTTACTCTTCCAGCTTCGTGACTTCACTCTGCGCGACGTGTTTCTTGACGGTCGACGGGCTGGACGCTGAAATAGGGTCTGAGGCGGGGAATGTGTCTTCCAGCCCTTTCTGAAGCCTTCCTTCCTGGCTGGGTTGCGCCTGGCCGGACTGCTCTTCGTGAAGTGACCGCACGGCGGGAGATTGTCCGGCGCGATCGCCTTTGGCCTTCATAGCGTCTTTGACGCCGTTGCGCTCCGGGTCCTTGTTCGTTTCGCCGACGGCATCACGTGCGGTATCCGGGTCGTCTTTGGCAGGGAGGTAGCCGCGCGGTCTGGATGCTTCCGGCCCTTCCCAGCGGGGGGATTGGTCGGTGGTGCCTGGTGCGCCGTCCTGCGGTTTGTTGATGCCCATATCAAATCTCCTTTCACGAGCCCAAACCGCCTGCATCGCCGGATGTTCCGTTCGCCCCAAGGATGAAAACCGATTGGTGGTTGTCGCGTCTGGTATCGGACGTGTGGCCGGGGCCCATGGGTGCATCAGCGTGCGGAGTGAAAAACCTTCAGGAACAAACCACGGCAGCTTTCTGTTCGCATGGTTTGCAGGAGGCAACAGGGTGCGATATTTCTTCAATATCCGTGACGGAGCACGCACGGAGCGGGACCTGGAAGGATCGGAGTTCGATAATTTGGAGCTTGCGATTCAGGATGCCAGGCTCGCGGCACGCGAGATCATGGCGGAACATGTTCTGGCGGGGTATGAGCCGGATGGGCAATTTTTTGACATCGCTGATGAAGACGGCCGCGTTCTTGTCAGCGTTCCATTTCGTTCAGCGCTCAGATCGAAGCCGCAGTGAGCGGCGCCAATGGTTCACACTGGCCCGCGATAAGCCGTCGATACTCCGTTTCCGGCAGTCCGTATGACGCTCCGGCGAGGTTTTCCAGTCCGGCGCGATCCTGGATCGTCACGAGTCGGCGTGTGGACTTGATCAAGTGCTTTCCCTCCAGCGTATGAAGGGCATCCGTCACACTGGGCCGGCGAACGCCAAGCATGAGCGCAAAGAAATCGTGCGTGAGAGAAAGGCGGTCGCCGAGGCGGTCCTGCGACATCAACAGCCAGCGCGCCAAGCGCTGCTCCACGTTGAACCGGCCATTCGCCAGACTGGTGGCGGCGATCTGCATCATGAAGACATGTGCGAAGCGCAGGAGAAGCCAGCGTAGCCTCGGCCGCTTTTCCATTAGCTCCCTCAAGGCATCCGTCCTGATGCGCAAGGCTTTGCCACCCACCTGCATGAAGGCGTAATGCGGGCTGCTGTCAACGCCCAGAAGAGCAGGCACGCCTGATAAACCCTCGGCGCCGACACACCCGACTTCCACTTCCTTGCCGCGCAATCCCGCGATTTCGGATGATAGCCCGCTCAGGAAAAAATAGACGTGCTCGATGACCTCATAGGATTGAAACAGGAACTGTCCCTGATCGAGATCGACGCGCTCCAACTGAGCGGATACTGCCGTCATGTCATCGGGTTCGATACAGGCGAGCAACCCATTGCTGTTAATGTCTTCCACCGCCAAGGCTGGCTCCTTCCCCGCGGCAGCAGGAACCCATCTCAGGTCTTTCACGAAAATGCCGCGCGTTGCCACAACGACAATTAACCGCCCAATGCCGATACGGTTCCATTTTCCGGCGCCATTCGAGCCACACCTCGAAACTTGATGTCACCTCATGCGTTGTTGAGGAGAGATACCACCACGTTCGCTTCATGCCGCACGAGCGCTACACAACGAGGCCATATACATGCGTGATCCCCGCAATGCCCGAACCGACGAACTGAACGCGATCATCGACACGAAGCTCACGGCTCTCGTTCAGGAACTGGAAGATGCCAACTGGAGCGTGGAGGACATTGCTGTAGGGATACAGCAGGTCCTCAACCGGAATTGGCTCGACCAGGTGGAGGCAATGAGACGTGCCCGTGCGGCCGTGCCCGACAATTTCGTTTCGGATGGAAATGAAGGTTGAAACAGGAGAACGGAATGCCGACCACTTATCAGATCGTTGCGCTCAGCTCACTCGACCCTGGCGGAAGCGACACGCGCGATGAGCCGAAACTGGTCTTTCCGGACGCGTTGAAAGCGGCGCAGGGACTCAAGAATCAAGGCAAAGCTTTTCGGGTTTTTGTGGACGGTGAGCCTGCCGTTGATCAACTGAAAGCTTTGAACGATCTTGGGGCGATAGAATAACGGCAGAGACGATGGCGACTGCCCGCAGACTTATGCTCTGTCGCCAAGTCGGCTTCAGCCGTTCCGAAACCGACGACTTTCTCGACTTTCAATGGACCGAGAACGGGGTGTCATCGTTGAAGCGCCGGAGAAGCGGACTGTCGGCTCGGTCCTGATCGAGCCTGTCGCAGCCGAGTGTTTCGGTGGTGGGGCAAGCAGGCCAACGCTTGAGTCGTCGCTATAGACACCGCGCTTCTCCGAAAGCCCCTTGTAGAAACACGCCCTACGACACGCCGTTGTTCGGGGAACAGCAGACCGGTCCGAGAGTTATCGCGTCATGAACCAGATGATCCGCGCGTTGGCCGATTCCTCTCCCGATACCGACCTGCACGCGCGGTTGGTTTACATCGAAGGCTTGGAAACGGGTATCACGCGAAAACAGGGCGCCAGAGGATACCTGTATTATGGGCCCGACGGGCGACGGATCACAGACCGCACAGAAATTGCCCGATTGAATGCCCTTGCGATACCGCCTGCTTATACCGATGTGTTGATCTCCACCAACCCTTATTCTCATTTGCAGGCTGTCGGAAAGGACGCGCGGCGTCGGCGCCAGTACCGCTATCATCCTGGTTGGCACGCCGAGCGCGGACGCGCCAAATTTGACCGGCTTGTCGAGTTTGCGAACCGTCTGCCAGACCTGCGTGCGCGCGTGGAACGCGACCTGCGGTCCCCGGGGCTCACTTTTGACAAGGCACTGGCCACTGTCATTTGGATGCTCGACAATCTCTATATTCGCGTCGGCAATGCGGCCTATGCAGAAACGAACAAGTCCTACGGCCTGACGACTTTGCGCAACCGGCATGTCAGCGTCGACGGCGGCAATCTCAAGTTCCGTTTTAAAGGAAAGTCGGGCAAAGAGTGGAACCTTGTCCACAGCGACCGGCGCATTGCCAACGTGGTCCGCAAGCTTCAAGAATTGCCCGGGCAACATCTTTTTCAGTATGTGTGTGACGAAGGTGGCTGCCGGCCTATCTCCTCGCAGGACGTGAATGCCTATATCCGCGAGATCACCGGCGACGGTTTCAGCTCGAAGCAGTTTCGCACATGGGGTGCCACTTGCATGGCGGTTGAGGCACTCGCCGCTGTCGACGTTTCGCCGACCAAGCGCGAACTCACCAGACAGATCAATCAGGCGATCGATACGGTCGCGGCGAAACTCGTAAACACGCGTGCCGTATGCCGCTCGTCATACATTCATCCGGCGGTCTTCGAGGACTTTCATGAAGGCAAGCTGCGCGATGTGCTGAAGCTGAAAACCAGTGCAAAACGTCTGCTGGATTGGCTGGATGAGGATGAAATCCGTGTGTTCCGCTGGTTGAAAAAGCGCTCGACTGTGGTTCAGCAGGGCACATGATCTGTCTGAACGTGTTAGCAGCGGCCAACACCTCTGCCGACTTGAGTTCATAAGATATACCGCCGGTTAGTTGCTATTCTTCGGTTGGCTGCGGAAACCCGTGCGCAGCTCCTCGTTCGCGTTCTCCAATGTTTTGCGTTTTCGTTGCGAGAATTGGCTGTCTGCGCGGGGGGAAGGCGGTTGATTTGCGCCGGCCACTCTCTTCGGCAGATTGTCCTTGAATGCTTCAAGTGGCGGGGCGTCGTACTGACTTGCGAAAGTGTGCGTGGAACAACGCTGAACACTCATCGGTTACGGGTACGACGCCAATTTTGAGCGAGGAAACGACGATGACCGATCCCAAGCACCCATCCCGCGAAGAAGACTTTCGCGACTATGAAGAGCGGGATATCCGCGACGGCTGGCCGTACTCGGACAATGATGACGGCCGCAAGGCTGGCGGCAACGCACCCTATGGCGCACGCGGATCCGAACTTGACCAGATCGATAACGAGCGCCTTGCCGTTATATCGGATCCCGACGCACGGGACGTGGACGGAGCACCGAAGCCATTCTCCGACGATGAGGCCGGCACGATCAGCGATGACGATCTGGAGGCTCGTATCATGGAAGCGCTCGAGGAAGACGGCCGCGTGGAACTCGACATGCTGCAGATATCCATCCGCGGCGGCGTTGCCGAACTCGAAGGCGCCGTTGACAGTGAGGATGACCGAAAACACCTTCTCCGCTTGGTTCGAAGCGTAAAGGGTGTGCGCGATGTGTCTGCCGCAGGCCTGACGACACGCGGCATCGACAGCCATATTGCTGCGGATTCGGCGGATTAGACCGGTCTGGCGCGACGCGCTTTGCAGAGAGCCGAGATTGCAAAAATGGAAACTCCGGGTGCGACGTCTACCGCACCTGCAGTTTCGGGGGCCGCTTCAGGCCATGTTCGGAGCAAATCTTCAACCCGAAGCGTGCAGATATGTCCCCCACACCTTTGATTTACGTGCGGGATCTTGCCGGCCTTTAGGGTTAGCCGTGCAGAAGGGAACATCGCGGCGCACGCCGAGTTGGGTGAGCGAACCCACTCATACGGAGACCGAGATGTCTGAGAACAACGTGCGTCGCCCCGTTCCGCCACAACCCGAACAGCAGCAAAGTCCTCCTGGCCTGACGAACGCAATGAATCCGCCGCCCGATCATGGCGAAGAAAGCTATGTCGGAGCCGGCCGTCTCGAAGGAAGGGTGGCACTGATTACCGGCGGGGACTCCGGTATCGGTCGCGCTGTTGCCATCGCCTTCGCACGGGAAGGCGCCGACATCGTGATCTCCTACTTGAGTGAGGACCAGGACGCGAACGATACTGCGCGTCTCGTCGAGGCCGCAGGCCGCAAGGCCGTGGTTCTGCCGGGCGACATTACGCGCGAGGAGCATTGCGAGCATCTCGTCCGCCAATGCCTCGAGAACTTCGGGCGGATCGACATTCTCGTCAACAACGCCGCGTTCCAGCGAACCTATGGCGATATCGCCGATATCAGCACCGAGGAGTGGGACCAGACCTTCCGAACCAACATATACGCCCCATTCTTTCTGTCGCGTGCTGCGATCCCGCACATGAAGCCGGGCAGTTCCATCATCAACACGACCTCGATCCAGTCCCGCCAGCCGTCGTCGCATCTTCTGGCATATGCGTCGACAAAAGGGGCGATTTCGAATTTCACTGCCGGCCTGGCGGAGATGGTCGCCGACAGGGGTATTCGCGTCAACGCGGTCGCGCCTGGACCGATCTGGACGCCGCTCATCCCTTCCACCATGTCGCCCGACAAGACCAGGGATTTCGGAAAACAGGCACTGCTTGGCCGCGCAGGTCAGCCGGCCGAACTTGCCGGCGCCTATGTTCTACTCGCCTCTGATCTCGGAAGCTACATGACGGGCGCGGTGATCCCCGTTACCGGCGGCGAGATCATGATCTGAGGGAGGCGAACATGACGGATATCCGCAAACACGGCTTCGAGAGCGATGCGCAATGGCGTGAATATCTCGAGGAAATCGACGAGCCGGTGAGACGCTCCGCTTACAGGCCCAGGGACACCCAAGCCGAACTCGACATACTGGCCGCGATGCGTGCTGAAGTGGCCGATATGCACCAGCGTGTCCGCGCCCGACGCGATCAGCACACGACGCGATGGTTGGAAATCGCCGGCCCCAGTATGTTTCTTGCCCTAGTGGCGATCATCCGTTTTTATATATGAAAGGCAGCTTATGCGGCTGTAGAAGAGTCCTACAACTAAAATCGCGCGCACGAAGTGGAATTGCGGTCATGGAATCGACCGCAGTCCCTTTCGTTGAGCGGCCAGCTCGCGATGCGGGAAACCTGTATGCCCACTCAAACGGGGAAGCTGATAAACCAGATCATGCAATATAGAATTGCATATCTATTTGACATCCTTTTCGCTTAAAAGCCTATTGAGTGATGTGACGTTTTATCGGCTTAACGGTTGATCGGTCAGGCTCTGCGAGATTTCGTTCGGCAACCTTCAACGTCTTCTCGATCGGGCAAGGCTTACCGAGGAGATATCCCTGTCCTATGTCGCATCCAAGATCTTGTAGACGGCGGAGTTGGGTTTCGTCTTCGATGCCCTCGGCGGTGATCTTCACCCCGAGCCCGGCCCCGAGCGCTATGATCGCACGGACGATCTTCTCCTGCCTGTCGCTGTCTTCGAATGTTGCCACGAAGCTTCTGTCGATCTTGATCTTATTGAAATTGTAGCTCGACAGCTGTGAGAGACTGGAATAGCCGGTTCCGAAATCATCCAGTGCGATATTGATGCCGGATTTGACAAGATCGTCAAGAACACCACGGGCTGTTTCCGGATCGTTGATGAGCGCGCTTTCCGTGACTTCAAGCTCCAGTCGGTGGACAGGTAGTCCGACTTCGCCGAGAATCTTAAGGAGGCGCAGTCCAAGCAGTCGATCGCTCAGTTGTACCGGAGAAATATTGAAGGAAAGAACAGTGTGAGCGGGCCACGACAGCGCATCCTGGCAGGCGATGCGGAACAACTGGTCAGTGAGCTCGACAATCAATCCGGCGTCCTCGGCCAGCGGAATGAATTCGCATGGCGGAATGAATTTGCCCGGTGACATCTCCCACCGGGCAAGAGCTTCGTATCCGACAGTTTGTTGGGTCTTGAGGTCTACGAGAGGCTGATAGTAGGGACGGATTTTCTTCAGTTTCATGGCCAGCTTCAGATCCGCTTCCATCTGGATCCGCCGGACCAACTCCTCCTGCATTACCGGCAAGAACGCCTTGACGACGTTGCGGCCCTCCTTCTTTGCCGCGTACATAGCGCAATCGGAATATTGAAGGGCTTCCGCCAGTGTTCTGCTGTCTTCAGGTATGCGCGCAAAACCGACACTCGATCCAATCTCGACGGTAGCACCATTTATGGAGATTGGTTTGCTGATCGCAACGACCATGTGTCTTCCAACGGCCGTCAGATCCTGGTTGCCTTTTCGCTCAATAACCACGACAAATTCGTCCCCTCCCAATCGATAGACATTGTCGTGGGGGAAAATGCAGGTCAGCCGTTCGGCCACGGCCTTCAGAACACGATCTCCCTGATCGTGCCCGAGGAGATCGTTGACCTTCTTGAAGCCGTCAAGATCGATGCTAAAGATCGCGGTTCCGTCTTTGCACGGTAGGATCTGCGGATTCAGGAGGGTAGAGGCCAAGTACCGTCTGTTGGGTAACTCTGTCAGTGGATCGTGGCAGGCAATCCAGTCGACATTTTTCTCCGCCGTCAGGCGTCGCTGGATCTCTCGAGACATATCCTTGATGCGAAGCACCGAATAGATCAGACCGAGCGCTCCGGCTATGTTCAAGGCAGTGAATATTTCGTCGAGATCATACTGCTCATGTATGCGAAAATAGGTATCAAGCACTTCATGCGCGTTGAAGAAGAGCGCCGCTCCGTAGATTATCGCAAACACGAAGAGCCAGACCATTGCCTCCCATTTGGCACGGTTTGAATGCATTGACGGCATGAAGGACCCCCTGGAGCCAGAAATGGCGTCATGCCGGTACTATTAGGAATGCATCTTCCCAGGTGATTACGACATTAATGGATATGCGTTGAAGGGGCGTTAAGGTATCTCGCCTTAACCGTGTGCAGCAAACCGCTAAGCTGCCAGCGTGTCGCCAGGCGCGAACATAGAATTCAGATTGAGAAAACAGATCATACCCGACATGTGGGTAATGATACCTTCGCAACAGGACCGGTCGAAGGGGCCGATAATATCAGGCGTCGGCTGTAACTGATCGGCGGTGACAGACAGCATATCGGTCACTTGATCAACCACGAGCCCCATCGGTTTACCGCTGACCTCGACCACGACGATGGCACTTCTCTCCGATCTCTCGCCCGAACGCATTCCGAGCTTAAGCGACAGATCGATCGTCGGTATGACGGTCCCGCGCAGATTGATTATTCCAAGAACCTCCGGCGAGGAATGCGGCAGAGGTGTCGATGGCGCCCATCCGCGAATTTCGCGAACAGAGGTTGTTTGGATGCAGAATGTCTGCCCCCCAAGCTGGAAAGCGATGATGTCGAGCGTCGTTTGACCGTTCATATCGCGCGAAAGGTTGGACATCAAAACTCCTCCCAGCTGTCATTCTTGATGGCAGCATTTCCCTGGAATGCATTTGCTACTTTGGCCATTATCTGACGGGCTGGCGAACCAGCATGGCGAGAGGCAGTCAATACGGGCGCTGGTATGGAGCGTCGTGAATTCGTGCTCGCGCCAATATTGAATTGCGATAGCAACCGGAAGAGTGCGTCTGCTTCCTTTGCAAGGCTGTGCGCAGCAGCTGATGTTTCTTCGACCATGGCGGCATTCTGCTGTGTGCCCTGATCGATCGTATTAACGGCCGTGTTGATTTCCTTCAGGCCGGTCGCCTGTTCTTTCGACGCCCCAACAATAGCGCCAACATTGCCATCGACTTGCACGACCTGACCGACGATTTCCTCCAAGGCCTTGCCTGTCTCACCAACAAGCGCCACGCCGCTCTTCACATGGCCGTTTGAGGTGCCGATGAGGTCCTTGATCTCTTTAGCGGCTTTGGCCGACCGCTGCGCAAGCTCGCGGACTTCCTGTGCAACGACGGCAAAGCCCTTGCCTGCGTCGCCTGCGCGTGCGGCTTCAACGCCGGCATTCAGCGCGAGAAGATTGGTCTGAAAGGCGATTTCGTCAATTACACCGATAATATTGCTAATCTCAGACGCAGAAGACTCGATCTTGCCCATCGCCTCGACAGCCTGGCGCACAACAAGGCCGGAGCGCTCGGCGTTTTCTTTCGTCTTGCGCACAAGCTGACCCGCTTCCTGTGCCCGGTGGCTGGAATCGGCAACCGTAGTCGTTATTTCCTCGAGTGCAGCGGCTGTCTCCTCAACAGAGGCCGCCTGCTGCTCCGTTCGCCGAGAGAGATCATCAGAGGCAGATCGGATTTCCTGGGAAGCTGCCGCTATGGCACCTGCATTGTGCGAGACCGCTTCCATAGCTGCGCGAAGCTTTGAAGCCGCACCGTTAAAGTCCGTGCGGAGTTTCTCAAGCGCCGGCAGGAAGGGAGACGAAAGCTGCGGTGTGAGATCGCCCTGTGCGACGCTTTGCAGCGCCAGCGCAAGCTGATCCACGTTCTCGACGCGAGTCGTAACATCGGTCGCAAATTTTACGACCTTGCTGACCTTGCCGTTCATGTTGAAGACCGGATTGTAGGAGGCCTGAATATAAGCCTTCTTGCCATTTTTGCCGATACGCAGAAACTCGTCAGCGACAAACTCTCCACCGGCGAGACGGTTCCAGAAGCGCCGGTAGTCATCGCTATTGGTGTAAGCGCTGTCGCAGAACATCGAATGATGCTTGCCTTTAATCTCGGCGAGTTGGTAACCCAGAACATCCAGAAAGTTCTGATTGGCTGTGAGAATCTCGCCTGAAGGCGTAAATTCGATAACGGCCTGAGACCGGGAGAGGGCATCGAGCTTGCCTGCATCCTCGGCAGACTTCAACTTCTGCTCGGTGATGTCTGTGGCGAACTTGATCACCTTGTAGGGCTTACCGCCACGCGAAACCGGATTGTACGATGCTTCGATCCAGACTTCTCTCCCGCCCTTTCCGATCCGCTTATACTGGCGTCGATCAAACCTGCCGGCGGCAAGATCGCTCCAGAATTGTTGGTATTCGGCGCTGGCGGCCTCGGCCGGGTCAACGAATATACGGTGATGCTGACCGGTGATTTCATGCAGCTCGTAGCCGAGCGCGGCGCAGAAGTTTTCGTTCGCCGTCAGGATTTTTCCGGTGAGGTCGAACTCGATAATTGATTGAGACTTGCTCATTGCGGCCAGCACGGCCTTGGCATCAGAAGAGAAACTAAAAGACATCATTCCCAACATACGCTCCATATTTGCCATAAGCGCGTGTCCCTAAGTCAGCCATGACTGGAACCGTTTGGCCTTGGCGCCATAAACAAGGGCATGCTCAGGATGAAATAAGCTCTCCGATAGTTGTTTCGTCCTGACACCCCAGTTCTAGGGGCAAATTCCGAACGAAAGCTTAACGTGGGCTGGCGTAATTGAGCTTTCGCTCAAGAATTGAGCAAAATGTCGCTGTTTCTATCAGCGGAGTGCGCGCGAAGCCTTCGTTTGTTCCAAAGTAAAGGCCGGGGGGAGTGCTATCGAATAATCCCACGTCTGATCGCTTCCGCAATCGCGTGCACACGGTTGTAGGCGCCAAGCTTGCGGATGGCCGTTTTGATATAGCTATTGACCGTGTCGGGCGTATAACCGCTCGCCGTCGCTATATCATCGGTGGTTTTTCCGAGGCTCGCGTATCTCAAACAGGCGATTTCACCGTCGCTCAGTTTCATCGTCTGCGCGGAGAACTTCTCCATGATCGGGCGTGTAATCACGCGATGCGTCACCTCGGCCTGGTCGGTCAGGAAGCTGATCTCATCGTCGCCGAATGGCGTCGTTCTCGAAAAGGTAACGGCACCAAACACAACATCCCCTCGCCGTACCGGAAACAGCGTGCGATTCAAAACCCCAAAGGTACGTGCGAGATATATCAATCTTTGCGGCGGTGGCGTTTCCTCATAGACCCTTTCTTCGATGACGACCTCGGTTGCCGTCACTGACGCCTGGACAAAAGGGTCAGTTTTGAGAAGGTTATCACCGTAATAAGCATCCAGAAATGCAGGCGGCAAATCAGTGTCGATGGAGTGTCCGCTACCGAAGCGATAGCCGTCCAGATCGAGCCCTGACACCGCAAAAAAATCAAATGGCACCGCTTTGCGCAGCTTTTCCATAAACGGATGTGGGCCAATGTAGCGCCGCGTTGGCACCGATCTCAAATCGACGGCCTCGCTAACAAACTCTTCCAGGGCCGGCGCGCTCGAAAATGGCAAATCAAATCTCCTAGAAGTGGAAGAGCCCAGTTTCTGGTGTGAACATCTTAATTTTCTGTAAAAATTGCAGCCGAAGCCTATGTCAGTTTCTGTTCCGCGACCAGCCTGATCCCAGCCCGAATATCGTCGATCGCGACATTGTGGCCTGCCACTGAACTTTCACCCGGCGGCGATTAGAGCCTCGGCGGTTTTGAGGTGCTCCCCGATTTTGGGCATCAGGAGCGTACACCTTTCGGCGCTCTTTGCCGCGCGTGTGGCTGTATTGGTTGCAACCGATCGGCGACCGCCCTGGCCCAATCGGTCATCGAGAGGCGTCTGATACGCTTCGCCTTTCAGGGAGAAACCTGAAAGCCTCGTCTGGAAGCGCTGGAATAATGCTTCATTGAGGGTGTAACCCCCAACCGGCGCTATAGCATCAAAGTGACTGGCCCTGTTTTCCCTGGCGCGCGGGAAGGGTGGCGACATGGTCGCTTTCTTGAAGGATGGCTTCTGTCGGCATTCTACCGTGTTCGGGTTTTCGTTCGTGACACGCCGGTGCCGAGATCGATCGTCGCATAATGCGCACTCTTGTACTCGTACATCAAGGCATCGGCACGCTTGATGACGGATTCGATCGTTTCGCCGGCCTCACTGGTCGCAACGCCATAGGACATGCTCAGCGGCGCGGTCGAGTAGAACTGGTTGTTGATCCTCAACAACTCCATGATCGTTTCTAGCATCGTGCCGGCCGCTTTCGCATCCGCGCCGGGCAACAGAACCGCAAACTCATCACCGCCGATCCGGCAGGCATGGTTCGGTGCGTGTACCGCACCGTTGAGGATTTCGCCGAAGCGGCGCAGCAGGCCGTCGCCTGCATCATGGCCCAACTGGTCATTGGTAGCCTTGAGACCATTGAGGTCGATGACGACGGCCGAGACCGGCCTCAGAGACTTCCGCTCAAGCCTGTTCATCTCGTCGGCGTAGAATGCACGGTTGTAGAGCTTGGTCAGGACATCGTGCTTGCCGAGATATTCGAGATAGGCTTCCGCCTTCTTGCGCGCGGTAATGTCGGCAAGCGCTACCTGAACCCGCGACCAATCGTGCTCGTGGCCCGGGAACACGGAAAAGTGCAGCAGTATGTGGCGCTCCGATCCGTCAAGTGCGTAATTGATCACCTCGCGATGGTGGAAGAGATTGCCGTTCCAAAGTTCCATCAACTGTTCGCGAAACGGCTTTTCCATATCGTCGCGAAAGATTTCGCCGAGCCGCTGCAGAAGCTCGCGGAGGTCTTTCGCACCAAAGAGATTAAGCGTTGCCTGATTGACGTCGATCACCCTGATCTCGCTCATGCACTGGTGCACGAACTCCGGATGGACATCCATGAAGGTGCGGAAATCGGTGATGCCGCGATCGCGGATATCCTCAATCAACGTTCGGATGCGGCTGAAGTCTTCGATCCACAGAGAAACGGGCGAGTGCTCGAAAACGCCCTCCGCCTGGCGCCTCTGCTCGGCTTCAGCGCGGCGGGCGTCCTCGCGCGCGGTGATGTCTTCCGTTGTCAGCAACAGCCTGCCGAGCGTGTTTTCATGACCCGGCAGCACGGCGCCGCGCAGCTGGATGTCGAGCCGCCGGCCGGTGATCGTATAGTTGACGGTGGTGCTCGAAAACTTAAGGTCGCCATCGAAAAGCGCTGCCAGTTCGTTGATATGGGTATCCAGCATGTCGTCGCGGAAGATCGCGGCAATGTTGGCTGTCAGGTGTCCAAGGTCTTTGGCCTCGAACAATTCCAGCGTCTTGGCGTTGACGCTGACAACCCGGATCCGCGACGAGCAGGCGATGACCCGATCCCGATCCTCTCGCAGAAAAGTCCGGATATCGGTCACGCCTTCTGCGCGCCAGTCTTCGAACAGCGCCTTCACGCCGCTGAAATCTTCGATCCACATGGCGATCGGCGCGAGGTTGAAGATATCGGAATCGAGAGCATCGGTCATCGACATTGCCTAAAAAGAGTTGGGGCTGCGGCAGCAACCCCGTCCGGGAAACGTCACCTTATGACGAAGAGGTAAACCGCAGCTTTCCACGGGTAAGCGAGGATTGATAAGCCTCCGGGACCGTCACGGCCGGGCGTGCTCTTCGGCATCACCTGTACATTGCCGTGGACAACCGCGCCGGGATACCGGCGGTCGGCATCCGGCTGCGAGAAAAACGCCCATAGGCGATGGTGCCCGGAAAACCACCGTCCCCCAGGCACCTGTTCCGGTCAATCCATCTGGATCTTCGCATCGCGGACGATCGGCGTCCACTTGGCGATTTCGGCCTTCACATGCGCGCCCAGCTCCTCCGGCGTGGAGCCGACGATGGTGGCGCTGAACTCCTTCATGCGCTCGGCGACCGCGGGATCCTTCAGGGCCTTATTCGCAGACTGATTGAGGCGGGCGATCACCTCTGCGGGCGTGCCGGCCGGTGCAAAGAGAGCGTTCCACGTATAGGTTTCATAACCGGGAATGCCGGACTCGGCGACCGTCGGAATATCAGGGAAGGATGCGGCCCGCTCCTTCGTCGTAACCGCCAGAGCGCGCAGCGTGCCTGCCTTGATATGACCGGAGGACGACGGCAGGTTATCGAACATGATCGGCACCTGATTGGCAATGACGTCGTTCAAGGCCGGACCCGCTCCCTTATAGGGAATATGGACCATCTCGACGCCCGCCATGCGCTTGAAGAGTTCTCCCGAAAGGTGCAGTGGCGTACCGTTGCCCGACGAGGCGTAGCTGTACTGGTCCGGCGCGCCCTTCAACAGCGCCAGCAGTTCCTCGACATTCTTTGCCGGCAGCTCTGGATTGACCACGAGCACGTTGGGTACGACGACGAGCAGGGAAACCGGAGCAAAATCCTTTTCCGCGTCATAGGGCGTCGATTTGAGGATGAGCGGGTTGAGCGCATGGGTGGCGACGGTGCCCATGAGGATCGTGTAACCATCGGCATCCGCGCGGGCGACGTTGTCAGCACCGAGATTGCCGCCAGCGCCGGCGACGTTCTGGACGATCACCTGCTGGCCGAGATCCTCCGACATCTTCTGGGCGATGATACGCGCCACCACATCGGTCGAGCCGCCGGCGGCGAAGGGAACGACAAGGGTGATCTGCCTCTCAGGGAAGCCTGCCGCCAAGGCGGGCGCATTCAAAGCCAGCAGGGACAGCAGCGACAATCCTGCAGAGAGCGCCATGCGGCGCGTCAGTTTGGACATTCTCATTGCGTTTCTCCTCTCTTGCAAACGATGCAGGCGGGCGTTTCGCGTGCCCGCCTGCCACCTTGGAATCCACCCCTCCATTCGGGGATAAAACCCTGTTCTCAATCCTCTTCCTGGAAGACCTCCTCGCGCTTTGCCTTGACCGAGGGAAGGAAGACGACGACGAGCACGGCGAGCGCAATCAAAAGCAGGATGGCGCTGATCGGCCTTGTGACGAAGGTGGTCGGATCGCCGCGCGACAGGATCATGGCGCGCCGCAGGTTTTCCTCGAGCAGTGGCCCCAGCACGAAACCAAGAAGCAACGGCGCCGGCTCACAGCGCAGCTTGACCAGAAGGTAGCCGACAAACCCGAAAAACGCGACGGCATAGAGGTCGTAAACATTGGAATTGACGCTGTAGACCCCAATCGAGCAGAAGGCCATAATGATCGGAAAGAGCACATAATAGGGGATCGTCAGCAGCTTCACCCAGAGGCCGATGAGCGGCAGGTTCAGGACAACGAGCATCAGGTTGCCGATCCACATGGAGGCAATGATGCCCCAGAAGAGCGCCGGCTGCTCAACCGCAACATTCGGTCCAGGCACTATGCCCTGGATGATCATCGCTCCGACCATAAGCGCCATGACCGGATTGGCGGGAATGCCGAGCGTCAGAAGGGGGATGAACGACGTCTGTGCACCGGCATTGTTTGCCGATTCCGGACCGGCGACGCCGGCAATCGCTCCCTTGCCGAACTCCTGCGGCGTCGAGGAGATGCGCTTTTCGACCGTGTAGGAGGCGAAGGCGGCAAGAATGGCTCCGCCGCCCGGCAGGATGCCAAGTGCCGAGCCGATCGCTGTGCCGCGCAGGACAGGTGCGACCATACGGCGAAAATCATCCCGTGTCGGCCAAAGGCCGGTGACTTTCGCCATCAGAATCGAGCGTGTCTTCTCACTTTCCAGATTGCGCAGGATTTCCGCGATGCCAAAGACACCGACGGCGACGGCAACGAAGTTCAGCCCATCCGCGTATTCGCGGATCCCGAGAGTGAAGCGCGGGGTGCCGGTATAGATATCGGTGCCGACGAGACCGAGCAGCAGGCCGAGCGCCACCATGGCGAGTGCCTTGACGATCGACCCGTGCGCCAGCGCGATCGACGATACGAGGCCGACGATCATCAGGGAGAAATACTCGGCCGCACCGAATTTCAGAGCAAGCACCGTCAGTGGAATGGCGAAGATCGCCACGAGGAAAGTGGAGACCGTGCCTGCGAAAAACGAACCGAGTGCGGCAATCGACAGCGCGGCGCCGGCACGGCCCTTACGCGCCATCTGGTAGCCGTCAATGGCCGTCACGGCGGAAGAGGATTCGCCCGGCATGTTGATGAGAATGGCCGTCGTCGAGCCGCCATACTGGGCGCCATAATAGATGCCCGCCAGCATGATGAGCGACGAGACAGGCTCCAATTGAAAGGTGATAGGCAGAAGCATCGCGATGGTCGCCGTGGCGCCAATGCCGGGCAGGACGCCGATCAGGGTGCCGAGCAGCACGCCGATGAGGCAGAAGAGCAGGTTTGCCGGAGAGGCGGCGGTAGCGAAACCGAGGGCGAGATTGCTGATGAGATCCATGGTCGCCTCCTAGAACCGCACCCAGGGGCCGAAACGTTCAAACGGCAGGCCCAGCGCATAACTGAAGACCGCGACCGAAAAGACCGTGACGGCAGCAGCAAGAACAACACCCATGAGAGGCCGCATCCGCGTTGACGCAAAAGCGGCGATCAGGGCTGAGAAGAAGAGCGCCGGCGCGAAACCGAGGCCGCGCACGGTCAGCCCGAAGAAGATCGGCGCCGGCAGGATGAAAAGCATGCCGCGCAGCGCGATCGGTCCCAATGGTCCGCTATCCGTCCGCACCGACTGGATGAGAATGACGATGCCGAGCAGCACCAGGATCAGCGCCAGCACGAAGGGAAAATAGCCCGGTCCCATGCGCAAGGCCGTACCAAGCTCGAGTTCGAAGCTCTGATAGGCAAAGAAAGCCCCGAGAGCGATGAAGATCGCGCCGCAAAGCGCATTGGTGGTGTCAACTGCCAGCGATTTCATGGTGTTTCCTGTTCTCGACCGGAAGGATGCCGCTCTTTGGGGAAACGGGCCACGCGGCTAGGAAACCACGCGGCCCGCCCGGATCGGGAGACGTCCTCAGTCGGCGTACTGGCCGGCGGCTTCGATGACGGTCTTCCAGCGCGCGATCTCACTTTCGAGCTTTGCCTTCAGCGCTGCTGGCGTCGCGTCGCTTTCCGGCGAAGGCACCGTGCCCAGTTCCGCGAAACGGGCAATGACGTTTGGATCCTTCAGCGCGACCTGCAGCGACTTCGACAGGCGTTCGGTGGCCTCTGCCGGCGTGCCCTTCGGTGCATAGACACCATGCCAGATGCCGACCTGGAAATCGGCAAGCCCGCCTTCGATAGCGGTCGGCACGTCGGGAAGCACATCGAGGCGTGCCGGCGAGGTCACCGCATAGGCCTTGATGGTGCCACCCTGGATCTGCTTCGTCGTGTTGGTGGTCTGGTCGCACATGATGTCGACCTGGCCGCCGAGAAGATCGGTCATGGCCGGGCCCGTGCCCTTGTAAGGCACGGTCGTCAGTGGTGTTTCGACCGCGCTCATGAACATCATGCCGCAAAGATGCGAGGCGGCGCCGATGCCGGCGTTGGCGACGGTTACCGTATCCTTGTTCGCTTTGACGTACTCGACCAGACCCTTGAGATCGGCCGGCTCGAAATCCTTGCGCGCGACGATGGTCATCGGCACGTCGGTAACGAGCCCGACATATTCGAAAGCGTTCAGCGTGTCATAGGCGAGTTTACGATAGAGTGTGGCGCTGGTCGCCATGCCGATGTGGTGCAAGAGGATGGTGTAGCCATCAGGGTCTGCCTGCGCGACCCTGCCGGCACCCAGCGTGCCGCCAGCGCCGCCGACATTCTCGACAATGATCTGCTGGCCAAGATCCTTCGACATGGACTCCGCGACGAGGCGGGCCACCGTATCGGTCGGGCCACCGGCCGAGAAGGGAATGACCATGGTGATGTTGCGTTCGGGATAGGTCTGCGCCATCGCCGGCGCAAGGACCATTGAAAAGGCGGCAGCAGCCGACATGCCGAGCATGGCACTGATAAACTTCATCGAAATCCTCCCGGATGAACGTTTCCCGCCGGCGTGGCTCCTCCCTCACCGGTCGTGATGTCTCAATCTGCGAAGCGGGAGGGGCTGCGGGCAATCGCGGTTCGACTGACGCAGGGCTTTTTCTGCCTGCATGCGCCGCAGCATGGGTCGAAATGGAAACAAACGGGCATGGATGTGGGTGGATTTCCACCCATTGCGCCTTTCATCCTATCCCGTGTAATCCTCGTCGGTGAAGGGCATCTTTTTGTCGAGGTCGTATTTCTGCATCTTCTCGTACAGCGTCTTGCGGGAAATGCCGAGCATTTCATAGACCGGCCGGATGCGGCCGGCATGCGCGGCAAGCGCACTCGCGATGACGCTGCGCTCATAGGCCGCCACCTTGTCTGCCAGACGCTGCGGTTCGAATTGCGTCTCTTCGCGCTGGGGATCGAGACCGAGCACGAGCCGATCGGCGGCATTGCGTAACTCGCGGACATTGCCCGGCCAGTTGCGGCCCGCTACCTCCGTGATCACATCGGGCGGCACCTCCATGTCGGCACGGCCGTAGCGGGCTGAGGCCTCGCGCACGAGCTGCAGGAAAAGCAGCGGAATATCGGCGCGACGCTGCGCAAGCGATGGCACATGCAGGGTGGCGACGTTGAGGCGGTAGAGCAGATCGGCGCGGAACCGTCCGGCCGCAACCTCTGCCTCCAGATCAACCTTGCTGGTGGCGATGAAGCGGACGTCGAGCGGAACGATTTCATTCGAGCCAAGTCGGCTGATCACCCGCTCCTGCAGAACGCGCAGAAACTTCGCCTGAAGGTCGAAGGGCATGGAGCCGATTTCGTCGAGAAGGATGGTGCCGCCACGCGCATGCTCGAACTTGCCGTAGCGGGGCCGGATGGCGCCGGGAAAGGCGCCGGCCTCATGGCCGAAAAGCTCGCTTTCGATCAGGTTTTCCGGCAGCGCCGCGCAGTTTATGGCGATCAGCGGTCGGCCGGCCCGGGCGCTGATATCATGCAGGGCCCGGGCGACAACCTCCTTGCCGACGCCCGTCTCGCCTATCACCAGCGTGTCTGCATCGGTGGCGCCGATCGCGCGAAGGCTGTAGCGCAGATCGACCATGACCTGCGTACGGCCAGGCAAACGGGCTTCTATATCGTCTCGCTTGCCGGCAACCGCCCGCAGACGCCGATTTTCCAGAACGAGGCTGCGGCGGTCCATCGCGCGGCGGATGATGCCGGCCAGATGTTGCGCGGTGAACGGTTTCTCGAGGAAGTCGTAGACCCCTGCGCGCATGGCCGTCACCGCGAGTTGGACATCCGCATGGCCTGTGAGCAGAATGACGGGTATCTCGGCATCAAGCTCGCGCACCCGCTGAAGGAGCGTCATTCCGTCCATGCCGGGCATGCGGATATCACTGACCACGACACCGTCGAAACCGTAGCCGACGCGCTCAAGCACCGGTTCAGCACTGGCGAATGTATCGACCTCCATGCCGAAAAGCTCCAGAGCCTGGGCGGAAGAACGACGCATCTCCTCCTCGTCGTCGATCAGCAGGATCCGGCTCATTCGGCCGCCTCTTGTGCGGGCAGTGCGCCATCCAGCTCGACACGGAATTCCGCGCCGCCATCGGCCGGGTTGGATACGGACAGACCGCCGCCGAAATCCTTGATGATGTTGTAGGAAATGGACAGACCAAGCCCCAGGCCCCGGCCAACGCCCTTGGTGCTGAAGAAGGGATCGAAGATCCGCTCGGAAATTGCGGCGGGAACTCCCGGACCATGATCACGGACCGTCAGGATCACCTTGCCGTCCTCCGCGCTGCCGGCAAGCTCGATGCGGCGGTCATCCAAGCCTTCGACGGCATCGGCGGCATTGGTGATGATGTTGACCAGCACCTGCTGTAGTCGCACCGACCCGGCCAGGACCCAGAGGGGTTTTCCACCGAGATCGATATCGAGATGGGCATCGGCAGATTTGAGGCGTGCCGCAACGATCTCCAGCGTGTCGCCGACGACGGTTTCGACCGGAACGGGACCGAGCTTCTCGTTGGGCTTGCGGGCAAAGTTGCGCAGGTGACGACCGATCGCAGCCATTCGGTCGACGAGGCCGGAAATGCGCCGAACATTGTCCCGCGCTTCCTCGATGCGGCCGCGATCGATCAGCATTGCGGTGCTGTCGGCATAGGTCTTGGCTGCGGCGAGTGGCTGGTTGAACTCGTGAGACAGGGCAGCCGACATCTGGCCGAGGCCGGCGAGCTTCCCTGCCTGGATGAGATCGGCCTGCGTCTTTCGCAGTTCCTGTTCCGTCAGCCGTCGTTCGGCAATCTCCAACTCGATCTGCCGGTTGACGTGAGCAAGATCCGCCGTCCTTTCCTCGACCCGCCGCTCAAGCTCGTTGCGCGCCTCGATCTGCATGCGCAGACGTTCGCTGGCGCGCGCGCGCCTTTGCAGGACGATCGCCAGCGCAAGGCCGGCAAGGCAGAGGAAGAGGACGACGGCGATCAGCATCGTCCGCGCCTGGCTGCGCACCGACCCGGTGTCCATCAGCACACTGACCGTCCAGTCGGCCTGCGGCATGTATTGCGACAGGACAAGATATTCCCGCGCCGAACCGCCATCCGCAATGGTCAAGAGTTCATGATGGCCGAGATCGCCGTGTTTGAGCGGCAGCGGTTTCAGCACCGCCTCCGCATAACGGCGCGATACTTGCGTGCGCTCCAGCCGGTCCGGCGATAAAGGCAGCAGGCTCGAATACAGCCATTCCGGGCTGCCCGTCATGAAGATGATGCCTTCCGGATCGGAGACGAGAATCTTGTATTCGCCGCCACGCCAGAAGGTTTCGATCGTGTCTATATCCACCTTGAACACGATAACGCCGCGGATCGTCTCGCCGACATGGACGGGCGAGGCGAAGTAATAGCCGCGCTTCAGGGAGGTGGTTCCGAGCGCGTAGAAACGCGACTGGCCGCCTTTCGCGGCCTCCTGAAAGTATGGCCTGTAGCTGAAGTTCTCGCCGATGAAACTGGCCTTCGCGTCGAAATTGCTTGCGGCCACTGTCGCCCCGTCCATCGTCATCACATAGATATCCGAGGATTCCAGAAGCGCGTTGATCTCCTTGAGGTAGAGGTTTGCCCTCTCGACCAGCGTCGCATTTTCAGGGTCGCTGACGAGTTCCTTGATGTCGTCATGGTCGGCGATCAGTGCCGGTAGCGGCTCATAGCGGCTGAGATGGCCGCTGAGCGCCGAGACCGTCAGCCGCAACGCCGATCCGGCCTGAAGCGATGCCTCGTCCAGATAGCTGCGCGTCGCCAGCCGGTCACCGTGCACAACGACGACATAGGCGAGCACACACAGCGCAGAGACCGCCATGATCACACGATAGGTCACGAAATGCGGGCTCCTCCCCACCTTCCCGGTCGCGGCATTCCGCCGCACGGCAAGTGTAGAGGGCAAGCGGAAGCTTTCCAAGTCCCGGATAGAAGATGCGGGAGCCAGTTGCTTCAGGGGGTGTGTGTTAAGCAGCGCTGCCAAGCGGTAGAGTCGCCATCTAGCTCCAGATCATGGGGTGTGAAATGAATGCCCGCATGTCTGGAAAACAAACCCGCACAGCTGAGCCTAACCTCACTTCATCAAGCCGGCGGAACGCAGTGCTTTCTCGATAATGGACTGAATACCGTTGTGAGCGCCGTCGGATGAGGAGTGCTGCATGGTCGTTCCTTCTTGGGAGGGAGCTGCGGTCGGTCGGTCGCGGCGCTCGAACGAGGCGGCGAGGCCCCAGTTTCTCGCGATCTGCTCTGTCGAGGAAACACCGACGTCAACCATGAAGGGGGCTGCCCTGCCGTATCCACTGGACGGATCGATCGGCGTACCGTGCGCCATGCCGGAGATAGTGTAGAGTTCGATTGCCTCCAGGCCCCGATCGTCGCGCCAAACGGAGCGCAAGTTTCGACCGATCGTCTCGACCTGACTTGGCTGTTCATGAACGGCATGCACGCCCTGCCATTGCGCGACAATTGCGGCCGCGTTGTCCGGGACAACGGTGTTGTCGCTTGTTCCCTGCCAGACGGACACCGTCGGCCAGACGCCGTCATGATGCGATGCGTCGCGCAGGCTTGCCTGCAAGCTGCCGGTGCCCGGAAGACCGTGACCACGCATGCGGTCAAACGCTTCGGGGACCGTCGAGGCAGCGGCGTAGGGCAGGCCGGCAATGATGGCGCCGCCGGCAAAGATTTCCGGGTAGCAGGCCAACATGGCGTTCGCCATCGCACCGCCGGCCGATAGACCTGTAATATAGATTCGGCGCTCATCAATGCCGCGTTCAGCGACCACGGTGGCGATCATCTGCCGGATCGACATCGCCTCGCCCCGGTCCCGCTGGGTGTCCGCTGCACTGAACCAGTTGAAACAAAGATTAGCGTTGTTTTGCCTGGTCTGTTCGGGAAAGAGCAATACGAAGCCGTAATCCTCGGCTAGCGCCGACCAGCCGGAGCCGGTATCATAGCCGGCGGCGGTCTGCGTGCAGCCGTGAAGCACGACCACGAGAGCCGGTGATGCCGGTAGCTGTTGCGGCACATGCTGCCAAGCCGCCAAAGCGCCTGGGTTTGTGCCGAAATGATCGAGCTTCTCGAGAATGGAGCCGGTCGGCGTTGCGGGTTTTACGGCGCGCAGCCGTGCGAGTCTTTCGAGCGTATCGGATAGCGATCTCATGAGGGACTCCAGGTGGCGCGCCGGATTGGCCGCATATCCTGTAACCCTTCCGCGGCAATAAGGTTGCTGCGCTGCACAATAAATGTTGCATCCATGATTGGAAAGAAGCCGTTCCGCGACGGACGGCTTCCAGATTGCCTGGTATGCAACGCTGACGGCTGCTTCATCATTGTCCGCAAGAATGGCGGCAGCCGATGCCATGAAAGCGCCGATGATAAGGAAAAGGCCCCAACAGCTTCACCCAGGAACTCACGACGGAAGCATGCCATGCGGAAGTCACCGGCCTGATGCTGGACGACGAGGGTGTCTGGCAGGTCAAGGCCACCAAGGATGGCGAGGCCGCACCGCTTCTGCTAGCGACCTTCAGGTGGCGGCGCGCGCTCCCGGTTCGGTGTCGGTTCAAACAATGCGGGTGACGCTAGAGCTTGTTCCATCGCTTGCCAACGCCGCATCGATCTCTTGCTGTGACACCTGGAGAAACTGACGCCTGTTGACGGTGACCGAGATCGCGGGGATCTCGAGATGGGCCGCCACCCTTCGATATGCCGTGAAGCTCAGGCCTTCTATCAGTTCTTCGTCTGCGACCAGGCGATAGGTGCCAGCTTCCAGGGGTTCCGACAGGGACTCCAGATGAAACGGATGCGTGAATGTGATTTCGGTTTCCGTGGTTCTTTCGGTCATTTTGAGCACCGCTTTCCCCTCATCTCCGCTTGGGAGACCATCAGAACCATCCAGCAGTCAGAATGTAGATGATTACCAAAAGGCTCGCGACGGACACGACGTAACCGGCAACGGTGGCGAAATCGGTCTTCGGTTGGCGGAATAGGGAAGACACGGTGTCCTCCTCGTTTTGGGGCCAGGGCATTAAACCCTTAAACAGCAGCGCCCGTAAAATTGCTGCTGGAAGATATACAGTGAACCCATTCACCGGTTTTGGCAATCAATCGTTTCGTCATCATGGATGCAGTCCGTCAGCTTTATCGATCTTTGATCAGGCGGTCCGGTTGTGATCGTTTTCGATGTTAAGCTTTCGGCGCGGTTTCGATTGCCGACAAGTCGCTTTGGAGCTGAATTTTTGCGAGTGGTAGGGCGGCAAGGAGGACAAACCCCTCCTGCAGATAGGAGACGGACGCCTCCCCAAAGGCTTGCAGGCTGGAAACGATGAGGCGTGAACCAAAACCCTTGCGGTCTGGTTTCGAACTAGCGATGCGCGGGCCATTTGTCTCCCGCCAGCACACCATGAGGGTCTCTGTTCCATCGCGGTGCTCTAGGTCCCAGGAAATTTCGACATGCCCCTCTTCGTTTGACAAGGCTCCGTACTTTGAAGCGTTCGTCAAAAGTTCATGAAAAACCATTGCAAACGACAGAGCGGCCTGGGGGCCGAGCCGAACATCAGGTCCATCTGCGCTGATCCGGGAACTCCCATCCAAACCGATATTCATGCTGGCAGCCGTCACGACGTCTGCCATTGTCGCGCTTACCCAGTCTCGCTGCAACAGGATTTCATGGGCTTTGGCATAGGCTGCAATTCGCAGCTGAAGCTTGTCGCTCGCGTCGCCGAGCGATGCGGCATTGCGCAGAGACTGCGTCACGATCGCCTGGACGACGGACAACGTATTCTTCATACGGTGGGCAAGTTCATGCATAAGGAGGCGCTCACGCTCCGCCCGCTCACGTTCCTCGGTCCTGTCGCGAAGGATCTTGATGAAACCGATAGTCTTGTCGTTGGCGTCTCTCAACGTCATCATTTCGCCTGAGGCCCAGAATATCGTGCCGTCGGCGCGCAAATGCCATCGCTCATCGCTTCCCCGACCGTTATTCAGGGCTGCGGTCATCTCCTTCTGCGGAACGCCGTCTTCCCTATCTTCTTGCGTAAAGAAAACGGTGGCGGGTTTGCCGATCATGTCCTCGGCCTTCCAGCCCAGTATCTTTACGGCGCCTTCGTTCCAGCTCGTTACGAGGCCGTCCAGATCCATGGAAATGATGGCATAATCGATCGCGCTTTGCACGATCGCTTCAAGGAAGCGCTCTCGTGATGAAATCGTTCCGGTATCGCCTGCGATCTTCATCAAGGCCTCTCGAACTCAACTCTGCACGTTATGCCACGGATCGCAGCGCTTGCGCAGCCGTATATTTTTGCATGGGAAGCCGGCCGAAATCTAGGCAGGGTTCATCGCTTTGAAGCAGGCGATGATTTGATCGAAGCGGAAAGGTTTCGCGAAGAATTTTGCCCCTGGCGGTAACTCCGCGCTCGCTGGCTGTATCCGGCCCGAAGCCACGATGATGCCGACATCGGGAAAGCGCGCGAAGACAGTCTGGGCAAGATCAAGGCCAGTCAATTTGCCCGGCAACTGGATATCCGTGAAAAGCAGATGAATCGTCTGTCGGTCTATGATCTCGATTGCCGCTTCTGCCGAGCCGGTATCAGCAACCTCGAACCCGGCATCATGCAGCGCATCGACCAAGGTCAAGCGGATCAGCACTTCGTCTTCGACGACCAGAACTTTGCGCACGACGTTCTCCTATCAATGTTCACCAACCCTTTGAACCGTGCAACGTTCCGTCTCTGATCAAAGTCGCCGTGATCTGCATCGCCGTGGGTATCGTGCTGGTCCGATAAAGGTCGCGGAGGCTTGAACCGACCGCTTGTATCTGGGTGATGCCATATGTTGCTATAATGCCGAGCACGCGGTCGCCTGGGTGCCGAACCGAAGGTCTTCTCTGGCAGTTCCCGCACCGGCAAACCGTCCGGGATTGGTGCCATCGTCGAAAGCCATCGATGACGGAAGGCGCAGCTTTGCTGTCTCATCCGCCGACTACACAATTTCGGGCGCTCCCGGCACGAAACGACCGCAATTGAGGACTTGCCAATGGGCGGCATCGGGCGCAAGGTCCATGTTCGAGCAGCCATTGACAAGGGCGCTGCTGTTTGAGGGGTGGTTACCCTGGCCCTGAAATGAAGGAGGACAAGATGTCTTCCGCATTCTTCTCAAAACAGCAGCGATATATATGGGCTACTGCTGGCGGCTATGTTTTTCTTGCAGCCAGCTTGGCGATGATCCTCGTCCTTCTCATGGAGGGGTGGCTATGGTGATCCTCATCTTTAAAAGCCCCGATACTTCAGCAACGCGTCGCCGCACCGTCCTCCGAAAGATTCTCAAGAACGCCGATTATGAGACCCGTGGCATTGTGCTCGGGCGAGAGACCAAAGACGGTCACGCCGCAAATCTTATCCAACTAATCAAATCGGCGACGATTGATGTCGGAAACTATCCTTTATCCCGCAAGGCGCATGCGCAAGAACAGCGCGCCGGGGTTGAGGTTTGGGAAAACGAGGGCGGGTCCACCGATGCGTGGCCACGATGCCCGATCGTCTGACAGCGCGCCTTGTCACATTGGTTCAGGAGGTCGAGTCTGTTTGGCCCGACCGCCAGGACCACTGTGATCGCGGTCATCCAGCGCAGTCGCGTCAACTGGCGTCGAAACGGTAAGTTGCTTCATCAGGACAATCGTCATGGAAGATGGAAGAGCAGACATTGCCGAGCGTGTCAGGAACATTATCGTCGAACAGTTGGCCGTCGAGAAATCGAAGGTCGTCGATGACGCTTCAATTGTCGATGACCTGGGGGCCGATTCCCTGGAAATGGTCCAAATCGTGATGCTCATTGAGGACGAGTTTGGGATCGCCATTCCCGACCAGCCGGCCGAAGGGCTTCTGACGGTTCGGGACGCCATCGACTACGTGGTCGCATCGCAGCCTTGACATATGCGCGGATGCCCGGCCTTGGCGATCTGTCATAGCGTGATGGCGGCGTTGACGGATAGGAGTAACATGATTTTGCCGAGGCAGATATTTTCGGGATCGATCAGGGCCCGTGCTTCAGTCCGAAGAAATTATTCTTTCTGTACGAAATAAAATTCCTAATTCGATTTTTAGTGATATGATGATTTCAATGAAAATGTGTTTATTCATGTGCTTTCAATGAAATATATACATATGTGATTTTCATTTTTGTTTTAACGATCAAAATCCAATGCAAAAGGTATCATCTTTTTAGGTGGTATTATTTACGGCGCTGTAGAGGCTATCCCAGGCGCCCGTGGCGGCATTTCAAATCGATAATTTGCCGTCCACAAGGAGGAGCTTTCCATGAGTCTCAGTTTCCCGAACCCGAGCAGAAGTTACGAAGAGGCCGGCAGGCGAATCCGCTTTATCGGTCATGACGGCGTGTTTGAAATCCCCTTCTTTGCTGCGGCGGATCTCTTCCCGGCTGCGACCTCCGAAGCAGGTTACCTTAAAGCCTTCGATGCCGCGCGCCTTGCCATCAACACGGCCGCCCGTCGCGCCTATTCGGCCGCCCGTAAACCGGCCTACGTCCTGACGCGCGCGGATTTCGGCTGAGAGCGCCGAACACCGAGGCAACCGTTCATACTCGACGAAGACCAGTGGGATTTCGCCGACTGGCCAGGCCGGTAGCGCTTAAGCACCTAACAGGACTTGCGAATTCGGCAAGTTGAGGTGCCGAGCCGAAAGTGTGCTCCCGCATGATCTGCTCCGCGTGACGTGCGTCGTTGCGGGAGATGAAAGGATTATCCCCAGACCCGCCTGATTGCGTCCAATGCGACCGATATGGCCGGGTCTTTCGTGCGGGCCTCCAGGCAAAGAAAGCTCAGCTTCGTCGAAATCCTGACGTTTTCAGCGATCACGAGGCCATGGGATTGTTGCTCATGAAGCGCGATCGACTCCCGGCAAAGGCTCAGGCCGATCCCTGTCCGCACCATGGCAACCATGGACGCTTCCTGATCGACTTCGGCGACGATATTCTGGCGCAGGCCGAGATTGGTGAACAAGCGTGTGAGCAAGCGACTGTGGACCGAGGCTTGTGGCGTCCCGATCCAGGGGAGAGAGGCAAGTTGTGGCCAATCGCCCTCCCGCACGAAACCGGCGAGAGATGGCGGAGCGACAACGCGATAGGTCAATTGAGCCAGCTCGCGCGCGTGAAATAAAGGCGCGGCGCCTTCGACTGAGGTATCCGCGGAAGGATCATGGTCTCTGGGGTCGCCAAGATAGAAACCGGCATCCAGCTCGTTTCGCCTCAGGCCCTCCGCCACGTCTCCGCTCATGCCGTGCCGTAGTGTCGTCTCGATACCCGGCCCGTTTTCGATCAGCGCGTTCAAAAACGCACCCAGCCGGGTGAATTCCGGATCGATGATCGTTCCGATTCTCAGCTTTCCTCGCACGCGCGTTGCCAGATGGCCGGCCGTCTGGCCGAAGTCCGTAAGTGCCGCCAACACCTGCTCTGCCTTGGCGGCCAGCAGGGCGCCTTCCTGCGTCATTTCCAGTCCCGTCGACGTCCGCCGGAACAGGGTGAGCCCGGTATCTTTCGCAAGGCGCTTCAACTGCAGCGTGACGGCAGGCTGAGTGACGTGCAGTTCCTCGGCGGCACGCGTGACGTTTCCGGCTCGCGCGACGGTGATGAATGCTCTTAATGTTTTCAGATCGACGGTGTGAAGCATATTAGTTTCACTTATAATGCACTATGTCATTTGTCATTGGATTTTCGTACCGTTCCTTCGCTATCTCCGAAACTGGAAATCAGGAGAAGGTTGAAATGGCAGGGCAGGTCATCGAATCTCGCGTCAATGAGGCAATTCGTCGGAACTGGGGAGTGATCCTATGAAGCTCTCATCTTCCCGCCCATCCACCGATACGTTTGATTATATTGTTGTGGGCGGTGGCTCGGCGGGGTGCCTGCTCGCCAATCGTCTCAGCCGTGACCCCGCGATGCGCGTCCTGCTGCTGGAAGCCGGCCGAAAGGACGACTATCCCTGGATCCACATTCCGGTCGGTTACCTCTACTGCATCGGCAACCCGCGCACCGACTGGCTGTACAAGACCGAGCCGGATGCCGGCCTGAACGGCCGGTCGCTGCGCTATCCGCGCGGCAAGACCCTCGGCGGATGCTCTTCGATCAACGGCATGATCTATATGCGTGGCCAGGCGCGCGATTTCGACGGCTGGGCGGCGGCGACCGGCGATGACGCCTGGTCCTGGCAGAATTGCCTCCCCGATTTCAAGGCGCACGAAGATCACTACCGGCTGGACAACGGCGCCGACCCGCAGACGGGAGGCAACAGCCGGTTTTCCGACATGCACGGCCATGGTGGTGAATGGCGGATCGAAAAACAGCGGCTCAAATGGGACATCCTTGAATCCTTCGCCGAAGCTGCGGTCGAAGCCGGGATCCCGCGTTCGGAGGATTTCAACAGCGGCGACAACGAGGGCGTCGGCTACTTCGAAGTCAACCAGCGCTCCGGCTGGCGCTGGAACACGTCGAAGGCGTTTCTGCGCCCCGCGAAGAACCGTTCGAACCTGACGATCTGGACGCAGGCCCATGTCGAACGACTGATCCTTGACGTTGAAGGGTCCGGCAGCAAGCGTTGCACCGGCGTCGTGGTTCAGCGGCAAGGGCAGAGCGCAAACGTTCAGGCGCGCCGTGAAGTTATCCTGTCAGCCGGGGCGATCGGTTCGCCGCAAATCCTGCAGCTGTCCGGCATCGGGCCGGCTGGTCTTCTAAAACGGCACGGCATCGAGGTCGCGCACGACCTGCCGGGTGTCGGGCAAAACCTTCAGGACCATTTGCAGATTCGCGCGGTGTTCAAGGTCGGCAATGCAAAGACGCTGAATACGCTCGCCAACAGCCTGTTCGGCAAGGCGATGATCGGGCTCGAATATGCGCTGAAGCGCAGCGGTCCCATGAGCATGTCGCCCTCGCAACTCGGTGCCTTCACCCGTTCGGATTCCAGTCAGGCCCATGCCAATCTGGAATATCACGTCCAGCCGCTCAGCCTCGACGCCTTCGGCGAACCGTTGCACAGCACCCCCGCCTTCACCGCAAGTGTGTGTAATCTCAACCCGACCAGCGTTGGAAGCGTTTGCATTCGCTCCAACAAGGCCGAGGACGCTCCAGCGATTGCGCCAAACTATCTCAGCACGGACGAAGATCGCAAAATTGCCGCCGAGAGTCTGAGACAAGTGCGCAGGATCGTGTCGCAGCCGGCGCTTGCCAAATATCAGCCGCAGGAATGGAAGCCTGGCGTGCAGTTCCAGAGCGACGGCGAACTGGCGCGGCTGGCGGGCGATATCGCCAACACCATTTTCCATCCCGTGGGGACAACGAAGATGGGGCGTGATGACGATCCCATGACAGTGGTGGACAGTCGTTTGAAGGTGTGGGGCATCGAAGGCCTGCGCGTTGTCGATGCAGGCATTATGCCGAAGATCACGAGCGGCAACACGAATGCACCGACGCTGATGATTGCGGAAAAAGCAGCCGGCTGGATCGTCGCGGATGCGCGCGCATGATTTTTCCCCTGATGACCGGTTTCGCGTAACAGGCGCTTCCCAAGGTAGTGATCATGCGCTTGTCCGGCGTCTGACGGTTATGGGTCTCACTCCGCCATTTATGGCGTGAAGCTGTTTTTCGCGCCGCTGCCTATTTGCCCGCCCACGAGCACTTGCTCAGTTGCGAGCTGATAGGACGCGCTGATTAAGTCTTGCTCGCGAGACTCGACCCGGAGCCTTTTCAGGCTCCGGGCTGGGGAGGCGTCGAATGTTTGTTGTTTCAGCCGACCTGAACCAGCATCTTGCGAGACACGGTCACCAACGAGGCGCCGAGTAGCGCGGCAAGTGCGGAAAAGAGGAACACGCCGGCAGGGCCCTGAAGCTCGACAATCAGTCCGCCAAGGATGGCCCCCGTCGAAATTGCGATCTGGAACGTGGTCAGGGTTGCAGCACCGGCTCCTTCCGCCTCGTCACCGGCCGCACGGCTGATGAAGGATTGGACGCTGACAGGCAGCGCGCCGAATGCAAAACCCCAAGCTGCCGTGGCGATGGCAGCGATAATCGGGGATACGCCGAACAAGGCGAGTATCAGCGTTGTCACCGCCACACCGCTTGCCGCGAGCGTGATCGATAGGCGCGTGCTGCGCTCGGCGATGAAACCGCCGGCAATGTTGCCGAAGAAGCCGCCGATGCCGAAGACAAGCAGGATGACGGTAATCATCTCCACGCCAAAGTGCGGAACGAGTTCAAGGTAGGGGCGGATGTAGGTGAAGCCGGCAAAATGTCCGGTGACAACCAGCAGGATGGTCGCAAGCCCTAGCCGTACCGCTGGCCGCCTGATGACCCGAAGGATCGTGCCGAAGGTTGTCGTCCCTTTGGGGGGCAACGGCGGCACGGTCAGCAACTGCGCGACGAAGGTGACGATACCGACCGCGGCTGCCAAGAGAAAGGCATACCGCCATCCAAGGGTGGCACCGATCCAGGCACCGAGCGGTGCGGCGCAGACAGTAGCCAGCGATACGCCTGACATCACGATCGCCATGGCGCGCGGCATCAGCCGGTCGGGCACGAGCCGCATGGCCAGTGCCAACGACATGGCCCAGAAGCCGCCCAGCGCGATCCCGAGCAGGACGCGCGCGACGAGCAGCACGAACAGGCTGGAGGCAAAGCCGGCAATCAGGCTTGATATGACGAGCAGGCCGGTCAGCGCCAGCAGAACGGTGCGTCGGTCGAAACGTCCCGTACCGACGACGATTGCCGGCCCCGCGAATGCGCCGACGACGGCGGTGGTGGTGACGGACTGTCCGGCGGCGCCGATGCTGACACCCAGATCCGCCGACATCGGCGTCAACAGGCTTGCCGGCAGGAATTCTGCCGTCACCAGCCCGAAAACGCCAAGCGACAGCGACAGGACGGCCCCCCACCGGGCTACACGCTCGTCACCAATCGGGTGAGAGGGCGTTGAAACATAATCCATTTTTCCATCTCCAATGAAGGTCGGGAAAAAGGTAGGCGTGACGGGTCGGAGTTTCTATGCTAAGAAATCCATAAAACTATGCCGTTTCTCCAAATATGGAGTGTGCCTTGAGTGATGCCTTGAGCGAAATTTTGCGTGGCCTGCGCCTTGACGGTGTGGAATACGGGCGCTGCCAACCGTCAGCGCCATGGGCGACGGAATATCCGGCGCAGGAATCTGCCCGGTTTCATTTCCTTGCCGCAGGCTCCGCCTATCTCCAGACCCCGGAAGGCGAGTGGATGGAGCTTGCCGCCGGCGATGCGATTCTTTTGCCGAAGGGAGATGCCCATGTGCTCGCCAGCAAGCCGGGTGTCCCGCCCGTACTTGTCCATGATCTGCCGAAGCGCCAGCTCTGCGACGGGATAATCGATCTGCAATGTCCTTGCAGTGACAAGAACAATCTCCTGTTCTTTGCCGTCATGCGCTTCAATGTCGACCGGCAACATCCCCTCTTGCAGCTTATGCCTTCGGTCATGCGCACCAGCGATCTCTCGTCGAACGAGCCCTCCATCCCGCCGCTTCTCGACGCGATGATGCGGGAGGTGGAGATGAACCGTGTCGGCTCCGGCGGCATTCTGGCGCGGCTGGCTGACGTCTTGACGGCAACGATCATCAGGACCTGGGTGGAGCATGGCTGCGGCACGGCGACGGGCTGGCTGGCCGCGGTACGCAATCCTGAGATCGGCCGCGTCCTCGCCGCCATCCATCTGGAGCCTGCCCGCGGCTGGACGATTGCCGAACTGGCCAAAATCATGGGCGCGTCGCGCTCCGGCTTCGCCCAGCGTTTTGTCGATGTGGTGGGCGAAACGCCGGCGCGCTACATCGCAAGCATGCGCATGCACCAGGCGCATCAATGGCTGAAGGAGGGACAGCGCGTCGCCTCCGTCGCCAATCGTCTTGGTTACGATTCCGAAGCTTCCTTCAGCCGCGCCTTCCGCAAGATGATGGGCGCTCCGCCAAGTCACTATCGCAGCAAGGCTGTTATGGCGGATGCTGCCCTGCGCTGAAGCGGGTGCGACGAGCCGGGCCCGTTACCCCATTGGGGAGGAGACCGGTGCCCGCCTTACGCTACGAAGAAGACACGCATGGGATGATCGTGGCCGGAAGCGCGTTCATAGGCCGTAACGGTGTCATCTTCGTTGGTCTTCATGGCTTTCAGGATCGCGGCATCGCCCATCAGATCGGCGAGCACGATCTTCCTTGTGGTCAGCATCTGCTTCATGTCGCCTTCGGTTGGCGCTTCGATGCCAAGCTCGCGCGCGATCTCGTTCAGGACATCGACGTGCTGCAGGTGATCTTGTTTGAACTCGGCGACCTTTGCGCTGAGTTGCCTTCGTCGCCGACCATGGTAACCATTACTTCTCCTCCATCTGGGCTGTTGGACACCCGCCAACCACCCGTCAGACGGAATGTTCCTGTCTGCGATCCTATGAAAGCTCTGAATTCGCAGGCGTCCGCGGCCCGCTCGGCCCATCGGAACCATACGGGATGAAAACGGGTTCATTGGAAAACAACCCACGGAGAACCCGATGAGCGCGATGACGATGGAAGAGCTTTCAAAAGAGCTCAGCAAGATCGATTTCTGCATGTTCAACACGAGCGACAATGGAAGGATCAACTGCCGGCCGATGAGCAACAATGGCGATGTCGAGTATGACGGCGACTCCTGGTTCTTTTCCTACGAGAATACAAGAAAAGTCAGCGAGATTGGTCTCGAACCGCAGGTCGCGTTGACCTTCACTGCACCGCCGAGCCTCCTCGGGAAGCCGGGAATCTTCATTGCCGTCGATGGCGAAGCCAGCCTGATCCGCGACAAGGCGCAATTCGAAGAGCACTGGGTAAAAGATCTCGATCGGTGGTTTCCCGACGGCATCGACACGCCCGGCATGGTCTTGATCAAGGTTTCTGCGAGCACGATCGAATACTGGGACGGCGAGGACAATGGCCGCATCGATGTGCATGCGGCAGATGCTGTAGCGCGAGGCGTTCTTTGATCGTCTGGAAGGCCAAGCCTGTAGGTGTATCGCGCGCAGCATCGTCGGTGGAACATTGACCGCCGGTGTTGCGTGCACCATCTAGATGGCATGCCAAAACAAGAAAAGAACCACGTCGAGTTGATCAAAGCCTGGACCTTGTCGCCCATGGTGACAATGGGTTCTTCCGTTCGCGCCAAAGGTATCCTTCAGGAAATCCAGGCGCGGCTGCCGGCGATCTTCAGGAAGGCGATCTCGCTCGATGGGATCGATCTTGTTCTGGCGATGCCAGCCGATGAAAAGGCCGCTTTCAACGCCGCGGCGACGGTTGTTTCCAAGACGCTAGATGAAGCTCCATCTCTGCCTGTCATTCCGCGCGAGATCGAGGACATTCTTGGCATGAAGACCAGCGAGCGGCATCGCTGGCTTGCGGACGGCCGCTTACCAAGCGCCGGCACCAGAACCGTCAGGCTGGCTGGGCGCGCGCGCCAGATTACATTCCATGTCTTTGAGCCGAAGGTCGTAGACGATCTCCTCAATCGTGGGTCGGTTGAGGAGTGGCGCGTAGAGGATGCCGAGGCAAAAGCCGAGAAGAGAATGAAGGCCGCTTATCAGGCAAAGCTCAAGCGGTTGTCGAAAAAGAAAAAGCGGTCGAAGAAGGCCGACAATGGCGTCGACGATCCCGCGCCCGGACTTCGGGGCTGGGAGGATTTCGATATCGACGGCCTGCTTCGTTAGTCGGCTCGATGAATCTCTGTGGATATGACAAATGGGGCCCTGCCTTTAAGATTTGAACCTGACGGCCTTGGCGATCGGAGCTTTAGCCGGCCTCATCCCCGACATGTGCTGCCCGCGGGTTCACGGCCCGACGAAGATTTCGCAGGCCACGATGCCTTTGGCTTTCAGCCGCGAAGCTGTGTGGTGATCTAGAGTCGGTGTCCGCCTCTCAGACGACGGACACCGGCTTGAAGCCCGCCGTTTTTACTGCCAACGGTCGCACCATGTGGGGCGTTGTCTTCTGGTGAGATCTGTAGATAGTTTGCCACCGACGCTTTGGTGGGAACGGGCGTTGTTCTGTTGGCCGCATTGGGTGATCTGGCTTCAGCTCAACAGGACGCGCTCTCCCGACTTCGCCGATCTTTTAACGGCGTCGATCACCTTGAGCGTCTGCAGGCCTTCTAAGCCGCTGACAAGCGGTTGTTCCTCACCTCTGATGACCTTGCAGAACTGCCTGATCTGCAGGACGAGCGGGTCCTGGGGAACATATTCAGCCTGTTCCTTCTCAAAGGGCTCCCACCAGCTGCGCTTGGCGGGATTGCGCCAGATTTCGAGTGACGGAATGGCAAGGGAGCCGTGCGTTCCGCCGATGACGTAGCAGGCTTCGTCCACTTTCGGATAAACCGGGTTTTCCCCTGTTGTCATCTCCCAGCTCCAGGGCGCCACGACGGCGTCGGAGACGGATGCGGTTGCGAGAACACCGCTCTCGAATTCAATCAGGATCACGGCCGTTTCCTCGACCGCATTCCCGCGTACCGCATTGGATTCCCGCGCCTGAACGGCAGTGATGTTACCGAACAGATACCGAAGATTGTCGATGTCATGGATGAGGTTCAGAAAGACCGGCCCGGCGCCAGCCTGCCGGCGCCAGTCGATATCGAAATAGTCGTCAGGCTTGAAAAGCCAGAACATCGCGTTGACGACCAGCACTCGTCCGAGCCGCCCGCTGTCGATGATTTCCTTGGCTTTGCGCATCATCGGATTATGCCGGCGATGGTGGCCGGTCAGGAGCGGCACTCCTTTCGCGTGCGCTTCGGCGATCAGCCGTTCGCCGGACGCGATGTCGTCGGCGAGCGGTTTTTCGATCAGGGCCGGAATGCCGGCCTCTATGGCTTCGAGACCGTTCTTCACATGGACCTGATTGGGGGTCGCCACGATGATACCGTCGGGCCGATCGACGGCGATCATGTCGGCAAAGCTGGCGAACCACTGCACGCCGGCTTCCCTGGCTATCGCCTCGCCGGCAGGCGTGGGGTCCACCACGGCACTGAGCACCGCCTCCGGTTCGCGGGCGACGTGCTCGATATGTCGTTTTCCAATGAGGCCGGCTCCGAGCACGGCCAGTTTCACAGGGGCGGTCATTGCGAGCTCACTTCTTCTCTGCGGATTTGATCAACGTGGCGACCCGGCGGATGCCGAGCTGGTAGCCCTCGGTGCCGAGCCCGCAAATCACGCCGTCGGCCCGATGGGAAACGAAGGAGTGATGCCGGAAGCTTTCGCGCTTGTGGACGTTGGAGATGTGAATTTCGATGACAGGGCCTTCGAATGTGTTCAAGGCATCGAGAATGGCGAGCGAAGTGTGGGTGAATGCGGCCGGATTGATGACGATGCCCGCGCCGTCCTCGCGCGCTTCATGGATCCAGTCTATGATCTCGTATTCCCTGTTGCTTTGGTGGAAACGGATATCGTGACCGAGTTCGGCTGCCAGCTTGGAGCAGTCCGCCTCGACATCGGCAAGCGTTTCATGACCATAGATATGGGGCTGGCGTTTGCCGAGCAGGTTGAGGTTGGGACCGTTCAGGACATAGATCAGGCTCACGAGGTTCTCCTCTCATTCTGAAAGCCGGCAGTTCAGTCAAGCGTGCTTTCCTGAACCGCGAGTGCGGGATCGGATTCATAAAGGTCGACGCGAAGGCCGAGACGGCCCTCGCTGAGAGCGGGTGCGGCGGCGGCACGGGCCGCCTGCAACGTGGCCCGCACAAGGTGCTGCCTGGTTTCCAGCGAGCGGCCGGGCGCCATGCGAATGATGATCTGGATGAAATGGTTCTGCGGATGCTCATCCGCGACGCAGGAAAACGTCGCCTCGCGGGCGAACGTGCGGACGGCTTTCGGCTTCACGACGCCGCCATCGCGAATGCAGCGGTGGACCGCCGTAGTCAAGGCTTCGATCGGCACGCGTTCACCGGCGCCCCGGCTGTATTCGATCACAACGTGAGGCATCGATTTCGGCCTTTCAACGCGTGGTCAGGTCGTCGAAATGACGGGACATGCGTTCCGTATCCGGAGCAATGCCGGTGAAAAGCTGGAACGCGGCCGCTGCCTGAAAGATCGTCATGCCACTGCCGGGCAGGGTGCGGCAGCCCTTGCGCTTCGCCAGAGCGAGGAGTTCGGTTTCCAGCGGCATGTAGACAATGTCCGCCACCCAGTGACGCTGCTCCAGCCATTGCGGTTCGATCGGCATGCCGGGATGGCTCTTCATTCCGGTCGGCGTGGCGTGGATCAGCCCGTCTGCGGCACGCAGCGCGGCGCCGACATCGGTCGCCGCCTCCGCGCACGCCCGGCCGAACCGTTCGTTCAACTGGGAAGCCAAGCGTGCGGCGCGGTCGCTGTCCTGGTCGAAGATCGACAGGCGCTCTATTCCGAGCTTGATCGCCGCATGGGCCACTGCAACGCCGGCGCCGCCTGCGCCGAGCAGAACGGCGCGAGATTTGGCGACGTCCGGCAGGCCGCGCTCGAAATTCTTGTAGAAGCCATACCAGTCGGTGTTGTGACCAATCCGCTCGCCGTTCTGGAACACGACCGTGTTCACGGCGCCGAGCATTTCGGCGTCGTCGGACAGCCGTGTGAGATAAGGGATCACCGTCTGCTTGCAGGGATGGGTGATGTTGCTGCCGGCAAAGCCTCTTTGCTCCTCCTCATCGAGAAGGGCGGGAAGGGCAGATGCCGGCAGGCCGCGCTCCGTCAGGTCGAGCAGCTCGTAGTGATAGTCCAGCCCCTGATGCCAGCCTTCTGCTTCGTGAAGGGCCGGCGACTTCGACATCTGAATATCCGCGCCGATGAGGCCGACCAGGTAACGCCTGTCGCTCATGCTTCAAGTCCTTGTCTATGTTCAGTGATGCGCGAGAATTTCACCAAGGAAGGTCTTGGTGCGCTCGTGCTTCGGCGACGTGAAAAAGACGTCCGGTTCCGCTTCCTCGATAATCTCGCCGGAAGCCATGAAGATGACGCGGTCGGCAACCTGGCGCGCGAAGCCCATCTCGTGGGTAACGCAGATCATCGTCATGCCGTCGCGCGCCAGTGAAATCATGGTGTCGAGGACTTCCTTGACCATTTCCGGGTCGAGCGCCGATGTCGGCTCGTCGAACAGCATGATTTTCGGCTCAAGACAAAGCGCGCGGGCGATAGCGACGCGCTGCTGCTGGCCACCGGAAAGCTGCGCGGGATACTTGTCCGCCTGATCGAGGATGCGGACGCGTTCGAGATATTTGCGCGCCAGCGTTTCGGCCTCGGCACGGCTCATTCCCCGCACGCGCATGGGAGCCAGTGCGCAATTCTGCAGGACGGTCATGTGCGTAAACAGATTGAAGCTCTGGAAGACCATGCCGACTTCACGACGGATTGCATCCACCGCCTTGCTGCTGCCATCGAGCACTCGGCCTCCAACGGTTATCCGACCGCCTTCGATGGTCTCCAGCACGTTGATGCAGCGGATCAATGTCGATTTGCCGGAGCCGGACGGTCCGCAAAGAACGATCTTCTCGCCTTTGCGGACCGTCAGATTGATGTCCTTCAAAGCATGAAAGGCGCCGTACCACTTCTCCACTTTCTCAAGTGAAATCAGCATCGATTGAGTATTGTCGGAAGCTGTCACGACGCCCTCCTTGATAGGTCAGTTCACGGTGAAGGGGATGTTGGGAATGGATTCCGGGAATTGCGGAAGTTCGATCCCCATCCATTTCTTGGTGATGGCTGCGAGTTCGCCGTTCGCTTTGATCTTGTCGATGAAGGCGTTGACGGTGTCGTTCCAGTCCTTTTCGCCCAGTCGCGTTCCGACGCCATTATAGGTCGTCAGGAAATCGATCTTGCGCTCGTAGGTGCCGGCGGCCGCGGCTTCAAGCCGTTGTCCGTAGAACTGGTTGCCGCCGACGGCCTTCACCTGGCCTGAAATCAGCGCCTGAATGGTAGCCGCATCGTCGTCGAACCGACGAACCGTGGCAGATGAGCCGACGGCATCGGTTACGGCCTTGTCCTGCGAACTCGACTTCGGCACGCCGATTTCCCAGCCCGCCAGATCTTCGACCGTGGCAACCTTGTCCGCCTTGGCGGCATAGAGCGCAATGGTGTTGGCGGCGTAAGGCTTGCTGTACTGGATTGATTTGGCGCGCTCTTCCGTCATCGCCATCGTGGCGAAAAGGATATCGACTTTGCCAGTGGTCAAAGCGGGGATACGGTTCGCCACGGCGAGCGGCTGGAACTGAACCTGGACACCGATCTCCTTGGCAAAGAGCGTTGCCACGTCGGCATCAAAGCCATCCTGGGTGCCGCTTGAGTTGACGAAGCCCCAGGGTGCGTTGTCGCCCTGGATGCCGACGACAATCGTGCCTTTGGCTTTTACCTCTTCAAGGCTCGCGGCAGATGCTAAGGTTGTGCCGCCCATAACCAGCGCCGTCGTTGCCAGCACCACACCCATGAATGTCCTGCGATTGTATTGCATTTTGGTTCCTCCTTTTTGATGTCATTTTGTGACGCGTCAGCGGGCGGCCTTGGCCATCCGTTTTTCAAGAGCCGTTCCGAAATGGGAGAGCGGCCAGCAGATGATGAAATAGATCGTGCCGACGATGCCGAAGACGAGCAGCGGGCGGTACGTCTGGTTCGAGATGATCTGTCCGGCGCGGGCAAGTTCGATGAAGCCGACGATTGCCGCAAGTGACGTGCCTTTGATCAACTGCACCAGGAACCCGATGGTCGCGGGCATGGAAATCTTCAGCGCCTGGGGCAGGATGACATCCTTCATCCGCGACACGTAGTGAAGTCCAAGCGCGTTGGCGGCTTCGGTCTGCCCCTTCGGCACAGCCTGGATCGAACCGCGCCATATTTCGCCAAGGAAGGCACTGGCATGCAGCGTGAAGGCGATCGCCACCGCAAGCCATGCGCTGACATTGATACCGACCAGCGCGACGCCGTAATACACCACGAACAACTGCATCAGCAGCGGTGTGCCCTGGAAGAGCCCGATATAGGCCGCGGCGATGGCGCGGGCCGCGGCGCTCTTGGAGACACGGGTCACCGCAATCAGGATGCCGAACACGCCACCGCCGATGAAGCCGATGATTGCAAGCAGGGCCGTCCATTTAAGGCCTTGCAGGATGAACAGGAATTCGTTTGCTCCGATAGGTCCCATGGCTAAACCTCTATCGTGTCGGGTAGCTGAAGTAGCGGCGGGAAATCAGCGCGAAGATGCCCATCATCACGGTCGAAATGACGAGATAGATCCCGGTCACCAGGAAATAGACTTCGAAGCTTCTGAAGGTGTCGGATTCGATCCTCTGCGCGGCGGATGTCAGCTCATAAGCCGCGATCGACGTACAAACGGAGGTCGTCAGCGTCAGCATGATGAACTGGCTGGTCAGAGACGGATAGATCGCGCGCAGAGCCGGTTTCAAAACGATGAGCCGGAAGACGTCTGCCTTGTGGAGGCCCAGAGCATAACCGGCTTCGACCTGGCCTTTGCCGATGCTTTCGACGCCGCCGCGGATGATTTCAATCGCGTAGGCGCCGCCATTGATGCCGAGGGCGATAATGGCTGTTGCCGTTGGATTGAGGCGGATGCCCATCAGTGGCAAGGCGAAATAGATATAGAAGATCTGCACGAGAAAGGGCGTGTTGCGCACGATCTCGACAAACGCGATGACGGGCGCACGCACGATCTTGTTCGGCGATGTCCGGCCGATGACGCCCACCACGCCGATCACCAGCGCGAGCGCCATGCCGGCAAAGGCAAGCCCGAACGTTCCGAGCGTAGCCCACAGCAATTCGGGGGCGCGCTCGAAGACCGCGCCGAAGTCGAACTGGTAATTCATGAAAGGGTGTTCCTCCTCCGGGCGCAGCCTCCACCGCGCCAGATCCAGAATGTCTAAGTCTCTGCCTGTAGAATTTCCCGTGTTTTCAGATTGAGATTTCGCAGATGCACCGGTGCCGGGGTGTCGCCCACCAACGGTACTTCCACGGAAATCGCGGCCTTGCCGGAAAGCTTAGCGATAAGCGCGTTGAGCGCGAGTATTCC
Source organism: Shinella sp. H4-D48 (assembly GCF_022637395.1). Lineage (GTDB taxonomy): Bacteria > Pseudomonadota > Alphaproteobacteria > Rhizobiales > Rhizobiaceae > Shinella > Shinella sedimenti. The sequence continues at coordinate 750,705 of NZ_CP093338.1, read as the reverse complement.
ATCGCCCGGCGCCAAGCGCCCGGTCCGTGCCTCGTTCATCATGTCTTCTGAACGCTTGGGCGCTGGGCCGACCACATCGCAAAGCTGAACATGCCGCACGATATCGATATCGATTTCCTCGATGTGTCCACCGTTGCGAAAGAAGTGAATGGCATCCACCAGAGCGCCGGCATTGTCCTGACCGCAGGCATGAACGAGTGCAGCGCTGTCGCTGTAGCTGCTGACGGCACGCCAGCCCATGTTTTCGATATCGACAGCCATGCCATGCCGCCCGGCGAGCTGACAGAACGCATTGAAATTGTCGGCCAGCCGGCTCCGATCCGTATCGTCGCCACAGGCGGAGAGGCGCTGGGCGCCGATATCCGCTGCAGCCGCAACGATATGCTCTATCGCGCTCGCCTTGAAATCCGGGCCGATGATGAAGAACTCGATATCGAAAACCCTCATGCCTTCGCTGTCGAGCAGCGAGCGAAACTCCGAAGCGGCACGGCTGCCCTGCGGCAACTCATAGTAAGGCGCGCCGGCGAATGCCGGGTGGAGCCGAAGTCCGACTGAACTGAACCCCGCTGCCGCAGCCTGCCGGACGAATTCGTGCGGCGGCACCTGGATTGCCGAGAAATGCGCGACGCCGATCGGGCTTTGATGCATCTGCCGGGCGTGCGTCATCGTACCGCTCCGGTGCGTGCGAGGTGGGCCAGAAGATTGGTGCCGGTGCGATGGATATGCTGGCGCAGCTTGTCGGCCGCATAGTCGCTGTCGCGCGCCACCGCGCCCTGCGCGATCTCGCTGTGCTCCTGGTTCACATTCCTGTCGCCGGAAGTTTGCTTGAGGAATGTCCGGCGGTAGCGATCGTTGAGATTGAGAAGCGTCTTGCAGAAATGAAGAAGAAGCGGCTTTCCGCAGCCCGAGATAAGGGTGAGGTGGAAATCGCGGTGGACCGCTTCCCAATGCTCCAGCGTTTCTGGCCTGTTGGCATCGCGCTCGGCACGGGTCAGCTTATGAAGCGCACGCATGACGTTGCCCTCCCATTCCACATCGCCGACTCGAATGGATTCCTTCAGTGCGAAAACCTCAAACTCCTCGCGAAGGACGGTGATTTCCTCGAGGTTCGCCAGCGACACGGGGGAAACGCGATAGCCGCGATTGTCCTCGAATTCGACAAGGCCATCGGAAATGAGGCGCGCCAGCCCTTCACGCAACGGGCTCAGACTGACGTTGAATGCCTGCCGTTCCTTGTCAAGATTGATCTTGCTGCCTGCTTCCAGGCTGCCGGAAATGATCGCTTCCCGCAGACGGGACGCCAGCTGGCTGCCGATCGTGTTTTTCCCGTCGTCGGAAAAACTGCCGATCTCGGCTGGGCTTGCGGCGCCGTCCTGCTGCTTCATTGGTTCCTCCCAAGCGGAGATTTTCCGTCGTCGATGATGGATAAGATAAACGATTATTCTTGTCAACCGTCAGGAAAATTGTTGCGGATTTTCCTATAATCTCCCTCTTGCTTCATTGTTAAAGAACATAAAATCAATGATTTGTGATTGTTATGTCCTTGCTGCGGGCGATCGGAAGGCGTGATGACGTCTTTCATCGCTTGACAAATAATCGATTATCTTTGTATCGGTCCATTATCGAGAGGTGGCATATGGTCATTAAAACTGAAAGCGATGTAACGCCCGCCGTGGTCGCGGCCATGCAGCAGACGTCCGATCCTAGGGCGCGTGAAATCCTCGTGGCCCTTGTGAAACATATTCATGCCTTCGTGCGCGAAGTGCGGCTGACCGAAGCGGAATTTCGGGAGGCTACCGCCATCCTGAATGAGATCGGGCAGCTTCAGACCGACAGTCACAACGAGTTCGTGTTGATGTCGGGCTCGCTGGGTGTTTCATCACTCGTCTGCCTTCTCAACAATGGTGACAAAGGCCAGACCGAGACATCCCAGTCGCTTCTCGGTCCGTTCTGGCGCTTGAATTCTCCAAGGGTGGAGAACGGTGGAACGATCATTCGTTCCGACACACCTGGCACGCCGCTTTTCGTGCGTGCCCGGGTCATTGACCGAGAGGGTAGGCCAATCGCCGGTGCCGAAGTGGATGTCTGGCACGCTTCGCCGGTAGGTCTTTACGAAAACCAGGACCCGGACCAGGCGGAGATGAATTTGCGCGGCAAGTTCCTGACCGATGCGGACGGACGCTTCTGGTTTCGCACCGTGAAGATGGTGGGCTATCCCATTCCTGTCGATGGCGTCGTCGGCCGGATGCTCAAGGCGCAAGGTCGTCATCCGTACCGGCCGGCCCATCTGCACGCCCTGATCTTCAGGCACGGCTACAAGACACTGATTTCGCAAGTCTTCGATCCCAGCGACCCCCATATTGCATCGGATGTGCAGTTCGGCGTGACAGCGGCGCTCACGGGGAACTTCGTTCGTCATGACGAACCGCATCCGACCGACCGCGACATCGAGGGCGAATGGTACTCGCTCGACTACACCTATGTCATGGAGCCGGGCGAGGCGGTTCTGCCGCGTCCGCCCATCAAGTAACGTCACGTCTGGAGCCAGTTCATGATTACCGAAGAGCAACGTCAGGCGACTGCAGACGCCATATTGAAAGCAGAGACCGAGCGAAAGCCGATCGTGCAGCCCAGCAAGACCTATCCCGATCTCGACCTTGAGGACGCCTATCGTATTCAGGCACTTTGGGCACAGTCGCGCATCTCCCGTGGTGCCCGGATCGTCGGCCACAAGATCGGTCTTACCTCCCGTGCGATGCAGATGGCGTCCAAGATGACGGAGCCTGACTACGGTGTCATTCTGGACGACGCACTCTACAACGACGGAGCGCAGATCAAAGCGGATCTCTTCATAAAGCCGCGGCTTGAAGTCGAGTTGGCGTTCATCATGGGCGAGGATCTCTCGGGGCCGGGTATCCAGATCTACGACGTCATGCGCGCGACGGAATTTGTCGTGCCGGCACTCGAGATCATCGACTACCGGACCGAGGTGCCGCGGGCGATCACCGATACGATCGCCGACAATGCGGCGTTCGGCGCTATCGTGGTCGGGGGCCGTGTCATTCGCCCCATGGATATCGATATCCGCTGGGTGGGGGCGACCCTGTCGAAGAACGGCATTATCGAGGAGTCGGGTGTTTCAGCGGCGATCATGGGCCATCCGGCGGCCGGCATCGCCTGGCTCGTCAACAAGCTGCATGCTGTTGGCGGCGGCCTGAAGAAGGGGCAGATCGTCCTTGCCGGCTCGTTCACCCGCCCTGTCGATATCGCTGCCGGCGATGTGATACAGGCCGACTACGGTCCTGTCGGGTCCATCGGCGTGTCTTTCCTGTGAGGTGCCAGATGGATATTCCTGTGAATAAATTCAAAGCGAAGCTGCGCGCAGGCCAAAGCCAGCTCGGCCTCTGGTGCGGGCTTCCGGGAAGCTATGCGGCGGAGATCGTCGCGCCGGCTGGTTTCGACTGGTTGCTGTTCGACACGGAGCATTCCCCGAGCGACGTGCTGACGGTTTTGCCGCAGTTGCAGGCCGTGGCAGCCTATGACGTTGCGCCCATCGTGCGGCCAGCCGTCAACGATCCCGTCCTGATCAAGCGCTTTCTGGATATCGGGGTCCAGACGCTGCTCATCCCCTATGTTCAAAACGCGGCGGAAGCCAAGGCTGCGGTCGAAGCAACACGCTATCCGCCGGAAGGCATCAGGGGCGTTTCAGCGCTGACGCGGGCTACGCGCTTTGGCCGGGTGAAGAATTACGCGCAGCAGGCAGCGCTGGAGCTTTGCGTTCTCGTCCAGGTCGAAACGCGCGAAGCGATGGGGCATATCGAAGCCATCGCGTCGATCGATGGCGTAGATGGCATCTTCATCGGACCGGCGGACCTGGCGGCCAGCTTCGGGTATCCCGGCCAACCCGGTCACCCAGAAGTGGTCGAGGCCATTGAAAAGGCCATCGGGCTGCTCAATAGGCTCGGAAAACCGGCAGGGATTCTCACGCCCGATGAAAAATTCGCCGCCCGCTGCATGGAGTTAGGAACGCTGTTCACGGCAGTCGGCGTCGATGTCGCCGTGCTGGCGCGCGGTGCAGAAGCCTTGGCTGGCAGGTTTTCGAGGCGGGCGTGACGAATGGTGGCTTCGGAAAGCGTGCTCGCCGAACTTGCGCCGACCGGTACACTCCGGGCGGCGGTGAACGGCAGCAATGCCGCCCTTGTCCGTATCGATGAACGCACGGGAGTGCCGTCCGGGCCGAGTGTCGATATGGCAAACGCCTTGGCAGAGGAACTCGGTTGCGCGCTTTCGGTGATAAAATACCGATCGGCGGCGGCAATCCTGGAGTCGGCGAACCTGAACGAATGGGATATTGCCCTGATCGCCGCAGATCCGTCCCGCACGGATCGGTTCGCTTTTTCCCCGCCCTATGCTTTTGTAACCGCGACCTACCTTGTTCCGGCGATATCGGATGCCCGGTTTGTGGCGGACGTGGATGTTTCCGGCCGTCGGATAGCGACCGCTCGAGGTGCCGCCTACACAAAAGAGATCGAACGCCAAGCGAAACATGCAACGATCGTTTATGCCGAAACCCCTTTGGCCGCGATCGAAAAACTGAAGGCTGGAGAATGCGATGCGGCCGCGGGACTGAGGCAGTCTCTCGAACCCGCGGCCCACATTGATCCTGCATTTCGCACGTTGCCCGATGCGTTTTCTGAAATTCCCCAGACAATCGCCGTCCTGAAGGAAAAAGCAGTATCTGCGGCGTTCATCAGGAGCTTCATGGAAAATGTTCTCAGAAAGAGTGCTATCCGCTAGCACGCGGCCATTGGTCCGATGATCTTTTCCGTTTGCATTGCGGCCGCCGACTGCGCTCTTTTCAGCCTCGCGAGGTCATCCAGATGCCGACAAGCGTTACCGCGGCTCCGGCGAACATCGCGACGGTCAGAGGCTCCGAAAACAAGATCCATGCCCATATCATTGTCACGGGTGGGCTGAGATAGATGGCAGCGCTCACCTTGGCGGCCGGGAACAGCCGAAGACTGGTATAGTAGACCGCATAGGCCAGGAAAGTCGCTACCAGCACAAGCCAGATCATTCCGATTGCGAAGTCCCGGGTCATCGGTGGGGCAAGACGGCCCTGCATCGATGCGCACAGACCGAAGAGAACAGACCCCACCAGCATCTGGATGCAAAGGCTTTGGTGAACCTTCATGGTCTGCGTCTTGCGTTTCCTGTGGAGGACCGACGCGACCGCAAACACAAGCATCGAACCGACTGTGAGACCGTAGGCCCACGCCGGCGCGGTACCGAAGCTGAGGCTGTCGAAGGAGACGACCAGAACGCCAAGGACGGCAATTGCAGTTCCGAGCCACTGCCGAGCCGTGAGGCTTTCACCGAGCACCGGTTGTGAGAGCACCGCAATGGCGAGCGGAAGAAGGTCGGCGATAAGCGCGACCAGTCCGGTGGGCACCCTCTGCTCGATAGCAAGGGCGAAGCCTCCAAGGTAAAGGAAAACCGCCATGATGCCGAACAACGCCTGATCTTTCACCGCACGCAGGGAAATCCTCGGTCCGATCATCAACGCGAAGGGAAGAAGGATTAATCCCGAGAGCAATGTGCGCCAGAAGAGCAGGAGCATGACGCTTGCTTCCTGATTGGCATAGCGGATGCCAACGAAGCCCGAACTCCATCCGATGATGAGGAGTGTTGCCAGCAATGGCCACAACAGTGGATGGTGGCTATCTGCGGTGGATGAAGTGGCGGGGTCAGTCATAGGATCTTTGTGATGTGAAACGCCACCACCGCTAAGACGAAAGCGTCATCAACGCACATGACAAATATCGATGAGCACATGACATCTCCTTAAAGAATGTCATGATTGCTGTGGTTTATGGTAGGGTCATCCAGAGAACCAGGCGGACAGGTAATGAACGAATTGAACAGTCGCAGACTTGAAATCGATGCGCTGCGGGCGCTTTCCGCAATCCGGCACCATGGCAGCGTAACAAAAGCGGCGGCGGCGTTGGGTCTTTCACAATCCGCTGTAAGCCATAAGATCAAGCGCCTTGAAGTGAGCCTCGACTGCGAGCTACTCGGCCGCAAAGCCGGCGCATCCATGTTCACAGCCGCCGGTGAGGATCTCTTGGACTATGCCGCGCGCATCCTGGGAATGCACGATGAGGCGCTCCTAAGCCTGTCAAAAACGCCTCTGGCAGGAAGGCTTCTCCTCGGATTCACCGAAGACACGGCCTGCAGCGACCTTGCTCGCATTCTTGGCCGCTTCCGCCGGCTTCACCCGAACGTCACTGTCCGAACCAAGGTCCGCATGAGCCTGGTCCTGCGCGCCATGCTGGAGCGTGGCGAGCTTGATGCCGCTGTTGTTCAGGTCTTCAACCATGAAGTACGCCCGACCGATGTCGTGCTTTACAGGGAACGGCTTCACTGGGTGAAGCATCCCGAGCTGGTCATCGGGCACGATGACCCTATACCATTTTTGTCGTTCGATGAGGATTGCTTCTATAGAAAGTGGGCGCTCGACATAGGCCAGGACGATGCCGTTCTTGAAACCGTATTCGAGTGTTCAAGTGCGGCTGGTATCGTGTCCGCGGTCAACGCGACAATGGGTGTCGCGTTGCTGAGTGACCGCTATATCCAGAGTGAGATGCAGATTATGACCGGCCGACTGCCGCCGCCGCCGCCGCTGGCGTATGTCGTGCGGCGCGCACGCAAGTCGAGAAACCCGGCTCTAGACACGCTCGTACGAGAAATCGAAAGGGACGTCGGCCGCCAAGGCGGCTTGGCCCTGACCGGCTGACCGTAGAACACCTGGAACTGATTGTAGATTTGTCTGCGGGCCTGCTCGGCAGCGGTTCCACCCTCAATGTCACAAGAGCAGGCGTGATGGCGGATTGATGTCCGGGTTCAAGCCATGCTGAACAGCGGAGAAGAAGCGCTTGACGCCGCAAGTTCCCTTGCGCTCGCGCTAAGCCACGGGAACACCTCCATCATGCGCGTTTCATTCAGTCGCATTGCCGGGCCGGCGACACTCAGAGTCCCGATCGGCACGTTTCCCGGTTGCCGCGCAATGGCGACTGCCATGGCCGATGTGCCGATGGTGTAGCTGTCCCTTACACTTGCGAACCCCCTTTGCCGGGCGCTTGAAATCGCGTCCAGCAAGGCGTCGATGGTCCTGGGGGCGCCTGGGCCGACATCCGGACGGGCGAAGTCTTCGTGCTCCATCATCTGACGGATTTGGTCGTCGGGCAGGCAGCAGAGCCAGGCCTGGCCATTGGCGCTTGCCGGCAGATAGACGTCCTTTCCCGCTTCGGGATTATAAAGCAGGCCGCTGCGAGCACCTTGGGATTCCGCGACCCATGTCAACTTGTCGCCGGATATGATGGCGAGCCGGACAAGCTCACCGGTCTTTTTCGCCAGATCGTCCAGAATCGGCTGAACGAGATCCGTCACACCGGTCGCACCGAGAAATGCAAGTCCGAGGGCGGGCAGTTTGGGGCTCAGCCGGAACACGCCCTCCTTCCCGGACAGCGATCCCAATATGTAGCCAGAGGCGACAAGGCTCGATAAGACGCGGGTCGTGGCCGGCAGGGGAATTGCAAGCGTCGATGCGATCTCGGGCATTTTCAGCCCCCACGGGTGGCCTGTCAGAAGCTCGAGGATGGCAATGCTGCGGCTGCGACTGGACATGGGTCAGGCCTGCTCAAAAATCGGAAGGTCGAAGCCCGTTTCCGCAACGGCGTTGCATGCGGCCTTCAGCGCATCTGCGAACTGATCCATACGCTCGCTCGTCATGCGGATGGTCGGTCCTGCGACGCTGATGGTTCCAAGCGGGATCCGCGAGCCGGGACGAAGAACGGGAGCGGCCATTGCCGATGTTCCATCGACCCAGACGTCGAAAATCCTTGCGATTCCGGTTTCGCGCGCACGCTCAACGTATTCGAACAACTGGCGGATGGTTCTGGGCGCGTTTTTCCCGGCCCCTTCCTGGTTCATGCCCTGTCTTGCCACAAGTTGCAGAGCCTCGTCCTCATCGAGAACAGAGAGGTAGGCATGCCCGTTGGAGGTCGCAGGCAGATAAACCTCGATCCCTTCGTCCGGGTTGTAAAGAAGCCCGCCGCGCGCACCCTGCGCCTTGATGAGGCGAAGCAGTTTGCCGCGGTCCACCACGGCAAGCACGACAAGTTCACCCGTCTGTTCGGCCAACCTGTCAATGATGGGCTGGAGTCGCGACGAGACGCTTGCTGCCGAGAGATATTCGTAGCCAACGGCGACAAGCTTGGCCGTAAGGCGATAAGCCCCGCCATCATAGTCCTGCCGCACATACCCTTCGTCCCTAAGGTCGGCCAGGAGCCGATGTGTGGCGCTGCGCGGTATCGACAGTTGATCGGCGATTTCAGACAGGGGCAGGCCGAATGCATGTCTTGCCAGTATTTCGATAACGGAGACTGCTCTATCCGGTGGTTGCATTCCGACCCTCAACAATTTCAGCCACACTATTCCAAATGGAACGCATTGTCACGGCGATTGACAAAATGGAACTGGTTCCATATGAAACGAGTTCCATTAATCGCATTCGGGGAGGAGTGCATGAGAGCCGTGAAATTGCGCTCCTTCGGGGAGCCTGATGTCCTGACATGCGAGGAGGTGGCCATGCCTCCCGTTGGGCGGCGGGAAGTCCTCGTCAAGATCGCGTGCTGCGGCGTATGCCACCTCGATCTGATCCTGCGGTCCGGCCTTCGCTCTCGAGTGGCTCTGCCGCGCGTGCTCGGCCATGAGTTGGCAGGGGAGGTGGTTTCCGTAGGGGCGGAGGTTGAAGCGTTTGTGGCTGGTGACCACGTTACCGTGTTCAATTTTCAGGCCTGCCTTGAATGTGAGGACTGCCTGCGCGGACACCCTTCGCTTTGCCGCTTCACCGCGGGCGACATTGGTCAGACACGCGACGGTGGATACGCTGAATATTCGGTCCTCCTGGCCAGCAATCTCGTCAAAATACCTCATGGCCTTGCCTTGGAAGCAGCGTGTTTCGCCGCTTGTGTCTATGGGCCGCCCTACAAGGCGATACGGCAATTCGGCGATCTTCAGGCGGGACAGGCGGCTGTTATAACCGGTGCGAGCGGCGGCTTGGGCCTTGCTGCTATCCAGATCGTGAATGCGCTCGGCGGGCGAAGCATCGCTATCACCAGCAGTGCTGCAAAAGCCGAGCTTCTGAAAAGCAAGGGCGCAAGCAATGTCATCGTCAGTGAGAATGGCGAGTTCGGCGACGACGTGCGCCGGCTCACGAACGGCCGCGGCGTCGATCTTGCGGTCGAACTTGTAGGCTCGCCGACCTTTGCTGGCACGCTGCGCAGCCTCGCACCCGGAGGACGCTGTGCCGTTATCGGCGAACTCCACGGCAAGCCGGTTTCCATCAATCTCGGCCTGCTGATTATCAAGGAGTTTCGTCTCCAGGGCATACAAAGTGCGTCGCGCGATGAAGTTCGCGAAATTCTGGACTTCATGAAAACACACGACCTCACACCAGAGATCTGGCGGCGCTTGCCGCTCGAAGAAGCTGCGCGGGCGCATCGTCAATTGCAGGCGCGCGAGGCGGTCGGGCGGGTCGTTCTAATTCCATGACACATACAGCGGAGGTGGGAACGATGCTTCCCGGACGGTATTTCGACGATCTGACTCTTGGCCAGGAAACGCTCACTCCGCGTGTGACCGTGACGGAAGGACATGTGTTGTCCTATGCCGGCGTGGCTGGCGATTTTTCGCCGATCCATATGGACAGCGTCTACGCGCAGACCACGGAATTTGGCGGGCGTATCGCGCACGGTCTGATGGGGCTCTCCCTGGCCGACGGCTTGAAAGTTCAGTCCGCTACATTCAAGGACGGAATCGCGCTCAGTTGGTCATGGTCCTTCAAACGGCCGATCCGCATCGGCGATACGCTTCAGGCGCGCATCCGCATCAAGGAAATGCGCCCGTCGAACAGCAAGCCCGGCATGGGGATCGTTGTGATGGATATCCACCTCGTCAACCAGAATGGTGAGATCGTTCAGAAAGGCGAGCACGGGCTCATGGTACCGCGTCGTCCCGATGCCGGAGTTCCGGCATGACCCGTAACAAGTTCATGACCGCCAACGATGCCGTAAAGCTCATCCGGGACGGCGACACGGTTGCGCTGATCGGCGGCGGCGGCGGTCTGATGGAGGCGACGCATACGTTTCGTGCGGTCTCACGTCGCTTTCTCGACACGGGCGCGCCGCGCAACCTGACTGTTGTCCATGCGCTTGGCATTGGCGACAAGAAACAGGAAGGCATGAACCACTTCGCCCATGAGGGGCTGGTGAAGCGCGTCATCGGTGGGCACTGGGTGTGGTCTCCGAAGATGCAGGAGATGGCGCGCGACGAGAAGATCGAAGCCTACGTGATGCCAAGCGGATGCGTCATGCAACTGTATCGCGAGATCGGCGGCGGACGACCGGGTCTGTTTACCCATGTCGGGCTTGGGACCTTCGTCGACCCCCGTCAACACGGTGGCAAAATGAACGCGTCCGCGAGGGAAGACCTCGTCGAGGTCGTGACGATCGGGGGTAAGGAACTTCTCTGGTACAAGTCGTTTCCGATCAATGTGACCATCATTCGCGGATCGTTCGGTGATGCTGACGGCAATATCAGCCTGGACCAGGAAGCGGCGAACATCGACGTTTACGCGGCCGCACTCGCTGCGCACAATTCCGGTGGCATCGTCATTGCCCAGGTTCGAACTGCCGTGGATACGAATTCTCTGCCGGCGCGTTCGGTGCGTGTGCCCGGCGCGATCGTCGATGCTGTCGTGGTCGATCCCGACCAACGCCCGAGCTACGATCTGCCTTATGACCCGACACTTTCGGGAGAGCGCAGGGGGCCTGTTACTCTGAGCCCGCCGGAGGCACTTAACGTGCGCAGCCTGATTGCCCGGCGCGCCCACCGCGAACTGCGTGACGGTACCGTCATCAATTTTGGCGTCGGCATTGGCGAGGGCGTCGCCAAGATCGTCGCCGACCGCAATGAGGTCGACCGCTATTACCAGACGATCGAACATGGCACCTATGGCGGCTCGCTTCTCGTCGGGTTGCTCTTCGGCTTTGCGCGCAGCCCGTCCGCAATGATCGACGGACCATCGCAATTCGACTTCTACGCCGGCGGCGGCCTCGACATGGCATTCCTCGGTTTCGGTGAACTCGACGCTGTCGGTAACGTCAATGTATCCAAGCTCGGCGGGCTGACTGTCGGCCCGGGAGGCTTCATGGATATCGCGCAGAACGCCAAGCGCGTGGTTTTCTGCGGAACGTTTGACACGAAGGGGTCGGATGTCCAGATCTCGGCGGGTGGCATTAATGTTCGGAAAGCCGGGCAGGTTCGCAAGCTCGTGCGTTCGGTTGAGCAGATCACCTATTCCGGCCGGGAGGCATTGAAGCGGGGGCACTCTGCCGTGTTCGTCACCGAGCGTGCGGTATTCGAGCTTGTCGAAGATGGACTTGTGCTGACGGAAGTCGCCCCCGGCATCGATATCCAGAATGACGTGCTCGACCAAATGGACTTCAAGCCGCTCATTCCCAAGCCGCCTGCATTGATGGATTCGAGTCTGTTCGCGGAATAGTGAAAAACCGCGTCGATCAATGGGCGATCGGGGCATGCTTACTGTGAATGCAGATACGCCCGCGGTTGGAAAAGACTGATGGAAGGAGGAGCCTGATGACGTTATGTATCCATGTGCATTGCCATGACAGCCTCTTCGGCGAAATGCGCGAAGAGCATGGAAAAGCACCGCGTCGCACCGCCCTCCCGCCGGGGGCTATGACATGACGCGGCACCTTGTTCCAAGCCCTGACGGCGCGACGCAGGTTTTCATCATCATTGGTGATCCCGTCTCGCAGGTGAAAGCGCCGCAACTCATGAACGCGGTGTTTGCAAAAAGCGGAGCCAATGCGGCGATGGTTCCCATCGAAGTGGGGCCTGCGCAGGCTCCAGCGCTCATAGAAGCGTTGAAGTCGGCTGGCAATGTCGGCGGTTTTCTGGCGACGATACCGCACAAGTTCGAGTTGCTCAAACACGCGGACGACGCGGGCCCGGTCGCGATAGCGGCGGGCTGCGCAAACGCCTTGCGGCGCGAGCCTGACGGCCGCTGGTCGGCAGAGAATTTCGATGGCATCGGGTTTGTCACAGGGCTGCTCGGTTCCGGCGAACTGCTCGAGGGCAAGACCGTTTTCGTCTACGGCGCCGGTGGCGCGGGGTCATCGATCGCCGCGGGCGTCCTGGAGGCGAAAGCCGCTTGCGTGCATGTGTCGGATTTGTCTGCGTATCGTGCGGGAGAGCTTTGCGAGAGGCTGGAACGCCTGTGGCCCGGTAAGGTTAAACATGCGGCCGCGGGCGAGCACGGCGACGCGGACATCGTCGTGAACGCGACTCCCGTCGGTCTCGGCGAGACCGACCCGCTTCCTTTCGCGCTCGAAGGACTAAACCCCGAAGCCCTCGTCGCAGAAATCATCATGAAGCCTGCTGAAACGCACCTTCTGCATGAGGCACACAGACGTGGATTTCGAACGCTTGCCGGTATGCTGATGCTTCAGCCGCAGATCGATCTCTACCGCCGCTTTTTCCGCATACCGGATCCGGATGTGCCATCCGATCCGCTCCACGCCATTGCTGGCCGAGGAACCATGCCGTGACCTATCAATTCGACTTCGGAGTTCTTCTCCCCTACTGGCCGCAGTTCCTGCATGCCTGCCTGCTGACGCTCTGGCTCGCTGCGACCGCCGTCGTCTGCGGTTTCGTGATCGGCATTGCGACCGTGCTGGCGCGGCGCAGCGGCATGGCCGTGCTGCGTGCGGTCGCATTGTCCTATATCGAGGTCATTCGAAACACTCCGTTCCTCGTGCAGGTCTTCTTCATCTTCTTCGGCTTGCCGACGATCGGCATCAGTTTTACGCCCTGGACGGCAGCCTTCATCGCGCTCAGCCTGAATTGCGGCGCCTTCTCTGCCGAGATCATTCGTGGCGGTGTCGATTCCATTCCACGCGGCCAGTTCGAGGCGGGTGCTGCGCTAGGCCTCACCCCGCTCCAGGTGTTCCGATATATCGTCCTGAAGCCTGCCTTGCGGATTATCTATCCCGCGCTTTCGGGGCAGTTCATTCTTGCCCTGCTGACGACAAGTATCGTCTCCTCGATTTCCGCCGAAGAACTGACATCGACAGCCCAACTGATCGATAGCGACCTCTTCCGCAGCTTCGAGATCTATATCGTGGCGACTTTGCTCTATTTCGCGCTTTCAATGATTTTCTCCTTTATTTTCAAGGGAATAGATCGCGCATTCTTCTCCTATCCGATCAAGTGAGGCGACGGGAATGATACGTGATTTCGGTCTATTGGAAGTTCTGTCGATCCTTCAGGGCATGTGGACAACGCTCGCCCTGTCTGCCGTGGCCTTCATCGGAGGAGGGGTGTTCGGCACCTTGGTTGCTCTTGCCCGCACATCTGCCTGGAAATGGCTGCGTGCGCTCGCAGGCGCCTATATCGACTTTTTCCAGGGCACGCCGATGCTCATGCAGCTGTTTCTTGTCTATTACGGCTTGCCCGTCTTCGGCTACCACGTCAGCGCTTGGACCGCAGTGTCCATCGGCCTGACATTCCATGCCAGTGCGTTTCTGGGTGAGATATGGCGGGGCGGCATCCAGGCCGTTCCGAAGGGGCAGAGCGAGGCGGCTTCCGCTCTCGGCCTCGGATATATCAGCAGGATGCGCGATGTCGTGCTGCCGCAGGCCGTCAAGCTTTCCTTTGCGCCGACGATCGGGTTTCTCGTGCAGCTCATCAAGGGAACGTCGCTTGCGGCGATCATCGGTTTCGTCGAGCTTTCCCGCAGCGCGCAAATCGCTGCCAGCACGACATACAAGCCACTCATTGCCTATGGCCTCGCCGCCGCCTGCTACTTCGCGATCTGCTTCCCGCTTTCGCGCCTTAGCGCCCGGTACGAACGACGGTTCGCCACGAACACTTAAACAAATCGACCGCGGCACAACGCCGCTTCTAAAGGAGGAGAAAGCATGACCGACATCAACAAGACGATATTGAAAGGAATGAACCGCCGCCTGTTTTTGGGCGCCGTCGGCGGCACCCTGGCACTGGCCCTTCTTCCATCAATCGCAGCCGCCCAGAGCGTGCAGGAGATCAAGGACCGTAAGGTTTTGAAGGCCGGGGTCCAGGTCGCACAGGTTCCCTGGGGCTACAGCGATGAATCCGGCAAGTTGACAGGTTTCGACATTGAGTTCGTGCGTCTGATCGCAAAAGAACTCGGTGTGCACGTGGAATTCGTTCCCGTCACTCCCGCCAACCGCATCGCGACGCTTCTCACGGGCCAAGTCGATATGCTGGCTGCCGTCATGGGAATTTTCCCCGACCGCCAGAAGGTGGTTCTCTTCTCCCGTCCCTACTGCAACAATGACAACGTGTTCATCGGCCGGGCGGATCTCAAGGCAAGTGGTTGGGACGATCTCAACGGCGCACGCGTAGGCGTGCCGCGCGGTACACCGCAGGACAAGGCCGTGACGACGGCAAACCCGGCGGGCGCGACGATCCAGCGCTTCGATGACGATGCCTCGACGGTGCAGGCGCTGATTTCCGGGCAGGTCGATATCATCGGCGCCGCGTTTACACAGCTCGGCAATATCGAAAAGGTCGCAGGAGCCGGCAAGTTCGAACAGAAGTTCGTCTTGTCGCGCGTCTTCAACGGCGTGGCGGTGCGGCCTCAATCGCGCGAATTCGCTGACCATCTGAACGGCGTGATCGGCAAGCTCATGGAAAGCGGCGAACTGCCGGCGCTCTATAAGCAGTGGATCGGCAAGGATATGGTTGCCGAACTGCCGACGACCGGCGAGGGCGATGCCCCGCTGCCTATCGAAATCCCTAACTAACCTCACGTAGTCGGACCGGCTGATGCCGGTCCGACCTCCCGGCAGGAGATACAATGGCATCCGCACAGATTCACGCCCATGTCGCCGATACGCACAAGGCAAACGAAGAGCCAATCATCGCGATAACCGGTCTGCAGAAATATTACGGCGCGTTCCATGCCTTGAAGAACATCAATCTCGAGGTGGCCAAAGGTGAGCGGATCGTGATCTGCGGTCCCTCTGGTTCTGGTAAATCGACGATGATCCGATGCGTCAACCGCATCGAAGAGTTCGAGGCAGGAAGCATCGTTGTCGATGGGATTTCTCTGGGCGAGAGTCTCAAGAACGTCAACGCCGTGCGAGCAGAAGTGGGGATGGTTTTCCAGCAGTTCAATCTCTTCCCCCACCTGACCGTTCTTCAGAACTGCATGCTCGCGCCTATCCGCGTCCGCAAGGTGTCGAGTAAGGACGCTGAGGCCATCGCCATGAAGTATCTCGAGCGTGTCCGCATTCCCGATCAGGCGAACAAATATCCGGCGCAGCTTTCCGGTGGTCAGCAACAACGTGTGGCGATCGCGCGTGCTCTGTGCATGACGCCGAAGGTCATGCTGTTTGATGAGCCCACCTCCGCGCTCGATCCGGAAATGGTCAAGGAAGTGCTCGACACAATGGTCAGCCTTGCACAGGAGGGCATGACGATGCTCTGCGTCACACATGAGATGGGTTTTGCCCGAAGCGTGGCCGACCATGTGATCTTCATGGATGGCGGCGAGATCATCGAAAAGGCAAAGCCCGAAGAGTTTTTCTCAGCGCCGAAAAACGAGCGCACCCGAAACTTCCTTGGCCAGATACTCAATCATTAGGGACGTCGGATACCGTCGCGGTTCTACGCCGGAGGCGGTTCGCTCTCCCCCATGGACGGAGGGCAGAGGATGAACAGGATCCGGACGACCGGCAACCTACGGCCAGATTTTCAGAATTGAGGACTTTAAGATGGACTATATGCGCCTTGGCAATACCGGCCTTACCGTCTCCAGGCTCTGCCTCGGCTGCCTAGCCTATGGCACACCGGGCATCGGCCCACAGACGTGGTCGCTGTCGGAAGAGGAATCCAGACCGTTCATCAAAAAGGCACTGGAGGCCGGGATCAATTTCTTCGATACCGCCAACACCTATTCCCTAGGCGCGAGTGAGGAGATCATCGGCCGCGCGCTCAAGGATTTCGCGCAGCGTGAGGACGTCGTCATCGCGACCAAGGTGGGCCTGCCGATGCGTCCAGAGCCCAACGGAGGAGGTCTTTCGCGTAAGGCTATTATGGCGGAGGTCGATGCCAGTCTGCGGCGGCTCGGTACGGATTATATCGATCTCTACCAGATCCATCGGTGGGACTACACGACACCGATCGAAGAGACGATGGAGGCGTTGCATGATGTCGTCAAGGCGGGTAAGGCGCGCTACATCGGTGGATCGTCTATGTTTGCGTGGCAGTTCAGCAAGGCGCTCCATGTGGCCCGGATGAACGGATGGACGCCTTTCGTATCCATGCAGAACCAGCTCAACCTGCTTTATCGGGAGGAAGAGCGCGAAATGCTGCCGCTCTGCGAAGATCAGAAGATCGGCGTTCTGCCGTGGAGCCCGCTCGCACGTGGCCGCCTCTCGCGTGCGCCCGGCAATACCGGAGACAGCGCCCGTGCAAATCAGGACAGCTACGGCAACAGCCTGTTCAAGGACACTGTCGCAGCCGATCAAAAGGTCGTCGAGGCGGTTGGTTTGGTCGCCGAAAGGCGCGGCGTGCCAATGGCACAGGTCGCACTCGCGTGGGTTCTCCAAAAGAAGCCGATCGCCGCGCCAATCTTCGGTGCCACAAAGCTGCACCATCTTGATGACGCGCTCAACGCCTTGAACATCCAACTGGACCAGGACGAACTGGACGAGCTTGAAGCGGCGTACATTCCGCATAACGTAACTGCGTTTTCGTAGCTGCTTCCCCCGCCAAAGTGTGCCGCTATACTCTGCTTGGCGTTCCGTTACGGGCGCCACCAACTGGAGAGCAAGCATGTTCACTCACGTCATGATTGGAAGCAACGACCTGGAGCGCGCGAGGCGCTTTTACGACGCCACTTTCATTGCGTTGGGCGGTAAGCCCGGCGAGATGGATGCCAGGGGCCGGCTGATCTATTCACACGACGGAGGTCGGCTGATGATCACCAAGCCGATCGATGGCAAGCCGGCAACCGCGGCCAACGGCGGAACGATCGGTATAGCTGCGGAGAGCCAAGATCACGTCCTGGCGTGGCACGCCGCCGGTACTGCGCATGGTGGCGCCGCTATTGAGAGCCCGCCTGCGCAGCGACCGAACGGCGCATTCGTTGCATATCTTCGTGACCCCGACGGAAACAAGCTGACGGCACGGACTCGCCCTACAAAGTGAGAAAGGCGTGCGTCGTGCTGAGGGACAGCGTCCTCAAGGGTGAAGGTGAGCGATGTCATAAGGCAAAAGGGCGCCGAACCAAGAGCGTCTTAGGATCTGCCGGCCCTGTTATGATGGTTTTGCCCAACGCAGATTTTGCGCCATCTCGAAGCTGATACAGCTATGAGAATTTCCACGCAGAAAGCCTTCAGCACCACTAAGGTGAGTGGGATAGTAGGGTTGACTGGCCGTGTGGAAGAGTCTCCATCAAGAGGCGCAATGTCAGCAGAGGCCGGAATTCCCCGTCCTGCAATTCGACCGAAATGCTGTCGACCGGCTCTTTTGGCAATCCATCAAGAGCCATTTCCGCCAACAGGGTTTTTGCCTGCTCTGTTGCGTCGGCGACAGTTTCAAACTCGAAGGCTCTGTCCGGCAGCAGCACGCCTTCCTGGTCTTGGATCTTAAAATAAAACCTAGCCACCAAATCCTCCATCCTGCACTCCGGCGCTTAACGATCAAAATGGGCCAACGTTCCCAGCGATTGCGCCAACCACGCGGCGGGAGAGGGTCGGCAATGGGAACTCGATGGAGCACCAACAGATCGAGATGTGCAGTAGGCTGGACTGATAGGCATCCAATGATTATGCAGTAGGCCTGCGGCTGGTCTGATGCGCCGCCGGACATTTCCTTGGATATGCAGGGCTTCGAACTTTGAAAAAAACGCAACGCAGTTTTGCCGTCGAATATAAGGGTCGACGAAAGCCGGACCCCAAGTCCAACTCCATCTGGGGCGGCATCGATCTCAAGTCTGTTGCCCGCGATGTCGAGGACGAGGCGGCACCATACCCGCCCGCCGATCAACCGGATGGCCAATCCGCTGGCAATGTGCTTGCGACAGACACCGAGACGGTTGGACCGTTCTTGACACAACCGGTTCGGCAGCACACAACTGAAGCCGCTGACGAGGAGACGATCATGGCCGATGAAAGCGAAACGATGACCACTGGTGATGCCCCGGCCGTTGTTGAAACGCCCACCTTGCCGAAGAAGCAACGCCAGCCCCGGGCTAAGAAAGTGGCCGCAGAACCCGCTTCTGTTGGCACTGCGGCGCAAACGGCTGCCGTTTCAACGGAAGCCGTTGGAAAGCAGAAGCGGGGTCGCAAAGCAAAAGCGGTCGAAGCTGCAAGCCCTGCAAAGCGCAAGCCCGTGAAGCGTGCTCCCAAGCCGGTACAGGCGGCATCTGTCGTATCCCCGGCGATTGACGACATCGCGGATCTGCTGCAGCTGGAAGAAGAAAACCAGAAGCTGCGCAAGCTGCTTGCCGAAAAGCTGCGCGCTGAAAACGCCGATCTGCGCAAGCGGCTGAAGCTCGCCTGATCGAGGCAGGTGGCCAATTGTTGGCCGCATGGTCATGCGTTTCGTGACGAGTGTTCTGATGGCGCCTGGCTGCGACCAACGATGAACGCGCAGTCTGCGAACGGATAAATGCGGGGTCGAACAAATGGCGTCTCCATGGAAGTTGTTTGCCCGTCTCGTGTCGCCGCGACGCCAGCCAGCGCAGGACGAGGCCACGGACGAGGGCGCAAGCCCGGCCGTTTCGCCGGTCGTTGGCTCTACGGATAAGCCAGGGGCGGTCGATGAACTTGACGGTCCTTCCGCCGCGCACGGGCCGTTCGACGAGACCGGCGGCGACAATGCCATTGACGGGACGTTGGCGAAGAATGATGCCGACGTCCCGACAGGCAACACAGCTTCGCTGGACGATGCTGCTCCAAAGATCAAGAAGACCGCCAAGGCCGTCTCGCGCAGGCGATCAGGGCGTCCCAAAGCAGTCGAGACCCCCGCAGCTGTCGTGCAGGCCGCCCCTGTTGCCCGAACCATCTCCGAGGGTATGAGCGACCTTGAGGCCGAGATCAGGTCTCTTCGGGAGCAATTGGCGAACAAGCTTCGCCTGCAGAATACGCAGCTGAGGAAGATGCTGGACAGGTTCGAGCGCTGAACGGGCCCACGAGGTGGCGTCGGGTTGACTTCACCCTCGATTGGCAGGCGACCGGGCCTTGATCGCTCTGACAGAACGCTCGTCGCTTCGTGGCAGTTGTTCCGGGTGGGCCTCGGATGCGGATTCGTCCGTGGTTCTACGATCGCTATCGAATCCCTTATGCTTCCATTGAAACTTCTCATTTTCTTCCGGCGGCGGCGGCTCCTACTCTTGGCTTTGTCGATCGGCCTGGTTGGTCGCATATGAAGGAGTTTGGGAATGAATATGATTGCGGGAGGCATGCCGAACCAACTTCTGCGGCTGCAAAAGATGCACAACGGGGAGAAGGCTCAGCCAACATTTTCTGCCGGCGAGATGGAGCGACGGCAGAATGCGATGCGCGGAATCCTGGAGGAGTTGAAGCTCGACGCTGCGGTCCTGACCTCGTATCACAACATCTGCTATTTCTCTGACTTCCTGTATTGCGCTTTCGGTCGTCATTACGCCTTCGTCATTACACCGCAAAAGGCGACGTCGGTAACAGCGGGTATCGATGCCGGCCAACCCTATCGCCGTACATTCGGTGACAACCTGACCTACACCGACTGGCAGCGTGACAATTTCTTCCATGCGCTGCAAACGCTGCTGCCGGGCGCCAAGCGCCTTGGCATCGAGTTCGACCAGGTTACCCTGGAGTTCCGTCGCCTGCTTGAGGAGGCGTTCCCCGAGGTGGAGTTCGTCGACATCGCATCACCAGCCATGTGGCTAAGGACGATCAAGTCCGCTGAGGAGATCGCCCTCATCAGGGAGGGGACAGCGACGGCCGATCTCGGTGGCGGCGCGGTGGTATCAGCCATTGGCGCAGGCGTTCCGGAGTATGAGGTGGCCCTGGCCGGCACCCACGCCATGGTCCGCCATATCGCAGCGCGTTTTCCCTCATCTGAACTGAAGGACACCTGGGTGTGGTTCCAATCCGGCCCCAACACCGACGGCGCGCACAACGCGGTAACATCGCGCCGGGTGGAGAAGGGCGACATCCTGTCGCTCAACTGCTTCCCGATGATCGCGGGTTACTACACCGCGTTGGAGCGTACGCTTTTTCTTGACCATGCTAGCGACGAGCATCTGCGGATATGGGAAATCAACTGCGCCGTCCATCGCCGCGGTCTCGAGCTGTTGAAACCTGGCGCGCGCTGCGGCGACATCGCGACGGAACTGAACGACATTTACCGCAGCCATGGCCTGCTCGGTTATCGCTCCTTTGGTTATGGCCACTCCTTCGGCGTGATGTCGCACTATTATGGCCGCGAGGCGGGTGTCGAATTGCGCGAGGACGTCAATACGGTTCTTCAGCCCGGCATGGTCGTGTCCATGGAACCCATGGTGTCTATTCCGGACGGAATGCCGGGCGCCGGTGGCTACCGCGAGCACGATATTCTCGTGATGACGGAAAGTGGCAGCGAAAACATCACAGGCTTCCCCTTCGGTCCCGAGCACAATATCCTGCTTGCCTGACCCGTTCGCGGGCAACATGAAACGGGCCGCCCCGTGCGGCCCGTTTCTGGTTTTAAGTGGGTGCCGTCGTCATGAGAAACATTCCAACCGATCTCCTGCGCACCTTCCTCGCGGTTATCGACCTGCGCAGCCACACACGCGCTGCCGAGCAGCTTGGCCGCACGCAGCCGGCGATTAGCTTGCAGATGAAGAAATTGCAGGAACTGCTCGACGTGCCGCTCTTCGCGAAGGATGCCGGTGCGCAGCCGACCGAGGCGGGAGAACTTGTCGCAAGCTATGCGCGCCAGATGCTCACACTGAACGACGAGATGGTGTTGCGTCTTTCCAGACGTGACCATCACGGCAAGATTCGCCTTGGTATTCCCAATGACTACGCCGATCATTTTCTGCCGAAACTGATGCCGCAACTTGCGCGCCACGGTCATGACTTCCGCTTCGAAGTCGTCTGCGACCTTTCACATGCTCTCCTGCAGGGCCTGCGCAATGGCCTATACGACATGGTGGTCGCGATGACGCCTGATGGACCTGCTGAAGGTGCCTTCATGACGTGGAAGGAACCGCTCGTTTGGATTGGCGAGAAAAAGACGTCCGTTGTTACCGACGCCAATTCCAACTTGCGCGTCGTCTGTTTTCCCGAGGGCTGTCTCTACCGGCGCGCCATGCTGACTGCCCTGCAACGCGACGGCCGCGGGTATGAGCTTGTCTACACGAGCCCCAGCCTCTCCGGTCTGGAGGCCGCGATCGGATCGGGGTACGGCAACACGGTGCTGGCCCGTCGCATCGTGCCTGCCAAACTTGCAACACTCGACGTGCCCGGCCTTCCGCGGCTTGCCGACGTGGTTGTCGGCATCTATCTCAGCTCGGACCGCAAGCGTTCGCTCGTCGCCGAGAGCTTCGCCGCGCATTTCGCCGACGCGTTTGTTGCGAGCAACCGGGAGGATGACTGGCCCCGATCGTAACCCGTCGACAAATCGCCCTCGATGAACAGAACAGCTCGGACCGACCAAATACGTTCCTGCATTTGGAGCCTTTTCGAGTGGTGCGCCTATTCGGTGAAATAAGCGCAATCTCGATGCTCATGAACGCGAGCAATGCCTAGCCTTCGCGACTGCGCCACCGAAGTGGGAGGTGTAATCGCCCTCGGAATAAACCGCGGCGCGTTATCGTCTCGAGCAGTTCCTCGGGGCCTTCCGGATCGAGAATTTCGTTGTCGGCGAGCCACTTTTCAAGATCGGACACTTCCGGCGTAGTGTAGGGGATCAAAGTGCGCCCTTGTTGCGATTTGCGGAGACTTTCAATTGCCGCAATCAGAGATCCGGATTGCGCCATTTCATGCGCCACTGTGCGAGCGGACACGCCCAGATGTTCGGCCAGCAAGTCGGCTCTGAACGCGGCAATCCTTCCACGCATCTCTTCAGAGCCTCCTGCTTCGAACGCGACATCGCATTCGCGATCAAAGCGCATGGAACGGTTGTTCATGTTTGATGAGCCTACGCGGACAATCTCGTTGTCCACGATCATCAGCTTTGAATGAACATAAATCGGCTGCTTGTTGACGGTAACCGGGTGATACATCCGGAAGCGATCACTTGGGTCATGCCGCCTCAGCGACTCCCGTAATCGTGCTCTGGCTGTGTCCATCGCAAGCGCGCCCAGCCAATTGTCGGAGGCGACGGGATTGATGAGCACGACCTCCGGCCCATCGGGCTCAGCCAACCGCTGGGCAATCGCTTGAGCCACCGCTCTCGACGCAAAATATTGGCTTTCCGCGTAGATCAGTGTGCGTGCGGACGCGATCATATCGAGGTATAGTTTTTCGATTTCGACGACCCGGCTCTCTTGAAGGTGCGACGGTTCGGTGCGGGCAACGGCCAGGTTTACCGAACCAAAAGAGAAACCCGGACTTGGCCGGTCCATGGCTGGGCCTTGTAAAGGGGCCCGAGGCACCTCGTTGCCGCCGGCGCGCAGCCATCGCATACGACAAAGTTCTGCCAAAGTACGGGCAGCCTCACCAGTGAACATACTGGAAGCATCATGCCATGGACCGTAGGGCGCGCCGTTCGGCCGGTGCCGGAGCGGATTGTCGTCAAGATGCTCGCGCGTATCCCAGCGGTCGAGTGTGACGTCGATCCCGCCGCAGAATGCCACCTCGTCATCGATCACCAGCATTTTCTGGTGGTGCGAACTCCCGACTGGATGCTTTCCGTCAAGCTTCACGGAGATACGCGGATGCCATTTCCATCTCAGGAGATACGGCAGGTTGGACGGCCGCATCCAGCTTGCGAGGAGTGCCGGGCTCCAAAGGAGAATCCTGATCTCGAGATCAGGATTTTGGCGCGCCAGCCAGAGAATGAAGTCGCCAACCTTGCGAGGCGCGCCGTCATCGACATCGGGACGTCCAAGCGTTGTGCCCGCGTCAAAGTCCCATCCCACCAGGAATATGGAATGCCGGGCGGTTCGCATGGCATTGCGGATGGCGCTGAAATAGTCGTCCGCATCCACGATGATCGAAAAATCGTCTGCACGCCCAATACTCCAGCAGTTTAGTCCGGGCTGGAACACTGACCCGTCAGACATGTAGACCTCCCTTAACGCGCGCGTACAATACCTATAACCCAGCCGCACTCAATCAATCCCGGCGAGGGGTGAAGGGAAAAATATTCGTGGTTATTTTTACCCCCTCCACCGTGTGTTGGATGTCTTGGGGTTCAATCAAGTCGTGCTGCCTCGACGGAAAAGAGAAGGGCGCGCAGTACCTGATCCATAAAGCCTGCGCGGACTGTCTCGGGCGGTTCGTCGAGGTCTCGGGCGTCGAGTTCTTTGGTGAGTCGTCGCCGTTGACATGGCCGAGTTTGGTCAACACTTTCGTATCTGGGCCGGCAAGAATATGGCTTCCCATATGTCTCCGTTACCCAAATATTCGCGTGCTTTGGAGTGTTTGTGGGCGGTGCCGGTGGATTACTTCACCGCGGGCTATCCAACCTTCGGTGATCCGATCGCGATTGACGTTTCTTGTTCGATTACAACGACGGCGCACCAGCGGGAAAAGCGCTGTGAAAGGTTTCCGGGCAATTGGGACCAAACGCAAATGGAGACCCGACAGAGGACCCCCGAAGAATTACCCAAAGGGCCGGCTCGATGATGCCTTGGCGGGTTCTAAAACGACACAAGGGTTTCGGCCTTTCACTGATGGTCGACATCATCTGGCTGAATATTCAAACTCCGAGAAGACTATGTAGTTTGTGGTTGCTTTTGAGCGCTGGACACAGTTGCAACTCTCCAGGCCTTCCTCTTCTAAACCTGCAGTGAAACGACCGTTCTGTAGGGCCTGCTGCTGGTTGTGGACCGAACGTGTTCACCTTCCGATAGACTGAGTGCAAGCATGAGTTTGAGCCCACCCACAGCGTGGGGCTGTCGTCCGAGGCGCCATCGGAAAGAAAAGGAAGAGGCCGCCCGATGGGGCGACCTCTGCAACGGGGTATCAGTTGGCTACGCCGACGATCGATTTCAGAACCGATGCGCCGACGGTGTATTTGGGATCGACCATGTTGCCGAGGCGAACGCGGCCGCACTGGGTCAGGAGCATGTAGGCGTCGATCTCCTCGAAGCCGAAGTCGGAGACCATCCAGCGGATGAGTTCACGGTAGGCGCCCCGCGCCGCGTCCTCCATGGGGCGCGATGAGCCGATCGTCATGTAGAATCGGTCGTTCTCCAGCCTCGGCGTTTTGATCGTCCAGTTCTTGATGAGGTCGATCTGTATGGTCGTGACCGTGGGATGCTCGACGGCAACGCCACAAAGCTCGCCGTCGCCCTGTGCCGCATGGCAGTCACCGAGATAGAGATAGGCGCCCTTCGTGTTGACCGGCAGGTAGATGACGGTCTCCGGGCAGATGTCGGGCAAGTCCATGTTTCCGCCGTAGTAGTCCGGAACGAGCGAGGAAATCGCTTCGATTTCCGGTGCGGTGCCGATCGTACCGATGAATGGCTCGTAAGGCAGAGTGATTTTGTCGTTCCATCTCACGCCCGTTTCGGCATCGACATCCAGCTTGCGGACGCGCTCCGGCAGCGGTGCCGTCAGCAATGCCGTATCGGCCGTCGGGACAAGTCCGCCGAACTCTGGCATGATGACCGTCGTTCCGCGCGGCTGTGGTCCGCGCGGAACGATGCTCTTGATATAGATCGCAAGGCAATCGCCCTTCTCTGCGCCGTTCACGTAGATCGGGCCGTTCTGCGGGTTGAGATAGGGAAAGTTGAGGAGCTTCGTTGGACTATCTGTTTCGTGCTTGATGGCCCCCTCGAAGGCGTCGTGCGTTTCGGCGGAGACGACGGCACCGGGATCGACTGTCAGCACCGGATCGACGAAAGCGCCGTAAACATAGTGATACTTGCCCTGGCTTTCCTCGGTAATGCTGTAGGTCTCGCCGGCCTTCCCTCTTGCAACGCCTTTACGGGCCATGATTGTTTCGTCAAGCCAACTCATGAGTGCTCCTTCCTTTGCTGTTTTACGATTTCAAACGGCGAGATAGCGTCGCACGGCATCGCGATCCTCCAGTGTTTCTGGCATGATCTTGTCGGTGATGCGGCCTTTGTCGATGACATAGCAGCGCTGCGCCATAGCGCGGATCATGTCGATGTTCTGCTCGACGAAGACGATAGTGACGCCGGTCGTCCTGTTCAGTTCGACCATGATGCGGGCGATGTCCTGGACGATGTTGGGTTGAATGCCCTCGGACGGCTCGTCCAGCAGGATCAGCGACGGTTTGCCCATCAGCACCCGACCGATGGCGAGCTGTTGCTGCTGGCCACCGGACATCGTGCCCGCCGGCTGGTTGCGCCGCTCCTTCAGAATGGGAAAATAGCTGAAGACTTTCTCGATCTCTTCGGCCGTCGCGCGTTTGCTGGAGATGGATTCGCCCACCATAAGGTTTTCGATGACGCTCAGGCGCGGGAAGACGTCTCGTCCCTGCGGGACGTAGCCGATGCCGAGCCTGGCACGCTTGTAGGCAGGCACGTTGTCGACGGCCGTGCCGCGAAAGACAATCGAGCCTTTGTCGCGCGGAAGAAGACCGATCAGGCTCTTCATGAGCGTCGACTTGCCGACGCCGTTGCGACCGATGACGGCCACGATCTCGCCTTCGCGAACGTCGATGTCGATGCCCTGCAGGACAGGCTTGCCGCCATACCCAGACCATAGGCCGACAGTATTCAGAAGAATTTCGCTACGCATGGGTGGCGTCTCCGAGATAGATGGCGGCCACTCGTTCGTCTGCGACGATCTCGTTGATCGTGCCTTGGGCGAAGATCTTTCCAAAATGGAGGACGGTGACCTTGTGGGCAATCTGGCGAACGAAGGCCATGTCGTGTTCGACGGCCAGCACCGTGACGCCGTCTCGGTTCAATGCCTGGACCATTTCGCCGGTCGCTGCGGTCTCGTCCGGTGTCATTCCGGCCGTGGGCTCGTCGAGCAGCAGGAGACGCGGCTTCAGGCCTACCGCCATACCGATCTCCAGCCATTGTTTTTGTCCGTGGCTGAGATTGCCGGCCAGTTGATGCCGCGCTTCCGTCAGCTTGAGGAATTCAAGCAGCCGATCGATCTCCCCATCGAGTTCTGCGGGCGGGCAATGATGCTGCAGGGCGATCTGCAAGTTCTGACGCACGCTGAGCGCTTTGAAGATGCCGGGAACCTGGAATTTGACGCTGATGCCGCGACGAATACGCTCGAACGACTTCGCCTTTGTGATGTCGTTACCTTCGTAGAGAATCTGGCCGCTTGTCGGCAGGTGCTCTCCGAGGATCAGGCGAAACAGGGTGCTCTTTCCGGCTCCGTTTGGTCCGATCAAGCAATGGATTTCTCCGCGCTGCAGGGCGAAGTCCACGCCGCCGGTCACATGCAGGCCGCCGAACCACTTGTTGAGGGCGCGTGTTTCGAGAATGGCCATGGTCATTCTCCCTGACGTTTCGGTTTGCGGTTCACCAGCCCGGCGACAAGCGTTCCCAGACCGAAAACGAGGCCGCGGGGGGCGATCAGAACGGTTAGCACCAGGAGAGCGCCCATCACGACGAGCGCGTACTGGCTGCCGTGGATAGTCAGGGCCTGAAAGCCGGCCAGCACGAGCATCGCGCCGATCAGCGTGGTCGTCAGGTCGCTGCGTCCACCGACGGCAACCCAGACGATTGGCAACGCCGCCGCCGTCATCCCCATCGAGGCCGGCGTGATGTAATTGCCCCAGGATGTGTAGAGAACGCCGGAAAGTCCTGCCAACGCCGAGCCGATAATGAAGGTGACCAATTGATAGACCCGAATGTCGTAACCCAGCATCTCGGCGCGCTGCGGGTTCTCGCGGATAGCGACGAGCACGTTGCCGAAGCGGGAGTTCACGAGAATTCGCAAACCGAGGTAGCAGGCGATCAGCAGAGCCAGGGTGAAGTAGTAGAGCTGAACATCGGGGAAGAGCACGATGTCGCTGCCGAACCATGGGATCGTCAGGGAAGGCATGCCGCCCATGCCATTGTAGCCGTTCAATCTTGCGGCACCGACCCGCCATTCCGGGCCTGCGGTCTGTGCCATGAAGCGTTCGAGGACCAGTGTGACCGAAAGCGTGACGATGCCGAGGAAGACACCGCTGATACGGCCGAAGAAAAGGAAGTATCCGAGTGCCGCGGCCAGCAACGCCGCTGCCGCCACCGACGCGACCAAGGCGAAGATGGTCAGCCCATAGGCATCGCCGAAATTGATCGAGATGACGCCATATGTGTAGCCGGCGACACCGAAGAAAGCCGTCTGGCCGAAACTCAACGTGCCGCCGTATCCCCAGATCAGGCTCAGGCCGAGCGCCATGAACGCCCAGTTGAAGAAGTAGACGTTGTTTCCGACATCGTAGCCGTCGGCAAACAGTGGATAGGCGCATGCCAGCGCGACGACCAGCGTGAAGGCGGACCAGAAGGGCTTGCCTTTGCCGAGCGTCTGGGGGCCCTGCAGAAGCCCGAGCGTTTTCATCAGGGAGTTTGTTCCTTGCATGGATCAGGTTCTCTCGCGAAGTATCCAGCCGGAAATACCGCGCGGCAGGATGCGAATAACGATGATGACGGCGACCAGAAGGCCGATCTGTCCGGCAAGCTGTCCCTGCCAGGATGTCAGACTGGCCTTTACCGCGCCGAGGACGAGGGCGGCTGGTGCCGTCCCGAGGAAGATGTCCGCACCGCCGACGACGACGGTGACGAAGGCTTCGACGACAAATGCGGAGCCCATCGTGGGTACAAGCGTCATGGTAGGGGCATAAAGTCCGCCCGCGAGCCCGGCGAGCGCCGCGCCCAGGCCGAATGTGAGACTGTAGACGAGACCGGTGTTGACGCCGAGCGCTTGCGCAATATGCGGCACCTGAATGGTTGCACGGGCCAGCACGCCGAACCGTGTTTTGGTGAAGCCCACCCAGAGCAGGCCCAGCGTTCCCAGCGCCGCGACCATCAACACGACGCGATAGACCGAGTAGGAATAGGGGCCGACAGTGAAACTGCCGAAGGGTGTTCCCGTGCCAGGCATGGTCGAGCCGAGCAGGATCAACGTCCCCTGCGTCACGACCATCGACACGCCCCATGTCGCGACAATGGTGTCGAGCGGCCTGTCGTAGAGAGGGCGAATGATAATGCGCTCGATCACCATACCAGCGAACCCGGCGGCAAGGGCTCCCGCGAGGATGGCGATCGGCAGCGGCAGTCCGGCGCGAGCAGCCGCCGCACAGACATAGGCGCCGCACATGATGAACTCGCCATGGGCGAGATTGATTACGCCCATCATGCCGAAGATGATCGCCAGCCCGCAGGCCGAGAGCACGAGAAAGGCGAAGGCATCACCGGTCTGATAGAGAAAGCTGAAGATCGAAAAGAGAACGGTCATTGCGACGATTTCCTTGCACGTGGGCAACAGGCGGCACGCTCGGGGAGGGACGTGGCCGGGACGGTCCCCGGCCACACGATGTGCTAGTCGGCGGCTTTGGGCAGGTTCGACGGCGTATACTGCTCACTCGGATCTTTCTTCGTCAGGTCGCAACCCACTTCACCCAGCCAGTAGGGCTTGATGTCGTTCCAAACCTTCGGGAAGCTGATCGAGTGATCTTCGTTGACCTTGGCCAGGTAGATCGAGTGCGACATGTGCTGGCTCTTCGGATCGAGGCATACCTTGCCTTCCGGCGCGTCGTAGCAGACGTCGCCCTGGGCGATCACCTTGCGCAGTTCTTCCTTGTCAGTCGAACCATTGGCGCGCTCGACCATCTGTTTGTAGAGATAGACAGCCAGGTACGAGTTTTCCGCTTCCTGATTGATGTAAGGCTCGTCAGGGAACTTCTTGTGCCACCGTTCGACAAAGGCCTTGGACTGGGGATTGTCCACTTCCTCGACCCAGTTGACCGTCGCATACATGTTGGCGAGGCTCGGCGGCTTGAAGCGTTTGTGCTCGTAGCCCTGGCCGACATTGACGGAAGACGCCATCGGGAGGTTCACGTTTGCTGCAGCAGCCTGCTCATAATAGGACGCCTGTGCGGTGCCCACGAGGAGGGTGACGACGAAGTCGGGCTTGGCGGCCTGGATGTTCTGGATCGTCTGTGAGAACTGCGACACGCCGAGCGGGATGAACTCTTCGCCGACCATCTCGCCGCCACCGTCCTTGACGAGATTGCGGACCCACTCGGCCGAAATCTGGCCGAAATTGTAGTCTGCCGCAATCGTGTATACCTTCTTGCCGTAGGTCTCCATCATGTAGGGCAGCAGCGTCGAGAACTGCTGCTCGGGAACGGCGCCGGTGACAATCATGTTGGCGTCGCAGACACCACCTTCATACTGGTTGTTGTAGAACGCCAACCCATCGAACTGGTTGACGATCGGCCGGTAGGCTTCGCGCGAGGCGGACGAAAAACCTGCAAAGACCGCGTCCACCTTGTCGCGCTGCAGCACGCGGCGCATGAACTCCTGATATCTGGTGTTGTCGGACTGGGTATCGTAGATCACCAGTTCCAGCGGCCGGCCGGCAATGCCGCCGGCCGCATTGATTTCCTCCGTCGCAAGCTGGATGCCGTGAACCTTTCCGATCGTCGCGGCAGCAAAGTCGCCGGACTGGTCCTCGAGCACGCCGAGCTTGATAGGGTCCTGCGCATTGGCGGCGGAGCAAAGCAAAATCAGGCCGAGCGCCGTCATGGCGCCGTTAAGCGTCTTCTTCATCTTGTTCTCCATGGAGGTTGTTTTTAACTAAGCGGCGACGGCCTGCTTCTCGTCAGGTTCCTTGTCGTCGCCCCTTTTCGTCGAGACTGCGTGCCGTGCTTCGTTGGACGACACCTTCACAATAGGCTTCCAGGCTGAGGCGTGCGCGCATGGCCTCCTTGCGGAGTAGAGCGAACGCTCCCTCATCGTCGAGGGAATGAGACTTCATCACCAAGGTTACTGCCTTGATGACATGCCGACGATACCGACGGCGATGTTCGAGTTCTTGAATCGACAGGCGCAGGCCTGACATGTTGTCGAATGTGTTGATGGCCAGGTAGAGGGCGGAAAAAATCGAGCCGCTATGCACCGGCTTCGACAAAAAAGCCGTCGCGCCGAACTGCATTAGCGCGCGAAGCCGGCTGGGTGCTTCGATCCCGACAAGACCGATAACGGGGATGTGCGGCGGTCCGCTGCCACCGCCAGCGCCGCCCTGACCCGTTTCGGGAAGAAAGTTGAGATCGCCATCAAGAAATAGCACATCGCATTGGGCGTCGGCTACGTCCAGAATAGGAGGCAAGCCGCCATCATCGGGCACGACCGACTCTATGGACATTCCGAGCCGTGCGGCCATCGCCGAGATCGTCTCGATCGCACGCCAATCCCGGCTCAGGATCAGCGCTCGCCGTTGGCGGAAATTCTGAACATAGCGGTTGGACCTCATGACACGATCCTAAAGGATGGGCGAAGCGGCGACGCTTCGAGAATGGAGGTGGAATTGATCAGATAGGGATCGGGCGCAACCGGTTTTCCTGCATCATAGACGATGTCGAAATGGCGATCGGCGCGGGAGCGGCCGATCCGGGGCGTCAGGTAGGTATGAAACGTCTCGGGATCGATCACGACCTCACCCTGAGGCGCCCGCAGTCGTTGGTTTGCCGCACAGGTCTTGACGTCGTTCATCGTGTCCGTGCCGGCTGCGCGAAGCGATTGTGCCAACAGAATGGTCGCCACATAGGCTGCTTCGGCTTCGGCCGAAGGGCCATGGTTACCGGGAAATGCGGTGTTGTAACGGCTGACGAATTCGCGGTTGGCGATGGTGTCTATCGACGCGAAGTACACGCTGGAGCTCAGGTGTCCGTCGACTGCGTCCGGCCCTATGCTGTCGAGCTCGGGTTCGGAAAGGTTGCAGCTGGCGATGGGGTAGCGTTGCGCCTGATCGATGCCGCGAGAGCGGCAGGCAGCGCGGAATGCGCGAAAGAACGCGTAAGCGGATTCGCCGATGAGAGAGTTGAAAATGATGTCCGGCTCGGCCGCGAAGATGGCTTCGACTATGCAATCGACATCCGTTTCCCCGACCGGAAGGTAGCGTTCCCCAACCACCGTACCATGCCGTTGCGCCAATTCTTCGCGTAGAATGCGGTTGCTCTCCCACGCCCAGATATAGTTCGAGCCGATGCAGAACACGCGATGGCCTATGTGACGCGTGAAATAATCCACCAACGGCAACATGTGGTGATTGGGGGCTGCACCCGTGTAAATCACGTTCGAGGAGCTTTCGAAGCCCTCGTAATGCGTGGGGTACCAAAGAAGCGCATCCCGCTTTTCAAAAACCGGTATCACTTCCTTGCGGCTTGATGAGGTGTAGCAGCCGATGACGTTCCTAACGCCGCTCGAAATCATGGTCTCCACGGCGGGCGCGTAGGCGTTGAGGTCGCTGCCGGGATTATGTTCGATTGGGGAAAGTCGGACGCCGAATTCCGGGTCGGCGTTGATCTGTCCGCAGGCGAGGCGCGCACCGTGCAACATCGATGCGCCAACGGTGCCGTACGACCCGGTTACCGAAAACAACAAACCGATTGGATATTCTCTGACCATGTTCCGGCAGCCAATTTGGTTGTACGGACAGCGCTATGCTGCCGACGGCGACGTTGCCAGAAAAACGTAACAAATATCCATATGTGGCGATTTTTTAAGCAGCATCGCTCGTCGCCTGTTAATTAAGCTGACTTCTTGTTATCGGCTTGTCAAGCGGCGCCATTGATTTTTTTCTGGGAGTATCCAGCGGACATAATGCAGTGCGGGATCGGGCAGACCCCAAGCCTGTCGTTGCATCGCGGGACGGTTTGTGGCCGGCACTCACGTGATGATCTGCAAGCGCAATGCTGACGAGACTGACGAGACAAAGACGGTCGCAGCCGACCAAGTATGGTATTTCTACCTTGGGTGGCGTCCTTCTATGCCGCCATGGCGCTGAACCATCGGCATCTGTACTGAAAGCCGAACCGCTTTCCGGCGGTATCGACATCGTCATTGTCAATGTCAGCGTCTTATCAATCGGCACCACAAGTACAGTTGGAAACGAGATCTCGCGGTCGATGGTATGAGAAAGGTGCGACTATGAACGCGAGAATGCCTTGTCTCGAGAAAAGCACATTCGGATCGATTGTTCGGGTGCTTCCATATCCGGCAGACAGGTCAATTTCGCGGCCTGTCTGCATGGTGCGTTCAAGGCAGTTATGGCAATCACCTCAAAAACTTAATCAACTTTTTTGCACCTCACTTCATATCCCCGCTAACTGCCTGGCTGCGAAATGGCTGCGTCGTCAGTTTCCGCTCCCAATCGTCCCAAATACATATGACGCAGCCATTCGCGAAGATTGCGAGGAACTCGTTACTCTACGCTTGCCTGTTCTTCGTTTGGGCTGGTGCCGTCGTATTTCGAATCCGCAGTCGAGTCGGTAGTATTATGGAATTGGGAGCGCCGCCGGGATATGAAATGCGCTGAAGCATGATGCGCCCCGCCGCTCGTCCGAGATCCCGTTTGGGTTGATCGACCGTGGTAATGCCCTCGAACCGGAGCGGATAATGGCCATCCGCCTGCATCTCGAAAGCGTCATCGAACCCAGTCACGGACAGATCTTCGGGAACCTTCAGGCCATGCTGCTGAAAATAGTCGATGATGCCCATGGCAACAAAGTCGTTTGCGGCAATGACGGCGGTCGGTAGGCTTTCGAGCGCCGAAAGCGTTTCGGCGGCGACGCGGCCTGATTCGAAACTGTAATTGCCGCGCAAAACCATTGATTCATCGACGGCGAGACCGCGGGCGGCCATTCCGCTGCGAAAGTTGGTTAGGCGCTCCTGTGCGGTAGAGGAGAGCGCGGGGCCCGCAACATAGGCAATGCGTTCGTGACCCAACTCGCAAAGATGATCGAGCAGTAACCGGATGCTCTGGGCGTTGTCCGGCCCGACATAATCCATGACGGGCGCCTGTGGCCTCCGGTTGATGAACACGCATGGCGGTCCATGCTCAAGCAACTTGAGGAAATCGTCCGTCAGCGTCTGCGAGACCAGAACAAAGCCGTCGACGTTGCGATCTAACAGCGAGCGCACGATCGCTTGCTGCTTCTGGGAGTCCTCGTCGGTGTTGCAAAGGAACATGGTGTGGTTATCGGCCGCGACGACCTCATCGATGCCTTTGACGATCTGCGGGAAGATCGGGTTGGTGATGTCGGCGATCAGGACGCCGATAGAGGACGTTCGCTGCGTGCGCA
The DNA here is from genome assembly GCF_022637395.1 of Shinella sp. H4-D48. GTDB lineage: Bacteria > Pseudomonadota > Alphaproteobacteria > Rhizobiales > Rhizobiaceae > Shinella > Shinella sedimenti. Next base: position 717,147 of record NZ_CP093338.1, on the reverse strand, counting down.
GCGCCCGTGCGATCGTCGACGTTCGATAACCGAGCCGGTCCACTGTCTGCTGGATCAGCCGGCGACGCTCTTCCTCGACATAGCCCTTGCCGGAAAGCGCGCGGGCCACGGTCGCACGCAACAAGCCGCATTCGATGGGAAGGCATCCATGCCCGGTTCTTCCGTCATGTATTGGCGCCGAACTTTCGCCGCGCGGTCGAGACCCACGACTATTCGGAATCCGCTTTTGTGGCGCGCTTCCGCGTCACCGGCATGGGCCTGAGCTTCATGCCGTCGGAACCGCCCTGACCATGCTGGCGCGCGCCGTGACCCTGGCGACCGGATCCAGCCTAGGCACGGCTGCGGTGGGTCTCATGTGCGCCGACCAAAGTCGTATCGCCACAGAGACCTCATCATTGCGGTCTCACCGCAAGGATCCGACGCGACACTGATCGTGCAACGGCGCGGGGTTATCGAAAGCGGTGAGGTGGTAGCGCTCAGTATATGTGGTGGTGATGAGCACCAAAGGTCCGGCGGCATGTGCCGATCTCATGGAGCCGGCCGTTTTGCTCCTGTCATTCATGTTGCCCTCACCGTCCTGCCGACGAAGATTTTCCCCATCGAAGGGAGAGAACCGGATTCAGTCTTGGTGGTCCGTGTCTCCTCCCCGAGGAGAGGCTGAATCTCGACAGTGTAAACAGTAAACGCTTTCGATGAGGGTGAAATGGAGGGTGGCGATCGAACTTTTTTACGCCCTTCCGATCCCCTGAGGGGCAGGCGGTTGCGGCATGTGGCAAGCCATCGGGGGAGGGCATACAGCTTGCCTGTTCCTTGACGGTGGCGTCTTCGGTTGCGACAAAGCCGTTATGCAGGAAGAGATTGCGATCGATCCCGAGTACCTCAAAAGCCGGCTCAAAGCGCTGCTCGATATCCCCAGCCCCACGGGTTTCACGGACGAGGCGGTGCGCTATACCGCGCGCGAACTGGAAAGCCTGGGGCTGGAAATTGTCCTAACCCGCCGCGGCGCGATCCGTGCTCGCCGCTCCGGCGGTGCCGCCCGTCCGGCCCGCGCCATCGTCTCCCATCTCGATACGCTCGGAGCGCAGGTTAAGTACCTCAAAGACAACGGCAGGCTCGAACTCGTCTCCATCGGCCATTGGTCTGCGCGCTTCGCCGAAGGTGCCCGCGTCTCTATCTTCTCGGGCAAAGGCGTCTATCGCGGCACGATCCTGCCGCTAAAGGCCTCCGGCCATACGTTCAACGACGAGGTCGACAGTCAGCCGACCGGATGGCCCCATGCCGAGCTGCGCGTCGATGCGCTGGCGCGTAACCGGCATGACCTCGGCCAACTCGGCATCGATGTCGGCGATATCGTTGCGGTCGATCCGCAGCCTGAATTCCTCGATAACGGCTTTATCGTATCACGTCATCTGGACGACAAAGCGGGTGTGGCGATCATGCTCGCCGCACTTGAGGCCATGAAGCGGGCGAAGATTGAAACGCCCGTCGACACCTACTGGCTCTTCACGATCGGGGAAGAAGTCGGCGTCGGCGCCTCTGCTGCACTGGTGCCGGAAGTTGCCTCGCTCGTCGCCATCGACAACGGTACAACCGCGCCCGGCCAGAATTCGCAGGAATTCGGTGTGACGCTTGCGATGGCCGACCAGACCGGCCCCTTCGACTATCACCTCTCCAAAAAGCTATACGATCTGTGCGGCGAACACGGCCTGACGGTGCAGAAGGACGTTTTCCGCTACTACCGCTCTGATGCGGCCTCCGCGATCGAAGCCGGTCACGACGTCCGCACGGCACTGCTGACCTTTGGCGTCGACGCCTCCCATGGCTACGAGCGCATCCACCTCCACGCACTGATCTCACTTGCCCGTCTGACGATACACTATGTCGCCAGCGACGTGCAGATCGAGCGCGATGCCGAGGAGGTTTCCGGCCTGCGCGGCTTTACCCACCAGAAAGTGCAGGATGCCGAGCAGAGTCTTACCGTCGAGGAACCGGATGTGCCCTGACGGGCGCGTTCTGACCTGCCGTCATATGGAACTTCGGCCCATCTCGCGCATTTTGTTCCCATAGCCGTCGGGGCCGTGGATTTCTTCACGGCCCCGACGGCATATGATGTACCAACAATGGAGGTTTCGACCCAGTTCATGTGTGGAATTTGTGGAGAAGTCAGGTTCGACGGCGGTTCGCCGTCGGTTTCGGCAGTCTCGGTGATGGCAGACGTTCTCGCCCCTCGGGGGCCCGATGCATCGGGGATCGTGGTGCGTGGAAATGTCGGATTGGGACATCGGAGATTACGCATCCTCGACCTCTCCGACAAGTCGCAGCAGCCGATGGTCGATCCGGATCTTGGCCTATCCCTCGTCTTCAACGGCTGCATCTACAATTTCCGTGAACTGCGGTCCGAGCTGGAGAAAAACGGTTATCGGTTTTTCTCCGAGGGTGACACGGAAGTCATCCTGAAAGCATGGCATGCCTGGAGAGAGGATTGCGTGTCCCGCTTCCATGGCATGTTTGCCTTCGTGATCCATGAGCGTGACAGCGGTCGCATCGTCATGGCGCGTGACAGGTTCGGCATCAAGCCGCTCTATCTGGCGCAGGCCAATGGCACGCTGCGCTTTGCATCCTCGCTGCCGTCCATCATTAAGGCCGGCGGGGTAGATACCTCGATCGATGTGGAGGCGCTTCACACCTTTATGACGTTCCACGCGGTCGTACCGCCGCCGCGCACCATTCTTGCAGGTGTGCGGAAGTTGCCGCCTGCGACCATTCGAACATATGATCGGGACGGTTCATTCGAAGATCGTCGTTACTGGGATCCGCCCTATCGCCGGCTTGCCGGCGACGGGGCGATCACCCGCGCCGAATGGCAGGACGAATTGCTCGCCTCGCTGCGCACCGCCGTCAAACGCCGTATGATTGCCGACGTTCCCGTCGGGGTGCTGCTCTCGGGCGGTGTTGATTCCAGCCTGATCGTCGGGCTTCTGGCGGAAGCAGGACAGCAAGGTCTGATGAGCTTTTCCGTGGGCTTCGAGGAGGCAAATGGTGAAAAGGGCGATGAATTCATCTATTCCGACCTCATTGCCCGACATTTCGGGACGGACCATCATAAGATCTTCGTGCCATCTGCAGATCTGATGGACGCCTTGCCCGGTACCATCGCGGCTATGTCCGAGCCGATGGTTTCCTATGACAATGTCGGATTCTACCTGCTGTCCAAGGAGGTCTCGAAGCACATCAAGGTCGTACAGTCCGGCCAGGGTGCCGATGAGGTCTTCGGCGGCTATCACTGGTATCCCCCGCTGCTCGCCACCAGTGATGTGGTGTCTGATTATGGCCGGGGCTTCCGCGACCGCTCGCATGCGGTGCTGGCCACGCAGCTTTCCAAAAGCTGGTTGGCGGACCGCGATATCAGCGGAGACCTTCTGAACGAGCATCTCTTGCGGCCGGGTGCCGAAACGGCTGTCGACCAGGCGTTGCGCCTCGACAGCAACGTGATGTTGGTGGATGACCCCGTAAAGCGCGTCGATAACATGACCATGGCCTGGGGCCTGGAGGCGCGCGTGCCGTTCCTCGATCATGAACTGGTCGAACTGGCCGCGCGCATTCCGCCTGAGGAAAAACTGCGCGATGGCGGCAAGGGCATCCTGAAGGACGTCGCTCGCAAGGTCGTGCCGAGCGAGGTCATCGACCGCAAAAAGGGCTATTTCCCTGTCCCACAGCTCAAATACATTGCCGGGCCATACCTCGACATGATCCGTGATGCGCTCCATGCGCAGAAAGCCCGCGAACGCGGCCTCTTTCGCAAGGATTATCTCGAGCGTCTTCTCGACAAGCCCGAAGACCACATCACGCCGTTGCGTGGCTCGGAACTCTGGCAGGTCGGGCTTCTGGAAATGTGGCTCCAGGCCCAGGAGGTGTAACTTGAAGGAAGCCAGAGGAAAGACCGCGCCGCGCCATCGCAGCAAGGGTACTCGTGCTGTGACCCATCGCCTCAAGCAACTAAGCACCCGGGCATATCCCGGGCGTCAGGTTGGCCGACCAGATGCCGCGGACGAGCAGAAGAAGGATGTCGCGCTGGATTGCGGCTGGGGGCGGCTACTCTTCGCCCCGACCTTCGCGGACGACGAGACGCTTCTGGCGAAGATGCGCGAGGAAGCGCCGTCGAGCCGTGACATCGCGTTCTACGTGCGTGATCCCCATGTGCTTTTGTCACGTGCCCCACAGGAGGTGTTTCTAGACCCCTCCCACACCTTTCGGCTTAATCTCTCGACGTATAGGGCAAAAGCGCGCCGCATGCGTGGCGTGACCATCCGACGTCTGGCAAACGAGGCCGATGCGGAAGGCATCAATCGCGTCTACGCTGCGTGCGGAATGGTGCAGATTCGGTCCGATTTCTTTTCCTCCGACCGCGATAACCGCCCGGTGACCTACTTCGTCGCACAAGACGATGCCACTGGCGAGATCGTCGGCACGGTCACTGGAATCGATCACCAGCGGCTGTTCGACGATCCAGAGCGAGGTGCTTCGCTCTGGTGTCTTGCTGTACACCCGCAGGCCCGACAGCCGGGGATCGGCGAACGGCTCGTCTGCAAGCTGGCTGAACATTTTCAGGCTCGGGGCCTTTCCTTCGTCGACCTTTCGGTGATGCACGACAATGCGCAGGCCATCAAACTCTACGAGAAGCTGAACTTCCACCGCGTGTCGCTCTTCACCATGAAGCGAAAAAACGCGATCAATGAGAAGTTTTTCGCGACGCCGCATCAGTCCTATGACGCGCTCAATTCCTATGCCCGACTGATCGTTGACGAGGCGACGCGGCGGGGCGTGCATGTTGATATCACCGATGCTGAGGGCGGCTTCTTTCGCCTGTCCCACGGTGGGCGCACGGTCCATTGCCGCGAGAGCCTTTCGGAACTGACGTCGGGTGTCGCCATGTCGATCTGCGACGACAAGGCCATCGCGCGTCGTGTCGTTGCCTCCGCGGGGATCAAAGTTCCGGAGCAGATTGAGGTGGACGGCGATCGAGCACTCCTGGAAGCCTTTCTTGCCGATCACGGCAAGGTGGTCGTCAAGCCAGCGCGGGGCGAGCAGGGGCAGGGTATTTCCGTCGGCGTCACCACAGTGGAGGCGCTCGATGCGGCCATTGCCGTGGCCCGACAAGTCTGCGACAGGGTTCTGGTGGAAGCCTGTTTCGAGGGCGAGGACCTGCGGCTCGTGATTATCGATTTCGCGTTGGTTGCGGCTGCGGTGCGGCGGCCACCTCGCATTGTCGGCGATGGCCGCAGCAGGATCTCGGCGCTCATCGAGGTACAATCGCGCCGTCGGCAGGCCGCGACTGGTGGCGAGAGCCGCATACCGATTGATGCGGAAACGGAGCGTTGCCTTTCCGAGCAGGGGCTGGATTTGAATACCGTGCCTGAAGAGGGACGGGAGATTACGGTTCGCAAGGCGGCGAACCTGCACATGGGCGGCTCGATCCACGATGTTACTGATACGGTGCACCCCGATCTGGTCGCCGCCGCCTGCCGGGCTGCGCGGGCGATTGACATACCGGTCGTTGGCATCGATTTCATGGTCCGCGATCCTTCGCAGCCGGATTATGTGTTCATCGAGGCCAATGAACGCCCGGGTCTCGCCAATCACGAACCTCAACCGACCGCGGCGCGTTTCATCGACCTGCTGTTCCCCGGTACTCGCGCGACGGCCTAACTCCTGGTTTCCAGCCTCTGCAGATTTGCACTGTGCATACGGCGCTCTTCTTGCCGTTCAGCGCCATATGCCTTTGTTCGCCATGAAAAGCGCTTCGTTTACCGGACCGTAGACGAAGCCAATGAGTCTTCCCGGATTTCCTCTTGGGCGTGACATCCGCGACAACAACGAACAAAATGAGCGTGCAGCCTGTCCGATCCATGTGCGGATCTGCCTCGCTATGGCACACAGGCTGCGATCAGGCTCAGGCTCTCGGTAACGAGGCTGTCCAAGTCAAGCGATTTTGGACGAGCACAATCGCCCGCCTGCATGCGGACAATGTGGAGACTACTACTGAACAGCGCGGTATGTGCTTGGAGCCGCAGCCTTCTTGTAAGTTCGCCCGGGTGCATGCCCTCTGTCCGTGCTCAGCGCGCGAGGTGCCACGTGACGCTCACGCGCGACCAACGCTATAGCGACAACAAGACCAGCATTCCGAAGAGCCCTTTAAATTCCGCTCTCGGGACCTGCTTCCATCATGACGAGATACGTTTACAGCGGTTCTTCGTTTGACCCGCTAAGCAGCAATCTCAGGCGGTTTGCTGCGCCGCGCAGGTGATCTTCCGCTGCAAGGCGCGCCTCCTGCGGATCGGCCTTCGCGATGGCATTGTAGATTGCAACGTGCTCGGATTGGACCTGCTCAAGCAGTGCGTTGCGCAACGTGCTGGCACGTGCCTTGCGTATGAAATTGCGGACGTGCGACTCAAGAAAGTCTGACATTTCCCGGAAATGCGGATTTCCACAGGCATCAACGATCTCTCGGTGAAACGCTAGATCCTCCTCTACGCCGGCCTCTCCATTGTCGAATGCCGACTGGATAGCTTTGAGCCGACGTTCGATTTCTTGAAGCTGTTTTTCGGAACGCCGCTCTGCCGCCAGCGCCGTCGCGGCGGACTCGACTGCCATCAGCAGTTCGATGACATTCTGCACATCGAGCGCGTCAGTGAGATCGACGCCCGCCAGCCGGAAGGCAACCTCTTTCGTCTCTATCACGAAGGCGCCAAGCCCCTGACGGGTTGCAACCAGACCATCTCGCTTCAGTGAGCCTATCGCCTCGCGTATGATCGGCCGGCTCACGCCGTATTTTTCAGAAAGAACACGCTCCGTGGGAAGCTTGTCGCCCTTGGCATAGCTTCCTGACGTGATGTCGGCACGGATACGGCCGGCGACCGAATCCGCAAGCGAAGGGCCGCGTTTTACCCTGTCATCTAGCACCATGCGCGCCCTCCGAGCGTTCCGTTTCCATCTCTACTATCCAGAGCGGTTTTAGCAGGCTTCGCCGGCCGCAACTGCCCCAATGCATCTTTTTCCGCAAGAATAGCAGAATCTACTTGTCAGGCAACCAAGTAATATGGTTCATTGTCCACAAGAGGAGGGTGGCCGCCGGTCACCACGACGGGTTCCGGTTCATCGAAGCGGGCAGGGTGCCGGGCGTTGGCCCCACACCGCCGCCGACGCATGCCCGGGTGACAGGGAAATCGTCGTCCAGCAACAAGCGCGGGGCCTCTCGGGTCGAAATCCGAAGCAATAGGGAGGAAAACATGAGCTTCTTTGATGACACCGTACGGTTGCGAAGACTTGCACAAGAGGCCACCGAATATGCGCAGTTCAGTCGCCGTAGCCTTTTAAAGGGTGCGGCTGGCGTCATCGGCGGCGCCGCCTTTGCCAATTCTGCGGTAATGGCAAGTGCGGAGGAGATCACGCCTCCCGCGCCGGGCAAGAAGGTGCGTATCGGCGTTCCGCTAACCTACGGGCCATTCAATCAGCCTTGGCGCCGTGGCTGCTGGCAAATAGTCAAGGCGGTGCTCGATGCGGGTGGCGAAGTCGTCACCGTTCGTGGCGAACCGACCAAAGCGAGCGAGCAGGCCGCTGCCCGCGCACTGCTTGATCGCGGCATCGACGCCCTCGTCATGGGCATTTATTCCCAGGAATCCGAGACGGCCTATATTGCCGACGAAGCCCACAAGCGCGGCATCAAGACGGTTGGCTTCACGATCCCAGTGAAGGATTCGCCTGCCGTCATGGACGACGTCTGGGGCACCGCCACCACGCTCGGATATTTCGTCCAGAACTATTGCAAGCGTCAGGGCACCTTCGCTCAGACCGCAGAACAGCGCGGCTATTTCACGCCGTTCGACATGGAAGTCGACATGTTTGAGCTAATGTGCCGCTACGAGCCTCGAATGAAGGTTCTGCCCTTCATCGATGGAGGGCAGGGCACGACGGATGAAATCTCCGTGGGTCGCAAGAACATGCTGTCCCTGCTGCAGGCAAATCCTGAACCCGGCTCTCTCGCCGGCTTCATATCGTGGTGGTGGCCCTTTACGCTCGGAGCGGGGCAAGCGCTCAAGCAGATGAACCGCGATGACGTTCCGCTGTTCAACCACTACCTGTCGACACAGTTTCTCGAAGCCTGGGCTGCCAAGCAGGTTCCGGTGGTTTTCAGCTGCGATTCGCCGTTCCCGGAAATCGGCCGAAAGACCGGCGAACTCGCAGTTAAACTTGCCCGTGGCGAGGATGTCCCAAACATCGTCTACCGCATTCCGGTCATCACCAAGACACCGGATCAGGCGGCAGAGGCCCTTACCGAACTCAAAAGCATGGACGAGCAGGCGATCGCCCTGCTCAAACAGTTCGGCGGCTAAGGCCAGCCTGGCATGCGGCGGGCATAATCTTCCCGCCCGCCGCATGCGCCTGCCACCGCACGACACACGGGTAAGCGGTTTAGGCCAAGGCCGACACTTGCCTTCTATCGATCAAGAACGACTGGAACAGAGCAGTGACGCAAGCTGAGCAGAAAAGCCTCACGCAGGTGAAGACGATGCAAAAATCTATGGCAAAGACACAACCCGCGGGACGAACAGAATCCGTTGCCATGCGGTTTCTGCGGCGCTGGGGAACGATCATCGTGCTCGTGCTGGCAGCCGTCGGCTTTTCCATCGCATCGCCTTATTTCGCGACCGCCTCGAACCTCAACAACATCCTATTCTCGATGATTGTCAGCGCACTGGTATCGCTCGGCCTGACATGGGTTGTCATTTCCGGCAGCTTCGATCTGTCGATCGGGCTGACGGTGACCACGTCCTCGATCCTTGTCGCTTTCCTGATTCCGACCCTTGGGCCGTGGGCTGCCATAGCCGTCGCGCTTGTTGCGGCCTGCATGATCGGCGCGGTCAACGGCATTCTCGTCACCTATGGCCGCCTGTCCGGCATCGTGGTGACACTGGGGGTGATGTTTGTTCTTTCGGGCATCAACATTTTCATTACCGGCGGCTACCAGGTGCCGGTTGGGTATGACGAGACGGCCTTCCTCTATCTGGGTCAGGGCAAGCTCGGCATAATCGGTGTTCCGGTGCTCATCCTGCTTGCCGTGTTCCTCGTTGCCTTGATCGCGGCCACCCGCACGCGCATCGGCCACTATATCGCCGCCGTCGGCGATAATCCGATGGCGGCCTTCTATTCCGGCATCAACGTCTATCGCTGGGTCATTCTCGCGTTCGTACTGTCTGCTCTTATGTCAGGCATTGCAGGGGTGATTGTGACTTCGATATCCTCTTCAGCGCAGCCTGTCGGTGGTGAAGGCTATCTGCTGGAGGCATTCGCTGCCGTGTTCCTCGGCGCAACCGTCCTTGGCAAGGGCAAGCCGCACCTGTTGGGCACGCTCGTCGGCGTCTTCTTCCTCTATATGGTGGATTCCGGCATGAACATGGTCGGCTTCCCGTTTGCCGCGCGTCACATCTTCCAGGGGCTGGTTCTCATCATCGCGGTCGGCGCCAATGCGCTTCTCAACCGCGAAGAAGTCCATCTCAAGTTCATCTGAGGTGAAGCGATGACTGGAACAGCACTCGTCGAACTGAAAAATCTCGAGAAGGAATTCGCTGGCACCAAGGCGCTGAAGGGTGTGAGCCTCAGCTTCCTGGCCGGCGAGGTCCACGGCCTGCTCGGCGAAAACGGCGCAGGCAAGTCAACCTTGATCAAGATACTCACCGGCGTCTATTCACCCAGCGCCGGCGAGATTTTCCTCGAAGGCACGCCTGTGCGGGTCTCAAACCCGCCAGAGGCACACCGTCTGGGCCTTGGCGCCGTCTATCAGGACGCCGAACTCGTCTCCAGCTTTACCGTCGGGCAGAACATACTGCTTGGAAACGAACCGGGGTGGTTGCGCATCAGTGACCGGGCGATCCACGAAGAGGCGACCGCGATCCTGGCCGAAATGGGCATCGAGCTCGATGCAAGCCGCAACGCGGGCACACTGTCGGCCGCCGAGATGCAGCTTGTTACGCTGGCGACGCTCTTCCATCGGCGATACAAGCTGATCGTGCTGGATGAGCCGACGGCCCGTCTTTCCGCCGCGGAATCGGAAGTGCTCTTCCGGATCATCGAGCGCTTCAAGAAACAGGGTATCGCCATCGTTTATATCTCCCATCGCCTTAAGGAGGTGCAGGAAATCTGCGATCGTGCAACCATCCTGCGCGGAGGGCTTGTCTCAGGTACACTCAACCGCGGCGAAGTCACCGAAGATCGGGTGACCGAGCTTATGGTTGACCGCAATCGCGCAGAGCTATCGACCTACAATGATGGCAGCCGGGTTCGCTTAGATGTTCTTCTAGAGGCGACTAACTTGGCGACGACCAACCTGTCGCCGCTGTCCTTCACTATCCGGGCGGGCGAAGTTCTGGGCATCACGGGGCCGGTCGGGGGCGGCATGGAGGATGTTGCGCGTGCACTCGGCGGCGTCGTCCGTCACACGGGCACGGTGAACCTGCGCGGAAAGGCCATCGACGTCAGCACACCCATCGCCGCGCGGCGTTCTGGCGTGGCGCTCATTCCCGAGGACCGCCGCAAGCAAGCGCTCTTTCCGGCGCTTTCCGTTGCCGAGAACATCTGCCTTCCGGTGCTGAATAGGCTGGAACGGTTCTTCACCGTCCGCCCCGGTGCTATGAAGGAATATGCCGACGACGTAATGGACCAGCTAGCGGTGCGGCCGCGCAACGCCGCCATCCAGGTCCGCTTCTTTTCCGGCGGCAACCAACAGAAGGTGGTCATCGGCAAATGGATGAGCGCCGGTGCATCGCTCTACATCATCGCTGAGCCGACGAACGGCGTTGATGTCGGTGCTATCAAGGAGATCTACGACATCATCCTGCAGCTTGCACAGCAAGGCGCGGCGGTGTTGCTTGTGTCGTCTTCATTGCGCGAGATGCTGGCACTGGCCGATCGCGTGATGGTCATTCACGACGGTAACCGGGTCGCGGAAGCCCCAAAGACCAATTGGACCTACGATGAGCTTCTCGCCGTCACCCTGAGCGGCAAATCGAAAACCGCGGCGTAAGCTGCATCAGATCCACGATAGGAGGAGACCCCATGAGCACAGATATCAGGCTCTACATGTTCCAAACCGGCCAGATCCGGCAAAAGGAAGTCGACATTAAGCTTGGCTATAGCCAGGACACGTTCTTCACGCCGATACCCTGGTACCTGATCGTGCACCCTAAGGGTAATATTGTCATCGATGGCGGTACAGCCGTCGAGGCAGCCCACGATCCAGAAGGCTGGTGGGGCGAGACGACCAAGAAGTACTACCCGATCATGGATCCGATGGAGGGCTGCGTGAACCAGCTCGCCAAGATCGGCATGAAGCCTGCCGACATCAAGTTCGTGCTTCACTCACATCTGCATCTCGATCATTCTGGCGCCTGCGGCAATTTCCCTAAAGCACGCCATCTGGTCCAGCGCCGCGAAATCGACTGGGCTTTCTCCGCCGACTGGTTCATGCAGGGTGGCTACATCAAGAAAGACCTGACCAAGGACGGCATCACCTGGGACGTGATGGAGGACGAAGACCAGTATGACGTGTTTGGCGACGGCAGCGTCCAGACGTTCATGTCACCGGGGCATACGCCCGGTCACCAGTCAATCATGGTGCGGTTGCCGAACACCGGTCCGATCCTGCTCGCGATCGATGCGGCCTACACGATGGACCATTGGAACGAAAAGTGCCTTCCCGGTGCACTGACCTCGGCACGTGAGGCAGCAGCGTCTGTTCGCAGGCTGCGCCGTATTGTGGAGAAGGAAAACGCGATTGTCGTGCCTGGCCATGACATGGAAACCTGGCAGGCCTTCAAGAAAGCGCCCGTGGAATATTATGACTGATCTTCGAAAGTTTGATGCCGTCGGCGGATATCCGCTGGCGGCTGACGTCGCCGTGGCGTACCGGCGCTAGGCGAAGCCCTGACATTTGTATCCGACCTAAACATAACCCACGATGGCCGCCGCAAGGCTTCCGTCCGAGAGCTCCTGTTTTCAAATGCATGACATAATTCTCGATGAGATACAGCAGAGGTGGAACGCTGCGGCAGCGACCTGGGATAGCAAGGCGCTCGCCAGGATCTATACGGGCGACGCCGTTTTTTTCGGCTTGTTGCCAAGGCTCTATGTCGGCCGCTCGGAGGTCGAGGAGTATTTCGATAGTTACCGGAACACGCTCCGGGGCGTCACACTTTCTCTCGTTGATCAGAATATCCGTGCCTTTGGCGTGGGTGCGTTGATCGCGCAGGGGTTCGGCAACATCATTAATCGCCATCTGGACGGTACGATCGTGCACAACCGAGTACGCTCTTCGTTTGTCGTCGTGAATACGAAGGGGGAATGGCAAATAGCGCTGCATCATTTTTCGACTTTGACGTCGTCTGCAAGTGGAGCATCTTGACTCGATATGCGCGCGCTTGAGCAATGAAGTGGGTGGAAGAACCTGTCCTCCAAAAACGTCGCGAGTGGAGCCAGATCTTAGATCTCTTGCGGCGACACGCTGAAGATCAAGAATGAAATTGACGATAAATACTATCTAGTCGTACGTCTGGGCCATAGGTTCATATTGCTTCAAGATCAAATCCATTCAGATGGGCCTGACACCACTTCGTTAGGAAAGACCGTACCAGGCGCCGCGGCCGGCACCGTGCAGGACGAGGTGCCCTTGATCCACGAGCGCCCTGAGATGATCCTTAATGGTGTGACGGCTTGCAGCGGTGATCCGTGCAGCCTCCGCGACCGTAATCCGCCCGTGCTCGCGGGCCAACTCAAGCAATGTCACGGACAATTCCGGCATGTCGGCGAGGATAATTCGTTCGCGCTCCATTTTTTTCTCAAGTTGCGTCTTCTGCCGATGCAGCGCTCTCAGAAAGTACTCGATCCAGGGATTCCAGTCTGGCTCGGCGGTGCGGATCGTTCCCTGCGTGCGCCGAAGCGAGATGTAATAGCTCTCCTTGCTTTGCTCGATTATGCTCTCGAGGGAGCTGTAGGGCACGTAAGCGTAGCCGGCCCGCAGGAGCAACAAGGTCGTCAGAATACGTGATAGGCGGCCATTACCATCCTGGAATGGATGGATTTCCAGGAAAACGACAACGAAAATCGCGACGACCAAAAGTGGATGGAGCCGCTTTTCTCGCTGTTGTTCATCCAACCAGATGATCAGCTCTTCCATTCGACGCGGCGTATCGAATGGCGATGCCGTTGCGAAAACTACGCCAAGGCTCAGGCCCTGTTCGTTGAACGCTTCCACGTTGTTGGAGAGGGTTTTGTAAGCGCCGCGATGCCGCTCGTCCTTTGTCGAATGCGTAAGAAGGTCGCGGTGGAGCTGACGGATATGACTCTCGGTGAGCGACATAGCTTCGTAAGCACTGAAGATGGTCTCCATCACCTCCGCATAGCCGGCAACCTCTTGCTCATCGCGTGTCGTAAACGACCCAAGGCGGATGTTTGCCAGAAGCTTTTCGACCTCTCGGTCCGTGAGGCGTGCCCCTTCGATACGTGTTGAGGAACCGACGCTTTCGATCGTGGCCACACGCCGGAGGCTGGACAGCCGCTCAGGCGCGATCCGGCCGATCGCACGCCAAGCACCCTTGAACTCGTCGATTTCGGCGATGAGCGACAGGACTTCGGGCGTGATCCGGACGGTCGCCGTATTTAACAATTCCATTTACGCATCCATTTCCACCCAATTCCCAAAACGATGGCATGCACTATTTATTCATCCATTTCCATCCAATTTCCATCGGAAGCTGTCTGATATGTCACCAGATGAATTGCAGATCGGTCCTCCTATGTCATGGTCAAGGTACTGGCCACCGAGCACGAGGATTTCCAACTCTCTGACATCTCAAGGAACTCGCGTGAGATCAGCGCGGAAGAACAGCGGGTCGTAGGTTCGATCCCATTCAAGAGCTTAAGTTCCACTCGTGTCCGAGGTCCAATCTTCGTGCGCTGCCCAGTTGGAAACAAGAGTACGTGGAACGCTTCGATTGCAAGGATAACAGCTAAGACGAGAAGCTGTACGGGGCCATATTGCTCGAAGAAATGGTGGAAGAATCGGGCGTCGAGGTGCTGCTGCGCGCCAACGTGGTCCAGACGGTGATGAAGGATGGCGCAGTGCGCGGGCTTCTCATCCGCACCCAGCCCATCACATCTATTTCCGCGTGCTCAACGTCAATGTTCCGGCGCTCATCGCCGATTGCGAGGCGAACCGGGCGGACATGTGGGAAGTCGTCTATCCGAAGGAAGCCGGCAATCGCAATGAATACTATACCATGGCCGTGCTTCTGACTGGCTTCCAGCAGCGCATCAAGGACAAGGTTGCCGAAGGCTTTAACTGGATCATCCCGAAAGATCACATCACCATGAAGACGGGGCTCATCCCCGGCGAGATCAGCGTCAACGTGACGCGTTATCAGGGCAATGGCCTCGACGACCGCGACCTGAGCCGCGCCGAGATCTAAATCCGCAAGCAGGCCTATTGCGCGTTCGATTTCCTGCAGCGCTATGTCGGCGGCTTCGAGGATGCGATCTTCCTGGAACTCGCGCCCAAGCTTGGCGTGCGTGAGACCCGCCGCGTGACCGGTCATTACATCCTGACTGAGGCCGACGTGCGAGGCAACGGTCGCTTCGACGATGCGATCGGTCTTTGCAATTCGCCGGTCGACGTGCACGAGCCGGGCGGCAGCCGCGCCATCATGGACCATGTCGGCATCGGTTACGGCATTCCGTGGCGCACGCTGGTGCCGCTCGATGTGGACAATATCCTCGTTGCCGGACGGTGCATCTCCGTCGATGCCATCGCCTTCGGTTCCACCCGCAACGTGCCGGCCCGCACCATGACGGGTGAAGCGACAGCGATTGCGGCAGCCATGATCCGGCGGCCGTCCGGCCTGTCGGGCGATTGATAACGGGTTCATCTTCCTGGTTCAAAGTTGTTCGGCCAACCTCCCACGGCGGTCATGCCTGTGATTGAACGCTGCCCATACTCGCTATTCGCCGACCCGGACGCCAAGCAACGCCAAGTCACTGTTTGAAAACGGCAATGACGCCCCCACAGTCCGAACGATGAAGCTCCCGGTCGCTAGCGGTGCGCTACCCGTGGAGTGCGCCACTTGGTCCCCTGACGCCTGCCTTTCGTCAAAGCCACTTGCCTCGGCGTCAATGCGCGGGCTGATGGTATTATGCTGCAACAAGCAGACGCGGTCAGATCCGAGCATCTAGGCGTAAACGCGATCGCTGGTTCCTGCTTTCATGACATAGCCAGGCGTGGCATGGCCAAGCAAGGCCGGAAGCTCGCATGAAAGTCCGATCAACGCTGAAAGATCCACGCCTGTGTCGATCCCGCAAGCGTGGAACATATGAACCAGATCCTCGGTGCAGACATTTCCCGTCGCACCGGGGGCATAGGGGCAACCGCCGATGCCGCCAAGTGCGGAGTCGAAGCTTCGGATGCCGGCATCATAAGCCGCAAGCGCGTTGGCAAGACCCATGTCGCGCGTGTTGTGCAGATGGAGCGTTAGCTGCAGGTCCGGGTGATGCCGGAAAATTGTCGTCGTGAGTTCACCGACCTGACGGGGGTTGGCGACGCCGATCGTATCGGCGATCGTGATGCCTTCAATGCCCATTTCGCGATAGATATCAATGGCCCATAGCACCCGCTCCACCGATTGGCGACCCTCGAACGGGCAGCCAAACGTCGTAGCGAGCGTGCCGTTCACGAAGAAACTGCTGCCCGCGATCGCTGTCATAATTTCCTTGAACTGGGCAAGCGACTGGTCGCATGTCATCCGCATGTTGGCGAGATTGTGCCGTTCTCCGATGGACATGACGAGGTTCACCTCGTCCACGCTGCTCTCCAGCGCACGCTCCGCGCCACGCACATTGGGCACGAGTGCCGTGTAACGCACGCCCGGCACGCGCGTTATGCCCTGGAGTACGTCGGCCGCGTCGCGCAGGTTCGGAATCGCTTTCGGCGACACGAAAGATGAAACCTCGAGACGCCTGACACCCGTGCGCGAAAGGCCGTCAGCAAGTCGGATCTTCTCCTCGGTCGCAACGAAATCCGGCTCGTTCTGGAGGCCATCCCGCAGAACGACCTCATTGATCTCTACGCGATCCTTTTCCTCTGCCATCTCCACCTCCTGTTTTCGCTTGTCATGCCGGCTAACATGCGTCACGGAAAGTATCAAGGAGAATATGAACTGATACATCAGATGACATTTTTGAGTTGAAGTTGGGCTGGCTTTGTTTTATGTCCATCGTGATGTCTTATCTGATGCATCACAGCATTTAGCATTTGGCCGTGACCGCGGCCTGGAGGAACAATGTCGCAGTCCGCAGATCATAGTCATATCGCACAACTCGTTTGCCGGGCGCGCAGTGCGCAGGCCATCCTGAACGGCTACACCCAGGAGCAGGTCGACCTAATAGCCGGTGCGATCGTATACCATCTCTCACGCCCCGAACTGGCAGCGACAATTGCAGACATGGCTTATGACGAGACGAAGATGGGCCTTGTCGAAAGTAAGCTCGCCAAACTTACGCACAAGATGCCGGCGATCTTCCACGACATCCGTAAAGAAAAGACCGTCGGCGTCATCGCCCGCGACAACGAGAACGGCATAATCACTATTGCCAAGCCCTACGGAGTCATCGCGGCGCTGGTGCCAAGTACCAATTGCGAGGCAACGCCGATCTTCAAATCGGTTCTGGGCATCCGCGCCCGCAACGCCGTGATCTGCGCGCCGCATCCGGCCAGCAAAAATACCACCATCTTTGTCGTCGATGTCATCCGCCAGGTTCTTCGTGCGCTCGATGCCCCGGAAGATTTGGTCCAGTGTATCGTGGCACCGTCTAAGGCGCTCGCCGCCGAGCTCATGGCCCAGTGCGACGTGACCATGGCGACAGGCTCGGGTGATATGGTGGCCGCGGCGTATTCTTCCGGCAAGCCGGCCTATGGGGTAGGTGTAGGCAATGCTGCTGTGATCATCGACGAGACGATCGATCTGGCGGAAACAGCCTCGAAGATCAGGATCGGCAAAACCGGCGACAATGCCTCCGGGTGCTCGGCCGAAAACGCCATCATTGTCCAGGCCTCCGTCTATGATGGCTTTCTGCGCGCACTCGAAGAGGAGGGGGCGTATATCGCGACGGTCGAAGAGAAGGCGAAGCTCCAGGCCGTGCTCTGGGAGAACGGCCATGTCTCGCGCAAGGTCGTTGCTCGCCCTCTCGCTGAAATCGCGGCCCTTGCCGGCATCGACGTGCCTGTCGGTCGCAAGTTCATCGTGGTGGAAGAGCAGGGCGCCGGTGCCGACTATCCGTTCTCCGGCGAAAAGCTCAGCCTCGTCCTCACCTGCTACAAATACGATGCCTTCGACGACGCCATCGCGCTGGTCAACGTCATCACCGGCTATTCTGGTGCCGGCCATTCCTGCGGCATCCATTCCAACGATCCCGAGCGTATCCTGAAGCTCGGCCTCGAAACGAAGACCTCGCGGGTCATCGTGCGCCAGTCGCACGGTGTTGCGAATTCGGGCAGCTGGTCCAACGGCCTGGCGAAGACCTTCTCGCTCGGCTGCGGTAGCTGGGGTGGGAACTCGGTATCCGAAAACGTCACCCAGAAGCACTATTACAACACGACGCGCATCGCCGAACCGCTTGACCGGTCGGCGCCCGACGATCAGGCCATCTACGGCCCCCTGCTCGGGAAGATCGCCGCCGTGCGTATCGCTGCGGGAGCCTGAACGACTATGAAGTTCGCTGTTTGCCCACAGCTTCATGGCTACGACACCTTTTCCGCCTTCACCGAAGCCCATGCCGTCACGGAACGGGATCTGATTCTCACGCAACGCGTCCTGCATGACGCCTTCATGAAGGATACGCCGGCGCAGACCTTATTCTATGACGACTTCTGCGGCGGCGAGCCGACGGATGTTGCCGTCGACGAAATGCTGCGTGCTGTCCGAAAGCTCGGCTTCGAGCGTCTCATCGCCATCGGCGGCGGCTCGATCCTCGATTGCGCGAAGGTGCTGGCGCTGGATTCGGATGAGACCGTGGCAGGACTTTTTGCAGCCGGCGTGCAGCCGGGCCGCAAGGCGGGCCTGCTCCTGATCCCGACAACGTGCGGAACTGGCTGCGAGGTCACCTGTGTTTCTGTCTTTGACTTCCCGTCCATCGGCAGCAAGATCGGCAAGGGTTTCGACGCAGGATTTGCCGATCATGCCGTCCTGATCGACGAACTCCTGTCGAAAATCCCCTATCATGTCTTTGCGACATCATCGGCCGACGCGCTCGTGCACGCCTTGGAAATCTATCTCGCGCCGCGCGCCAGCGCCTTTACGGACATGTTCTGCATGGCGGCCATCCGCGCGATCCTGCAGGGCTACATGCGCATCGTGCAACATGGTCGCGATGTCATCCAGCAAGACGCCAAGGCATATCTGACCGCCAGCAACATGGCGGGCATCGCATTGGCAAACGTGCTCGCCGGCGGCGTTCACGCGATCGCGATGCATTTCGGCAGCGCGCATCACGTGCCGCACGGCGAGGCGACACGGCTTTTCCTCCCGCCGGTCTTCAAGATCTATTACGAGAAGGCCCCGGACGGAAAGATCGCCGATATCGCGCGCCTGATCGAGGATGTCGTGGGCGTGAGCGATGGCGACAATCCCTTCGATGCGCTCGATGCGCTTCTTGCCGCGGTGGTGCCGACACGGCGGCTTGGCGAATACGGCATGACCGCCGGTGACGCGAGCCGGTACGCCGACAAGGTGATCGAAACACAGCAGCGATTGCTGGTAAACAACTATGTTCCGTTGTCGGCGCAGGATATAGCGAGGGTATATAGCGAACTCATGTAACGAGGCCCTGCGGTGTCCAGAGGGAAGACGATGACGCGAAACTATTCCGACAAGGCGTATGAAACGCTGCGGGACAGGATCATCAATGGTGGTCTGCGTCCGTCGGCTCCCCTCGACATTCACCGCATCGCCAGTGAATTCGAAATGAGCATCACGCCGGTACGCGACGCCATCAAGCGGCTGGAAGCCGACGGGCTTGTGGAGGTCATTCCGCGCTCCGGGACTTTTGTGCGCCATTTCACGATCCAGGACCTCATTAAGGGGTACGAACTGGTCGAGGCGCTCGATGGCATGGCGGGATATCTGCTGGCCGAACGTGTCGCCGCCGGCGACGTGGATGGACAGGAACTGGAAGCGCGTCTGACGCCGCTGGTCGACAGGATGGAGGAGAATCTGGACCGCGACCAGGCGCGGATATGGGCGGAGCTGGACGGGCAATTCCACCAGATCATCTTCGACATGTCCGAAAACGCGCTGATCGCCAGCAGCTATTATTCGGTCCGCGACCAGATGAAATCGGTGCTGTCTTTTGTCAGCCCGATTTATGTCGACCGGGCGAATTCCGTCCGGGAACACCGGTTGATCATCGCGGCCATTGCTGCCGGTGACAGCGAGAAGGCACGCAAGCTTTGCCAGGATCACCGCCATCTGGTGCGCGAGATCCTCAAGAAGCTGCTGCTTCAGATGTAGAGACGGTTCGGGAGGCGTATGAGGAAGACAGTCCGGCAGCCGGAATGGCGCATCGCGCGGTGTGCCGCAGGGAGCAATGCCCGCCGGCCATTCGGCCAGACAAGCCGGTTCGGCGTCGTTCGTAGAACCACCTGATCGGCGCCCCCAAGGGGATGTCCGTTCGACCCGGCAGATCGGTTTCATGGCAGCGACACCTGTTACGCAGGTGCGCCTGGCCCGCGTTTGCCCCTGACAGGTCAGTCTTCGGGAGGGGAGCCCGAAAACACCAACTAGACAGCTCGTGACAACAAGTGGAGGATAGTCATGAAAGTTCGTAATATCGTCGCCGCTCTCGTCGTTTCATTGTGTGCCAGTTCCGCAGCTGCCCAGCAGTTCCAGATCTCGCACAGTGCCGCTGTCGGCAATCCCAAGGACACCGCGTCCTTGAAATTCGCAGAACTCGTCAAGGAGCGCACGGACGGACGCATCACCATCGACGTCGGAACCAGTTCGCAGTTTGGTGATGATGCAGAGAGCATTACCAATATTCGCTTGGGCACCATCGCGTTTTCGGCGAATGCGCAAGGTGCGACGTCGGGCGCGGTTCCTGAGATCGGGCTTTTCGGCCTGCCTTTCTTGTTTCAGAGCCTTGAGCAGGCCGAAACCGTTATGGACGGCCCAGTCGGTGAGAAGATCGCGGCGGCGGCTGAAAAGCAGGGCATCCTGGTTCTTGCGTGGTGGAACAATGGTATTCGCGAGACATCGAACTCCAGCAAGCCCATCCTGGCTCCGGGCGATCTCGCCGGTTTGAAGATCCGCACGCCGCCGGACCCGATGACCATCGACATTTTCGAAGCGCTCGGCGCGTCGCCGACCCCCATGGCCTTCTCCGAACTCTACATCGCGCTCCAGCAGAAGGTGGTCGACGGTCAGGAAAACCCGCTGATCAACATCTTCTCCTCGAAGCTCTACGAGGTTCAGCCCTATATCAGCCGCACCAACCACAAATTCGAATCCACGCCGTTCCTCGCTTCGAAAATCGTCTTCGATTCGCTCTCGCCGGAGGATCAGAACATCATTCGCAAGGCCGCCATCGAGGCGGGCGAGCTGAACCGTAAGATGGTCCGCGAGCAGAGCGAGGAACTTTATGCCAAGCTGCAGGAGGCGGGCGTGACGTTCAACGATGTGGACCCTGCACCGTTCGTTGCAGCGACGCAGCCTGTCTACGAGAAGTGGCGCGCGCAGTATCCGGAGCTCGTCGACGAGCTGGTTGCGGCGGCCAGGCAGGCGGCGGCGCAATAATGGGGCTGGCCAACTCCCCCCTCTATGATGTCAAGGCGGGTCCACCCGCCTTGCGCGTCTCAAACATGGCTGGCCTCGTCATCGACTATGCCGCCATCGCGATTTCCGTCTGCTCCATCGTCGTCATCTTCCTGGCACTGATGGCCGAGGTCCTCGTGCGCTACTTCACCTCCGCCGGCCTCGGCTGGCCCAACGAGGTACCGAACCTGCTATTCCCATGGCTTATCATGGGCGGCATCGTCATCGGCGCACAGCGCGGCAGCCATATCGCCGCCGAAGCCATCCGCAGCTATCTCAGCACCGAGCAGCTGCGCAGGCTCCTTATGCTGTTGCATGCGATGGTCGCCGTCGCGTTCTGCTATCTCGCCTGGCTTTCGCTGCAGGTCATCGCCATCACCAAGGCGCAGGTCTTCCCGATGACAGGGCTGGGACAGGCCTGGGCCTATTCGGCACTGCTCTTCGGCTTCGTCGGCATCGCGCTCGCATCGCTCGTCAACATCGTGCGGGTCGCCTTTGCGCAGGACCCGCAATCCCTGAATCAAACCGATCCGGAGCACGCGCCATGACTGCGATCATGCTCGCCGTTTTCGCGGTCCTGCTGGCGCTTTCCATGCCGGTCGGATACGCCCTCATCATCGCCTCGGGTGGCGCCATCCTGTGGCATGGTGGAACGCCCACGGTGCTGGCCGTCGTCAAGCTGTTTCAGCCGACCCAGAGCTTCCCGCTGCTGGCCATCCCCTTCTTCATCCTGTCCGGCTCGCTGATGATGTCCGGCACGCTCGGCCAGAAGCTCGTCCAGCTCGCCGCCGCCCTCGTCGGTCGCTTCCATGGCGGTATGGGCCAGGTCACCGTCGTCGGCTCCACCATTTTCGGTGGCGTCTCCGGCTCGGCCGTTGCCGAGGCCTCGGCCCTCGGTTCCATGCTCATTCCCTGGCAGAAGCGCGAGGGCTATCCGGCCGGCTTTGCCGCCGCCGTCACCGCATCTTCGGCCACGATCGCCGGCCTCATACCGCCGTCGATCCCGCTCATCCTCTATTCGACGGTTGCCAATGTCTCGATTGCGGCCCTGTTCACCGCCGGCATCCTGCCCGGCCTGATGCTCGCCGCCGGCATGATGCTGGTCTGCTATCTGTCCGGCCGTATCCGTAATTTTCCGCGGCTGACCGACCGCTCGCAGTTCCCGCCCTTCGGCAGGCTGTTCGTCTCGGCTCTGCCTGCGCTCGCCATGCCACTCTTCATCGTGCTTCTTCTGCGCGCCGGCATCGCGACGCCGACCGAGGTCAGCGTCATCGCGGTGTCGTATGCGCTGGTCGTCAGTGCCGTTGTCTACCGTGACCTGACCCTCAAGAGCATCTACGCCGCGCTGGTCGGGACCGTCGTAACGACAGGCATCGTCATGCTGGTCATCACCGCCTCCAGCCTCGTCGGCCACGTGCTGATCACGGAGCGGATCCCCACCATCGTGGCACAATGGGCGCAGCAGACGCTGGGCACGATGATCCTGATCATCCTCATGATGAACATCATTATGCTGGTGGTGGGCATGTTCCTTGACCTTCCGGCAGCGATCCTGCTGCTGGGCCCGACCTTCGTGGCCATCGGCCAGGCGATCGGCCTGGATCCAATCCAGCTCGGCATCATGATCTGCATCAACCTGTCGATCGGCCTGTTCACCCCGCCCATCGGCACCACGCTGTTCATCGGCGCGGCCATTGCACGCGTTCCCATCGGAGTCGTCGTGCGCGAACTCTGGCCGTTCTACCTCGTCGCAGCGCTTGCCCTTGGCCTCATCTCCTACGTCCCGGCCCTGACCATCTATTGAGGACGAGTGTCGGTCGGCCGCGCCCCCAGGGCGCGGCCGGAAATGCTAGCGCAGGACCGGCTCGCCGTCGTTGGCGAAGCGGATCCGGCAACCGAGACCCTTGAGAAGGCCGCGCGCCTGATGGTCGAAGCTCTGGCCCTGCTCACGGATCCAGTCGGAAAACAGCCGCACATTGCGCCTGTTGACATGGCGGGGCGGGCAGGCGATCCAGTAGGCGGGAAACTCCACGACATCGAAGGCGGCCGATAGCGGGACGAGCGTGCCGCGCTCGAGATCTTCCTGGGCAAGGGTGGCGGAATCGAGCACTACGCCCGCGCCGTCGCGGGCAAGCTGGATGGCCATGGACGACCGGTCAAAGCGCAGCGGTGCCTGCTCCAGCGGCGGGTCGATGCCATGCACCAGCAGCCAGGCGTCCCATTGATAGAGCGTCTTCACCGAATGGATCAGTCTTGCATGGGCGAGAAGACCGGCCGGATCCGCATCGTCGGCCGTCAGGCGCTCGCGATAGGCCGGGCTGCACATCGGCAGGAAGAAATCGTTGATGATGCATTCGGTATGCAGGCCGTCCCAGGCACCTGCGCCATATCGCATGTCGAGATCGATCGCCTCCGTTTCGAAGTCTGAGAAATCGGGCGTGGCATCGACGCGAATACCCCAGTCGGGATTGGCGTCGAGGAAATGCTTGAGGCGCGGCGTTAGCCAGCGGACGGCAAAGCTGGGGCTGGAGCGCACCGTCAGCTGCCGGCTGTTGCGCTGGCGCAGGACCACGGCCCGGGCGCCGCGGATCATGCGAAATGCGTTCGTCGTTGCCTGGAAAAGCGTCTCTCCGTCGAGCGTCAGGCTCAGGCGGCGGTCCTTGCGGCGAAACAGGCGTACACCCCATTGCTCCTCAAGCTGCTTGAGTTGCTGGCTGACGGCGGCGGCAGACACACCGAGTTCGGCAGCGGCTAGCGATACGCGTCCCGTGCGGGCGACGGCCTCGAAATAGGCAAGTGAATTCAGATTGGGATTGATGGCCACGCTGGTCTCCGCAGTGTATGCGGCGCCCCGGAGACAATCCGGAACGCCGCCCGCCAATGGGCTGCGGCGTGCCGTGGATGTCAAGAGATCCCGTTGAGACGCCGATAGGCGGCGATGACCTTGCTGTCATCGGCAAGACCATTGCCGTTGCCGCTTTCGGCAAGGAACATCTGGTGGGCAGCAGCGGCAAGCGGCAGCCCCATGCCGGCCGAATGCCCGGCGGACAGCGCGATGCCGAGATCCTTGACGAAGATGTCGACCGCGCTCGTTACGGGCGGGGTTTGCATCAGCATGCGCGGGCCGCGGTCCTTCAGCATCCAGCTCGAGGCCGCCGAGCCGGAGACGATCTCCAGGAGCGTGGCGACGTCGACGCCGGCCTTTTCGCCCAGCGCTAGCGCTTCCCCGGCCGCGGCGAGATGAACGCCGCAGAGAAGCTGGTTGATTGCCTTGACCACCGCACCCTGGCCAACCTTCTGGCCGCAATGGTAGAGCTTGTCGCCCATGCTGCGAAGGATCGGAGCGACCGCGTCGAAGTCCTCCTGCGGCGCACCCACCATGATGGTCAGCGTCGCGGCCTTCGCGCCGACGACACCGCCGGAGACCGGGCAGTCGACGAGGCGCTTGCCGCTTGCCCGAATCTCTGTTTCCAGTGCCGTGACCTCGTCCGGCGGGCATGTCGCCATCAGGCAGACATGCGCGCCCGTGGGAAGCGCGGCGAGCGCTCCGGCCTCGATCAGCACGGTCAGCGCCTGCGCGGCGTTGACCACCATGAGGATCAGTGCATTGGCATGCTGGCAGGCCGATGCAAGGCTTTCGGCGCGCATCCCGCCGGCCGCAGCGAGCGCGTCCATGGCTTGCGGCCGCGTATCGAAGCCATGGACGGAGTACCCGGCCTTGACCAGATTGGTGGCCATGGGCAGGCCCATGGAGCCTAGCCCGACAAATGCGATGGTCTTGGTCATGCTGTCCTCAATAAATTGTGAGTGCCGGAACGTATGACATCAATACCAGCACGATGAACGCCACCAGATAGAAAGGCCAGAGCTCCTTGACGACGGCGCCGATCGGCACGCGTGCTATGGCCGCGCTGATGAACAGCGTGGTACCGATGGGCGGAGTGAAGAGGCCGATCGACAGGTTGATGCACACCATCACGCCAAGCTGGATCGGGTCCATGCCGATGGCGTGTCCGATGGCTACGAAGGTCGGACCCAGAAGCAGGATCGCTGCAGGCAGGTCGAGGAACATGCCGACCACCAGCATGATGATGTTCATCATGAGAATGATCAGGATGGCGTTGACCAGCGTGTCCTGCGCCCACTGCGCCACGATGGTGGGAATCCGCTCGGTGATGAGAACGTGTCCGACCAAGCTCGACGCGGTGATGACCAGCATGACGATGCCGGTGGTAATCACGGTGCCCACCAGCGCTTCATGAAGGCGGGTCCAGGTCAGGTCACGGTAGACGATGACGCTGACGACCAGCGCGTAGAACACCGCGATGACGCTGACCTCGGTCGGCGTGGCAATGCCGGCGCGCAGCAGTACGACGATGAAGAACGGCATCAGCAGCGCGGGTAGGGCAGACAGGATCGATTTGCCGATGGAGCGCAGATGTGTCTGGTCGGTTAGCCTTGGAAAATTCCGGATACGGCCTGACAGATAGCAGACCACCATCATGCCGGCGGCGAGCATCAGGCCGGGCAGGACGGCAGCCGAGAACAGTGCCGCGATGGAGGCATTGGAGACGGTGGAATAGAGGATGAGCGGGATCGACGGCGGAATGAGGCCCGCGATTGTCGAGGACGAGGCTGTGACTGCGGCGGCAAAGCCGGCCGGATAGCCTTCACGCTTCTGCCACGGGATGAGCATGGAACCGAGCGCCGATGCTTCCGCTACAGCGGACCCGGAGACGCCGCCAAAGATGGTGGAACCGACGACGGTAACCTGGCCCATGCCGCCATGAAAGCGGCCGACGAGAGCGGCGGCGAATTGCACGAGCTTCTGGCCGAGCGTACCCGACATCATCAGCGAGCCGGACAGGATGAAGAAGGGAATGGCCAGCAGCGGGAAGCTCTGGGTCGGCTGAAACAGCTTGACGACGGCAAGCACCGTGGGTGTTCCGCCATGGAAGAGAATGGCCGTACCGGCGGCGATGATCAGCGCATAGCCGACAGGCACGGACAGGGTCAGAAGGACGGCGAAAATGCCAGTCATGACGGCTGTCATGTCATGTGCTCCGTTTCCGTCTGGTGGACAAGGCGCGGATCCGCTGCATAGGCCACCCGAATGAGATTGACGGCGGCCGCCAGCGCTATGCCGCCGAAACCGAAAAGAAGAGAACTGTACGCCCAGGCCTGACCAAGTCCGGTCATGGGGAAGACCTGAACCTTCGTGATCTGGATGACCTGCAGCGAAAGCCACGCGAGATAGGCGAACGAAACGGCTACGAGCATATTGATGCCCATCAGCAGAAGGCGCAGCTTTGCCGCGTCCAGCACGGAGCGCAGGGCTTCGGCCGCAATATGGGCACCGCGTTGCGCGCCCACGACGATACCGCCCGTGATGAGCCACGGGAAGAGCAGGTTGGGCACTTCGTTCGGCCAGCCGAGGCCTGCGGAGGTGAAATAGCGCACGACGACCTCCGCCATCAGCGCCAGGAAGATGACGACGATCGCTGAGACGGCGATGAGGATCGCAAGTCGGTCGAGTACGTGGCCGATCAGATTGGTGAAGCGCAAGGCGGGAGAACCCGCCTTGCCATCAGGTGCCCGAACAGGAGCTGCCGTCATCACTTGGCGGCTTCCTTGGCCGCTGCGATGAGTTCATCGACGAGTTCCGGGTACTGGGCACGCCACTTTTCGTAGACCGGCTGCGTGGCTGCGACGAACGGTGTGGGATCGACCTCATTGAACTTGATGCCAGCGGCCTCAAGCGTGGTGCGCAGTTCGTTCGACTGGTCGCGCACCATCTTTCGGTTCAACTCTCCAGCTTCCTTTGCGGCTGCGCGGACGATTTCCTGGTCTTCGGCGGACAGACCGTCAAAGACGATCTTGGAAGCCAGAAAGGGAGTCGCCTCATACTTGTGGTTTGTCATCGAGATGAAGGGCTGAACTTCATGCAATTTCGACGAGTAGATGTTGATCAGCGGGTTTTCCTGACCGTCAACCACGCCCTGCTGGAGCGCGATGTAAAGCTCGGAGAAGGCCATGGGAGTGGGTGACGCGCCGAGCGCTTCGAAAATGTCGATGGTCATCGGATCCGGCGGCGTGCGGATCTTCATGCCCTTCAGGTCATCCGGCGCCACGATCGGCTTCTTGGAATTGGATACTTCGCGAATGCCGTTGTTCCACCAGCCCAGTACGACCAGACCCTGCTTTTCGGCCGCCGCTGCGATCTTGTCGCCGACAGGACCGTCCATCACGGCTTCGGCCTGCTCGAGATTCTGGAAGAGGAACGGCAGTCCCAGTAGCGCGATCTCAGGCACAACGGCCGAGGTGGTGCCCTGTGAATTCGCCGAGAACGCAATGGTGCCGAGGCGCATGTTGGTTATGGTCTCGGCGTCGTCGCCGAACTGCGCGGCACCGCCTACATCGACCTGAAGGCGTCCGCCCGAATTTTCCTTGACGATCTCGGAGAACTTCAGCGAAGCAACATCCTTTGGATTGCCGGCGCCTGCATTGTGAGACAGCTGGAAGGTCTGGGCATTGGCCATGCTGGCGCAGAACGCAAAGGCAACGGCGGTCAATAGATGGCGAAATTTCATGTCGCTCCTCCCTAGGGCGTGGGTTGTCTACGCGAAAGGGAAGCCTCCGACACTGCGTGATCCGCGATCGTGCCGTCAGAGCGGCGGCGGCGATCAGCCAGGTCATGCAGCGGAACGTCCTCCTCGCCCGCTCCCACGAACCTCGCCTATCTTAAGGGGTGCGTCACCTAAGTGTTTCTAAACAAATTGTTCGAATAACTTAATTGAAGGTCGTTTTTTTCCGCGGCAGTAGTGTCGCTCGTTGGCGCCGTGATTGCGCCGGACGACACGGGAGGAACCATGACCATTCAGGCCACGACGGCGACGCTGTCGAACATGAGCCTTGCGCGTCGCGCTTGGGAAATCCGCCGCAAGGCCATTCGCATGGGCGAGGTGCAGGGGCAGGGCTATGTCGGGCAGGCGCTCGGTGTTGCCGACGTCCTCTCCGTTTCTTACTTCCACGCGCTCGCCTATCGTCCGGAGGAACCGGAATGGGAAGGCCGCGACCGCTTTCTGCTGTCCATCGGCCACTACGCGATCGCCCTCTATTCGGCGCTGATCGAGGCAGACATCCTGCCGGAGCAGGAACTTGAGACCTACGGGACGGATGACAGCCGCCTGCCGATGTCCGGCATGGCAGCCTATACGCCCGGCATGGAGATCACTGGTGGATCGCTCGGCCAGGGGCTGGGTATCGGCGTCGGCATGGCGCTCGGCCTCAAGGCCAAGAACAACCCGGCCTTCGTCTATAACCTCATGTCGGATGGCGAACTCGGTGAGGGATCCACCTGGGAAGCCGCCATGTCGGCGGCCCATCACAAGCTGGACAATATCGTCTGCATCGTCGATTTCAACGACCAGCAGGCCGACGGTAGGTCGACGGACATGCTGTGCTCCGAGCCGCTAGGCGCCAAGTGGGCCTCCTTTGGCTGGCATGTCCAGCGCGTGGATGGCAACGACATCGCCGCGCTCGTCGCGGCTTTCGATGCGGCCCGCCATCTCAAGGAGGCCAAACCCCGTGTCATCATCTGTGACACGATCATGTGCAAGGGCGTGCCTTTTCTCGAACAGCGCGAGATTACGCATTTCGTGCGGGTCGAGGCGGACGAGTGGCAAAAAGCGCTCGCCGTTCTCGATGCGAACCGGCCGGAATGAGGGAGGGATGACGCCATGAGCGCCACACATAAATACGACCCACACCGCAAGTGGGAAGCCCGCACGCCGCCGGAGCCCGGCGAAGGCGGACGCACCTCGGCGATGATCGCCTCGCTGGCTGCCGAGGGCTATGACACTGTTTCCGCACCCTTCGGTCATGCGCTGGTCGAGGAAGCGAAGAAGAACGACCGCATCGTCGGCCTCACCGCCGATCTTTCAAAATACACCGATCTGCATATCTTCGCCCAGGCCTTTCCCGAACGGTTCTATCAGATGGGCATGGCCGAGCAGGTAATGATCTCGGCTGCCGCCGGTATGGCACGGGAGGGCTTCATTCCCTTCGCCACCACCTATGCCGTCTTCGCCTCGCGCCGCGCCTATGATTTCATCGCCATGGCCATCGCCGAAGAGTATCTGCCGGTCAAGATCGTCTGCGCCCTGCCGGGCCTGACGACCGGCTACGGGCCCAGCCACCAGGCGACCGAAGACCTTGCGATCTTCCGCGGCCTGCCCAATCTGACGATCGTCGACCCGTGCGATGCCATCGACGTGATGGAAGCCGTTCCTGCCATTACGGCGCATGAAGGGCCAGTCTATATGCGCCTGCCGCGCGGCAAGGTGCCGTCGGTCATCCGCCAGCATTGCCCGGACTATAAGTTCGAGCTCGGCAAGGCCAAGCTTCTGCGAGACGGCAAGGACGTGCTCGTCATCGCCTCAGGCTTCATGACGATGCGCGCGCTTGATGCGGCCGTCGAACTGGAAGCGCAGGGTATATCCGCCGCCGTGCTGCATTGCCCGACGATCAAGCCCCTGGACACCGAGACGATCCTCTCGGAAGCCGGCAAAGGTGGACGCCTGGTCGTCACGGCGGAAAACCACACGAAGGTGGGCGGTCTTGGCGAGGCGGTCGCATCGATTCTGCTGACGCATGGCGTGACACCTGCCTTCCGCATGATTGGCCTGCCGGACCAGTTTCTCGATGCCGGTGCGCTTCCGACTCTGCATGATCGCTACGGCATCTCGACCGCCGCCATAATCACGCAGATCCGCGGCTGGGTCTGACCTTCATTTCAACGAATTGCGCCCCGGCAGAAGGCCGGGCGCGGCTACCCAGGGAGAAACCTCATGGCTACTGCTCTGCTTCAGGGCAAATTCGCCGTTGTCACCGGCGCGGCATCCAAGCGCGGTCTCGGCAAGGCGACGGCGAAGCTTTTTGCCGAACACGGCGCGACCGTCGCCATCCTCGACCTCGACGAGGAAGCGGCGAAGGAGGCTGCCGCCGATCTCGGTCCGCAGCATGTCGGCATGGCGTGTGACGTCACCGATCTCGAAGGAGTGAAGAAAGTCTTCGACGCGCTGGCCGCCAAATGGGGCCGGATCGATATCCTCGTTAACAATGCCGGCATCACTCAGCCGCTGAAGATCATGGACATCGCGCCGAAGAACTACGACGCGGTCCTTGATGTGAATCTGCGCGGCACGCTTTATTGCAGCCAGGCGGTCATTCCGCATATGCGTTCACGCAAGGAAGGCAAGATCGTCAACCTGTCGTCGGTTTCCGCGCAGCGCGGCGGCGGGATTTTCGGCGGTCCGCACTACTCCGCGGCCAAGGCGGGCGTGCTGGGCCTGACAAAGGCGATGGCGCGTGAACTGGCGCCGGACAATGTTCGTGTCAATGCGATCTGCCCGGGTTTCATCGCTACCGACATCACTGGCGGCATGCTGACGCCGGAAAAGTTGGAAGAGATCAAGCTTGGCATCCCGATGGGCCGCGCCGGGACGGCGGATGACGTTGCTGGCTGCGCGCTGTTCCTGGCATCCGATCTCTCGGCCTATGTCACGGGCTCAGAAGTCGATGTTAACGGCGGCTCGCTCATTCATTGATATTGCCGGCCGGCACGTTTCGATGTGCCGGCCCCGCGTCCGAGGAGGAATGCATGAAACTGGGATTGGGAAGCTACGCCTTTCGTTGGTCGATCGGGATCAAGGATCTACGGCCCGCAAAACCGATGACCGCAATGGAGGTTCTGGAAATCGCGCATCAACATGGGCTGTCGCTCGTGCAATATGCCGATAACCTCCCGCTCGACCGGCTGACCGCTGAAGACCATCTTGCCCTGAAGGCGCGCGCTGACAGCTACGACATGACGTTGGAACTCGGAACCCAGTCCTTCGATGCGGAAGAGCTCGCCCGATACATCCCCATCGGCGAGCGAATCGGTTCGAAAATCCTGCGGGTGGCGCTCGATGCCGAGGACGCCCTGATTCCGATTCCGGAGCTTGCTGCGCAAATCCGCGAGCTTCTGCCGGACGGCAAGCGCGCCGGGCTGCGCTTTGCCATCGAAAACCACTTCAACTATCCATCGCCCCGCATGGTCGCACTTCTTGATGCTGTGTCCGACGAAGCGCTTGGCGTCTGCCTTGACGTCGCCAATTCGATCTGCGCCGGCGAATGGCCGATCACCACGGTGAAGATGCTGGCGCCTTACACGATCAACCTACATCTCAAGGATTACGATATCACACCTGACCCCTATGGTGTCGGGTTCGGTATCCATGGCACGCCGTTGTCTGAAGGCAGGGCCGAAATTGAAGAAATCCTCGCTATGCTCACGCACTGCCCTGACGATATGAGTGTCATCCTTGAACATTGGTTGCCGCAGTCCGGGGATATGGAAGAAACGCGCCAGATGGAGCATGTTTGGCTTGGCCGCACCGTCGCTGCCGCCAAGCGGCTGGTGCCGGGAAACCATCACGCCTGAAGGACCTCCTAAGACGGAATGAGTTGTCGCTGTCGCGCCAGGCGGGAAGAATTGCATAGAGTGGCGTTGGTGCATAGATCAGCGATCGAGTGATCGGGGTCGCCAGATCGAGGCTCATCAGCTGTAAGGTCGAAGCCAGAAAGTCTTCGGTCTGGCGCAGTCTCAGGCCGAACACCAGTCCCGGCGCCAGATCGGAATAGCGCGGCTATGAGTGCCGTATCTCCACAAAAGGGCTCCACCCGCCGTGGTTCAATTTCGGGCAGCTGCATTGGCGGCCTCTGCTTCCATTTCTGCGATATCCTGGAACCGATCGGCAATGCGTGCGTGCGGGCGGCCGCCATCGGCGGCGGCGATGGCGATGACGATCTCGTCTGGATGGGGCGCATCGGCAATTTGGAAATTGGCGGTGAGGAAGTGGGAACGCTTGCCGTTTTCGCTCTTATGCATCATCGGCAAAGAGAGCAGCGCACCTGGCGCGTTACGGGTGTTGGCAAATTCCAGATAGTTCGTGCCGCCAATCGCCTCGCGGAAGGGATTGCCGAAGCGCAGTGTGTGGATCATTGCCGAGGCATGCTCAATCTCTCCATTCACGCCGACCGCTGCCGCCTTGCCGCAAGCCTCGATTTTTTCGGCTGGCATTTGCACCAGCAGCCGGCGGGTCATCTCCTCGCTTAAAGGCCCTGCAATGTCGATAATCTCGGGCCGCAGGTTCTCCACAAAGCCCTTGCCGGACCACGGATTTTTTATGACGGCGGCGACCACGACGAGATTGAGACAGCGCGGCGCGGCCTTGCCACCCTCGATGTGGGTTTCTTCAAGGAAGGTGCAGAACTTTCTTATGCTGAGCGCCATGTTTTTTCCGCCGTTTGTTGAACGTTGCACAAACTTAGTATTTAGCAGCTCACGATCTTCCTATCATTCGGAGGAAATGGGGCCGTGGTTCTCCTCTGAAAAGTAGTAGCATTCGTGGATTTCGCGCCGCATTATCGCGGGGCTGAGAGGGAGTGTGGGGCAGGTTGGACAACAAATCACGGATACTTTCGCTTCGCGACGTTGCAAGCCAAATCAACAGTGGCGGCGATCTGACGACCGTGCTGCGACATTTGATTGCGGCTGCCTGCCGACACGCGAATTGGGCGCTCGGCTCAATTATGGGCATCGACGCCGCGCATGGCTATGCGCATGTCATCGTGCGGCATGACCCCACGCTTATCCAACGCGACCTGCCGGATCGCTGGGAACTGGCAACCAGCCCATCGCTTATCGCGCTCCAGCGCAACGAGCCGGTTTATCTGCGGGATGCGCGCGAAAGTGCCGAGTTTCCAGGCTACCGCAAGGAAGCCTTCGAGCGGGATTACCGCACCGTGCTGGTTATGCCGATGAATTGCGCCGACGCCGAGGGGCGGCCAATGGTGCTGAGCGTCATCGCCCGGGCGGTGACGGAGGTAACGGAAGACGATCTCGCCTTTCTCGGAACCATTATCCATCTCGGCGCGATTGCGGTGGAAAAGGAACACCGTCTCGCAGCGGAAAAGCGCGCCTCAGTGCGACTGGACCGGGCGCTCTCAGCTCATACCTCACTGCTGGAACATGTGCTAAGCGACGGCTCTGTCTCCTCACTTGCCGTCATGGTCGACAGGCTCCTGCCCAACCCCCTGGTCGTCGTCGATTTTACTGTCAATCAGGTGATCGCTGGGCGCTCGCCACTGATAGCGGTCTTCGACGATGCGGCTTGGCAAGACGCGGCCCAGACAGTCTTTGGTCGCACCATCATCAAGGCGGCCCGCGACGCCGTCGAGCGTGGCGCCTTGGAAACGGCGCCAATCCTGCTGGACGATGGCACGCGGCGGCAGCGGGTTTTAGCGCGAACTGAGGCTCTAACGGTGGACCGGCAACTGGTCGGTGCGCTAGTCATCTTCCCCGGTGCTGTCGCCCAGGGCGAACTGGACCAACTTATGCTCGACAGCGCCAAGTTTGCGCTGAGCGTGCAGATGATGCGTTCCTTCCTGCGCTTCCGTTTCGAGACGCGCACGCAAAGCGAGCTGTTTTTCGAAGTCGTCGAGCGGCGCTGGCGCGATGCTGCGGATGTCACCCAGCGCGCCACGCGCCTCGGGCTCGATTTTTCCACGCCCCAGCAGATGATCGTCGTCGATTTTCCGGAGAAGGCAAAGGCCTTCGGCGGCGCTTCCGTCGATGTCGAGCACACCCTGTCGCGCATCATGCGGCAAGCGTCGCTGGAGGCGAGCCTCGTCGCCATTGATGGCGGTGTCGTCTGCCTCGTACGGCATGAGGCAGGGCGAAAGCAGGAGCGCACCACGAAACTCATGCGCCGCATGGCCGATGAACTGGGACGCTATTTCGACGAGGCGCCGGTCATCGTTGCCGGAGACCGCTGCGCCGGGCTGGAAGACTACCCCGCCGCTTGGGAACGGTGCAGCCGGATGATCCGCATCGGCCGGTCGTTCGGTCTGACGGGTGCGCTCTCCACGCAGGATTTCGGTCCGCTGCCCATGCTGGTTTCCGCCGCCGATGTGGGCGACGTGCGCAGCTTCGTCCGCGAAAGCATCGGTGCCATTGCCGAGCACGACCGCGAAAACGGCACGCCCTATCTGGAAACTCTGTCGGCCTATCTCGAAGAAGGCTGCCGCAGCCAGGCCTGCGCCGACCGCCTCGGCCTGCATGTGACGACGTTGCGCTACCGGCTCTCACGCATCCAGGAGCTCTTCGGCATCGATGTTGAAACAGCGGAAAGACGCTTTTCCGTCGAGCTCGCCCTGCGTCTCTACGGCGTCATCGAGAACCACGCCTTCAGCGACCGCTGACGCCTTCGGGCTCTCCTTCGAAACGCAGGAGAACTCTTTGCCACTCTCCTCCGCCTAGGAGGAAGAAGCCGCCCGCCGGCGGCGGTAGCTTCCCCTCAATGAACCGGACAGGAGGTCGGGATGGTGGAGCAAGCGGCAGCACAGGATGCACCGATCGACCCGATCGCGTTGCGCCGGGCCTTCGGCACATTCGTCACCGGCGTGACGGTCATCACCACGCTCGAAGCGGACGGAACGCCGCGCGGCATGACCGCGAATTCCTTCACATCCGTGTCGCTCGATCCGCCGCTCTTGCTCGTCTGCGTCGCCAAGTCGGCGTCCAGCTATGCGGTGTTCAAGGCGGCGGACTGTTTTGCGGTCAACATCCTGCATGAGGGGCAGGTCGAGGTATCGGCGAC
Source organism: Shinella sp. H4-D48 (assembly GCF_022637395.1). Taxonomy (GTDB): domain Bacteria; phylum Pseudomonadota; class Alphaproteobacteria; order Rhizobiales; family Rhizobiaceae; genus Shinella; species Shinella sedimenti. The sequence goes on along the minus strand of NZ_CP093338.1, from coordinate 682,538 downwards.
CTTCGCCTCGAAGGCGCAGGACAAGTTCCAGTCGGTCAACCACGACCGGGTGCACACCGGCGCACCTGTTCTCACCGACAGCCTGACCTGGTTCGATTGCAGCCTTTACAGCGCGGTGGACGCCGGCGACCACGCCATCCTGATCGGCCAGGTGCGCGCCTTCGGCACCAGCCCGACCGCGCCGCTCGGCTTCTGCCGGGGCCGTTATGCCAGCGTGAAGGACCCGCTGCCGACCGGCTGGCTCGCCTCGCACGGCATGATCATCGGCTATCTCATCGAGGCGGGCGACAGCCTGCTGCTGCGCTCGGATGGCAAAGGCGGCTGGGTGTTGCCGTCGGCGCGCCGGCGCAAGGCGGACAGCCAGCTGGTGCTCGACGGCGGCGATGCGCTGCGTCTCGTGCCGGAGGAAACCTTCCTCTATTCCGTCTTCGATGTCGCCGACAGCGATCCCGGTTATCTCGTCTACCGGGCGCGCCTGGCGGGCGAGGGCGCCGCGGGCAATCTCCCCGCCGACCTCCGCTTCTTCCCAATCGACGATCTGCCCTACGATACGATCGCGACCCATGAACTGCGCTCGATGCTGCGGCGCTATGGGCGCGAGCGGCTGGCGGGCCGCTTCGGCATCTACATGGATTCCGACGACGGCGGCCGTGTCGCGATGATCGACGGCGAAGCTCGCACCTGGCTTCAGGCCTCCCAAGACCAAGGACAATGACATGAAGACGACAGCCAGCTCAATCGAGGGCTCCCGCCAGCTGCTGTTCATCGACGGCCGGTTCGTGGCCCCGAAGAACGGCAACTACATCCCGAGCTACGATCCGACGACGGGCGCGCCCTGGTATGAATTTGCCGAGGCAGATGCGGACGATGTCGAGGCGGCCGTCACGGCTGCCAATGCCGCCTTCCGCAATCCCGAATGGCGGCGCATGACGCAGACCGATCGCGGTGCGCTGGTGCGCCGTCTCGCCGAACTCGTGCGGGCCAATGCCGATACGCTCGCCGACATCGAGACGCGCGACAACGGCAAGCTTCTCAAGGAAACCCGGGCGCAGATGCGCGCCATGCCGGACAGCTACCACTACTTCGCCGGCATGGCCGACAAGTTGCAGGGCGACACGATCCCGATCAACCGGCTCGACACGCTGAACATCAACCTGCGCGAGCCGCTCGGCGTCATCGGCATGATCACGCCATGGAACTCCCCGCTGATGCTGCTGACCGGCACGCTGGCGCCCTGCCTTGCGATCGGCAACACCATCGTCATCAAGCCTTCGGAACATGCGACGGCCTCCACGCTGGCGCTCGCCGAACTCATCCACGAGGCGGGTTTCCCGGCCGGCGTCGTCAACGTCGTGACGGGCACCGGCAAGAGCGCCGGCGAGGCGCTGACGCGCCATCCGGGCGTCGCGAAATACGTTTTTACCGGCAGCACCGCCACCGGTCGCCGCATCGCCGGCAACGCCGCGCAAAACCTCGTGCCGTGCTCGATGGAGCTCGGCGGCAAGTCGCCCCATGTCGTCTTCGGCGACGTCGATATCGAGCACGCGGTGAACGGCGTCGTCTCCGGCGTCTTCGCCGCGGCTGGCCAGACCTGCGTGGCCGGTTCGCGCTGTTTCGTCGAGGCGAGCGTCTACGACAGGTTCATCGACGCCCTCGTCGCCCGCACACAGCGTATCCGCGTCGGCCTTCCGACCGGCGATGACACCGATATCGGCCCCCTGGCGCTCGCCGACCAGCTTTCCAAGGTCGAATCCTACGTCGCCTCGGGTGTGAAGGAGGGCGCGAAGGTGGCTGCCGGCGGCCGGCGGCCGCAGAAGGATGGGCTTGCGCCCGGCGGCTGGTATTTCGAGCCGACCGTGATGGTCGATGCGCAAAACGACATGACCTTCATGCGCGACGAGCTTTTCGGCCCAGTTGTCGGCGTCATGCCGTTCCGCGACGAGGGGGAGATGATCCGGCTTGCCAACGATACGCGCTACGGCCTCGCCTCCGGCATCTGGACGAAGGACATCGACCGGGCGCTGCGTTTCGCCAACGAGATCGAGGCGGGCACCGTCTGGGTCAACACCTATCGCTCCGCCTCCTTCATGTCCGCCAATGGCGGTTTTAAGGAAAGTGGCTACGGCCGGCGCGGTGGCTTCGAGGTGATGCACGAGTTCTCGCGGCTGAAGAACGTGATCATCGACTATTCCGGCGCGATGCAGGACCCCTTCGTCATCCGCCTCAAGTAACAAGCATCGAAAGGCAGAACCATGAAGTTCGCAGTCTCGCTCACGATGGAACGCTTCTCGCCGGATGTGCCGATGGCGACCGCGAAGAACAACCTGCTGACGCTGGCCCGCATGGCCGACGAGGGCGGCTTCGAGATGCTCTGGACCGCCGAGCATCACACAATCGAATGCACGATCTCTCCCAATCCGTTTCAGACGCTCGTCTGGCTCGCGCAGCACACCGAGCAACTGCGGCTCGGCACCTCGACGCTAGTGGCACCCTACTGGGACCCGATCCGGCTTGCCGGCGAATCGGCGCTTTGCGACCACCTGACGAACGGCCGGCTGGAATTCGGCATCGCGCGCGGCTCCTACCAGTACGAGTTCGACCGGATGGCGGGCGGCATGCCGCAGCAGGAAGGCGTCGCGTATATGAAGGAGATCGTGCCGGCGGTGAGGAAACTCTGGGCCGGCGATTACGCCCATGATGGGCATTATTGGAAATTCCCTCTGGCCACCTCCGTGCCGAAACCCTTGCAGCAGCCGCATCCGCGCATCTGGGTCGCCGCGCGCGATCCCGGCACCTTCGACTGGGCGATTGCGAACGGAGCGAGTATCCTGTCAACGCCGCTTTCGGCACCCGCCGCCGAAATCCAGGTGCTCTCCGACAAGTTCCACAAGGCCGTGGCCGACCATCCGGAGGTGCCGCGCCCGCGTTTCATGATGCAGCGGCGCACCTGCGTCTACGACCGGCCGGACGGCTGGGAAAAGGCCGTACAGCACAGCATGGATTATGGCCGCGCTTTCGAGAACCTCATGCAGAATGCCGGCACCGTGCAGAACGGTTTCCCTGAGGCCGTGCCTTATGATGCAGTAAAGGGCAAGGAGAACTACAATCCTGAGAGCATCCGCAAGAACCTCATGTTCGGCACGCCGGAAGAAGTGATCGAGAAGCTGCTCGTCTTCGAAGCGGCAGGTGTCGACCAATATTGCCTCGGCCTCACCTTTAACCTGCCCTTCGAATTGCAGAAGCGCACGATCGAGCTTTTCGTAAAAGAGGTCATGCCGTTCTTTGCTGCGCGCGAGAACGACCGGAAGCGGGCGGCTGCGGGGGGCTGATCATGGCGGAGGCACGAGAGCATACGGTCGGCGAGGTTACACTCAACTATCGCATTGATGGCAATGGCGGTGAGCCGCTCGTCTGCATTCACGGCGTCGGCTCCTATCTGGAGGCCTGGTCGGGCGCGGTGGAGCGGTTGAGGGACCGTTTCACGATCCTCACCTTTGACCTGCGGGGCCATGGCCGGTCGAGCCGCGTCAAGGGCCGCTACGAGATCGACGACTTCGTGGCCGAGACACTGGCGCTTGCCGACAGGGCCGGATTTTCGACCTTCAATCTCGCGGGGTTTTCGCTGGGCGGCCTGATCGCACAACGCCTCGCGCTCACACATCTGCCGCGCCTGCGCCGGCTCGTGCTACTGTCCACGGTTGCGGGCCGCACGCCTGAAGAGCGGGAACGGGTCCTCGGCCGCCTCGCGGCGCTTCAGGCCGGAACGCCGGCGGATCACCACACGGCATCCCTCTCGCGCTGGCTGACGGAAGCGTTTCAGGAGGAACATCCCGACGTGATCGCCTGGTTGCGGGCACGCGACGCGGAAAACGATCCGGACTGCTACGCGGCCGCCTATCGGGTGCTGGCCGAGACGGATTTCGGCGGCTTCCTCGACCAGATCCGCTGCCCGACCCTGATTGCCACCGGCGAGGACGATGTCGGCTCCAACCCGCGCATGGCCCGCTACATGCACGACCGCATCCCGGGATCGCAACTCGCCCTCTTTTCGGGCCTGCGTCATTCCATCCTCATCGAGGCGCCGGATGTCGTGGCCGAAACCATCGACAATTTCGTATCCAAGACGGAGGCGGCCCATGGATGAGACTTTGCGGAAAGACGGGGAGGCCGTCCGGCGGCGCGTGCTCGGCGACGACTATGTCGACCGCGCCAGGGCAGGCGCGGACGCCTTCTCCGCACCCTTGCAGGACCTGCTCAACGAATATTGCTGGGGCGTGGGCTGGACGGACGATGGCCTCGACCTCAAGCAGCGCAGCCTTCTGAACCTCGGCATGCTTGCCGCCAGCAACCGCATGCATGAATTCGGCATCCATTTCCGCGGCGCCATCCGCAATGGCCTGACGGACAGGGAATTGCAGGCGGCCCTTCTCCAGATCGCGATCTATTGCGGCGTACCGGCGGGCGTTGAGGCGTTCCGGGTGGCCCGCGCCATCCGCGCGGAAGTGGGCGGGGAGGGCACGACTTGATTTCCGTCATTTCGATGAAGCCAGGGGCCGCGCGCTGCTTGGGAACGCCGGAAGACGGGAAGGGGCGATAAGCCTCAAGATTGTTACCATCGGCAGGGAGAGGAACCCGCGCCGTCAACAGAAACGACAATGGTCAGAGGGAACAAACACATGACGAAGACATCGACACTCGCGGCGCTCGTCGCCTCTCTCTCGCTTTCGCTCGCCGCCGTGCCGGCTCAGGCCGGCGCCGTTCTCGACCGGGTGCTCGCCGCCAAAACCCTGAAGGTCGCGACCGATGCCAACTGGGCACCGCAATCCTTCGTCAACGACAAGAACGAGATGGACGGTTTCGACATTGACGTTGCCAAGGAGATCGGCAAGCGCCTCGGCGTCTCCGTCGAATTTGTGACGCCTGGCTGGGACATTATCACGGCCGGCAAGTGGCAGGGCCGCTGGGACATGCATGTTGGCTCGATGACGCCGACCAAGGCACGCGCCGAAATCTTCGATTTCCCGGCGGTCTATTACTACACGCCCGCCGCCGTCGCCGTGCACAAGGACAGCAAGGCGGAAAAGCTCTCCGATCTCGAAGGCAAGGTCGTCGGCGTGACGGCAACCTCGACCTTTGAGGCCTATGCCAATCAGGACCTTACGCTGGACGCCGCCGGCGCACCGCCTTTCACCTATGAATTCAAAGCGGGTGAGGTGAAATCTTACGCCAACTCCACCACCGCCTTTGACGATCTGCGTCTGGGCGATGGAACGCGCCTTGACGCCGTCGTCTCGACGCTGCCGAGCATTCTCGATGCGGAAAAGGCCGGTTATCCGATCAAGCAGCTCGGCAAGCCGGTCTTCTTCGAGCCTCTTGCCGTTGCTGTCGAACATGGTGACAAGGAGCTGAGCGAGAAGATCGCGGAGGCTGTGGATGCGATCCGTGCCGATGGCACGCTGAGCAAGCTGTCGGTCAAGTGGTACGGTGTCGATTACACGGTCACGCAGTAAAAGAGCCATCCGTTCGCGCGCGCCCGCAATGCCGGGCCGCGCCTTACATTCAGGGAGCGGAGATGCTGTATCCGGATACCGTCGAGTCCGAAGTGCTCGTTCACAAGCCGTGGTTCGTTGGGGTGATGTTTGCGGCGATCTTCGCCCTTTTCCTTGCCTTCGATCTCTCGGGAACGTTGTTGGGCGAGCTGATGCGCCCAGTGATCGGCGAGCCCCTAGAAAGCGGCATCTACGGCCGCTTCGCCATCGCCTTCGTGATCGCAGCGTTGTTCTGCCTGAACGTCGTCCTGATCGGCTTCGCCTCGCTTAGGGTGCAGATCACGATCGTCTGGCTTGAACTCCTGCTGCTGTTCCTCGCCTTCTTCAAGACGTTCAATCTCAGCCTGCCGTTCATGGCCGAGAAATTGCCCTTCCTCGTCACGCAGGGGCTTTTCACGACGATCTACGTCTCGGCGATCTCCATCGTCATCGCGTCCGCCATCGCTATTCTCGGCGCGGTGGCGAAGCTTTCGACGAACGGGTTCGCCTATGCGATCGCAAGTTTTTACACCTCGTTCTTCCGCGGCCTACCACTCCTGATGCAGGTCTACCTCATCTATCTCGGCCTGCCGCAGCTCGGCTTCGTCATCGATGCGGTGCCGGCCGGCATCCTCGCGCTGTCGCTCTGCTACGGTGCCTATATGACGGAAATCTTTCGCTCCGGCATCCAAAGCATCGACCGCGGTCAATGGGAGGCCTCGCGCTCGATCGGCTTCGGCTTCGGTATCACCATGCGCAAGATCATCCTGCCGCAGGCGCTGCCCGTCATCATCCCGCCCACCGGCAACCAGTTCATCTCGATGCTGAAAGATAGTTCGCTCGTCTCGGTCATCGGCGTGTGGGAACTGATGTTCCTGGCGCGCACGCTTGGCCAGAAGTCGTTCCAGCATATGGAAATGCTGATCTCCGCCGCGATGCTCTACTGGGTCGTCTCGATCTGCCTCGAACTCATCCAGTCACGCATTGAGCGTCATTATGCGAGGAGCAAAATCCGATGAGCGAAAAGATCATCGACGTCCGCAACGTCTCAAAATGGTATGGCTCTTTCCGAGTGCTCACCGATGTGAACCTTACCGTCGAGAAAGGCGAGCGCATCGTCATCTGCGGCCCTTCCGGCTCGGGGAAGTCGACGCTGATCCGCTGCTTCAACCGGCTGGAGGCGCATCAGGAGGGCGACATCGTAGTCAACGGCATCCCGCTGCACGATAAGATGCGCAATGTCGCCGAGGTGCGCAAAAACGTTGGAATGGTCTTCCAGCACTTCAACCTCTTCCCGCACATGACCGTTCTGATGAATTGCATGGTCGGGCCGATGTGGATCAAGGGAGTTTCACAGGCCGAAGCCCGGAAGACGGCGTTGCAATTCCTGGAACGCGTGCGCATTCCTGAACAGGCGGACAAATTTCCTGTTCAACTCTCCGGCGGACAGCAGCAGCGCGTGGCTATCGCTCGTTCGCTCTGCATGCAGCCGGCCGTTATGCTGTTCGACGAGCCGACATCCGCCCTCGATCCAGAAATGGTGTCGGAAGTGCTTGACACGATGACCAGCCTGGCACGCGACGGCATGACCATGGTCTGCGTTACCCACGAAATGGCATTCGCGCGCGCGGTGGCCGACCGAGTGATCTTCATGAATGCAGGCCAGATCGTCGAGCAGGGCAAGCCCGACGACTTCTTTTCAAACCCTCAACATGAGCGCACAAAACTCTTCCTTAGCCAGATCCTAAAGCATTAAAAGATTGTATTCATATACTGAGGCCGCGCTCCGTACCGGCCTGACATCGCCGCGTTGGCCAACCAGGAAAGGTTTTGCGGGAAGCTCGTCCAGAATGCGCTCCAGCGCCGCCGCATCCGGCACGGGCTGGAGACGAATACCCGACTTGCGGGGTGCGCCAATTGACAATGCGCCCGCCGTATCCCGTCCGATATGGCCAAGCAGGCCAACGATGTCCTGGGTAGACACCTTCAGCCGGTGGCCGATTTCGGCGCGGTGACGCTTTATAATCGCTGGAAAAGCTGGGGCGACAAGGGCATCTTTATCCGGATGATAGAGGGCCTGGCTGTGCCTGACGCTGCAGAGCACAAGACCATCATGATCGATGCGATCTATCTCAAGGCCCACCGCACGGCTTCCAGCCTGCGGGCAAAATGGGGTACGGACCGCTTGATTGGACGCACGAAAGGCTGCATGAACACCGAGCTTCATGTCGTAACGTATGCGAGCGTTCGCCCGATCGGTTTCTTCATAACGGCCGGCAGGTCAGCGATTACCCCGGTGCTGCCGCCTTGCTTGATGAGCTTCTTAAGATCAAAAGGCGGCTGGCCGACCGTTGCTATGATGCCGGCTGGTATGGTGACCCTTTGCTGACGAAGGGCATCACTCCCTGCATTCCGGGTCGGAAATCCCGCAGAAAGACCATCAAATACGACAAATGCCTCAATTGACGGTGCAACCAGATCGAGACCATGTCGGGCGGCTCAAAGCCTGGCTGCGTGTTGCTACGCGCTACGACAGGTGCTCAACGGCCTTCCTCTCCGCCATCGCTCTCGCTGCAACCGTCATCTTCTGGCTATGAGCAACGAAGCCTGAGCCTGACATTGTAAAGGGGTCGCCTCATGCGGGCAGGCCACTACCTTACGAGCATTTACTGATGCTGGTCATTCCAGAACCTTCATCCTGCACCGGTGGGAAGATCATGACATGAACAACATGATACTGTTCGAGGACGCCTCCCGACCATCGACCCCAGCGCGTTCATCGCACCGACTGCAGCGGTCATTGGCGACGCTAAAATCAGTATTGGGTGTTGCTCGGTAACACGAATATTATTCGCGTTGGAGCACGCAGCATATCCAGGACGGGACAGTCGTCCACGTAGCCCGTGGAACGCTTCCAGTGATCATCGGTGATGACTTTACTGTCGGGCATGCATGCATCATTTATGCTTGCACGTTGCGCGATTATGCCGTTGTCAGCATGGGCGCTATCATATTGGATGGCGCCGTGATTGAAGAAGAAGGCATACTCGGTGCCAACGGGTTATGGCCGCCCGGAAAGCGTATCGGACCGCGCGAATTGTGGCTGGGAAATCCGGCGCGTCTCGTGCGGGTGATGACACCGGACGAAGTGCTGCAATGGATGCACAATCCGGATCACTATGTCGAGTTGGGCAAGCGTCACCGCGCCGCGCTGGTGCAACAGCTCGCAGTCCGGCAAGGCCGGTTTCGAAAAAGCCTTGTTCCAATCCCTATGCCAGGGTGGTGCAACGGAGCTTGAAAGCCGGCCAGTGGAGGAGTTCTGCGCCGAAAGTTAAGCTGTCGCCACACGCAATTTTCGGTGTGATTATGCCATAGGTGGAAGTCTGCGCGTCTCAAATCAGACTTTTCAGCCGCAGCTTAAAGATTGAATGCCGCAGCCCTTGGTGTCGTCGAAAATGCCAAAAGGTTCGTCTCCGGATCTAAGTTGGCCGGAATGAAAAATATTTTGTCCAAATATCGACATGCTCGCGATCATCAACCCGATTAGAAGACTAAATGGTCAGGTTAATCGGGGCGATAGGCATGAGCGGCAATTTGGGTGGCCAGAAAATCAAGCAGAATAATTTTAAAAAGCAATATGAGTTCAAATGCCTAGCTCGCGTGTCGATGCTTGCAATCGTGGCCACGGCGGGTGTGCCTGCAAACGCTCAGGAAGCGTCCGAACAGGAATCTACCGTGCTTGAGCCGATCATCATAACCGCCCGAAAAACGGAAGAACGGATAAAGGACGTACCTCAAAGCATAACCGTGGTACGATCCCAAGACATCGACAGCAATGCGCTCGACCCAAGCGGAGCGATCGCGGCGAAGTCTCCAAACGTTGTGTGGCAGAGTGCATCCGTAGGCAGACAGTTCTTTTCGATCCGCGGCATCAGTTCTCTCGGTGTGCCGAACAATTTCTCCGATGGCACCATCGGCTTCACGGTTGATGGCATGCCCCAGAGCATGTTGAGTTCACAGAATATGCTCTTCGACATCGATCATGTGGAAGTTCTTCGTGGGCCGCAGGGAACGCTATGGGGCACGAATGCGCTTGGCGGCGCAATCAATGTGACCACCAAACAGCCGGACGGCGAACACGAGGCCAAAATCACAACGGAATATGGAGAACATGGCTACGCCATGGGCGAAGCCACACTCGGCGGCGTCCTGATCCCAGATGCTCTGAACGGGCGAATGGCAATTCGTTTCAACCGCTTCGACGGTGATATCGACAGCCTGTCCACCGACGATCTCGGCGCAAGAAAAATCGGGGCCTTCCGCGGAGGGCTGCAATTCAATGGCTTCGATGACACGACTGTCACACTGACGGGCAACTATCTTCGTGACAACTCAAACGCCCCGTTTTCGCTTTTGCGCGGAGCGCCTGGGTTCCCGATCAGTGGGGTCGTAACAGAACCTGACTATGTTACGACGCATGCGGATGTGGGATTGACTATCAAGCACGAGTTCGAGGACTTTTCCCTCACGTCCATCACCGGCTTTCAGAATAACAAGATGACGGCCCGGACCGAAGCAAATGATGTCCTCATTCCGTCGCCATTCCCGTTGGTAGGAAGCAATGTCTGGCACGGGGTCGACAAGGAAAAGATCTTCAGTCAGGAGATCCGGCTTAACTCCCTTGAAGGAGATGATATCAGGTGGGTCGTGGGAGGGAGCCTTAACTATTCGGATCTCGACCATAGCTGCGAGGCTTCACAATGCGCGCCATTTCCTTATTCCGGTCTCGTCACCATGGACACGAATCTTCGAGCTTTGAATCTCGGCCTGTTCGGTGACGCCTCCATCCCGCTTGGCGAGAAATGGGAAGTGTCATTTGGCGGGCGACTGAGCCATGATGACATTAAACTCAAACAGACCAACGATCTTGGGGTGCCCGGCCTCACGGGCGGCAGCGATGCGGATGGGACCTATCTCACGGGACGCGCTGCGCTCGCTTACAAATGGAACGACACCGCACAGAGCTACGTCTCCATCGCTCGGGGCCATGGGACCAGAATCTACCCGCTGTTTTCCTATCCGAACAATGGCATTGTGGCCGACGCTTACCCGGCGGCCGAGAATTGGACCTATGAGATTGGCACCAAGGTTGCGCTTTTCGACGACCGTCTCGAACTGGACGGGAGTATCTTTTATAACGACGTTAAGAACGGTGTCCTGAGCTATTATGATCCGCGCCTTGGAGGTTTTGCCACGACTTTCCAGAGTTACGAGACGTCGGGGTTCGAGCTGCAGGCGCGTGCTGCAATTACGGACGAATTAAGCTTCAATGCGGGCGTGGGTTATACACATACCCGGCTCGGCTCGGACGGAGCGAGCTCGATTTTCGAAGGGAACCGGGTTCCCAATATTCCAGAATGGAGTGTCTCGGCGGGCCTGGCTTATGAAACGGATGCTGAAGTGGTAGGCCTGCCCGGCTCGTTCAGTGCCGCCATCGATTATCAGTACAGAAGCTCTCGCCCCGCTGATGTACAATCCACATTCAACCTTGATGCATATAGCATCGTCAATGCACGGGTTGGCTGGAAAGACGCGAGCGGTGATTTTGAAATCTATGGTTTCGGACGCAACCTGTTTGACGAACGTTATGAAACGTTCGGCGCCGCCGGTTATTTCGGAAGCCAGGTTGTTTCTGTGAGCCAGGGCCGCGTCCTGGGGGTCGGGATTTCAAAGTCCTTTTAGCTGATCACACTATATCAGCGCTTTGATGGCATGTACGTCTCGCCAATGCCGACTGAAGATGAGAGGTTTTTCAATGCCTATCTTGGAAGAATTCGAGACCGGATTTGATCCTGATACGGTGGATAAACCTCTCATCGTCGTTGGTGCCAAAAGAGCGGTATCCTACTGGGAGAAGGGAAAACACGCGCACAGAAAGGCTTCACTTTTACTGAATCTACGCGGAATGGTGACGTGCGAAGCAGACGATGGTGTTTGGATCGTTCCTCCCCACTCTGCGTTGTGGATGCCCGCTGGGAAAGCTCATTCTGGGCGTCTGTCCGGTAACATCGAATGCTATGCGGTTTTCATCGAACCCGAATTGATCACCAAGCAGCCAAATTCGTGCGCAACTCTTTCCGTTTCTCCTCTCTTGAGGGAACTGGTTCTCAGATGCGCGCAGTCGCCTGTCGATGCGCCATTTTTCGACGCGGATTTTCGCATCCTGGCGGTCCTGCTGGATGAAATTGATGCGGCTCAGGAAGTGAAACTCACGTTTCCCATGCCGAAATCGGCTCCTCTTCGCCAGCTTGCAGATTTGCTTCTCAGACATCCTATGGACAAGGCGACCCTCGCCCAATGGGCAGCAAGGATCGGATTGAGTGAGCGCACCTTAAGCCGGTCACTGCTCGTAGAAACTGGTATGAGCTTTGGTCGCTGGCGACGCCATCTGCATGTTGTCATTGCTCTTCAACGACTTGGTGACGGCGAAACCGTTCAGAACGTCGCGATCGATCTCGGGTATGAAAGTGCGAGCAGTTTCGTGACAATGTTTCGAAAGACCCTGGGAAAACCTCCGGCGCGCTACCTCATGCATCAGGCCTACAGTCTGGGTGAAGAGCGCCCCTCGTGAGACCGGAGTCCGCGTTTCATTGCGGCGGGATCGAACAATACAATGTCACGATTGCGCAATGACGTCACTTATGGACTGACTTATTGCTTTCAAACAGAAGAAAATACAGCGCGTGTGATCACGCTCTTTTTCATGTGGGCAGATCATGACTGCCAAATCAAAAAAATTCAGGTAGGAGTATTGCAGTGAGCGAAAAGAAGCCAGTTGGCCTTGCAATTGTTTGGCTGGTCCCGGCGGTCGGAGCCGCGATCTTTGTCACAATCCAGTGTTTCTCTTTTCTGAACGATTACGTCAGAAGCGGCGGGACAATGCAGGCCATTACATTCGGCCCAGCTGAATTGTGGGCAATCTCCATCGTTTACGGTGCCTGGGTCATCCCGCCATTGCTGGCGCTTGCCGCAAGGCGCGCGACCGACTGGGCAATGCTCGTCATCGGCGGTCTGCTTTTCGCCATGAGCACGCTTGGCGGCGTCTGGGATGGCTTGCGCGACGGCGGCCACCTCGTTGGCCTGGAGCTGCTGGCCGTAACGCTCCCGGGTGCGGTCGCGGTGATCATGTCGTGGCAACACATCCGCTCGAATTGAACCCCATTCATCTCGGCAAGGAAACAACATATGCCTTTGGACAGCACCAACTTCCCCTTCGTCTGGATGACGTATGACGAGGGCCCGGACCACGATCACGATGAGGATTTCGAGGCGCTGGAAGCCAATCTGAAACGCGGCACACCTTTCGTGCTCCTGACGGATTCAGCGCCGACCGAAGAGCACCAGCACAGCCAGGAAGAAAAGAAGCGCACGTCGCTTTGGATGAAGAAGCATAAGGCCGAACTTCGAACGCTGGTGCTGGCGATGATCGTGATCGAACCGAGCGCCGCCAAGCGTCTGGCATTCAAGCCCTTCGGCATCGCCTTCGCCAAGTTCTGGGGTTACCCGTTGAAGCTCGCTTCCTCTCGCGAAGAGGCTATGGCAATCGCCGGGAAACTGATGTCGGAGCGTTCCGGGCGTGCAACGGCCTGAAAAACGGCTGAGCGGCTGATCTTCAAAAACGATCTTCCGTTCACGCTGGCCATGTGATGCCTGCCGTTCGCCTCGCGTGCAGCCGACCTCGGGGGCGATCCATCTTGGCGATCGGGATATCACATTCGAGCCCCCATCGCCGGGATATCGGTATCGTCTTGCCGCCGCCCGCCGCCAGACGGAGCCGGGCAATGCCGCCCATGCGGTGCCCCGATGCATGATCTCATCTCATGCGCCTCCGTCTCGCCTGGCCAGGCGGCCAGCGCCGGCGACTGCTCGTGATCTACGGATTGTGGAAGCGGATCGGGCAACCTGAGCGAGTTCGGTGACTAGCGGGATCCACTCCGCGAGCTTAGTCATAGTGGCGCCAGACCAGCGGCTCGACACCCATCAAGAGCCCCTTTATCTTATCCAACTGCAATCCCCTCTAGCCAAGGAACTGCTTATTCATTCTCACAAAAATCATCCGTAGGAACTGACAGGACTTCCAAAAAGCGATTCATCGGGTACCACGCCCAGGCCCGGTCCAATCGGAAGCTCTATATAGCCGCCCCCAATGGCCACGCTGTTTTCAGGGTCGTAATGACCTTCGATATAGGGCTGAGCCAGCCATACACCTTCGTTGAGGCGCGGCAGGACCGTTGCGCCAATGTGGGTGCAGGCGGCAGCGATGATGTCGCCACCCCATGCGTCGTCGCACGTGTGGGGCATCGAGCGGGCCTCGCAGACATCGCGAAAAGCCGCCATCTGTTGCAGACCGCCGATGCGGGTGACCTTCATACCGAAACCGTCGCAAAGGCCCTCGCCGACAGCGCGGATTACGGTCGAGAGATCGGTTCCGTTCTCGTCGAGATAGACGCCGTGGTGAAGCTGTCCGCGAATAGCTTTGATTTCCTCGAGCGTGTTGCAGGGTTGTTCCAGGATGAATGGGATGTCAGGGCATTCGCGGCTGAGACGCAGCGTATCACGCGTTGTTAGCGATCGATTGCCATCGACGGCGAGGCGCATTCTGCTCCCCACACGTTCCCAGACCTTCCGCACGACCGCGATGTCGATCTCAACTGGTCGGCCGCCTACTTTGATTTGCATGCGCGGATAGCCTTCTGCCGCACGCTCTGCGGCAATGCGCGCAATGTCATCTGGTTCACCGACACCGGAGGCGTAGTAGGAGGGCACCCGCTCGGTTACAACGCCACCCAGAAGATCAGCTACGCGCATGCCGAAATGCTTGCCCATGAGGTCGTAGGCGGCGATATCGATGGCGGCTTTCGCATACTGATGGCCGTTCAGAAGGCCGTCCATGGTGCGGCGGAGCACGACGGGCTGAAGCGGGTTCGCGCCAATGAGACCCTGAGCGACCACCGCCAGTGCCGATCTGGCACCTTCAGCATGGTGCGGCTGGTACGTGGGGCCGACGGGACAGGTCTCGCCCCAACCCACAAGGCCGTTGTCGGTGACGATCTTGACCAGTGTGGTATCGAGCGAAAACACTTTACTGCTGGCTATCGTATAGGGGCCGTTCACGACAGGCAGGGCATGCGAATAAATATGGATTTCCGTGATCTTCATGGAAGCCTCAAGAAAGTGGCCATGGTCGACAAAACGGCCAGGTTGGGAAGAAATCTGAACAGACCTCTTGGAGGGCGAGCATTCGAATGGTTCAACTCGCCGAGAGTGTCATCATGGTAAGACCAATTGACAACAGCACTTTTTTTGAAGTGAGATTAGATGGATTAATGTCAGTGACTGATAAGGTGATCGATGCGCCGTCCTTACGATCTTCCGTCCCTGACGGCTCTGTCCTGTTTCGAAGCCGCTGCTCGCAAGGCAAGTTTCAAGGATGCCGCGCAGGAGATGAGCGTAACGCCGGCGGCGGTCAGCCATCAAATAAAGGCACTTGAACTGGATCTCGGGTGCAGCCTGTTCGTTCGGCGCAGCCGCGGTGTCGAACTGACGGAAAAGGGCGCTTTCCTGTTTCTTTCGATCCGTCGTGGTTTCGAGGGAATATCGGAGGCGGTGACACAGATCCGCGACCGGCATGAGACGGTCGACGTGACAATCCGTACGACCACGGCGATAAGCTCCTTGTGGCTCATGCCCAAAATCTCGGCGTTCTGGAAAATCCATCCATCCGTGAGTGTCTCCCAGGTTACGAGTGATGTTCCTAGCACCAGCGGGCACTGCGATCTCAGCATCCACTATGGCGATCCCGACGAGAGCGGCGTGGAGCACCGCCTTCTTTTTCAGGACCGTATTGTAGCGCTGGGGACCGCTGCTTTCGCCGCGCAGCACGGTGTTTCGAGCATTGCGGACCTTCGCAAAGTGCCGCTCATCCATATGAACAACGAGGAGAACGGCTGGACGACCTGGACCGACTGGTTCGAGGCGCTCGGACATGCGGCGCCGAAAGGGCGGGGCTTTTTCGTGAACAACTATATGATCGCGTTACAAGCAGCCCAGGACGACGTCGGCGCCGTGTTGGGCTGGGACGGGCTGGTGAGCAGCGTGATGGCGGCGGGGCGGCTTATTGCGCTGGTGCCACAATCGGTTTCCTCACCCGTGCCGTTCCATTTGAGAATCCATGCCAAGGCCACCGCCAAATCGCGCATGTTTGCGGATTGGTTGGTCAAGGCAATCTGATCCGACTTCAACAGGTGCGATAAGGCGTGTCGCGAAGCTGGTGATGGGACGCATTGGAGCGAAGTACACCCTGCGTTTATGCTTTGTTAACTTTTGGAAGGCCGACGAGCCACGCGAACAGGTCGTTCGTTGACGGTCCAATCGCCAGTGAAGCCAAAACCCTTCCGCAGCCGCTTCTCGATCATCGGCGCGTAGGCAAGGACTCAGCGGTCGATCGCGCAGTGATCCACTTCGAAGCCGCGCTCTCGGAATATCTCCTCCAAAACGCGATAGCTCAGCGAAGGGCGCAAGTACCAGGCAACGGCCCGAACAATGGAGCCGTGCCTCGAAATGCCGCCCTTTGAAGTCGTCCGTCGACTGGCGCTTCGGCTTTTCGGCAATGGCATTGAAAATCATGGCTACGATCCGCCACATTGGGGCGAGAATGTCTCAGCTGATGGTCAACACGCCTTTAATCAAGAAAATTTGCGACAGGCCCCTTAGAACTCTTCCCAGCTTTCGGCTGCAACTCCGTTCCCGACTTTCCCAGATATCTTGGAGAGCATCTGCCTTGCCGGCGAGGGAACAGGTCGATGAGCCGGCTTGGCAATCTCAGGTCTGCGGCTTGATGTTTTGTCCAGCGAAGGCCTGCCTGAAACCCCACCGAGCTGGAAGCCTTCGATTAGTTCCCGCAGACGCGCTGTCTCCTGAGCAAGCGTTGCACTGGCAGCGTTGGTTTCTTCGACCATGGCGGCATTGCGCTGCGTGACCTGATCCATTTGATTGACCGCGGAATTGACTTCCGACAGTCCAGTCGCCTGTTCCTTGGCCGAACTGGTGATCGCCTCCATGTGGTCATTAACCGCCACAATGTTCTGCTGGATTGTACGCAGAGCTTCGCCAGTTTCGCTGACGAGCCTGACGCCGGTGCTGACCTCCTCCGAGGAGTTACGGATCAGCCCCTTGATTTCCTTTGCAGCCTGAGCAGAGCGTTGCGCAAGTTCGCGCACCTCCTGCGCCACTACAGCGAACCCCTTTCCGGCTTCGCCGGCACGTGCAGCCTCGACCCCGGCGTTCAGCGCGAGAAGGTTCGTCTGAAAGGCAATTTCGTCGATAACACCGATGATGTTGGAGATCTGGTTGGACGAACTTTCGATCCGCGACATCGCGCCCACCGCGTCGGCAACAACGTTCCCGGAGCGTGCTGCATTTTCACTCGCCGTTGCAGCAGCATGACGGGCTTCGTCGGCGCGCTTTGCGGCGTTGCTCACATTGACTGTGATCTCATCAAGTGCTGCGGCGGTCTCTTCAAGTGACGCGGCTTGCTGTTCGGTCCGCTTGGAAAGGTCTTCCGCACTTTGGCTGATTTCGCGCGTGCCAGTATCAATCTGATCGGTCGCATGCGCGACATCGCCAAGGGTGTTCCGCATCTGGCTGAGCGCCTCGTTCATCGTGTTCCTCAGCCCCTCGAAATCGGGCGCAAACGGATGTTCGATGCTGAATGAGAGATCTCCCTGTGCAAGCTTGGTCAGCGCTGCGCCGATGGTCTTCACCGCATGCACTCGCTCTGTCACGTCGGTCGCGAATTTCACGACCTTGGTGACTTTGCCCTTGGAATCCAAGATTGGATTATACGATGCGTTGATGACGACAAGTTTACCGTTCTTGCCATAGCGGGTAAATTCGGCAGCCTGAAACTCCCCACGGCGCAGCGCGTCCCAAAATTCCTTGTAAGCCGGTGTTCGGGCGTATTCCGGATCAACCAGCATGCTGTGGCTACGACCCTTGATCTCGTCCAGACGATAGCCGATCGCTCTCAGGAAGTTATCGTTCGCGGTCAGGATTTCACCGTCGATGGTAAACTCGATGATCCCTTGAACACGGCTGATCGCCACCATCTGGCCTGCGAAATCGATATTCTGCAACCGTTCTTTCGCGTTTGCCCACTCCACGACGAAGCCCGTCGTCCTGTTTCCTTCAAGCAGCGGTGTGACAATCAGGTCGAAGGCACGGTGGCCGATCCAGATCGTGGCTCGGTGCTGGGTCTTCAGCGCCGCGAGCATGTTTCGCTGATGGGACGGATTCTTATGGAAAATGTCGATGTTGCTTCCTACAAGTTTGTCAAAGACAAACCGCGGCAATTCCTTCTTCAGGTCAGATTCGGCTTCTTTGAGCAGCGCAGTGACGGCCTCATTCATATATCGGATGTTCAGATCGGCGTCGGCGATCATGATATTGGCAGTAATGGAGTTCAAAGACCTTGTCTGCATTTGCGTAATTTTAGAACTGCCGAACATTTTCAGATCTCTCCTCTGGCGATCCTGTAGAAGAGACGATCACACGGTCTCTTATCGTGGTAGTACTCGTAAGCAAGTGAACTGATTGCGCGGGATGGTGTCGAGCTTTGCAGCATCTTCGACCGGAACTTCGGCCGAGTAATCATTCAAGGCAATGATTTTCATTGTCGTGCCATGAGCGCCAGCCGCCTCCAGGACGGCTCTGAGGAGCGGCCCGGAGAACTTTACTTTGCCTTCGGTCCAGGGTGTTTCCATCTCCCCTGTGCGGCTTGTGAGAGCCTCGAGCATGGGAAGGTCAAATTGTGCCGTCTCGTCTATGTTGGGATGGTCCAGGTGGGCAGCAGATATCGTCAAAATGACTTCCCCTTTTGGCTTGTCGAGCGCGAAAGCCAAGGTCGGGAAGCATAAGGCTGTTAACGCCAAAGACGTAAAAAGCATGCGAATTTGCATCATGAACTCCACTTTTACGCGGCAACCCGCGCGATTTCACGCGCGCTTCAGCGTCAATATCTTCAGGGAAGTGCCCAAAGGCCAAGAGTTGCTGGCACAAACGTGGTAGCGGCATATCGGCGCCGTTGTTGTGCCGGATCGACATCATGCCGTCCATCGCGCGTCCAAGAGGACACCCCAGATATAGGGGCAATTTCCTTCAATTATATTAATCTCAAGAAGAGTATTGTAAGTTTAAGTCGCTTTTTGCTGCGGAGAGCGCCATGATAGTGGAAAAGTGTAGTTTAGGCCAATTCAGGCCGCAGACTTGATGATGGTTCATCATGAATTTCCATCGCATTTGGCAGAGCTGTACGCGCTGCCATACCCGACGGCCAACTCGCGACTGCCGGGACGGTAAGTTTAGATCGAGGTGGCACACACCATCCAGCGTATCCAGGATCGTAACACGCCTGATCGCAGGAGCCTGTCTGGTGTAAGATCAACAGAAGAATTCGGGCGTTACCCGCCTCCCACGACAACCGATCCAAACATGGTCTCACCGAAGGGCTTTTTCGATAACTATCGTCGCGTTGAGACTTCCCTGTTACGTCTATTCGTAATTCATGGGTGATCGAACGACAAATTCGGGTGCGGGACATTTCTAAGAGTTCAGATGAGATCAGCGTGGAATATCAGAGGGGTCGTAGGTTCGAATATCTCTCAAGGCACTCACCGACAACCCGGCCTCAATTGCTCATGACCTTCGCGTGGTTTTCCAGGCTGGTCCTAGACCTTTTAGAGCAATTCGGCCGGATCCACACTTCAGTTGTTACCTCGCATTGGCGACGCTCGCAGCTTTGAACCGCGGGCCTCAGATGAAGCGTGGATGCGGTGCCGTTGCCGCGGAAATGTCGATCCTGTGAAGTCTTCGATACCGGTCCACCAGCCGCCCAAGCTCCGCAGACTGCTTTGCGGCATCCCAGCCACGAAATGCCGCGATGGTCTCGACAAGCTCGCGAAGGGCAGCGTGCCTGAGCGGGCGCTCCATGAAGACCGAGCTTCGGCCGAACAGGAAGTCTTCGGCGTGGAGGACCAGTTCTGTGTTGCTGACGAAGGCGATTTCTTCTCTCGAAAACTCTGGAAGCGAAGCCAGGAACGTCTCGCCTCCGGCAAGCGCCTCGGCAATGCTTTTCGCGCGCGAGCCGTATCGGGACACAAGTTGGCGCGCCCTGCTCCTATCGAGCCTGTGTTCCTGTGCGATCGTGGTCAGCAGCCGCTCCGTATGTGTCGATGCCTGCGAGAGCCCGGCGCCACCGCCGATCGGCGTGTTTTCGGTTGAAGACAAACGGCGCTTGCCCAGCCGCTTGAGGATCTCATCTGTGACTTCAGCGGAGAAAGCGCGGAACGTCGTCCATTTGCCACCGACCAGCGAGAGGATCGGGAAGCGCCGCTCTCCCTCTGGCGGCAATTCGGGCATGGAATGATCGCGGCTTATCCGGCCGGGATCGCTCGCATCGTTTGCCGGTAGCGGACGCACGCCGGCATAGCTGAAGAAGATGCTGGAACGATCAACGGAAACTTGCGGAAACAGGCGCCGAAACGCGCTGAGGAGATAATCCACCTCGTCATCATCGCAGATTACCCCGTCGGGATTGTCGACCGGTATGTCGGTTGAGCCGAGCAGTACATGGCCCATGAAGTTCGACAGGATGCAGATGCGCCCGCCTGCGGCTTCGAAATAAATCATCCGGCCGTTCAGCGTTTCGGCAAGTGCCGGCAGCTCCAGCATGAGATGACTGCCCTTGGTGCCGCCGATCATACGACGAGCCGACGAGGCCCCTGAATTCACGCGGTCGATCCACGCGCCGGCGGCATTCACCATGATATCGCAGGTCATGGAAAACATCTCGCCGGTTTCCACATCCTGTAACGCGACCTCATTGCCTTCGACCCTCACAAAGCGAACGTGGTTGAGGGCGAGATTGCCGGGATGCGCGGCCATGCCATCGAGCGCCAGTTCAAGCACGAGACGTTCAGGCGAGGTGATCCAGGCATCGTAATAGGAGGCCGCAACCTTCAACGAGGGATCGAGATCGGGAATTTCGCGCAGGATGTCCTGGCGCGCGATCATGCGATGGCGGGGCATGGCCCGGTTCAAGGCGCCGTATAGATCGTAGAGCCACAGGCCAAGCTTGATGACCAAAGCGCCGCGTTCGGTGATCTTCGCCGGCATGCGTAGGAACTTGCGCAGGGCCGGTACGATGCCGTCGAACCAAGAATGGATCGGGATAATCATTTCCAGCGGGCGGACATAGTGCGCAGCGTTGAGCAGCAGCCGGTTGCGCTCGGCCGCGGATTCGCGCACGAGGCGGAACTCGCCCGTCTCCAGATATTTGAGCCCGCCATGGATCATCCGCGACGGCGCTCGGCTGGCGCCCGAGCAAAAATCACTCTGTTCCACGAGAAGACACCCGACACCTTGCAGGCTGAGATCGCGAAACGTGCCCATGCCGTTGATGCCGCCGCCGACGATGAGGACGGGAACATGACCGATCGTGCGCAGGGCTGCCAGGGCGTTTTCCCGGGTGATTTTCACTGCGGTCATGGCACTGCCTTCTCGTCTCGCCGTTGCATAATCGTGTCGATGGCATCGCAGTAGCGGCCATAACCGGCACCGAGCCGCGCAACAGCATCACCCGGCTCGTAGATGCGAAGTTGCGGCCTTGTGCGAAGGCATGCCTCCTCCCAGCCGTTGTACACGCCGGCTGCGATCCCTGCGGCGATGGCTGCGCCCAAGGCACCAGCCTCCGGCATTTCCGGCACCTCGACGCGGCGGTTCAACGCGTCGGCAAAGAGCTGCCCGAAGAACGGATTTCGGCTGCTGCCCCCCGTAAGCCGTACACGGCCGACCGCGCCATGCGGATCAATCAGGTCGATATGGTGCCGGTGATTGAAGACGATGCCTTCTGCGACGGCGCGCAGCATGTGGCCGCGCCCGTGCCACCCCCGCAGCCCGACAAAGGCGGCCGGCACGTCCTCGGCATGGGGGGAGCCGTAGAGGTAGGGGAGGTAGACGACATCGGACGGATCGCCAGCAACGGCATCCAGTTCGGCTTGCAGCGTGGCGAAGGGATTGCCGTTCGCCAGCGCGTCGCGAGCGGATGTCTGCACGAACCAGTCGAGATTGGCGCTGGAGGCCGGTGAGACCGACATGTTCATCCATTGGTCGGCACGCAGCCCGTTGCGCGCGTTCCAGCCGATAGAGGTTTTGGGTGTATCAACCAGCATTTCGTTGATCGAATAAGTTCCGGCGATCACCGCGATCGTGCCCGTTTCCGTCACGCCCGACCCGACGGCGCAAGCGGTCACGTCGTGCAGGCCCGCCGCAACGGGCGTGCCGATGGCAAGACCGGTCAGTTGCGCGACGTCCTCGGTTATATGGCCCGCCACGTCACCCGGCATGAAGACCGGCGGCAGGGCGCCGGCAATCGCACCCAGGCCGAAGAGGGCTAGCGCCTCGTCGCTATAGCGCTGCGTTCGGATGTCGGAGAACGCGACACTCGCCTCGGTGAAGTCGGTCGCCACCTTGCCGGTCAGGCAGTAGCGCAGCCAGTCCTTGCAGGAGAGGATCGCGGCGATCTGGTCGTAGCGTTCGGGCTCCTCCTCTCGCAGGTGGGCGAGCAGCGGTGCAGGGGAGGAGGGGAAGGGGCGTTGGCCGGTCAGCTCCAGCGCGCGAGCCGAGACGCCGGTTTCGTCCCAGCGCCGCAGCAGGGCCTGCGCCCGGCTGTCGAGCGAGGTGGCGGCAAGGCCAAGCGGTGCGCCGGCGCGGTCGAGCAGGTAGAGCCCGTCGCCATGCCCAGCCACCGAAACGGCGGCCGGGCGCACCTCACTGCCGACGCTTGCGCTTGCAAGCTCCAGCGCCTCGCGAATAGCCGCTGCAGAGGCTTGCCAGTGCCCCGCCATGTCGCGTTCAACATGGCGGGGCACAGTCTTGATCTGCGCGACCTCGCGCCGGGCCAGCGCCACCACCTCTCCGTCGTCCCGGAAGACAACGGCCTTGGTGACGGTAAGCCCGCTATCCAGCCCCAGAAGATAGGCGGTCATGTCAGGATTCCAGCCTCGCGTGACGCAGCCTTTCCTGAAGGCTCGCCAGATAGATCGCCACGAGAAGCACGGCGCCGAAGACGACCTGGCGGATCGATGGCGGCACGCCGTGCAGGTTCATCAGGTTCTCGATGATTGCGATCACCAGCACCGCTGCGAAGACCCCGCCGACATTGCCCTTGCCACCGGTCATCGCAGTGCCGCCGAGAATGGTGCCCGCAAACACCATCATAATATCGCCCTGACCCATGTCGGCGACCACGGACTCCAGACGGCCGACTTCGAGAAGGCCACCGAGCGAGGCAAGGAAGCCCGCTATGACAAAGCAGACGACCTTCGTCCGCTCGATGTTAACCCCGGCCACGAAGGCGGCGTGCTCATTGTTGCCAAGTGCGAGGATATCCTTGCCGAGGCGATGGCGGTCGATCAGCAGCCAGGCCACGAGGAAGATCGCGATCCACACCAGAACGGCCACCGGCACGATGCCGAACAGCTTGGCCGAACCGAGATAAACATAGCCTTCCGGCAGGTAGTAGATGCCTTCCGGGATGAGATAGACCACAATGCCGCGCATCAACAACATGGTGCCGAGGCTGACAAGGAACGAGCTTACCCTAAGCTTTACGGAGAAAACCCCGTTCACCAATCCCGCCAGTGCGCCGAACACGAGCGTGGCAATGACGGCGAGGATTGGGTAGCTCTCCAGACCCATGCCCTGGAAGAACATAACGATGGCCAGTGCAGGCGCCAGCGCGAAAGTCGATTCAAGCGACAGGTCCACATTGGCGGTCAATAGCACGAAGAACAGCCCCAGTACCATGCACCCAAGCGGTGCGGCCGCCCACATCACATTGAGGATGTTGCGCGTCGACAAGAAGCCCGGAACGGCCAGCCCCGCGAGGCACAGAAGCGCGAGAAGGGCCCAGATCAGATGCTTTTCCAGAACCAGGAAAACGAATTTATTCACCGAAGTCATGCTGGCACCTCAACACCCTGTATCGCCTTGTAGATCGTTTCGACGTCGAAACCCGGCTTGCCGCGCTTCAACTCCCGGATCACACGTCCCTGATAGAAGATCAGGATTCTGTCGCAGATCTCGGCCAGCTCTTCCTCGCTTTCCGAGATCATGATGACGCCGGCATTGGCCGACAGGTCCTCGCGGATCATCTTGAGGATGTCCGGCTTGGCGGAAATATCGACGCCGCGCGTCGGTTCGTTCAAAAGCACCAGCCGCGGCGCCGTCAGGGACAGCCGTCCGAGCAGGATTTTCTGCTTGTTGCCGCCCGACAAGCCGTCGATGGGCACGTCGAGCCCCGGTGTCTTGACCTTGAGGCGCGTGACGATGGAGCGGGCGACAGCCTCGCATTCCGCGCGCCGCACGAAGCCCAGGCGGTTGGTGAGCACGGGAAGCCCCGCAATGATCGCGTTCTCCAGCACCGAACGGTTCTGGATAACCGCCTGCTCCTCGCGGTGCTTGGGCAGGAAGGAAACACCCGCCGTTTGCGCCATCTTCGGGCTTCTAAGACGGACGTCCCTGCCGTCCATCACGATCGAACCACTGTAGGTCGGGACCAGCCCGTAGAGCGCTTCGATGGCGGCGTCCTTGCCGGACCCTTCCAGCCCGGCAAAGCCCAGCACCTCGCCACGATGAAGTTGGAAATCAAGTTGGGAAAGCGAGCGTCCGGCCTTGAGCGCGCGCACCGTCAAGACGGGCGGGGACGCAAATTCGGGCTCGTCGGTATAGTTGATCTCGGTGCGTGCGACGTCGCCGACGATCCAGTCGGCCAGTTCCCTCGCGGTGGTTTTCGAGGTCTCGAGCGTTGCGACGCGCTCGCCGTCGCGCATCACCGAAACACGATCCGTAAAGCCCATGACTTCGCTGACATGGTGTGAGATCAGCGTGAAAGACAGATCGGGCTGCTCAACGATCAGACGGCGCAGCAGCTTAAGCAGGCTGTCCTTGCGCTCGCTGGTCAGCGACGCGGTAATCTCGTCCAACAGAATGGTGCTTGCCTTCTCGATGAAGACAGCGCGGCCGAAGGCGAGAAGCTGCTGGGTTTCGAGCGGCAGGTCGCCCATGCGATCCTCCGGCCGGGCGCGCAGGCCGAGTTGCGCGAGCACCTCGGAAGATTGCCGCCGCGTTATGGCTGGGGACAGGAAATTCAGCCGGCTCGCCGGATGGCGACCCATGAATAGATTGTCCGCGACCGACAGGTCCGCGGCGAAGGCCGGCTCCTGGGTGACAAGCGCGATGCCGAGCTTCTTGGC
Organism: Shinella sp. H4-D48; assembly: GCF_022637395.1. Classification (GTDB taxonomy): domain Bacteria; phylum Pseudomonadota; class Alphaproteobacteria; order Rhizobiales; family Rhizobiaceae; genus Shinella; species Shinella sedimenti. The sequence goes on along the minus strand of NZ_CP093338.1, from coordinate 657,640 downwards.
ACGAGACGGCCCGGACTGGGATGGCGTGAGGCCGCCGCGGCTGGTGACGATCTGCCCCTGGCTCGGCGCCAGCAATCCAGCTACCATAGAGACGAGCACCGATTTCCCCGCACCATTCTTGCCGATCAGACCATGGATCTCGCCCTTGCGTACATCGAGATCAACCGAGTCGACCGCCAGAACGCCTGGAAAGCGGCGCGTAACGCCTTGCACGGCAAAGCTCAGCGAAGGGTCCAGTGTCATGGAAACTCCTGTTGCGGTTCGGCTGCGAGCGCCAGGGCGCTCGCAGCCTTGTGGCTGTTACTTGCCAAAGTTGGGCATGTTGCCCGTCTGCTCGACCGTCATTTCATTCGCCCAGTTGCGCTTGTCGTCATAAGTAGCGTCACCTGGCACACTATAGGCCTGCGTCTGATACCAAGAGCCCTCGATTGCTTCGGGCTTCAGCACCTTGACCGGCGCCCAGACGGGCTCCTCGCCGTTCAAGAGGACGTTGGCCTCGTCGGGCAGTTCCTTGCCTGTCATCAACGTGTAGAGCATGCGCATCGAGATGATGCCTTCGCCGGTTGCCGGCTGTACGGAGATATGGTCGATTTCACCACGCGCCATAGACTGGAATTCCGGTACGGTGCCATCAATCGTGGCGACCGGAATATGCTTGGGATCGTCGAGCGGGAAAAGCAAATCCTGCGCCTTGAAGGCTGGAACGGCACCACCGATACCCATCGTACCGTCGATGCTGGCAATACCGAGTATCTTGTCCGCACCTTCACGCGAGATCACGTCATCGACGATCTTGCGTGCCTTGCCGCCATCGCAGCCCGCTTCCTGCTCAACGATCTTGACGCCCGGATACTTGGCGGCGATCGGATCGAGCGCAGAGCGGTAACCTGTGTGGCGGGCAATGTCGAAGGAGGCGGTGATGATGCAGCGCAGCTCGATGAAGACTCCGCCCTTTTCCGGCCAATCCTTGCCGCGCAGCGTGTCCAGACGCTTGATCAAGGCCTCGCCGCCCAGGCGTCCCGCAGTCTCATTGTCGAAAGCAACGAAGGTCTGCTTGACGCCGGGAACCCAAGCGTTGGTCGTTACAACGGGGATATTGGCCTCCTGTAACTGCTTGACAATGCTGCGCATTGCCTCGCCGCGCCAGGACGTCAAGAGTACGCCGTCAACGCCGCTGTCGAACTGTGCCTGTAGGGCCTTGAGCTGCTGGCCCGCATCGTTCGCACCAAAGACGTTGAAAGTGATAGTGTCACCGTTTTCAGCCTGGATGCGCTTGGCCTCCTGCTGTTGGCCCAGCGCCACGCCGTTGAAATAGATATCGTTCGGTTCCCACCGGATGACGGCAACCTTGTAGTCTTTGGCCATGGCGGTGCCTGCCATCAGGCAGAGCGCCGATACCGCTGTCATTTTCAAAAAGCCTCGCATCATATCCTCCATAGTGCTGGTGCTTGCTTCACAACCGGATCATCCTGCTGTTGCTTCTCGATGGCTGGCTTCGCGCAGCCATCTTTTCTGGTGGTGTGCTCCTCTCGGCTCAGACGACCCGGTCATTGCCACCGTCCACCGGAATTTGCGCCCCCGTGGTTCGGGAGAACGTGGCGTCGGCGAGCGCTGCAACGGCACGGGCGACATCCTTCGACGTCACCTCCGTGCGCATCAGGTTTCGCGCCTTGTATTGCTCGACCGTCAGTCCATAGCGCCGGGCGGATGTCGCGAGCGCTTCCGGAGTCCAGAGGTCGGTGTCGAACACGCCGTCGGGGTGGATGGCATTCACCCGGATACCCTCTGGCGCGAGTTCAAGTGCGGCAACGCGCATCAACTGCGTTAGCCCCGCCTTGGAGACGGAATAGGCGGCAGCGCCTGCGCCGGGTGCCGGCACATTGCGGGAACCGATCAGAACCACGCTCGGATCGACGCCGTGGCGCAGGAAGGGGATTGCCTGCTTGAGGAGCTTTCGGTGCGACGTCAGGTTAACGGCCAGCGATGCATCCCAGGCGGCGTCCTCCAGCAACTCGATATTGGCCCCGGCACGGAAGATGCCGACATTGGACACCAGAATGTCGATGCCACCGTAATCGGCGACCACTTGATGCACGGCGGCGCGCACCTTAACCTCGTCTGTCAGTTCGACAAGGATGCTGTCATAGCCGGGACGGTTCATATGGTCCTTTACGGCGGGATTGATATCCAGCCCCACGACAACCGCGCCGCGGTCGCGCAAGGCCTCTGCCGTCGCGCGGCCGATGCCAGTTGCGCAACCGCCCACGACGGCGATCTTACCTGCCAGCGGCGGCAGCGCCCCCTGGGCGCGCAGCTTGGCCTGTTCCAGTTCCCAATATTCGAGTGCGCGTAGATCGCCTTCAGCCAATCCCTGCCAGCCGCCGAGACGGGAGGAATAACGCAACGCCTTCAGATTGGCCGCGGCGACATCCGCCGAGATGCGCGCGCGCGCCAGCGTCGGCCCGAAGCTGCGCACCGCGCCATCGGCGAGAAGCGCCCAATGGGGATGCGGCGGCAAGGGTGTCAGACCCGCATCGTCGGCGCGTGCGACATAGGCCCGGTATTCGGCCGCGAAGTCTTCCAGCGCGGTTTCCGGGTCGTCATCGACAATGGCGGGGAAGGGCTTGTTGTGGATGACATGTTCCGGCGTCAATGTGCCGTGACGGGAAAGCCGTGTGATATCGGCGATCTCCGCAACCGGTACGCCTGCCACCGGGCGCGAAACCAGTGCGCGACCGGCCAGTCTGCTTGCTGCACCGCGCAACCGGGCGATAAGGACCGGATCGGTTTCGATCCGCTGGGACGCTGGCAGAGAGGGTACACGGCCGGCAAGCCACGTTTCGGCCCGCGCGCAGATCTCCACCATGCGTTCATAGCTTTCGCGCGCCGTGTCACCCCAGGTGAAGACGCCGTGATGTTCGAGGATGATGGCCTCGGCCTGCGCGAAAGCCGGTGAAAGCAAAGCCTCGCGCATCTGTCGCGCCAGATCGAAACCCGGCTTTACATAGGGAAGGATCATCACCCGCGGGCCGTAAATCTCCCGAAGCAGTGCGGTGCCATTGAGGCTGTTTGAGACGGTTAGAACGCCATCAGCATGGGAATGGTCAACATAGGCGGCGGGAAACAGGGCATGTACGATGGCCTCTATGGAGGCGGCGGCGGCCTGTGGATCAAGGCGGGCGCGTTTGACTTCCGCCACCATGTCGCTGTCGGACAGGATTTCAAGCTCGGCTAGCGCCAGCACAGCGGGGAGGTCGAGCGCGGTGAACCCCTCGGCGCCCATCGTACCAAGATCGAAACCGCTGGCCTTGACCCATATAACCGGGCGCTCTGCTCCAAACCGATCTGTAACGGTGCCCTTGTAGGACGTGTTGCCGCCGCCGTGCAGCACCATCGCAGGGTCGCTCCCGATAAGCCGCGATGAGTAGACCCGAAGGTCTAGCCCCGTTCCAGCCTTTGCGGCCTCTGCCTCGTTCCAGAGATTGTCCATGCAATGATCCTCGATTTGGTTGCCGGGCCAATGTTGGCCCGGTTCTTCGCCAATGCGGTGATGGCGTCAGGCCTTGGCCTTCAGGTCCTGGAACAGCTCGTAGCCTTCTGCACCCGTGCGGCCTTCATGAACGACTGCAGCGAGGGCGGTCAGCATGGCGACCGGATCGGTCGACTGGAACACATTGCGGCCCATGTCGACACCGGCGGCGCCTTGGTCGATCGCGCGATAGGCCATTTCCAGCGCTTCGCGCTCCGGCAACTTCTTGCCGCCGGCAATTACGATCGGAACCGGGCAGCCGAGGGTGATGCGCTCGAAGCCTTCGTCGACATAGTATGACTTTACGAACTGCGCGCCGATTTCGGCGGCAATGCGTGTTGCCAAGCCGAAATAGCGGGCATCGCGCGCCATGGACTTGCCAACGCCGGTCACGGCCATTGTGGGAATGCCGTAACGCGTGCCGGCATCGATCAACTTGACGACATTGGCAATGGACTTGTGCTCGTATTCCGCGCCGATATAGACCTGTGCAGCCATGGCGGACGCGCCGAGACGGATGGCGTCCTCGATGTCGACGCTCACCAGCTCGTTGGACAGTTCTGTCAGGATGGAGTTGCCGGCCGAGCAACGAAGGACCACCGGCTTTCGCGCTTCCGGCGGTATAGACGTGCGCAGACCACCACGCGTGCACATCAGGACATCGGCATGCTCGGCAAGCGGTGCGATCGTCAGGTCGAGGCGCTCCAGGCCGGTGGTCGGTCCCTGGAAATAGCCGTGGTCGAAGGCCAGCATAACCGTGCGGCCGGTATCCGGGCGGAACACCTGCGATAGCCGCGCTTTCATACCCCAGTCCTGATGCGCGTTGCCTTTCAGGAAAAAGCGCGATGTGTCCGCCGGGCGGTCGCGGCCCCAGTCCTTGCCATCCTTGATATCGTCCAAATCTGCCATGTCGTCCTCTCAATCGCCGCCCTCAAGGCGGCCGTCCGTTGTCGTGCGCACCCTTCGGCCGGGCTTTCTCATCCACGGCTGGGCGGCGCCCGTTCGCCTTTCGGCAAAATGGTAATCGGTTTCGGGTGACCTCCCACCTCGCTGACATAATCTCTAGCAAGTCGCCCGGTAGATATCAATATTTTTGTTATTTATATCGTAATTTATGTTGCAATGCCGCATAGCAGTGAGTGCTTATAATTGGCGCGGATGCACGATGCGGCTTCTTCTGGTGGGAGAAATATCTGTTCTTGCTGTATTTTTCGCGTATTTCGTAGATTCGTGCTGCGCGCGCGAATTGTGTGGACAGCAGCGATGAATCAACTGATAAAAGGGGAAATGTTAAATTGAATGCGATTTGCGATGAGTGATTATAACAATTCCGATCAAGAGGTGGCCGCATCCAAGGCCGAGCGTCGGCGAACAACGATCATCCAGACCTTGATGAGCGGCTCGTCCACGCTGATCCGGGATCTGGCGGAGTCGTTGAATGTCAGCCTGATGACGATCCACCGGGACCTCGCCGTGCTCGAAAAAGAGGGGCTTGTTCGCCGGCTTCGTGGGTCGGTGTCGGCGGAAAAGTCGTTGCTGTTCGAAAGCAGCTACAACTATCGCGGCCGCAAGAACGTGGAGGACAAGAGGCGGCTCGCCCGCGCTGCGCTCGCGCATCTTGAGCCCGGCAATGCGGTGATCATTGATGACAGCACGACCACGTATCATCTAACCGAATTCCTGCCAGAGGTCACGCCGCTGACAGTCATTACCAATGCTGCGCCAATTCTGGAGCGGCTGCGTCATCTCCCAGAAATCGACCTAATCTCAACCGGTGGTCGCTATCATCCCGGCTATAACGGCTATTTCGGCGCCAATTGTGAAAAAGCGATCCTTTCCTATCATGTCGACGTCGCCATCCTGTCGACGACGACGATCCAGGGGCTGTCGATGTACACACCGGACGAAATCGTGGTGCGTGCCAAGCAGGCGATGATGAAGGTTGCGAGACGGCGTATCCTGCTGGCAGATGCCACGAAGTTCACGTTCAGCGCTCTCAACTACGTGGCTGAAATCACGGATTTCGATCTGGTCATTCTTACCGGAGACATCCCACCCGCCAAACTCGACCTGATCCGCGCCTCCAAGTTGAATGTCGAGATCGTATAGCAGTAGGCGGGGGTACCCGATCCAAGTTCCCCATTCTTTGGTCATTTGAAAGATAAAGAACTTCTCCGTCGCGAGTCCTGTGTCTATTCCTTTGTTTCGCCAGCTGTGCGCCTACCGCTTCTCCACGCGGTCATCTTCAAGAAAGTCGAAAATCATAGGATGACGGACACTTGGCCTCTTGGTAGCTCTCTGCATTCACATCGGGTTGGGTCGCTCCACGGAAGCTTGGCCTGAACACAGGTGTGCCCGTATCAGTAAAATTTTAATCTTTTCCTTGATAGCGTCGCCCGCATGCTTTTGGCTCGGTCGTTGTGCGCTGACGACCCGACAGATGCTTGGGAGGAGACCGCAACATTCAATGACTGAATGTCGACCGTGAACTGTTTGAATTCCATTTTCCGATCGCTGCCGACACGGGGATAGCACGGTAAACTCTTGAGTTGAGAGGTTTCCTTGTCCCTTCTTGAAAAAATCAAAATCCGTTCGAAAATTCTCCTACTGATCCTTCCGGTCAGCGCTATTGGACTGGTTGGACTGGGTGTCGTGGCCAACAGCTACAAGAACGCCGACACGACGTATTCCGACTTCATTGCAAAGGACAATGCTGCTGCCACGCTCCTTGCGCGCGCCAGTACGTCCTTGGTGGGCGTAACGTACAACGCCTATCAGCTGCTCGAGTATGATGCACATTCCGCCTATGTGCCTGATATCCGCACCGAGTATGATGCCAGCAAGATTGCCCTTGTCAGGTTTCTCGACGCGGCGGCGGCCCTGACGCCACAAAATCAGGCTGAACTGGCGGTGTTCCGTCAGAAGGCAGTCGATGTTCTGAAGACACTCGATCAGGCTGTCGCCAGCGCCAGTAAGGGAGATCAAGCAGCGGCCAAGTCTCTGCTGGCACAGAGCGATCCTGCTGTGGCAAAATGGCGTGCCGATCTGCGGAAGTGGAACGATGCCAATCTGGATGCCATTGTCGCAAAGAGCAATTTTCTCACGGCGCAAACCAATTCGACGATCATCAATTCCCTCGCGGTCTTGATTCTTTTGTTCGTTGCATTTGTTGGGTTGTCGCTGTTTGTTGCAGCACGGGGGGTAACCAAGCCTATCGACCGACTGCGTCTTCGTATGCAAAGTCTCATCGAGGGAAATATCGCGGACGACATCCCGGGCAAACAGCGCGCCGACGAAGTCGGTGAAATGGCGAGGGCCGTCGAAGTGTTTTTGCAAAACGCTCGCGACCGTATTCGCCTGGAAGAAGAAGCCACCGCCAATCGCAGTTTGTCGGAAAAGGAACGTTCCGAGCGAGAAGACCAGGCTGCGAAAGATGCCGCTGATATCGAATTCGCTTCTAACCACGTTGCCAAAGGTCTTGCCGCGCTTGCCGATGGGAATGTTTCCTATCGCATCCATGACGTATTCGTTTCCCAAGTCGATTATGTCCGGCAGGACTTCAACCGTTCTGCCGAAAAACTGGAGAGCGCGTTGAAAAACGTCGCGGATAACGCCCGTGGCATTGATGCGGGAACGAACGAAATCCGATCTGCGGCTGAGGATCTTTCCAAGCGCACCGAGCAGCAGGCAGCAGCCGTCGAACAGACCGCCGCCGCACTCGAAGAGATCACGACAGCCATGAGAGATTCGACGAAGCGGGCTCAGGAGGCGGGCCAGCTCGTCGGCCGCGCCAGGGCCGGAGCTGAGCAGTCGGGCGAGGTGGTTCGCAAGGCGGTCACCGCGATGGAGCGTATAGAGAAATCGTCTGACGAAATCGGTAACATCATTGGTGTGATCGATGAGATTGCTTTCCAAACAAACCTTCTCGCTCTGAATGCTGGAGTCGAGGCGGCGCGGGCAGGTGAAGCCGGCAAGGGCTTCGCGGTGGTTGCGCAGGAAGTCCGAGAGCTTGCGCAACGTTCGGCCCACGCGGCCAAGGAAATCAAAGCGTTGATCACCGCGTCCAACAGTCAGGTGCAGGAGGGCGTGCAACTGGTCGGAGAAACGGGTCGTGCGCTTGAGACCATTGTGTCCGAAGTGCAGGAGATCAACCGGCATGTGTCTGCGATCGTGGATTCGGCGCAGGAACAGGCGTCCGGTCTCCAGCAGATCAATACGGCCGTGAATCAGATGGACCAGGACACGCAGAAGAATGCGGCCATGGTGGAAGAGACGACCGCAGCCACCCATGGCCTCGCCAGAGAGGTGGGCTCCCTGAGCGAGCTGTTGGGGCAATTCAAGCTCTCACAGGCGGGCGCTGCGATCAATCGGCCGGTACCTGTGCAGCAGGCCGGCACGGGAAGACAGCGCGCTCCTGTCGCCTCGCCAGCTCGCAAGCTCAGCCGTAGGCTGTCATCCGCTTTTGGTGGCAATGCCGCCGAAAAGGATGACTGGGAAGAGTTCTGAACTGTAGAATGAAGCACTGGGAATGGCCCGCTCGCGGTCTTTCCCAGAACCTAGTGTGATGGATGCGCCCGGCTGCGGAATAACTGACTGCCGGGCGCTCATCCCTTGTGGCGACCAGTCGCCAGTTCCTAAATTTGCGAACTACGCGCGAAGATACTGCCAGGCCTTTAGGCGGTCTGCCGCGCCGATAGGCTAGGTCGTGCCATGAGCGTTGTGGAATTCCGGCTCGAACCCTTCGTCCAAAACCGGAGGGGTACTCTGTCTGCCTAAGTGCGGTGGACATTCCAGCCTGTCGCAGTCATGGTCTTAAAGCCCGCGCCGCAAAAACCAGATGCGAAACAGGACAGCATCGAGCGAAAGCGAGCCTGGCCCTCGGGCGATGATAAACAGGAGACAGGCGGCCCAGGTTCCATGGGTTGGCCAGGCGGCAGGATAGACAAAAATCTCGATCACCAGCGTCATTCCTAAGAGCGCCAGTGCCGATAGTCGGCTGGCGAGGCCGACAACCAGCAGGATTGGAAAAAGGTGTTCCGCGAAAGCGGCGAGGTGGGCGGCGAGCCATGGGTCGACCAGCGGTAGCTTGTATTCGTTCTCGAAGAGATAGAGGGCGCTGTCGGAGAGCCGCCATCCTTCGACTTTCGTCTGCCCGGATTGCCAAAAGACGGCGGCTATCGAGAGCCGGGCGATGAGCGATATCACATTGTTCGGGATGGCGTTCAGGGCATTCAGGCCTTGCTCAAAGATCCGGTGCGGCAAGAACCGGCCGTGGTCAGACATGGTTTCGGTCTTCATTGGTTTTGTCCTGATGGATGGCGGAGAAGGCTCCCGAGCGGAGCAACGTCGCCAGGTTGTCTGAAAGATCGAAATCGGCGTGTTTACGGATGGTGCTTTCCACGGCGATGGCGAGCGTCGCGCCCGCGACAAGCTGGTGAAAAAACGCTGCACCGCCCGGCGATAACGAGGTTATTTCGACTGTCATTTGCGGGCGGGCGATCAGGGCGTGTTCGCCATGCCAGACATCGATTTTTGCCAGCGGTCGCGCGCCGGCATTCATCGCCCATATCGTTATCACCGGATGGAGTGAGGAGAGCACAGACAAAGTGGGATTCGGTTCAAACACCAGCCCGCCGAGTCGGGCAGGGTCGATTGCGGCGAACGCCGTTGGGTCGAGCGGCGGGGCATCGGCCGCGTGATACGCCCGCCCACGGGCGATTTCGAGCCGCATCACGTCGGGCAGGTAGGCGACCTCCCGGGCCGGCGCGAAGTTGGCGACGAAGTCGGGCATATCGTCACCGTAAGCCAGCAGGACAGGCGACGACGGTGGATGGGCCGCGATAAAGGTCTGTGCCATCGCCTGGAAGAACGCTTGCCCGACGATGTTTTCAGCAGCTGGAAAACGCGACGCAAGTGCCGCGGTTAGGCTTGCCATGACATTGTTGCGGTAGACACCATAGCGTCTTTCCGGCGTTTTGTTGTTCCATGCCGTCAGTCCCCCGGGTGCGGGCCCGGTGGCGAGAAGACCTGCGGCGAACGCGCTTTGGAGGGTCGCGGACATCGTCAGGCAGCCACGCTGCGGTGGGCCGCATCAAGCAGGTGCTGCGCCGAGGCTGCCTCGGCGCGCAGCACTGGCCAAGCGGGTACGTCATTGTCCCATTCGATCAGGCTCGCGACCGGGCCGATGCGACCGAGGACCTCCTGATAGAGCGCCCAGACCGGATCCTTTACCGGCGTATCATGGCTGTCGATCAGAAGCGGTGCCCCAAGCTCGTCCGCCGTTTCGGAATGACCGCTCAGATGGATTTCCCGCACCGCCGCCAGCGGAAAGCGGTCGATATAGTCGCCGGGATCGAGATTATGGTTCGTTGCGGCAACGAACACATTGTTGACGTCGAGTAGCAGACCGCAGCCGGTGCGTCGTGCCACCTCCGCAAGGAAAGCCGTCTCCTCGATCGTACTGTCTGCGAAAAGCAAATAGGTGGCGGGGTTTTCGAGCAGCATCTGACGGCCCAGTGTCATCTGAACCTGATCAACGTGCTCGACAACGCGGGCGAGGGTCTCCTCCGTATAAGGCAACGGCAAGAGGTCATTCAGAAAAACGCTGTCGTGACTGGACCACGCGAGATGTTCGGAGAAGCTCTCCGGCTGGTAGCGGTCGCAGAGCGTCTTCAGCCGGGCGAGATGGTGACGGTCGAGTTGTTGCATGGAGCCGATGGAGAGACCGACACCGTGCACCGAGAGGCCATAATCCTCCCGCAGTCGGCCAAGCTGGGCGTGCGGCGGGCCGCCAGCGCCCATGTAGTTTTCCGCATGGACCTCGAAGAAGCCGACCGGCTGCGGCTCGGTCAGGATGTCAGCAAAATGCTCAGGCTTGAAGCCGACGCCAACGCGGCGTGGAAGGGCGGAGGAAAGCATGGGACACCTTTTCTGAAACGGAAGTGACGGCGCCGGATGGCGCCGCCCGTCGGGTAGCAGCCGGTGCGTGTCAGGTCGGTGCCATGCCCGGCTCGAGCATGCCGTGGCCATTCGGCGTCGTCATCGAAACGCAGGTGCCCTTTGGCACGAGCTTGAAGACGTTCTGCTGGTAATCGATCTTTGATGTCCCGGCACATGTGGTGCCAGCACCCGCGGCGCAGTCGTTCTGACCCTTCATCGCGATGCCGTAGCACTTCTCCTTGCTGTCATCGGCGTTTGCGGGTGCTGCGACGGCAGCAATTGCGGTAGCGAGCGAACCGGCAAGGGCGAGAGTGGCGAGTGAGGTTTTCATTCTCTGTCTCCGTTTTTCGGGGCAGCCACGATTGGCTGTGCATAGACGGCTACGGAGAGCGATTGCGCTTCGTTACAGAGCTGAAGTGTATTTTTCCGGACACCTCTTGCGGATGGGCACGCGGCATAGGAAAAAGACCCTGCGCTTCAGGCTGTTGGGCGCATCACAGTTTTCTTGTCGCGGGAGGTAACAAACTCGTGTTGCCTCGCGTAGGGTATGAAACGGTGAAACAATCGACGCGTGAAGAGCAATGGGCAGCCTGGCTGCGCCTCGCCATCAAGGGCGATGCGCAGGCCTACAACCGTTTCCTTGTTGACGTGACGCCGCAATTGCGCCGCATGGCGCGTCGGCGTTGCGATCAGTTCGGTGCGCCGGCAAGCGAAGCCGAGGATGTGGTGCAGGAAGTGCTGCTCGCCATCCACCTGAAGCGCGGCACCTGGGATCCGTCCCGACCGCTCGGACCGTGGCTGGCGACCATCGTGCGCAACAAGCTGGTCGATAGCCTGAGGCGTCGCGGCCGGCATGTGAATGTGCCGATCGAGGACGTTGCCGATTTCCTGAAGGCGGCCGATGAAACGCATGAAGCCGCCGACCGAATCGACACCGAAACAATATTGGCGCGATTGAAAGATCCGCAACGCGATATCGTCCGTTCGATCTCGATTGAGGGGCAAGGCATCCGCGAAACGGCGGCACGGCTGAAAATGACGGAGGTCGCGGTGCGCGTCGCCCTCCACCGGGCGCTGAAATCGTTGGCGGCCCTGTATCGGAGCGAATGAAATGAAAACGGACGATCTGATCACCCTGATGACGCACGACGCCCCCGTAAGTATGCGCTACAGTCGAGTTCTAGCGCTCGCGCTCGGCGCCAGCGTCGTTTTCTCTGCCGCGCTGCTCGTCGGCACCGTCGGGCTGCGGCATAATATGGCGAGCGTCTTTGAGACTTGGCGCGTACTGTTCAAGATCGTCATCACACTCGTGCTCGCGGTTCTCGCCGCCCGTCTTGCTGTACGTATCGGCCGGCCAGGCGCGGAAATCCGCCTGACTGCTCTGTCGCTCGGCGTGCCGCTCATCATGGTCGTCGCCGCTGTTGTCGTAGAGCTTTCTGTTTTGCCGGAGGATGCCTGGCGGGCGAGCCTCGTCGGGCAAAACGCGCTGTTTTGCTTGTTTTTCGTCCCGGTCCTTTCGCTTGCGCCGTTCGCCGGCTTGTTCTGGGCCTTGAAGAAAGGCGCGCCAGAGAACCCGGCGGCCGCGGGCGCCGCGGCCGGGCTAGCTGCGGGTGCCATCGCCGCCGCTATCTATGCCTGGCACTGCCCGGATGACAGTCCGCTGTTCCTGGCTACCTGGTATGTGATAGCCATTGCCAGCGTGAGCGCCGTGGGCGCATTGCTTGGCCGGCGCTGGTTGCGCTGGTAGCGGATATCACTCCCGCGCCCAGATGGCATGCTCGATCTTGCCTTTGAGTTCCGGATAGGCCTCCGGATCAAAACGCGGTTCCCGTGTCTTCTTCTGCTCGAAATAATCTTTCGTGAGTTTGGCGACCGTTCCTGAAAGCAGCAGGATTGCAATTAGGTTGACAGAGGCCATGAGGCCCATTGCAGCGTCGGCCAGATTGAAAACGACGGCGACCGTCGTATAGGCGCCCCATATCACCATCAACAATACGGCAACGCGCAGTGTGCCGACCGCGCCCTTGTTGTCGAGCTTCAAAAACACCATGGCGTTTTCCGAATACGCGTAGTTGCCGATAATCGAGGTAAAGGCGAAGAAAAAGATAGCAATGGCGATGAAGTAGCGCCCAGCTTCTCCGATATGTGAGACCATCGCTTCCTGTGTCAGCGGCGTGCCGGTGAGCTCGGATCCGGGTGTCATAACACCCGACAGCAGAATCATGATGCCGGTTGCCGTGCAAATCAGGATCGTGTCGATGAAGACGCCCAGCGCCTGCACGAGACCCTGGCTGGACGGATGATGTGGAGACGGCGTCGCGACGGCTGCAATATTCGGCGCGGAGCCCATGCCGGCCTCATTGGAGAAGAGGCCGCGCTTCACGCCGTTGAGCATAGCCCCCGCTACACCGCCTGCTGCCTGCTCGATGCCGAAGGCACTTTTGACAATCAGCGCGATGACACCCGGAACCTCGGTGATGTTGGCGATAACGACATAGAAGGCCATACCGAGATACGCAACGGCCATGAACGGGACAACATACTCAGCCACCTGTGCGATTTGACGGATGCCTCCGAAGATCACCACACCCGTCAGCACTGCCAGGGCGACGCCGACCCAGATCTTTTCGAGCCCGAAGGCGCCCTGCATGGCGTCCGCGATCGAGTTTGCCTGTACGGCATTGAAGACGAGACCAAACGCGATGATCAGGCAGACCGAGAATATCATGCCGGCCCACGGCGCGTTCAAGCCGCGAGCGATGTAGAATGCCGGGCCGCCGCGATACTGCCCGTTATGGTCCGTGACCTTGTAGAGCTGAGCCAACGCACTTTCTGAGTAGGCCGTTGCCATGCCGACTGCAGCGACGACCCACATCCAGAATAGCGCACCAGGGCCGCCGAGGAAGAGGGCAACGGCGACACCGGCGAGATTGCCGGTGCCCACACGTGAGGCGAGGCTCGTGCATAACGCCTGAAATGGTGTGATCCCGCTCGTATCGCTGGCTGGTGCGCGCATGACCGAGCGGAACAACTCCGGGAAGTGCCGGAACTGGATGAAGCCCAGCCGCAGCGTGAAGTAGATGCCGACGGCAATCAGTCCGTAAATGAGGACATAGCCCCAAAAGATCGTATTCAGAAAATCGACGATTGCATTCAAAACGGTCACGGCGGCACTCTTTCGATAAGAACGCTGGATCATCATGACAACCCCCGCGCGATTTGGCACGGTGGTTGTCATTGCAGTCAGATCGTTGCACGATAGTTGTGAGCCCGCAACGCTTGAATGCGTCGCCGTTAGGCTTCTTCCTCGCGCCCAGCGAACCAATTGGCCAGCAGCGCGCCGGAAATGTTGTGCCAGACGCTGAAAATGGCGCTGGGAACGGCTGAAAGGGGCGAGAAGTAAGCGGTCGCGAGCGCAGCGCCCAGTCCAGAGTTTTGCATGCCGACCTCAATGGCGATCGCTTTGCGTTTTGCAAGCGAGAGCCCCGTGGCTTTCGCTGCAAAGAAACCGAGCAGGTAGCCGAGACCGTTGTGAAGCACCACGACTGCGAAGATCATCAGGCCCGACTGGACGATGGAAGCCTTCGATGCACCGACGACGGCCGAGACGATGAGAACGATGCCGACGACGCTGACAAGGGGAAGTGCAGGAACCGCCGCCCTAACGGTGCCGGGCAGCAGTTTCTGGAGGAGCGCGCCGAGGGCGAGTGGAACGAGCACGACCTTGACGATGCTGAGGAACATAGACCAGCCATCGACAGGCAGATACTGACTGGCAAACAGCCAGACGAGGAAAGGTGTTACGAGCGGTGCAGCCAGCGTTGTGACGGATGTGCAGGCGACCGACAGCGCGACGTCACCTTTCGACAGATAGGTCATCACATTGGACGAGGTCCCGCCTGGGCAGCAGCCGACAAGAATTACGCCCGCCGCGACCTCTGGTGGCATGGGGATGATGCGCGTCAGCAGGACAGCGAGAAGAGGCATGATGAGGAACTGGCCGAGGACCCCGATTGCGACGTCGAATGGCCGCCTCACCACTTCGCGGAAATCGTCGATCGACAGGGTTAGGCCCATGCCGAACATGATGATTGCCAGCAGCGTGACGATCCACGGGCCAAACTGCTTAAAGGTATCGGGGAAGAAGAAGCCGAGGACTGCGAAGAGGATGACCCAGGCAGCAAACGTCTTGCCAACGAAGGTCGAAATGGATGTCAGTGCTTTCACGTCTTTGCTCCAACAGGAAAAATATGGTGCCGATCTATACGCGATGAGCCCTCTGTCAAGCCGTGAAACGTTTGCCAATCCTGGCGGCCTCTGACCTGCCACTCGGCAGCAGCATGGGCAGAATTACCCGTCTCAACCGTCGTTCTGTGCAGCTCAACTAGATCCCGAGACAGTCGGCTCACGCGATCGGCCGTGTGGGTGAAGGTGATCGAAAGATCAATCTGACGCTTCCAGATCGATAGCATCAAGCATTCCTTGGGTGAGCATGCGCTCCAGCGCGCGCTCGACGGCGGCAGTCCATATGGCATGCTCTGCAAGTGCCGGCGGAATCAATCCTGGCAGGGCGGAAAGCGCTGCCACGATCGCCGGAGCCTCCAGTGGAGTATCGCTGAGTGCGGCGGCGATCTCTGCTTCGCGCGGATCGCGGATCGGATAGACTTCTCCCGCATCATTTCGGCCAAGGGTGTAGCGCATCCACGCGGCCGTCGCGAAAGCGAAAGCCTGGATCGGCAAGTTCCGTTCGAGCGCCAGAAGAGCCGGCTGGAAAATACGCTGCGGCAATTTCTGGCTGCCATCCATCGCGATCTGGCGCGTCTCATGTGCGATGGCAGGGTTACGGAAGCGAATTTCGAGGGATCTGGCGTAATCTGCAAGATCTATCGAAGGTAGTCTTGGAAGGACGGCGGCGGCGGCCGCCAGATGCCTTTTCACCAGCCGTGCCAGCGCCCGGTCCTCCATTACATCGCGCACATACTGCCGTCCGGACAGGAACCCAGCATAGGCCAGCATCGAGTGGCTGCCATTGAGCATGGTGAGTTTCATCTGCTCATAGGGCGCTACGTCCGTGACAAAAAGAGCGCCACCTGCTTCCCACGCCGGGCGGCCAGTTGGAAACAGATCCTCAATCACCCACTGCACAAAGGGTTCGGTTTCTACCGCAGCGAGGTCGATGCAGCCCGTCTGACGTTCCGCTTCCGACAGCGTTTTCGGTGTCGCTGCAGGTGTGATGCGGTCGACCATGCAGGACGGAAAGGCGACTTCTGCCTCGATCCAGTCGGCGAGCCCAGGATCGGTCATCCGTGCAAAACCGACAACCCCGCTACGAACCAGGCGGCCGTTTTCCGGCAGGTTATCGCAGGAAAGCACGGTGAATGGTTTGTGCCCGGACAACCGCCGCTGGGCAAGGGCGCGCACGAGTAGTCCCAAGACGCCTGCGGGCGTGTCCGGTGAGGCGAGATCGGCGCCAACAGCAGGATGGGTGAGATCCGGCCCGCCGCTTAAGCGGTCGATGCCATATCCTTTTTCAGTCACCGTCAGGGTGACAATGCGGACCTCAGGCGCGCAAAGCGCGGCAAGCGTGGCGGTCGAATCCGCGGCGATCACATCACGGATCGACCCGATAACGCGCGCGCTGGTACCTTGCGACCCACGCTCTATCAAGGTGTAGAATCCGTGTTGCGCGTTGAGCGCCTCGGCAACCTCGACCGAACGAAGGCTGACGCCGGTGATCCGCCAATCGCCACCTGACGCTGCCAGCGCGTCATCGGTCACGACGGCCTGGTGGGCGCGATGAAAGGCGCCAATGCCGAGATGGACAATGCCCCGCCCATGCGCATCGGGGTCGTAGCCCGGCACCTTTGCGGGGCCGGTGACGGAATCAGGGGACGTAAGCCGTTTCACCGTAATCCCTCCGCGGGATGATCGAGGGCAGTCATGATACCGCGTAGTTCCGCAAGCCCCTTCAACCGGCCGATCGACGGATAACCCGGTTGCGCCTTGCGTCCGAGATCGTCGAGGATGTCTTGCCCGTGATCGGGGCGGAATGGGATGGAGATGTCCGAACGTCCCGCTGCCTTGCGGCGGCGTTCCTCGCGCAGGACGGCAGCCATCAGCGCGACCATATCGGTATTCCCGCCAAGATGCTCGGCCTCGTGGAAGCTGCCTTTCAGATCGGCGCTCTCGCGTAGGACATTTCGAAGATGCAGGAAATGCACCCGGCTTCCCAGCCGATCCATCATGCCAGGCAGATCATTGTCGGGACGAACGCCAAGAGAGCCCGAGCAAAGCGTGATTCCATTGGCCGGACTGTCGACCGCCCGCATGATCGTGGCGTAGTCGTCTTCCGTCGACATCACCCGTGGCAGGCCAAGGAGCGGGAACGGTGGGTCGTCCGGGTGGCAGCAAAGGCGCAGTCCAAGCTCTTCCGCCAATGGACAGACCTCGGAGAGGAAATCAATGAGGTGACGACGCAATTGCTCGGCCGGCAAGCCATCATACTCCGCGATGTGGCGGCGCACGTCATCAAGGCTGAAACTTTCCGCCGAACCCGGTAAGCCAAAGACAACATTGCGGGCAAGTTCGCCGCGCCGTTCATCCGTCATATCGATGAACCGGCGCCTGGCTTCCTCTACCACTTCGCTGGGAAAGTCATCAGCGGCGCCATCGCGCGCCAGGATATGAATATCGAAGGCGGCGAAATCGATGATATCGAAGCGCATGCAGGTACCGCCTGTGGGCAGGCGCCAGGCAAGATCGGTTCGTGTCCAATCCAGAACGGGCATGAAATTGTAACAGATGACCTCGATCCCTGCATCGCGAAGATGGTGAAGCGAGATCTTCCAGTTCTCGATATGCGCGCGCCAGTCGCCCTTCTGCTTCTTGATATCCTCTGAAACCGGAAGGCTTTCGACAACCTCCCAGGCCAAGCCAGAAGGACTGCCATCGCGCATTCGCGCGATGACGCTCTGGCGTTCGGCAATCGCGGCAGGCGACCAGACATTTCCGGTCGGCACATGGTGCAGCGCAGAAACGACCCCCTCAACGCCAGCCTGCCGCATATCGTCGACTGAACACAAATCTTTTGGACCGAACCAACGCCAGGTTTGCCGCATCGCGCGCTTTCTCCTCTCTCCAAACGTTTCCTCCATCTAGCACACGGCATTTTTGTTGACTAGTATGGAAGTATGGAGGTAAGTTCAGTCAGGGAGGAAATGAATGGAAGCAAAGCTCGCGACAGTTCTGGAGTTGGGTGCTGCGGTTGGGCCGCAGCTTCATCGCATATTGCGTGATCGCATTATTCGCGGCGAGCTAGCTCCCGGTGCGCGGATCTCCGAAACCGAGATTGCCAGCGCATACTCCGTATCGCGCCAGCCTGTGCGCGAAGCCTTTATCAAGCTTGCGGAGGAGGGGCTGGTTGAAGTTCGGCCGCAGCGTGGCACCTTTGTCTCCCTGATATCGCTTCCCGTCGTGATGACAGCGCGATTCATGCGCGAGGCGATCGAGGCCGATATCGTCCGCAGGCTGGCCGAAAAGGCCGACGCTGTGATGATCGCCCGCCTCGATGCAAACATGGCCGAACAGCGCAGTCTTGCTCCCGATGCATCCGGAGAGACGTTCATGCGTCTGGACGAGGAGTTTCACCGCTGCCTTGCCGAATTGCTGGGCCATGCGGCAGTGGCGGATCACTTGGAAGAGCTCAAAACCCAGATGAACCGCGTTCGGCACATCAGTGCGCGCAACTTCTCCCGTGATCGGTTGATCGCCCAGCATGGAGAGGTCGTGGAGGCTATTCGCTTCCATGATCCCGGTCGGGCAGAAACGGCAATGCGCCGTCATCTGATGGAAATCGTCAGCGATTTGCCGGGTATCGTCGAGCAGCAGCCTGAATGCTTCCTGGGCGCCGATTTGCTGGAGATGCCGACGTGAGCGGGCAGCTTCAGAGTTCTGCAAGCGATGGGGATGTGCCGGAGCAGGTTGGGCGGGCATGGGCGTTGCTGCTTTCCCGTTGGCTGACCCAGGCCGCAGATATCGAGCATTTCGGATTTTTCGATACGCTGGATGCGGCGGGCAGGCCCCAACTTCGGGCCGATAAGACCATTCTCGTGCAGGCCCGGATGCTATTCACCCTTTCGCACCTCGCACTAATCACGGGTGGCGAAACGCAACTCGTCGAACTGGCAAAGCGTCAGGCGGGTGCGCTTGCTGCGTTTCGGAAGGCAGCGGGGTTGTACTGTCGGGCGGTGCGGCGTGATGGCACCCCGACTGGTCGTCGGGAGGACGGCATCGCCCGCAGTTACGACCAGAGCTTTGTGCTGTTGGGACTTGTGACATGGAACCGGATTGCGCCTTCCGTCGACACGGAAACCGAAATCGAGGCCTGCTGGAGCGCAATTGGCTCAAAGTTGACGGATGCGGCGACCGGCCTGCTTTTGGAGCACGATGGCGTCATTGATCCGGCTGCGCCGCACGCACCACCGCGCGCGCAAAATCCACATATGCACCTCTATGAGGCATGTCTTCAGGCGTTTGAGATGACCGGTGCCGCGGTTTGGCTCGACCGGGCATCAATGCTTCGCAATGTTGCCCTGCGCTATTTTTTGGATGAAGAAACCGGAAGCATTCGAGAATGGGTTGCACCCGATCTTGCTGACCTGCCCGGGGCTGCGGGCTTGCGTCGCGAGCCCGGTCATCAATGTGAATGGGCCTGGCTTTTGCGCCGTGAAGCCTCCTTCAGCGGAAATGCCTTCCTGGATGATCTTGCCGTGCGCCTGATGAATTTTGCCGACCGTCATGGTTTTGCGCAATCGGGAAGAATGCGGGGTGCTGCCCTCGATGCCGTTTCCGCAACCGGTGAGATTCAGGAAGAAGCCTTTCTTCTCTGGCCGCAGACCGAAGCAATAAAGGTCTTTGCGCAGCGCCACGCCTATGGCGATATCGCGGCCGGCCCCCGCGCGCTGGACCTCATGGCGCTGGTATTCGATCGCTGGTTCAGCGCCACGCCCTTCTGGATCAATCGCGTGGACAGTGCAGGCCTCGTTCTATGGCCCGAAACTCTGACGCGCCTCTTCTACCATCTCGCGCTTGCACTGACGGAGGGCGCGCGCGCGGGCCTGTGGGCAGTGCCCCGGGGGAATTGACTTTAACAAAGGAGGAAAGACATGTTCCACATTAAGACAATCGGTATTGCGGCCGCACTGCTTGCCGCAACCGCAACCGGCGCGATCGCCGAAATCAAGTTCGCGCTTTCGACTTCGCAGAACGCAACGGACCCTCTGGCCATTGCGATGGAGGCGGCAGCGACGCGTATCGAAGAGCGGACCAAGGGGGAGATCGACGTTACCGTTTACCCATCCTCGCAGCTGGGCTCGGACAACGACGTTCTGGAGCAGATCCGCAACGGCGCAGCTGTCGCCGTACTTGTCGATGCGGGTCGCCTTGCGCCATTCAAGAAAGAGCTCGGCATCCTTTCGGCACCTTATCTCGTGGATGACTGGTCCCAATACGCTGCCATCACGAAATCCGAACCCTACAAGGCGTGGGTCGAAGAACTGGCGGCCTCTTCCGGCCTGCGGCTTTTGAACTACAACTGGTTCCAGGGCACCCGTCAGATGTTTTCCAAGAACCCGGTGACGAAGCCCGAGGATCTGAAGGGCGTACGCGTTCGCACAATCGACGCCGCCGGCTGGCTAGCCACCGTAAATGCCATGGGTGCGACCGCCGTGCCGATGGCGTGGTCCGAGGTCTATTCGGCTCTTCAGCTGGGTGCGCTTGATGGCGCCGAGGCCCAATTGACAGGCGCCTACGGGATCAAGCTGCACGAGGTGACGGGAAATCTTGCCTTCACCAACCATGTACAACTCGTCACCGGCCTCACGACGTCGGAAGAGTGGTTCAAGTCGCTGTCCCCGGAACATCAGGCGATTCTGGTCGAGGAACTGGAGCGTGCGGGCGATGAGGCTTCGGCGGCAACCGTTGCAAAGGGCAAGGAAGTGCTTGCTGAGATG
Source organism: Shinella sp. H4-D48 (assembly GCF_022637395.1). Lineage (GTDB taxonomy): Bacteria > Pseudomonadota > Alphaproteobacteria > Rhizobiales > Rhizobiaceae > Shinella > Shinella sedimenti. The sequence continues at coordinate 637,162 of NZ_CP093338.1, read as the reverse complement.
AAAGCGGGCGGAATGGTGGTGAACGACGTCAATCCCGAGGACTTCAAGGCGCTGACCGCTGGTGTCTACGCCGAACTCGGGCTTGAGGAAGCACGCGCCGCGCTACAGCCCGCGATCGACGCGGCCAAACCCTGACGTGAGCGGCTGGCGCGGGCGGCACGGCCGCCCGCGCCCTGCAGCCGACATGCCAAGCCCAGGAGAAGATCATGTTGAAATTTCTCGACCGGACAGAGGAAATTGCCGCGGTCGCTTTGCTTGCTGGAACGGTCGTTGCCGTCTTGGCGGGGGCAATCGGGCGCTCAGTTGGTCATCCGGTACCGGCAGGTCCCGAGATTGCCCAGCTTCTTCTCATCTGGACCTGTATGTTGGGTGCGGACCTGATGATTAAGAGCGGTGGGCATATCCGCATTTCGGCCTTGCCGGATGCACTGCCACCTATAGGTCGCCGCGTCCTGCACCTCGTCTGTGTCATATGCATGCTCGGCTTCTTGGGCTATTGCGGATGGCTGGGCTGGATGCTGGCAATGTCGAACTGGGCCCGTGAGATGGGCGCCTCCGGCCTGTCCTACGGCTGGGTGACCCTGGCGTTCCCGGTAGGTTGCGCCCTGATGATCCTGTCGCTGCTGCGCCGGATTCTTGGCCATGGCCTGCTGTACTCGATTGAGCCCGAAACCCGTGACGGGGAACAACTCCTGTGATTTCCTTTCTTCTTCTGTGCCTTGCACTTGGCTTTATGGTCATCGGAATGCCGGTTGCTTTCGCCATCGGTGTGGCGAGCCTTGTCTATTTCCTGCTGCCTTCAACCTTCATGCCCGATGCGACGGCGGTGCAGCGGATAATAGCGTCCAGCCAGTCTTTTCCCCTTTTGGCGGTGCCGTTGTTCATCCTTGTCGGCCATCTGATGAACGGATCAGGCATAACGCCCCGCATGATGACCTTGGCTTCGACCGTTGCGGGCTGGATGCGGGGTGGCCTTGCCCAGGTCAGCCTTCTTCTGTCGGCCTTGATGGGCGGCATCTCTGGTTCCGCCGTCGCCGATGCGGCGATGCAATCCCGCATCCTGGGCGGCCCGATGATCAAGGAAGGCTATTCCAAGGGGTTTACGGCGGCGCTTCTTTCCGTGGGCGGGCTGATTACCGCAACAATCCCGCCGAGCCTTGGCCTGATCCTTTACGGCTTTCTGGGAGAGGTATCGATCGGACGGCTTTTTATCGCCGGCATCGTGCCGGGCATCATGCTAACTATTGCTTTGATGATCGCCACCGCCTGGATAGCAAAGCGGCGTGACTATAAGCCTGTCCATGACCGGCTCCCCACATTTTCTGAAGTGATTTCAGCGGTAAAAACCAGCTTCTGGGCGATCCTGTTTCCGGTTTGGCTGATCGTGGGCATTCGCTTCGGTATTTTCACGCCGTCCGAAGCCGGCGCCTTTGCGGTGGCTTACGCTTTGATTGTCGGTATGCTGATCTATCGCGAACTAAGCTTCGCCGCTGTTATCGATGCACTGATCATGTCGGTGCGCGATATCGGCATGATCATGTTCATCATCTTGCTTTCGGGCGCGTTCGGTTATGTCATCACTTTCGAACGCGTCCCACAGACCCTCGCAGAACTGACGCTTGGTCTCTTTTCCTCAAAGATCGCACTCTTGTTTACCATCTCGGCATTTCTGCTGTTCTTCGGCATGCTCGTCGAGGCAACGGTGATTGTTATGCTGCTGACGCCGATCCTGGTGCCGGTCATCACGGCTGCCGGCGTCGATCCCGTGCACTTCGGATTGATCATGATGACGCTGGTCACCTTCGGGGGGATGACACCGCCGGTGGGGGTATCGATGTTCACGGTCTGCGGCATTCTCAAGTGCTCCTACAAGGATTACACCGTCGAACTCATTCCGTTGGCCGCTGCGGTGCTTGGGGTCGTGGCGATCATGATCTGCTTCCCGGATATCGTTATGTTTTTGCCCAATTTGATGATGGGCGGGCACTGACATGCTGTTGCATCCCGACCGTTTGCTGCCCCCCGATCCCGCAACAAAAGCCATTGCGCGCGGCCTTTACGCCGCGGTGGCAGATAGGCCGATAATCTCTCCACATGGACACACCGATCCGCGCTGGTGGGGGGAGAATCCCGCCTTTTCCAATCCGGCCGACCTGTTCATCGTTCCAGATCACTATGTCGTGCGGATGTTGGTCAGCCAAGGGGTGCGCTATGAGGAACTGGGCATTGGGGAAGGGGCGGAGCGCGATCCTCGCACGATATGGCGATGCTTTGCCGCCAATTACCACCTTTTCCAAGGCACACCCTCACGGCTTTGGCTGGACCATGCGCTCTCCACCGTGTTCGGCCTTGCCGAGCGACTTTCGCCGGCCAATGCCGACGCGCATTATGATGCCATCGCCGAGCAACTCGCGAGCCCGCATTATCGCCCGCGCGAACTTTATGACCGGTTCGGCATAGAGGTGATTGCCACCACCGATTCCGCGCTGGATGATCTGCGCTGGCATGCTATGGCGCGCGAAAGCGGATGGAAGGGCAGGGTGGTGCCGACCTACCGGCCCGATGCAGTGATTGATCCTGACAGCGAGGATTTCGCCGCGAACCTGGCCCGGCTGGGTGATCTCACCGGCTGCGATACGGGCTCTTGGCTGGGGTACCTCGAAGCGCATCGTGCACGGCGTGCATTCTTTCGCAGAATGGGAGCCACAGCAACCGATCACGGTCACCCGACACCACGTACGGCTGATTTGGCCGAAACCGCCGCTGCTGCGCTGTTCGCACGTGTGAGGTCCGGCAAGATCGACAGCGGCGATGCTGAACTTTTTCGTGCGCAGATGTTGACGGAAATGGCGCGCATGTCAGTCGAGGACGGGCTGGTGATGCAGCTTCATGCCGGATCCTTCCGCAGCCACAATGCAGCAGTCTATTCGCGCTATGGGCGCGATCGAGGCTTTGATATTCCTGTGCCGGTCAGCTTCACGGTCGCGTTGAAGCCGCTTCTCGATGCGGTGGGAATGGATACGCGTCTTCGGCTGGTCCTGTTCACGCTGGATGAAACCACATACTCCCGTGAACTTGCGCCGCTCGCTGGAGCCTACCCGTCGCTGCGACTTGGGCCGCCCTGGTGGTTTCACGACAGTTTCGAAGGTATCCGTCGCTTCCGCGAACTGGCGACAGAAACGGCCGGGTTTAGGAACACGGTAGGATTCAACGACGATACACGCGCATTGTGTTCGATCCCAGCACGCCACGACGTCAGCCGACGCGCGGACTCTGCCTTCCTTGCAGAACTGGTGGTCACCCATCGACTCGACGAGGCGGAAGCGTACGAAATTGCACCGTTGTTGTCCGATGGCCTCGCGCGCGAGGGCTACAGGCTTTAGGGCCTATCGTATGCGCATCGGCGCGACCGACATCGATTCCAAGTCGTGTTCGCCACCAGAAAATCCAGGCGCGACATTACTAGAGATGATAACGGCTGCAGTGCGAGGCCGTTGGCGCGGGTTTCATATCCGCGCCCCATCGACTCTATTGCGAAGATGATGCCAGACTACCAGTGCGCGAATCCGATAGATTGGAGGATGTGTGCTTAGTCTCTTGACGATAGGCCTGAAAATCGCGACCGCTCGGAATCTGGAAGACGTGCAGTTCAAACTCCGGCAAGATCGCGAGAAGGTGGTCGAAGATATCCGACTGGATGCCTTCATATGCAGCCCAGGCAGTCGTGTTGGTGAAGCAGTAAACTTCAAGCGGCAGACCTTCTGCTTGCGGTGGTAGCTGCCGCACCATAATCGTCATGCCTTGATGAATACCGGGATGGTTGCGCAGATAGTTTTCCACGTAAGCGCGGAACGTCCCGATATTCGTCGAACGCCGCCTGTTGGCGGGGACATCTGCCCGTGCGCCGAGCTTGCTATTCCATGCCGCAAGTTCAGCTTCTTTTCGTTTGAGATATGTCTCCAGATGGCCGAACTGCCTAAGCTTCTCCTGATCTTCCGGACTGAGGAACCGGATGCTGTTCTGGTCGAGATGGATCGAACGCTTGATGCGACGTCCTCCGGACTCCTGCATGCCGCGCCAGTTCTTGACGGGGTCGGTCACCAGCTTGCGGATGGGGACCGTCGTGATCGTCTTGTCGAAATTCTGGACCTTGACGGTATGAAGAGCAATCTCGATGACGTCGCCGTCTGCATTCTGGCCGGGCATTTCGATCCAGTCGCCGACGCGGACCATGTCCGTGGAGGAAATTTGGATGCCTGCGACCAACGACAGCAAAGTGTCCTGAAAGACCAGTATCAATACGGCAGCCATGGCGCCGAGACCGGACAGCAGGATCAACGGTGAGCGATCGATCAGCGTCGCAATCATCAGGAGCGCCGCGATCACATATATCGCGATCTTGACGACCTGCACATAGCCCTTGATCGGCTTCAACCGTGCGTCGGGTCGGCGATGATACACGGTGTCGATGATGTTGAGGGCAGCGCCGATAGCCATGGCGACAGTCAGGATCATGAATGCGCTGGAAACATTGCGCACAACCACGACGACAAATGCCGGGAGGTTCGGCACGATTGCAATGCCGGTCGAGATGACGAGCGCCGGCATGATGTTCGAAAGCCTCTCGATAAAACCGTGCCGGCGTAACTCCTCATCTCGGCCATAGGCGGTGAAGCTCAAGACGCGATTGAGCATCCGCACAAGGAGCGCCTTCACCACGTAGTTCGCAAACAGCGCGGCAACCGCGAGAACGAAAAGGGCAATTCCGGTTGTAAGGACCGGGTGTAGTTCTGGGAAGGTGGAGATCAATGTCGTGTCCTGGAGATGTCGTGCGTAGGGTCGACGCGCGCCGAAAAAACCGGCGCGCGGAACGTCCCCGGCGTCTTACGAAGCTTCGATGCGCGATGCGATCGACCGCAGTCGTCTGTTTAGTGTCTCTGCGTCCGCCGTCGCCTGGCGCAACGCATCGCGAAGCACTTGCCTCTCAGTTTCAGGGGCGGCCAGCGGCCCATACCCTTGTCCGGTCAGAAACCACGATGGGCTCGCCCCAAGAATGCCGGCCATCATCGTCAAGCGATTTGCGCGCGGGACGTCCCGGTCGCATTCCCATGCTTTCCAGCTTTCGGGAAGAACCCCGAGGCGCTCGGCAGCCTCTTCCACAGAAAGGCCACTTGTCGCGCGGGCAAGTGAGATGCGGCCCCCGAGTGTGTCCTCGGCATGCAATTCAAGGTCTTCAGTAAACATCTTCAGTCTCCATTTTTCTGGATTGTTGATCGAACAACGAGAGGTGTTCGCCATGCTTATGCTTGGCGAACAGGTTGGATCACAGGTGTAGGGGTTAGGCGGTTTGCTGCCTGTTGCGCTCGGGAGCCAGACCTCTCCAGAGAACTGGGCACGCGCCGAGCAGCACTATTGCGAAGGGGATTCCCGCAGCACCGCCGAGCGGAGCCCAACCTTCAGATGTTCCGGCATGCGATGACAATGATGCGGGGAAATGCGAAACCGGCTCGGAGACGCCGTAAAACGTGACCCCGATACCCATGTCGGCGGTAACGGCGAAAAGCCAATCAAACGGACCCGTGACGGTCGGTCGGAGCCACACGAAAAAATCGGCCATCGGAGCCTGGAGTGTTGCGGCGAAGAATACGAAAAGAACAACTATGCCGCCTGATATGAAGAAGACCGGAATATGTATGTCCAGCCCCATAAAGTCGACGTCGTCCTGACCGACTTCATAGTCGATCTCTCTCTCAACAGTCACGAACAGTCCTTTCAATTTGAACCCGGAGGCCGATCCGGGCACATTTCCTCCAGCAAGGGGTGTTTAAGCGCGCACTATTTCACGAATTTTTCACTATGGCAAATTCGTGGCGACCGATATACGTTCATCGGCGCAGGCGATTGTCCTGATCATCATGAGAGGATGCCGATTTTGCGTTTCCTTGGGGGTTTCAGCCAATCATCATATGGAAAACCGCAATCGTCACCGGCAAGCTCTTGCAGAGCTTCAAAAAGCCGCGGTTCGAAGCGTCGCAATCGACATCACGAATGTTCACGACGGGCAATGGGACGATCGCACATCGCACTCAACCATGAAGTCCTGATCGAAGAGGCCGGCGATCGAGCACCCGAACCGCCGTTATGGATGGTTTCCCGGCGGCGAAGGTTCCGCCGCCGTTGAAGCGCTACGTCCATTGGGAACCGGCGTGGGAATCCGAAGCGTAAATCCCAAAGTCCGACTTGATTGGTCATGCATTTCCATGGAAGGTTTAAGCACCATATTGTAGTTGTCAGCGCTGATTGCCTTCGGAGAGCATATGTTCAAATACCTTCTTCTCACCGCCTCGCTCAATCTCGCGGTTGTGCCCGCCCATGCACAGGATCCAGCTGGCGTCCAGGGGATATGGTCCGGCCAAGGAGAAGGAGATCTCACCGTCGATCTGAAGCACCTACAAGACGACATTTACAAGATTTCGATCGAGACAACAGTCGCCATGGAAGGCGATCTTCCGGGGTGTGGCGGAGGAGTCGGCGGAGAGGTTAAGCTCGACAAGACAGGCGGAAACTTTTTTGTCGAAAACGAATCCTATGATCCGGATTCTTCGATTCCCGGCCTCAAGGAGCGGTACTGCGAAATCGGCTTAACCTTTACAGAAGGGCGGAAGTTGCTGTTGGAGGAGCGAAGCGGCTGCATCGGCTATCACGGCGCCTCATGCGGTTTCAGTGGGGAGCTTCTTCACGACGACGCCGGGCTTTGAACCCTTCACGGGCGTTGTTCTTTTTAATCAGCTTAAGCCAGAGGTTGCTGCCGGTGAGAATATTGCCGGCCAGTAACTTTACGTAGTGTCGAAACGGAACGATGAACACGCTTGTCTTGAACTGAGCACCCTTTGTTGAGCATCGTAGGGTGCTTCCCTAACTTGATCTCATGACGGCCCGACCTTTCACGCTTCACGTTGGCCCCGAGCTGTGTCAATCAAACTCTCGGGCAGGGAAGCGGCGTTCGTGGATCGGCTGGCTCAGGCGGGAGGGGAAACAGCGTCCCGAGAAGAGCTGACGCTGGCGCTTGGCTACCGGGAGATCGACATTGAAAGTCGCCGTGTGGTGGATCAGCGTTGCCAATGATGGTGTCCTCGAAGCCTCCATCAATGCAGACATCCTCGGCTTCTAAGAAAAAGGAAAAAGACCATGTTGGAACTTAAGCAGATTATCGGCGGCAAGTTCGTGCCGGCCATTTCTGGCAAGACCTTCGATCGCATGGACCCGTTCACCGGCAAAGTGGCAAGCCGCGCCCCGGCATCCGATCTGGATGATGTGAACTCCGTCGTGGCCGCCGCAGCTGCCGCGTTTCCGGCTTGGTCGAAGACTGGCCCGGGACAGCGCCGTGCATTGCTCCTGAAAGCGGCGGACATTCTTGCTTCCAAGGCGGATGAGTTTGCCCGGATCATGATTGAGGAGACGGGCGGAACCGCGCCATGGGCCGGCTTCAACACTATGCTCGCGGCAGGCATTCTTCGCGAGGCAGCGAGCATGACGACGCAGATCCAGGGCGAGATCATTCCCTCCGATAAGCCCGGCACCATGTCGATGGCGATTCGTCAGGCTGCAGGCGTCTGCTTGGGGATTGCGCCTTGGAACGCCCCCATCATTCTCGGAACGCGCGCAATTGCCATGGCTTTGGCGTGCGGTAACACCGTCATCCTCAAGGCTTCCGAAGCCTGCCCAGGTCTCCACCTGCTTATCGGCCAAGCTCTCGTTGAGGCGGGCCTGCCGGATGGCGTTATCAACGTCATCACCAACGCGCCTGAGGATGCAGCTAGGATCGTCGAGGCACTCGTTGCCGCGCCCGAGGTCCGTCGCGTCAATTTCACCGGTTCGACCAAGATCGGTCGCATCATCGGCGAGCTCTGTGGCCGTCACCTGAAGCCGGCGCTACTGGAACTGGGTGGCAAGGCGCCGATGATCGTGCTGGATGACGCGGACATCGATGCAGCTGTAAACGGTGCGATCTTTGGCGCCTTTGCCAATATGGGTCAGATCTGCATGTCCACCGAACGCATCATCGTCGATGAGAAGATCGCCGACGAATTCGTCGCGAAGCTCGCCGCGCGCGCAAGCAAACTGCCGGCAGGCGATCCGCGCGGGCACGTCGTGCTTGGTTCGCTGGTCACACCGGAAGCTGCGACCAAGATGGAAGAGTTCATTGCCGATGCCGTTGGAAAGGGAGCAAAGCTTATCGCTGGTGGCAACCGCAATGGTTCGGTTGTCGATGCGACACTGCTCGATCACGTGACCTCTGGCATGCGCACCTTCGAAGAAGAGTCGTTCGGACCGGTAAAGCCGATCGTGCGCGTAAAGAACGAGGCCGAGGCCGTCTGCATCGCGAACGAAACGGAGTATGGACTGTCCTCGTCAGTCTACAGCCGCGATGTCCAACGCGCGATGGCTGTCGCGGCACAGATCCAGACCGGCATTTGCCACATCAATGGTCCGACGGTCCACGACGAGGCCCAGATGCCTTTCGGCGGCGTCAAGAATTCGGGTTACGGTCGCTTCGGCGGCAAAGCAGCGATCGCGGAGTTCACAGATCTCCGTTGGATCACCATTGAGGACCCGCATCAGCATTATCCTTTCTGAGTGCACGTGCCGGGGGGGCTCCCCCGGTCAATGACCCTTTGGTTGATCGCACTGATAGCCTAGAGTTGCCAGCTATTTGATCCCCTGCATCCCTCGGGCGTAGCAATCTCTGTGTGCGCCGCTGCCGGTCTGTTTTGATTTCGCCGTTGGCGATGACGGCTCTTTTTCGCTCGGAAAGCGGCGGAGACGATGCAGGCGTTTGACGATGGCTGCGCCATTGCCCAAGAATGCGCGACGCGAATGTGTTTGAGAGAAAGTACAGTGATCGTAGCGACAAGATTGATCGACCTGAAGGCCGCTGCGGCGCTGACGCTGGCAGCCTTTTCCGCATTGATAATTGCCAATGCCCTGGGGCTCTCTCACGCTTATTGGGCGCCCATGTCGGTTTGGGTCGTGGCCCAGCCTTATCGTGACCATGTTCTGGAGCGCGGCGCATTCCGCTTGATTGGCACGATCCTCGGCGCAGGCTTCGGGGTGCTGATGATTTGGGCGTGCCCAGACCCTGGAATCCGATTGATGCTGACGTGCCTGTGGATCGCGGTCTGGGGAGGGGCGCAAAACCTCTGGCATGGGCGGGGCCGCTATCTGGCATTGATGACCGGCATGACCGCAGCCGTGGTTGTGTTGCCGGGCCTGCTTTCTCCTACGCTGGACGTGGTCGTCGGGCTCGAGCGTGTGCTTGCGGTGCTCGTCGGTGTTGTCACCGCCGTTGTGGTTATTGGGGTTACGACGCCGCCATCGCCTGAGGTGCTGGCGCGGCGCGCAGATCCAGTGAAAACGCCGTCACAGCCAAGGCTCGTTGTAAACTCAGATTCTGGTGTGCGAGCGCTGCTCGCCGGATCGACCGCGGGGTTGGGGACATTCGCGTTTGGCCTGATGGGCATCCTTGAAGCCTACAGACCCGCCGAACTTAGCGCTCTTGGGTTCGCCATCTTTGCGCTGATCCTGGGCGGACTGCAGCATCCGGGCAAAGTCGCGCCGTTTCTTTTTTCGGGCGTCGTTATCGGGGTCGGTCTGGCCATGGTCTATCGTGTCGGTATCCTGCCATTCCTACCGTCCCAACCCATCGCGATCTTGAGCCTCTTGCCCTTCCTTGCCTCGGGGGTGTGGCCCGCTCATTTTCGCCCACCGCTGGCGCTGCACTCGATGCAAACATGATTTTTCTGCTGCTTGGCCAAGGGTCGGTTCTTGCCGCCACGGATCTTAGAACAGTCACCGTCGAGGGCCTGTCCATAATTATCGCGGCCGCAGCCGCAGCAGGTATCGTCTCCATGCTTGGAAGAACGGGCATAGTTCCTTCAGACTGATGCGACCGGAGGCTGAGGATGGATGTAGCCGGCGAGACAATGCAAGTGATCGGCATCATCAAGACCGATGGTGTGGGCTCGCGAACCGTTGCATGCAGCACCAGCGTCTGATTGACGCGAGCTTCCCAAACCGTCGAAAACACCGGTTGCGTAAGACGATTGTTCACAAGCCGTGTCGCCGCGCTACATTGTTTGCTCATGCTGCGTTATGAAAGGCTAACAGATGCCGAGATGGCAATGGTTGATGGCGCAAATGGCGCGCCGGCTGTGGGTTCGGGCGACATTGATCGGGGCTCTAGGGATATTCGCAGCCATTCTCGCTGCTGTCGCGGAAAAGTATATTCCCTGGGATATGCCGGGTAGCATCGGAGCGGATGCCGTCGACAGTATTCTTTCGATAATTGCTTCCAGCATGCTCGCCGTGACGACGTTTTCGTTGAGCATCATGGTTTCTGCATACGGTTCGGCAACGAACAATGTCACGCCGCGCGCGACCAAGCTGTTTATCGAGGACCGGCTGACACAAACGGTTCTGTCGACGTTCATCGGCTCTTTCCTGTTTGGTATCGTCGGTCTGATCGTCCTCAGAACGGGTGCCTATGGCGAACGTGGGCGGGTTGTTCTCTTCATCGTGACGATCGCCGTCATCGCGCTTGTTGTCATCTCTCTATTGCGATGGATCGATCATTTGACTCGGCTTGGCCGCGTCGGGGAAACGACCGACAGGGTAGAGGAGGCGACACGCGAAGCTCTTGAGGGCCGTTTGCGCCAGCCTTATCTCGGTGGTGTACCTTTGCGGAATGCGGATGCGCAGGATCCGCCAGCCTCCTTTGGAGTGACGACCGACACGATCGGGTATATCCAGCATGTGGACATGCCCGCACTTGCCCGGTTCGCTGAAGAGTACGACAAAGATCTGTATGTCAACGCGGTTCCCGGCACCTTCGTCTATCCGCATACGCCCCTCGCCTGGATCGCAGATGGGGAAATCGAGAATGCAGATGCGGCTGTGGAGCGGGTAAGAGCTGCTTTCACCGTCGGAGACGAGCGGTCCTTCGATCAGGATCCCCGTTTCGGATTGGCGGTGATGAGCGAGATCGGTTCACGTGCACTTTCGCCCGCCACCAACGATCCAGGAACGGCGATCGACGTCATCGGTCGCAACACACGCTTGCTAAGTCTTTGGAGCGCGAGCAAACGCGACGATAGTGACTATGAGCCGGACTATCCGCGTGTCCATGTGCCACCGCTCAATTCGGATGATCTTTTCGAGGATGCCTTCATGCTGATGGCGCGGGACGGCGCCGGCTTGATCGAGGTACAATTGCGCATCCAGAAGACTTTGGCCGCCCTTGCTCTTATGGGGGACGATGGCTTTAAGGCTGCGGCACTGAAACAGGCTGGACTGGCTTTCGACCGGGCCCAGGCCGCTCTCAACATGGACATGGACAAGGAGAGGCTATCGAAACTTGCCCGGCGGCATTCCAAAAAAGCCTGATGTCGCGACATAGGGCTTTGGCGATATCCGTCTAAGCCGAAACGTTCGAGCGGTGATCTCGACCACCTGCGGCCGGCTCCTGTTGAGCCGGCCGGGATCGAACGCGATCGTTATGCGAAAACGATTCCTGCCATCGATTAGAACGTACCTTTGACGCCGATACCGAACATGCGTGGAGCGGTCATGCTGGCTTCGATGCCGCCGATGCCGCGGTTCTGCTGCATGTAGGTGGGCGAGCGCTCGTCGAAGACGTTCTTCACGTAACCGTAGGCTTCCATGTTGTCATGCAGTTTGTAGCTCGCTCGGATATCGACGATCGTGTATAGGGCTCGTTCTGGCATTTTCCATTGCCGCAAACCTCAACGCGATTTCGCTAGGGAGCGACCTCGGCAAGGTGCTCGGCCTGCATACGGGCCGCACACTCTTCCTTGCATGTCTAGCCGTCATGCTGCTGGCGGGCGGATCGACGGCGGCGGCCGGACCCGTAGGCTTCGTCGGGCTGGTGGCGCCGCATCTTGCGCGTGCTGTCACAGGCCCGGATTATCGCTGGATCCTTCCCTATTCTGCTCTGTTTGCGGCCCTCCTCCTGCTTGGAGCAGATTTACTCGGTCGTATGATCGCCTCACCGGACGAGATTGCCGCCGGTATCGTCACCGCGCTGGTCGGTGGGCCGTTCTTTATCTTCATTGTCCGCAGGTTTCGCCTGAGGCCGCTATGAAAACAGCGCCTGCATCCGTGTGCCGGCTGGGGCAACTGTCTGTGCGGTGGCATCCGCGCGTCGCCGTGTTTTGCGGCCTCCTGATCCTGGTGCTCGCTGTCCTTACCGTTCTGCTGCTGTCCAGTGGCTCTCTGTCGCTTAGTCTAAAAGATGTTGTCGCAACGCTCATCGGGCAGAGCGATGACGCGAAAGTAGAGCGCATCATCTTGCGTATCCGGCTTCCGCGCGTCTTGACGGCCATTCTCGTCGGCGGCGCGCTCGGCATGTCGGGGGCGATCTTCCAGTCTATCTCGCGCAACGCGCTCGGCTCCCCCGATATTATCGGCTTCACGACAGGCGCAGCCACGGGCGCGATCGTTCAGATCATGCTGCTTGATGCCGGCCCGCTCGAAACATCCGCAGCGGCGGTGGTGTCGGGCGTCCTGACCGCCGTTATGGTTTTCCTTTTGGCACGCAAGGGACGCTCCATCGGCGGCTACCACCTCGTGTTGATTGGCATCGGCGTTGGCGCGACGCTCTCGGGCATCAACACGATCCTGTTGGTGCGCGGCGACCTCGATCAAGCAGCCTCCGCCCAGCTTTGGCTTGCTGGCTCGCTCAACACACGGACCTGGGCGCACGTGGTGCCGGCGGCGATAGGCTTCATCCTCGTCCTGCCGGTGGCGATCGCGCATGCACGCAGCCTCAATCTTCTTGAGATGGGCGATGATGCTGCACGTCAACTCGGCGTGGATGCCGAGCGTACGCGACTACTGATGATCATGGCTGCCGTCGGATTGACATCGATCGCCACCGCCGCCGCCGGCCCGATCGCCTTCGTCGCGCTCGCTGCACCGCAGCTCGCCCGCCGGCTTGGCGGATCGCCGGACGTGCCGGTTCTCTTGAGTGCGCTGATGGGCATGGTCCTCCTTATGGCTGCAGACCTATTCAGCCAGCACCTTCCGCTCGAAATCCACATGCCCATCGGTCTAACCACAGGCTTCCTGGGCGGTTTCTATCTCCTGTGGCTGCTGGTCCAGAGTAAATCAGTTTAACGTTGGATCGGCTTGTCATTCGGAAATGTCTAGGCTGCGGGCCGGTCAGTCACCACGACACAGCATCCAGGTATGCACCTGAGAGATCGTGCGAGAAGGGCACCGCTGAACACCCAATCCGGCAACACGCGCTCATTTCCTTCGAACTTCCACTGTTACCGGGCCCGCCATGCAATATCCCCTCTCGGAGAGCACATGCATCGCTCGGAAACTGCTGTTGCGCCTCATGTTCTTCTTCCGATCAGGAACAGTAGGAAAGGCCCACCGATGAGCGTCGCCAGAAGGCCTGCCGGGATCTGGTAAGGAAAGATCAGGTTTCTCCCGGCCCAGTCGGCAATCAGGAGGATAAGCCCACCCATCAGGGCAGATGAAAAAAGATGGCTCGCCACACGCCGAAAGCCGACGAGGCGAGCGAGATGTGGTCCCATCAAGCCCGAAAAACTGAGTGGGCCAACCAGCGTTGTTGCCGTGGCGGTCATGACGGCTGCGATTGAAAACAGGATCGATCTGCTTCCGATCAGAGGCGTGCCCAGCGAGGATGCCGCCGCTTCGCCCAGCGACAGAAGTTCAAGCCAGCGCGCGATCAGCGGAATGGTGAGGCAGCCCAGAAACAGGACGGTGGTGGAAGAGATGGCATCGGAGAGCGTCACGGCATAGGTCGATCCGGAGAGCCAGCTTAGCACTTGCCCCAACCGGGGATCCTGGCTTGTCATCAGCAGCGCGATGATAAAGCTCGAGATCGAACTCAGCGATACGCCAAGAAGGAGAAGCCGGCTTCCGCCATAGGCGGGGCGGCGCGACAGGATCAGCATGGCCACGAGCACGATCAGTGCACCTGCCGCACCAGCGCCGATCTGCCCCCATCGTGTTGGCAGCGCGACTGTCATGATGAACAGGATAGTGCCGACCATTGCGCCCGAGGAGACGCCGAGAATTTCCGGAGAGGCCAGCGGATTGGATGTCATGCGCTGCAGGATGGCGCCGGCCAGCGCCAGCATCGCACCTCCGGTAAATGCGCAGGCCGCACGCGGCAATCGCCAGGTCGAAAGGCTCATCAGCGCGTCACCGCTGGAGAGTTCCCAGCCGCCCAGCCCGCGACCGAAGGCGACCGCAAACCAGAAAAGTGGTGCGCTGACAACGATCAACGTTACCAACAGTAGGGCAGGGCGTCGCATTTGAGCCAGCCTTGGCCGCGCCCTTTGTTCCGGCACAGTGGTCGGTCTCAGTCGGCGGATCATCACGATCAGCAAAGGTGCCGCGAGCAGACCTGTGATTGTTCCAACAGGGAAGAGGCGATAGGTGACGGGAAAGGCAAGCACGATCTGGTCCGTCAGCAGCAGGAGCAGCGCGCCGATCAGGCTCGCCCACACAATCCCCTTGCCGGTGCGTCGCATGCCGAGACCGCCCGCGATGGCCGGCGCCGCAAGGCCGATGAAACTGATTATACCCACCTGTGCTGTTACCAGCCCGGTGAGCGCGGTCGCCAGAACCAGGGCGATAACACGGAATGTCGTGGTGGGCAGACCCAGGCTGCGGGCACTGCGGTCGTCGAGGGAAAGGATTGTCAGCGGGCGGAGAATGAGCGCCACGGCGATTGCCAGACATCCAACACGGGGGGCCAGAAAAAGCACGCCCGTCCAGTCCTGCTGGTCCAGATACCCCGCGCCCCAGATGAACAGTCCGAGCAGCAGTTCATGATTGAACAGCGTCAGCACGGCGCTGGCTGCTCCGCAATAAAGGCTGACGATCAGGCCGGATAAGGTCACGGTCTCCGGTGAAAGACCGCCTCTCCACGATAGACCCAGAACGGCAAGAAGCGCGAGTGCTGCCCCAGCAATCGCGATCCACGTCTGGGCGACAAGCAGGATGGAAGGTGCGAAAACGCCGGCAATCGCAAGTGTCAGGTAGGCGCCCGCCGAAACGCCAAGCGTTGCGGGTTCTGCCAGAGGGTTTTTCAGAATTCGCTGGAGAAGTGCGCCGGAGAGGCCGAGGGCTCCGCCAGCCATAAGGGCCATCACGATGCGCGGCAGAACCGTGTAGTGAAGCATCAGTTCCGCCGTGCTGGATGGGTTGGGAAACAAGATCGTGCTCAAGCCTGCCCCAGGAGGTAGGATGGCACGGATGTTTTGCAGGCAGACGGCTGCGGCGGATATCGCCATTATGCCCAGAACGGCCGCCGGATGGCGGAGCACATCGCCCGGCCTCATGGGGCAGCGGTGCCCGTCAAACCGAAGGATGCCATTCGCGCAAAACGCTCTGCCGAAGGAAGGCCGCCGTAAAATAGCACGTCGTCTATCGCGACGGCTCGCTCTTCCCGGACAAAGGGAAGGCTGGCGATGACAGGCGATCGCAGTGCCGCCTGCAAAAGCAATCTGCTTTCGCGTCCGACTGACAACAACCTTGCATCGGGCCGTCGGGCAAGGGCATCGATCGTGACGGTGGCATGACCATAGGTAGAGGTTGGGCCATCCCATGCGTTCTCAATGGAAAACTGGCTGAACAGACTTTGAAACAAGCTGTTCCTCCCAAAGACCAAGGCGCGGCGGGTGTCGAGAAGCGTCACGATATACACCGCCCTCCCGTCATAACTCCGCAATCTCGCTGCGGCCTCGGATAGCCCCGCGTCGTAGACATTCATGTAGGAGGAAAATGCGTCAAGTTTTCCGATCTCGTCGGCGAGTCTTTCGAGCTTTACGCGGGCACTCGCAAGTTTGTTGGCGTTTTGGGGATCGTCATTGGCATCAGGATCGAAGAGAATGGAAGGGGCGATCATATCCAATACCGGTCGCAGCATGTCGAGCTCCGGATGCATGACGATCAGATCCGGCGCCAGGCTGTTCAGCAGCTCAAGATTTGGCTCCGAACGAAGACCGAGATCGTAGGTGCCCGGCGGCGCTGCCGGCTCCACCACGCGCTCGCCGTAACGCGTGCGCTCGGGCAGCGTGATGACGTTTGCGCCGAGCGCCAGCAGGTTTTGTGCACTGGTCCAGTCCAAGGCGGCAATTCGATACGGCGGAGGCTTACGGGCACCCGATGTCGATGGGAATGCAAAAGACATCAGCCCGCCGAGAAAAGCCCGGCGGGGGATGAGGTGGCGGGATGTCCGTCGTTGGATCAAGCGCCTACCATTTGTAGGCGAGGGTGGCGTTGACGGCGCGCCGGTTGCCGTAAACAACAGTATTGGAGTAGAAGCTGGGCGTGAAATACTTCTCGTCTGTAAGGTTGGTGCCGCTGATCGCAAGGGTCAGGCCATTCAAGTCGGGATTTTTCGCGCCAAAATCATAGGAGATCGAAGCGTCGAGAAGGGTATGGCCGGGAACTTTGATCTGCGATCCTGTTGTCGTGTCCATCACGGCCATCGAGCTGCCGACGTAGCGCGCACCCGCGCCAAGTCTCAGGCCGTCGAACGTGTCGTCCTGAATAGCATAATCAAGCCAGAACGATGCAGTATGATAGGGCACAGACGCTGAGCGGGACCCGATTGCACTGACGCCGCTCATGTTCGGGTTGTCTTCAGTGACACGCGCATCCGTGTAGGAATAGCCGGCCGTCAGACTGAGCGCGTTGGTCAGGCTTGCCTTGGCTTCGAGTTCGAAGCCTCGCGAGCGTACCTCGCCTTGCTGCACGGCATAACCGACATGCAGCGGGTCTGCCGTCGAGACGTTCTGCTGGGTGATCTGGAAGACCGAGGCGGTGAACAACGCGTTCCACTCAAGTGGTTGGTATTTCACGCCTGCTTCGTACTGTTGGCCCGTTGTCGGCTTGAAGGGGTTGCCCGAGAAATCGATTGATGAGTCCGGCTGGAAGGAGGTCGCGTAACTGACATAGGGTACGACGCCGTTGTCGAACACGTATCCAAGGCCGATCCGGCCGCTGAAGGCGGCATCGTCTGTTTTCGTCACGCTGTTGGAGAGATTGTCGTAGAGCTTACCGTTCACCCAGTCGTAACGCCCGCCGAGAGACAGGATCCAGTTGTCGAACTTCAGCTGATCCTGAGCATAGATGCCGAACTGCGACGTGACGACCTTTTCATCGGCCCACATCGGATCATAGGTCAAGGCAGGGCCGCTATAGACCGGATCAAGAACATCGATCGTGATGAAATTGGACGAGTTGGCGCGGCTTTCCTTGCCGGAATAATAACCGTAATCGGCGCCGAGCGTAATCGTGTGGGTTACGGGACCGGTATCGACTTCGCCGCTGACATTGTTGTCGAAGAGGAAGCTGTTGGTGGTCTTGGGGCGCTTCTGGGTGCCGATATTGGCGAAATGGCCATTGACCAGTGCTGTCGGCCAATCCCAGATGAACCCGGCGGTATAATCCACCTTGGAATGGCTGTAGCGGGCATTCTGGCGATAAGTCCAGCCATTATCGAATTCGTGCTTGAACTCGTTGCCGACCGACGCGCTTTCGACCTTCCATTCGGTGAGTCCAGGTACGCCGAGATAAGTGCTGGATGGGATCCGCACGCCATTGTCGAAGATCGTGTTGTCCATCGGCAGGCTCTGCTCGCCGCCACCCTTCGACGTCTTCTGGTAATTGGTGAGCAGGGTGAAGCTCGTTGCATCGTCCGGCTTCCAGGTGAATGCCGGCGCGACGTAGAGGCTGTCGTCGGGGGAGTGGTCAATTTGCGTTCCGCTATCGCGGTAAAGACCTGTCAGTCGATAAAGGAAGGTGCCGTCTTCGTTCCCGGGCCCGCTGAAATCGAGCGCTGTTTGCTTTCTGTTGAAACTGCCATACTGGACCTCAACTTCCCGCAAGGGCGTCTCGGTCGGGCGCTTGGTCGTCGCATTGACGAGGCCGCCTGGTGTTGCCTGGCCGTACAGGACAGAGGAGGGGCCCTTCAACACGTCGAGGCGGTCGAAAGCATACATCTCGATATCGCTGTCATAGCTGTTGAAGCCATTGCGCAGCCCATCGCGATAGTTGGCAAACTGGCCGATAGCCCTGAAGCCACGCAAATAGATGTCCGGCATTCCTTGGCCGCCAGGATAATCGATCATACGCACGCCGGGTGTATAAGCTACGGCGGAATTGAAATCGGTAACGCCGCGATCGTCCATTTCCTTGCGTGTCACGACGTTGATCGTCTGGGGCACTTCAAGGATCGGTGTGTCCGTTTTGGTGCCGGCCGTGCTGGTTCCTGCAACATAGCCATCAACGCCTCCCGCCTCACCCGCCAGGATGATCGGTGCCAGCGCGGTTGCGTCGCCCGTTACATCGGCACTGCCTGCCTGCACGGCGCTGATGATGGTAACAGTGTTGGCGTTGGTGAAGCTGAATTCAAGCCCAGAACCGGAGAGCAGGGTGGAGATCGCCTGCGACGTGCTCATCGTGCCGCGTACACTGCGGCCGGATGCCGAGGCGGCCGGCGTTTCGGGGAAGACGACATTGATGCCGGTGGCGCGAACGATATCGTTCATCGCCTGGCGGATAGGCTTGGCGGGAATGTCGAAACTGTGCTGTCGACCCGCGAGCGCCTGTGCCGCTGCTGGTGTGACACCGATGCCGCCAACGGCAAACCCTGCCATCATCGTTGCAGCCAGCAGGACCATGGTCCTGTTTTTCAATGCGTTGCCCCTCATAAGTCGCCCTCATGCCAAATAAACGAGCGTAGCCTGCCGGTGTTCGGCATTGGCCTCTCATAAGGGGTGTCGTCCGAGCAGACGTACCACCCTCACATTCTCTCAAAAAAATTCTTGGGTGGCTCTATGGCAGATGTCAGGGGCTGACCACGGTCACACGACCAAAACTGTTCAGGCGGAAACCGACCGACGACTGCAGGGCAGCAAGCGCCTTGTCGGTATCGTGGAGCGCGATATTGCCGCTCACCCTGAATTCGGCGATGCTCGAACCCAGAAGCACTATGCGTCCGGTCCGATAACGTTCAACTTGGGCAAGCACGTCCGCGAGCCGGGCATTGGTGAAAATGTAGCGCCCATCATGCCAAGCCATCTCGTCTTCGGTAATAGCCTGTTTGATGGGGCTCAGGCCCGCAGATCCGTAATCGACGCTTTCTCCCGGCTTGAGGATGACATCCTGTCCGGCCCCGATCATGCCGACCTGCAAACTGCCCTCGGCAAGGGTCACCGTCACCTGCCGATCCTCCTTCAGCGAGACATCGAATTCGGTTCCTAGAACCTTCGCTTCCCCGCCCGCAGCTTCGACAATGAAGGGCGCGCCGGTATGAGAAATCCGGAAGAAGGCGTTCCCTCGCAGCAGCTTCACACGTCTCTCACTGGCAGAAATTGCCACGTCGAGCGCGCTATCGGCATCGAGCAGCACATGCGATCCATCGCTGAGCGCAAATTTGCGACGGTCGCCGCGCGGCGAGACGAAGTCGGCCTGCATGTCCTGCAAGAGATGAGGATGCTCCAGCCAGGCCCACGATCCGGCCAGCAGGAGCACGAGACAGCCGGTGACGAAAGCGCCGGCCCTGCCTCTGGCCCGTTTCTCACGCAGTTGCCGGATTTTTTCCAGCGGAAGAGCAAGATCGCCGTCCGAAGTGCCTCTTTCCGGACCGGAGGCGCCGAGTTCAGACCAAAGGCCGCCAACATCCTCGAAGGCCTGCTTGTGCAGTGAGGAGGCGGCGATCCAGTCGTGAAAGTCGAGATTGTCCTGATGGGAAGGTTTGCCGTTCATGCGGGTAAACCAAGCAATTGCCTCTCGCTCGATCCGTGCCTCATCCGGAGAGATCTGTCTGTCGTCCATCGAATGAAATTGCCTCGGCTCGCAATGCGACCCGCATGAACGGGCCTTCCTCTAAACATATCGTGCGCCAGGAGCGATTGCCCTCACGGCGCACGTCTGATTATCGCAACTGCCGGCAGGCAAGAAGGGCTTTGGCGATCTCGCGCTCGACGGTGCTATAGGAGATACCCAGCGCAACCGCGATCTCGTCATAGGTGCAGGCGTGAAAGCGGTTCAGCATAAAAACCTGCCGCGTGCGTTCCGGCAGGTTGGAAATGGCAGCCTGAAGGTGGCGGAGTTCCTGGCGCGCGCCAACGATCTGGTCTGGCGGGATCACGGCCTGGACATATTGCTCTTCGGTCACGCCGTGAGCGAGCTTTTGGCGCCTTTGCTCAGCCCGAAAATGGCTAATCGCCGTAAACTGTGTGGCGCGCGAGAGATATGCCGGCGTAAGCGAGGCATGCTCCTTGGCGCGAGCCCAAAGGATGGTAAAAACGTCCTGTACGACATCGGCTGCATTCGAGCGGCCGATCCGGCGCCTGGCCAGCTTCTCGAGCCGGAAGCGTTCCGATGCGTAAAGAGCCTCAAATTCGGATTGCTTGGTCGTCACGGTCGGCCATCGTTGATATAACTGGACTACGCCACTCCGCTTATAGACTTGGCCGCGCTTTAGCAATCTAATGTGGTTGTCTACGCCGATTTATCATGCTGCGCGGTCAGAGCTCCAGACTTGATCTCGCAGGATTACCAACGGTAAACGGTGTCGAGGAACGTCGGGGAGATGTCTGTGTTGGACCTGCGAAATCAGATCAAGAAATCGATCGGTAACCTGAGTGAGAGCGACGCGGGCATCGCCTTCGCAATGAACAACATCGGCTTGACGATCGATGGGAGGGACATTCTATCTGATGTTACGCTCGACTTTCCATCGGGTGAAGTCGTCGCGCTCGTAGGCCATAACGGGTCGGGAAAATCCAGTCTCCTGAAAATACTTGCTCGGCAGCTTGTGCCGACGGCGGGAATATCTACCTATGCCGGGCACCATCTCGCGACCTATCATGACAGGTCGTTTGCGCGGTCAGTGGCCTA
This sequence comes from Shinella sp. H4-D48, assembly GCF_022637395.1. Taxonomy (GTDB): domain Bacteria; phylum Pseudomonadota; class Alphaproteobacteria; order Rhizobiales; family Rhizobiaceae; genus Shinella; species Shinella sedimenti. The sequence continues at coordinate 616,189 of NZ_CP093338.1, read as the reverse complement.
TCTTCCCCAGGACCTGGGAACGGGCTCGGATATGACGGTGCGCGAACTCGTTGCTTGCGGGCGTTATCCTTGGCATGGCGCTCTTGGCCGCTTTTCCGCTGCAGATCGCGAGAGGGTGGATGCCGCAATTCGCGCAACCGGTATCGAAGCCTACGCTGATCGTCTGGTGGGAACGCTCTCGGGAGGCGAACGGCAGCGGGCCTGGATCGCAATGCTCGTTGCCCAGGACGCAAGCTGCCTGCTCCTCGACGAGCCGACGGCGGCGCTGGATATCGCACATCAGATGGATGTGCTGTCACTCATACGCCAGCTGGCTCACGACAGCGGAAAGAGTGTGGTCATCGTTCTACACGACATCAACATGGCTGCGCGCTTCTGTGATCGAATTCACGCATTGAAACGCGGACGCGTTGTCGCCACTGGGCTGCCGCATGACATTCTCGTCCCGGATACCCTGCATGCCATTTATGGGATCGAGATGAATGTCATCGCTGCCTCGAACGCATCACACCCGATCGCCTATCCCCTTTGACGTTGTCCACCCAGCATGTCACTTTGCTCAAGTGCATTAATGATGTGATTGGCTTTCGTTTCACGCGCATATTCACCCTTTATGCCGGCCGTCGATGGAGCTTTCCCGGTTCGGTGACGTCACCCGGATAACGACTGGTCGGTATCCGGGCGGGCGGTCGTCATGGCAGCTGTTGGCGCAAGCCGACCCCGCCAGTTGCCTCGGCTGCCCGAAACAATCATTTATTGCGTCCGTACAGGAAGGCCGCCACTGCGAAGACCTGGATTGCCGCTGCCACTATAAAAACGGCAGGTTCGGAGAGCGTTCTGACGATGCCGAACAGCGCGGGTGCAAGGGCATACGTCGCCTGGCTCAGCGCCACGATCAGCGGCACGACGCGCGAGACATCGGCCTTGTCGAATTCCACCTGCGCGATGAGAGGCGGGAGCGACGTGGCGTTGCCAATACCCAGGCCGAAAAGCAGGACACCGGCAATTATCGCGGCAGCGTGTTCTCCACCCGTCGCAAGAAGCGTCAGGGAGCCGATGATCTGGACGCCGTAGCTTGCGGAAGCGATAAGACGGCGGTCCGCGGAAGCCGGCATAAACCATCCCATGCCCGTGCGCCCGGTAATTGCAGCAACGGTTGCACCCCCCATCAGCACGCCCGCGCCCTCCGCGCCAAAGATCGGAACCACGATCGAAAACAGATGCGCCAGCAGTCCTATCTGCGCAAACAATCCGGCGGCCATGCCCGCTGAGAGGGTTATGAATCGCCGGTCGCGCCACAGCAAACTGCGTGGCAGAGATGGAGCCGGGGACGACGCTGCCACCGTTTCCACATGGTTCGAGCGTGCTCCATCCGGAGACTGCCCCAGGGCCTCAGGCGACTTGGAAAACACCAGAACAGACAGGGCGGCGACTGTGGCGATCATGGAAATGCCGACAATGATTGCAGCCTGTGAAAATCCACTCCAAGCGATGAGAACAACCCACAGGGGCGAAAAAACTACGCCACCCACGCTCGCTCCATTGTAGGCCATCGACAGGGCCGCAGGTCGTCTGCGGACAAACCATGGAGCGACAATTGCATTCACCGCCGCAGCCCCCATGGCAACCCAACCAGTTCCACTCAAGAAAGCGGCCGCAAACAGGTGCCACGGCTGGCTGGCCAGCGACCAACCGCCGACCCCGATGGCAAGAACAACCGCTCCGGCGAGCGTTGTCACCGGAACGCCCCAATGCCGATAAAGCCGGGGCAGGTTTGCAACGACAACCGCTCCGATGAGAAAATGCAGCGTGACAGCGGCAGATACGAGCGCGACCGGCCATCCCGTTCGCTGAACCACCATCTGCAGATAGATCGGCGGTCCATAAAACCCGACACCCCAGCCAAACATGGCGAGGAGGAAAGTTGCGGCGACCACATGCCAGCCGAAAAATGATGAGGTTCTGGATGTCATGACAGGGTTCCAATGGTTATTGGCCCTTATCGCAGCCTCACGCATGCAAAAGCTTCGGTCACGACCGAAGTGTCCAAGGCATGATCACGCTGGAGCCGTCGCTGCCTTTGCCGCATCTGCGGCCTTCACTTTTTGCTTGAGCGGGGCGGACTCGTTACCGAAGTCCTGCCTCTTAACCCATACAGTTGTTGCCACTTTGAAAACCTACGAGATCGTGCGAACTATTCGGCAGCCGTTTCTCCGTCCTTGAACTCGCCATATGTTTATGTTCGCAGAATATCTCAGGCGCGGGTCACCGGTTTTTCCTTCGGAGCCCGCTCATCGATCAATGTTCAGGTTCGGGAAGGTTTGGGGCCTCCCGCAATGGTGATTATGGCGACGATCATGAGTCCGGTCATGATCATTCGGATCCCCGCTCCGACGCCGAAAGTGTTGAGCATGGTCACCAGCAGATACATGAAGAGGGACGCGCCCCACAATCCCGCGACATTCGACTGCCCGCCGGCAACGGACGACCCGCCAATAACGACGACTGCGATGGATGCGAGAAGGTATTCCTCGCCCATGTTCAGCGAACTGCCGCCGGAGAAACCGGCAAGAACAGCGCCGCACAGCGCAGCGAGCGACGCGCAGATGACATAGGTCGTCCACCGGACACGGTCCACCTTGACGCCGGCCAACCCTGCAGCCCTCTGGTTCTGGCCGATGGCGGTGACCGAACGGCCGTAAACCGTTCTGTGGAGGACGACGCTGCCAATGACTGTCAAAAGAAGCGCAAAGATCGCCAGCGTCGGGAGGCCCCAGATTCGTCCTGTGGCGAATTCGGCGAATGCCTCAGGGGGGCGGATACGAAGACCGCGCCCATAGGCAATCGAAGCGGATTGCACGAGAAAGCTCGCGGACAACGTTGCGATGATGGGCGGGATCGACAACAGCCTTATCAGGGCGAAATTGAAACATCCCACCGCAATGCCGACCCCGATAGCGGCCAGCAGGCCCCAAAGAATAAGAGCGTCGTTTCCGTCCATGATCTTCATGGAAACCGCTCCGGCCAAGGCGATGGTCGATGGTATCGACAGATCCACGTTACCAGGTCCAGCGGTGATGACGTACATCTGCCCCAAGGCCACGATGACGTACATGGTGCCGAAGGTGAGGGCGGTTGTAATGATCTGCCCGGCGCCGACGCCGTCGGTGAAAACGATCGTTGCCAGGAAGATTGCCGCAGCCCCAAAAAAGGAGAATCCCCATGGTGCCTTCCCAGCGAAGGTTCTGAGTTTTGAGACGGTCGAGATCATTTGCGTCTCTCCATTCGGTTGACAAGGGTGCGTAGCGCAAGGACGAGAATGAGGATCGCGCCCTGCGCCCCGATCTGCCAGTCCCCGGAAATCCTGAGGAACGAAAGGAGCGAGCTGGCGAGCGTCAGCGTCAGGGCGCCTAACACAGCGCCGATGGGGGACACACGACCGCCGACGAATTCGCCACCGCCAAGGATCACGCCTGCAATGGACAGAAGCGTGTAGCGCAGTGCGATATTCGCGTCCGCCGATGTTGTCAGTCCGACGAGCGTGAGGCCGGAAAGGACGCCGAAGAAGCCAGCCAGGGCGTAAAGGGTAACTTTGGCGCGAAAAAGCGACCAGCCGGCGCGTGCCACGGCCTGCGGATTTCCCCCGGCGCCGCGCAGGATCACGCCGGTTGATGAGCGCATAAGGAAGAGATGGACGCCCACGGCAATGATGGCGCTTGCGACGATCACGAAGGGGACGAAGGGCGTTTTGACGGAGACGATCGCACGCAGCCAGTCCGGTGCCTGGCCGCCCGGAGTCGGCAGCACGAGAATGGCCGCGCCCAGCCACACGAAGCTCATTCCCAGCGTCACAACGATCGAAGGCAGATTTCGGACGTGAATGAGCGCGCCCAGCAGGGCGTACACGCCGATGCAAGCCAGCAGGGCGAGAACACCCAGAACCGGACTTTCACCGAGTAGGGTTGCCCCGATACAGGCCGTGAAGGAAACGAACCCGCCAAGTGACAGATCGATGTCGTTCATGGTGATGATGAACATCTGCGCGATGGTCGCCAATGCGATGGGAAGAGCGAGATTGAGCATCAGGTTCAGGCCCATGAAGCTCATTGCCCGCGGCTGAACGTAAAAGATTCCGATGAGAAGAACGGTGAAGGATATCGCCGGCAGAAGCGAACGCAGAGCACGGGGTGTCATAAGATTCGGCATCATTGCGCCACCTCCTCGAAGGATGATTGAAGCACTTTTGCCTCAGTTATCTCCGAGCGAGGCATTTCAGAGACGATCGCGCCGTCACGCAGAACATAGACATAGTCACAGCTGGTCAGTTCCTCGAACTCCGTCGTGTACCAGATGAAGGTGCGCCCCTTCGCCGCCTCGCTGCGGATGATGTGGTACACCTCCTGTTTGGTGCCGATATCGACGCCCCGCATAGGGTCGTCCATCAGGATGATTTCGGCATCGGATGCGAGTGCACGTGCAAAAAGTGCCTTCTGCTGGTTGCCACCGGAAAGCGTATAGATGTTGTTGGCCATGTCCGGCGTCCTGATCGCCATCCTTTCCTTCCAGCGCCGCTCCATCTCCCGCTCCTTCTTCGGATCTATCAGGCCGAAGCGTCGCATCGTGCCGAGCGAGCGGATCGTGATATTCTGGCCGATGGACCAAAGGGGAAAAACGCCGTCCGTCTGTCGATCGCCGGCCACAAAGGCAACCGGTCCGCTGCACCGGGCAAAAGAGATGTGTCTTCCGGCAGATCTTTGCAGCAGAACGAGCAATGTCGTCTGACCTTGACCGGCGAGGCCGCCGAGCCCGATGATTTCGCCCTTGCGCGCCGTAAGCGTCATGCTGCCGCGTCTGGGAGGCTGTATCTCGGCGACCACCGGAGCCGTCCTTGCTTTAACAACGGTTTCGGGTTGGTGGGCCTGTGGTGCATGGTTCACATGCCCCATAGCCTCGACCAGTGAATGCTTGGTGAATCGGGCGGCCGGGCGCTCCTCCACGACGCGCCCATCGCCCATGACCACGATCCGGTCGCAGGTCGAGAGAATCTCTCCAAGAATGTGCGAGATGAGAATGACGCACCCGCCCTCGGTGACAAAACGGCGTACATAAGCGAGGAGCTGGCCCGCGATGGCGTGGTCGAGCGAAGAGGTCGGCTCGTCCAGAATGACGAGGCGAAGAGAAGACGTGGTTTTCGCAAAGACCGTTGCGATTTCGACCATCTGACGCTGCCCCAGCGTAAGATCGGCCACAAGATCATCCACGGCTATGCTGTTGCCTGGAAAGATGTCATCCAGAAAGCTTCTGATCAGAAGTGACGCACGTTTGCGCCATCCGAAACCGGTGATAGAAGGATGTCGTATACGGGTGTTTTCCACCACCGTCAGGTTCGGGCAGAGCGATAGTTCCTGAAAAACGCATCGGACGCCAAGCTCAAGCGCACGCTGGACCCCGTAGGACATGCTCTCATTCTGGCCCAGAACCGAAAGCTCTCCGCCATCGGGCTGAACATTCCCGGCAAGGACCTGCATGAGTGTCGATTTTCCGGCCCCGTTATGGCCCACCAGGCCGACGCATTCACCTGAATTGAAGGTCAGTTCGACGCCGCCAAGGGCGCGGACCGCTCCGTAGTTCTTGATGATGTTTTCGAGTCGAACGAAGGGCGCTTCTGCCGTTACGGTCAATTTGGAATCCTCCGCTTAAAAAAGGCCGGCCCATTTAAGGGGCCGGCCTTCTGTCATTACTGCTTGGATGCTGCAGCGATTGCCTCGATCGCAATATCCTGCGTGTAGTTGATGTTCGCCACGCCGCCTTCCGGCGTGGATGCCAGGGCGGCGTCCAGTCCAGCAGCGTCAATCGCAAGGAACGGAACGGTGAGGTCCTTCGGAATGTCCTTCTTGCCGTCAAGAATCTGTTGGGCTACCCAGAAAGCCATGCTGCTCATGCCCGGCGGAATGGAGCCCGACAGGGACTTGTAACCGTTCTTGTCGATATTTTCCTTCCACCAGGCCAGTTCCGCCTGGCTGTTGCCGAAGAATACGGTCGGAATTGGCCGGCCTGCCGCCTTGAAGGCTTCCGCTGTGCCGAAGCCGACCTCTCCCTGTGTCACGACGCCTACAATGTCGGGCAGGCTCGGCAGCACGCTGGCCACTGCCTTCTGGGCGACAGTTGGAGACCAATCGCCCTGGACTTCGCTGACCACCTTGAACTTGGGGAAATCCTTGACGCCGGCAAGAATGCCATCATGGTACTGGCTGTCGATCGAGGTACCGGGAAGGCCGCGGACTTCGAGCAGGTTTCCGCCCTCCGGGTGGAGGTCGTTCAGGAACTTAACCTGGCGGTAGCCGATCTCCTTGAAATCGACAGTGACACGCCATGCGCAGGGTTCAGTGGCAATACCATCGAATGTCACGACGACGACGCCTGCGTCGCAGGCTTCCTTGATCGCTCCGTTAAGAGCTGTCGGGGAGGCCGCATTGACGACGATGGCGTCATATCCCTGCAAGACGAGGTTCTGGATCTGTGCCGCTTGTTCGGTTGCCTGGTTTTCAGCCGTTGTGAAGACGTCAGCGGCCGCAACGATACCGTCGGCGACAGCCTTGGGCGTGACGTCGTTCCAGCTGGCCAGCATGGCCTGACGCCATGTGTTTCCGGCGTAATTGTTCGAGAATGCGATTTTCTTGGATGACGTATCGGCATGCGCTGGGCTTAGCGCCAACACAGATACCGTCATGGCAAACAATGCCGCGTAGTACTTGGACATAGTCTCATTCCCCTTGATGTTAAAGTTGACGGCGTTCAGATTTGACGTCCGGCTCGGAACCGATCCATCCACCAGCCGCATTGAATGCGGTCTGGTATGAAAAGGGCGGCCCTGCTCGGAGAATTCGTGCTTGTCTGCGCGTCTCTCGTGCAAGGGCAAGCCCTCAATGCGCGTCTCCAGATTCTGACTGAGCAGATACGGCCGGGCGCCGTCATGACGCCCGGTCAGGGTATGGGGCGACTAATCGCGCGCTGCTTCCCAGCCCTTGTGTTCGGCCACATTGTCGCGGGTGACAAGTTCCGCATCGAGAAGGACGACCGGGTTCTCTGGCGTTTCGCCATTGAGCACCTTGTTTCCAAGTTCGACGGCGGTAGCGGCCATCTTGTAGGGGTCCTGAGCGGACGTGGCCTGGATGGCCTGGCTTGCCTCGTTCTTGAGTTCGGCTTCAAGATCCGGCGCGCCGTCCACGGACGTGATGATGATGCCGGATCGGTTGAGCTGTTTCATGGCGAGGTTGCTGCCGATAGCCTGGGGATCCGCCACGGCAAAGACAGCATCGATCTTGGGAAAACGCGTCAGTTGCGACTGCATGACTTCCAGCCCACCATCACGGGAGCTCTTGCCGTTCTGGTCATCGGAGAGGATTTTGATATCGGGGTTGGCCGCGAACACCTTCTTGCAGCCAACGACACGGTCCATGATGGCCGAGTTCTGCGGGCCGTTCTGGATGATGACGTCGCCCTTGCCGCTAAGCTTGTCGACGATGAACTGGCAGGCGATTTCGCCGGCCTGCACATTGTTCGTCGTCACAGTCAGATCGGCGCCGTCAGCCGCGGTATCGACGGCGACGACGATGATGCCGGCGTCACGAGCCTTCTTGATGGCAGGAGCGAGAGCCTTTGGGTCGCCCGGATTGAGAAGGATCATGTCGACGCCGGAGGCAATGAAATTGTCGATCTGGTCGATCTGCTTGTTGAGATCCTGTTCAAAGCCAAGGGTCGTGACTTTGACATTGGGGTTGATCTTCTTGGCTTCGCTTTCCGCACCCTTTGCCAGGGCCACGAAGAAGGGATTTCCGAGGGAAGCAAGCGAGATGCCAATAGCATTCAGGTCCTTGGCGGAGGCCGTGGAAGCCGTGACTGCGAGCATCGATAGAGCAGCAAACCATGCACTTTTCATCGTTAGTCTCCTGTTTTTACGACTGGATTGATTGTTGGTAAGCCCCAGCCGGAAGCTTCCTCCGTCTGTCAGGTTCTTCCCGAACCCATCAGGCGATAACGGTCGAGCGCAACTGCGCAGATGATGACGAGCCCTTTGATGATGAATTGCCAGACGTCCGAGACGCCGGTCAGGATGAGCCCGTTGGAAAGGACGGCAATAATCAGCGCGCCGATCAGCGTGCCCCAGATCGTTCCGACGCCGCCCACGAAGCTGGTTCCACCGAGGATGACGGCCGCAATCGCGTCCAATTCATAGGATTGTCCGAGCTGAAGGCCATTTGCAGCGAGAAGGCGCGTGGACGACATGACCCCGCCCAGACCCGCCAGAAGGCCGGAAGCGCAGTAGACGAACATCAGGATTTGCCAGACCTTGATTCCCGCGAGTTTCGCCGCGGCCTCGTTGCCACCCACCGCATAGATCCGCACGCCGAGCGTGGTGAAACGCAGGATGATCCAGGAGATCACGATCACGGCGAACGCCATCACCGTTAGCCACGAAATGCCCAGGAAGGCGTTGCCGCTTATGGCGGCGAACGGAAGATCGGCATTGAAGACCGTCTTGTCGTCACCGAGCACGCGCGCAAGGCCGCGTACGGCTGTCAGCGAGCCGAGCGTCACGATGAATGGCGGCAGCTTTCCGAAAGCGACCAGCCCGCCGTTTACGGCTCCCAGAAACAGGCCGAGCAAAATGCCGGCGGCTATGCCGAACATCCCCCATCCCGGCACCAGCGAAACCATGACGGCAACCATGGCGGACGCCGCAAGGATCGAACCCACCGACAAATCGATGCCGCCGGTCAGGATGACGAATGTCATGCCGGCTGCCAGGACGGTGTTGATGGAGGCCTGCTGCATCACGATGGAGAGGTTCTGCATCGTGAGAAAGCGCCCCGATGTCCAGGCATCGAGCAGGCTTCCGGTTTCGGTGTAACCGCTCATGAACTGGAAAGCCAGGCTGATCAGGACGAGGATCGGGAACATGCCAAGCGCATGGAAGGACGTGCGAATTGCACGCCTGCGCCGGATCAGCGGTTGCTCCGTGGAAAGTGTGGTGGTCATGGTCTTGCCTCCCGAAGGGGATGGCCGTCGCGTCCCGCGGTGCCGGTTGCGATGGCGATGATTTTTTCCGAGGTGATGGGCGTTCCGGTCGAGCCTCCGACTTCGCCTTCGATGCGACCGTCACGCATGACGACGACGCGATCGGTGATGCCGACGAGTTCCGGCAGGTCGCTCGAAATGACCAACACACCGGTTCCGTTGTGGGCGAGTGTCTCGATGATCCGGTAGATTTCCGACTTGGCACCGATATCGACGCCTCGCGTCGGCTCGTCGAGAATGATCAGTTTCGGCCGGGTTTGCAGCAGTCGCGCCAAAAGCACCTTCTGCTGGTTGCCCCCCGACAGCGCGCCGACATTGATCTGGGGCCCGGACAGGGCGATCTTCATTTCTCTTACGGCGCCTGCTGTGCGGCTTTTCTCCTTGGCGCTGTCCAGAAATCCGAAGGCTTTGCTGTCGTCTCCAATGGCCGCGATATTGACATTCGCGGAGACGCTCATGTCGAGAAACAGGCCGTCATGCTTTCTGTCTTCCGTGAGATAGGCGATGCCCGCCTGGAGCGCGTCGAGCGGGCTTCGAATCTCGATTGACTCTCCATCGAGCGACATCGTTCCACCGGTCACACGTGATGCACCGTAGACAAGGCGGGCGAACTCCGTTCTTCCCGCACCGACAATGCCGGCGAGACCGAGAACCTCCCCGCGCCTCAGATCGAAGCTGACGTCCTTGACCTTCGCGCCGTCCCGCAGGTTGCGCACAGACAGAAGCGTGGCGCCGGGCGCATAGCCGGTATTCCTGTCCTTCTGATAGAAACTTGAAAGGTCCCGGCCGACCATCATCTGGACCAGTCGTTCTTCTGACAGGTCCGCCCGCGTGACGGAGCCGACGTAACGTCCGTCGCGCAAAACCGTCACGCGGTCGGCGAGGTCGTAGACCTCATCCATTCGATGGCTGATGTAAATGATCGCCAGACCCTGTGCGCGCAGCTTCCGCACGATGGCAAACAGACGCTCGCATTCTCGGGAGGAAAGGGACGTCGTCGGCTCATCCATGACAAGGATGCGACAGTCGGACAGAAGCGCGCGTGCGATTTCGACCTGCTGACGCTGGGCTAGCGACAGGGAGGCGACCTTGTCGGTTGGTGAAAAGTCTACGTCCAGCTCGTCCAGAGCCTTCCGGCAGGCGGTTGTCGTTGCATTGCGATCGACAAATCCGAACCGGGCTTTTTCCTGCCCGAGCACCATGTTCTGCGCGACCGTCAGATTGGGTGCGAGCGCCAGTTCCTGATAGATGATGGATATGCCGAGCGTCTTGGCGTCGGTGGGGCCGGAAATTAGGACAGGTCTGCCATTAACCTCGATTGTCCCCGCCGTGCAGGAATGCGCGCCGGAAAGAATTTTCATCAAGGTTGATTTGCCGGCACCGTTCTCGCCCATGAGTGCGTGAACCTCGCCCGGATAAATATCGAGATCGACCCCGTTCAAGGCGAAGGCCGGCCCGAACTGCTTCTTGATACCGCGCATCCGAAGTAGCGGGATCGCTTTCGTCCGTAACGGCTTTTCCAATTCTTGCGGCATCCGTATAGTCCCTTGTATCCGGATCGTCCTTCTGAAGGCGAGCACGACCGCGCGGCGCTCCCCTTTCTCAAGAGGATCGTCGTCGTACAGGTTTCCTTTCGGAAATCTCCCAGCGCTGTCTTTGGCTTTCGTCCGCTTCCCGCGTTTCCGCGCAAGCGTCGCTAGCTGTGTTCACCCTTGCCTTACGGCCTTCATTTTTTCATAAAGTTTCATAAGGGAAACATTTAGTCAAGGCGAGAAAATCGCGCAAACTGCCGGAACTTGGTCTTTTGAAGTGCTTTATCTGAAAAGCTGAATTATCGCAGTTGCTTATGGTACTGAAACTTTCCGCAGTGATTGGTGAGTCAAACATTCGATGCGAGCGATCAAGGTCTGCGCATAGTGTTTTATGTCTCCACGCGCGGGGCATTGCGCGTCCGTACGGTTTTTCCAATTTCCTTTATGAAATATTTGAGTCATGGTAACGGATCGCAATTGCAGATTGACGCGCCTCAGCGCAGGGCAAGCAACCGGACATGGACGATCGATGATGGAAATGAACAGCACCCGCAAGCCGCCTGCGATGATCGGGCAGGTTCTCCGCGAGAGGAGAGGTCATCACGGCTGGACGCTTGCGGATGTTGCAGACAAAACGGGACTATCCAAGTCCACGCTTTCGAAAATCGAAAACGACCTTATCTCTCCGTCTTATCAGACGATTATACAACTCTGTAACGGCCTGGACATCGAGATCGGCGACCTTCTCGCGCCGGGTTCTTCCGGCGAGGAGCCACGGCAGCTGATGGGGCGCCGCAGCGTTAGCCGCCAGCACGACGGCGTGGTTATGGAGGACGACAATTACAAATATGTCTATCTTTGCACGGATATAGCGCACAAGCGCATTGTGCCGATGGTAATCGACGTGAAGGCCGATTCCCTCCAGCGCGTCGACGGACTCTGGACCCATGTTGGGGAAGAGTTTCTCTATGTTCTCGACGGGACCATCACGCTCTACACGTCGCTTTACGAAGAAATATCGCTGGATGCCGGCGACAGCGTCTATTTCGATAGCACCATGGGGCATGCTTATATCGCCGCCAAGGGGAAGCCCGCGCAGTTGCTGGTGATGTGCTCGAGTGCCACGCCAAACCTTGCGCAGACCCTTCGCGAGTTGCTGAAGCAGAGGTTGACGGCGAAATCCACGTGATTTGTTTCACGGCAGAAAGTTTTTTAGATTTTCTTTTGTGAAACCGTTGACAACTTTTTTCTTCGGCCGCATTGTTTCCTCATCTCCGCAACGGGCGATCTAGGAAACAATGATGAGCACGAACTCGACAAACCAGCTGTGGCAACTTCTCCGGGACGCCACCATCGTCGATCTGTCGGTTACGACGGGTCCGGACATGCCCTGCTCCCCGCCCGAAGGGCAGCGGATGAATCAATATCTTTTTAACACCTACACCGATCCGCGCGGTGTCTTTCTGGAATATGTCCAGATTCATGACGACCATACGGGCACGCATATCGACGCCCCCTCGCATTTTACGCCGTCCCTTGAGAGCGGCCTGCCACACGCAACCGAATTCGGCACGGTTACGATTGAGCAACTCGACCTTAAGCAGCTCATCGGTCCCGCCGTCGTCGTCGATGTCCGCTCATTGGTTGAGGCCGCGCCCAAGGGCACCCATACGCATCTGGCGGAGAGCCCTTGGATCTCCCGTGAATTTCTCGAGGAATGGGAAGAGCGGAACGGTGGTTTCCAGCCCGGCGAGATCGTCCTTTTCCGCGCCGACTGGTCCGACAAATACTACAAGCCGCTGCCGGAAGGCTTCGAGTATGACCGTTCCCATCCGGCGCCCTCGGCCGAAGCAATTGAGTTTCTCTTTGATCGCGGCGTTCGCCATATCGGCGTCGACGGGCGCGGCATTGGCGCGATGCAGGACGACAACACGCCGCATTGGGCCGCGCTTGGACGTGGCATGTACGCAACGGAAAATCTGACGAATCTTGGCAAGCTGCCGACCCGCGGTGCCGTGTTCATTTTCCTTCCCCACAAGTTCAAGGGCGCCACCGGCGGCATGGGGCGTGCGATCGGTTTGATCGGCTAGGAAACCCAGCGAAACTGGCTGGCTTTGAGCGCCGGAACATGCGTTCCGGCGAAGAGTCCGCCTGTGCCGTCAAGCATGTGGCGGTACCTTGCCACGATATCTATCTCGAACCGTTCTATTTCCTTTTGGAAACTCTGTGTGCGGATCGGTCGAAACTCGGCTCGCCGAACCGGTGGGGCCATCTGAACCGAGACCTGGGTAGGTTCCGCCCGTCTCAAGACCGGGAGTATTCTTATGACAACTGTTCAGCCCTATTCAGGCTTGTTTCCCGTCGCGCCGACGCCTTTCCATGCCAATGGGGATATCGATCTGGATAGCCAGCGGCGCGTCCTGGATTGCATGATCGATCAGGGCGTCGACGGAATATGCATCCTGGCAAATTATTCTGAACAGTTCCTACTTTCCGACGATGAGCGCAGGCAACTGACGGAAGTGTGTCTGGAGCATGTCGGCGACAGGGTTCCCGTCATGGTGACCTGCAGTCATTTCAGCACGCGCATCGCCGCAGAGCGGGCGGCCCATGCTTCCAGCCATGGGGCGAAACTTCTGATGATGATGCCGCCCTATCACGGCGCGGGCGTCATCAAGGTAGATGAAACCGCCATTTACGAACATTTTATTCGTGTCGCAGACGCGGCCGGAATTCCCGTCATGATCCAGGACGCTCCGTTGAGCGGGGTTCATCTTTCGATCGATCTGCTGGTCCGCATCGCCCGCGCGCATCCGCTTGTGCGATACTTCAAGATCGAGGTTCCCGGCACGGCCGCCAAGCTGCGCAAGCTCATCGAAGTCGGTGGCGATGCGATCGAGGGGCCTTTCGATGGTGAGGAAGCCATCACCCTGCTGGCTGACCTCGATGCCGGGGCAACCGGCGTCATGGCGAGTGCGATGATTCCGGACCTGATAAAGCCGATCATCGAAAGCCATGCGAAAGGCGATCGGGATGCGGCAATGGCCGGCTATGAGAAGATATTGCCCCTGATCAATTACGAGAACAGGCAGTGTGGCCTGCGTGCGGCGAAAGCCGTGATGATGGAGGGTGGCGTGATCGCTTCGGATCATGTTCGTCATCCTCTGGAGCCGCTGCATCCGGCGAGCCGTGAGGGTCTTCTCGAGCTGGCGCGTGCCGTCAATCCCGTCGCGTTGCGCTGGGGCCGCTGAAAGGTATCGATATGTCAACGAATGTCGCTGCTGTGTCGCTTGATGCGGCGGATGCGAGTGAAATAACTGGGAGGACGCGCGTTCTGGGCATTCTGGCTCACCCGATCGAGCACGTCAAAGCACCGCCCGGCATCAACCGGATCGCGCGGGAGCGCCGCAAGGATGCGGTCATGGTTCCCATGAACGTCACCCCTGACGACCTGCCGGAACTTGTTCGGTCACTGCGGAAATTGCGCAGCTTTGATGGGGCGATCGTTACGGTGCCCCACAAGCAGGCTATCCTCGCGCTTTGCGACGAGTTGACGCCCCACGCACGGGCCGTGGGCGCCGTCAATATCCTGCGCCGCGAAGCGGACGGACAACTTGTCGGCGGTCAGCTCGACGGGGTCGGTTTCGTTGAAGGGCTTCGCAGCCAGGGAACGAATATCGAGGGCAAGTCGGTCTACCTTGTCGGCGCGGGTGGTGCTGCAAGCGCCGTTGCCTTTGCCATGGCGGAAGCGAGGGCGTCGCGTATCACGCTGTCGAACCGCAGCACCGATAAGATCGTCGACCTGCGTGAGAGGCTTTTGTCCATTTATCCTGATGTCGAGGTCGCGCTGGGAACCCCCGACGCTTCCGGCCACGATATTGTGATCAACGGAACCACGCTCGGCATGAAATCCGGCGACCCCCTTCCTTTGGATGTGCGGACACTGACATCCAGCATGACGGTGGCGGAGGTGATTATGGAACCCGAGGTGACGCCGCTCCTGAAAACCGCGCGAAACGCAGGCTGCACCATCCATTTCGGAAAGCATATGTTGAATTGCCAGCTTCAACTCATGGCCGATTTCATGGGGTTGTGAGCGTCTTCTTATCCAATACGACGCGGCCTGATCCCTCACTAGGGCCACGAATGCCGACACCGCCACAGGCTGATGCCGACACCTGCCCTCTCTGGAGATACAAATGGCTGTAACAACCAAATCGGAATTTGGGCGTGATCACAATTCAGGCCTGTCGATCATCCGTCTCAACGAAGCCGACAATGTGATCGTCGCGACCAGGCCGATCGAGGCTGGAGAGACGCTGGCGGGTCTGACGACGCTGGATGCCATCCCAAGCGGACACAAAATCGCCGTACGGGAAATTCCCAATGGCCAACCGGTGCTGAAATACGGTCAGGTCATCGGCACGGCCAAAACCGACATCCGGGCGGGCGAACACGTTCATCTCAAGAACCTAGCCATGCTGGAGAGCCACGTTTCGCACGAGTTTGCCAGGGACGGCGGCCCGACCCCACTTCTGCCTTCCGAAGAGCGACGCACGTTCCGCGGCTATGTCAGGCCCAACGGTCTCGTCGGTACGCGCAATTACATCGGCATCATCACTTCGGTAAACTGTTCGGCCACGGTCGCCAGGGCTATCGCGGAGCACTACAAAACAAAGGGTTTTGGCGGTTATCCGAATATCGACGGTGTCGTAGCGCTGACCCATGGAACGGGCTGCGCCATTCCCATGGATACAGAAGGTTTCGTTTATCTGCGCCGCGTCATGAACGGCTATGCGCGTAATCCCAACTTCGGTGCGATCCTGATCATCGGGCTGGGATGTGAGACGAACCAGATCGGTCATCTGGTCGAGGCTTTCGAGCTGGACGAGGGAACCCGGCTGCGCACCATGACGATCCAGCAAATGGGCGGAACGCGCAAGACTATCGAGGAGGCCATCCGCATCATCGATGAAATGGCACCTGACATAAACGATATCGAGCGCACCTCAGTCCCTCTTTCGGGACTAAAGCTCGCCCTCCAATGCGGCGGATCCGATGGCTATTCCGGGATCACCGCCAACCCCGCTCTGGGATATGCAGCGGACCTCCTCGTGAAGAACGGAGGAACGGCCGTGCTCAGCGAAACCCCTGAAATTTATGGCGCGGAGCATCTCCTTACCCGCCGCGCTGCGACCCCGGATGTCGCTGAAAAACTGATGACGCGTATCGATTGGTGGCGAAACTATACGGAAAAGAACGGCGCGGAGCTCAATAACAACCCTTCCCACGGAAACAAGGAAGGCGGGCTGACGACCATTCTGGAAAAATCGCTTGGTGCAGTCGCCAAGGGCGGCTCCATGCCGTTGCAGGAAGTCTACGAGTATGGCGAACTGATCACCGTACCGGGCTTCGTCTTCATGGACACGCCCGGCTACGATCCCGTGGCTGTAACCGGACAGGTTGCCGGCGGCTGCAATCTCATCGTTTTTACGACCGGCCGGGGATCCGTATCGGGATTCAAACCGGCTCCCTGCATCAAAGTCGCGACCAATAGCGAAATGTATCACCGCATGAGCGAGGACATGGATATCAATTGCGGCGGCATCATCGACGGTACGGACAGTATCCAGGATGCCGGCGAGCGGATTTTCGAACGCATCATCGCTGTCGCTTCCGGGGAACACACGCTGAGCGAGGACTACAACTACGGCGATAATGAATTTGTGCCCTGGCAGATTGGCGCTGTCACATAACTTCATTCCAGTGCGGAATAATGGGACTGTCTCACTCTGCGGCGATTTTGCTCTGAGGTCCAGGCCTTGCAGATGTGTTCATATGGCGTGAGACCGCCGAGGATCTTGAGCCTTCGTGCGAAGTTGTAGGCCGCCATCAGGTCTGCGAAGGGTGTTCGCAGCTGCTCGTGGCTGTCGTAATGGAAGCGCTTGACGGTGGCCTTCTTGATCGTGCGGTTCATCCGTTCGATCTGGCCATTGGTCCATGGATGGTTGGGTTTGGTCAGCCTGTGCTTGATCCCGCTGGCCCAGCAGATCATGTCGAAGCGCATCGGCCCGGAATAGATGGTATTCCGGTTCCGAAGCTGCTCTGTGAACTGGATGCCGTTATCGGTGAGAATAGTATGGACGGGAGGCACGCTTTCGTTTGCAGTTGAAAACACCTGTCTCAGCACACACCTGACGATATCGTCATCCTATTCCACGAATGTTCCCTTGCAAAAAACAGGCGACCCTAAGCTTGGCCAGTTTGTAAGAGGTTCAGATAGGCTGCCGCCGTCCAGGAAAAGCCGAGGCCGCCGCAGCCGTCGCCGGTGGTGGGGTCGAAATATTCGGCAAAGCCCTCGGCTTCTATCGCATTGATCGTCGAAACGCGTAGTGCCTCTGCCATATCCGGCTGGTTGTTGCGGTTGAGACCGTCGATCAGAAGCCAGTTGATGATTGCCCAAGCGGGGCCGCGCCAGTACCGTTTTGGCTCCCAGCTTTCGCTGAAGGGTTTTGTGGTTGGGAAGGCGACCCTCATATCGCGGGACCAGAGCTTCATCTCAGCCACCGCGGCGTTGGCCAAGTCCCCGTCGAGATCCAGAGCGAGAAGCGGGATGAAGCCGGCCTGGGTAGGCGCATCGATGTCTTCGCCAGAAACAAGGTCGCGCGAAACGAAACGCGAAAGGGCAGGGCGCCACTGGGCAAGAAGCGCCCCGCGGGTCAGGTCGTTGTAACGCGACAGTTCTTCCGCTTCGGCCGTGAGGCCAAGCGATTTTGCAATGTATTCTAGATCCTCGCCGGCCTTGAGAAGGATACCGGTCGTTTGAACCTCGGCAATCTTGAACGGGGTCTTTTCCCATTGCCTGACCGGATCCCAACCACAGGCGGCGTAGGTATCGACCAGATGGATGAAACGACGATAATCCTCGTCGCGCGGGCGCATGGCGGCATCAACATGGCCGGTGTCCTTGCGCACCACGGCCGTATCTGTTGTCGTCGGCACGCGGGCCAGAGCAGTGTCCCATGCCGGAGAATTGTCACTGCCGCTTTCCCATGGGTGTAGAAGGGCAACGAGACCGGTGCCGTCCGGGTCACGTGCGGTATACCACCAGCGGTGCCATCTCAAGCCGGCATGGAAGAGAGCGAGCGTACGGGCCGCCGCATTGTCCGTTCCGGCTTTGAGAGCTGCCTCATGCACGACGCGCAGCGCAATGCCGAAGACAGGTGGCTGGGTGATGCCGGAGGTCGGGATCGAGTGGTTGGTGCGCCAGACATCAGGGCCAGGGAAATAGGTATCGCTCGGCTGGTGGAAGACGATATGAGGGATCATTCCAGTGGCCCACTGGCCTTCGATCAGCCGTTCCAGTTCGCGGTAGGCGCGGCTGATGTCATAAGTTGCAAAACCCATAGCGACGAAGGCGGAATCCCAGTTCCACTGGAAGGGATAAAGCCGGTCAGTCGGTACAGTGTATCCGCCACGATCATTGGCCGCGAGGATACGGTAGGCCTCGTCGATATGCTTGGTCATATTTGTACTCCAGAACTTTTAAGCAGCAGCCGGATAGGACACGCCGTTTTCAGATGACAGCCATGTCAGGCGCTTTGGGTCGAGCGTAAGCCCTACTATCTCGCCGTTCTTCACTGTTTCGGTGGCGGGCAGAATTACGCGGGCCGGCTGGCCAAGAATGCTGCCGGTGAGGAGCAGGTGGGATCCCATCGGCTCAGCAACGCGGACCTGCATGTCCAGTCCCTGTCCAATGGGCGCCCGTTCGACGGTTTCGCCGCGCAGGCCGAGCACGATCTCGCCGCCAGCTGCCGGGACGGCGAAACGCTCAGAGCCAATAGCGACATGGCCACCGCTGACTGGCATGGTAATGAAATTCATTGGCGGATTGCCGATGAAACCGCCGACGAAACGGGTGGCGGGGTGATTATAGACCTCGACTGGTGTTCCGACCTGTTCGATACGACCGTCATGCACGACGGCGATACGATCCGACAGGCCCATTGCTTCTGTCTGGTCGTGGGTGACGTAAATGGTGGTGGTGCCGGCTTCCTGAAGTACGGTTTTAAGCTCCGTGCGCATTTCAAGCCGCAGCAGCGCATCGAGGTTCGAAAGCGGCTCGTCCATCAACAGCACACCCGGCTCGACAGCCAGGGCGCGGGCAACGGCAACACGCTGTCGCTGACCGCCGGACAGCTTGTTGGGATAGCGGTCGAGGTAGGGTTCTATGTGCAGAAGACCAGCGGCTTTTTCGACTTGTTTTTTGACGCGGGCGTCGTCCGCCTTCTGCATTCTGAGGCCGAATGCAACGTTTTCGTAGACAGTCATATGAGGGAAAACGGCGTAGTTCTGGAAGACCATGGCGAGCCCGCGATCTTTTGGCAGCTGGCCGATGACGGATTTCCCGCCGATAAAAATATCGCCGGAGTTCGAGGTTTCAAGGCCGGCGATGATGCGCAAAAGCGTGGTCTTTCCGCATCCCGACGGGCCGAGCAGCGAGACGAACTCGCCGTGATTGATCTTCAGTGAGACGCCTCTGAGCGCCTGGAACGAACCAAAACTCTTCTTGATGTTGTCGACGACAATGTTGGCCATAAGTGTACCCGTTACTTTGAAGAGACGCCCCAGATCGCAAACAGGTAGCGCCTGACTGCGAAGATGAAGATAACCGAGGGAAGGATGAGTATGAGGCCACCGGCGAAGCGGTAGTGCATCGGGCTTTCCGACAGAACGGTGAGCAGATAGGCCGTCAATGTACGGTTGCGCACGGTAAGGACCGATGCTGCAAACACCTCATTCCATGAAATAACGAAGGCGAACACCGCTGTTGCTACAAGGCCCGGCAGGGCGAGTGGCGCCACCACCTTGAAAAACGCCTGAATACGCGTGCACCCGAACACCCATGCCGCCTCCTCCAGCTCTCGCGGGACACCGAGAAAAATTCCTTGCGTCACCAGTGCGGCAAAGGGAAGCGCGAGCACAGTGTGGATGAGACCAACCCCGAGGACTGTGTCGTAAAGGCCAAGCCGGATAAAGGAAACCGTCAACGGCAGGGCGAGGATGGCGAGCGGGAAGGCGCGGGTTAGAAGCACCAGA
The DNA here is from genome assembly GCF_022637395.1 of Shinella sp. H4-D48. Lineage (GTDB taxonomy): Bacteria > Pseudomonadota > Alphaproteobacteria > Rhizobiales > Rhizobiaceae > Shinella > Shinella sedimenti. Next base: position 596,480 of record NZ_CP093338.1, on the reverse strand, counting down.
AGCCGGTAGCTGTCCTTCCCGTTGAAACTATAGCGTGCCAGCGCATAACCCGCCGGTGCACCGAGCGCAATCGACAACGCCACCGTGATGCCAGCCGCACCGAGCGAATTGAGGAACGATTGGAAAACGCCTTCGGTTTTTAGGAACAGAATGAAAGGCTGCAGTGATATATTGGTAGGCAGAAAGGTCTTTGGCCATTGATATGCGCCCGTGCGACCGCCCAGTGCGCCAAGCGCCACCAGATAGATTGGTACCAGGACCCAGGCACACAGTGCGACGATGCCGCTCCAGAATAAAAGGCGACGTGCCGAACCGAAGCTCGTATGATTTACTGTATTCATGGCAGACGCTCCGGATCGACCTTGACGACTTTCAGATAGACGAGAGTGGCGGCAAGCGAGATGACCATGATCAGAACCGCATAGGCGGCAGCCACGCCATAATTCTGGTTCTGGTTCTGCCAATTATAGGCCTCGCCGACGAGGACTGGAAAATTGCGCCCGCCGAGCGCGTAGACCACCGCGAAGACTTCAAACGCCAGAACCGTGCGCAGGATCAGAGCTGATTGGAGGGCAGGGCGGATCAACGGCAGGGTGATGCGTGTGAACCGGGTCCAAGGGCTCGCACCGAAGATTTCGGCCGCTTCTTTGAACTCCTTCGGCACCTGGTTGAGGCCGGCAACGATGATGATCATTACGATCGCGGTGCCGCGCCAGATTTCGGCAATAGCGATGCCGACAAATAGCGCTACCGGCGTCTGATAGGTGAGCCAGGCGGTCTGTCGTTCGATCACTCCCATGCTGTAGAGGATGGTGTTGAGATAGCCGGTATTCTGCAGAATCGACAGCCAGACCATGCCGGCGGCCAAATCGGAAATACCGAGGGGGATGGTCCATATCCATAGGATTGTCTCGCGGCCGCCGTTCATCTTGGCGACCATTGAACCCATGGTCAGCGCCATGACGATCTGGATGGGGACGACGGCGAGTGTCAGCAGGAACGTGTTGAAGACGGAACGGCCAAAATTGAGGTCACTCACCATCGTCGTCATGTTGGCGAGCGATGGCATGCCGTTATCAGATACGGCCAGCCACAACGTCTGCAGCAGCGGCACGATGAAGAGCAGGCCTAGAAAGACAACGGAAGGAAGTATTAACGCGTAGGGAATCCAGGGTCTGGATTGGGTCATGGGGCACCCCTTGTTTCGTTGAAATGTCTTTGGCGGGGGCTGCCGCCTTTTATCCGCCTGCCGAATGTTTCTTCGTCAGCGGGAGGAGGACGGATGGTACACCCACCTGCTCAACGCTGCGATAGAGGACAGCCTCTCTCCCCAAAAGCCGGGAGAGAGGGATTGGCAGCCTACGATCACGTCGGCCGAAGCTCGAGCAAGCCCGGGAACCTTACTCCACCGGGCAGGCGCCATCGCTTTTAGCGTCAGGGGCCCAACAAGGTGCCTTGGTATCGGCCATCAGCTTGTTAAGGGCCTCACCCTGCAGTTTCAGCACGTCGGCGATCGGTTCGTCCTGCAGGATGATCCGTTGGAAGGCGTCCATATATATCTTGTTGAACTCACCCCCTTTGTCGCCAAGGCCAACCGGCAGGAGCGAAATGACCGCATCAGGTGCGCTCTGGGTGGCGGTAACGGCACCTGCGAGAAGTGCCACCCCTGGATCGAGGTCTTCCGGCAGCTTCACGTTCAACGTCGGGAAGAATCCAACCAGCGACGCCGTCTGCAGTTGGACCTCCTGGGTGGCAAGATGCTCGATGATTGCTGTGGCACTGTCTTTGTCCGGGGAGCCCTTGGGGATGGCGAGACCAGCAATGACCGGCATGTAACCCCGTCCCTTCGGACCTGCGGGCGCGGGGAAGACGACGTAGTTGTCCGGAGAGCCGGAAATGGCGTTCTTCAGGCGAGCGACGTGATCCCAGACGACCATTACTTCACCGGACGCGAGCGGCTCCTGCATGAAATCGTAATTCGTCGAGTTAGGGCTGACGACACTCCACAATTCCCTGAGCTTTTCCCAACCGGCGACTGCATCGGCATTCTGGAAGGTTCGCACCACGCCTCCGGTGAAGGACGGATAGAAATAGCCCTGGAAGTAGCGAGGCATCAAACCCTTCGGTCCGGCCGGGAAACCGATCTGCGGCGCTCCGGTTTCGTCCTTCATCTTTTTGCCCCACTCGATAAACTGGTCGTAGGTGAGCTTGTTGATGTCGGCGCCTTCGGGGAGGTATTGCAATGCATCCTTGCTGGCTGCCATCACGTAAGTTGCTTGCATCCAAGGGATATATTGCTGTTCGGCCTTGCCCAACTTGCCGAGATCAATCAGCGACTGCGGCATGCCGGCACTGGCCAGCTTGTTTGCAAGATCATCGAGAGGCTCAAGCATCTGCCTGTCGGCGAGCGGTGATAGTTCGCCGTGAAGTGCACCAACAAGGCTGATCGTGTGCTTGCCAGCCTGGCGCTCGGCTTCCATGCGCACGGCAAACTGCGGCGGCTCCTCGACTACGTATTCCACCGGTTTGTCAAGACCGCTCAACAGTTCCTCGCGCACTGCCGTTGCCTCCTCGATCGGGCGAAGCTGAGTGGACAGGAAGACAGTCTGGGATTGCGCCTGGCCGGCAAAGCCGATGGCGCAGGATGTTAGAATGGCTAAAGGCAATAGGCGTTTCATTGTTTTCCTCCGGGTGTTGTTGTAATCAATTTTGTGAACCTTCAGGCCGCAATCGACGGCAGTCGATGGCTGTCTCGGTCAACGAATTCAATCGCATGCAATTGCTGCAGGGCTTCTGCGGGTTCGCCTGCGATAGTGCGCAGCAACAATGAAGCGAAGCTTCGACCTAGGTTCCCGCCGGTCATGCGCATGGTCGAGAGCGCCGGGCTGGTATAGGCGCCGATCGGCAGGTCGTCATGACCGACCAGACTGATCGCTTCGCCGCCTTCGACCTCACGCAGCGCCCGCATCGCACCTATCGCCATTTCGTCGGTGGCACAAACCAGCGCCGTCGGCCGATCGATCCGTTCCAACAGTGCGAGGGCGGCCATATAGCCGCCTTGCTCGGTTGGGGCCTGCTCGACGCAAAGATCCGACGGTAGACCACGCTCACGCATCGCCGCTTCCCATCCATTCTTGCGCTCATGTGCAAAGAAATAGTCCTGAGGCCCGGCAATATGGCCGATATGCCGATGGCCGGCGTCATGAAAGCGCAAAGTCGCGCGGTGGAAGCCGGAAAAGCCATCGCCATCGATGAACGGATGCTGGACGGCCGATTCGGTACGGCCGTTGGTGACGAAGGGTATGCCGCGCGACTGCAGGAATTCGACGCGTTCGTCTCGGCGTTTGGTGCGTACCAGCAGCATGGCATCCACCCGCTGCCCGTCAACGAAGCGACGACACATATCGAGCTCACTTTCGCCGCTTGGAACCGGAGCGATTACCAGGTTCAGACCAGCGACAGCGAGATGTTCGGCGCAGCCGGACAACATTTCTAGAAAATGGGCAGGACCGATATGCCCAGGTTCGCTCGGCAGCGTCACTGCCACCAGTTCGGCGCGCTGTTTTCGAAGTCGGCGCGCCGATGCATTAGGACGATATCCCGCTTTATCTGCTGCCTGCTGTACCCGTTCACGGGTCGCAGCGGAGACGTCGGCATAGCCGTCCAGCGCGCGCGAGACAGTTGTGATAGATAGTCCCAACGACTGGGCAAGCTGCTTCAAATTGGCCATGTCTCCTCCCGAGATGGAGTTAAAATTATCCAAAACGTTTTGGGAGTCAATGCCAAAACGTTTTGGATGATTGTCTTCTTGATATCAGGCCAACCTATTGGCCGGGCATCCGATCAACCAGATGTAGTCCACTCGCTGTGACCGTTTTTGCGGCGTCATTTCATTCATTCAGTCTGTTTTAGTATTCCGGAAGCTGTCGTTCACCAACTTAGACCGTGCATATCGCTGGCGTTGGACTTGGCCGGGCTGTTTCGGTCCCTCTTCTTATAAGTGGATGTCGGCTTTGCAGCGCTTCTGCACCTTGTGGTTCCGGCTGGCGCCATACCCAAAGGCAAGCGAAAGCACGCCGACAACCGTATAGAAGATCGCAACCACCGACCAGTTGCCCGAGAAATCGTGAAGAAGTCCGACCGCAAACGGACCGACAAGACCGCCGACCACATACCCAATACTTTGCACGACGCTGGATAATTTGGCTGCGACTTGCTGGTCTGCTGAACGCAGCACAATGAGTGTCAAAGCAACAGCAAACCCGCCCCCTTGGCCTATCCCAACGATTACAGCCACACCCAGGAGCGACCACGTCGGCGCAAACAGGAACGCGATCATGCCAAGTGACGCTAGGATCACCATTGCACTCGTTATCAAGCGCTGATCGCGCATTTTCCCGGCAATCATCGGCACAATAAGGCCGCTTGGCATCTGCGCCAGAAAAAACACGGACATGATAAAACCGCATGTTTGGGCATCGAGACCCCGTGCAGCGAGCATTGAAGGCCCCCAACTGATGGCCGCATATGCCGATGACGCGATCAGCGCAAAGAACGCGGTGAGTTGCCAGGAAATGGGGTCATGCATGATCGTGTATTTCTTCGCCGCATGCGTTCGCCCGTGATTGATCCCGGAGCGCAACATAGCAATCGCGATCACAGCCGCTACGACGACGGGCATTATCCACACGGACAGCCCAATTCGCCAACTCCCACCGAATGCTTCCTTGATTGGTACCGCTGAAGCCGTGGAGACCGCAGCGCCGAAACCTAAAATCATGGCGAACAGGCCCATCATGGGCCCAACTTTTTGTGGAAAGTCGCGTTTGATCAACACAGGCGTAAGAATGCCCAGGAGGGACATGCTTGCGCCAATCATAACCGTTCCGAGATACAATGGGACAATGCCAAACGAGCGGAGTGTGGCTCCCATAAATGCAAAAGCGAGTGCAGCCACGATGACGCCTTCCAATCCAAGTCTGCGGGAAAGAACAGACGCAAAGGGACCGAAGATACCGAGGCAAATCACGGGAACGGTCATGAGAATGCTTATCCAAAAATTTGATATCGACAGGTCGCGCTGGATGTCCTGAAGGACGGGCGCAACACTGGTCAGCAAGGGCCGCAGGTTCATCGAAATAAATACGACCAGCAGGATACTGAGAACAGCATTTCGGGTGTTGGACGGTTCAAGCAACATTGTCGCCTCGTCAGATGGCGGCCGTTGTTCAAGAGTGTTTTCAGATGTGGACATGCAGCGCTCCTTTTTGGTCAGCAAACCCCATGCCTCGACGTGACATTTCGCTCAAACGAATTTATCGGATATCAATTATCCTGTTTGGAGATTAATCGGAGTCCGATATGGAAATCAGACAGATCGAAATGTTTGTCGCGGCGGCAGAAGAGCAGCATTTTTCCAAAGCCGCAGAGCGTTGCCACATCGTTCAATCCGGGCTTTCAGCGGCTATCAAAGGGTTGGAAGACGAGATAGGCACATCACTCTTCATCCGCACAACACGACGGGTCGAACTGAGCCCTGCCGGCCAGATATTCCTTCCGGAAGCACGACGGGTTCTGGCTGCACTGACGGCTGCGCAGAAATCGATAGGAGCGGTAAAGGCAGGCTCTTCGGGAAGGCTCGTCGTTTCTATCGTCCAGAGCCTTGCTCCATTTCTCGACATCCCCCAAATGCTTCAGTCTTTCAAAGACGACCATCCAAACGTCGAAATCAGCGTCCGCGAAACAAGGCCAGGAGACCTGAATACAGAGCTGCGTCGTGGGTCTGTCGACGTCGCTTTCATGCCCTTGTACGGAATGAACCGCATAGGGCTTGAGGTAGCGTCGATATTTTCTTCAAGATTGGTTGTCGCCTGCGGCAAGGGGCATTCGCTGTCGAAGAGGATTCGTGTTCCATTCGAGGCGCTAGGTGAAGAACCTTTCGTTGATGTCTCAATGAGGTGGGATCTCAGAAAACTCGTTGACCAGGTGTTTCGGTCGAATGGTGTTAATCGGACGACTTCGTTCGAGGTCGACGAGCTTGGACTGCTTCTCGAGTTCGTTGAGCGAGGCTTCGGTTTGGCGATGATACCCGAAGCAATGATCCAGGGTCGGACTATCCTCACCTTGGATATTGACCGTGAAGATGACGAATTTCCGATGTGGGAACTCGGCATGTTCTGGGCCAAACACAGCGGTGGTCACTCGGCAAACCCGGCTGCGGATCTCTTTCGAGAAGACGTTTTGACATCGCTTGAAAGGTGAGAGGATCCGACCGGTCAAGCACGGCGATGATCACCTGCGGCTGAGTTTGACGACAGTATCCGATGTGCCGTAGATTTTGAGAAAGAGGTCCACGCCCCTCGATACCTTTTGGCTAATTTCAGCGTCCGTCAGGGGCTCGCGCGCGCCCAGCTTGATTTCCAGGTTCACGAAGCCGAGCCATAAACCAGTGAGATCATCAGCAGCCACTCCGGAATCGAGAGCTGGTAGCTCACTCCTGGCACAAGCGTTGCCGATGATCTCGACGAGCATCTTTTGAGCCCTACCTGGTCCAGCATCAAAAAACTTACGCGGAAGATCGGGATGCGCCGCCGACGCGGATGCCATCAACCTGTCCCACCCGTGAAGTTCTCGACCGTTGATAAACTTCAGGTAGCGCGCACCAAAAGCCACCAGAGCTTCTTTGATCGGCAGGTTTTCGGATGCGTGGAACTCGTCATCGGTAATCGTCAGATCGGATTCACGGCGTATGACCGCTTCGATCAGTTCTTCCTTGCTTGCAACGCGGGAATAGATCGTCGCTTTCGCGACGTTGGCGTGGCGGGCTATTTCCTCAAGCGTTACGTCGATGCCTCTCGTCAAAAACAAGTCTCGCGCAGCGTCGAACAATGCAGTGATCTTGGCGTGGTCTTTTGGCCGACCTCTTGACCGTTTTGGCCCTTCCTCGGGTTGCTTCATCAGAAACGCCTTCGTCCTGTCAGTACGATAGTATGGCCGCCATCAGCAATCCACCAACGACTGTCACATGTTCAAGTGCAATCTGGAATTCATGTGTCTTTCTGGGCTCTTCAAATTTCCAGAAAGGGTGCCCCAGTGGAACTGAGAGAAGCGTGAAGACGCCCAAGGCACCGGCACCCAGCCATCCGAGACCATAGACGTTGGTAATGATTAGTGCCGAGCCGACCAATTGGCAGATGATCATCGCCACGGCACATGTCCTTGGAAAGCGCAGGCCAGCCTCTTCCATTTCTCGCAGCACCAAAGGAAAGTTGAAGACGCCGAACAGGCCAGCCATCCAAAAGAGCAGTGTCAGCAGAACCCTCGCGACGATGAGTGTCAGGGGGTTTTCCAAAATGAGAGCGATCGCGTCCGGCATATTGTCCTCAATCTAATTTTCAGACTTCGTGGTATAGAAATTAATTTCTGAACTGTCGAGTCTGGAATATTGACCAATGTGTCTCCATCCGATCATCAACGCGCTGGCGACCATGGCTCTTGGAAAAATAGCGCTGGAGACGGGCCATCTGCTCGTCCGTAAGCCAAAGCAAATGACTCATCAGACATGCTCCTGCACAGCAGCCTGAATCATAGCCAGCACTTCAAACCGATGGGTCCTGGGGCTACCGTTCCCGGTTAATTGCCAATCTGCGGGCAGCGTCCCATGAATAACGTTTGCGATCACGTAATCGCAGCTGTGATAGCATGTGTCGTCTGGAGGCCCGTGACGTCATAATGATACGATCGAGAGGTTGGATCCAAAGGCACACGTCACGCCATGGCGATGGTACGTCATCGTCGTCACCGCTTGAGTATTGTCCTAGCACGCAGCGCGCAAGCCTACATCGATTGGGTGTGATGGCCTTTCGAGGAGGTTGGAAACAATCCGTCTACTTTATCAGAGGGCTTTTTGACCTGCCTTGCACGACTTCTCGTTTAATTGCTCAGCAGGCTGACCAATCGATTTGCAATCGCTACGCGTTCGGCGAGGGCGTGAGCGAATAGGCGATGGGCTAGGACGGCAAGCTCCGGATCATTTCGTTCAAGTCCTTCCAGAACCGTGCGCGTCAACGTGCACAGGGTGGCATCCTGCTCAACAACCACATCCGCGGTGCGGGGGCCGCGGAGATAGAATGCCACTTCGCCGAGTACCGCGCCGGCTGTCATTGTTCGCAAGCGCAGCATGCGTCCGCTGGCAAGCTGCATCTGCACCTTTACCGACCCCTTGGCGACGATATAAATATCGTCGGCCTCCTCACCGGAATGTATAAGGATAGCGCCACGCGCGTGCTGCGTCCGCTCCATGACGGCAATGAGATCAGCGAGGCGCCTATGCGGACCAAGCGCACGAACGAGCTGCTCGGCAATTCCTTCAGGCTCCTTTGCGTTGTCATCTTCCAAGATGAGGCGTTCTTCGCAGGCTTCCAGCGCATGGTCCAGATCGGCTGCGACAGTGACGGTCCCGTGGTCTTGCGCCTCTTGCATCGCATGAGCGAGCGAACGCGCCACTGTTTCGGGAAGGGCCGTGAGCGTGATGGCAACGTTTTCAACGGTGGCCATTCTAAAGATTTTTGCAAGACCGGTAATCGCGGCCGAGTCGACGCCGCTGACGTAGCGGAAATCGAGTATCAGGAATTGCGGGGGATGATCTTCGGCAAGCCGACGTCGCACTGCTGAGACTACCTGCTCCATCGTTCCGAAAAAGAGATAGTTCTGAAGTTCGAGGATATGAATGGTTTCGCCCTTCTCCTCGAGAACACGAAGAGCGGATGCGGAGCGGTCCGTGTTGCTGCGACGGTTGCGACCACTGGCCGCAAGCCGAATGGCAGGGAGGCGGGCGTAATTGAAGACGAAAGTGATGACGGAGAAGGCAAGGCCGATGGCGATACCCGTTATGAAGCCGAAAACCATCATCGTCAAAACGATTGTGAGAACCGCTGCCCATTCGAGGTGCGGTAGGGTCCTGCGCGTCGCGACGGCCCAGTCATATAGCAGTTCGCCACCCAGCATCATCATCAGGCCGGCGGCTAGGAAGAGAGGCACAGCGCCCGCGAGTTCCGTTGCAAAAGGCAGAGCAAGCGTCATGGCGGCAGCACTGGCAAGGCCGGCCGCTCGACCGATGACGCCGAGCCGGCGGGCGAGCAACGTCATGCCGATGCCGGTGAATCCAGAGGCGCCGCCAATGAGACTCACGAAGATGTTCGCTTGGCCGGTCGTTTTCAGTTCGGCGTCGGCATCAATGTCCTTTCCAGCCGCCAGCTCAAGTCCGCTCGTGTTCAGCAGAAGGCCAGCCATGGCTATGAGGGGAACCGACACCAGCATTGGAAGTACGGAGAGGACCACGCCCCAATCCGCCTCTCGGAGAATTGCCAGGGGCGAGTGGAGTTGGAGACCGCTAGCGCCTGAGAGTTCCGGCAGCCATCCCCTTGCGCGCGCATCCTCTATTGGCAGACCGGCCGCCCACAGGGAGAGATGAAAGAGCGCAATTGCTGCTATCATGATGGCGGGCATGACAAGCGGATTCGACATCAGGCGTAGGCCTGCCGTTAGTATAAGCGCGAAAAGCAGGGCCGGCAGTAGTATTGCCAGGACGGAGAACTGGCCAAGGGACTGCAGCATTCCGATTGCCCCATCCGTATGGCTGACCATCATCAGCGCACCCTCGATGAGGAGCCAGCCGGATCCAGCGAGGAAGCCCGCAACGACGGAAAAGGGAAGAAACCTCACCATCGCGCCCAAGCCAAACCGACCGGAAAAATAGAAAAAGGCACCCGTAGCAAACGTGCTGGTGGCAAGGATGGCGAAGGCCGTCGCAACCTTTTGCCCGCCGTCCGCTGTGCTCATCGTGGCTGTGGCAGCAACGATGGCGGAAGCGAGGATGGCGATGGTCGTTTCCTGAACTTGGGCGACGCTCGTCGGAAAGCGGCTGCGGAGGGAGATATAAGCACCGAGCAGCACGGAACTGAGCAGCATGACGCTAACCCCGGCAGCAAACCCCTCCGCAAGCGTCCCAGAGAAGATCAATGCCGCGAAGGCAACGCTGGTGCCGAGACCATCAATCCCGGCAATCAGCCCGAACATGGTGGCCCGGAGCGATGGGTGGATCATAAAGCGCATGCGTCGTTTTGGATCTTGGAGGGGGCGGAAGAAGCGGGAAGTGGATCTAGAGATATCGAATGATCGGCCAGGACAGCGAGGTCAGATCGGTGCGTAACGAACACGAGTGCGATGCGGCGTCTGCGAATGGCAGCAATGACAGTTTCGACGACGTTTTGGTCGAGGGTCGAGAAGGTTTCGTCGATAAAAAGAAGATCCGGCTGTTGTGCGAGCGCACGGGCAATGAGAAGTTGTTGGCCGAGGCTCCGCGGAAAGCCGCCTTCGGCGACGAGTGACTGCATCCCCATCGGAAAGTCAGCGATAGCATTGGCGAGTCCCGCATCGGCTGCTGCTTGGAGAATGACCGCCTCGGGTGCCATTAGCGCATTTTGCCCAATAAACGCGCGGATGCTCGAAAGTCCGATCGGTGTGTCCTGTAGGATGCCCGCAATCCTGGCGCGATAATTGGAAAGCGTGTGCCAATCGCGCAGCATGCCATTGACAATGATGGTGCCCACCTGCGGAGCGGTCAGACCCATCAAAATATTGAGCAGCGTTGACTTGCCGCTGCCAGACGAGCCGGTGAGCGCAATGATCTGCCCGCGGGATACATTAATGGAGAAATCGGAAAGGATAGGGGGTGTGTCTGGTTCATAGCGAAAGCCGACTGCCTTCAGTTGGACGCTTTCGATCTGGTCAAGCGGAAAATGATCTGCCGCGTTTGAAGACTGGTGAAGTCCGAGCGGCTTGAGCGCCTCGACGCGCCGTCCAGCATCACGAAGGCGCGCTAGGCGAACGCCTCCATCGGCGGCACACCATATTGCCGGAAGGAGCAAAAGCAGGCCAGGGAAGATACCAGCAGTCAGGGCGGCAGGTGTGGAGAGCGTCGTCACGAGGCCAATGGTTGCAAGCAGAATGGGTATGGCGTTGACGGCTAACTGAACCAGGCGCTCTGTATGTTTACTCGCGGCGAACTCCAGATGCCCGGCCTCCAGTTCCCTGATTTTTTGTTTTGACGCACCGTGTTGTCGCAGCATGGGCATGGCGTGCGCGAGACGTCTTTCCAGGGTTGAGAGGTCGCGCCGTGCAACCGCGGCGCGCTGGCCAAGAGCGAGGCGGCCGCTTTCGACTAGGAAGGCGATGCCGAGCGCGGTGGGGATATGCGTCAAGAGGAGCAGGTGGAACGTGTGATCAGGGAGGAAAACAGCGGCAGTGGTGATCACAGCCGCGGAGGCGATGCAATTTCGGCGTTCGGCAGCGATTGTGAGCGCCCCCTCCAGACCCCGCTCCAGCAGAAATGCCCGCCTCATCGCATTGTCGTCGAGGTCCGTTGCGTCGGCGGTGGGAAGGGGTGTCCTGATTATCCGATCCCAAAGGCGGGCATGGACGCGTATGGACTCGTCCCGCTCCAGTCGTTGACGGGCGACGCAAGATGCAGAAAACAGGCAGGTCGCGCTTACAATGAGCCCGACACACGTTAACGCGCTCGGTGCTGTGAACAGCAGAAAGGGGAGAAGCAGAGCAAGGGTAGGTACTCCGGCGAGCGCCATGTCTACCAAGGTTGCGCCATGGGAGCGTGAAAACGGCCATAGCGCCGTCCAGCGACGTACTGCCAGCCCCTGGGGTGGGGCAATGGGATAGGGCATCTCAAAGCACCAACCGTCTTCGGGCGACGCCTCGAAGCCTCGGTGTACGAGACGTACCGCACCGTCTTTGTGTCGAAGCAGCAGCGGGCCAGCGTCCTCCCACGGCTTCGGACCTGCTGCGAAGCGAACCCGGCGCAATAACAGGTCCGCTTCACGCCACATGTTCTGCCCCAAGGTTCACTACTGTTTCGCCGGTTTCGACAAGAGCGATGTTCTTCGTTGTGACAACAAGCAATAGGCCGCTCGCTCGCAGACGAGCGAGAAGCACCCTCGCGAGCAAAGTTTCAACATTGTCGAGTGCTTCGTCGAGCACGAGCAGGCGCGGCGCTCGACAGAGCGCACGCGCAATCGCGATGCGCCTTAACTGGCCGCCGCTGAGCCGCGGTTGCTCCGGCTTGATGACGTAGGAAAGACCACCACGCTTGGCCATGATCTCGTCGAGGCCAACCAAGCCGAGTGCATTCCACATCGTAGCGTCGCCGATTCCTTCCGCGCCAAGGTTCAGATTGTTTCGTAATGTGCCCGAAACGATAGGGGCAGAGTGATCGACGAGGATCGCCGTTCCGGACGGGTGAGAGTAGAGTGGCCGGCCATCCAACTGCACTGTCCCGATCGTTGGTCGCAGCATTCCGGAAGTAAGCCTTGCAAAGGTCGTTGCGCCGCTGCCGGACGGGCCGTGAACAAACAGGATATGCCCGGGTGATAGAGAACAGCATAACTCCCCGATGATGCTGTGACGGCCGTCTGCACTCCAGCCTGCGCCCTCCAAGCGAAGGATCCCATCCGCAGACGGCTCCATACGCGGCGGTTCCTGTGTTGCAAGAGGCGTCGGTAAATCGCCCAGCTTGTGCAGCGCATCCTTCAGCAGTCGACTGCGCAGGTACCTTCCGACGGACCTGATCAGGACGCCACTACCGGCGGCAAGGCACAGAGCAAGAAGAAGGTCGGCACCGGCGTAGGTATGGAGAGGAAGAGCGATTTTCGCCATGTCGAGGGCAAAGAGCGCCGTATGAAGAAAGCGCTGCTCACCTGCCGCGCGGAAATATTCGCGGCTTGTTCGCGCGTGCATGCCCGCGAGATGCGAGAAAAGGCCGTCGCCTGATGTGCCGATCCTGTACCAGTCGGCGTCCGCGAGATATTCCGCTCCAATCCCCTGCGCCGGCGGCAATTCATCGCCGTACCGCGCGATATGCCCGCCGCGCCGTGTGACGGCACCGGCGATGAGGGCAAGCTGAACCGCGCTGAGGAGGGCAATGGGCAAAACGGGCTCAGGTGCGAGCCCGCATCCGGTGGCGAGTGCGGCTAGCAGGAAGAGAGCGATGAGCACGGCGCGACCAAGTGCCGTATTCTGAAGATCGTCAAGGGCTGTGAAGCGCGCTAGCATCTGCTCTGGACGGGTGAAGAGGAAATGCTCGTTGTCAGCACCACCGAGCGCCTCAAAAACCGAACCGGTCCAACGTCGGCGAGTGCCCTTGTTTGCATGTTCCGCAAGGAGGACCACCAGTCCTGCGGCACACAAGGAGGTCGCCAGAAGCACGACGCCGTCGGTCGGGTGCGCCACCAAACGCCAAATGCCCGCGGCCGCAAGACTACCCGCCATCATCGAGACCGCGCCCGCAAAACTGAGACGCACCCATTCTCCTTTCCAGGCATGCAGGAGGGCGTGGACAAATGAAAAGGCAGTGCCGCGCGGCAATGCCGTAACTGGCGTCAGCGATAGGGTGATGCCGGTGAAATCGCGGTCGAATTCCGCCCTCTCCAGAATGACGGGGCCGCAGCCGGGGTCATTTAAATGCACGACGGACGGGCCTATTTTCTCGACCACTACGAAGTGGATGAAACGCATATGCGCGATCAGCGGAAAACCCAGCATGGCCATGCCGGAGGGCTCGATGCGATGCGCGTTCGCCTTAAAGCCGTAACTTTCCGCTATGTGACGCAACTGCCGTAAGGTGGAGCCGAACAAAGTGGATCCAGCTCGTTGGCGCAGTTGCGACAGGGGTATGTGCACACCGTGGTGGCCGAGCATGATGGCAAGCGCCGCGAGACCGCATTCGGCATGCTCGCCCTGCCTTACTTCCGGTGTTTTCGGATGTTTCCGACCGGTTACCGCAAGTCTGCCCACTCTTGCTAAAAAAACCATTGCCCACATTCGTAAACCGTCTCGTCCGCCATGCGATCGATAGCGGAAGCAGACGCGCCTTGGAGGCTGAAAACGAGGCTTGGGACAAAAAGCGACTAGTTTGGGACGGATTGGCACCCATCATAACCTATTGATTTCTCGTCACGTCTTTGCTCCCCGTGTTAATTGAGCGCCACGATGGGATGGGACTTCGATCACTGCATGTCTATTGTTAAAAAGCGCTCGTGTTTGCGGACGGTTCCCGCGGCTGCCATGGCGCGAAAGCTGGGCCTTGCGCTTTTCACCCTTACAATTCTCGCATCAGCCACCGAAGCAGCCCCGCGTGATTTCAATCGTCCGCCCCGTGCGGCCGGTGGCGAGGTCGAGCGTATCGAAACGCGGCGCAAGGCACTTTTTCAAGCGATGCTGCACGACCCTGGCAATCTGGACGCTGCCTTCGAGTATGCTGCGCTGTCTTCGCAGGTCGGCGATCTCGAAGGCGCGATCGCCACACTCGAACGCATGCTGATTTTTGCGCCGGGCATGCCCCGGCTGCAATTGGAGCTCGGCGTGCTCTATTTCCGCCTCGGCGCGTATGGAACGGCGGGCACCTACTTCGATGCCGCGGTGACAGGTGACGATGTTCCCCCGGAAGTCCGCAGCAAGGTGTCGGAATATCAGGCGGCCATTGCAAGTCGGAACGATCCCTCTTCATTTTCCGGCTCTCTGGGTATAGGCGTGCGCTATCAAACGAATGCCAACAGCGGCCCGTCGTCAACGATCGTGAACCTCAATGGTCTGGATTTCGTGCTTTCGGAAGACGCGCGCAAGTCCGGGGATGCAAACGGGTTCCTTTCGGCGGACGTGCTGGGCGTGCTCGACCTTCCGGCGCAGGGGGTGGAGTTCAAGGTCAGCCTGCGCGGCTATGCCGAGGGATATCTGGATCATCAGGAGCTGAACCTCGGATATGCCGAGTTGGCGGCCGGTCCGTCCTTCGACCTCAACCGCTTTGGGCTCACTGGCTCCACCCTGGACGTTTACGGAATTGCAGCAGGGGGCATCCTTGCTGGCGATCCGCTGACATCCAGCCTCGGAGCGGGTGTCTTTCTGGGGCAACGGCCGACAACGGATTGGTTCCACGGCGTGCGTGCGGAGTTTCGTCACGAGCGCTTCTACAATTCCGATGCATATGCCCGGATGAGTGAGAAAAGCGGAGATCGGCTCCAGGGGCAGTACGTCTCTTCATGGAGGCTCTCCGAGCGGTTGAGCTTCGACGCGGCTGCCATGGTCGATCGTTTCGACGCGCAGACCGAGAGAAACAGCTATCGGCAATACGGCGTGCTTGCAGGCCTTACAATCCAGTATGATTCGCCGATCGAGGCGCTCGTGGCGCCGTGGAGTCTTTCGGTCAACAGCCAGCTTTCCCGCCGCAATCACGATGCGCCCGATCCGATGATCAGTTCCGCTGTGCAGCGGACGACGAAGTGGACGTTAGGCGTAACACAGACCATCCCGCTCGCTTCTGACTGGGCGGCTCAATTGCAGGCCGGTTACCAGAAATCGTGGTCGAGCTACGACACGAGCGACTTCGACAATGCCACCTTTGGCATAAGCCTTAGAAAGGTGTTCTGACATGGAAAGCTCAAGAAGTGCGCTCATCGCGGCCACTGCCCTGATACTGCTCTTCACCGGTTTCGATTACACAGCCGAGGCGCGGGTCGGTGTGACCACGGCTGTCAACCAGGATGCAAAGAAGACCGCGCCGGGCAAGGGTACGAAAACGATCATCCTCGGTGATGAGGTGGTCCATAATCAAGTCATCGACACCGACGATGCGGGTCTGGTCCAGATCCTCCTGGCCGACGGCACGGCATTCACGGTCGGACCGAATTCGACCCTGACCATCGACAGCTTTGTCTACGACCCCGCTGCCGGAACGGCCAAAGTCTCGGCAAGTCTTGCCAAGGGTTTCATGCGATTTATTGGCGGACGTACATCCAAGACCGCCGGCGGCGCGACGATTAAGACGCCGATTGGCACTGCCGGCATTCGAGGCGCGGTCGTCGATATCGATCTCGGCGCGATCGGTCAGCGGCTGGGCAAGGTGCGCTCGCGCAAGGACAGAAATACCGCCTCGGGCAGCAATCCTCCACATGTCTCGCTGATCTTTGGCAATGAGGTGGTCCTTACCACAAACGGCGTGTCGAACAGACTGTTTCAGGCAGGTTACTCCATCATCATCGATGGCAACAGGCGCACGGTGACACGAACGCCGCCCTCGTTCCTTGCCGCGATGCAGGCGCATCTCGCCGGGCGGCCCGGCACGCAAGGCGGTGCGGCGCGCTCACCGCAGGACACCACAGTGCGAGGCAGTGGCCTCGCCAAACACAATTCCAGCACGCGCCTGCCAACGAATATTCCCATTCCCGAACCGCGCCCCGGTGATACGCCGCAGCAAACGGCCGCAAGCGAAGCGAGGGCAGCGATCGTCGAGCAGGAGATATCAGAGAAGCCGGGAGGAACAGACAATGGGGAAACAGATAATGGCGGCACGTCGGTTCCGCTGCGTGTTCTGACGGCCCGCCATGACGATGATGGTGGCGGAAACGGCATTATCGGCGGTTCGCCGGGCACCGATCGACGCGGAACGTTGAATGACAAGAGCGGCGTCGTTAAGCTGGAGGGGGGCAGTGGCTTGACATTGCCTGTGCACGCAGACAGCGCCTTTACTGCCCATGCCGTCTCTGGTGTTAGCTATGGGGGCGCCACCTATGCCGGCAATGTCTATGTCGGCCTTGACGGTTTCCGCGCCTATATGCTGACGCACGGTACCAATCCACTCTACGCCATTGCCGGAAAGCCCACAGCAGATGTGCCCGGCGTGTTTTCGACGCCTGGAATCCGCCACTACTCGCTCACCCCCGATGCAGCAAACCCCCTCACTACGAGCCTCGGCGGGGTCATTCCCTTCGTCTACGCGCCGGGTTTTGCCGGTGTCGACCTTTCGAAGGCTGCCTCTAGCGATTTTATGGTTTCTGGCACATCCGGGGGGAGCGAACCCGATGTAGTGGCGCGAGGACTGCAGGCCTGGATCGTAATAGACGGGACCGGACCGACGCAGAAAAGCGGACTGGGCGTGATGACCGGTGCAGTCAAGCTCCAGGAGGGCACCTCCTATGGATTTGAAGGCGACAGGGGTGGAAGCAGCATGCTCAACCCTGAAGATGGGATGCTGAGACACAGGGGACAGGTGGTCAGCATCGCGGGCGCCAGTGATGGCTCTTCGATTTTCGGATCAGGCGGCAACTATCTAGTTCTCAGTAACGACCCGGATGATTCCTATTCTTACTTCCGTGATCGTCCGGTCAGCGGCCCTGTGGGAGACGTCAGATTTTCCACCGGGCATGTCGGAAATCTAGTCTCGACTGATACAACCCTGCATCAAGACTATGCCGGTGAAACGCGCAACGGATATTCGTCCATCGCCATGGACATGTTTACTGGATTCGAGGCGCGAACCGGAACGGTTCATATGGAATTCGACGCGGCGAATGCGACTTTTGATGCGGCATTCACGGCGCCAGGGAACCAGGAAATTGGCTTCACGGACGACTACGGCGGCGCGGTCTATCTGGATGACAACAACTTCGCGTCGTCGGGCAGCAACAACAGGTCCTACGTCGTCAACTCGAAAGTTGCGCCCGTCAAGATTTTCAACGGCGGAACGTCAGCGGAGCTATGCACCTGTTCGTTTCTGAGCTGGGGTTGGTGGGGCAACACGGCCGGAGGTGAAGGCCCCGGGGTTGGCCACATGGGTAACTGGGTTATCGGTGACCTGACGAGCCCGGCTGAATTGCCGATGAGCGGCACGGCGACCTATGCCGGAAACGCGGTTGGAACCGTTTTGAACAATGGCAACCAGTATATTGCCACGGGAACGATGAATGCCACCATGAATTTCGGTGCGCGGACAGGCCAGGTTGCGATCGGCAATTTCGATGGACGCAACTTCAATACAAACGTCACTTTCCCCAGTTCAACATTCTCCGGAACCAACGGTGCGACGAGCATAGCCGGATCTTTCGCCAATGACGGAGCCGACAAGGCCAATGGCATTCTCGGTTCCTTCTCTTCCCAGGACGGGAGTTGGTCGGCGTCCGGCGTCTTTGCCGGTAGCCGATAGCTGGAATGGGTGGCGTGCGGGCAGGGCGGCGAAAATCGCACTTGGTGACGGCGTCGGTGGGGGGCGCCGCGCTGTTGCTATGCCTTGCGACATTGCGGAGTTTTCCGGCTGCTACGGACATCGTCTCAGACTCACTGTTCGATGCTTACCAGCGCATCCAGCCGCGCCCGGACACGGAACAACCGCCCGTGGCGGTCGTCGATATCGATGAGGCTTCCATTGCCAGTCTCGGGCAGTGGCCGTGGTCGCGCGACGTCATTGCCCGCATGGTGGATCGTCTAACGGCAGCGGGCGTCGCCGCTATCGGTTTCGATATCGTGTTCTCCGAGCCGGATCGCCTATCGCTGGAAGCGGCGGCGGAGAATTTGCGAAAACGAGGGGCTCGCGTTGATCTGCCATTGGATGCCGCATCTCTCGACAGCGATGCGGCTCTCGCCGAATCTCTCTCCCGGGCGCCAGCTGCTGTGGGTCTTGCGCTCACCAACGAAAATGGAGAGCTCCCGCCGCAGGCCAAGGCCGGTTTCGCTTACGGTGGCCACGATCCCAGGACGTATTTGCCTCATTTTCGCGGTGCGGTGCGAAATCTCGACGGTCTGCACGCGGTCGCACCGGGAGCGGGCTTCTTCTCATTTGAGAACAGCCGCGACCACATTATTCGCACGATGCCGCTTGCGGCCGTTTCGGGTGATCGGCTCTATCCCGCGCTCGCCATGGAGACTCTGAGGCTGGCGCTCGGTGCGCCCGGCTTCCAGATTCGCAGCAATGATGCCAGCGGCGATGGAGGAGGCGGATCGCCTGGGATGAGCGCGATGCGTGTAGGCGAGCTCACCGTGCCAACGGCGCCGGATGGCAGCATGCGCGTCTACTTTTCCGGGCTTGCCAGGATGCCGGTTGTCGGCGCCGCCACCCTGCTGGAGGCCAACTCAGATCTGTCCATGCTGGAGGGGCGCATCGTTCTCATTGGAACCAGTGCGGTCGGCCTGCGCGATATAGTTGCAACTCCCGTCTCCCTCTCGATGCCGGGCGTCAACATTCACGCGGAGATTGTTGATCAGATCGTCGCAGGCATCTTTCTAAAGGAGCCAGACTGGGCACCGGGCGCGATTCTGATCGCAACGCTTCTTATGGGCGGCGTGCTCGTTTGGGTCGCCAGTCGTTGCGCGGCGCAGACGAGCGCGCTGCTGTTTGCCGGCCTCGTCAGCCTGTGCTTCGCTGCATCGTGGCTTTCTTTCGCTCGTGCGCGGACTCTACTCGATCCAACCGGAACCGTTATGACGATGCTGGTCATCTTTCTCGCGCTGACTCCTTTGAGGCTCGCGCTGGAAAATCGCGAGAAACGGTTCGTCAAGAATGCCTTCGGCCGATACCTCGCGCCCGCCTTGGTAGAGCGGCTTGCGCAGGAGCCGGAGGCGCTTGAGCTCGGCGGCGAGACGCGCCGACTGACCGTACTCTTCTCTGATATCCGAGGCTTCACGAGCCTTTCAGAGGGCATGGACCCGCAGGCGCTGACTGGTCTCATCAACGATGTGCTGACCCCGCTTACGGATGTGCTGCTCACCCATGAGGCGACCATCGACAAATATATCGGCGATGCAATCATGGCGTTCTGGAATGCACCGCTCGACATCGTTGATCACGAATCCAAGGCATGTCGAGCAGCACTCGACATGGTACGCGCCGTAGAGCGTCTGAACCTGGCCCGCAGCGTGCCGATCCGTGTTGGTATCGGTCTCAACAGCGGTGCAGCCTGTGTCGGCAATCTCGGCTCGGCCCATCGCTTTAGCTATTCAGCCCTTGGCGACAGCGTCAATCTGGCGTCGCGGATCGAAAGCCTGACCAAGTTCTATGGCGTGACGATCGCGGTCAGCGAATTTACCCGGCAGGCGGTGGCAGACCTCGCCTTTCTCGAAGCTGATTTCGTGCGGGTGAAGGGACGGGCCGCACCCGTGCGGCTCTATACCCTCCTCGGGGATGAGGTGATGGCCCAAAGTGAGGACTTCGTCGCTGTAAAGCGCCGGCACGATGCCTTTCTCGACCTCTACCGCGCCGGGGATTTCCGTGCCGCCGGCGAGGCCCTTGCAACACTCCGTGCCATGGAAATTGCTGAACTTTCAGGACTTTATGCGCTGTACGCCGAGCGGCTCGCCGAGTTGGCCGCCAATCCGCCGGAAGCCGGGTGGGATGGCGTCTTCGTGGCGCAGGGGAAATAGGGACGAGCGATGAGCGAAAAGAAATCCAGCCTCTATCGTAAGGAAGCGCTCGACCGCCTGTCCTCGCCCGAGCAGCTCGATGAGGCGATCGTGATAACAGGCTCCGGTTACTGGGCGGCGCTTGCTGGTCTCCTTATCCTCATCGCCACAGCAATTATCTGGGCGTTCACGGCCCGCATTCCAACACGCATCGAAGGGCAGGGCATCCTGTTTTCTGGCGGCGGTCAGATGGTGGACGCCATTTCCATGGCATCGGGCACGCTGTCTTCGGCTGGCTCACCCGTTGGAACGAAGGTTCGCAAGGGTGATGTCCTCGCCAAGATTGATCAGCCCGATGCGGCGGCGCGACTGGAAATTGCTCGGACCCAGGCGCAAGCGGCATATGGTGCGCTCGAGGCATTGCGCCGCGAGCAGGCCGCTGTGGCCGAGGCGAGGCAGGCGAATGCAGAGGCGCGCAAGGCTTCGCTGGACGCGCAGATGCGCGCTGCCGAGCAGCGTCGCGCGGCTTATGAAAAGCTGGTCGGCAACCAGGAAAAGCTGGCCGCTGGCGGGGCGATGACAGCACTTGCCGTGCAGCAAACTCGTGAACAGTTCGCGAGCGCTACACTCGACATCGCGACGGCGCGCACGGGTCTTCTGGCGATCTCCGCCGAGGAGTTTGCCGCTCAGTCGGAAGACCAGCGCCGCTTGTTCGAGCAAAACCAGAAGGTGCTGCTGGCCGAAGCAGAGGTCAAGCAGCTCGATCTACAGCTTTCACTCTTTGGCAAGGTTACAAGTCCGGCTGATGGGACGCTGGTCGAATGGAAGGCGCCATTCGGGGCCTATGCGCCGGCCGGCTCGCGCATCGCCAGCATAGCCTCAGGCGAGGGTAGCCTGCAGTTCGTTCTGTATGTGCCGCCGGCCGAGGGCAAGCGTATCGCGGCGGGCATGCTCGTCAATGTCGAACTCGGTGGCCTCGAGAAGGAACAATGGGGAACCCTGGTCGGGCGTGTGCTTTCCGTCTCCGAATTCCCGGCCACACGCGAAGGTATGCAGGCCACCTTGCAGAACGACGTTTTGGTGGCACGCTTCTCCAAGGAAGGTGCCCCATTTTCGGTGGTCGTGGACCTCGAGCGTGACGCGGCGACAGTGAGCGGTTACCGCTGGTCAGGCGGCACCGGCGCGGCGGCTGCGCTAAGCGCAGGCACAACAGGGAAAGCACGGATTACCATCGACAGACGCACGCCTGCCTCTTTCTTGTTGCCGCTCTTGCACAAGGCGTTCGGCGCATGAGCGGCCTCGCTCGCTCCCATGGCGTTCTGTCCAGGCGCAAGCGTCCGCGCGCGACGCCGCAGATCCTGCAGATCGAAGCGGTGGAATGCGGCGCGGCAAGTCTTGCTATCGTGCTTGCTCATTACGGCCGCTGGGTGACGCTGGAGGACATGCGTATTGCCTGCGGCGTCTCGCGCGACGGGACGAAGGCGAGCAATCTTCTCAAGGCTGCGCGTCATTTCGGGCTTGTCGCCAAGGGTTTTCGCAAGGAAGCGGATGGGCTTGGGGATATTCCATGGCCGGCGATCCTGCACTGGAACTTCAACCATTTCATCGTCCTCGAGGGCATTCGGGGCGATCGCGTTTTCGTCAACGACCCCGCCACGGGTCGCCGTACGATTACAGTTCGTGAGCTCGCCGAGGCCTTCACGGGGGTTGTCCTCGCCTTTGAGCCGGCTGAGACGTTCGAAAGCGCTGGCGCACCGCCGCTCGCGCTGCCGATGATGCTGGAACGCCTGAGGGGCTCCAGGAAGGGGGTTTTCTTCGTTCTCCTCACATCGATGGCGCTGGTGATCCCCGGCATCGCCGTCCCGGTCTTCACACGTGTCTTCATCGATAATATCCTCATCGACCGACAGCACGACTGGCTACTGGCCTTCACGGTCGCGATGCTGGCCGTACTTGTCTTGCGCGGCTTTGCGACAGCGCTGCAACAGGCAGGGCTCCGGCGACTGGAACTGAAGCAGGTAAGTGTGCCGGCGAGCAAGCTGCTCTGGCATATGTTGCGCCTGCCCGCAGAGTTCTACGCGCAACGCCACCCCGGCGAGATGGCCAGTCGCCTCAATGCCAACGAGCGCATTGCGGACCTCCTGTCCGGACGGCTTGCCTCGACGGTGTTCAACCTGACGAGCCTTCTCGCCTACGCCGTCGTCCTTTGGCTGATCAGCCCGCTGCTGGCCGTCTTTATCCTGGCGACCCAACTTCTCTACGTCCTCGTCGTTTATCAGGGTGGAAAGGTGCAACGCAGGCAAAGCCTCAAGCTATCCTCCGGCCTTGGCAATCTTCTTGCCGCTACGTTCGGCCCAATCCGCGCCATCGAGACGCTTAAAGCCTCAAACATGGAGGCACATGCCTACCTGCAGTGGGCCGGGCACCACAGCGGTGTTTTGCGCACGCGCGCTGACTTGGCGCTTACCCAGACGTTGGTCAATGCCATTCCCGCTTCCATCCAGTCGCTAACGGCCGTTCTCGTTCTTGTCGTCGGCGCGGTGAGCGTCATGCGGGGTGATCTGTCCATCGGCGCGCTTGTCGCCTTTCAGGGGCTCGCTCAGAGCTTCAACGCACCCGTACTCGACCTCATTGGTCTTGCCGGCCAGATCCAGACGATTCGTGCCGATCTGGTGAAGATCGCCGATATCTCGCGCGCGCAGACTGTAGCCGTCGGTGATACGGCCACGGAACCGGCCTCCAGCCGCATCGAACTTGACCGCGTTAGCTTCGGTTATTCACCGCTTGATCCTCCATTGATCGCAGATTTCTCGTTGACCCTGAAACCCGGCGCGCGTATCGCGCTCGTCGGCGGCTCCGGCAGCGGCAAGACGACTATCGGGCGCATGATCGCCGGTCTTCAATCGCCCTGGTCAGGTCAAATCCGCATCGGCGGCGTTGATGCGGGGATGCTCACTCAAGCGACCCGGTCCCGTATCATCGGGTACGTCGATCAGGAGATCTTCCTTTTCGAAGGCTCCGTGCGTGACAATCTCACACTCTGGGACGCCTCGCTTCCTGAGGCGGCTCTGGTCGCAGCGCTTTCGGACGCAGCCATACTCGATGATGTCCTCATGCGCACCGGCCAGCTCGATGCACCTGTGGCCGAGGGGGGATTGAATTTCTCCGGCGGCCAGCGCCAGAGGCTTGAACTGGCGCGCGTGCTTGCTGCGAGCCCCTCACTGATCGTTCTCGACGAGGCCACCGCGGCGCTCGATCCCGTCACAGAAAAGCAGATCGATGACAACTTGCGCCGCCGGGGCTGCGGTTGCCTGATTATCGCGCACCGGCTGAGCACCATCCGCGATTGTGAGGAGATTATCGTGCTCGATCGGGGACGCATCGTCGAGCGCGGCGATCATGACACACTGATGGCGCTTGACGGCGAATATGCCGCCCTCGTGCGGGGGACCATTTGATGTCACAGGCGTTCGCCCGGGATGTGCTGATAGAGGGTGGCGGCAATCGCCCATTGGCATTGGATACGGGATTTGCCGGCTATCAGTTGGTCGAAGGTTATGCCGATATCTTTGTGGTCGACCGGCAAGGAGAGGCCCGCCGTCACCTATTTCGGTTGGATGCGGGCGTGGTGATCGTCTCCACGCCACCTGTTGCTTCGGGAATGCTCGTTGCCGTGGGCGGACTTGGTTCGCGTTTTCGTTCCCTTGGTTTCGATGAGGCGAGTGTGCACGCCGGTGACTGGGTCCGGAATTTGAGTGCTGCTGTCACCCCCGCGCGGTCGTGGCCGGGCAGGATGATCGAAGGTGAAAGCCTTCATCTTGCAGAGGGTGAGACCTGCTCTTCAGCGGCGGGGCAGGTCTCTTACGTCGTGGCCGAGACAGATGGCCTGACGTGGGGCGGTTTTCATCTTCCACAGGGTGCATGTTTCCCACTCGCTGCACCATCCGCAGTGGTTGCGGCAGAGACGACTGTGCTTCGCCCCGTGCGCGAGCCGCGTTCTCAGGATATTGCCAGAGGGCTCGAACTGCTTGCGCATGCTGTGATCATATGGGCTACAAACGCTTTAGCAACTGAGCGGCGGATGGCCGGAGATCGCCAGGAGGGCCGGGACCAGGTATCCGTGCGGCGTTTCTCGGAGGCATTGAAGGCACTCGCAGACGCGCGCGCCAGCGGCAGGCAAGCTTCACAAAATCCGTGGCTCTTTGCCGTTGAAAACGTGATGGAGGCCTTCGGCGAGCAGTTGGAACGCATACCGGACGCTGGACGCGGGCGAGCGAAGGAGTTGAATGCCTTTGAACCGATTCTCGCCGAACTGAATCTTGCTGGCCGCCCCATTGTGCTGGGCGACGGCTGGTGGACGCGCGACGGGCTTCCTATGCTGGCGCAGACAGTGGCCGGCGACCCATTAGCGCTCCTGCCAACGCGAGGCAGTGGTTTTCGTGCTGTCGGCACGTCGGTCGACCGCAAGGTCGACGCGGCGTTCGCCATGACAGTTAAGGCCAGCGCTCTGCAGGTTTACCCGATGCTCGAGGACCGCAGCCTCGGTATTAGCGATTTGCTAACTTTTGCGGGGCGGGGGCTCGGCAGGGATATGTGGCGGATCGCTCTGACGGCGGTGCTTGCGGCTGCAGCCATGGCCGCCGTTCCGGTTGCCACTGGGGTCCTTTTTGACAGCGTCGTACCGATGAACGATCGGGCGGGATTGCTGCAGGTGGCGTTGTTGCTGACCGCAGCCGCGCTTGGCCAGTCGCTTTTCGAATTGACGCGTTCCATGAGTGTAGCCCGCATGGAAGCGGCGCTGGATGCGAAGTTGCAAGCGGCGATCATGTTGCGTCTCCTGCGTCTTCCCGTCCGGTTCTTCCAAGGATTTTCAGTGGGCGATCTCGGTCAGCGTGCTCTTGGGCTTCAGGAGGTACGGCAGATACTCACGGCCTCCACTCTCAGTGGCCTTTTTGGCTTCGTGGGTACGATTACTGGCCTTTTGACAATGCTGTTCATCAACTGGCGCCTAGCGCTATTCGCGCTCTTGCCCTTCGCAGTCATGGCGCTCGTATGCGGCTGGATTTCTCGTCGGCAGTTGCGCTACGAGCGGGAGCGCGCGCACCTGAACGGTAAGATCGAGGGGTTTCTTCTGCAGGTTCTGGTCGGCCTGCCAAAGTTACGGGCAGCGGCGGCGGAGATGCGCGCTTTCGCCGAATGGGTTTGGCGGTCGATGCCCGAGCGGCACGCCTTCGAGCGGGCGCGCTTCTACAGCGGTTGGCAGACTGTCGCACTTTCAGTGCTCCCGCCCATGTCGCTTCTTTTCCTGTTCGGTTGCCTGTTGCTCGTCTTCCGATACGAGACGGCGCAGGCTGCGATCGCGGCGTTGGTGGATGGGACTGGTGGTCCGGATGGGGCAGGAACGCTGTCGGCCGGCATGTTTGTCGCCTTCGCTGCTGCATTCGGACAGGCTTCAGGTGCCTTCGTGGCTGCGGTAACCGCAATTTCGGAACTGCTTGCCATCGGCCCCTTGGTTTCGCGCACGGTGCCGCTGCTCAAAGCGCAGCCCGAAGCCACCAGCCTGCGGGAGGCGCCGGGTCGGCTCTCCGGCGAGATCGCCTTCAGTCGCGTGCACTTCCGTTACCACAAGGGCGCGCCACTCGTGTTGCGCGACGTGAATTTTACCATCCGACCGGGCGAATATGTTGCCATCGTCGGAGAATCCGGGAGCGGTAAATCCACCATCATGCGGTTGCTGCTGGGCTTTGACATGCCGGAGGACGGGGCTGTCTTCTTCGACGGAAGACCCGCTGACCGGCTCGACCCCGCGGCGTTGCGGGCAGAGATCGGCGTCGTGTTGCAAAACGGACGCATCAGCCCTGGCTCTGTCTATCACAATATCGCCGGCGCGTCCGGTCACGGGCTGGAAGCAGCGTGGGCAGCCGCGCGGCTCGTGGCACTCGCTGCCGAC
This sequence comes from Shinella sp. H4-D48, assembly GCF_022637395.1. Classification (GTDB taxonomy): domain Bacteria; phylum Pseudomonadota; class Alphaproteobacteria; order Rhizobiales; family Rhizobiaceae; genus Shinella; species Shinella sedimenti. Next base: position 570,298 of record NZ_CP093338.1, on the reverse strand, counting down.
ATCGAGGCTATGCCCATGGGAATGCACACCGTGCTCAACGATGGCGGTAACGCCCTCTCGGGCGGCCAGCGCCAGCGAATCCTTCTGGCGCGCGCGCTGGTCAGCGAACCGAATATCCTGTTGCTCGATGAGGCGACGAGCGCGCTCGACAACCGTACCCAGCGCGTCGTGACCGATACATTGGCGCGGCTTTCAGTAACCCGAATTGTCATTGCACACCGGCTCAGCACCATCATGAATGTCGACCGCATCTTTGTCATGGACAAGGGGCGACTGGTGGAAAGCGGTACCTATGATGACTTGATGGCGGCACGTGGGGTATTCCATGCACTTGCTTGCCGACAGCTGCTTGAGAAGGAAAACTGATGCGAAAGGTACTCTACATTCTTGGCCAGCTAGACGACGAGGACATCGAGTGGCTGGTGCGAAAGGGCCGCCGCTTCCAGCCGGAACCGGATACTGTGCTCATCTGTGAGGGGATCCCGGTCAGCGAGTTGTTCTTCGTGTTGGCGGGCGAGGTCGTCGTTCGCGTTTCCGGTGTTGGCGAGGTGGCGCGTCTGGGGCGTGGCGAAGTCGTTGGAGAAATGTCTCTGATCGACTCCGCGCCGCCTTCTGCGACGGTTGAAGCGGTGGCGGGCGCGCTCATCCTCGGCGTCGACAAGCGCGACATCCAAGTGCGACTCACCGAGAATCCAGGTTTTGGCGCGCGCTTCTACAAGGCTCTCGCCATCTTCCTGGCAGATCGTTTGCGCAACACAACGCAACGCATGAATGCGCGCACGGGCCTTTCGGCCGGCGTTGTGATGGAGGATGAACTTGACGAGGGCATTCTCGATACGCTGTCGCTTGCCGGCGCCCGCTTCGAGCATCTTTTGGCGCGGCTGTCAGGCGTGGCGGAGCGCGGTGCATGATCGAGGCTTACGCCACACTTCTCGCGCTTCTGATCTTTGGACATGCTCTTGGAGACTATCCGCTTCAGAACGACTTCATGGCGCGCGGCAAGAACTGGAACACGCCGGCCTCCGGCGTCCCTTGGTACCACCTTCTCGGTGCGCATGCGATCATCCACGGCGGGCTGGCGGGAGTTGCAACCGGATCGCTTCTCATCGGCCTGCTTGAAATGATGATGCATTTCATCATCGACAGCATGAAGAATCATGGCATTACGTCCATCCACACCGATCAGGCGTTGCACATCGCCTGTAAGATCGTCTGGGCGTGGCTGGTGGTGTCAGCAATTGTGTGAGGCTTGCAAAGCGGCTTTCCCGCGAAATCCTGCCCTTGCAAGATACGAAAAATTGAGCATGACAGGGTATACATCGGTGGCGCGTTGAACGGGGAGGCGCGGCTTGACCACGGAGACTATCGAACATCAACGTATCCTGTCCTCGCAGCTGAGCCGTGAGGAGAATTACGAGTACTGGCGTACAGGCGTCGCGAGCCTGTTTGATGCGGTTCCGCCGACAGGCAACCTGGAAGGCTTCCGGGCTGACCTGACGAGTTACAATATCGGCCATTTTCTCATAGGCATGTCCTCCGCGACTGCCCAAGGTTTTGTGCGCTCGCGCGAACGGGTCGCCGCCACGGGCGTCGATCATTTGCTTATCCAGCTGTATTTGAAGGGAGAGTGTGCCTACAACGCGGATGGCGGGGTGGCCACTGGCGTTAAGGGCGATATCGTTTGCTTCGATCTCAGCCGTCCGATGAAAAGCCAAGCGACGGATATGGATATTATAAGCCTCATTCTGCCACGCTCGATGATCCGCCTGACCCCTCGCGTGATCGATGATCTGCACGGCGCCCGCGTCAATGGCTCCTCCACCCTCGGCGTGCTGCTCGGCGAGCATATGCGCACGATGGCGAAGGTGGCGCCGCAACTCGCCGGTCCCGATGGTAAGCTGGCAGCAGAGGTTGCTTCAGCCATCGTGTCCAGCGGATTTTCAGCCGCAGTGGCGGCTGAGCGTGCGACGCTAATGGATATCAACGTTCAGACGATCCAGATCTTTATCGAGCGCAACGTTACCAATCCAGCGCTATCCGCTGATATGCTCATGCGCCAGTTCGCCCTGTCGCGCTCGGCGCTATACCGTCTCTTCGAGCCAATCGGCGGCATTGCCGAGTACATCCGCGAGCGCCGGCTGAAGCTCGCCTATCTCAAGCTCACATCCGTCGGTTTATCGCGCGGCTCCGTCGCCAAGCTTGCATATGCGACAGGTTTTGCCAGCGAGAACGCTTTCTCCCGTGCCTTCCATCAACGCTTCGGCCTACGGCCAAGTGAGGCGATCCGCAATGCGGAGGCGGGCATCCGTCTCAAGAGCGATATTGGCGCAGGCGACGACAACTGGATGCAGGCCTGGCTCGACAGGTTGCGCGCCACGGCGTAGCCCACACGCTTCAGGTCATGTTGCATCCCAATCTTCGAGCATATCGTCCCATTCGCAAGCCTCTCCCTTTCTTTTGGTAAAGACTGAAGACAAACACGCTTCAGGCCAATTGCGGCAATCGCCTATCGGGCGCTGGAATTGAAACTGGAGCGTAAAGGGCTTGCATGTGGCAGTTGTGCGGAGCTGAAGGGATGAGCGGGATCATGAGAATGCATGTCTGCCGCACCGTTCTGCTGACCGGCGATGCACGCCTGTTCTCCGGCTTGACCTTTAACCGCTACCATCGCCTGCTCATTTCGCTGGAGCCGTCCGTCATCGCCGTAGGCGCCATCGCCGGCGGCCGGCCGGTCGGGCTTGCGCTCGGCATCTGTAATGGCACCCAAGAGGCGGAACTTTTGTCGATCGCTGTTGCGCCGGCCGAGCGTCGGCGCGGCATCGCCCTTGCGCTTGTTCAGGCATGGAGCGAGGAAGCCGCCCGCCGTGGCGCGTTCAGCATGATCGCCCGTTACAGCGAAACGAATGCCGGCCGCGCCGCCTTCGAGCCCCTCGCGGCGCGAGCCGGCTGGAGCGCACCCGCGGAAGACGGCCTCTTGGTCACGGGGCGGGCAGGGGCAATGGCTGAGGCGGTTGGCGCATGGCGTGCCATCTCTGGCCGCCTCGCGCAGCCGCACCTCTACGACTACGCCACGATGAACTTGTCTGATGCGGACCGGACTGCGGTGTCCACCTGTCTCTTGCGGCCGGAGGCTAACGGAATGCTTGGCCCTCTCGCTCTGACGGACCGCATGGCGCCAGCCTTCAGTACACTTATCCGCCGAGAGGGCACAGTCGTGGGTTGGGTTGTCGCATCCCAACCGGCGGAGCGTTCCATTCACTATGACGAGGCCTTTCTCGACCCTGTCTATTGGCACAGCGGTATAACCATCGGGGCCTATCACCACTGCTACACGCGGCAGGCCATGCTGTTGGGGCGCGACTCCGTGGCGACATACTACACGGATCCTACCCGCCCGCGCATGGTCGCTCTAACGCGCCGGCGCTTCGCGCAGGTCGCCGACCGCGTCGAAACAATTCTGGCGGTGCGGACTGCGCCCGCCCAGTCATCCTCCACGTCGTTCAACAGGAAAGGAAGCACCCATGAGCATTGCAGCGCTTGAACAATTTTACGACAAGGTCCGTTCGGACGCCAACCTCGAAAGCGAGGCTGCCACAGCGCTCGCAGAAGGGGCATCCGCTGTTGTGGAACTCGCAGCGCGGGAAGGATTCGATTTCTCGGAAGACGAATTGATAATCGCGCTTGCACAACACACGGCGTCGTCCGGCGAGCTGTCCGATGCGGACCTCGACCTGGTCGCCGGTGGGATCGTATCACCACCGCGAATGAAGGATTCGGTGAAAGGCGCGCGGTTCAGTTGACACGCGCTTCCGATGCCTAGCCTCTATCTCATCAACCCGGCCGAAAGCGTTCCCGGCTACTTTGGACTTGAGGTGCTTGAGGCGTGGGCCGGCATACGGGCAGTGGGGATGGCTGACCTTGCCATGCCCACTGTCGCCGCCTTTGCGCCGGCAGACTGGGCCGTCCGCCTCTGTGACGAACGTGTTGAACCTGTCGATTTCGATGCATCCGCCGAATTCATCGGTCTGACCGGCAAGATCACCCAGCGAGAGCGTCTCCGTGAGCTTGCCACCGAGTTTCAAAGGCGTGGCCGCAAGATCATCATCGGCGGCTCCTATGCTTCGCTCTCACCCGAAGAGGTCCGGACCTATGCGGATATCCTCGTCATCGGTGAGATAGAAGAGATAGCGGCAGAGCTCTTCGCCGACCTTTCTTCCGGTCGCTACAAGCCTGAATATCGAGGAACGAAACCCGATATCGGGGCCGGCCCCCTGCCGCGCTGGGATCTCTATCCGCCCGGCCACGCAATGACGGCGCAGGTTCAGACTTCTCGCGGCTGTCCCTTCGAATGCGAGTTCTGCGACGTTATACAGTATCTGGGACGCAAGCAGCGCTGGAAGGAGCCGGAGCGCGTCATCGAAGAGCTTAATTTGTTGCATGGCTATGGCTACAGGTCCGTGTTTTTCGCCGATGACAACCTCACCGTGATGCGCCGGCGCACGCGATCGCTTTTGGAGGCGCTTGCGTGCTGGAACGATAGGCCCGCAGGCGACCGCATGGCCTTTTCAACCCAGGTCTCGATCGACATTGCGCGCGATGCAGATATCCTCAACCTCCTGCGCGAGAGCGGCTTCGCAATGACCTTCATCGGTATCGAGACGCCGAACGAGGAGAGCCTTTCCCTGGCGGGTAAACGGCAAAACCTGAATGCGGACATGATCGGCCGTATCAGGACCATCGCCGAGCACGGGATCCTCGCCTTTGGCGGCATTGTCGTCGGTTTCGACCAAGACGGCCCGGATATCTTCGAGCGACAGGCCGCCTTCATTCAGGCCATGCCGCTGCCACTTGTCAGTCCCGGTTTGCTTGTGGCGCCGGATGCCACGCCACTTCATGCCCGACTGGCGGCCGCCGGTCGGCTGATCGATGGCAGACAATCTGCAGCCTCGGTCGTCGGTACGAACATACGCCCGCTTTTGATGAGCGACGAGACTCTGCGTAACGGGATGATCTGGCTTCTGAACCGTGTTTTTTCCGCCGAGCTGTTTGCTGAGCGTGTCGCAGCTTTCGTAGACATTTGTGGAGAGCATAGACCGCAGGAGCGCATGCCATTCTTCTCAGGCATGAACGCGGCGCTGGCGCGTCGGCTGGCCCGAAGTGGCAGGCCAGAATATGCGCTCATTCGCATGCTCGACAAGGCAGCGCATGCCAGGCCAGATCTGCTGAGTATTCTGACAACAATCTTTGTTTACTACTGCCAAGCCCGGTTCATGCTTGAGCGCGAGGGCATATGGGATGAAACGACGAGGCGGCGCGATAGGCCTTTAATCTGACCGTTTAACATCCACGGCGGCCCGCCTTGATGCAGGCCGCCTCAGTTGGCGTTAACGACGCGGTTTTGGCGGAGCGTCGTTGGGGCCATACAGGACGAATGCACTAAATCCGATCCCTCCCGAAGCAAGATCGAGCAGCTCATCCGGTAGTTCGTCCTTCTCGATATTTGCAGGTAGGACGATATTTATTTCACCGGCCCGTTCCTCGATCACGTTGATCTTGAAGCCAGGAACAGGATCGGCGCCCACCATCTCTCTCAGAGCTGCGTGAGGATCGGATTTCAAGAGAGCGCGGAACGCTGTGTCAGATACTGCGCGTTCAGTTATCTGCGCCGTGATGTGGTTGCGAATAGCCGTCATCGTATTGGCCAATTTCGATAGTCCTTTCGGTTCTGGCGTTGGTAACTTGGCCCCTTTCGAACGAAAAGCGTTTGCCCCGTATTGGCCGCTTTTCTGAGGTTGCTGAATTGTTATGTAATACATTGACTTAGCGCCAGATGGTGCCGATACCATTCTGTCCCGCGATGTTGATGTTTCGTCCCACTCGTACGTTTACAGCTTTTTGTCGACGCTCAGGATACGGTCTGCCACTTGCGCATAAGGGGCGAACCGATCTTCGAGAACGCGCCACATCATTGGCAACCCCATTGTGCTTTCAAGAACCGCGATTGAGTCAGAACCGAACTGCTCGCCTAGGCGCCGCGCGCCCTCTGCATAGGCAACGAGCAGCCAACCCCGCCGCTGGTACTCCTTGGCGATCCAGCCCACCGGAAAACTCCATCGTCGCACGCCGGCATGGAAATGGCAGATAACCCAACCGACGATCGTATCGGCACCTGTGGTGAGAACCATTGAGAAATCTGGGTCGAAATTATCGGAGAAAAGTCCCGCACTGCTCCATCCAGGGGCACGCCCTTCCGCAATTGTCCGGAGAATATGTGACTTGGCGTCGTGGGGGAAGTTACGCCACGGGACGAGCATAAGCCCATCTCGCAAGGCGCGCTTAAGCAGTTTTTCCCTGTCGCGGAAAACCTCGAGCGTATTCCCCACTCGTCCCATAATACGGATTCGTTCTGGCACGGGCCCGTTCCAACCCGCACTGGCTACCGTGGCGCCGAATGCCGAGCTTTCAGGCAGGCGATCTGAAAACCGAGCAGAAATCTGAGCGATATGAGCAGCGCGCAAATGACCTTCGACCTCTCGCAGGATCGCCACTCCAATTCCCTGTCTGCGAAAAGCCCTGTCCACCGCCAGCGACAACAATTCTCCCTGCCCATAGTCCTTGCGGTGGAGCGCCAATGCGAGGCCGACCGGCGTGCCCCTACGATAGGCAACAACCCGAAGCGGGACAGCTGGCGCGTCTGCCCAAGCCTCTTTCGAGAATGCCCCGACGAACGTTGGGAAGGTCAGATGAGCAACGGACGCCATGGCGTCGGCTTGGACAGGAACGATGACAGGCAACATGTCTGCGGAAACTCCGCTGGTGGTTGAGCTTGCAGGGCGTACGACGTCTGGCGATTACCAGGCTTCGTCAAAAGCACGATACAGTTGCCAAGTGGCTCGCGTGTGCGTTCCATAAGTCTGTTTCATTCCCAAATGCCGCGAAATCGTCCCGCCGTGATGTATCGCAAGGTCCGCATGCGCGAATGAGAGAGAGTTGATAACGCCAGACCGCACAGAGCGGCTTTTTGATCAGCGACAGAGGCGAACCGTCCGGCAAAAGGCCAACCTCATCCGGGTCGAGCGCGCATTAAAAAATCGAAGCATGCGCGGTCTTGCTGAAACTAACGCGCGCCACCTCCCGTAATCCCAAACGTAGGTCTTTTGCTAACAATCGAGTGAGCGGCGAGGAATTTATGACATCTTATCTGTCGGCCTGCGCCGACCGTCAGTTGAAGATTGCAGTTTTTGGGAAAGGAGTTTCTGGGCTTTGGGCTAGGAAGAACCAGTCGATCTGTGGTGGAGCGGTTTCGAGGCTGCTGTTCCGCCGACGCGGTTTCATTATGTAAAGTGCAGACAATATCCGGTTTGGCTCATTTTTCTCCGAACTCTTGGTGGCATAAACAACCATGTCCTACGCAGATCGTCATCCGGCGGCCCATATATTTAAGGAATCGAGCCTTGTGCAGCTGTTCGTGTCAAAGCTGTGCTTGTTTTCTGCGAGGATCGCTCTCTATATGAAGCGGGTGGCAGGATCATTCTCAATGCAGAGCAACGATATCGAAGGCCTGATCAATCGTGTCGCGATAGGCGATCGGGCGGCGTTCCTCTCGCTCTATAAAATAACCAGCCCGAAGTTGATGGGCATATGCCTGCGCATTCTGAACAATCGTGGCGACGCTGAAGACGCGGTCCAGGAGGTCTACGTCAAGATCTGGCAGCGTGCGCAAACCTTCGCGGCCGGCCCCAGCAACCCCACTGCGTGGCTCGCCACCATAGCTCGCAATCACGCAATCGACCTTATTCGTGCCCGCAAACCGGTCTCAGAAGATCTCGAGGCCGCCTATGACCTTGCGGACGAGACAATGCCCAGTCCTGAAGCACAGGCTGGCATTAACGATGAGGGGCGCCGGATCGATAAGTGTATGGCCGAGCTCGATCCGATCCATGCTGGTGCGGTGCGCCGCGCCTATGTTGAGGGGCTAAGCTACCTTGAACTCTCAGAGCAGATGAAGGTGCCTTTGAACACGGTGCGCACTTGGTTGCGCCGCAGCCTCTTGAAGCTTAGGGAGTGCATGCAGCGATGAGCCAAGATGCCACCACCCCCAAAGACGATATTCTCGCGGGCGAATATGTTCTTGGGCTCCTCTCGCTCGACGCGCGGCGAGCCCTCGAACGTCGCATGGCGGAGGATCGTTCGTTCGCCGAGCTCGTCCGGCACTGGGAAATTGACCTGTCGACATTCAATGACGCCTATGACGAGGTCTCGCCGAGCGACGCCGTTCTCGGCCGAATTAAAGATCGACTTTTCGGCGAGCAGCAAGTCGCAAAAGTCCGGACTGGTCTTTGGAACTCGGTGCCTTTCTGGCGTTGGTTGTCATTTGGGACATCAGTTGTAGCCGCAAGCGCATTGATCTATGCGTCAGGAAGTGCCTTTTTGCGTGTTCATGATCGTGAATATGTTGCTGAACTATCGGCGCCGGCCAATGCCGTGAACATGCTGGCTACCTATGATTCGGGGAGCGGTCGGATGAGAATCATGCCCGTTGCAGCCGGCCCGCGTGAAGAAAAATCTTTGGAGCTCTGGCTCGTGCCTGGCGAGGGAGATCCGCTGTCGCTTGGGATACTCCCTGCAGATACTGGAGGCGATCTAGTCATCCCAGCTGATCTTCGCGACCGAATTGGTGAGGGAGCAACGCTTGCCGTCACGCTGGAACCATTTGGCGGATCACCGACGGGTCGTGCGACGGGTCCGATCGTTGCTAGCGGGACTGCTCGAAGCCTCTGACCGCGCTTTGCTGCTGGTTGTCGTGCAGAACCCTCTGGTCTTGACGGGACTGTCGATGCATCGAAAGCAGTGACGACTTTTCGACGCGCAGTGCCGATTTCTTGAAACTTCTGTTGTGGCCGCCTCGTACCAGTTCTGTCCCTTAGTCGGGAGCCGAACCTTGGGAGACGCGGTCCGCGTCTGGGTCATCGGCACAAAGGAGCAGATTATGCCCAAGTTTGTCACTCGTCTTGCTGCATGCGTAACCATTCTCGTCATTGCAACTGGCAGCGCGTACGCAAAGAACCCGAAGGTTGGCGGCGCCGCGATGTTCGAAGACAAGAACATCGTCGAGAATGCCATGAATTCGAAAGACCACACGACACTTGTCGCTGCCGTCAAGGCCGCTGGCCTGGTCGAAACGCTTCAAGGCAAGGGCCCGTTCACCGTCTTCGCACCGACCAACGAGGCGTTCGAAGCCTTGCCGAAGGGGACTGTCGATACGCTGCTGAAGCCTGAGAACAAGGAGAAACTCACGAAGGTGCTTACCTGCCACGTCGTCGCTGCCGATGCGATGGCGTCGACCATCGAGAAGATGATCAAAGATGACAACGGCACACACGACGTCAAAACGGTCGGCGGCTGCATTCTCAAGGCCAAGGAGGACATGGGCAAAATAACCCTGACGGATGAAAATGGAAATGTCGCCCATGTCACGATTGCTGACGTCAAGCAGTCAAACGGCGTCATTCACGTGATCGACAAGGTTCTGCTTCCTAAGATGTAGGCTCTTCACTCTTGGGTAAAATGAGATCGGCCGCCTCAATGGGCGGCCGATCGATTCATTCCTAAGGTTCAACCAAGCGGCTCTTGAAAAGAGGCACTGCACCGATTGATCACATGGCAGGCAGAACGGCGATGTCGCGTACCTCGTTATCGAGGCCATTGATAGCGCCGACTTCAGTTGCTGCACCCGTCTCCAGATCGACGGTATAGAGGATCTTGCTCGCTACCAGGTAGGCAGTGTTTTTTCCGCCTTCCTCACCCTGGATATCGAACGCGTAGGTCGCAGGCTTTTCTTTCAGGTCGAGCTTTCCTATTGCTTTTAGGGTGCCATCATTCGGCTTGGTCTGCTGGACAAGCGCGCCGATGGTGGCGTCGATATTGTACATCGCCGTCTTCTCCGGCTTTCCAATGGAGTTCGTGTAAGCGGCAGCGACGATGTTCGGGGTTTCGCCCTTGTGCATGTCCCCGTCTTCGAAAGCCAGCGTACCGTCAACGGTTACGGCGCCTGTATCGGGATGAACACGGTGATTTGTGGTGCCCGTCATGAAGCGCAGACGATCGGCCATGGGGTTGAAATCAACAACCACCGGTGCTTCGGTCAGGGGAAGCATCTTGTCCATCTTTGCAACTTCTGTTGCCGCGCCGGTCTCAAGATCGATGGATACGATTGCATGTTCCGGTGTCACGCCAATTACGGTCTTTGTGCCGGGGCGGAAATCGATGCCGACGAGCTTGTTGACGCCGTTGACCTCCATTGTCTTCGTGACAGCAGGTTGCGCTGTGTCGAACATGATCAATGTCTTTTCTCCCGTCAGTCCGAGGACCGGGGCGGCGTGCGCGACGGTTATGGATACGACCAGGACAGTCGAGGCGGCAAAAGCGGTGCGAGCGAGGGTCATGTTGTTCTCCAGTTGCGTTTCATGTGGGTGAGAGCTTGCGGCGTACGCCGTGTGCAGGCTCTCCATCAGGAGACACATGAGAAACCGCCTGCGGATGCAGCCACGAAGAATATTTTCGATGCTGCATCCCGATCGCCATCTTAGGTGTTGTCACAATAAGGTGAATTTCGCGCCGGCGGAGCGTCTGGACTGGACGAGAACATGCCGGCGTGGCAACAGCAGAGACGAACGCTCTGCCCAAGATAGACATCAGGAGAAGGCGCTTGGCCTCGGTGACGGATCAGTCGACAGACCTCGAAGCAGCGCTTGCCGATTGTGCAAACGGAGACCGAGACGGGCTGAAGCGGATATTCGACCAGGAAGCCGGACGTCTGGTGGCGGTCGCACAACGGATACTGCGAAGACGTGAGCTTGCGGAAGAAGTCGTGCAGGAAAGCTTTATCCGCATCTGGACCCATTCGCATCAATATTCGCCGGGGCGCGGCTCGGCGCGGGGCTGGATTTATTCGATTGTCCGAAACCGCGCACTCAATCTGTTACGTGACGGGCGTCGCGAGGACCTGGTCGGCGACGATCAGGTGGAAGCGTTGCAAGATTCCGATCAGCTGAACGAGATCATGGCGGCTTGGCATACGCTGGACCGGAACAGCCGTTTGCACGAGTGCCTCAACGGGCTTGAAGAGATACGCCGACGCGGCATCCTGATGGCCTATGTCGGGGGATACACCCATGGCGAGATTGCCGGAAGGCTGCGGCTGCCGCTCGGCACCGCCAAGTCCTGGATAAGGCGGGGCCTTTCCTCACTGCGGGAGTGTATGGCATGAAATTGGAGCCCAACGATATCCCCGCAGTCGCTGACGAATATGTGCTCGGCTTGCTCGAAGAAGCCGAACGGGCATATGTCGAGGCGGAGATCGAGCGCAATGTGGCTTTGAGGCGGGCCGTTGATGAGGCGCGCGAACGATTCCTGCCGCTCGATACGGGCCTCGCCCCAGTGGATGTATCGCCAAGCCTGTGGGATGCCGTTTCTTCTCGACTGCCCGACCGGCCGAAGCCTTCGCTTCCAGTTGCGGCTAATCCTGTCTCCGCAGCCAATAACAATCAGGGTTCCGGCTGGCGAGCGGCCGCCATTTCGGCAATGGCTGCCTCGGTCGTTCTGGCTATTGGCCTGACGTGGAGCATGACACGGTCGCTCGACCCACTCGTTATAGCGGTGCTCATGAACGAGGCGGGTGAGGTGCAGGCGGTGGTGGAGGATTACGGAAACGACACTGCGAATGTCAGGCTACTGACAGATTTCGCTGTGCCAGCCCATAAGACAATGCAGGTCTGGACGTTACCTTCGGCGGAGATGGGGCCAATGTCTCTCGGAGTACTTGACCAGGCACGTTCGGCGAAGTTGCAGGGGTGGTCACTTCCCACGCCCGAGGATGCACAGCTCTACGAGATAACCCTCGAAGATGAAGGTGGTTCGCCAATCCAACGTCCGACCGGCCCCATTCTCGCCAAGGGGTTCGCCAAGTTGGCAAGGTAAGACCTGTATCGCTCACAACGACGGTGAGGAGCGGAGAGGACATCTGCGCTTGGAGGGAGGCTGCTCTGCGAACTGGAGGCCGTTATCGGTGAGAATGGTATGGACCTGGTAGGGCACGGCCTCGAGCATATGCTGAAGGAATTCCCAAGCGCTCTTCCTGTCGGCCTTGTCGACGAACTCGGTCACGGCGAACTTGCTTGTGCGGTCGATACTGGCGAACAAATATAGTTTGCCTTAAGCGGTCTGAACCTCGGCGATGTCGATATGGAAGAACCCTATGGGGTTGCGCTTGAACTTCGACCGCTTAGGCTCGTCACCCTCCACATCAGGCAGACGCGATATGCCATGTCGCTGCAGGCACCGATGCAGCGCAGATCGCGTCAGGTGAGGGATGGATGGCTGCAGGAGCGTATAGCGTCTGAAAGCCACGATCGCAGCCTCCGAGAGAACCGTCGAGCGCGGTTCCGATGGACCGGTCTTCATATCCTCCACCGTTGCGCGCTTGCGCCACTTCGCAATGGTCTTGGGGTTGATGCCCAACTCCTAGCTTATTTGCGCGAGCGAAGCTTGCGATCGCTGTATTGCTGCTCGGACAGCGTGCGTGGCCGTGGGCGCTTCCGTGACGAACTTGTCTCATAGGGGATCTTCCATTCCAAGGAAAGGATCGCACCATCAAACCGTTGGATCAAACAATCCCCTCAAGAGCTTCAGGCACCTCAACCCACCCTTGTCCATCTTGTGTCCGGAATTACGAAGATCGACTTTACCCAGTCGACGAAGACGCGCACCTGCGGGGCGAGGTATTGTCGCGCGGGATACATCACGTAGACAGGACGCGGCCTGCCACTTAACTCTGGTAAAACCTCCACAAGCCTTCCGGCGACCAAGTCCTCGTGAAACATCAATCGAGGGGCCTGTGCCAAACCTATCCCGTTGAGGGCACAAGTGGTGTAGGCGTAGCCGTCGTTCACGAGGATAGCCTGCTTCATCCGGACTGCGACGTCCTCGCCATTTACGACGAAGTGCCAGTCAAGTACGCGACGCGACCGGCCGACGAAGTAGTTCACACCGCGATGCCCATCGAGGCCTTGAATGGATTTCGGCGTGCCGTATTTTTCAATGTAATCTGGAGAAGCTACCGTAACCACCGGAAGATGACAGATCACACTGCTGATGAGGCTGCTGTCCGTGGTTTCGCCGATGCGCAGGACGCAATCAATGCCATCGGCGATCAAGTCGACCGGTCGGTCGCTGACACCCAAGGCAAGCTCTATTTCGGGATACTTTTGAAAGAACTCGTGAAGACGTGGGATAATGACAGGTTTGGCAATCGAGTTGGGCATATCGATACGCAGCCGGCCACGAGGCAGTGCATTTCCTCCACCAAAAAAATTGCGGGCCTCGCCGACGGTTGAAAGCACTTCGGTAGCGCGATCGTAGAAAAGTGCGCCTTCGGTCGTCAAGGCGGAGCGCCGGGTCGTACGGTGGAGGAGGCGCGCTCCTACCTCCTGCTCGAGGTCCGCGATGCTGTTGGTGACGCTCGGTCGGCTCATCGCGAGAGCATCTGCCGCTCTCGTGAAACTGCCATGTTCAACGACGGTCACGAACACTCTAAGCTTTTGGACGAAATCCATAAGCACAACCTCAATTATCACTGTTATCCAATTCAGTAACAGTAATTTAGGGATTGATCCACTTTCACGCTCAAATCAGCGCCACTATTTCTCCTCTCACAAAACCCGTTCACAGGCCTATCAAGAAGAGCAAGTTCAAAATGTCAGCTTTATTTTCATCCTACAGATTGAAAGATGTCACCCTTCGTAACCGCATCGCTGTCGCTCCCATGTGCCAGTATCAGGCGCAGGACGGTTTCGTGAACGATTGGCATTTCACGCACTATCCCAGTCTTGCCCGCGGCGGTGCCGGTCTTGTCATCGTCGAGGCGACTGCCGTATCGCCCGAAGGGCGCATTACGCCGGGTTGCACGGGCCTTTGGAAGGACGAACAGACTGAAGGCATGGCCAAGATTGCGGCGTCGATCAAAGCTGCGGGTGCTGTTGCGGGTATCCAGATCGGACATGCAGGCCGCAAGGCAAGTGTGAACCTTCCCTGGGAAGGCGATGATCATATACCGGCAGACGATCCCCGCGGCTGGGAGACTATAGCGCCTTCGGCGATACCCTTCGGCGGCGCTCTTTCGAAAGTACCGAGAGAGATGTCGGTTTCAGATATTGCCCGTGTAAAAGCGGATTTTGTATCCGCTGCACGACGGGCGAAGGACGCCGGATTCGAATGGCTTGAACTCCACTTCGCGCATGGTTTCCTGGCCTCCAGCTTCTTCTCGGCCTATTCCAACCAGAGGACCGATGCCTATGGTGGTGATCAGGCTGGCAGGAACCGCTTTATGATCGAGACCTTGGCTGCCATTCGCGAAGTATGGCCGGAGAGCCTGCCCTTGACCGTTCGCTTCGGCATCGTCGAATTCGATGGCCGGGACGAAGAGGCGCTCGGGCAGTCCATCGCAGTGATAAAGCAGCTGAAGGCCGGTGGCCTCGATCTTATCAGCACGAGCATGGGTTTCTCTGCTCCCGTCGGTAATGTCCCGTGGGGTCCGGCGTTCCTGCTTCCGTTCGCTTCGCGTATCCGGTCGGAAACAGGTATTGCCGTGGCCTCCGCGTGGCTTCTCGACGCCCCCAGCGACGCCGAAAAGGCGATAGCGGATAACCAGCTCGACGTGGTCATGATGGCCCGCGCCATGCTGGCCAATCCGCACTATCCCTACCAGCTCGCAATGGCGCTTGGAAAGGAGAATCCCGCATGGACGCTACCGGCGCCTTATGCTCACTGGCTCGCGCGATATCGGTCGAACAACGGTTCGCTCTGAAAGCGCTCCATTCGCCCAGGCTGTCTTGAACAAACGGGCCGCTGTCATTCGTGGCGGCGTGCCCGAAACGTTGAGGCCTGCGGTGGCGCTCGTGTCCGCTTTAACTGTCTGTTCAGAACGTTTTAGGAGTCGCGCGCCGGAGGCTCGAACTTGAGGATCAGACGATCTTCGTCGTCTTGGCGTTGGACGAATTCGGAGAGCCGGTTGCGAGCGGGCTCGCCGAGCATACGGGCCGTCTCGGAAATCAATAGTTCTGTTAGAGCGAAGGCGGCCGTCATGGAATCGAAGGGCTCCGGTCCCTTGTTGCTAGCCGTCAGCAAGGCCGTGGCCTTCGAGGCGAGCGGGGACAGGTATTGATCCGTCACCAAAATTATCTTTGTACCCTTGTTGATTGCCTCGATGCCCCAGTTGATCGTTGTCTGCTGGTAGCGGCGGAAGTCGAAGACGACCGCGACGGTAGAGGGCCTGAGATCAACGAGGCTATGGATATCCGGCACCGAGAGCCGGACTTCCGACCGCAGGATCGACAAGTACCGATAAAGTTGCTGCGCCAGAACTTGGCTGAATCGGCCGCCGATCACGACGATGTCGTGTTCGGGAGCGCAAAGCAGCCGCACGGCGTTCGCGATTTCGGCGTCACTAAGCGACGCGAAGGTATTGCGGATGCTTTCTAGATAGACATGTTGCGCCTGCCCGACAGCAGAAAGTTCACCCGAAAAGTCGCGATTGTCGGGATAGCTGCCGACTGGCGAAAACAGCCGGTTCTGCGCTTCTTGGCGCAGGGCTTCCTGAAACTCCGGATAGCCTTCAAAGCCGAGCTTCCTGACGAAGCGCACCACTGTCGGCGGGCTGGTCCCTGCATTTGCTGCCAACTGGACGACAGGCATCAGGCCGCCCATTGGATAGTTGTCTGAAATTGAATTGGCTACGGCGAGTTCAGCCGGCGGCAGGCGGTCCCTAAGCACCCTGATGCGCTGTGAAACAGTTCCGCCGACTCCTTCTTTTGCCGTCATTCCACCCTGTCTCGCACTCCTATCCGCCTTGGTTGTATGCGACCGCCCGCCCTGCGACAAGCCCAGCTCGGCGAATATCGCGCGACGGACTTTTCTCTGCGGCGCTCCTTTTTGCACGTAAAAAGGCGTTTGGAAGACCCAAGTTGCAGGATTCGGTACGTTACACGGCAGCCACTATCAAGCTTGTCCAAGCCCGGCACGCGGCTCTCCAGAGCAGCATGATCTGACATCACGGTTTAACTGTTTCGTCGATGGCCAACCCTGCGCATCTCGGCAGCCCGGCTTGGGAAGTTATAAACTTTGACGTTTGCAATTTTTCATATTGACAGAAATATGTAAAATATCGAACATGCCTCCATAACTTTAAAAAAGAGGGAACTTAGTTATGGACAATGCACCGGTATTATCCGGCTTTATCGAAGAATTTGGACTCTGGACGGACGAGCAGCACGAAGCAGCGCGCGACATTGCAGCGCTGGTCGATAGCGGCAAGCTGAAGACTTTCCGCGTCTCGGTGCCGGATGCGCAATCCAAGCTACGCTCCAAGACGCTGCTGCCCGACGCCTTCAAGTCGGCGCTGCGTGACGGCGTGGAGTTCACCAGTGCCTATTTCAGCTTCGATTCCGCCGAAGGCGTCGCCTATAATCCCTTTGGCAAGACCGGCGGCATCGGCCTTGATGAGATGCATGGCTTCTCGAATGCTATCCTCGTGCCTGATCCGCTCACCTTCCGTGTCCTGCCCTGGGCGCCGACTGTTGGCTGGGTGCTTTGCGACATCTATCTGCGCAACGGCAAGCCTGTGCCCTTTGACGCGCGCAATCAGCTGAAGTCGTCGATCTCGCGGCTGAAGGCGCTCGGCTTCGAACTCGTCACCGGTCTGGAAGTCGAATTCTATGTTACCCGCGTCCTAGACCACAATCTCGGCGAAGAGCATATGGGCGGGCTCGGCGTGCCGCCGACGCCTCCGACGGTCGAGGCACTGTGGCGCGGGTTTGCCTATATGTCAGAAGACCAACAGGATCGGATCAGCGACATCACCGATTCCCTTGCCGAAAACTGTCTGGGGCTCGGCCTGCCGCTTCGCACCATGGAAGACGAGATGGGGCCGGGGCAGCTGGAATTCACTTTTGACGTCCAGGACCCTCTGAAGGCCGCCGATTCCATGATACTGTTCCGCTCGATGGTGAAGCAGACGATGGCCCGCATGGGCCTGCATGCCACCTTCATGACGCGGCCGATCTTCCCAAGCTTCGTCGGGTCTGGTTGGCATCTGCATCAGAGCTTGTCCTCGCCGGGCATTCGCAACGCCTTCGTCGCCACTCCAGGCACAAGCGAGCTGCTTTCCCCAACCGGCAAGGCCTACGTCGCTGGCCTTCTCGAACATGCCGTAGAGGCGTCTGTATTCACGACGCCGACGGTCAACGGTTACCGTCGCCGCAAGCCGAATTCGCTGGCGCCGGATCGTTCGACCTGGGGCTACGACAACCGTGCCGCCATGGTGCGCGTCCAGGGCCGTCCCGGTCACCGTTCTTCGCATATTGAAAACCGCATCGGCGAGCCGGGTGCGAACCCCTATCTCTACATCGCCTCGCAAATCCTCAGCGGCTGCGATGGCTTGGAACGGCAGCTCGATCCCGGTCCAGTCGAGGCCAGCCCCTATGAGGCCATGCACCGGCCAAAGCTACCGACCAATCTGATGGAAGCGACGGCCGCCCTCGACAACAGCCAGTTCTTCAGGGCGGCGATGGGCGATCAGTTCATCAATTGGCTCGTCGGCATGAAGAAGAGCGAAATCAACCGCTTCCTCGCCGCTGAACCCGACTGGGAGAAGGACCCCGACGCCGTCACCCAATGGGAGCACCGTGAGTATTTCACACGCTACTGATACGGCAGCAACAAAGGAAAACTGACGTGAACGTTCACACTACAACAGGGGGCTTCGGTCATTTGATCGAAGACCGGCGGGTTCACCGTACCCTTTACACAGATCACAGCATCTTTAATCTTGAGATGAGCCGCATCTTCGGCGGTACCTGGACCTTCCTGGCGCATGCCAGCGAACTGCCGAACCCGAACGACTTCGTGCGCAAGCGCCTCGGCCTGCGCCCCATCATCGTGACCCGGGACCGCGAGGGCAAGTTCCACGGACTGCTCAACCGCTGCACCCACCGCGGAGCCACGATCTGTCGACAGGACGAGGGCAATGCCCGCCGTTTCACCTGTCCCTATCATAACTGGTCCTTCACCAATACGGGCGAGCTTGCAGCGGTGCCGATGGAGGACGGCTACGGGCCTTCCTTCGACAAGAGCGAACTCGGCCTGGGTAAGCTGCGCGTCGAAAGCTATCGCGGATTCATTTTCGGCACGTTCAATAACGACTTACCCGACCTGAAGATCCATCTCGGCCCGGCGGCAGCGCTGCTCGACGAATGGCTCGACCGCTGGCCGGGTGCGGAGCTTCAACTGCGCCGCGGACAGCACAAACTCATGTGTGCCGGCAACTGGAAACTGATCTACGACAATGCGGCGGACGGTTATCATCCCGGTTTCTCGCACGCATCGCTGCTGCGCATGCGCAAGGATCGCTACGGCGGTGGCGTCGACATGCAATGGGCCCTCGGCAATGTTGACGATGGTCTTCAGACGGTTTCCGATTCCGGAAACGGCGGCACATTCATCGACCAGCGTGCCGAAATCACGCGCTACTGGGATCAATCGGCGCCGATGCCCGGTGAAGATACCTATGCCCGCGTCATTCGCGAGCGACTGGGTGAAAAGGGAGAAGCCGCGCTCGACGTCGTCATGGGCTCGGGCATGAACCTCAATATCTTCCCGAACCTTTTGATTATTGGCAACCAGATACAGGTGCTGGAGCCGCAGAGCGTCAACCAGACCCATATCAACTGGTATGCAACGGCGCTCGTGGCCGACGACCTGCCGGATGAGGTCAATTCTTTGCGCATGCGCCTGCAGGAGGATTTCCCGTCCTTTGGTGAGCCGGATGATCTGGCGAACTTTGAAGAATGCCAGGCCGGCCTTGAAATTGAGGAAGTCGCCTGGGTCCAGACCGGCCGTCATCTCGATACCGGCAGGGAGTATATCGGCGCCAAGGGCATGTTGACCGGTCCGGTTTCCGACGAGCTGCCGTTGCGCGTCTTCTGGCAGGAATGGCTGAAAAGAATGGAATACGGCAACGCATGGGTGGCGAAATGAACATCACGACAGACCCGATGCAGGGCGGATTCACGCTTGAGGACATTCTGCGCGATACGCTGGATTCGACCTATATCGACGATGCCTATTACGCCAAGCTGCGTAATGACATGGTCGAATGGGAAGGGAAGGGTACGCTGCTCAGCGAAGCGGAACGGCATGTCTACGAGGCGCTGATCATCGAGGAAAACTGGCTGCTCGACCGCCGTGCCTTCGAGCGATGGTATCAACTCTACAGCCGCAAGTGCGTCTATTGGGTTCCGGCTGTCGGTGATCTGCCCGATCCGGTAAGGTCCGATCCGCAGCGTCAGGTGACGATCGCCTTTGATGATCGCCGGCGCTTGGGTGACCGCATCGTCTGGCTGCGTACCGGCGTTGCCTATTCGCAGCTTCCGCCCTCCTACACGTCGCATATCAGCACGGCCTTCGTGCGGATGCCGTCGGAGAACAAATCGGAGGTGAAGGTCCGCTCGCAATTCCTGATTCAGGAGATGCGCGCGGGTCACGAGATCCAGACTTTCAGCGGTTGGATGGGACATGTCTTCGTCGAAGAAGACGGGATCACCAAGATCGACCGCAAGGTCGTATGTCTGCTCGATGCCCCACGTAGCCACCACAACATGACGTTCCTGCTGTGAGATAAGATGATGAGTGCCTCTGCTGCAGCTTCCAGAATGCCCCCAGAAACCGCGGTTGCGCCGAAATTCCGGCTGCGGTTGACCGTGCAAAGCAAGGAGGCTGCGGCCGATGGCGTCGTGAAGCTGAGCCTTGCCGGGACGGATCTTCCTGATTGGGAACCGGGAGCGCATATCGAGCTTGCGCTTCCTGGTGGATTGGCGCGCGCCTATTCGATCGTCTCAGGCGATCCTGGCCGCAGCTACGAACTGGCGATCCTGCGTGAACCACAGAGCCGTGGCGGCTCCGAGTATGTTCACGATAGACTGCTGCCTGGCGATACGATCCTTACCACCGAGCCGAAGAACTCCTTCGCTCTGGAACCTGCCGTGCAACACGTCTTCGTCGCCGGAGGGATCGGCATTACCCCCATTCTCCCGATGATCGCCCGGTTGAAGCAGGAGGGCAAGCCGTGGAAGCTCTACTATCTTGGCCGCTCTCGCGGCCGGATGGCTTATATGGAGACCGTCGCCAGCCTCGCGCCCACCGATCCTGATCTGGCCCGAATTCATATCGATGACGAAGGCACGAGCCTCGATCTTGCCGCCCTCATCGATGGCCTTCCTGACGGAACCGCTGTCTATACCTGCGGTCCGAATGGACTCATGGACGCACTGGCAGCGCAGGTGGCGCGCCGCCCGTCGATCCATCTGCATATGGAGCGCTTCGGCCGCGCGGAGATCTCGATTTCGGCGGATATTGCGCCGAGCGACGACGATGCGACACAACAGGCGTGTGATGTCGATGGTGCCTTTGAAGTCGAGCTCCGAAAGACCGGGGCGACGGTCACCGTAGGGAAGGGGCAGACCATCCTGGAGTGCGCCCGCACCGTTCGCCAAGGACTGTCCTTCTCCTGCTCGGATGGCTATTGCGGCACCTGCGAGACGGGTGTGCTTGCCGGGCTTCCTGATCATCGCGATACGGTGCTCACCGACGAGGAGCGAGAGGCAAACCGGACGATGATGATCTGCGTCGGGCGTTCGAGAACCCGCAAACTTGTGCTGGACCTCTAGGTCAGCGCACCCTGCGGAATGCATCGGATGTCGATTATTTTTGTAAATATCTGATTCTGAATAAATTTTCCGATCAATGGGTGAAAAATCCAGCGGCGTTCGGTCGTCGAACGCACCCGTGCGTCAAGACGACCGCCGTTTCGCTTTAGGACAGAACCTAGCCGGCAAGCAGGGGCTGGTGGCTTGGTGCCAACAATCGTTTCATGGTTGTGACCAAGGAGAAATGAACCTGCTTAAACAAAAAAAAGGGGAATAAAATTGAAGCGCCGTACATTTAATGCATCTATACTTGGGCTCCTCTGTTCAGCCGCCGCCGCTCGCAGCAACGACACGGTATTCCTGGACTACACTCAGGAAGCTCTTGACAAGGCCTATGACCAGAGCTTCTGGGCACCGAATGCGAAGGAAGTCATCGGCCGTTACAGTTCGGACAGTGCCAAGGTGCGTGAGAGATACGTGCCAAAAACGGAGCAATATGGCCCGCGCGAGGCAGAGATGCTCGATATCTTCGCGCCTGCCGGTGCAGAAAAGTTGCCGGTCATGATCTTCGTACACGGCGGGACCTGGCGGCTGCTGAGCCGATCTGACGCATCGCATCCCGCTCCGACATTCGTTGAAAACGGCTGTATCTACATTGCGCTGAATTTCGACAATATCCCGGCCGTGCGCCTGCCGGAGATGGCCGATCAATGTCGCCGTGCTGTGGCCTGGGTCGCGAAGAACATTGCAAAATTCGGGGGCGACCCGAACAAGATCTTCGTGTCGGGCCATTCCTCCGGCGGGCATCTGGCTGGCGTCTTGCTGACCACGGACTGGTCTTCATGGGACGTGCCCGCGGACGTCATCAAGGGTGGTGTTGCGATGAGCGGGATGTACGATCTGTATCCCGTCATGCTGTCATCGCGACGGAAATACCTCACGATTTCCGACCCGGAGTTGGCCGCGCTTAGTCCGATGAGGCATCTCGATAAAGTCGCATCCAATATTATCGTGATTCACGGCGCCAACGAAAGCCCCGAGTTCAAGCGTCAATCCAATGAATTCGCAAACGCACTGGAAGGGATGGGCAGCCTCAGGGCAAGGTTCGAACTTCCAGTAAACCATTTCGAGGTTGTGGAGGCGCTAAACGATCCCGCCAGTGAGGTCTCCAAGTCGGTTCTACAGATGATGCGGGGGTGATGCATTCGCCATGGAAGCAACCCGTGAGGGTTGCTTTTTCATGTGGAAGAGCACTCGCATGCGGAGGCGGTAACCTTGCTTCGACGGGCGGTGATATTCATGCCGGCACACCAATAGAGGAAAACAAAATGGCGAAACTCACGATCCTGGAAGTCGGCATGGTACCGCCCAACCTCCGCGGCCGTTTCGGATCGTTGCCCGACATGTTCAAGACGATGATTGCATCCCATCGGGCGGACATCGAATTCGCCGTCATCAGCGTCGTTGAGGGGCAAGATCTTCCTGATATCGATGACGTCGAGGCATTGCTGATCACGGGTTCAATGTTCGGAACCTATGACGAAATTCCCTGGAAAAAAGCTCTTGAAGACCTGATCCGTGCCGCACACGCCCGAAACCTGCCTATGGTCGGCGTGTGTTTTGGTCATCAGATCATCGCTCAGGCGCTTGGCGGGGTTGTCCAGAGAACGGACAAGGGCTGGGGACTCGGGCGTCATGTCTATCAGGTCCGTCCTGACAATGGTCTGATCGATGCGTCCGAGGTCGCAATCGCTTGCTCCCATCAGGATCAGGTGTTGGTTCCGCCATCCGACGCGATCACAGTCCTGTCCTCGGCTTTCACGCCGTGTGCGGGTCTTCTCTACGACAACGGTTCGACCTTCACACTTCAGGCACATCCGGAGTTTGAGCGGGATTATTCGTACGCTCTCTGTGAGATGCGGCAGGGTATCGCCACCGACGACGTGGTCCGGAAGGGCAAGCGGTCTCTCAACCAGCCGCTGGACAACCATATAATCGGCAAGGCAATTGCCCGCTTTCTTGCGGAAAGCGGCTTGCCGGGCCGCCGGTGAGAGCCATCAACCCGACGCTGCTTCTTCGCAAGGCGTTTCAGACAGACGGACCACAGCGAAATTGTGTGGCGCCTCTGCCTGATCATGTAACTCGCGCTCGAAGGTCTGGAACCCTGCCAGCCGCCGGTCGTGCCGAACGCAGTCGGCATGGGCTGGAGGAGCAGTCCAGTTTTCCCTATCCCGGCAGCTTCCCCTCGAAGAGATCCATTACAACGCGCGTCATGCGCCCGTCGCTGGTCTTGAACCCCTCAAGCACCTCGAAGTGATTGGCGTTGGGCAAAACGAAACTGCTCGCGCCATTTCCAACCGCCTTCCACGCCGCTTCAAAGCGTAGCGATTGCCCGGCGAAGGCTTCCGGGTCGGCATCGCCCCAGGTCAATGCGAGAGGCGCAAAGCATTTCCGAACGTTGAACATCGGGCTATGGTCCTGAACCGATAGTGACGTGAGCCTCAGGTCCGGCTGCAGGAAGCTTTCGGCAAGGGGGGTCAAATCGAAGAGCCCGCTGATCGAAAATCCCGCTTTAACGGTATCGTCAGGCAGACCGTAGCGTGACCAGTCCGTCAAGAGCGTGGTCGCCGTCAGATGACCGCCGGCGGAATGGCCGCCGATGACGATCCGATCCGGGTCGCCTCCGAAGGATTCGGCGTTTCTGTAGGTCCAGGCAACGGCAGCGCGCACCTGGCGAATGATCTCGCCGATCTCGACGGTCGGGCAGAGGTCATAGGTGACGTTGACGACGCAGGCGCCGGCTGCGACCGGCCCAGGCGCAACCATCGAGAACACGCGCGACGTCAACGATTTCCAATAGCCGCCATGGACAAATATGAAGATCGGCGCCTTCGTGGGAGCGGGTGACGGTCGGTAGAGATCAAGGGTCTCCATCAGCGTCGGGCCGTAGGAAACGCCCAATTGCTTGTCGGCGATGGCGGCTTCGGCGGCGGCGCTGTCTGCCATGAACTGCCGGGCATAGACAGTGAAGTCGGGCACCGACGACTCGACGTCATAGGCGGCGTCAAGCGCTGCCTGACTCTCATAGCCTGCAAACAATTGTGTCATTGTCGTTCTCCCAAAGGCGAATGGTTGAGGTGGGACAGAAATGACGTTCAGCATCCTCTCTGTCAGGAGGTCCGGCCGGCCGGCATATTGCCGACCGGCTGAACGGCTTGTCGTCCCTGATGGAATTCCAGCTATGCTGATGATCGCTCAATCGGGGAGCTTGCCCTCGAACAGATCCATGACCACCTGCGTCATTCGTCCGTCTGGCGTCTTGAACCCCTCCAGCACCTCGAAGTGATTGGCCTGGGGTAGAATGAAGCTGCTGGCGCGGTTTCCGGCGGCCTTCCAGGCCGCCTCAAGCCGCTGCGAATGTCCGGCAAAGGCTTCCGGGTCGGCATCGCCCCACGTCAATGCGAGAGGCGCGAGGTCGCTCCGGACATTGAAGACCGGGCTGTATTCCTGGACCGCCATCGGGGTCAGCCTGAGGTCCGGCTGCAGGAAGCTTTCGGCAAGGGGGGTCAAATCGAACAGCCCGCTGATCGCAAAGCCGGCTTTCACGATGTCGTCGGGCAGCCCATAGCGTGACCAGTCCGTCAGGAGCGTGGTCGCGGTCAGATGACCACCTGCCGAGTGTCCGCCCAAGACGATCCGATCCGGATCACCTCCGAAAGACTCGGCATTCCTGTAGGTCCAGGCGACGGCGGCACGCACCTGGCGAACGATCTCGCTCATTTCGACGGTCGGGCAGAGGTCGTAGGTAACGTTGACGACGCAGGCGCCGGCTGCGACCGGCCCAGGTGCAACCATTGAGAACACACGCGACGTCAGCGATTTCCAGGCGCCACCATGGACAAAGATGAAGATGGGTGCCTTCGTGGGAGCGGGTGACGGCCTGTAGAGATCAAGGTTCTCCATCAGCGTGGCGCCATAGGAAATGCCCAATTGCTTGTCCGCGATGGCGGCTTCGGCGGCGGCGCTGTCTGCCATGAACTGCCGGGCATAGACGCTGAAGTCGGGCACCGATGATTCAACATCATAGGCGGCGTCAAGCGCGGCCTGACTTTCATAGCCGGCAAACAGTTTTGTCATTGACCTTCTCCTGAAATGGATGGTGAGCGTAGGAACGGGATGAGATGGGTGCGTCGGCGCATGGATCGACCGAAAAGCCCTGCGAGCCCCTGCGGCAGGAGCAGCATCAGGGCAATCGACATGAGCCCGAGCACGAGCTGGCCCTGGCCCGACATCTGGCCAAGGATGCGGTCGACGACGACAAAGACGATTGCGCCGATAAGTGGCCCTGAGACCGTCCCCATACCTCCGGCAACGACCACGAACACCACATAGGACGACCACGAGATCGAGAAGCCGGATGCCGGCGTTATGATCATTGCATCCATGAAATAGAGCCCGGCCGCCAGCCCAGTAACGAAAGCGCTGATCAGGAAGATCGACATCTTGATCCGCATGACGTCGATACCGCTGCTCGCAGCCGCGTCCTCGTCATCGCGCACCGCCATCAGAGCCAGTCCGAACGTGGATCGCATCCAGAGGAAAATGCCGAGTGTGACGACGGCTACAAGGCCAAGCGCCAGATAATAGAGGGTCAACAGGTCGACATCCGCATTGACTTGCATGCCACCGCCAGCGCCCGCAAGCGGCCAGCCGCTGAAGATCGTTGCGACGGACTCGGCGATCAGCCATGTGGCGATCGCGAAATGGGCGCCGCGCAGCCTCAGCAGCGGCAGGCCTCCGAGGAACAGGAACAGCAGCAGAAATGCACGACGGGTGAAATTATCGCCGAAAATGTCGAGTTCTGGCTTCACTGTCACGGCGATCTCGTATCCTGCGACAAGACAGAAGAAAACGACAAGCGCCCACGATCGCCGTAGCGGCCATCTGATACCCATGGGTGCGACAAGAAGAGCCGCGAAGGCGAGGGGCACGAGACCAGCAAAAATCCAGACAGCAACGAGCGGTGCGGCGGCATAATAAATCAGGATGGCTTCGGAGAAGCCGGCTATCCCGATAAACACCTGCTGCCCGACAGACAGCATGCCACCATATCCGGCCATTAGGTTCCAGGCGTGACCGAGAGTGGCGAATATGAAGGCCGTCATCAGCAGATGCACGATATAGCTGTCGGTTCCCACCACCAAAGGAACGATCACCAAGGCGGCGAGCAGCACGAGTGCTCCGATTCTCCAGGGGGCGGATTTCGAGGCGTTGGTGGTGACAGGGGGTGCGCCAATCGCGGATAGGTTAGAGAGATCCATGGATACCGTTCCTATCGCTTGAAGAGCCCCTGCGGGCGCGCTGCGAGTACGAGAAGAATGAGGAGATAGCCGGCAAGCTGTTGGGCGGCTGGTCCAAAATAGGTGCCGGCCAGGACCTGTGTGATGCCCAACACGATACCGCCGAGAAAGCAGCCGCCGAGCGAGCCGAGACCCCCGATGACGACGACGCCGAAGGCCGTAAGCAGATAGGGAGGGCCATCAAACGGCTGGAACGAACGCGACATTCCGATCATGAACCCGGCGAAGGCCGCAAACATCAGGGACAAGCCGGAGGCGACGCCATAGACATGCGCCGTGCGCATCCCCATCAGTGCTGCGATTTCGGCGTCGTCGGACGTCGCGCGGATCGCACGGCCAATGTGTGTGCGCTGGATGAACAGGGCGAGTGCCCCGATCAGCACGGCGGCAAGAACAAGAAAACCCAGGCGCAGCGTCGAAATGCTGAGGTCTTGGCTCAGCGCGATCGCGGAGAAGGAATAGTCGTTGCGGATCGTCTGGGCATTGGTGCTGAATACAAGCTGCAGCGCCTGCGACAGGACCGTCGAAATGCCGAAGGTGATCAGAAGCGGCAGCATCATCGCCATAATCGGCGAGAGGCCGCGCCGCTCCACCGCGAATGTTGATACCCGGTTGAGAAGACCGCGCTGCAAGACGTAGCCGATGACAAACATCATTGGCACGAGCGGGAGCAATACCCAGAAGGGTGAGACCGGATAAAGGCCGAGAATGACGACCGCCAGATAGGCCGCCACGATCAGCCAGTCGCCATGCGACAAGTTCACCAGCTTCATAACGCCGAATGTCAGCGCGAGGCCGACGCTGATCAGCGCATAATAGCCGCCGAGCGTGGCGCCGGTCATCAGCCCGTTGGCGAGATCGATCAAGGCCCAGTAGAAATCCTCCGTCGTCATGGTCAATGGACTCCCTGGACAGGCATCTTGGTTTGTGGGCTGGCATGGCCAGAACCGCCGAAATAGGCGGTTGTGATCTCTTCACGGCTTAGCTTTGAGATGTCGTTGGCAAGGACGACACGGCCTTCCAACATGACGGCCGCACGGCCGGCGAAGCCCATGGCCCGTTGCAAATCCTGCTCGACCACGATGATGGTGAGCTCGTTGCGCAACCGTTGAAGATTGCCGTAAAGCTCTTCGACAGCGGCAGGCGACAGACCGAGCGAGACTTCGTCGAGCAGCAGCAGACGTGGAGAGGTCATCAGCGCGCGGCCGATGGCAACCATCTGCTGCTCGCCGCCGGACATCTGCGTCACGATCTGTCGGCGCCTTTCGGCAAGCCGGGGGAACAATGCGTAGATTTCGTCCAGTTTGCGGCGCGCACCTTGCCGCCAGATCGGCAGGTAGGCGCCACACAGAAGGTTGTCCTCGACGCTCATGCGGGAAAATAGCCTTCGGCCTTCCGGCACGAGAGCGATGCCCATTTCAACAATCCGCTCGGGTGGCAGACTTTCGATTGGCTGGCCTTCGAAGGCCATTCGTCCAGTCAGCCGTGTCTTGCCCCCGACCGTGGTCAATCCGGTGAGCGTGCGCAGCAGCGTCGACTTTCCAGCGCCGTTTGCTCCGATAAGTGCCAGGATATCGCCCTGAGTCAGATCGAGATCGATGTCGAAGAGAGCCTGTAGCTCGCCGTAGTAGGCGCAGATTCCCTGAAGTGAGAGAATGGATAGTGGCTTGCCCATCGTCAGGCTCCCAGATAGATGCGGCGGGTTTCGGGCAGCGCCATGACCTGCTCGGGACTGCCGACGGCGACGATCTGGCCGTCCGCCAGAACCATCAGCCGGTCGGTCGCCGTCAGCATGGTCCGGATCACGTGTTCGATCCACACGACGGCGATGCCCAGTGAACGCACGCTTTTGACCATGGTGATGAAGGCGCTGACCTCCTCCTCGGTCAGACCCGCAGCCACTTCGTCGATCAGCAGCAGGCGCGGGCGCATGGCGAGCGCCCGGGCCAGTTCGTGGCGCTTGCGCACCAGAAGCGGCAGGCCGCCAGCGAGCGCTCCGGCGTGCGCGGAAAGCCCTGTGAGGGCCAGCGTCTCGCCGATCCATTGATCGGCGGTACGCTGGTCCATCTGACCGGCAAATGTCGCGGCAACCCGGAGGTTCTGCTCCACGGTCATCTGCCCGAAAGGCTTCGGCACCTGGTAGGTTCTTCCGATGCCCAACTGAGCCCGGCGATGCGGCGGTGTGGTGGTAATGTCCTTGCCGCCAAACCGAACCGTCCCCGACGAAGGTGTGATATGACCGGACAGCATGCCGAAAAGAGTTGTCTTTCCGGCTCCGTTCGGACCGATCACGCCGAGCACTTCACCTTCCGCGACATCGAAGCTGACGTCCTTCGCCACGGTGAGCGCGCCGAAGGACTTCGTCAGGTTGGTGACTTCGAGAATTCTCGTCATAGATGCGTCTCCGCTCTGGAATTTCGCAGATCGAAGACGTCCTATTCGTAGAGCTTCATCTCGCCGGTTTTCTTGACCGAAGGATAGACCTCGTTGAAGACGGTCTCCTTGACGATCTTGCCCGTTGCTTCGTCGAAGCGCCATTGCGCGCCGGCAAGCGGCTGGACCGAATAGTTTTGGCTGTTGAATGCAATCGGACCATCGACCGTATCAAGCTTCGTTGTCTTGAGTGCCGCCAGCACGGCGTCCCGGTCCTTCGTCCCGGCGCGCTGGATCGCACTCAGCAGCACGTCGTAGGACGCATCATCATAGCCCAGCGGAGGGACGTAAGGCTTGCCGGTGGCCTCCTCATAACGGTCAACAAGCGTCTGGCCATCATAGCCGCCATATGTCGAGTTGCCCGGATAGGCAGGAGACCAGAAATTCACCGACAGCAGGCCATAGCCGGCTTCACCAAGTGCTGCCATCGGCTCGGGATAACCCGTTCCCTTGTCGATGATGTACATTTTCGGCTTGAAGCCGGCCTGCGCAGCCTGTTGCAGATAATTCTGCATGTCGGGCGGGGCAAGCACGCCGGTGACGACCTCGACATGATTGCGTTTGAACTGGTTGATCAGCGACGAGAAGTCAGGCAGTCCCTGCTGGAAGCGGCCGGGGTCGACGGGCGTCCACCCTTCCTGTTTGAAGACCGGGTCGAATATCTTGGCGAAGACCGTGCCGTCGGCGTCGTTCGGATAAAGATAGCCGATCTTGCCATTGAATCCGCCAGGTAGGGCCTTGATCATCCCGAGATGGTTTTTCACCAGATCGCCAACAGAGAAGTAGAACGCAAACGTGTATTTGTATTCCTTGGGCTTTCCGTCCGGGCCGAGAAGCCAGGCTTCAATCGGCACGCCGGTGACGACACAGGGGATTTTGTTGCGTTCGCAGAGATCGGATGGCGCGTTCGTCGTATCGGGCGTGCCCTGGGCAATCAGGAAATCCACCTTGTCCTGAAGGATGGCCTGCGTGGCGGCATCCGCGGAGCCGGCGACGGTACTCTTACTGTCGTAGATCTTGTAGTTGATCTTGCACAGTTCATCGCCGACCTTCAGGCCGCCGGCATCATTAATCGGCTTTATTTTGTTTTCATCGACCCATGGCGTGTCTTTTGTGACATCGGCGAGTGGGCCAGTTATCGGCACGACACGGCCGATGCTGATGCTACATTCGGCCGCCAGCGCATGACCAGCGCTCAGCGCGGAAAGCAGACAGGTGCTTGCGAGAATTCTCTTCATGCTGATAGTGCCGGCCATAATAGTGTTCCCCTTTTTTGGCAGCAAGTCACCATCCCCCGAAGGCGACCCCGGGTGACTGGTATCGGTGATCAATCGTTCTTCAGGCAGCGCGAAACCGCACGTCACCGCATAGTGCGGACGTTTAATTCATCTTCCGCGACATGAATGCGTGGGCTTGTTAATGTGTGTTGATCTGTAATTAAGTCTATTATTTTTCATCATTGCGTCAACATGAAAATTGCGGAACATCAACGATTTTTCCATTTCAAGGCGCTTTTAAATTACAGAAATATTTCCTGTTTCCTTTTGAAAAGAAACGAAAATTCTCGCGGCTGCAAACCACGGAAATGTATGTCCTGACCCTGTACAGGGCTCTGTCAGCCGCCCATTCTAGAGCGAGTTCACCTGTACGAGCAGTGCTTCTGAGGATCTGGCAAGAAGACCCGCGTCGACGCCCACGGCGAGAAAATTTATGCCGGATGACAATGCCGCTTTCTGAAGCACTGCATCGCTGGTCAAGAGGCCCGCCGGTTTGCCAGTTGCCTTGATGCGGCTGATCGTTTTGACGACCTCGCTTCGCATGTCCGGGTGCATCTGGTTTGCGCCAAAGCCAAGACTAGCTGCAAGATCGGCTGGCCCGACGAACAAGGCGTCGACACCCTCAACGGCAGCGATACTCTCGAGGTTGTCGAGCGCGAGCTGTGTTTCAATTTGAACAATGACGCAGATGTCGACTTGCGCGTTTTCGAAGTATGCTTTTTCACGGCCAAAGCGGGTCGCCCTGGTCAATGCAGACACGCCCCGGATACCGTGCGGCGGATAACGGGTCGCGGCGACGGCCGCTCTCGCCTCGTCTGCCGTCTGCACATAGGGTATGAGAAGGGTCTGCGCACCCGCATCGAGAAAACGCTTGATGAGTACCGGGTCATTGGCCGCAGGCCGCACCAGCGACGACACCGATGGGTAACCGGCGATAACCTGGAGCTGTGGCAGCACCGTCAGCGGATCGCCCGGCGAATGTTCTGTGTCGAGCAGCAACCAGTCATATCCGGCGCCTGCCACGACCTCGGCGGCGAAGGAATTGGAGAGCGTGCACCAAAGTCCAAACTGGGGCCTTCCCTCATAAAGTCTGCTTTTGAAGATATTCCCAGGCATTGGTACCCTCACTCAAATGATACGCCGATCGACCCAAGTGGGCCGTAGTCGGCGGAAACGACATCTCCGGACTCGATATCGACCGGCCTTGTAAAGGAGCCTCCGAGCACGATGTCTCCCTTTTTCAAGCCTTCGCCGAGCGGGGCGAGTTTGTTGACGAGCCAGGCAATGCCCGCGGCAGGATGGCCCATGATGGCCGCCGAGACGCCCGACTCCTCGATTACGCCGTTTTTGGATAGCGTGGCTGCCACCCACCGTACATCGATGTCGAAAGGCCGGAAGATGCGTCCTCCCATCACGATCGCGCCAAAAGCTGCATTGTCGGCAATCGTGTCGACGATCGCGCGTGGCACTGCTGTGCGATAATCTATGATCTCAAGTGCGGGCGAAACGAATTCCGTGGCGCGCATCACATCATGCATCTGGCATCCCGCCCCCGCCAGATCCTCGCCCATGACGAAAGCCAGTTCGGTTTCGAGACGAGGCTTGATGAAGGCGCCGGCTGAGATGCGGGCGCCATCCTTGAACAGGGCGTCGTCCAGGATGACGCCGTAGTCCGGTTCGGTCATTTTGGACGCGAGTTGCATAGCTCTGCTGGTCAGGCCGATCTTGCGGCCGACAATGCGAGCGCCTTGGGCCACGCGGCCTTCTGCCCAGCGCCGCTGGACATCATAGGCGTCTTCTATCTGCATCTGCGGATAAGTCTTCGAAAGTTGCGGGATGACGATCCGCGTCTTCTCGGCGTCCAGGAGACTTTCGGCTGCGGCTTGGCGTTGGTGTTCCGATAACATTCTGAGATCTCACATGATTGCAAAGGGGCACAGTCTTGGGAAAATCCTCTGCTGCGGCACCTCAGACACAGGCAATGGCGAGCATGCCGGCGATGACGAGAAGAAATGCCGGTGTGAACAGGGTGACATTGGCATCCGTCTGGAACTTCCAGCCAAAAACATTCCAGGCAAATGGCGGCACAGGATTGACCTCACTCACAAGTTTGCCGCCGTAAACGGGACGGAAAATCACCGCCGTCCAAAAACCGAGATATGCCGCGCCTGCCAGTATCGACGCGATCCACAGCGGTGCGGTTTCCGTGCCGGCGGTCCAGATCAGGTAGAGCGAGAGGGCTGCGATATAGACGTACGACGATACCTGCCAGACGACGTGAAAGCGCGCGTGGCCAGGATAGGATGGATTGGTCACGTGTGTGGAATTGGAATCGAAGAGTGACGGAATGGCGCTGTAGCCGAGCGTGGCGATGGTCAGCAGAATTTTGGCCGTGAGTAGCATGAGGTTCCTCCCTTTAAGATACTGGACCGGGAGCCTCCCCGGCGCCTCCCATGTGTATCATTATTTGATACACTGTACTTATAGATGAACAGAGCGTTGACGGTCTGTCAAGCGCGCGTTGCACGTTCGCCTTCCGTGATCTCGTCAGCGGAGAGTTCGTGTTTGACGGTTGATTTAATGCAGCGTCACGGATCGGAGATTGAAGAGGGCAGGCGAGTCGACCAAAGCCGATGGTCTTGTGACACGCCATGAGGTCGATTGTGACCCTGATGAAAAATTGTGGGCCCTTCATACCTGCAGAACGGACAGGCCGATCGCAAGCCTTCCTGACGGCGGCAATGCCTTAGAAACTAGATAGATGTGCCGAAGGTTTGCTGGACGTCGCGTCGGAACGCGAGCAGGGCTGTCTTTATGTGTTCTTCCTTGCGATTGAACCGGGCGCGGGGCGCAGCAATCGAAATCGTTAGCTGCCGTCCGCCGATCGATGGAAGAGTGGTCGCCATCGCGCAGGCATCCTCGCCGAATTCCTCGCGATCAATGAAGAGGCCAATCTCCCTGAACGCCGCGACCTGCGCCATAAGAACCTTGCTGTCCACAATCGTATTCCTGGTCAATTGCGTCATACCTTCCTTAAGGAGCTTTTCGGCGTCCTCAGGGTTCAACAGGCTGAGATGGGCTTTACCATTAGCCGTGCAGTGGATGGGGTGCTGCTTGCCGACAAATGAAATGACCCGTATCTGCTCGTTAGACGCAATCTGATCGATGACGACGACCTTGCCGTGTTCGAGAGCAGTAAGATCGATATTGTCACCGGTCTCCTCATGGAGTTTTTCCATGAAGGGGCGCAGAAGCGTGCGCGCGTCGAGATGAACACGGGCGCCAAGTCGCGCCAGTTCCATGCCGAGATAGATGCCCTGATGCCCGAAATTCTTGGTCAGCAAACCTTCATTGTTGAGCGAATTGACGAGCCGTTGCACGGTGGAACGAGGCATTCCCGTCTGCTTCGCAATTTCGCCGAGGCTGCATCCCGGTCGGTCAGCCACCGCCTTGAGAACCGCAACCGCCTTCGAAATCGACTGGCTGTCTCCCGCTCTGGCATTTTCACTTACCGGCATCATGGGCCTTTTCTACTCGCCGATTTCCGGACGCTCACAACGGCGTCAAACTTTCCGAAAATTCTTTTAGCACCGTTTTGCTGGCCAGCAAGCGGCAGTAACTCATGCGGTCTCGCTAAACACGTCAAGCCGGACGCTCCCGCAATGTGATATAGCATACCGATATGCGATCCGATGGCATCAATCGATCCCAAGCGAAAATGCAAACGAGCACGGGAAGGTCGGCGGCGCTTTTTCTCATGGGCTCATGTTTGAAATCATGCCCTGCCAGGCAGACAGTTCTTCTCGGTCGGGGATGCCGCGGCGTTGCGCGGGCAGGGGACGCAGAAGCAGAGCGCTATCGGCGCCAAGCGTCCATCGCCTCTGGAAATCGAGTGGCCGCCGGCCACCACCGCCGTAGATGATTTCATCGCTCGACCATTCGACTGACCATTGATGGCCGGCTGGTGGCGAAAACAACGGTTCGGCCAGACTTGCCACTGAAAGGTCTCCACCAAGGTTGATCAGAAGCAGTCGTTCGTCCTGCGGTTCGGAGGAGAAGAACCTTAGAAGAAATGCCGACCCGTCCAGTACGCTGCCATCAAACGCAGCACGCGGGCCTCTCCCGCCGGTCGACAATACGCTGGTCCGGCGGCGCAGAGCGAGCAGATCCCTGTGCAATGCCACGACAGGGTCGTTGGTATCCCGCTCCGACCAGTTGAGCTTGCAACATTCGAATGTCGAAGCGTCTGCAGGAACGGGCATCGACGCACCGAAGGCCTCATCCCGCAAACTCGGAAATTGCTTCAGGAACTCAACTCGACCTTCGCGGACAACATCAACCAGCGTGCCGGACTGATCTGCAAAGTAATAAAACGGGCTGGATGCGCCGAATTCCTGCCCCTGAAATAGCATCGGTGTTTGCGGCCCCAGAAGGAGTAAGGCTGTTAGTGCGCGAACGCGCGCGGGCGACGCAAGCCTGTCGAGACGTGCGCCCGACCCCGAATTGGCGATCTGGTCATGGTTTTGAAGGAAGTGAACGAAATTGGTTGGCGCAAGATCGAAGCCCGGTTGACCGCGTGGGGCGTCCTGCCAGTCATAGCGCTGACCCTGAAAAAGATAGCCGTATTTGGCCGCCGAGACGAACTCCTGCGCCCGGCCGAGGTGATCGTGGTAATAGGCCTCGTTTCGCCCGGTCAGCGCCACCATGGCTGAATGATGGAAATCGTCGTTCCAAAGCGCGTCGAGACCGTAGCCATGGTTTTGCGCTCCGCGAACAAGGCGCGTATCCTGCGGCTCGTTTTCGGCGATGAGATAGATTGACTTTTTGCCGGCCGCTGCACGTGCCTCGCGGCCGATCACTTCGATGATGTGCTCGTCGCTGGAATCGTAGAGCGCTTGCGTTGCATCGAGGCGCAGGCCGTCGAAATGATATTCGTCGATCCAGTAGGCGGCATTCTTCGCGAAATATTCACGCACGCCGGCGCTGTTGTCGCCGTCGAAGTTGATCGCGTTGCCCCAATCGTTCCAATAGCGCTTGGTAAAATAGTCCGGCGTGAAATCCTGAAAGCGGTCTCCGAACCCGAAGTGGTTGTAGACAACATCGAGGATAACGCCCATCCCTAGGCCGTGTGCGGTATCGATGAACGAGCGCAGGTCATCCGGCTTGCCGTAGAGCCGCGTTGGCGCATAGGGCAAGACCCCGTCGTAACCCCATCCAAATACACCGCAGAATTCGTTTAGCGGCATGAGTTCCAAGCATGTGATGCCGCTCTCTTTCAGCAAGGGGAGCTTCTCCGCCGCGGCCGCGTAGCTTCCTTCCAGTGTGAAAGTCCCGATATGGATCTCGTATAGGACCTGGCCTTGGGGGGAAATGCCCGGCCATTTGTCATCGCACCATGAAAAGCTGCTTGGATCGATCACCATCGAATTGCCGCTAGGTCCGTCCGGCTGGAAACGCGATGCGGGATCGGCGGCGGGATCGGCGTTGCCATCAAACTTGAATCGATAAAGGCTGCCAGCTGCAAGACCGTCGATA
Organism: Shinella sp. H4-D48; assembly: GCF_022637395.1. Classification (GTDB taxonomy): domain Bacteria; phylum Pseudomonadota; class Alphaproteobacteria; order Rhizobiales; family Rhizobiaceae; genus Shinella; species Shinella sedimenti. The sequence goes on along the minus strand of NZ_CP093338.1, from coordinate 534,937 downwards.
TCGAGGCGGAAATAGCCATCCAGCTCCTCGTGCATCGCATGCTCGCGCCCGTTTTCCAGCAGGAGCGACATGCGCTCCTGCGCCGGCGCCCAAACCCGGAACGATACGCAGCCGCCGACGATTTCGGCGCCGATCGGATACCGGCGTTGTATTTTCACATAGGCCGCGCGAGTCGCATTCATGGCATATCCTGCGGTCGGAAGCTCCTCAAGCATCTGAGGTGCATGCGCTGGTAGTTGCGAGAACCTCGCTTCGCGGCCTTTGTTCCGGACGTCCGAAGCTGGCCGCGCTAAAGTTTCAGCGGCGAGTGCGGCAGTCAAACCCAATCTTGGCAACACGCGTCAGCGATAGTGAGGGCCGGGAGGGTATGTTTGCCGATCCGCAAGGCTGATGGACCTTTCCAGTTGCCCAGTTCCATTGCGGCATCACCGCCTTGAGGCACACTGATCACTGGTGCGCTGGCAGCGCAGCGCGCGGCCAGCCGACATGTGGATATTATGAGGCAAGCGGGCTTTCTTCCGGTTCGGAAGCACTGAAATGCGTCGTGAGCAACATGACCACCTTGTCTGGGCGGTGTCTCCAGTTCGTGTGAGCCTCTAGTTCACGCGAGCGCGTGCGGTAAGAAAATCCATCAGGACCCGCACGCGCGACGGCAGGGGGCCGCCCTGGCCGATATAGACGGCATGGAAGGCTTCCGTATCGCCGGAGTTGAGCGGTTCAAGAACCGATGATAGCCGCCCTGCGGCGATGTCCTCGCGCACGGTGAAAGAGGCGAGGCGTGCAAGACCGACGCCCGCTAGGGCGAGACGGCGCAGCGCTTCTCCGTCGCTTGCCTGCACACGACTGGTCGTCGGCACGACGTTCGTCTCTCCATTCTCAACGAGTGGCCAGCCATCGATAGCGCGCACATAGCCGAAACCAAGGCGCGTGTGGGATTCGAGCTCGGCGATGGAGCGTGGTTCGCCGTAGCGTTCCAGATAGGCCGGAGCGGCGACGATGGTGAGGGCCGTCTCGCCGAGCTTGCGGGCGATGAGGCTTGAGCTTTTGAGCGGCCCGGCGCGGATCGCGACGTCGGTGCGCTCGGCCAGCAGGTCGACCACAACGTCGGTCTGGGTAATGTCTAGCGTCACCCCCGGATGCAGCGCGAGAAATTCCGGCAGGACGGGCGCGAGGATATGATTGAAATAGGAAGCGCTCGTGTTAATCCGCACGCGGCCCATCGCCTGTTCGCCGGCGCCGGCTGCATGCTCGGCGTCCTCGATGTCGGCAAGGATGCGAGTTGCGCGCTCGTAGAAGGCACACCCTTCCGGCGTAAGCAGCAACTGTCGCGTGGAGCGGTTGAGCAATCGCGCTCCGAGCCGGGTCTCGAGCCGGGAGATCAGTTTGCTTACCGCCGAGGGTGTCATTTTCTCGGCGCGCGCTGCCGGCGAGAAGCCACCTAATTCGACCACGCGAACGAATACCTCCATTTCGCCGGATCTGTTCTGGTGAAGGCCTGCCACGTCACAAGGTCCTTTCGAGCAAGTCGTCAAGTATTCCGTTGGTTTCCTGGGTTCCTTCAGCGGGGATTTCCGGCTGATATCCCTTTGGGCGGCGAATATTGGTCCTTACTTACACACTCTGCGCCTCATTCAAGCGAGCAGCCTGCATCGTAATAATGAATTAAATTCATAAATTATGTTCCCTGCTGCACTCTACGTCATCGTCTCCAGTGGGTCTATCGTCGATGTGTCGAAACATCGCGAGGATCGAACTTACAATGTCCCTTCATTCTCCATATGTCTCTGGCGGACTAAGACAAATCCGGTCGTCTATTCTCGCCGCCGCCTTCGCGCTCGCAACCACCTTCTCGTCGTCGGCGACCTTTGCCGGGGACCGGAGTTGGGTCAGCACCTGGATGGCCAGTCCCCAGCCGATCTGGGACGCAGATTTTCCGCTCCCGGCGAAAATCCCCGCATCGGTGACAGATCAGACCTTCCGGCAAGTCGTGCGGGTCAGTATCGGTGGCTCGCGCATGCGGCTTGTCTTCTCGAATGCCTATGGCGACCGGCCGTTGCGTATCGGTGGCGCCAGCGTCGGAATCGAAGGCGACAAAGATGCGGTCGCAGCTGGTACGCTTCACAAGCTTACCTTCGGCGGCAAGGACGAAATCGTCGTAACCCCTGGCGCACCGGCCATTAGCGATCCGCTGCTCTTCTCTGTCGATGCGCTGGCAAAGCTCACCGTCTCGATGTACCTGCCCGATGAAACGCCGCTGACCACGTTCCATTGGGACGGCCGCCAGACGGCTTGGTTCGGCGAAGGAAACCAGACACAAGCGGAGAGCTTTACCGCAACGCAGACAACGGATGCGCGCGTCTTTCTCAGCGAGCTTATGGTCGATACACCGAACGACGGCGCGGTCGTCGTCATCGGGGATTCGATCACCGATGGAAACGGTGCCACGTTGGACGCAGATGCCCGCTGGCCGGATTTCCTGGCCGAGCGGCTTGCGCCACAGCGGATCGCGGTTCTGAATGCGGGTATCTCCGGCGGGCGGCTGCTTCGGGACAAGATGGGCGTGAATGTCGCCGCGCGCCTGGAACGGGACGTGTTCGCACAGCCGAAGGTGAGAGCCGCCATCCTCCTGATTGGTATCAACGATATATCCTGGCCGGGAACCGCCTTTGCGCCGGGTCAGATGCGCCCAACTGCCGATGAGATGATCGCCGGCTACCAGCAGATCATAGCACTGGTACGAGGAAACAATATTCGTCTGGTCGGGGCGACCTTGCCGCCGTTCAAGGGCGCACTCTCGGGAACGCCGCTTGACGATTATTACAAACCTGAAAAGGATACGCTGCGGCAGGAGATAAACCGCTGGATCAGGACGAGCGGCGCTTTCGACGCCGTTGTCGACTTTGACACTGTCTTGAGGGATCCGACCGACCAGTCACGGATCAATCCTGCCTTCGATTCCGGCGATCACCTTCATCCCGGCGACGCGGGCAATCGAGCGATGGCCGAGGCGGTCGACCTCGACGAACTTCTCGGACGCTAACCCATCCTCTCATGACGAAGGACCAAGCCATGGAATATCGCTACCTCGGCAAATCCGGCCTGAAGGTGCCGGTCCTCAGCTTCGGCGCGGGTACTTTCGGCGGCTCCGGCCCACTGTTCAGCAACTGGGGTCATTCGGATCCCACCGAGGCGCGTCGCCTCGTCGACATCTGCCTCGATGCCGGTGTCAACCTATTCGATACCGCCGACGTCTATTCCGACGGTGCGTCGGAAGAGGTCCTCGGCGAAGCTATCAGGGGCCGTCGCGAGCAGGTGCTGATTTCGACCAAGAGCGCGTTGCCGATGGGTGATGGGCCGAACGATGCGGGCTCCTCGCGGTCACGCCTGATCCGCAGCGTCGAGGATGCACTACGTCGCCTCGGCACGGATCATATCGACATTTATCAGCTGCACGCCTTCGACGCGTTCACGCCGGTGGAGGAGGTGTTGTCCACGCTCGACATGCTCGTCAGAGGCGGCAAGATCTGCCACGTTGGCGTCTCGAACGTTGCCGGTTGGCAGATCATGAAGTCACTTGCTGTCGCCGATCGTTATGGCTGGCCGCGCTATGTCGTAAATCAGGTCTACTACTCGCTGGTGGGGCGGGATTATGAATGGGATCTCATGCCGCTGGGCAAAGACCAGGGTCTTGGGGCCATGGTCTGGAGTCCACTGGGCTGGGGTCGGCTTACCGGAAAAATCCGCCGCGGTTGCCCGCTGCCCGAAGGAAGCCGCCTGCACGAGACCGCCAGCTTCGGCCCACCGGTCGAGGACGAATACCTCTATCGCGTGATTGATGCGCTCGATATCCTCGTGGAGGAAACCGGCAAGACAATCCCGCAAATCGCGCTCAACTGGCTTACACAACGCCCGACCGTCTCCTCTGTCATCGTCGGTGCCCGCAATGAGGAGCAGCTCCGCCAGAATCTCGGCGCGGTCGGCTGGAGCCTGACACGCGAACAGGTTGCGCTGCTGGACCAAGTCAGCCTTGTGACTGCGCCATATCCTCACTTTCCCTATCGCCGGCAAGAAGGCTTTGCTCGGCTCAATCCACCTATGGCAGGCTGAAGTCCTGGCTGGGATGTCTTCAAACCTTTGGCGGCAAGCAGCGTCTGCCGCGTTTGGCGGGGCGCAGGCGCGCGCTCGAACTTCTGCTGACCGGCAACACTTTTTGTGCGAACGCACGCGTGAACTTGTCCTGATCAACCGGGTTGTCGAGCATGATGATCGCTTGCCTGCCGCGCGCCGATTGGCAACCGGATCATGTGGCGTGCGAACCCGTGGACGAAGAGGGAAATTTGTGCAGCGTTTTTTTTGGAAGTCGACGCCGTTTCGACGGTAAATCACCCTGCTGCGCGATTTTGCTTGGTGAAGCTTCGACATGCTGATCTGTCCACTCCTGCTAGAGCTCCGATCAGAACCGGGAGTTCGGTCGTTACCGGCTGTTCAATTGCCGATACAGCGGGAATATTGGTAAAAGTTTCCAATATCTTGGATCTCGGAAGAAGAACAATCCTCGTTCGTTTTTATTATATCAAATACATAGACTTTATAAAAATATAGGTTTTTGCAGAGAAATGGCATGTGCATGATGTGGCGGAAAAACCTTTGCGTTTCGTGGTGTCTACCCGTCTCGCAGGACATGGGGTCTCCGTGCGCCGATAAATTATGCCGACTTGCGCCCAACCCATTGGCTGCTTCGAACCTCCCATAGCCTCCATCCGTGCCATCGTTGGTCCTCTATCCTCGTTGACGCACCGTTTGACTGCGCGGGATCGCCAATCACACCCGAGGTCGAGCCTTCAGCTCGGTCGCGAGGTCCTGTGAAAATCTTGGCGGCCCCATGGATGTTGAAACCCGCGCAAATCTTCACTTGAAAGGATAAAAAAATGAAAACCACGCTTAAATACGCTTTGCCAATGCTGATCGGCTTGACCGCAGCCATGCCTGCTATCGCGGCGGACCTCGCCTGCAAGAACCTTCGCTGGATCGTTCCGGCATCGGCGGGCGGCGGTCAGGACTGGGTCAGCCGGCTGATAACGGACCGGCTTGCCAAGAAGCTCCCTGATGTCACCATACTGGTCGAAAACCGTGGAGGTGCGGATGGTTCGGTCGCAGCCGAGGCTCTCAAGTCGGCGCCGGCCGACGGCTGCACGGTGATGTCGATCAGCAACTCCCAATTGGGAGCGCAGGCGGTGCGCGGCGCGGAGAGCTTCGGTTTCGATCTTGTGAAGGATGCCGAGCCGGTCGCCAAGCTTGTCTCGACCCCCTATTTCATAACGGCCTGGGACAGCCTTGGCGTCAAGTCGCTTCCTGAGCTGATCGTCAAGGCGAAGGATGCCCCGAACTCCATCAAGTTCTCGACCTCGGGCCCCGCTTCGCTTCAGTCATTTCTGTATGCAAAGCTGAACCGTCAGGCCGGCATCGAAATGATCAAGGTGAACTATAAAGGGGGTGGGGACATGTATGCAGACTTCATCTCCGGTCGTGTGCCCCTATTCCTGGCATTCCCGTACGAGGTCAAGCAATATGTCGAAGACGGCAAGGCGCATATGCTTTCTGTATCCTCTGCAAAGAGGCACCCTCGATATCCCGACATCCCGGCTGTTTCCGAAACACTGCCCGGTTTCGATCTCACCCAGTTCTACGGCGTCATCACGCGTGCCGGAGCGCCTGCGCAGACCGTTGATGTGCTGAGTGCGGCCATCGCGGACGTCCTCGCCTCCGAGGACGTAAACAAGATCCTGGTGACCGAGACATCCTATCTTGTCGAAACCGGCGATCGCGAGGAATTCAGGACGGAAATCGCCTCCATTATCCAGGGTTTCGAGACCACTGCGACCGAGATCGGCCTGAAAAAGTAAGCGCTGCCAATACCGGCGCCGAGCGGGCCACTCGGCCCGCTTTTATCGGCGTCGCTTTGCACGACAGTTCCATCGCATATCGAAAGCTTTAGATGATGAGCAACACATCGCAGGTGTCCTCACTCGGACCTCCGGGCGCAATTCTGGCCATTGGCGTGCTGACCACAGGATATACGTGGCTGAAGCTCCCGACCGGCAGCTTCGACAATCCCGGTCCGGGGGGGCTGCCTTTGCTGGTCGGTCTTTTTTTGACCGGCCTCGGGATTGTGACCACAGGCGAGAAGCTGTGGCGTGGCGTCCTGTCTGCCCTCGCGTTGGAAGGGCAGGATGCACCGTCCGCCGAGCACATCAGTCTGAAGACCTTCACCCTGGTCGTCGCATCGGTTTGTGCCTTCGCTGCTCTTATCGAGTGGGCAGGGTTTTTCCCCGCGGCATTCATCCAGGTCCTCATCGCATCGCGCAGTGCTTCCGGCCTGTCTTGGGCAAAAAGCATTGGCCTCTCGGTGTTCGGTGCCGTGCTGACATGCCTGCTCTTCCCCATCGCACTGTCGGTGTCCGTTCCGATTCTCACCTTCTTTTAGGAAGTTTGACCAATGGCCGATAATATCCTGGCGGGCCTTGCGGTCGCGTTATCCTTGAAAGGCGTGCTCTACTGCGCCCTTGGCGTTTTGATGGGCATGGTCGTCGGCGTCCTGCCCGGCATCGGGGCGCTTGCCGCCATATCGATTCTGTTCCCGCTCACCTTCCACCTCGACCCCGCACATTCCCTGATCCTTCTCGCGGGGATTTATTACGGTACGACCTATGGCGGGAAGATCACCGCCATTCTGCTGAACGTTCCCGGCGAAACAGATGCCGCCGTCATTTGCATGGACGGTTTTCCGATGGCGCAGAAAGGGCAGGCGGGAATAGCGCTTTTCCTGACCACCGTGGCTGCTTTCGCCGGCGGGGCGATCGGCATTATCCTTACGATCGCTCTTGCTCCGCACATATCCGAAGCTGCCCTCGCCATAGGCTCACCCGAATATGTTGCCTTGTTCGTGCTGGGAATGTTCGCGGCGACGACCATGTCGGACAGCCCGGTGTCCCATAGCCTCGCGATGGCTGCGATCGGCATCCTGCTCGGCCTCGTGGGGATCGATCTCAACGAGGGTGTCGAACGTTTCACCTTCGGCTTCAACTCCCTGAGAGACGGAATAAGCTTGGTGGTCGTGGCGATGGGGGCGTTCGGCATCTCCGAAATCGTCACGAGTTACAACGCCAAGCCGTTCGCACTGCAGCGCCTTGCCGTCCGCGACATGCTGCCCTCGACCGCGCAATTGAAGCAGACGATCATGCCCATCCTACGCGGCGCGAGCATCGGCGCCTTCTTCGGTCCGCTGCCGGGCAGCGGATCGACCATTTCGACGATGGTCGCTTACGGCGTGGAGCGGAATGTCGCTAAGGACAAGTCGCGTTTCGGCAAGGGCGCGGTGGAGGGATTGGCAGGGCCCGAGGCGGCATCAAACTGCTCGAACATAACATCGTTCATTCCCACTTTGACCCTCGGAATTCCAGGCTCCGCTTCGATGGCGCTGATCCTGAGCCTTCTGATTGCCCATGGCATCACGCCGGGCCCCAGATTGATGATGGATCATCCCGAGGTGGGCTGGGGTTTGGTCATGAGCTTCTGGGTCGGCAACATTCTTCTCGTGCTTCTAAACATTCCGCTCATCGGGATCTGGGTGCGCCTTCTGCGAATCCCGGTCAGTTATCTATACCCCGTTATCCTCCTTTTCATATGCATCGGCACCTATGCTGTTGACCTCAGCAAGTCCGACCTGCTTCTGGTCGTGCTAACGGGCATTCTGGGTATTGTCGCACGCCGATATAACTTCCCACTGGGCCCGATGCTGCTCGGCTTTGTGTTGGGCCCGATGTTGGAGGAGCATTTCCGACGAACACTGACCATGTCGAGCGGGGATTTCGGAGCCTTCGTGTCGAGCGGAATATCGATCGGCGCCTATACCGCTGTCGTGTTGATATGCTTGTTGCCCCTCATGACGACTCTCGGGAGAAAGGTCATGAAGCAGCTGCTCGGCGCTACGTAAAACCGAAGGGCCAGGTGTGCCGCGGCATCTCTTCTGCGTTATGCCTGGCTGAAAGAACTGTTCGGCAGAAGAAGCCGTCGTTGGCGGAGGCGTGCGGTTCAGAAGGGGATACGTCTCATACCCATTTCCGCCTGCCTATGGAAATGATGTTCCAAGTTCATTCCTGTAGTGTTCTCCAAGTGTAGCAGCAATGATCGACTATATCGTTGCAGGAGCGCACCGCTGTCATCAACCGGAGGCTTGACATTTGCTACGCCGCTCATTTTCGTCAGGGTTCATCGGACGATGCAGCCGACGACGCCGAGCGGCTGGCGCAGCACATAGGACAGGGTGTCGGGCGAAGTCGTGCCGACCGTACCCTGCAGTTTGTCGATGCATTCGGTGGTGAACCGCAGGCAGGTGAGCGCCAGCGGAACGTCGACGTTGAGCATTTCGGAAATCGGCTTGCCCATGTCCATCGTATCTATGAGCGCGAATTCCTCAGTATGCGCCTCGATGAGGTCGGCGAAACGATAGAGCGTCGCCATCCGCTTGCGCGGCGCGATCCGCGACCAGGCGCCCCCTTTAAAGGCTTTGAGCGCAACGGCAACCGCGAGATCCACGTCTGCGGCATCGCCCCGCGCCACCTCTACCAGAACGTCGCCGTTTGCAGGGTTGATGCTTTCGAACACGGCTCCGGATTGCGCTGGCACGAAATCGCCGTCGATAAACAAGCGGCCCTCCAGCTTCAGCCCCTCGGCCCTGTCGCGCCAACTCCGGATTTCCGGTGCGATGGTCATGGCTTTCTCCTATTGCAGCGGGGGTCTTCAAATGGTGGCCGGCGGCCTTGCGGTCGCCGGCTGTCTCTTCAGGTGTTGCTCGACTGCTCCAGCGCCGTCACCAGCGTCACCGGTCCGTCGAGAATGGGCTTGGCGATGGCGAAAAACTTCGCCACAGCTTCCGAACCATTGTGGAGGTCCATCGCCGCCTTGTCGGTAAAGCGCTCGTAGGTGGTGAAGAGGCATGGGTCATCGTCGCCCTGGGCGATGTAGAAGCCGATCGTCTGCGGCTCATTCAGTCGGACATGTTCGGCGACTGCCAGGAGGCCGTCGAGCATCACCTCTTCCTCGCCTGGCTTGACGCGGATAATTGCGCTGATCGTCTGCATCAGAAACCTCTCCAGTCACCTTCCGCCTCGAAGGCACTGGCGGCGCGGTAGATGGTCGCCTCGTCGTAATCCTTGCCGATCAGCATCAGACCGACAGGAAGACCTTCGGAAAGTCCGCAAGGGATCGACATGGCCGGATGGCCGGTGACGTCGAACGGGCTGGTCGATGCAGTCATTTCGAAGGCGCGAGTGATGATTTCCTCAAGCGGCGCGTCCTTGCCGGGGATCGGCGTGGCGACGCAGGGCAGTGTCGGCATCAACAGGAGATCGTACTCGCCGAACACGGCATCATAGGCAGCCTTTGCCGCGATCGCGATATTGCGTGCCTTGGCGTAGTAGCGGCCGCGATAGTGGCTGAGGCCCCATTGGCCAACCAGCATGGTCAGCTTCAGCGTCTTCGAGAGATCATCGGCTTTCTGCCGCCAGTTCGAATGTGCGTCGAGCAGGCCGACATCGTAGAGGCCCTTCCAGTTGAAGCCCATGCCGTTGCCATGCATCATCTGCACCACGAAACCTTCGAGCGTGATCGGGTTCCACGCCGCAAGCGCCGTCAGGTGTTCGGGGATCGAGACCTCCGAGACATTGGCGCCGAGGGCAGCGAGGCGCTCGGCGCCGGCGCGCACCTTTTCGGCCACGCCCGGCTGCATGTTCGCATAGGAGAAGCCTTCCTTGAGAATGCCAATCTTCATGCCCTTCACGCCCTTGCCGAGCGCCTCGGTATAAGCGGCGACCTTCGGCGCATATTGGCGGGGATCAAGACCATCGGCGCCGGCAAGCACTTCCAGCAGCAGCGCATTGTCGGCGACGCTTGCCGTCATCGGGCCGGTATGGTCGATGGTCGATTCGATTGGCATGACGCCGGTATAGGGAACGAGGCCGTGCGTCGCCTTCATGCCGTAAATGCCGCAATAGGAGGCGGGAATACGGATCGAGCCGCCCTGATCGCCGCCGATCGCCATGTCGACCTCGCCGGCAGCCACCAGCGCCGCGCTGCCCGAGGACGAGCCGCCGGCCGAATAGCCGAGCCGGTTCGGATTGTGCACCGGCGCGGGGTTGGAGGTGTGGCTGCCGCCCGAAAGGCAAAAATGCTCACAGACCGCCTTGCCGACGATCGTGCCGCCGGCATCGAGGATGCGGGTGACGATGGTCGCATCGGCCGCCGGCACGAAACCTTCGAGCGTGGTCGAGCCGTTCATCATCGGTACGCCGGCGAGCGCCACATTATCCTTGAGCGCGATCGTTTTGCCGGCGAGCTTCCCCTCCGCGGCGCCCTTCACCTCGGTCTTGATGGCCCATGCGCCGTATTTGTTGTCGACCGTTGCCGGCTTGGCGCCGGGCGTGCGCGGATATTTCACCGGCGGCAGCGGGTTCGGCAATTCGTCGATAATGTCGTAGGCATCGAACATGCCGCCCATGAGGCCGAGATATTCGGCGGCCTCGTCGAGCGACATGTTCATATGCAGGTCGGCGGCCAGGTCGGCAACGTCGGCGGCTGTTGGGCGTGTAATGGACATAGGTCATCCTTTCTTGTTGAGACAAGCGCAGTTGAAACAGGGATGTCAGGGAGTGGCGGGCGCCGGGGCGCCGGCCGTGCGGTGCTAGGTCAGGCCATCATTCCGACTTCTCCGGCGAGGACTGCATCCCGATCCAGTTCGCCGGTCATGCGGCCCTTCTGGATGTGGAGGATGCGATCGGAAAGTGATGTAATGAATTCGAGATTCTGCTCGACGACGATCAGCGAAAGCTTCCAACGCGTCTTCAGCGCCAGGAGCGTGTCGATGATTTCTTCGATGATCGAGGGCTGGATACCCTCCGTCGGTTCATCGAGTAGGATCAGGCGGGGCTTTGTGCAGAGGCAGCGCGCCAGCGCCAGGAGCTGTTGCTCCCCGCCGGAAAGCGCCCCACCCCGCCGATCGAGAAGCCGTACCAGTCGCGGAAAGTCCTCGAGCACTGCATCGATGACGCCGCGGTCTTCGTTCGCCGCTGCCGCCAGGCCCATGCGTAGGTTTTCATGCACGCTGAGTTCGGGGAATATCTCCCGGCCCTGCGGCACGAGCCCCATGCCGAGCCGTGAACGCTCGTAGGGCTTCATCGCGGTGATGTCCCGCCCTTCGAACAGGATGCTTCCGGCGGTCGCTGGCAAATGGCCCATCATCGTTTTCATGAGCGTCGTCTTGCCCATGCCGTTATGGCCCAGAATGCCAAGATATTCGCCCGCTTCCATCGCCATGTCGATGCCGGTGAGGATCGGAATCCGCCCGTAGCCGGAGCGCAGGCCGCTGACGCCCAGAAGCCTGGTCATGCCGCCACCTTCTTTCCGAGATAGACGTCGCGTACCCGCTGGTCGGCCAGCACCTTGTCGACCGTGTCCTCGATCAGCACCCGGCCTTGGTGGAACACGGTTACCGTCTTGGCGATCAGGCGGATGAAGGCCATGTCGTGCTCGACGACGACGATCGCACGCGACAGGTTGATGTCGCGGATGATGTCGGCAGTCAGCAGCGTTTCCTCATCGGTCATGCCGGCCGCCGGTTCGTCGAGCAGGATGAGGTGCGGCTCGGCGGCCAGCACCATGCCGATCTCCACCCACTGCCGCTGCCCGTGCGACAGCGTCGCTACGGTGCGGTCGGCCTGCGGCGTCAACCGGATGAGGTCGAGCACGCCGCGGACGGCGGCGGACAGGCTCTGCGACGTCGTCTTGCGGCGGGCGGAGAGCCAGATGTTCTCCCTGACCGTAAGGCCGTTGAAGACATTGGGAACCTGCGTTTTGATGCCGATCCCCATGCGGGCGATCTCATGCGGCAGGCGGCCGGTGATCGGCAGACCGCGAAACGCGATCGTGCCGGAGGTTGGAGTCTGCTGACCAGTGAGCGACTTGAAGAACGTGCTCTTGCCGGCCCCGTTCGGGCCGATCAGGCAACGAAGCTCCATTTCCTGCAGGGTGAAGTTGATGTCGTCATTGGCGACGACGCCGCCGAAGCGCATCGTCAGATGTTCCGTCCTGAGCAGGGGCGTGAGTTCGGCCATGTCATTTCACTCCTGCGGTTTGCGGCATGGTGGCCGGCGTAGCATCGCCATGCCCGCGGCCGATGCGAGCCAGAAGACCGGTCGCGATGTCGCGGATCGTCGGAACGATGCCCTTCGGGATGAGCAGTACGAAGAAGACGAGAACGGAGCCGAGGACGAGGTTGGAATTCAAGGTCTGCTGTGAACCGATACCGGCGACGATATATTCGATCAGGATGCAGCCGATGATCGGGCCGAGCAGCGTCCCAAGACCGCCGACGGTGATCCAGATGATGATTTCCGCCGACAGCGACAGGCTGAATATCGTCGGCCCGACGAAGGCGCCCCAGTTGACGTACAGCGCTCCTGCCAACCCGGCGATCGCCCCACCGAGAATGAAGGTCATGAGTTTGACGACGCGCGGATCATAGCCGAGCAGCGAGGCGCGGACCTCGTTTTCGCGCACGGCGACGATCACCCGGCCGAACGGGCTGGCGAGCAGTGCGCGCAGGCCGAGATAGACGAGGAGCAGGGTTCCCGCCGTCGCCCACCAGGATTGTTCGGGCGAAAGCGGGCTCTCCGGATCGAACGGCATATTGAAGGTCGGTACGGCCGGAATACCGTTGAAGCCGCCGAGCATCGCCTCGCCGATCCGGTATTCGTCGCCGGACGTGGAGTTGATGACGTTGAAGAGGATGAGCGTCACTGTCAGCGTAATGACGCCGAGATACACATCCGAGATGCGGCCATAGAAGGCGAAGTAGCCGAGGATTGCCGAAAACAGTGCCGGCACGATGACAGCCAGCATGATCGCCTGGGTCGAATCCTGGAAATTGATAGCGGCCACCGCATAGGCGTAGCCACCAAGGCCAAAGAATGCAGTCTGTCCGAAGGACAGGATTCCGCCAAACCCCCAGATGAAGGCGAGGCTGAGCGACAGCACCGCCATCGAGGCAAACAGCGTGATTTGCATCAGCGTGAAGATTTCGATCATCCCCGGTGCGATGGCGATTGCCACGGCGGCAACGACGACCGCAAGCGCCTGGGTGAAAAGGGCTAGCCGCTGGGTCATTAGAGGTTCCCCTTGAAAAACCGCCCGGAAATGCCTTGCGGCAGGAGGCGAATGAGAATGATGGCGGCGGTGAAGACGATCACCTCGCCGAAGACGGGTGTGGTCAGGTAGGCGCCGACCTGATTGAGCGCACCGAACAGGCTGGCTGACGAAAGCGTGCCCGAAAGAATGGCGGCCCCGCCGCCCACGACGGTGATGAAGGCTTTCGCGACATAAGCGCCGCCCATGACCGGCGTAATGCCCGAGACCGGGGCGAGCAGGCCGCCGGCCAGGCCGGTAACCGCCGCACCTGCCGCGAACGTGCCCATATAGACCGTGGAGGGGTTGACGCCGAGCGTGTTCGCCATGCCGGGATTCTGCATCGTCGCCCGCGCGATCAGGCCGAGCCGCGTATAGCGCATGACGACATAGATCGCCGCCATCATCAGAACGGCCATGAGGAGGAGGAAGAGCGTATAATAGCTCGACCGGTAGGCGCCGATGGAAAAGCCGCCGAGTGGCGTAGGAACGCCCTGGATCGTGTTGCCGAAAATGGTCGTGACGATGCCAATGATCAGCAAACTCAGTCCCCAGGTCGCCAGCATCGAATCGACGAGCCGTCCGTAGAGGAAGCGGATCAGGCATCGCTCGATGACCAATCCGACAAGGCCGACGAAAAGCGGCGCGACGACCAGCATGGCGATCCAGATATTGACGCCGTTATTGGCCGAGATCACGGTCGCGTAGGCGCCGAGCATGATGAACTCGCCATGGGCGAGGTTGATGATCTTCATCATGCCGAAAATGATCGCCAGCCCGAGGCAAATCAGAAAAAGCGACGACGCACCATTGATGACGTCGAGCAGCAATATAACGTAGATGTCCATTTCGATCCTTTTTCTTCTCCTGCGCGTAAGCGGGGATACGGCGGAGCGCTGTCGCGCGTCGCCGCGGCGGGACCGTTAGAGATTGATGACGTATTGCTTGACGTCCCTCGGATTCTTCACGAGATCGCAGACGCTGGCCGTATCGGCCGGCAGTACATCGGGGTAGCTCTCCAGCACCGACCATTTAGTGCTCTTGACCTCGGCAAGGAAAGCATTGCGCGTCGTGTGATGGGTCGCCTTGTCGAGCGTGACCTTGCCGCTGGGACCCTCATAGGAAAGACCGGATTCAAGCGCCTCGATCACTGCCATGCGATCGAGGCTGCCAGCCTTCTTCACGCCTTCGGCCCAGAGATAGACGCCCTCATACGTCGCTGCCGCGAGCTCGCTGATATAGGGCGTGTCGGGATGCGCTTTTTTGATCTTCTCCACGAAGCTCTTGCTCGCCGGCGTGTCGAGCTCCTCGAAGTAGCCATAGGCGCCGAGGATGTTCTCGCTTTCGGCGGCATCAAGGGTCGATGGTTCGTTGACGAGGCCGAATGTGGTCGAGGCGATTGGGATCTGGCCCTTCATGCCCGCCGAAGTCCACTGGCGATAAAAGGCAGTGTGGTTGCCTCCCACGAGCGCCGACAGCACCAGATCGGGCTTGGCCGCCTGAATCTTGGAGATGGTCGGGCCAAAATTGGTGACGTCGAGCGGGAAGAAATCGATCGACAGGACATCGCCGCCATTGTCCTTGACATATTTCGTCATCCATTTGGCGGTGATCTGGCCGTAATTGTAGTCGGCGGCGATGATGTAGGCCTTTTTGCCCGACTTGCCCATCGCAAAAGGCACCAGCTTCTCGACGGTCTGCGCCGGCGTTGTGCCGGTGCAGAACGTGTTCCGGTCGCAGACGCCGCCCTCGTAGAGCACGTTGTAGAAATAGAGAACCTTGAACCGGTCGAAGGTCGGGCGAACCGCCTCTCGCGAGGCCGAGGTGATGCCACCATGGACCACGGCGACCTTATCCTTCAGCGCCAGCTGCTGGGCATACTGCGAATACATCTGGATGTTCGACTGCGTGTCATAATGAATGACCTTGAGCGGTCGACCAAGCAGGCCGCCCGCAGCGTTGATCTCGTCGATCGCCAGATTGAGCGCGTAAACCATGGGCACGCCGGATGCGGCGAGCGCGCCCGACTGGTCATGCAAGCTCCCGACGAGGACTGGATCATCTGCCGCAAACGCACCCTGGCGCAGCACGGCGGGAGCGGCGAGCAGGCTTGCGGAGGCCAGCACGGACTGGTGCAGAAAGCGGCGGCGGGACAGGATCATGGTTTTGGTTCCCCTTGGTTCGATCGCAATGGGGATACTTAAATATGCAATATTTGCAAAATCAAGTAATTTTTATGACTATGTCAAAATTGAGAAATCATAACCGTCGATGCGCGCCAGGTGCACGGGATGGCGGCTGCCGACAATCGGTTTCGCTTCATTGCCGCGCGCGGTCTTTTGCAGAAGTGTTCGTCCAAAAACACGTTTGAGGAGACGAGCGTCGAAACTTCCAGCCTCTTCCACCATGGCTGCGAGAGAATAAATGCCTTCATAGCAGGACTGGCCGAAGGCATTGGCCGGAGGTGGATTGTCACCGTAAGTGGTGTGATAGCGCTCGAGAAAGGCGCCGTTGTTGCGGGAGCGCAAGGAGGAAAAATAAGCTGAGGAAACGAAAATGTTCTCGGTTTCGTGTGCCTGCAGGCCATAGACAATCGTTTCGTCGATAGCCGAGGTGAAGCGCAGCACACCCGGCGAGAGCCCCATGCTGCAGAAGGCGCGATTGAAGGCGACGCTGTCCGAGCCGAGAAAGTAGGGCAGGACCAAATCGGATGCCGTCGTCTTGATGCGGTCGAGTATCTCGTCGTAGTCGTGCACGCCGACCGGAACGTAGAGTTCGCCCGTTACAATACCGCCGGCGTGCCTGATGAGTTCGCGAGCGATCCTGAGGCTCGACCGCGGCCAGATGTAATCGTTGCCGCAGAGAAAAATGCGCCTTGCGCCCTTACGCTCCATGAGCCAGCGGAGGGCGGGCGCGATCAGCTCATCGGAAGTCTCGCCCGTGGTCATGACGTTGCGCTCCGGAGCAAAACCTTCGAACTGCGGCGTGTAGACCAGTGGCACGCGGTCGCTCGTGACGTTGGCGACCGCTTCGCGCGCGTAGCTCGGGATCATGGTGACGACGCCCGACACCTTCTGTTCTTCGATAGCCTGCCCGACGGCTGTCGCTGCAGAATTCGCCGTCGATCCTGCATCGATCACGAAGAGTTCGACATGCCGTTTGAGGATGCCGCTGTCACGGTTAATTTCCTGTACCGCGAGGCGCCCGCAGGCCTCTGCTGAAGGAGCCCATAATCCCGCAGAGCCGCTCTGGGCGATAAGCAGACCAATCCGCACGCTACGCACTGCCATACCCCTCTTCGTTTTGCGCTCCGGGACGACAGGTTTGACGAAAGCACGAAACGTGCCATTCGCCGCAACACATATATGAGCCAATTAGTCCTGTCAGAATCCCGTTTGACGGGAATTCCCTGGCCTACTCGCCGGGGGTTTCTGGCGCCGCGCCAAATTTGTACGCAACAAGCAATCGCGCTGCACAATTGTTGTGCGGGCATTTCGGCAAAGGCTTGTGCTCCTGTGATGCAAATTATATGTAAAGTGAAATATTGAAAATCGAGATAATGTGTCTCGGGAGGTTCATAGCGTGCATCTCGTGGATTTGATCTGCAGCGTCAATCGCAAGTTTGAGCAGTCAATCGAGGCGAATCTGAAGCCCCATGGCCTTTCAATTGAGCAGTACCGGGTGTTGAGGGCGCTGGACGTCGTCGACGGCATGCCGATGGGGGATCTTGCTGCCAGGGTATTCGTTGATTCGCCAACCCTGACCAGGATCATTGACAAGATGGTCGCCTCCGCGGACGTCTATCGCGGACCCGATCCAGAGGACCGTCGCCGCGTGCTCGTGTTTATATCGGACAAGGGCGCGGAAGCATTGGCGAGGGTTGAGAGCATCGGCAATGATGCACAGCGGCAGCTCAACGCGAAGCTGGGTGATGAAGGCAGTGCCGAACTGGAGGAGGTTCTGTACTTGCTATTGTCTGATGCCAAGTCCGTCGTGCCTGCGAAGGACGATGAGCGCACCATGACCTCACGCTCGTCCCCTTAGTTCTCTTCGGCAACCGTATTGCGGATTAAAAGCTGCCGGAGGCTATGGCGGGTCCGAGCGCGCACCACTATGCCTTCTTTCTCACTGCGGTGGGAACGACGCCAAACCGGCGGCGGAATGCGGTCGCGAAGTTTGCGGGGTTCGTGTAGCCTGCGATAGCGCTCGCGTCCTGTACGCTGACATCGCCGCTTGCGAGAACAGTGAACGCGCGTTCGAGCCTGATGTTGCGCACGTAGTCGAAGATGCTGCGGTTCTCCGAAATGCGGAACAGGCGCTGCAGACCACTGGCGCTGATGCCGGCTTCGCGGGCGATGGTATCGACGCTGATCGGTTCGGCGATACGGGCATCGATGAAATCTTTTGCACGCTGGAGGCAGTTTGCATCGTGCCGCGTCATTATGCTCCCGCCGCGTTCGTTGCGGTCGGCTTTGAGCACGGCGGCCATGGTCTCGGCCACGAGTTCCACAGCCCGGCTTTCCAGATAAAGGTCCCAAAGCTGAGGAATGAGCGGTGACGGTGCGAAAATCTCGCGCACGAGCGCAACCATTCGAGGTGTGAGCGTCCAGCGGTGCTCGGCCAGATGATCGCGCAGCAAGCGCGCGCCGCCCTTGCTGTCGACAACGGTTTCAAGCACATCCCGGTGCAGCCACTCCGGCGTGGCGGAGACAACGAGATGACGCAGGTGCTGGTGTCCGCGCGAGGCGCGCGCGAAATGCTCGGGGCAGGCATTCATGATCGCTACTCCTTGAGCCGCACCGCGATCTGCTCGAAAGGCGAAGCGGCGGTCACCGATCGACAGGTCGACGGTGCCCTCAAGGAAGAAGATGCACGAAAGCTCTTCCGGCAGGAGCGAGGTTGCGGTGAAGGCCCGCTCTTCTATCGCATCGCTGACATGCAGAACGAGGCCGCGGCGCAACTCCTTATGCAGGAACGCCCCTTTCATCAGCGTATCGTCGGGGGAGAGACGGTCATCAGGGCTGTCCAGCGCAATGCCGTCGTGCCGCAGGAAGTCGCGCACGCGCAGTCGCCCCTCGTTCGCTCCTTTCCCGGCTTCGCCCGATGCGGCGTCCATGCTCAATCCTTCATTTGCCGTGCGTGAAAACCTGCCAACATTGACCGCCCCGGTCTTATCGATCTTTGAAGCCTCTCCGAGAATTCTCGGACTGCAAAGGTGTCTGCGCGTCCCGCAAAGGAACCGCCATTGCCTGTCGTGCCAATGCTGACCTAAGAGATATATTAACTTGATTTAGTTGGTCAAGTTTATACGAGGCGACTTGTCGGTTGAGGCCGTGATGATGATTTTGTTTAAGAGCGCAGGCACGAATGCAGGGCAGACGAGAAGGGGCGGGGTATTGCGCAGGCGCTTGTGGCTGATCTCTTCCGTTGCAATTGTCGCTAGCGGATTTGCGGTCTCGTCGCATGCGCAGGATTCCGGTGCGACCGCGTTGGAAACCATCACCATCGAAGGGGGCGCACATGGCGGCCGCGAGCCGGAGAAAGGCATCGTCGCCAAAAGTGCTCGCAGCGCTGCCAAGACGAACACCTCGCTACGTGAGACGCCACAAGCCGTAAGCGTCGTGACGCGCGACCAAATCGATCAGCAGGGCGCGAATACGGTCGCCGAGGCACTGCGTTATACGCCGGGCGTTCTTCCGGACCCTAACGGTTACGATATCCGTTATGATTGGCTCTACATACGCGGCTTCAGCAATTACGGCACGATGTGGCTCGACGGTCTCGCTCTGGCGGGCGATCCCAGCAATTACGCGACGCCGAGTGTCAACCCCTTCGCCTTGGAGCGTATCGACGTGATCAAGGGGCCGACCTCCGTGCTTTACGGCAGCTCGATGCCGGGCGGGCTCGTCAATCAGGTCAGCAAGCGGCCGCAGGCAACCGTACATAACGAAGTCGGTGTGCAAACCTCCTCGCACGGCGGTCTGCAGGCTACGCTCGACATGACAGGCCCGCTGACGGAGGACGGCGAGTGGCTCTACCGGGTCGCCGCTCTCGGCAAGAACATGGGAACCCAGGTCGATCGGGAACGTGAACGGCAACTGGTCATCGCACCCAGCCTCACCTGGGCGCCCACCGACCAGACATCGCTCACCCTCTATGGATACTATCAGAAAGATCGCCCCGAAAACTTCAATCCCCGCTTTTACCCCGCCGTGGGCACGCTTCTGGAAAACCCGATCGGCCAAATCCCGCTCGACATCAATTTCGGCGATCCCAACCTTAGTACCTTCGAGCGTGACTTCTACATGCTGGGCTATGAGTTCGAGCACGAGTTCAACGAAACCTGGACGGTGAAGCAAAACCTGCGCTACGGTCGCTCTGACCAGAACATGCTGCTCGTTCTCGTCAACCCGGCCTTCGCTTACCAGCCGGATGGCCACACGCTGAACCGCGCGGCGGCGATTTCCGACGACTGGGTATCGAGCTTTAATGTCGACACGCAGGTGGAGGCCCGCTTCGGCACTGGTGCACTAGACCACACCATGCTCTTCGGCCTCGACTATTTGAAGGCAACGTCATCCACCAATTTCGGCAACGCCATTGCCGGTGTTCCATCGCTAGATCTTCTCGATCCGCGCTACGGCGAAGTCGACATTCCCGTGCCCGCCATCCAGCGTTCCGGGCTTCAGGAGCGCCAGCAGGTTGGTCTCTACGTGCAGGACCAGGTTCGATATGATAACTGGGTGGGCACTGTCGGTATGCGTTACGATTTCTCCGATATCGACAGCGCGAACCGGATGCTGACACCGTCGCCGGTCGTCTCGACAGACGATCAGAAACTGACCTGGCGGGCCGGCGTTGCCTATCTCTTCGACAATGGCGTTGCGCCCTATGCCAGCTACTCCACCGCCTTTCTGCCGACGCTGGGGGCAGACAAGGATGGCAAGGCCTTTGAGGCGCAGACGGCCGCACAGTACGAGTTCGGTATCAGATATGAGCCGCCGGACGGGCGTGGCATGATCGCCGCATCGTTCTTCGATCTAACGCTGAAGAATGCGCTGACGCCGGATCCGACCGATACGCTCTATAACGTCCAGTCTGGCCGCCAGCGCGTTCGTGGCATTGAGATCGAGGGCAAATACGAGCTGACGCCGAACGTCGATATTCTTGCCTCATATGCCTATTCGCGTTCGAAGGTGCTTGAGACCAACAATCCCGTGGAGCTCGGGCGGGAGGTCCTGCGTCTGCCTGAACATCAGGGAAGCCTTTGGCTCGCTTATCGGCCGGAGGTGTTTGAAGGCCTGACCCTGAGTGCCGGCGTGCGCGCTCTGTCTTCCTACCAGACGGACAGTACCTACAAGGAAGAACTGCGCATTCCAGGACGTGGATTGGTCGATATCGGAGCGGAATACGACTTTGCTGCACTCGACAAGGATTTCGCAGGCACGAAGCTTCGCGTGAACGTCACGAACCTGTTCGACAAAGTGTATGTTTCGCATTGCCTCAATAGCACCGGGGGAAGCTGCAATTACGGTGCGGGTCGCGCCATCACGGCGTCGCTGAAGTACTCGTGGTGAGCGCGGCGTATACACAAGCCAGAGGAAAGCGCCGCACGGGGCTGCCTGCGGCATTCTTCAGGATTCTGGTGGTGTTTCTACCGCTGGCAACGCTTGAGGCTGCGCCGGCACAGGCGCAGATCGTCCTTTCCGATGCAGCCGGGCGCACGGTAACACTCGCCAAGCCTGCCCGGCGTATCGTCACGAATGAAAGCCTCATTCTATTGTCGCTGGCCCTCGTGGATCCGGATCCTGTGGCGCATTTTGCCGGCTGGGCGGCGCCACAGAGAATCGACCGCGGCATGTACCAGGCATATCGACGGCGTTTTCCCGCGATCGACACGATACCGACGGTTGGAAGCGTGCTGCCGGCGAAGACCTCTGTCGAGGCGGTGCTTTCCGTAAGGCCGGATCTCTTCGTCGTCTCGATCTGGGAGACCGGCTGGACGGAAGTCACGATGACGCTTGAAGCGGCCGGCGTTCCAGTGCTCTTTCTCGATGGGCCGGTCAATGACGGCAAGGGCCCCGGAGAAACGACCGCGTTCTCGGTCGAGCTTCTCGCAGAGGCTGTAGGGCAGGCGGAAAAAGGTAAAAGCTTTGGTGATTTCGTGCGCGCGAGATACAAGCGCATCACAGATCGCACGGCGGGGCTTGAACCGGTTTCGGTGCTATTGGATGCCCATGCTGGCGCGACTTGCTGCGCGACGCCCGGCAAGGGAAATCGCATGACGGAGTATCTTCGGTTCGCCGGAGGAAGAAATATTGGCGCCGACTTGCCGGGCTATGACGGTTTGCTGAGTTCCGAATATGTGCTCGACGCTGACCCCACGGTCTACATCGCGACCGGCGGGCCACATCTTGCCGCCCAGGGTGGTCTCGTTCTGGGTGGCGGTGTCAGCGTGGCTGCCGCACGAACATCACTTGCGGCCATTTTGGCAAGCGATATGCGCAACGCGCTGACGGCGGTGAGGGAAGGCCGGGCTCACGCCGTGTCGCATCAGCTCTCCATTTCAGTGCTCAACATCCTCGTTTTCGAGTGTTTTGCCAAGTGGATGCACCCCGCGGTCTTCGCAGATATCAATCCCGCCCAAACCCTCGCAGAGATCAACGAACGCTTTCTGGCCGTGCCGCTCGAAGGCACGTTCTGGGTCGATTTCCAGCCGTAGGATAGAATATGCAAGGCAGCGAGTACACCGCTCAGGCCCGGATCGCGCTCCGTGAACCCGAACGGGTTATCGCGCAGTTCTGCGACCATATGCTCGAACACGATGCCAAGGTGACCGCAGGTCCGGGTGGTCCAGAGCTTGCGTTTGGCAGTAGTCGCGCCGCTTTCTCCAAGGACGGCGAGGAAACGGTGGTTGATGTCGCTGCGCCCGATCTGGAGGGTCTCTACTTCGCACGCATGTCAATTGCATCCCATATTCTCGAATTTTCCGGGGACGACCCGCCGGTCATCACCTGGACGGGCGATGGCGGAGAAATCGTCCGTCCCCCGAATTTCCAGATCCTGGAGGTGGTGGGCTGTCGGACGCTGACTAAGCATATGCGTCGGCTGACATTTTCCGGCGAAAACATTGCACGCTTCGCTGGCCTCGATGCGCTGCATCTCAACCTCATGATTCAGCGCCCGGAGGCCGTCGAGCCACAGTGGCCGCATGTGGGAAAAAACGGTATCATCGCCTGGGACCAGCCCGAGCTTCGGCCTCTCATGCGCAAATATACCGTACGCTCCGTCGATCTCGCCGCCGGAACGCTCGATATTGACTTTGTGTTGCATGATGCCGGGCCAGGCTCTGGCTTTGCAGAAAAAGCGCGCGTGGGCGACAAGGTCGGCGTCGTCGGTCCCGGCGGTGGTGGTTTAGTCGAGGCAGATTGGTATCTTTTTGCGGGAGACGAAACCGCACTTCCCGCGATCGTCCGAATGCTGGAACACCTGCCGGCCGGGGCGAGGGGAAAGGCGTTCCTTGAAGTGGCGGGCAGCGCCGATGTTCAGACGCTGGATATGGCAGCAAAAATCGAGGTCGTGTGGCTCTTTCGAGGCGAGCGACCTCCTGGGACCACGACGCTTCTGTTTGATGCCATTCGCGAGACCAAGTTTCCAGGGCAGGATGAACGCCTGTATCTATGGGCCGGTTGCGAGTTTAACTCTTTTCGTGCGATCCGCGCCTTTGCGCGCCAAGAGCGAAAGCTCGCAAGCAGTCAGCACCTCGTCGTCTCCTACTGGCGTCGGGGTGCCCCGGAAGACGAATAGATTGTGGAAGGGCCTTCTAGCCGGGCACCACATAGAATGCGGCCAGTCTGTTAACGCCCTTCTGCTGATCATATCGTGGCAGGCGATACAAATCCGGGCTCGGCCATGAGGGCAGTGACTACTGCCGGCATAGCCGGTGGCCTAGAGCGTCTTCGGCAGATCGCCGTTCTCATCGGGATTCGGGTTTGGCAATTCATCAGGTAATACGTCAGGTTCCGGTTCCCTGATCGGCGGCTCTGGCAAATCTGGTGCCGGATTGGGAGCGACGCCGGGCGGGTCCTTCGGGGTTGGGTCGGCTGGTGCAATGGCCATGACGGTCTCCTTTCGAGGGAAAGGCCGGCCGGCGGTGGAATGTTCCGTCGAGGAAAGGCGTCACTTGCAGTCCTGACATCCAATCTCCTGGGACGGACAGGTTGTGGGCACATTTGGGATCGCGACGACATCGTCATCAACCAGTTGAAGAGTACGGACGCCTGATCAGCAGCGGGCCGATTGGCCTGTCTGTCGGACATAAGGTCCGTGTCGTGCCAAATCACGCATGTGTGGTCACCAACATGGTCGATACCGTTTTTGTCGTTGGCAATGGATTGGTTCGGGCCGAGGCCTGGTCTGTCACGGCGCGCGGCATGGTGGTCTGAATTCCCAAGCAATTTTCCGCCGGTCGCAGCAGGTTCGCTGAGGTAGCAATAGACGGGGCGATTGTCGGACTCTCTCCGACGCGGCGTTTTGGACAGCCAGACTTCGATGCAGCCGGGAACTGCCTTTGACGCTAGCGTCTAGAGCGCTCGTCCCGGAGTGCCGGGCCGCTCTATCCGTAATCCCGACAAGCTGTCCCGGCGGCAGCCATGGGATGATTTGTATAATTTACTGCTTCTTAAGGATAATCTAACATGCTTGGCCCTCATATGGGGATCACACGATGGCATCAATCCAACACAAGATTACCGCTGCGAGCACCGCGATTTTTGTTATAGCCGGGGGCGCGGCCGGTGTCGGAATCTGGTCGGCGTCGACGATGAATGCGGATGCTGTCGACATTGCCAGATCCGGGCAGATCCTTCGCAATCATATGCAGGCCGATATGATGCATGATGCCCTGCGTGCCGATGTTCTTGCCGCACTGCATGCCTCCAATCCCGCCGCCGGTATAAAGTTCGAGCAGGTCAAAGCGGACCTTGCGGAACATGTTGCCTCATTCCGCAACGTGATCGACGAGAACAAGGTGCTGGCGAAAGATCCCATCACGCAGAAGGCGCTGGCAAGCGTCGAGCCGCCGCTTCTTACCTATATCGACAGCGCGACCAACATGGTGGCGGCGGCGGAGAGAACCCCTGTTGACGCGATGAATGCGCTACCGGATTTCATGGCGCAGTTCTCGAAGCTGGAAAGTGCGATGGAGCATGCCGGCGATCAAATCGAGACAGTCACCACATCCATCTCCGACCTGAGCACTCAGACCGCAAATACCATCAACTACACACTGAAAGCCATTCTCGGGCTGACGCTGATCCTGGCCATCGCACTTTTCGCGTTCTTTCGTCGATCCGTGACGACCCCCATTCTTCAGCTTTCGTCAGGCATGGTGAACATTGCTGATGGCGATACGGATGTAATTTGCACCGGTCTTGGTCGCAAGGACGAGATAGGGACCATGGCTGCCGCCGTGGAGGTGTTCCGCAAGGGGGCGATTGCCAAACGCGCGCTCGAGATGGATGCCGCGCGTGCACGCCAGCAAGCAGAGGACGATCGCATGGCGACCCAGCAGAAGGCCGAAGCCGACGCGGCCGAGCGTCTGCGAGCTGCAACCTCCGGCCTGGCCGGTGGTCTCAAGCGCCTGGCCTCAGGAGATCTCGCTTTCCAGCTCAACGAACAGTTTTCGCCGGATTTCGAGAGCCTACGCCACGATTTCAATTCGTCGCTGACCCAGTTGGGCGGAACACTGATGGCGATTTCTCAGGCAATTTCCGCTATCGATGGTGGCACGCAGGAGATTTCATCCGGCGCCAATGACCTCGCCAACCGCACGGAGCGTCAGGCTGCCTCCCTCGAAGAGACCGCCGCCGCGCTCGATGAAATCACGGCAAATGTAAGCAATTCCAGCAAGCGCACCGAAGAGGCCCGTGCCGCTGCGACGGAAGCTGACCATGGAGCTGTTCGTTCGGTTGACGTTGTACGCCAGGCAGAGGAAGCGATGCAGCGGATAGAAAGCTCCTCGCAACAGATCTCAAACATCATTGGTGTCATCGACGAGATTGCGTTTCAGACCAACCTGCTTGCGCTGAATGCTGGTGTCGAAGCCGCGCGCGCCGGAGAGGCCGGCAAGGGGTTCGCCGTCGTTGCCCAGGAGGTTCGTGAACTGGCGCAGCGATCGGCGACAGCGGCCAAGGAGATTAAAGCCCTTATCAATACATCCTCTGCCGAAGTTGGAAGCGGCGTGCGGCTGGTTCGCGAAACGGGCGTCGCTCTCAACGAAATCGGACAGCGCATTTCCGGAATCAACCATCATATGAACGCAGTCGCGACTGCTGCGAAGGAACAGTCCGTTGGTTTGGTCGAGGTCAACAGAGCCGTCAACACCATGGATCAGACGACCCAGCAGAATGCAGCCATGGTTGAGCAGTCCACGGCGGCTTCCCAGGCGCTGGCTGCGGAAACTCGTAAACTGCGGGACTTGGTGGGGCAGTTTCGTTTCGATGACGCAGGCACGTCGCGCTTTCAGATGGCCTCGTGACCACGAAGCGGTCACTGCCGACGACGCCTTTATCGACAAGCATGTAGATCGGGTTGGTACAGTATCTCCGCACCAATGCGCCCAGATGCAGGTTCGATCTGTTCCGTGTTGGCGACGACTTTACGCACAAACTGCGTAACCTGCTGACAGATGATCATATCAAAAGATCGATCGATTGACGCATGGCATTCGCCTGATCGCCATAAAGCGTGGACGCTACCGCCACCGCTTCACATGGTCGACAAGCGCGCGCAGTTTCGGAGGGAGATTGCGACGGCTGGGATAGTATAGAAAGAAGCCTGCAAAGGAAGGGCAATAGTCCTGAAGGAGAGGAACCAACTGGCCGGATTCGACATAGGGCTTGAAGGTGTCCTCCATGCCGAAGGTAATGCCGCCGCCGGCGCAGGCGATGCGGATCATAAGCCACATGTCATTGGTGGTGATCTGCGGGTTCACAGCCACATCGAAGTCATGCCCCTTTTGCCCGAACTCCCAGCGATAGGGTGCGCTGTGCGGCGCGGGGCGCCAGCCGATACAACGATGCGCCGAAAGCTCAGAAGGGTGTTCTGGCTCGCCGAAACGTTCAATGTACGACGGCGCAGCGAAGACGCCCTGGCGCTGATCGCCCGAGACCGGAACGGCAATCATGTCCTGATCAATGACTTCCCCCAGCCGTACCCCCGCGTCATACCCTTCCGCGACAATGTCGAATTCCTCGTCCGTGACAGTGACGTCGATCTGAATGGCGGGAAAGCCATCGGCGAAACGCGCCAGAAGCGGACCGGAGATGAACTGTTCGGCGATGGATGACACCGCCAGCCGTAGCAGCCCGCTTGGTGCGCTGTCGCGATCTGCCGTCGCGTCGAGCGCCAGCCCGACTTCGGAAATCGCCGGCGCCACCCGCTGATACAGTTGTTCGCCGGCCTCCGTGAGGCTGACACTGCGCGTCGTGCGCCGCACCAGCGCTACTCCCAGTCGATCCTCGAGACGACGAATCGCCTGGCTGATCGCTGGCCGTGTCACGCCGAGATTCTCCGCGGCCACGCGGAAGCTCCGCGCTTCCGCGATTGCCAGAAAGACTGAAATGCCGTTCAGATCGATTGCCATTGGTTAGATACATTTACCAGATTGGAAATCATTGGGCAAATTGTCCGATCCTATCGACGCGCTTAACTTGGGTTTCGCAACCAGGAGATAGCTGACATGGCGATTGATCATTACAAACTTCTTGGACGGTCGGGATTGCGCGTTTCGCCGTTGAGCTTGGGAACAATGACCTTCGGGTCCGACTGGGGGTGGGGTGCGGACGGTGACGAGGCGCGCCGCATCTTCGATCTCTATGTTGACCGGGGCGGCAACTTCGTAGACACGTCGGTGAACTATACCGACGGCGGCGCCGAACGCCTGCTTGGCACCTTCATCGGCGACAAGCGCGAACGGATCGTCCTTGCGACGAAATTCACCATGGCGCGCGACCCGGGCAACCCGAACTCGGGCGGTAACCACCGCCTGAACATGGTGCGCTCCGTCGAACAGAGCCTGGCACAACTCGGTACGGATCGGATCGACCTCCTTTATCTTCACGCATGGGACATGACGACCCAGCCGGATGAAGTTATGAGGGCACTCGACGACCTCGTTCGTTCTGGGAAAGTGCTCTACCTCGGCATCTGCAACACGTCTGCATGGCGCGTTGCACAGATGCAGACGCTTGCCGACATCCGCGGCTGGTCTCCGTTCGTGGCGATGCAGATTGAATACAGCCTCGTCGAGAGGACCGTCGAGCACGAACTTCTGCCGGCGGCTGCCGCGCTAGGTCTTGGGGTTCTCCCGTGGTCGCCGCTCGGCGGAGGCGTGCTCACCGGCAAATACTCGCTTGCCGATGTCGAGGATTCGCGCGAGGCGGCCGTGTCTGCCAGCCGGAAAGGTGTCATCGCTGCGTCCGGACATTTGAACAAACGTGCGATCGAAATAGCGAGCGAGGTTAAGGCCGTCGCGGAGGAAGCAAACGCCACGCCGTCGCGCGTGGCACTTGCCTGGACGCTGGCCAATCCAGCTGTCGTTTCCTCCATCATCGGTGCCCGGACGCTTGGCCAAGCCGAGGACAATCTCAAAGCGCTGGATCTTCGGCTGACGTCGGAGCAACTCGACCGACTGAACTGGATCAGCGAACCGAGTCCCGTCTTTCCCGATCGCTTCACGCAGCGTCCCCTCGTGCAACAATTGATCTTTGGCGGTTCTGCCGTCGAACGCCGCGAATGACCGTTCGAGCGACATTTGGCCCGGCGACGATGCATGCAACGTCAGTGCGGGTCGATGGGGCGCTCAACAGGCAACGAGTAACCAGGAAAGAACCGATACCATGACCACTCTTCCTACACACCAACGGGTTGCCAGGGCGAGCATAACTGTTGTGATCACAATAGCGCTGATCTCGTTCACCCTGCCGGTCACAGCCTACGCCATCACCACGGCAACGCAGGTGCAGTCCCCAGACAATGCCACAATCGAGCAACGGAATCGCGCGATCGTCGAAGCCGCCTTCGAAAAATGGCGCGGGGGCACTTACGTCTTTGGGGACCTTCTTGCTCCCGACGTCGTCTGGACGATCCATGGCTCTGGCCCGGTGGCGGGCACTTATCGCAACCAGAAGGACTTTATCGAGCAGGCCTCGCTTCCGCTGACAAGCCGCCTCGCGACGCCGGTCGTGCCGGAGGTGCGCGACATCTTCGCCGACGGCGACACGATCATCATACGCTTCGACGGATCGGCGACCACGACG
The DNA here is from genome assembly GCF_022637395.1 of Shinella sp. H4-D48. GTDB lineage: Bacteria > Pseudomonadota > Alphaproteobacteria > Rhizobiales > Rhizobiaceae > Shinella > Shinella sedimenti. Next base: position 506,381 of record NZ_CP093338.1, on the reverse strand, counting down.
TCGGGCGCACCCTACAGCAATCAGTTTGTCTGGATATTTCAGATGAAGGATGGCCTCGTCGTCAAGGCGGAAGCCTTCCTGGACCTCGTTGCCTATCAGCAGGTTGTCGATAACAACGCCCCGCGTTCCCAATGACCGGTGCCTGCGGTTCGGCAGACCTGATGTCTGTCGAACCGAAACCGCGCCCCCATGCGCCGTCACCTCTAGACCGACAACAGTAACGCTTGACGGAGCCACATCATGCGACAGTCACTTGCGGCACTCATGGCCGCCACCCTTTCCTTTCAATCCGTAGAAGCGCAGGAGACCAATTTGCAACCCAACCACCCCTATGTCGGCATGTGGGTCACGGACGACAACCGTGTTCGACACGAACTTCTACCGAGCGGGCGTTACGTCGAGGCCCGCGGGCAGCGAGAACGCGCCTATGAAGGACGCTACGAAGTCGACGGGACGCATATCGAGTACTGGGACGACACGGGCTTCACTGCCGATGGCGATTTCGTGGATGCGAACACATTGCATCATGGCGGTATGATCCTGCGCCGCAAGCCGGTGATGCCTTGACATGCAGGATGAGCCTCTCCATCGGGAAAACCACAGATCGGTGGGCTGCCGGTAAATCCATGTAGCATAAGGACGATGGGCGGGTTCTTCCCATTGTCCGGCAGGTTCAGGATGCCGGCGAGGCCCCTTCCGCCATTGTTGATCCTCATTGCGCTTTCCGCAGCATGGCTCGTGGTTGATGCGAGGGCAAGAAGCAGCGTTGCCGCAAGGGAGCAGGCGTTCATGATAGTTCACCTCTTTATCGTTAGCTTTGCGCAGTCTTTGCAAAGTCCTCCGTCATGCCAATTTCGCGTTAATGAGAAAGGTGACGCGAACAGAAGCAACACCTGAGAAGTGTTGTTCGTTGCAAGGCGGCAGTCCTTAACGGGTATCAGCCGCGAACACAGAGTAATTCTAGGGTCACAGTGGGGCTGGACTGATAGGCATCCAATCATTATGCAGTAGGCCTGCGGCTTTCCTGATGCGCCGCCGGACATTTCCTTGGATATGCAGGGCTTCGAACTTTGAAAAAAACGCAACGCAGTTTTTCCGTCGAATATAAGGGTCGACGAAAGCCGGACCCCAAGTCCAACTCCATCTGGGGCGGCATCGACCTCAAGTCTGTTGCCCGCGATGTCGAGGTCGAGGCGGCGCCATACCCGCCAGCAGATGAACCGGATGGCCAATCCGCTGGCAATGTGCTTGCGACGAACACCGAGACGGTTGGACCGTTCTTGACACAACCGGTTCGGCAGCACACAACTGAAGCCGCTAACGAGGAGACGAACATGGCCGATGAAAGCGAAACGATGACCACTGGTGATGCCCCGGCCGTTGTTGAAACGCCCACCTTGCCGAAGAAGCAACGCCAGCCCCGGGCTAAGAAAGTGGCCGCAGAACCCGCTTCTGTTGGCACTGTGGCGGCAACAGCCGCTGTTTCAACGGAAGCCGCTGGAAAGCAGAAGCGGGGTCGCAAAGCAAAAGCGGTCGAAGCTGCAAGCCCTGCAAAGCGCAAGCCCGTGAAGCGTGCTCCCAAGACGGTACAGGCGGCATCTGCCGTATCCCCGGCGATTGACGACATCGCGGATCTGCTGCAGCTGGAAGAAGAAAACCAGAAGCTGCGCAAGCTGCTTGCCGAAAAGCTGCGCGCTGAAAACGCCGATCTGCGCAAGCGGCTGAAGCTCGCCTGATCGAGGCAGGTGGCCAATGGTTGGCCGCATGGTCATGCGTTTCGTGACGAGTGTTCTGATGGCGCCTGGCTGCGACCAACGGTGAACGCGCAGTCTGCGAACGGATAAATGCGGGGTCGAACAAATGGCGTCTCCATGGAAGTTGCTTGCGCGTCTCGTGTCGCCGCGACGCCCGCCAGCGCAGGACGAGGCCACGGACGAGGGCGCAAGCCCGGCCGTTTCGCCGATCGTTGGCTCTACGGATAAGCCAGGGGCCGGCGATGAACTTGACGGTCCTTCCGCCGCGCACGGACCGTTCGACGAGACCGGCGGCGACAATGCCATTGACGGGACGTTGGCGAAGAATGATGCCGACGTCCCGACAGGCAACACAGCTTCGCTGGACGATGCCGCTCCAAAGATCAAGAAGACCGCCAAGGCCGTCTCGCACAGGCGATCAGGACGTCTCAAACCAGTCGAGACCCCCGCAGCTGTCGTGCAGACCTCCCCAGTTGCCCGCACCATCTCCGAAGGTATGAGCGACCTAGAGGCCGAGATCAGGTTTCTTCGGGAGCAATTGGCGAACAAGCTTCGCCTGCAGAATACGCAGCTGAGGAAGATGCTGGACAGGTTCGAGCGCTGAACGGGCCCACGAGGTGGCGTCGGGTTGGCGCCGCAGATGCCCACGCCAACGCTCATGACCTAACCATGCCGCCTCCCGCTCGTCGAGAAGGCATCGGCAAGCGGATCAACCAGCTTGGTGATCCGATGCACCATACAAATCTGGCGTCGCCTGTTATGAGGCTTTAGCCGGGTAATCGGAGAAGGTGAGATGCACGAAAAGGCGGATTCCTTCGCACGGCCATTGGTTCAGGCCGGATCAAGCTAGCGAATTCGGAAGCCTCATTTTCCTGAAAGAAATTTCGGTTCTTTCAGGATATGGTCAATTCCTCTCTGAACGTGGCTTGTTATGATCTGCCTTGCGCCATCGGCATCTCTTGCGAGCGCCCGTTCAAAGAGCAGTTTGTGATCGTCAACGACAGCCTTGCCTCGGAAGCTTCCAGCAAGCATATGATATCGCAGGAAGCGGTCGAATACCGACGATAGGCTTTGAAGAAGCGTCATCGAATTGCTCGCGGCAACGATCGCCCGATGGAATTCCCAATCGCATCGGACCCAGTCGATCGTACGGGTAATATCGCCAGCGAGAAGCCGGCGTTCCACGGCCGCCAGTCGATGATGGGCAGCGACGATCGATCCTTCCCATTCAAGATCCCCGACTGCAAATGACAGGCCGATTGCATGGCATTCCAACACGGTACGAAGGTCGGCCAGCTCCGTCAGTTCCTGCCTGGAAACGGGGCTCACTTCGAACCCGCGCTGCCCTTCCGCAAGCACGAGGTTCTCTGCCGATAATCTGGACAGGATCTCGCGCAGTGAGGAAATGCCGATCGAATATCGCTCGCGGGCCCTCTCAAGCTTGATCTTGGAGCCGGGCGGCAGGATTCCCATTATGATGTCGTGTCGCAAACGCCGAAAGACCGCATCGCTGATGCTTTCGCCGAGGTCATTCACCCGTTCGTGCTCACCTGATCGTTCTTCGTGCATGATCAATCCTGAAGGGGTGACTTCCCCGCCAACGCATGTTCGACACCGCCCTGAATGTGCAGACCGAGGATTTTCTTCGCGGTCTCCTGATCTCGCTTGAGGGCAGCGTCCAGGAGTTGCCTGTGTTCGTCCTCGGCGATCTTGCCGCGATAGGAGAGGGCAACCATTTGGTAGCGCAGGTACTTGTCGAAGACGGCGGCATGGGTTTCCATCAGCAGTCTGGACCCACAGGCGGAAATCAGAGCCTGGTGAAACTCCCAGTCGTAACGCTTCCAGGCTTCTGTCTGGCTGGTATCCCCGCTGGCCATAATGCTTTCCATGCGTGCCAGTTTGTAATGGGCTGATGCGAGCCGGGCCTCCCAATCGACGTCGCCCCGTGCGAAGGACTGCTCAAGCGCGTGCGTCTCCAGCAACAGACGCAGCGCGGCAATCTCTTTCAGGTCGGTTGATGACATCGGTGCCACATGAAAGCCCCGTTGGCCCTCCGCCACGACGAGACCTTCGGAGGCGAGCCGGCTCAGGATTTCTCTTAGTGTGCTGATGCTGGTGTCGTAGGCTTCCTTGAGCTTTTCAAGCTTCAACTTCTGGCCTGGGGCAAGGCGTCCGAACATGATGTCGGCCCGAATGCGCTTGTAGCTACTTTCGGCGATGGTTTCGGTTGCTAGATCGGACAGCATGCGCTCATCTCAGAGATTTTCTAATTCCTCATACATATTGCGTCCGCTTATTTAAACCCGCCTGCAAAGCAATCGGAACAATTCAGGCGCAGTGATCTGCCCCTACTCGAATGTGGCCCAGCGTGGCCCGAGGGCAATCGCTTTGCGATTCCCGCCCCACTGGGCCGGCATTACTCACAGTTTTCGGTAAATCAACCGATCGAGGCGGTGACGACCGACGTTTTTCATCATCCTTCCCTCGGGCAGTCGTCTCAACCTCTTAAATCCGTATAGCAATTTTCCATGTGAATGCCGAAATGAATTTTATCGGAGATTTTATAAAAACTCAGTTGATTTGCAATTGGCCTTATGCCAGTTTTTGTGTGGTGCCGGTTGGAGGAGAGCTTGCCGGCCCCTTGGTTACTGGAGGAGGAGTACTTTATGTTTGGATTCAAATTGAATCGGCGTCACGCCCTGATGGGCGCCGCGGCAATTGTCGCCGCAGTATCGTTTTCGCAGCCGGCAGCAGCGATCACGCCTGAGGAAATCAAGGCGAAGGGCAAGTTGGTCGTCGGCATTCAGGGCGATAACCCGCCATGGGGTTTCGTCACCAGCGCCGGCAAGCAAGATGGTTTCGATGCCGATATGGGCGCCCTGTTCGCCAAGGAACTCGGTGTCGAGGTAGAGTTCGTTCCGCTGGAAGTGAACAATCGCATTCCCGCGCTGACCTCAGGGCGTGTCGACATTTTGTTCGCAACGATGGCCATGTTGCCGGATCGCGCCAAAGCCGTGCAGTTCAGCCAGCCATACAATGCCAACGCCATCGTTTTGATTGGCCCGAAGGACAAATCCATCAAGACGAACGAGGATATGGCCGGTTTGACCATCAGCGTCGCCAAGGGTGCAGCCCAGGATACCCAGGTCACGAAGAATGCACCGTCCACCGCAACCATCCGCCGTTATGACGGTGACGCAGCGAGTGTTCAGGCGCTGGTTTCCGGCCAGACCGACGCGCTCGGCGGCAACATCTTCTATCTTGATCGTGTCGAAAAGGCTGTCCCTGGCAAATTCGAGAACAAGCTCGAGTTCCAGAAGCTCTACAATGGCGCGTGCACGCGTCTCGGCGAGAAAGAGCTTAACGTCGCGGTGAACGCATTCATCGACAAGATCAAGGCCGATGGCGAACTGAAGACGATCTATGACAAGTGGATGAAGGTTCCCGTGCCGGAGTTCCCAACCAGTCTGGAAGGCATTCCGTTCACTGCGAACTGAGCTACGGCTCTTCGTAAAGCCTGTATTTTTGAGGCGGCACCAGACAGCGGTGCAGGCGTCGGCGTGCGTTTACACGTGCGCCGATGCTGCCTGGAGTTTTTCCATGAGCAAGACGATCTTTGTCCTTAACGGCCCCAATCTCAACCTTCTTGGTGAGCGGGAGCCTTCCATTTATGGCACCACGACACTGTGTGACATCAGGGACCGATGCGAAGCGAAAGCCGTGTCCCTTGGTTTCACAGTCGATTTCCGCCAGACGAATTTCGAGGGGGAGCTGGTCGAATCCGTCCACCAGGCGCGGAAGGATGCGTGCGGCATCATCATCAATCCGGCGGCATATACCTTCACATCCATAGCCCTTCTGGACGCCTTGAAAACCTTCGATGGCCCGAAGATCGAACTGCATATATCCAACGTGCATGCGCGCGAGAGCATCTATCACAATTCCCTGATTTCCCGGACCGCGACCGGGGTCATGATTGGTTTTGGGGCAGCTGGTTACGAACTGGCTATCGAGGCGATGGCGGGCCTGGCAAGGCCGTCCTGAAGAGTGTGCCGCAGGAGATGTCATGAATTACACCCTTGATTTCACTCCGGTCATCGACGGTCTTCCCAACCTTCTCTGGGCTTGTCTGGGAACATTCACGCTGGCTATCTCCGGCATGCTTCTGGCGATCGTCATCGGCATCGGGGGCGTCATTCTGCGCCAGTCAAGAGTCAAGCTATTGCGTTGGCTTGTGATTGGCTTTGTCGAGCTGATACGCAACACGCCGTTTCTGGTGCAGATCTTCTTCATCTACTTCGCGCTGCCGCTGGCGGGTATCCGGCTCGATCCGACGCCGACTGCTATCATCGCGCTCGGCATCAACGGCGGGGCCTACGCCATCGAGATCATCCGGGGTGGGGTGCAATCGATCTCGAAAGGCCAGACGGAGGCGGGGCTGGCGCTCGGGCTGCACAAAGCCCAGGTCTTTCGCTTGATCATCCTCAAGCCGGCGCTGAGGACGATCTATCCATCGCTCACGAGCCAGTTCATCCTGCTGACGCTGACGACGAGCATCGCATCTGCCATATCGGCTTATGAACTGACGTCGGTGTCGCAGCGGATAGAATCTGACAGCTTCCGCAGCTTCGAGGTCTATTTCACCGTGACCGTGTTCTACCTCGTCATTTCGTGGGTGATGATGCGCATCTTCGCATTCTTCTCCGCCCGCTACTTCAGCTACCCGCTCAGATAGGAGGAGATCCAATGGGACGTGAGGAGTTTCTTTTCCTGCTGACAGGGCTCAAATGGACGGTCGCGCTGTCCGCGGTCGCCTTCGTGTGCGGCTGTGTTGCCGGGCTGATGGTGGCCTTGCTGCGCACGTCCGGCGTCGCCATCATCGAGCGTCTGACGGCTGGCTATATCGCGGTTTTCCAGGGCACGCCGCTCCTGATGCAGCTTTTCGTGGTGTATTACGGCCTTGCCCTGATTGGTATCCAGATGGATGCGTGGGCCGCGGTCTCGGTCGGCCTGACGCTTCATGCCAGCGCCTTTCTTGGAGAAATCTGGCGCGGATCGATTGAAGCAGTCCCCCGCGGCCAGACGGAGGCGGCAAAGGCGCTGAGCCTCGGTTACGTATCGCGCATGAAGGACGTCGTGCTTCCCCAGGCGATCCGCATCTCGCTGCCGGCGACGGTCGGCTTCCTGGTGCAGCTCATCAAGGGTACATCGCTCGCCTCGATCGTCGGTTTCACCGAGCTTACCCGCGCAGGCAACATCATCTCAAACCAGATATTCCAGCCACTGACCGTCTTTGGCATCGTTGGAGCGCTGTACTTCCTGATGTGCTGCCCGCTCACCATTTATGGCGCCCATCTAGAGCGCAAGTTCCTGACTGCCAGCCGCTAGGCAGTGCGTGGCGAGAACACCCGGAGTTTCATTGATGAGCCAGGTCCGAACCAGCGACAATTCGATCGAGCCGATGATCAGCCTATCCGGCGTGGGCAAATGGTATGGCGCTTTTCAGGCTCTCGATAGCATCAACATGTCTGTCGCGAAGGGGGAAAAGATCGTGCTGTGCGGCCCTTCGGGAAGCGGCAAATCCACGCTCATCCGTTGCATCAATCATCTGGAAGCCTATCAGAAAGGCGATATCCATGTCGGCGGTATTAGGCTTGGGCACGGATCGAAGGTGATCGATGCCGTTCGCCGGGAAGTCGGCATGGTCTTCCAGCAGTTCAATCTCTTTCCGCATCTAACCGTGCTGCAGAACTGCATGCTGGCCCCGATGCGGACGCTTGGTCTTAACAAGCCGCAAGCGGAGGGTCGAGCCCGCACATTGCTGGAACGGGTCAAGATTTCCGAGCAGGCAGAGAAATATCCTGCCCAACTTTCCGGGGGGCAGCAGCAGCGCGTTGCCATTGCGCGCGCCCTTTGCATGCGGCCGAAGGCGATGCTGTTCGACGAGCCGACATCCGCGCTCGATCCGGAGATGGTCAAGGAAGTGCTCGATACGATGATTGCACTGGCCGAAGAGGGGATGACGATGATCTGCGTGACCCATGAAATGGGTTTTGCTCGCCAGGTTGCCGATCGCATCGTCTTCATGGCCAGCGGCGTGATCGTCGAGGAGGCCCCTCCCGCCGAGTTCTTCTCCAATCCGAAACATGAACGCACCCGAAAATTCCTAGGGGAGGTTCTCGGGCGGCATTGATGCGATCGGGCTCGTGCACCGGGGCACCGGGGCACCGGGGCATCGGGGCGCCGAGGCCAACAGGCAAGGAACCTGCCCCTAGATCCCAAGTGCGATGCCATCCTTGCGCGATTCCGACCCGCCGATCAGCGTACCGTTTTCCCAGTCGATGCGGATCGCCTGCGCCCCGCCGATCGGCCCTTCGGCAGCAACGAGCGAGAAACCGCGGCGTTCGAGCTCGCTTGCGGTGGTGGCCGGCAGCGTATGTTCGGCTTCGACGAGCGTGCCTTCGGATTTAGGGATGAGGCGTGGCAAATCGATCGCCTCCTGAAGGTCCATGCCGTAATCGAAGACCTTGGAGATAAGGTGAGCGTGGCCCATTGCCTGATAATAGCCGCCCATCACGCCGAAGGGCATTTCCACGCGGCCGTTTCGCGTGACCATGCCGGGAATGATGGTGTGCAGCGGCCTCTTGCCCGGTGCCACGACATTGGGATGGTCCGGCTTCAAGGAGAAGCTCTGACCGCGATTGTGCAGCACAACGCCAGACCGTGGTGCGACAAGACCGGTACCGAAGCTGTCGAAGACCGAGTTGATGAAACTGACGGCATTGCGCTCGCGGTCCACCACGGAAATATAGACCGTGTCACGGTGCAGCGGCATGTCGAAGGCCGGAAGGTCCGTCAGCGCGCGCTTCAGGTCGATCATGCCCGCCAGCCGGTCGGCGAGAGCGCCTGACAGCAATTCCTCGACGGGTACCTGCGCCTTGTCCGGGTCTGCGATCCAGGCGTCGCGTGCGGCATAGGCGAGCCGTGTCGCCTCTATTTCCAGATGCAGCCTGTCAGGCGACTGCGGATCGCCCTTGGCATCGAAACGACCGAGGATGTTGAGGATCAGCAGGGCGATGATGCCCTGTCCGTTCGGTGGGCATTCGTGGATGGTATGGCCCCGAAAATCCGTTGTGACGGGTGTTACGTAATCGCCCCGCGCATCCGCGAAATCCTCAAGGGTGTGCAGGCCGCCAAGCGCGCGCAGATAGGACACCATGTCATCCGCCACTGCCCCCGTATAGAACCCGTCGCGCCCTTCGGCCGCGATGCGCCTTAGCGTGGCTGCGAGCTCCGGCTGATGGTGTACCTCGCCGATCCTGGGCGCGCGCCCCTTTGGCAGGAAGATGCGCGCAGCGGCCGGGTCCGAGGCCAGCAGCGTCTCTTCCAGCATCCAGTCATGATGGACGCGCGGGCTGACCGCATAGCCTTCCTCAGCGAAACGAATGGCCGGTGCCAGCACGTCGGCGAAAGGCATTCGGCCGTGATCGGCATGCAGCCGCGTCCACGCATCAATGGCGCCCGGAATGGTCACGGCGGAGGGTGATTGCCGCGGTACTTCGGCAAGCCCGCGCTCGGTGAACCAGTCGAGCGTCAGCGCTGCCGGCGTGCGGCCGGATCCATTGTAGGCGACAACTTTGTCGGACCCGGCGGGTGCATACAGCACGAAGCAATCACCGCCGATGCCCGTCGAGCCCGGTTCGACGACGCATTGCATGGCCGAAGCAGCAATAGCCGCATCCATCGCGTTGCCGCCAGCCTCCAGGATTTGCAATGCGACCAATGTTGCGGAGGGATGCGAAGTTGCCGCCATTGCGTGGCGGGCAACGGCAACGGAGCGGGTCGGCTTTTCGAAGTTGCGCATTCTTGTCGTCCCCTTGTTCGACGAATTTTGTTGGGCCGGTCGGCCACGCGGGTGTGGGCTTCAACGTGCTCTGTGCAAGCGATTCCGCAACGAACATTGTGTCGTGAAGGCAGCCGTCAGCACGGCCATGCGACGGATCGACATGACTTTTCCTCTTCGCTTAAGCCGTTATAGACGGCGGTTCCCTGTCCCTGCCGGATGGTTTCCCCGGTTTGGATACTTTAGCCGAACGACGCTTAACGCCGCCCGGGACTTGCGAATTCGGCAAGCAAGGGTGCGGTGCCGAGAATGTGTTCCTGCATGATCTGATCTGCTTGAAGTGCGTTGCCCTGCGCCAGGGCGCGGATCAAACGCTCATGTTCTTCGCGGGCGGACAGCGGCTTGTCGGCGTAGTCGAACCAGATGCGCATATAGGGCTCGATCACGACATGCAGTGCGTTGATCTTTCGGATAAGCTTCGGTCGGCCGCTCAGCTTGTAGATCAGCGCGTGGAACTCCTGATGCCGCACGACCCAATCGCTGCTGCCGGCCTGTCCGGCACGTTCCATACGGTCGAGCAGCTGCTCAAGTTCGAGAAATGTATCGGGGTCCATTTTCGGCGCCGCCAATCGCACCGCCAGCCCTTCGAGAACCGATCTGATCTCGAATATCTCATAAATCTCGTCCAATGTGAGACCCGCGACGATGCATCCGCGGTTCGGGCGTAGCGTCACGAGCCCCTCCGCGGCCAGACGTCGGAAGGCTTCGCGCACGGGCATACGGCTCATGCCTATTTCGGCCGCAATCTCCTCCGGTTTCAGCCGATCGCCTGGCTTGTAGCGGCAAAGCCGCAAGCCTTTCTGAAGGTAGAGATAAGCTTCCTCTTCGGCAGTCGTGGGGGGCTGGTCGAACGAGGCGGTGATTGAGGTCATGGAGGTATTCTGGATTTTTGTATCCACTTATCCAATCATAACGGTGGCGTCTCGTCAAGGTTCATCGCTAAGGTTCGGCGATCGGGAAGATACGCATCCGCCGCCAAGAATCAGCTAGGGCCGAATCTCACCCGGTGTTTATGCATTTCCAATACGACCACTGCGGAAACTGGCAATTCCTGCAACACTGACCACTCTCCGGACAGTGCTATCGCTTTTTCCAGTGACGGCGTCCTTCAAACGCAGCCATCGCCGCTCCGGCCAGAACGAGCGGAAGCGCTGTCAGGAATGCCAGGGACAAGGGTGTGTCGAACAGGAGCGTGTCGGCGATGACCGGCCAGATGATTGCAAGGTATTCGAACGGCGCAAGCAGGGAAGCCTCGGCGTGCCTGAAAGCCAGCGTCATGGCAATATGTGCAAAGCCTCCGAGAAGTCCGGCTAGAATGAGCATCATCAGTCCGTAGCTATCCGGCATGACCCATCCGAATGGGATGGTTGCGATACCACCCAGCATTGAGGCAATCACAAAGTAGAAGGCGATAGCGCCGGGATTTTCAGTCCGGCTCAGGCTCCGGACCATGATAAGCGCACATGCAGTCAGAATGCCCATCAGCAGGCCGAAGACATATCCCCACAGACGATCGCCGTCGAGGTCCCTGTGACCAATTTCCGGCCATACGAGAACCACAACCCCAGTAAGCCCCAGCAGGACACCGCCGACGCGCCAGATCGTTACGCGTTCGGAGAGAAGGAGAACGCCGGCTATGCTCGTAAAGGTGGGAGACAGGTAGCTGAGCAAAGTTGCTTCGGCCAATGGCAGCCGGGCAATCGATGCAAAGGACGCGAACATCGCCGCGGCGCCAAGGCTGGAGCGCAGGAGATGCCAGAGCGGTCGCCTGGTTGCCAGGCCATGCGGGAACTCTTTCCGTAGCCAAAGGAAGACAACGAGCGGGATCAACGCGAATGCCGAGCGGAAGAAGACGATCTCGCCAACGGGTATCTCAGCCGACATGGCCTTTATGCAGATCGACATGCCGGCAAACAGGAAGCCGGAAAGGATGCGCAGCGCAATTCCTACGGACGGCTTCTCGGATGCTTTGTTCACTCTCGATCCTTCACAACATATCGACGGCCGTGTGACCACCGCCCCTGGGGCGGGTCGCCGGTCAACGCACGAAATGGATGTGCGGTTTGGCATGATAGGGGGAGGGGGAAACGTGCGCCTCCACGGAGAAGACGTCCCTGAGCAGCGCGCTGGTCAGCACATCTTCTGGCGCCCCGGAAGCGACGATTTTTCCCGCCTGCATGACAAGCAGCCGGTCGCAAAACATCGCCGCATGATTCAGGTCATGCAGCGCAATGATGCTGGTGACGGCAAGCTCCGAGACGAGCCGCAGAAGGCTGATCTGATGATGAACGTCGAGATGGTTGGTCGGTTCATCGAGGATGAGTTCTTTCGGCGACTGGGCAAGCGCGCGGGCGAGGTGGGCGCGCTGCTTCTCCCCACCCGACAAGCTCTGCCAGGTGTCATTGCGTTTTGCGGTGAGTTCCGTTCGATCGAGCGCGTTGTTGACGGCCGCGTCGTCATCGCTGGTCCAGCCCGAAAACATCGATCGATGTGGGAAACGACCAAGCTTGACGACATCCACAACCTTGAGATTTGCGTTGGTCGTGGCGTGCTGCTCGATGAAGGCCACGCGCTGCGCAATGGATCGTCGCCGGATCCTGTCCATGCTTTGCCCATCAAGCGTGACTTGTCCTGAAAAAGGCCGCTTCAGACCTGCCAGCAGCCGGAGCAGGGAGGTCTTGCCCGAGCCATTCGGCCCGAGTAATCCCAGCATTTCTCCCGGCTTGGCAATGAGCGAGACATCGTTGACGATCGTCTTCGAACCGACCTTCCAGACCAGATTTTCCGCCCTGATACTCATGATGCCCGCTGGAGCTTGTAGAGAATGATGGAGAAGAAGGGCACGCCCACCAGTGCGGTCACGACGCCAATCGGCAATACCTGCTGCGGGATAAGCGTGCGCGAGGCGATATCAGCCAGAACCATGAACACCGCACCCGTTACTGCGCAGGCGGGGAGAAGCCTGGAATGAAGTGGCCCCACCACGAAGCGGGCGGCATGCGGAACCACAAGCCCGACGAAGCCGATCGTGCCGACCATGCTGACGATAGTCGCGGTAATGACCGCCGTCAGCGCAAAAAGGATGATGCGCATTCGACCGACGTCGATCCCGAGGGAGGAGGCCGCCTCATCGCCGAAGGCGAAAGCGTCAAGCACACGAGAATAGAAGAGGCACACGATCAATCCCAAGCCGACGACGACGGAAACCAGCGCGAATTCCGGCCAGCGAACGCCGCCAAAGCTGCCGAGCAGCCAGAACATCACGTCGCGCGCCTGCTGCGCATTGCCGGAGGTGGTGACGATATATGACGTTGCCGCATTGAAGAGCTGCGAGGTCGCAACACCGGCCAGGATCGTTCTGTCTGCTCCGCCGCGCGCGCCGTTGGACAGCAGCGCCACGAACAGAAATGCGGCGAATGCCCCGGCGAAAGCCCCTGCCGAGAGCGAAAGGGTACCCGCACCAATGCCCAGAATGACGACCGCGACGGCACCGGTGGAGGCACCGGCGGAAATGCCCAGCACGTAAGGTTCTGCCAAGGGATTTCGCAGCAGCGCCTGCATGATCGCGCCGCATAGCGCCAGGCCCGCGCCGCAGAACACCGCGACCAGCGCACGGCTAAGCCGGTACTCCCAGATCACCGTTTCATGGATCGGATTGAGCTGGACCATCGTCCAGCCCAGTCTGTTCGTGATGGCCGAGTAGGTGGTCGACAAGGGGATCGGCATGTCACCAATCCCCACGCTGATGCCGACGACCAGCGCTATGGCAGCCAGCGAGCCCAAGGCAAGCGCCACGACCGCCCAGAGGTGTTGCGATTGTCTCCCAGACGAACTGCGGATGGTTTCGGTGGTCACTTCAGGCCTAGCGTTTTCAACTGCTCGGCGATTTGCTCGGCGCCGTAGATCGTGCGCACGGTCGGATTCATGGCCTGACCGTCCATGATCACGATCGCCTTGTTCTTGACTGCCGGCATCTGGCTCGTGCCAGGATCGGTCGTCAGGAACTTGATCTTGGCCTCCGATTTATCCAGGTCCCAGCGGTTGCGATCGACCTGCGCGACGACGATGACATCAGGATTGCTGGCGATGATGCTTTCCCAACCAAGAGCCGGAGACTCGGCCTCTGACGTTATGGCGTTCGTTCCGCCCAGCACATCGGCAATATAACCGGACGCACTGTTCTTGCCGCCAAGATAGGCATCCGCCGACGGCGAGGGGCTGGAGAACCAGAAGACGTAGGACAGCTTCTTTCCGTCCTTCGGTGCGTCGGCGCGCAGCGCAGCCTCACGCTTCTTCAGATCTGCAATGAGCGCGTCTCCCCGATCGCGTACGTCAAAAATCTGGGCGATCTCATCGATCTCCTGGTAGAGTGTATCCGGATTCCAGAGCTGCGACCGGTCGCCATAACCGAACTTGTCCTTGGCTCCCCCTTCAGCGACGCAGGTGCTCGGCGAGATATAGCTTGGCACGCCAACCTTCTCGAAGTCCTCACGCTTGGCGACCTTGCTCGACGGGCCGATCAGGCTGGGCAAGGCGGCAGCGACAAAATCCGGGGTCTGCGCCAGAATGGCTTCGAAGGTCGGAAACTCGACGGTCAACACTTTGACTTTCGCATTGGCTTCGGCGAGTTGCGGAAGCACCTTGTTCGGCCAGAAAGCCGTACCCACCATCCTGTCCTCGAGGCCGAGCAGCAGCATGATCTCTGCACTGTTCTGGCCAAGTCCGACGGCGCGTTCCGGGGCCTTGTCGAACGTCACCCTTGCGCCGCAATTGTCTATCGTGAGCGGATAGGCGGTTGACGCCGCAAGAGTCGGTGTCGCGAGCATGCCGATAGTCGCGCAAATTCCTGCAACTGCAAACATCCTGTTCATCGTCTCACTCATCCTTTTCATGGTCTCGACCAAATATGTGCCTCCTGTAATCGCCAGCGCCGAGGAAAACAAGATTACTTTCCTCATCTTTCTTTTGCGCGCTCCGGATCATTCGAGCGGCCGAGATCCGCCAACGGAGTGTTCCCGCGTATGCTGGCTGCCCATCGTGAGGATTACATTGCGCCGCCCTCTTGAAAGCTCGTTGTCCAATCCGTATCCCACACTGGATTTGCAACACTCAAGATCGACAGGCTGACCAAGCATGGCCCCAGACTTCCTCGTGACTCATTCCGGCGGCTTTCATGCTGACGAACTGTTATCGAGCGTCATCCTGACCCGGCTGTTTCCGCGCGCCAACGTCATCCGAAGCCGTGCGCCGGAGTGGATCACCCCGGGTTCCGACAGGATCATCTATGACGTGGGTGGAGCATACGATCCGGATGCCGGGATTTTCGATCATCACCAGCGAGGTGCCCCGCTTCGCGACGACGGCCAGCCCTTCAGTTCTTTCGGGTTGATTTGGCGCCGGTTTGGACGCGATTATCTAAATGCCTTGAGTATTCCCGCTCTGGACATCGACCCTCTTCACGATGGGTTCGATCGTGATTTCGTGCTGCCTGTCGACCTGATGGACAATGGTGCTCTTAGTCCGTCGTCGGCTGGGGTTCTTTCCAAGCTTACGCTGCCTGTCCTCCTGGAGACACTGAAACCGGTTTTCGACGATAGCGGGCTAGGGGCCGATGATCGTGCCTTTCATGAAGCACTATCCATAGCGCGCAGTTTCGTAGAAGCGGCCATTCGCCAAAGTGCCGCAAAGCTTCGAGCGCACGCAATCGTCCTTCAGGCAATTGCTGCGGCCGGCGATAACCGGATATTGGAGCTTCCGATGGGAATGCCCTTCCGCCCGGCGATCGTGAAGGCGGGTGCGGATCATCTGTTGTTCGTCGTTCATCCGCGAGAGACCGACTGGTGCATTACCGGCATCCGGCGATCAAGCGATGGGTTCGAGCTGCGGGCCGATCTTCCGGCGACTTGGGCAGGGTTGACGGGCACTGACCTTGCAAAGGCGACTGGAGTCGCTGATGCAACATTCTGTCACAACGGGCGGTTTATTGCGGCGGCAAGGACGCGGGAGGCAGCGCTCGAATTGGCGCGGATAGCGGTTGCACAGGCGCTCGCGCATGATGAAACACGCCAACTCCCAGCATAGTCGTTCAACGTTTTACACGGCTCGGAAGGTTGTCGAAACCACCGATGTTCAATCGGCGCGATTGCAATATCGCTCAAGCAATTGATCGATCTTCGCGGCGCCAAACAGGTCGTCCAATATGAGATATGCTGCTCCGAACATCGCGCTGTCCTCTTGCGCGGTCGACAGCACAATCGAGAGATTGCGTGTCGCGAGCGGAAGACAGCGCTGATAGACGAGCTCGCGAATGCCCGAAAGCAGCAAGTCTCCACCCCGTGCCAGGGTGCCGCCGATAACGATCAGGCTCGGATTGAGGATGCTGACGACATCGGAAACGACCTCGCCGATGGTTCGTCCTGCCGCCCGTAGCAGCATCAGGGCCTCGGGTTTGCGCTGATCGACGAGGTCGATGACGTCGCGCGCCGTTTCCGCGCGAAAGCCGCGCGCGGACAGGTCGCGCGCAATTGCCCAGCCGGCAGCGCGCGCCTCGATGCATCCGAATTTTCCGCACCGGCAGAGTGGCGCATCGTCCGACAGGAACTGGATGTGGCCGATATCACCCGCAGCGCCCTGCGCGCCGCGAAAAAGCCGCCCACCGGCGATCATGCCACTTCCGATGCCTGTCCCGATTTTGACGAAGACCATGTCGTCTATGGCCGGAAAACGGCGCTTGTGCTCGCAGATCGTCATCAGGTTCACGTCGTTCTCGACATAGACCGGCACCGCGAAACGGTTCTTCAGCCAACCTATGATGTCGAATTCATCCCAACCGGGCAGGACGGATGGGCCGACGACGC
The DNA here is from genome assembly GCF_022637395.1 of Shinella sp. H4-D48. Taxonomy (GTDB): domain Bacteria; phylum Pseudomonadota; class Alphaproteobacteria; order Rhizobiales; family Rhizobiaceae; genus Shinella; species Shinella sedimenti. The sequence continues at coordinate 489,867 of NZ_CP093338.1, read as the reverse complement.
AGCCGCGCTTGAAGTCGACCGGGGCCGGCAGGCTTAACCCGATCCCGACGAACAGTCGGTTCGTCTTCCGTGCTTCCACTGCCAGGGCGGCAATCGCATCGCTGATTTGTGTAAGCGTGTCGTCCGGACCGCTGGTGATCGAGAAGGGCAGCGTCGTCTCGGCCAGAACGGCCGGCTGCAAATCCATGGCTGCAAGATGGATATGCGTTTCGCCAATGTTGGCGACAATCACGAACCCGCTGGCCGCGTTGATCGCCAGCAGCCGCGTTGGGCGTCCGCCACTTGGAAGGGTGTCCTGCGTCTCACACACGAGCCCGCTTGCCAGAAGCCCGTTCAGCCGTTGTGTGACCGTGGCGCGTGAAAGGCCCGACGCGTCCAGAAGCTCGGCGCGAGAGGTCGCCGTGCCCGACGCTATCAGGGAAAGCAGGCTTCCCGCGCCATCGATCATCGTCCTGTCGAAATCAGGGTTCGGTTTTTTCATGCAAAGCTCCCGTCGTTGCCGCTCTAGCGGGAAAGGTCGGCGAAATAAAGCGACGCGTTTCAATGTTCTGGCCAATTATGTATAATAAAATACATAAGATTGCTATTTATGTATCTTTTTGTATGTATCGCATGATTGCGGGTGGAGAGATCGTTCGTGCGTAAATATCTGATCGGGTTGGACTACGGCTCCGAATCTGCACGGGGCGTGCTGGTCGATGCCGAAACGGGGCAAGAGATGGCCCACCATGTCCATCCCTATCGCCACGGGATCATGACGGATGTCCTGCTTGACGGAAGTCGCATCCCCTCCGGTTTCTCGCTGCAGAACGCCGATGATTATACGGAGGCTGCGGTCGACATCCTCTCGCAGTTGGGGCGCGGACGAACGATTGCCGGCATCGGGCTCGGTTTTACAGCCAGTTCGCCGCTTCCGGCCCGTGCCGACGGCGTGCCGCTTTCGCGACTATACCCTGGCGATCCGCACGCCTATGTAAAACTCTGGAAGCACAACGCGCAGGCCTATGCGGACAGCATAAACGCCCGCCCTGGACCATTTCTCGACAACTTCGGTGGCCGCGTTTCCGGCGAATGGCTGCTGGCGAAGGCCGCGCAGATTGCGGCCGAAGCGCCGGATGTGTGGACGGCGACGGATCGGTACATCGAGAGCGGCGATTGGCTTGTCTGGCAATTGACCGGACACGAGGCGCGGGGCCTGGGCTTCGCCGCCTTCAAGGCACAATTTTCCGCCGCTGCCGGTTATCCGAAGGATATCGTGGATGATCTTCAGGAGCGGCTTTCAATCCCCCTGCCGGTCGGGTCAGCCGCGGGGGCGCTGTCGGCGGGCTGGCGTGACGTAACGGGCATTCAGGGAGCAGCGGTCGTCGCGGTGGCAGTTATCGATTCGCACGTTTTGTTGCCTGCCATCGGCGCTGTTTCGCCGCGCTGTTTTGTCGGTGCGCTGGGAACGTCTGCTGCCTACCTCTATCTCGGGAATGAGTATCGTCCATTGCCGCCCGGCATCGAAGGCGTTGCCTTCGATGGATCCGTGCGGCAGCTCTGGTGTTACGAGGCGGGCCAGCCGAGTTTCGGCGATACGCTTGCATGGTTCGTGCGTACGTTTCCGCGCGGCGCGGATATGCCGGCAAGCTTCCTTGCCTACAACGAAGAGGCTGCCGGGCTCGAACCTGCAGCCGGCCGTCTTGTCGCGATCGACTGGCTGGGCGGGAACCGCGTGCCGTTCGCCGACGGTAATCTCTCGGGTCTGCTTGCCGGCCTGACCCGCCAGACGACAGCGGGCGAAATCTATCTTGCCCTCATGGAGGGTCTCTGTTTTGGCGCGCGAACGATCTTCGACCTTTTTCCTGCAGGAGGGTTGCCGGTGGACCGCGTGTTGATGGCAAGCGGCCTTGCGCGCGCAAATCCGTTGCTGGTGCAGATGATGGCTGACATTCTCGATTGTGTCGTAGAAGTGCCCGATATTGAAAACGCTACCGCCGTGGGCGCTGCAATCCATGGTGCCGTCGCCAGTGGTGTGGTCGAGACCTATGCTGAAGGTGCCGCACGCCTCGGTGCGCAACGGTTCACGCGCATCGAGCCGAGGGCCAAGAGCGCTTGCCGCTACCGATCCGTATATGAAGTTTACCGCGGGCTTACTTCAGGCGGCGCTGTTCACTCGGCTATGCATGCGCTTCGCAATCTCTGAAAGAAGCAGTGTCTTTGCGTTGTTCCTATTTTGGATAAAAACATACAAAAGAGACGCTATTAGTATTTGACTTTATCCAAAAGAAGTGCGCAAATTCCCTTGGCCTTTGAGGAGAGGCTGCGCCGACCGCGAGAGCCAAAGGCTCGGCGGCGTCATCAAATTTGGGAGGATTTCATGTCGCTTCATCGCATTCGCACATCCGTGCGTTCCACGGCTTTCGGCGCGCTCGGCCTCGCGCTAGGCGTGACTTTTTTTGCTGGTTCGGCTTCGGCTGAAGAGGTCATCGTCGGCCTCGTCACGAAAACCGAGGTCAATCCGTTCTTCGTCAAGATGCGCCAGGCGGCCGACGCCCGCGCCAAGGAAAAGGGCGTGAAGCTGATAGCGCGCGCCGGCAAGTTCGACGGCGACAATGAAGGCCAGGTCGCCGCCATCGAGGATCTTATCAGCGCGGGTGCAAAAGGTATTCTGGTCACCCCGAACAATTCGTCAGGCATGCTCGACGTCATCAAGAAGGCACGCGAGGCCGGCGTGCTTGTAATCGCGCTCGACACGGCAACGGATCCGGCGGATGCTGTCGACGCGACCTTCGCCACCGACAATTTCGAGGCCGGTGTGCAGCAGGGGACTTATGCCCGCAAGGCGCTCGGCGACAAGACGGCCGTCGTCGCCATGCTTGACGGCACGCCGGGTGGTACCGTCGACACTTTCCGTCACGATGGCTACCTGAAGGGTTTCGGCATCGCCGAAGGCGATCCGTCGATTGCCGGTGCGGCCATTACAAATGGTGCACAGGACAAGGGCCAGGTTGGCATGGAGAACCTGCTCTCCAAGAACGGCGACATCAACGCCGTCTATACGATCAACGAACCCGCGGCCGCCGGCGCCTATGCAGCCCTTAAGTCGTTTGGCAAGGAAGGCGAGGTCATGCTGACCTCGATCGACGGTGGGTGTGCCGGTGTTCGCGACGTCAAGGACGGCAAGATCGCCGCAACCGTCATGCAATTCCCCTACAAGATGGCCGCTATGGGTGTCGACGCCGTAGTGGAATACGCAGCCACGGGAAAAAAGCCGAGCGGCTTCGTCAATACCGGTTCTTTCCTGATTACGGACAAGCCGGTCGAAGGCCTGGAATCGAAGGATACCGCCTGGGGACTTGAAAACTGCTGGGGTGATTAAACGCTTTCTCCCGGTGGGGCCACGTGACGTTCGTGCCGAGCGTGGCCCCGTTTCGGGGCAATTTGCGTCCGTGAGCACAGAGCCGGCTGCTGGCAGCCTGCCTATGCCGAAGGGGCAATGCCGTGCAAGATGACCATCAGCATGAGATCGCCATGACAACAGCCACCGTTTCTCCAGCCGACGCATCGCGAAGCCTGAAATCGCGCATCTTGGGTGCGCCCTCGGCGGGGCCGCTTCTGGTGCTGATCGGGTTCTGCCTGATTTTCGCACTCAGCAACCCGCGCTTCCTAGCAACGCACAACCTGTCGATTATCCTGCAGCAAACCGTCGTCATCGGTGTGCTGGCCATCGGCCAGACATTGGTCATCCTGACGGCCGGCATTGACCTCGCTGTCGGCGCCATCTGCGTTCTCGGCACGATCGTCGCGGGCAAGCTTGTCAACCTTGGCTACGATCCCGTTCTTTCGATGGGCTTCGCCATCCTGCTTTGCACAGCGGCCGGGCTTGCCGCCGGCGGCCTCGTCAGCGGGCTCCGGCTTCCGCCCTTCATCGTGACGCTCGGTATCCTCGGCATTCTGACGGCCGCCCTGCGGCTGATTTCAGCGGGCGGCGCTTTTCCGGTGCGCGATCCCTTTCTCGCCTGGACAGGCAACACGATGAAGCTCGGCGGCTTCGTGCTGACCTATGGTGTGCTGATCATGTTCGCGCTCTACGCCGTTGTCTGGTATCTGCTGAACCAGACGAAATGGGGCCGCCATGTCTATGCGATCGGCAACAACACCGAGGCTGCGCGCCTCGTCGGTATCCCGGTGCGACGCCATCTGCTCTCGGTCTACCTGCTCGCGGGCCTGATCTACGGTATCGCCGCCTGGCTCGCACTCGGCCGCATACCCAATGCCGATCCCAACGCGATGCAGAGCGCGAACCTCGATTCCATCACTGCTGTCGTCATCGGCGGCACCAGCCTTTTCGGCGGGCGCGGCGGCCTCATCGGCACGCTGATCGGTGCGCTCATCGTCGGCGTCCTGCGCAACGGTCTCACGCTCGCCGGCATCGATCCGCTCTGGCAGGACCTTGTGACGGGTATCCTCGTCATTATCGCCGTCGCGCTCGATCAGATGTCCCGGAGGAAAAACTGATGTCTGCCGAGACCACGCCCCATATCGTTCTCGAGGCACGCAACGTGGTGAAAACCTATGGCCATGTCACTGCACTCGACGGCGTCGACTTCGAACTACGCGCCGGCGAAATCCTTGCTGTCGTCGGCGATAATGGTGCCGGCAAAAGCACGCTGATCAAGGCGCTGACCGGTGCGTTGCACCCGACCAGCGGGGAAATTCTGCTGGATGGTGTTCCGATCCACTTCAAGGGTCCGCTCGATGCGCGCCATGCCGGTATCGAGACGGTATATCAGGATCTGGCCGTCGCCCCGGCGCTCGACATCGCGTCCAATCTGTTCCTCGGCCGTGAATTGCGTGCACCGGGCCTCCTGGGCAGCCTCTTTCGTCGTCTTGACAAGAAGAAGATGCGCGAGGAAGCCCGGCGCGCGATGAACGAATTGAAGTTCCGTCTGCCGGCCATCGATAATCCTGTCGAGTCGCTCTCTGGCGGACAGAGACAAGGGGTGGCCGTCGCGCGTGCGGCGCTCTTCGCCCGCAAGCTGGTCATCATGGACGAGCCGACCGCCGCGCTTGGCGTGCGGGAGACCGGGCAGGTTCTGGAACTCATCCGTTCGATCCGCGATCGCGGCCTGGCCGTTGTGCTAATCAGCCACAATATGCCCAACGTCTTCGATATCGCCGACCGCATTCACATCATGCGGCTCGGCCGACGTGCGGCGGTGGTGTCGCCGAAAACCCATACCATGAACGATGTCGTCGCCATCATGACCGGTGCCGCGACGGCCTGAGCCTTCCCGCCCGCCTAAGGCAGGGCCGCAACGAAAGGAACCAATCCCATGTACCGCCTCGACCAGAAGCTTGCGCGCATCCGCGCCGGTCAGTACACGCGTAACGACTTCATCATCGCCGACGCCAAGGATGGCGACATGGGGCCGAGCATGACGTCATGCGGTCCCAAGCGCGCAAAAGACGGGAGCTGGTCGCGTCACTACACCCGGCCGGAATTCCTGGAGAACATCCGCGCGGTGGTCGAGCAGGATCTCGTCGATATCATGCTGACATCCGCCTCCAACATGGAGGCGCTGATCGAGATGGGCGTCTACCGCAACAGCGCGGTGAAGCCTGCAATCCGCGCCAACGACACGACCGATGTGTGGGTCTGCCGCGGCGCGACCTATTCGAAACAGCCATCGCGTCCGTTCCGGACGGCATCTCTTTCGCGCGTTGCCACCGGCACCATCGACCCGGCGCCGGGCGCTCCGATCACCGGCACGGACCTTGGGCTTTATTCCATCACCTTCAACAACGACCTCGACCATGACTATCAGGCGCTGGAAGCATTCCATGCGTTCCGGGAGGACGCCGCACGCAACAATTTCAAATACTTCCTCGAAGTCTTCAATCCGAATGTCGATTCCGGTATCGCGCCTGACATGGTGCCGCATTATGTCAACGACGTCATGATGCGTTGCCTTGCCGGCGTGACGAAGGCGGACCGGCCGCAGTTCCTCAAAATCCCGTTCAACGGCGCAAAGGCAATGGAGGAACTCGCTTCCTATGATCCGAGCGTCATCGTCGGCGTCCTCGGTGGCGGCGCTGGAACGACCCGCGATTGCTTCGAGCTCCTGCATCAGGCAGAGCGTTTCGGCGCACGGGTGGCGTTGTTTGGTCGCAAGATCAACCTTGCCGAAAATCCGTTGGAAATGGTGCGTTTCATGCGTGAGGTCGCTTCGGGAACAATTGCACCCTCGGAGGCCGTGAAGGCCTATCACGCGAGCCTTGCGAAGGACGGCATCAAACCTATTCGCGCACTTGCCGAGGATAACATCGTCACCGAAGCCGTTCTCAAGGCGGAACAGTCGAAATGACCAGCGGCCGGCGGGGCATTCTCACAGCCGGCACATGGTGTGTCGATTACAATCGCACGGTCAGCCACTGGCCCGGCGAGGATGGCCTTGCCGAACTGTTCGAGGAGGAGCGTCACGGCGGGGGATCGGGCTGCAATCTCGCCGTTGACATCAAGCTGCTCGATCCATCCATCCCAGTCGAGACGATCGCTCTTGTCGGAGACGATGACGATGGCCGCTTCCTCATGGCGACCGCCAAGGCCGCCGGGATCGATACGCGGCAGATGAGGACAACGGGAGGCGCCGCCACCCAGTTCTGCGATGCCTTCGTGTCGCGCGCAACGCACAGACGCACTCATATCTTCCATGCCGGAACAGGCGCACTGCTGACGCCTAAGCATTTCGATTTTACCGAAACACGCATGCGCTTTTTGCATCTCGGTCTGCCGGGCGTGCATCGCATTCTCGATTCGCCCTGGCACGATGAGCCGAATGGTTGGGTGGCTGTGCTGAAAAAGGCGCGCGCGGCCGGCCTGCTGACGAATATGGAATTGGCCAGCATCGAGCCGAAGCTGATGGCCGCGCTTGTCGCACCATGCCTGCCGCATCTCGATTATCTCATCGTCAATGATGTGGAGATCGGGGCGATTGCTGGTGTCGAGACCACTCGGGCTGGGATGTCCGACAAGAATGCCTGCACAAGAGCGGCGGGGGCTGTCATGCAGCGCGGGGCGATGAAGCTGGTCGCCGTGCATTGCCCGGGCTTCGCCATCGCCGTAACGCGTGACGGGGAGCATGCGGTCCTGCCCTCGGTTGCCATTCCCGAAAGCGAGATCAAGGGGGCAAACGGTGCGGGCGACGCTTTTGCTGCTGGCATGATCTATGGCCTTCACGAGGATTGGCCAATGTCACAATCACTGCAACTTGCTCATGCTGCCGCCGCCGCGTCCCTTCGCAGCATCTCGACGACCGGCGCGATCGTACCATGGCGGGAGTGCTTGTCGCTTGCACAAACGTGGGGTGTTCGAGGCCCCGTAGGTGATGGCCAGTTTCCTGCCGATGCTTATTGAACAAATAGGACGGAAGCGTTCCCTCGGTGGCCAAGCTGCCGATCGCGTTATGACAACGTGTATGGCCAGCGGAGCGATGGGCAAGGGCCCTCTTGGGCTCGCCACCGCTCCGGCCGAGGGTCAGATAGCCTGACCGCCCGAAACTTCGATGCGCTGCGCAGTCACCCAGCGGTTGTCATCGGAGAGCAGGCTCGCGACCATCGGACCGATATCGTCGGGTAGGCCGACGCGACCGAGTGCCGTCAGCTGGGCGAACTGTGCGTTTAGATCCCTGTTATCGCGCACAACTCCACCACCGAAATCGGTCTCGATAGCTCCAGGCGCAACGGTATTCACGGCAATGCCGTGCGGGCCCAGCTCTTTCGCCATATACCGCGTCAGGGTTTCGACCGCACCCTTGGCGGCCGCATAGGCCGAGAAGCCTTCATAAGAGAAACGCGTCAGGCCGGTCGAGAAATTGACGATCCGGCCACCGTCAGCGATTAGCGGCAACAGCACTTGGGTCAGGAAAAATACGCCCTTCACGTGAACGTCGAACAGCCCGTCAAACTGTGCTTCGGTCGTCTCACGGAACGGGGCGAATTCGCCGTGGCCCGCATTGTTGATGAGATGATCGAACGTTTCGCGGTTCCAGATTTCGTGTAGGCTGTTGCGCAGCGTATCGGCAAAGGCCGGAAAGCTTGCCAGGTTTGCAACATCGAGCTGTAGGGCGACGGCCTTGCGGCCCATGGCCTCGATTTCCGCGACGACCTCACGGGCCTGCGCGGCATTGCCACGATAGACCACGATGACATCCCCGCCGTGGCGGGCAATCGCGATGGCTGTGTTGCGGCCAAGGCCGCGATTGGCGCCGGTAATCAGTGCGATTTTACTCATGGAACGCTCCTTCCGTCGTTAGGGTGAGCCCAAGATGGCGCGGAAGCGCCCCGAAGAGTTGCCTGTTCCTCGCCTAGTTTTGCCTGTTTCTGCGAATCTCGATGATATGGCTTGCAAATGAGCGGATATCCTTGCCTGATACGGCAACGAAATTTTTATAAGACGTTCTAATGCACACTCTTCTCGACCTGGTTCGTCGTCATACTAATGGGCATTCCGACCGGTCCGGTTTTGCGCCCACGCCCTTTCGCGGTTTAGGTGCGGTTCGTGTGCTGCATCCAGGCGAATTGCAGGTCGCGGTGCAAAAGCCGCTGATAGCGATCTGCCTTCAGGGCCGCAAACGCGTGACCATCGGGACGGAGAGCTTCGAGTATGGCCCAGGCGAAGCCTTGGTCATCACGGCGGATGTGCCGACCATAAGCCAGATTCTCGACGCGAGCCCATCAACTCCATATTACGCGGTCGCGCTTGAGCTCGATGCGGCTCTCCTGCGTGCTCTGGCCATCGAGGCTGATCTGCGTCCCGTCGATTCCGGCCCGATCCATGTCGAGCCGGCGGACGCCGACGTGATGGATGCGGCGCAGCGGTTGATGAGACTGATGGAGAGGCCCTCCGCTCTGCCGGTGCTGGGTGACGCATTGATACGCGAGATGCATTACTGGTTGCTGACAGGGCGGCATGGTGCTGCGATCCGCTCGCTTGGCAGGGCCGATACCCACGCCGATCGTATAGCGCGGGCGGTGGCAGTGATCCGCCAGGACTATGCCAGCACGCTACGCATCGCCGATCTTGCGACAGAGGCGGGAATGAGTGAATCGTCCTTCCATCAGCATTTCCGGGCTGTCACCACACTGTCACCGCTCCAGTTCCAAAAGCAGCTGCGGCTGATCGAGGCGCGCCGGACAATGCTTATGGAACACGCCGGCATCTCCCACGCAGCCCACCTTGTCGGCTATGAAAGCGTGCCGCAGTTTACAAGGGACTACACGCGTCTGTTCGGAATGCCGCCCGGCCGTGATATGCGTGAAGCGAGGCTGGGTGCTTGACGTCTCTCAAAAGCAACAGGATATCTTGGCCGCCGATCAGACCGTTTACATCGGTAGCATGCTCAAAGTGCACCGCTTAGACATGACGATGTCCGGAAGCTGCTGGGCGTTTGTCCGAAAGCCTTTCGAAACTCGCGGGAAAAATGTGCCGTGTCGGCGAAGCCCGTGATATTCGCGATCTCCATGACCGAGAGCGAGCCACCCGAGAGTAGGTAGCGCCCATAGTTCAGTCGCATGCTTCTGAAGGCCTGTCCTATGGTCTGATTGAGATTTGCGCGAAACAGGCGCTCAAGTTGGTGATGCGAAATCGCACAATAGCGTGCGATCGCAAGGCTGTTGGGTGGCTGGTCGAGCTGCTGCTCCATGAAGTGCAACGCTTTGCGCACGCGGCTGTCGGTTCCATCAGGTGGCAACTGGAAAAAATGCGCCTGCGGCACACTCGCCGGGCGCATCCGTGGATCTTATCGGCATCTCGTCCTGGATGACGCGCATCGGCGTGCATGACAAGACAGGAAACTGAGATGATCATTCGTCTCATAGCGCTGACCACGCCGACCGATCTCGTGCTTTCGTTGGTGGTGGTGATCGGCGTGTCGATCACCGAGAACAATTTTCTCGCCTTTCCACCCCAGGGATCTTGCCGCGTTGGAGACGGTGGCGGCTATGCTTGCGGCGCCGGCCGCAATCGCGATGACCCGGTCGATGCAGGATTTCTCGTTCTGTGATGTCAACAGTGTGCCGGCGGCAAGTTCGCCGGCACACTTTTAAAGCAGGGATGTCGCGCACCTTTGACGTTGCCGATATCGGTACCGGTCCGCACCCCGGTTGCCCGTCCAGGGCGAAGTCGCTATTTGAGGAGGCGCGATATGGAGTGTGCCGCTCAATGCCAAATGAACCGGGATTTCTGGACGAGGACCTCGAGCGCGCGCGCGTTGCCTGGCTCTACTTCATAGGGGGGCAGACCCAGCAGGAAATCGCCCAGAGGATGAATATCACGCGGTTGAAGGTCAACAAGATCATCGGCCAGGTTCGTGATTCCGGCGCCGTGCAGGTGAGCGTTTCGCTGCCCTTGACGGACTGCATCGAACTCGCGGAGGAAGTGTCCGATCGATATGGCCTCGCCGACGTGGTCGTGGTGCCGGACCTGGATGATTACATCGAGCAGAAACGCGTCATTGGCGAGGCGGCCGGAACGCTCGCAAGTGAGCTCATAGAAGACCGCGACATGGGGGTCGGCATCGGGTCGGGCAGAACCCTGAGCTTCGCCGTTCGCGCGCTTCGTGCGCGTCCGCGGTCGGAAAGCTGGGTCGTGGGCTTGACCGGCGGCGTGACAAGCGGCTCGTCGACGAACACGTTCGAGGTTGCGACGGCGTTCGCACGCGCGCTCGGCATCGAATGTCATTATCTGACGGCTCCGATCTACTGCGCAAATCCCGAAAGCCGCGATGCGGTGCTGCTGAACGACGAGCTCACAGATGTGCTTGCGCGAACAGAGATAGCGGATGTGGGCATCGTTTCATGCGGTGCGCTGACGCAGGACACCTCGCTCACCCAGATCCGCGTCGTGAAGGACAATCTCGATACGGTTCTGAAGCGCGGCGCTGTGGGAGAGTTTATGGGGTGGTTTCTGGACGCACAAGGTCGCCCCATCGATCATTTTCTGAACGAGTCGATCATTGCGCTGCCGCCGGAAAAGCTCAAGCTCAAGCCGATTTCTGTGCTGGTTTCGGGCGGTGTCCGCAAGATACCGATCATCCGCGCCATTCTGCGCGCTGGCTACGTCAATCGGCTCGTTACGAATGAGGGGGTCGCGCGGGCCCTCCTGCAGGGCCCGCGCTGAACTCGTTTAGCCGCGCGTTTTTTCAAGCGCTGCTGTCATGGCGCGCAGAGTGACGTAGGTTGATGCCGCACCGGGGTCTATATGGCCGACGGAGCGTTCGCCGAGCTTGGCGGAACGACCCCGCCGTGATTCCAATGCCGCGGTAGCCTTCATGCCGGCCTCGCTGCCATCTCTTGCCGCAACCAGCACGTCAAGCGAGGAGCCGCCACTAGCCGCTGCCCTTGCCGCTGCTTCGACAGCCGGGACCCATGCATCGACCATCGTCTTGTCGCCGGGTTCGGCCCGCCCGCGGTCGCGGATACCCTGGCAGGCCGCACTCAGCCATTCCGCCATGCCCACGCCGTCGAGATTGAGGCGGTTGCTGACAGCAGTGCCCGCTCGCAGAAATGCGGTGGCATAGAGCGGGCCGGATGATGCGCCGACCGCATCGAGGAATGCCTTGGCCATTCGTTTGCAGATGGATTCGATCGTCTCGTCGTCCTGGGCATCCTTGAGCGCCAGTTGGACGGCTTTCCAGCCGATTTCCATTGTCACGCCGTGGTCGCCGTCGCCGATCACGCCGTCGAGTTCGGAAAGCCAGTTTTTCTCTGCGATGATCTGCTCACCCACCGTGTCCATCATAGCCTTGAAGATGGCAGGCGTAACGTCACCCTCCGTAACGAGAACGCCGGGCTTTCCGTCGGAAGGAGCCGTGCTTTCAACCAGTTTCGCGCTTTGGCGGGTGCGCGACGCGACACCACTGCTTTTCTCAAACGCGCCAACAACGAGGGCGGGGGTACGGCACGGATGGTCCAGCAATGGCTGGAGTGTCTCGTCGAGCTTCATCACTGTGACCGATGCGCCGGCCATTTCCAGCGATGTCGCATATTCACCGACCCAAGACGCGTGGATTTCGATGCCAAGTTCGTCGAGGCGCTGCTTGACGCGGCGGAAGATGACGTAGAGCTCTATCTGTGAGGTCGCGCCCAGCCCATTCACCAGAACGGCGACGCGCTGCCCTTCCTCCACCTGAAGTTCCTTCAGGATGGCATCGACGAGTTCATCCGTCACTTCGTCTGCTGTCGCGAGCTTCTGGCGGCGGATGCCGGGTTCGCCATGGAGCCCCATGCCGATTTCCATCTCGTCGTCGCCGATCGTGAAGTTCGGCTTACCGGTCTGCGGGAGCGAGCAGGGGCTGAGCGCCACGCCCATCGATCGGGTCGCGTCGTTCGCGGCCTGCGCGAGTGCCTCCACGCGCGCCAGCGGCTCGCCCAGATCGGCGGCGGCGCCAGCGATCTTGAAGACGAAGAAGTCGCCGGCGATGCCGCGCCGTTCGGACTTCCGTTCGACCGGCGCAGAAGCAACGTCGTCGGCGACCGCCACATGACGCACCGCGATGCCGGCCTGCTCCAGCTCTTCCGCCGCCATAGTGAAGTTGAGCACGTCTCCGGTATAGTTTCCGTAGAGCATCACAACGCCGACGCCGCCATCCACTGCCCGCGCGGCCTCAACGATGTGCGACGGTGATGGAGAGGCGAAGACGTTGCCGACTGCGGCGGCATCCGCAAGACCGCGGCCGACATAGCCTGCGAAAGCTGGCTCGTGCCCAGATCCGCCGCCCACGACGATGCCGACCTTGCCGTCACGCGGTCCGTCGACGGCGACCACTGCACGTCCGGTTTCCCCCTCCACGCGCAGCATTTCGGGATGCGCGCCCACCATGCCTTCGATCATCTCGGCAATAATGTTTTCCGGCGCATTGATCAGTTTCTTGGTTTTGACTTCCTGGTTCATTCTCTTGTCTTTCGTCAAATCTGTGCAGCCGATACGTCACGCGTCGCGACGCAGATAGCGGCGGGAAATGGCGTCGAAGGAAATGGCGAGTACGACGATCGCGCCCGAGACGATACCCTGCCAATAGGGTGAGACGCCGAACAGTACGATGATATTCTCAATGATGGCGATGATGCCGGCACCGAAGATGGCGCCGATCGGGCTGCCGACGCCGCCGGTCGTGGCTACGCCGCCAATGACGGATGCCGCGATGGGCGCGAGCACCCATGTTTCGCCGATCGACGGCTGGGCCGTGCCGAGGCGGGCTACCATGAGCACGCCCGCAAGGGCGGCGATCGCGCCGGCGACCACGAACACGAGCAGACGGACCTTGTCGACCTTGATTCCGAGCATGCGCGCGCCGGCCTGGTTGTTGCCGATCGCATACATGTAGCGGCCAAAAGGCGTCTTGAGCATCACGAAGGTGGCGACGGCCAGCGCCATCAGCATGATCACAAACGGTACGGGCATGCCGAGGACATCACCACGGCCGAGATACTGCACATCTTTCGGGATGCCGGTGATCGCCACGCCTCGCGTCAGGACGAGGTTCGCGCCGCCGAAGATGCCGGCCGTGCCGATGGTCAGCACCAACGAATGAAGCCTCAGCATGGTCACAAGCAAACCGTTCACGAGGCCAAGAGCGGCACCGAGCAGAACAGCCAGAAGCATCGCGGAGTAGGGTTCCACACCTAGCCGCACCATGAGAATGCCGGAGATGACGCCGCAAAAACCGCCGATCACGCCGAGCGAGAGATCGAGTTCGCCGAGCACCATCAGCATCGACTGTGCGATCGTGATGAGGCCGACGAAGGCGAGGCCGCGCGCGATGACGGACAGGTTATAGGGCGTCAGGAAATAGGGGGAGATCAACGCCGAAAGCGTGAAGATGACGGCCAGCGCGACGAAAACGCCGGCAAGCGGGCTGCGCGTCAGAAGTGCCAGGGGTTTAGTTTGCATCGGCTTTCGCCTCCGTGCCAAAGATGGCGCCTACGAGTGTTTCATTGTTCGTCTCGGCGGTATCGAACGCGCCGGTGATGCGGCCATGATGCATCGTGATAATGCGGCTTGCGCACTTCTTGAGTTCATCGAGCTCTGACGAGACGAGGATGACGCCCACGCCCTCTTCGGCAAGGCCCTTCATGATCCGGTAGATCTCGGTCTTCGTGCGAATGTCGATGCCCTTTGTCGGCTCATCGAAGATCAGCACGCGAGGTCGTGTTGCCATGGCCCGGCCGATGATTGCCTTCTGCTGGTTGCCGCCGGACAGTTGCGAGATGCGCTTGCCCATTCCCGAGGTGCGGATGCCGTATTCGTCGATGATCTTCTGTACGGCCTCACGCTCGCGCCCGCTGCTGATTCCCAGGGTGCCCTTCGTCAGCGACAGGATGGAAATTCCGATGTTTTCACGCAGCGACAGCAGCGGGAAGATGCCGTGATGCTTTCGTTCTTCCGAAAGATAGAGCATCCCGCCATCCACCGACGCGGCCGTGTCGTTGAGTGTCCAGGACTTTCCCTCGACGGTGACGGTGCCCGCTTTCGCTTTGAGGAAGCCGAAGATCGTCTGCATGACCTCCGAGCGACCGGCGCCGACGAGCCCGGCAAAACCTAGGATTTCGCCGCGACGCAGCTCGAAGTCGACATCCTGGAAACGCCGTCCGGAAAGCCCCCGGACGCTCATGATCGTGTCGTTGATCGGACCTTTCGGACGAAAATGCTCTTCAAAGGCGATGTCGCGACCCGACATGGCGCGGATGAGGTCGGCTTCGGAAATGTCGGCAATCTTTCCGTTTTCGATCTTCTCGCCGTTGCGCAGGACCGTGTAGTCGTCACCGATTGCGAAGACCTCATCCATCTTGTGGCTGATGAAGACGATGGCGTGATCGCGATCAAGCAGGGTGCGGATCACTCTGAAGACCCTGTCGACCTCGACGCGCGTCAGGGACGACGTCGGTTCGTCGAGGATCAGCACCTTCATATCTGCATTGGTGCAGGCGCGGGCGATCTGAAGCAGCTGCTGGTCTGAAACCGAGATGTTGGCCACAAGTTCGCGCGGATCGGCCTCGATGCCGAAGCGTTCGAGATAGCCGCGTGCCTCCTCGACCAGAGCGCTGCGGTTGACCAGAAGCCCGCCATGTCCCGTCCGGCTGAACGGCATGAACAGGTTCTCGGCAACGCTCATCTGGGGGAAGAGATTGAGCTCTTGCGGAACGTAGGCGACATTCTTGTAAAGGGATGAGTCATCGACGGGGTTGCGACCGTCGATGAGGATGTCGCCACGGGAAGCCCGGTCGGTGCCGGTCAGGATTTTCACGAGGGTCGATTTGCCCGCACCATTCTCGCCCGCGAGAATATGCGTGCGGCCGAGTTCAATCGACAGATCGACCCCGTTCAACGCGGTCACGCCGGGAAAATCCCTGCCAAGGCCGCGGGTTTCAAGATAAGCCATTGGGCACCTCAGCGCCTTAAAGAAATGGAGGAGGCGCGGGAAGCCCGCGCCTCAGGCCATGCGATCCCTTTGGATCAGCCGCCCACATTTTCCTTTGTCAGGAAGGCATTTCCGGTGTCCAGATAGCCGGGGACCTTTGCGCCGGTAGCCTGCGCCCAAAGCAGCATGACAGACCAGTAGCCCTGCAGTTCCGGCTGCGAAGCAGACGAGCTGTCAGCAACGCCTTCGCGGATCATGTCGAGCATTTCCGGCAGGTTGTCGAGACCGACGAGCGTGACCTTGCCCTGTTTGCCGGCTTCGACGATCGCCTGGCCGATGCCGATCGGGCCGGCAGCGTCCGATGCAACCCAGCCCTTGAGGTTCGGGTTTGCCTGCATGATGGCAGCAGCCTGCTGCTGGGCCGTTTCGATGCTGTCATTGTCGATGCCTTCGGCGACGACCTTGATACCCGGATGTTCGGCGAAGACCTGGCGGTGGCATTCAGCGCGGATCGAGTGGTTTGGCGCCGTCGGAACACCCTGCATGATGGCGACTTCGCCTTCGCCGCCAAGAACCTCGACGAGGCGGCGGGCCGCAATCTTGGCCTGCTCGCAGAAATCCGAACCGATATAGGGAATGGCCATGCCTTCCGGCGGTACGGAATCGAAGATGACCAGCGGAATCTTCTGGTTCTGGGCTTCCTCGAGGGATGCGCGGTTACCAGAGGGGTCAAGCAGGTCGAGCGCCAAGCCGTCCGGCTGGGTCGCAAGTGCGCTGTCGATGATCTGATTCTGCTGAACCACGTCGGCAGCCTGCGGTGCGGAGTAGATGACTTCGACGTCGGAGCCGGTCTGGGCCTTGATGGCCGCGGCCGCGGCCTGCGCACCCTCGTTTACCTTGTCGAACCAGGGATGCACGACCTTCGGCACGACAACGAAGCGGTAGGCATCCTTCTTGGTAGTTCCTTCGGCGTCCTGAGCGGTCGCGGTGAAGGGCAGAGCAAGCGCAGTTGCGCATGCCAAAAGTATGGCGATTTTCTTCATGATGGTCTCCCTTGGGCCAGGCGAAGTCTCCTCCCGCCTGAATGGTGCATGGCGGCCTCGAATCCCGTAACTCTCGGCCTGCGCGCTATTTGATACACATGTAAGTTTGAAAATACAAGAGTAAACGCGACGGCGCGATGGGCGAAAACCAGCGCGCGGTGTGATGCGGCCTGCCATGCGATTTAGTTTCGGAACTCTCACGGGCGTTGACTGGATTCGCGATTATTCCAGTTCGCTTGGTTGCGGATGGGAAGAGCGCCACGCAGACGCATCGATGCAACCGCGCCGCCCATTATCCGGCCGGTCTCGTATATCTGACTGGCTTCAGTGCAGAATTCCTGTTCGCCTGGATCAATTTTACCCGCGGATCCCTCACGCGAGTATGCCAGCCAGCTGCGCACAGCTGACATGGCCCCGCCGCCTCAGCGAGGTCTGGGTTTGCATCGGTAACGTTGCGGTTTCTATGAATGAGATAGAGGCCCGCCATCATAAGGTCGCGGGCGGTCAACTGCCGTGCTGAGGCGGAAGCTACGCGGCTGCAAGTTGTCCCAAGTGCCGATTAAGGTCGCCGCCGACGCCCGTTGCGTTGATGGTCTCAAAGTATTCATGCCATCCCGTGTCTGCAATTGCTGACAAAAGCGCGTCCATACTCGCTTGATCGGGGGCACGCCATAATGCGAAAAACTGCTGCGATGCGGAATGGAGTGCGGTGCTTTCGACTTCGCCCGAGGCAAGGGGCTCGATGCCCCGCGCGATGAGGGACGCCATTCCCGCGCCGACAGTCTCGAAAAATTCGCCGCGGCTGGCCTGATCCAATGCAAGCCAGGCAGGTCTGGGACTATAAAGTTCGGCAAGGTAGTAAGTCATTCGAACGCCTTTCTATTGTCATTTCATGCGGAATGCGTGAACGCAGTGCGTGTTTTGCGTATGTGGTTCATAGAGGTTGCTGCGTCGCCGTATCTGCATCGACGTTGAGCCGTGCTCGTTGCAAAAGACCGCTCAGCGTATTGCGGCTTGGGCCGTCAAAGTTTTTGAAAAGCGATGCAATCCAGCGGCTGTGCTCGTTGAAGAGGTCAAGCGCCAAGGCTTCTCCTGCTGTCGTAAGAGAGATCACAAGTTTGCGCCGGTCCACGGCATCGGGCCGACGGGCAACCAGGCCACCATGCTCAAGGCCATCGAGTAGCCCCGTAATCGTCGCTCGTGTGACGCCAGCCCGTTCAGCCAGTTCATGCGGCGATAGCCCGTCTTTTTTTTCGTGGAGGAGAAAAAGAAGCACGAACTTGCCTTCCGACAGACCGTGCGGCGCCAGCCTGTGCGCACAAGCTCTGTCGATGGCTGCGGCCAGCGCGAGGACCTCGAAACATAGCCGCATATTCTCGACGCCGTGCTGGCCTCTGCGTTGAGCCTCATGAAGCAATGCTGTGTGCTTTTGTTCAATCTCTATCATATGGCGGCCTATAATATGGCGCCTAATTAAATGCAAGCGAAAAGTGCTGTCATGCGCGCCAGCGTGATGCTTAATTAATAATCTCGGCCAATCAATCATTCCACTCTTCGTCATTGTTGGCACCATCGCCGCATGCATAATTTGGCCAGGTCAGATGGCCGGCCGGTTACCACGCCCGCCACCAGAATATGAGCAGTATGAAAATTCATCGATGGCGAGCTCACCGATGGCGGCATGGGGTGGTGCGCGTCTTCGCGCCTGGTGCCTGCCATCTGATCCGCCGATTTCCGAGCCCGGAAGGTCGTACGACGTAATTCGCAAAGCCTTTTGCCTACGGGCAGACGGCGAAATCACTGTGGGAAAGGTTCACTGTGGGTATTCTTGAAAAAATGCGGCTGGACGGCAAGATCGCGTTCGTCACCGGTGGCGCGAGGGGCATCGGGAAATCCATCGCGACGGCCTTGTCCGAAGCCGGAGCGCAAGTCGCTATCGTCGACCTCGATCTGGATGAGGCTCAAAAAACATGTGCCGAAATATCATCGGCGACCTCAAACAGATTGATAGCGATCAGGACGGATATCACCAGCCCTCAGCAGGTGAGCGAAATGATCGATCGCATCCTGTCGGAGTTCGGCAAGCTCGATATCGCATTCTGCAATGCCGGCATCTCAAACGAGGTCGCTGTCGAGGATGACACCTACGAGGACTGGAAAAAGATCATCGAGGTCAACCTCAACGGTACGTTCCTCACCGCACAGGCTGCTGGGCGTGTCATGCTGAAGCAGGGCAAGGGCTCCATCATCTGCACGGCGTCGATGTCCGCGCATATCGTCAATGTTCCTCAGCGTGAAGCGTCCTACGCGGCATCCAAAGCCGGGGTCATTCAGATGTGCAAGGCGATGGCCGTGGAATGGGCAACGCGAAACGTTCGCGTCAACACGATCAGCCCCGGCTACATGGCGACGGAAATGACCCTCAACTCGCCGGCGCTCGTTCCGCTCATCGATCAATGGAACGAACTTTCGCCCATCAAGCGCATGGGCAATCCGGAAGAACTGCAATCGATCGCCGTTTATCTGGCGGGAGACACCAGCTCCTTCACGACGGGTTCCGACTTCATCGTTGACGGCGCCTACACCTGCTTCTGAGCGTGCTGCATGGACCACGAAGTCCTGAAGGGAATGAAATGATTTTATCGTGCACCAATATCATGGTCCCCGGAAAGACGTTGACCGAGAAAGCACATCTCCTACGGCGCTGGGGCTACAGGGGCGTGACCGTATTCGCGGACCACGCGGGCTGGAACGACGAGAAGCTCGAGGAACTGCTGACGCTTGAAAACAACACCGGCGTCGTTCCCTGCGAGTTTCTCTTCATGTCCCCCGCAGCCGGAAAGCTGATGAGCGACAATGCGGACGAGCGGGCTGCGACGAAGGCCCTCTATATCGAAGCGGCGGAAGTATGTGCCATGATAGGCGCAATCACTGAAATCGAATATTTGCTCGGCCCTCAGGATCCTCTGCCTCTGTTCGACGTCTACAAGCAAATGACGCCAGAGCAGGAAGAGAATTTCCTGGCGGCATACAGGGAGATTGCTCAAGCGGTTGCAGGCACCGAGGCGGCCGTCCTTCTGGAAGGCATAAACCGCTACGAAAGCCCATACATGAACAGCATCGTAGACTGCGCCCGCGTGGCTGCGAAGCTCGACATGAAGGAGGTGGGTGTCCTGCCGGATTTCTTCCACATGTCAATCGAAGAAGCCGACATCGCCGACGCCATTGCCGCGGTCGCGGGTTCAATCCGGCATGTGCATCTGGGCGACAACAATCGGTGCACGCCGGGCAAGGGCAGCATTGACTGGGAGCGTGGCCTGAAGGCCCTCAAGGCAACGGGCTACAACAAGTTCATCAGCCTGGAATGCAGCACGATGGGGAGGCCTGATGTGACCTTGCCCGAAGCTGCCGACTACCTGAACAGAATTCTCGCCAGGATCTGAGTTATGTTCAGGCCGTTCAAGCTGAAGGCGCCCTATTTCGAGATCGGCCCCAAGGTCTACATGCATGGCGACGAAGCGCTTGATCTGGCGCTCCACGCCGATGCGCTGTGCCGGACGTTCGGTGTCGATATCATTTTTACGGCGCAGTACACCGATATTTCGAGGATCGCGCACGAGACCACGCATTTGAAGGTCTTTGCCCAGCACATGGATGCCAATCCGGTTGGCCGGGGCGTTGGCGCGGTGTTGCCCGAAGCCCTCAAGCAGGCCGGCGCCGTCGGCGTTCTGTTGAACCACGCGGAAAAACCGTTGAGCCTTTCGGTTCTCAACGAAACGATCCGCCGCGCCGACGAGGTCGGGCTCGCCACGCTGGTTTGCGCCGCAACCGTCGCGGAGAGCGCGGCAGTCGCGGTGATGGAGCCCAACGTGGTGTTGGCGGAATCTCCGGCCCTCATCGGTGGCGGCAAACGCAGCGACGACGATGCGCTGGAGGTCGAAAGAATTAACGCGGCCGTGCGGACCGTGGGCAAAGACATTCTTGTGCTGCACGGGGCGGGCATCAGCGACGAGCATGACGTCTACCAGATCATTCGTTCAGGTGCGGATGGCACCGGCTCGACAAGCGCCATCATGCGTGCCGCGGATCCCAAGGACATGCTGTCGCGCATGATTGAGGCGATGAGCCGTGCGCACCGCGAAAGAACCACAGATTAAAGGAGTTGGACGCATGCCCGTGTTTCATAAAACGATACCGGTCAATTCGCCTCATGGCATCTATTTCGAAGACGTCACCGACAAGGTCGCTTCGATCGTTACGGAGGCCGGCATCAAGGATGGCATCGTGGTCGTGTTCAGCCAGCACACCAGCTGCAGCGTGCTGATCCAGGAGGATTCAGAGGGGGAGACCTATGCGAAGATCCCCCTCATTCTCCAGGACACGATCAATTGCCTGGAGAAGATCATTCCCGATTGCAAATACGAAGGGCAGTATCTCCATCCGGGCCCGTATCACACCAGCCAGGCCTTCGAACTTCGCGGCGAACTTAATGCCTGGTGCCTGAATACCGATGGCCACATTCGTTCCTCCCTGCTCGGCCGCTCGGAAAGCATTCCCTTGCTGGACGGTAAAATGACTCTGGGTGAGTTCGGCCGGATCTATTTTGCCGATCTGGACCAGACCCGGCCACGGGAGCGCACGGTCCGGGTGCAGATCGTCGGCTAATGGCTGAGGCGAGAGCTACGCTAAAGGGCAGCCGGCTGACGACAACGATATCGCGGAAGAAGGAGTTGTGCCACCGATGGGGATCATCAGCCTCGATCTGGGAACAACCAACATAAAAGTTGCCTGCTACACGCGTGATCTGAGACAGATCGCGCTGGGAAGCAAAACCGTAGCCTATATTCATGCGGACGGCTTCATCGAGTTCGACGCCAAGCAGTATTTCAGCGATATCGTCAGTCTGATCCGGTCCTGCGTTCAAAAATCGGCGGCGGCTGCAGACTGGCATCCGAAGCAACTGGTCATCACCGGGCAGGCGGAATCGCTGGTTGTTGCCGACGCGGTCGGGGAGCCGCTTCGAAACGGCATTTCGTGGCTGGACATGCGCTCCCGAAGCGAATGCGATGAACTGTCGGCGCTGTTCGACAAGACGACATGCTATCAGGTGACAGGGCAGCCGGAGATCATTCCCACCTGGCCGCTCACCAAGATCCTTTGGCTAAAGCATCATGAGCCGGAATGCTTCAACAACGCTGCGAAGTTCCTTCTCCTGAAGGACTATATCATCTTCCGGCTGACTGGCCATTTCGTCGGCGAGCACTCCATCTATCCGTTCTCCCATTATTTCGACATCGTCAACAAAACCTATTGGGAAGCGCCACTCAAGTATTGCGGGGTCGATGTCTCTCAGCTGCCGGCTCTCGTCGAGCCTTGCTCCGTGATTGGGGAAATCCTGCCCGACATGCGGGAGATGACGGGATTGCCGCCGGACTGTGTCGTCAACGCGGGGACGCTGGATCACTTCGCCGCCATGATCGGTACCGGTAACACCGTGAATGGTATCGTAAGCGAGTCTGCGGGGACAGTGTCGTCGATCGCAACCCTGGTCGAAAATCCGTTTTCGGCAGCTACGGCTGTGCCAGTCTATTGCGGGCCTTTCAAAGGCAGCTACATCTATCTTCCGGTTTGTGAATCCGGTGGTATCAGCCTTGAATGGTTCAGGAGCGCTTTTTTACCCGACATCTCCTTTGCAGATGTGGATGCGCGAGGCAGCCGAAAGACGTTCGATCCACGCCTGACGTTTCTGCCCTATCTGACCGGCGTCAACCCACCCGAGTTCGATCCCAATGCGACCGGCGTGTTCTTCGGCGCGACCATTGCACACGACGCTTATGACTTTGCCCTGGCCATCATGTACGGCGTTGCCTGCCTTTTGAGAAAGAACATCGAGAACCTGCAGTCGTCGGGCATTGCCTTCGAGAAAATCATCTCGACAGGCGGAGGCGCAAAATCGGCTTTGTGGTCTCAGATCAAGGCCGACATCTGCGGAATGCCGGTTGCAGTTCCGGCTGAAGAAGAGGCTCCCAGTCTCGGTGCGGCCATCATCGGCGCGGTGTCCTGCGGGTTCTATACGACCTATGAAGAGGCGGCAAAACACTGCGTCGAGATGAAGACGATTTACTATCCGAGTTTGCAAAATCCAGAAGCCGACATGCAATATCGACTGTTTTGTCGGCTATACGATGCACTCGGGCCTGTCTTTTCCCAGTTCCCGTCAGATCGATGACGAAATACGCCTGACGACATCAATGAAGTCAGCCATGAGCGCCGTGGGAGAACCGCGGTGGCCAATCCCGATAATGCATTCTCGCATATCTGTGATGTCACGGAATACCACGCCAGGGCGGGCGTAGTATCGCGCCGTACTATCTGCCGTAATGCTGATGGCGCGTCCCATGGCGACGGCTTGCAATTCCGACTCGACGGTTGCCACCTCGAGCACGACTTGCGCCGGGTGCTCCGCATCCCGGTATTCTCCCGCGAGCCAGTAGTCCCTCCATTTTCCCGGTGTCGGAGCACCTATCAATGGCTCGTCCAGTATATCCGCAAGAACAACGGATTCCTTAGCTGCCAGCGGGTGTCCTGTCGGAAGGCAGGCGACGCACTTCTCGCGTGTGATTTCAACGATATTGATGTCGTCCTCCCCAATCGGAGGGCGGATGATTCCACAGTCGACCTCGCCTGAAATCAGACCGGCACTCGGATCCGAAAAATCGTATTCCTTCAGTTTGAGGATTGCGCCGGGCCGCACCCGCTCGAATTCCTTGACGATCGCCGGTATGAACTCCACCGCCGTGCCGATCATGAAGCCGACGCGCAGCTCGCTCTTGAGGGCCAACTGGACCCGCCGTGCCTCTTCCTGGAAAAGGTCCATAGACCGGCTGACCGCCAGTGCTTTTGTCAGCATCTGTTCGCCAAATGGCGTCAGGCTGACCGCGCGTGTTGTACGCGTGAACAACGGGAACCCCGCATTTGTCTCCAGCTGAATGATGGTCTGAGAAAGGGCTGGCTGCGAAACGTTAAGCAGCTCCGCCGCCCGACAGAAGCTCTTCTCCTGCGCGACGACGATGAAGGACTTTATATGCCGCAACTGAATATTCATAAGCAGAGATGATAAATTTGCGAACCCTTTCTTGTCAATTGTCGACGTGATGGAGCGGCCTATGAAAACAGGTCGAGGCGGCATCGCAGTGTGGCGACGAAGTATGGAGTATTGATAAGTTGTGTGAATTAATCAATTCGCCAATCGTCCTTGTTGCCAGTGGCTTTCTGGTTCTTAATCACAGTGAAGGAAGGGCATGGGCGCGTACTGGAAAAATGACGGATCGTCACGATTTTGGAGGCTTGGTACTGGCGCCCGCCACTTGTCGCCGGCGCCACAAACGTCCGTATCTATGACGTCATCAAGCCATCAGCACGCGCAGCCTTGCCACTGACGTGATCCAAGTGGCAACAGACCATTATTGTTTAAATACAGGCAACATGACGACCAAAACAACGAAGGGGAATTCCTACATGTTTGAGACCAAGCTCACACGCAGAAGCATTCTTGTCGCTGGCGCCGCTACGGCGCTCGCTGCACCGTTCGTGCGCCCATCCTGGGCCGCTCCGGATACGGTTCGTGCGCTGATGTGGGAAGCCTATCTTCTTCCCGACCAGATTACCGCCTTCGAGGAATCGAACAAGGTCAAGTTCGTTCCTTCCTTCTTCGATGGCAACTCGGAAGCGTACAACAAGCTGCGCGTTGGCGGCTCGAAAGAATTCGATCTCGTGCAGGCTGATGGATTTTGGCCGCAGCTATACTTCCGCGAAGGACTGTTGCGGGAGGTGGACTATTCAAAGGTCCCTAACTCGTCGGGCTATCTGCCGGAATTTGGAGCCGAGGTTTTCAAGGTGCTTTCCGATCCGCAGTCCGGCAAAAAAATCGGCTTCCCATTCTGCTGGGGCGCTTATGGGATTACGTATGACGCCGGCAAGGTGCAGCCGGAACGAACCGAGACGCTCGAATGCATGTTCAGCTCCGACTACTCAGGCATGCTGTCGACCAGCGCTCGCTTTGAGGAGAACATTGCCCTTGCGGCACTTCTGGTGACGGAGCGCCTAGGCAGCCGCGACAAGCCTCGCCCCGATGGAAAGCCGTTCAATCCGTATGTTTTGTCCGATGAGGAGCTTGCAGAGGTCGAAAAGCTTTTGATCCAGCAGAAGAGCCTGCTGCTCACGCGATACCAGGATAATCCTACTCTCTTCCAGCTTCTGCAGAGCGGCGCCGTCGTCGCCGCAACCGAGTTTGCTCAGGTCTTCCGGCAGTTGCTGACGGCCGAAGCGCAAGGAGCGGCGCCCGTCGACTTTCGGCATGCGCTGAAGATGAAGGAAGGCGGCCTTGGCTGGGTGGACACCTGGCTGGTCACATCGGGCGTTCAGGATGGCAAGAAGTTCGACCTCTGCAACAGCTTCATCGATCTGATGATCTCGCCCACGGTCATGAAGAAGATCGGCGAGGTGGCTGGCTGCTCAACGACCGTCGATCTGCGTTCTATCTCCAATGAAACGGAACGTAAGCTGTTCCTGATGGATCGCTCAAACGAGATCGCCGACCTCTTCATGTTCGATCAGCCGTCCTCGCCTGAAAAGTGGGAACGCGTCTGGTCGAACGTTCAGGCAGCCTGATCGATCAGTTCATCCTCCCGGGGGTAGGGCGGCTCGGGGCAGTTTCCTGCCCGGGCCGCCTGTAACGCAGGAAATCTCATGAGCAACACAAGTTCCTATATCCGCATCGACAAGGTGTCGCGGCGTTATGGCGCCTTCAAAGCACTGGACGACGTCAGTCTGGACATCTCCAAGGAAGAATTCATCGCCATCCTGGGGCCGAGCGGCTCGGGCAAGAGCACTTTGCTGCGCCTTATTGCCGGTCTTGATCGGCCGACGGAAGGCCGTATCCATTTCGAGGGAAAGGATGTCACCGAGCTTGCGCCTCACAAGCGCGGAATCGGTATGGTTTTCCAGGAATTTCTGCTCTTTCCACACAGGACCGTAAGGGAAAATCTCGCCTTTCCCCTGAGAATGCGCAACGAGGCCAAGGCCGAGATCGAGGAACGGGTTGAATGGGTGGCGGGCATCCTGTCGCTGAGCACGATGCTGGACCGCTATCCCAGCCAGCTTTCGGGCGGTCAGCAGCAGCGTGTCGCCCTTGGCCGAGGCCTTGTCGCACGACCGACGCTTCTGCTTCTCGACGAGCCACTGGCCAATCTCGACCGCGAGCTTCGGCAGGAGATGGAGATCGAAATCCGGCGATACCAGAAACAGCTCGGTATTCCCTTCATCTATGTGACGCATAACCAGGAGGAAGCGCTCTCGATGAGCGATCGGATCGCGGTCATCAATAACGGGCGTCTTGAAGCCCTTGGTGAGCGGCAGGCGATATACGATCACCCGCAGACACCGTTCGTCGCTCGTTTCGTTGGCAAGTCGAGTAAGTTTCAAGGTGTCGTCCAACCTGACGGGGCAACCGTGCGTCTCGCCAGACATGACTACGAATTCGCGTTGCCGCCCGACAAGAAATTCAACCCGGGCGATGCAGTCGAGATTTTCGTCAAGAACGAACGGTTTGACATATCCAGCAAGCAAGATGGCGGCGTGGGCATTCCATCCACGGTGGTGGACGTCGTATTGCGCGGGCCCTTTCTCGAATATGTGCTGGAAACCGATCGCGGCGACACGGTAATCGCCGTCAAGCCGAAGCGGAACGATCCGATCCCGATCCGGGAACGAGTCCTGCTTTCGTGGAACCCGGCCGATTGCCATATCTTCAAGGACGGAGCTGACGATGCAAGACGCTAATCTCCAGCGCCGCCTCATTCTCGATATCCCGACCGGTTTCCTGTTGCTCTTCTTCGTCATGCCGCTGGCGGCGCTGGTGACACTGAGTTTCTGGCAGACCGAGAACTACAAGATCGTCCATGAATGGACATTGATGAACTACGGTACGCTTGCGACGGAGCGCGCCTACATCACCTTCTTTCTCCGCTCGCTCGTCATGGCGATCGGGGTATCTGTCACGCTGGTGGCCTTGTCCTGGCCGATTGCCTACTTCATCGTTCGTTACGGGGGGCGCTACCGCATCATCTTTTCGCTTCTTCTGGTCATACCCTTCCTGTCGGGCGAGGTCCTCCGCCTCATCGCGCTGCAGGGCATGCTCGGCCCTGCGGGGCTGGTCAATGGCGCCTTGATCCGCATGGGGGCAGCACCTCTTCGAATGATCATGTACTCCAATGCGGCATCGTTTATCGCCTTCATTTATCTGTATCTGCCGCTGGTGGTGACGACGATCTATCTGTCGCTGATCAACTTTGATTTCCGGCTCGCTCATGCCGCCAGCGCCTGTGGCGCCAACCGGTTCCGGATCTTTACCGAGGTCGTCTGGCCGCTCAATCTCTCTGGTACGATCGTCGGCTTCATGCTCGCCTTCATCCCGACCCTCTCGGCTTCCTTGGTGCCACGCTTCCTCGGCGGACCCAACGGCACGCTGTATGGCATGTCCATGGCTCAGCAATTCGGTGAGTCAGGGACTTGGGCTCTTGGTGCCGCTATGGGTGTCGTTCTCTTCCTATTCTCGGCGATTGCACTTGCGATCCTGAGTTATGGCGTGGATCTCCGCCGGACTGGCTTTACGGGATTGGGGAGACAATAGCATGAACCCGAATTTTACAGATTCACTCATCAAATGGACGCTGGCAGTCTTCCTCGTCGTGGTCTTCGCCTTCCTCTATATGCCTATCGTGCATATCTTGTTCGCGTCGCTTTCGACGCGTCCGAATTTTCCATACCCGCCGGAGTTCAACGTCGCGAGCTATATCCGCCTCTCGACCAACACCGTCTACCAAAGCGCGTTCCTCAACAGTCTGCTGCTTGCTTCCTGCACAGCGGTTCTGTCGACCGTGCTTGGCTTTCTCGCAACCGTTGGCGTTTTGCGGTTCGCTGGCAAGCGGGCGCTGATTTACGCCATATTCTTCGCCGCGCCTCTGTTCGTTGCCGAAATCCTCCTGGGTATTTCGAGTATGGCGCTCTACTACATGCTGTTCGAACTCCAGGGGAACATGCTGACTGCGATCATTGCGAACGCCGTGCATTGTTTCAGCTTCTGCTTTCTGATCATGGCGGCGATGCTCTACAAGTACGACTGGCGAATGAATGAAGCGGCGATCGTCTGCGGCGCCTCGCCTCTGCGTTCCTTCTTCGAGGTCATGCTGCCAATCACGTGGCCGGGTATCATGGGCAGCCTGATCACCGCATTCGTCCTGTCCCTGAACGGGCTGGATGTGTCCTTCTACCTTCTGGGGGCAACGCCGACCATGCCGTCTGTCGCCTGGGGAGCGCTTCGCTACGGCGTCAAGCCTGAGCTTTACGCTCTCTCAAGCCTCATCAACATCGTCGTTTTTGCTATGATCATCGCACTGCTTGTCGCCATCAGGCTGAAACGAAAAGCCGCTTAGCCGGCAACGGCCTGTCGTTAGAAGGGGGGAGAAACTGCAATGATGCATTCGTTCTCAGCTGCAATATTCACTGAGTATCGCAAGCTCGGAAAAACCATGTCGATGTTTGAATTGCAAATTTCGGCATGGGACTTCATCCGGCGTCATTGCTCGGCTCTCCTTCCAACCCGGAATACAAACCCGCCGGGCAGCTGATCCAACAGGTTCGATGGGCTCCGGACACAGGCGAGAGAGGTGAGTGGACAAGCCGCAACTACTATGGTTCGCGGCTTGTCCATTTCTTAATCGGAGCAGTTGCCAGCACAATGCGAGAGACCTTGCCGATCGGTCCACGCCTGTTGAACAGCTAGACTTCCGCGGCCTCGTATCTTTCTTCTGTCCCAGGTTCCATGCGCCGTGAGACGCCACGGGCCGAATCCCTACAGCATGAAGCCATCTGTTGACTTTTGTCAGGCACATTGACTAATGTCAGGGCATCGACAGATGGAGCCCTGATGCCAATCCGAGCCAACGACCAGATCATCCACAAAGCCGCTTGGCTGTACTATACGCATGGCCTGCGGCAGGATGAGGTGGCGCAGCGGCTCGGAATTTCCCGTGCATCTATCGCCATGTATCTCCGCAAGGCGCGTGAGATGGGCATCGTGACTATTTCGACATCCTCGGAATTGTTCTCGGACGACGTGCTGGCGCGGGAACTTGAGGATGCTACAGGCTTGAGCACGGCATGGCTTGTGCCCGAGGACCGTCAGGCAATGGACCCCGCGTCGGAAATGCCTGTTGTCGCAGCATCCGTCTTCCTGGAACTGCTCAGTAAGGGCGACAGAGTGGGTGTTGCTTGGGGAAGGACCGTCTACCACATCGCCGATGTCATGCCGTTTGCAGACCTTCGCGGCGTCACCGTCGTGCAGCTTTGTGGCAATCTCGGCGCACCCTATTCCTATCGTCCCGACCAGTGCACTACGGAAATCGCCCGGCGTCTGAATGCTGAAGGCATCAACTTCTACGCGCCGCTCGTCCTGTCTTCCGAACGTCTCGCGGAGGAGCTGCGCGGTGAGCCCGTTATCAAGGAACAGCTGGCAACGATCTCGGACTGCAACCTTGCACTCTATTCCGTCGGCGGTATCGAGGACGACAGCCATCTTGTCAAATGCGGTGCGTTGTCTGCGGCCGACATGCACGCCATGGGTGAAAACGGAGCGGCCGGGGTCATTGCAGGCCAGCTGATCGATCACGACGGCCAGTGGATGGACTGCAACCATAACCGCCGCTGCATTTCCGCCGACCTCGATTCTATCAGGGCAATCGAGAAGCGAATGCTGGTTGTGCAGGAAGACAACAAGTTCGAACCTTTGATGGCCGCTTTGAAGGGCGGTTTTGCCTCGCATCTGGTCGTGACCACCTCGATGGCGCGCCGCATCCTGGAACGCTGGTCAAGGGAAAGGCTTGTTAGTAGGGGTACGGCCAAGGGCAGCTCTGGCGAGGTTTGAACCAATTCTTTGGGTCCGCCGATGCCGGCTGGACCGGTTTATCGGGAGGATGAAAACATGGAAAATCTCTGGCGCGACGACGAAGCCGAAACGGTCGTCGCCGGCTACGCCGCCAAGGGCGTGAACCGCGATCTGGCGTTGCGCACTTATACGACCCGGCTCTTGGGCGGCGAGCCGCGGCTGGTGTTGCACGGCGGCGGCAACACTTCCGTAAAGACCGAAGTGACCGACCTTGTCGGCGATACTCATGCCGTGCTCTGCGTGAAGGGCAGCGGGTGGGACATGGGCACGATCGAGCCGCCGGGCCTGCCCGCCGTGAAGATCACTGCGCTCCTCAAGAGCCGCAAGCTCGACAAGCTCTCCGACGAGGATATGGTCACTTTGCTGCGCGCCAATCTCATCGACCCTGGTGCGCCGAATCCTTCCGTAGAAGCGCTGCTACACGCCTTCCTGCCGCACAAGTTCATCGATCACACCCATTCGACCGCAATTCTTGCCATCGCCGACCAAGCGAAGAGCCGTGAGATGAGTGCTGAACTCTTCGGCAAGAAGATGGGTTTCGTGCCCTATATCATGCCCGGTTTCGCACTCGCCAAGGCGGCCGCCGAAGTGTTCGAACAGGACCCGACGGTCGAGGGTCTGATTCTCGACAAACACGGTATCTTTACCTTCGGCGACACTGCCAAGGAAGCCTATGAGCGGATGATCCACTACGTCACGGTTGCGGAAAACCACGTCAAGAAAAACGGCCACAACCCCTTCACTCCAGCCACTCTGCCCGCAAAGGTCGCAAGTCCGGCCGATATCGCCCCTATGCTGCGTGGCGCAGTGGCCGTAGACAAGGGTGAAGGGCGCTATGATCGAATGGTCAGCGTCTTTCGCTCGTCCTCGGCCATTCTCGATTTCGTCAATGCGGCTGAAGTTCAGGATATGGCCGCGCGCGGCGTCTCGACACCTGACCTCTCGATCCGCATCAAGACCGGTCCGATGGTGCTGCCGGCGCCGGCCGAGAGCGACCTGGCGGGCTACCGCGCAGTCATTGACCAGCATGTTGCCGCCTTCGCGGCCGACTACACGGAATACTTCCGCAGCAACGATGCCCGCGACGACGTCAAACGCATCATGCTCGATCCGATGCCGCGCCTGACGCTGGTCCCGGGCCTCGGCATGTTTGGCCATGGCCGGACCTTCAAGGATGCGACCATCGCCGTCGATGTCGGTGAGATGTGGATCGAGGCGGCGCGTGACGCTGAATCCATCGGCCGCTTCGAGCCGGTGAGTCGGCCCGATCTCTTCGATCTCGAATATTGGTCGCTGGAACAGGCAAAGCTCGCTGGTGCCAAGCCGAAGCCGTTTACCGGACAGGTGGCGGTGGTTACCGGTGGGGCAGGCGCCATCGGTGCGGCCGTCGTCAAGGCATTTGCCACCGAGGGCGCGCATGTCGTGGCACTTGATTTAGACGGTGAAAAGGCAGCAGCGGTCGCCAAGGCGGCTGGCAACAATTCCATCGGCATCGCCTGTGATATCACCGACCCCGTCTCCGTTCGCACCGCCTTCGACAGGGCGGTCGCCACCTTCGGCGGCGTGGATATTGTCGTTTCCAATGCGGGTGCCGCTTGGGAAAGCCCGATCGCCACGATGGATGACGCGCTGCTGCGTAAGAGTTTCGAGTTGAACTTCTTCGCCCATCAGACGGTCGCGCAAAATGCCGTGCGCATCATGAAGACACAAAAGACCGGCGGTGTGCTGTTGTTCAACGCCTCCAAGCAGGCGGTCAATCCCGGAGCGAAATTCGGGGCCTACGGCCTGCCGAAGGCGGCGACACTCTTCCTGTCGCGCCAATATGCGCTCGAGCACGGCGCCGATAACATCCGTGTCAATGCCGTCAATGCCGACCGCATCCGCTCCGGCCTACTGAATGATGAGATGATTGCCAACCGCGCGGCCGCCCGCGGCCTTTCTGTAAAGGAATATATGGGCGGCAACCTGCTCGGCCTCGAAGTGACGGCGGAAGACGTCGCGCGCGCCTTCATACATCACGCGCTTGCCGAACGCACGACCGCCGACGTTACCACGGTCGATGGCGGCAACATCGCAGCGGCAATGCGCTAATCTCCAGGCGGGGCAGGCAACTGCCCCGTTTTCGTTTTAACCGCATATGCAAAGAGGGGCGGCCCGATGGGCCGCCCCTCTTTGGTTCCAACACACGGAAATCAGGGCTTCGGCATCCAGGTAGGCATGGCGACATCAGCATGGGCGAACTGCGGCAGCTTGGCGCCGAGTTCTTCCATGTTCTTGATATCCTGATCATTGAGGTCCTTCTGGGTGATCAGCGTCGGCGGTACGATGACCTGTTTGCCCGGGTCTTCCCCGGCAAGCAGCATGGCGAGTGAGCGTACCGAGACCTGACCGACCACGGCAGGGTTCGTCGCAGCCGTTGCGACCCACGCCGAGCCGGACTCACGCATCGCGGCGATGTCCGAGGTCGAGATGTCGGCCGAATAGATCTTGACGCTGGAGGACAGGCCCGCTTCGTCGACGGCGATCTTCACACCCTTGGCGAATTCGTCGTAGGGAGCGAACATCACGGTGATATCAGGATTGGCCGAAATGACCGAACGCGCCTGATTGGCAACCGAGTTGGCGATCGGGTTGTCCATCGTGCCGAATTGGGCGGCCTCGTTGATGCCGGGATATTTCTTCTTGAATTCCTTCCAGGTCTCGTCGCGGCGGTCGAGCGGCGCGATGCCCGCGACATAGACGTAGCCGGCCTTGAAGCTTTCGCCATTGTCCTTGATCGCCTGTTCAAGGGCGAGACGGGCGAGGTCGCGGTCCGACTGCTCGACTTGCGGGATCTTGTCATTTTCGACATTGACGTCGAAGGCAACGACCTTGATGCCGGCATCGACCGCACGCTGGGCGGCTTCCTTCATGGATTCCGTCAGGCCATGCTGGATGATGATGCCCTGTACGCCGAGCGCGATGGCCTGATCGACCATGTCGGCTTGGAGTGCAGCGTCCTGGCGGCTGTCGAAGACCTGAAGCTGGACGCCGAGTGCCTTGGCCTGCGCTTCCACGCCGGCAAGGTAGGATTGGAAGAAGTCGCCGGTCGAGAGATAGCGCACAAGCGCGATCTTGACGTCGCCGGGCTTGTCGAATGGCTTGGGCATATCCGCCGCAAACGATGGCAAGGCAAACGAGGTTGCGGCCATCAGCCCCAGCGTCAGCTTGCCCAGGGTTCTACGCGTAAAATTCATATCAGTCTCCTCCACTGGTGAATTTCTGTTGTCCGCTAAGGGCTCCCGCCTCAGCGTTTGCCTCTTTTCGAGAGCGCAAAGGTGAAGATCAGGGCGATCACGAGTACGGCGCCCTTGATGAAATCCTGGGTGTAGTAAGGCGCGTTCATCATCGTCAGACCCTGCAGCAGGATGCCGACGAATAGGGCGCCGATGGCCGTGCCGAAGGCATTCGGCTTGGCCGTGCCAAGCACGGCAAAGCCGATGAGTGCGGCGGCGACGGCGTCAAGCAACAGGTTGTTGCCCGAGGCGATATCGCCGCGCCCGAGGCGGGCGGCCAGCAGGATGCCGCCGATCGAGGCAAACACGCCAGATATGATGTAGGCCGAGATCTTGTAGGCATTGACCGGCGCACCGGCGAGGCTTGCAGCGCGTTCGTTGGACCCGACGGCATACATCATGCGGCCGAAACGCGTATATTCGAGGAAGAACCAGATGACGATCGCAAGCACGATTAGCACGACCACCGAAACCGGCACCAGATTTGGCAGGATGAAATCGAACCGATGGCGGCCGAGCGCAAGAAAGGCCGGACTGAAAGCGCCCGTCGCCGTCGAACCGTCGGGCAGCGTCATGCCGGTGGCAATCGAACGCCCTTCGGTCGGAATGCGCTGGAGGCCGAGCAGGAGGAACATCATGCCGAGCGTAGCGAGCAAATCCGGCACGCGCATGTAGACGATGATGATGCCGTTGACGAGGCCGACGAGCACGCCAACGGCAAGGCACACGAGTGTCGCCGTCAGGGCATCACCGCCCATCACAACCATCACATAGGACGAGGCCATCATAGCCGTGGTGGCCACGGAGCCGATGGAAAGGTCGAAGCCGCCCACGACGAGCGTTGCCGTCACGCCTAGCGCCAGAATCCCGGTGATCGATACGGATTGCAGGATGAAGACCGCACTCTGCGGCGAGGCAAAGCCTCCGGTGACCAGCGAAAAATACAGCACCATGCCAACGAGCAGCACGAGGAAGCCGTATTTGATCGCGGTTTCCCGGATGTTCAGGGTGGCCGGTGGAACGGCGCCGGTGGGCGCGGCGGATTTGCTCTGTTCACTCGTCATCATGCACTGACCTGTTGATAGAATTGCCCAGCGATCTCGGAGAGCAGCCGCTCGACATCGATGTCGGCATTGCGATGCTGACCCACGATGGCCTGTTCCGACATCACCAGGATGCGGTCAGCGACCTCGAAGGCTTCGTCGAGTTCCGTTAGGAAAAGAATGGTGCTGCGCCCGGCGGCGGACCCGCGCAGTTTCGCGCCGATGTCGCGCCGGGCAGCGATGTCGACACCCTGGAAGGGTTCGTCGAGGATGAGGAGCCGCGACGGTTCGGACAGCCAGCGGCCGACCATGACCTTCTGCTGATTGCCGCCAGACAGCGTCTGCATCTCATCGCGCTCGCTGCGGCAGACGACGCCGAGCTCTGCGATCTGCTGGCGTGCCTTGACCTTCTCGGCCCGACGGCTGGCAATGCCAAGAGATGAGAGGCGGCGCAGGAACGGCAGACTGATATTCTCGTAGATATTGAAATCCGGAACGATGCCGCTGATCGCGCGATCCTTGGCGACGAGGAATACGCCCTGGGCAATTGCCTGTCCCGTTGTCTTCGGCGCATAGCGCTTGCCGTCCAGCGTCATATCCCCGGCCGCCGGCGCGCGGGCGCCAAACAGCGTTTCGGCGAGCGCCGTCTTGCCCACGCCGACAAGGCCGGTGACAGCGACGATCTCGCCGTCACCGAGGTCGAAGTCGAACGATCGCGTCTGGTCAGAAAGCTTGAGGCCGCGCACGCTGAAGATCGGCCGGTCTGCGTCACGCACCGCGACGGCACCGGCTGATACCTTGCGACCGAGCATAGCGTTGACCGCGCCTTCATAGTCGAGGTCGGGCCCCTCGAACCGGCCGGTGATGCGGCCGTCTCGCAATGCGACGATGCTGTCGGCAAGGCGGCGGATGTCCGACATGCGGTGCGAAATATAGAGAATAGCAACGCCGCGCGCTTTAAGGCGGTCGATGAGGTCGAACAGGCGGTCGGCCTCCGCACTCGATAGAGACGAGGTCGGTTCGTCGAGGATCAGCACCTTCGGCTCATGCGCCATGGCGCGCGCGATCGCCACCATCTGGCGGTCGGCCAGCGTCAGGTCGTTGATACTGGCGGTGAGGTCGATGGCAAGACCCATGCGCGACGCGACGGCGGCAGCCTCGCGGCGCACCCTGCGCGGATTGAAGAACAGCCGAGCACCGCGTCCGTTCAGCCGGTCGAGCGTCAGATTGGTTGCGACGTCGAGATCAGCGACCACGCCGTCATTGATGTTCTGGTGCACGGTGACGACACCGGCGCGGATCGCCTCAGCCGGCGTTGCCGGTTCGAAGGCAGCGCCAGCCAGCGTGATCGTGCCGGCATCGCGTGTGTAAACGCCGGAGAGGATGCGCACGAGCGTGGATTTGCCGGCACCGTTGGCACCCATCAAAACCGTCACTGCGCCTGCTTTGAGGTCGAGGTCAACACCCTGGAGAACCGTGACCGGCCCAAAGGATTTGCGCACGCCATCAATGCGAAACACTGCCTGTTCGCTCATTTCCGCCTCCCAATGACGCCACGTTAGGATAGGCTATCATCAAATGTCAAGGTCGTTGACATTTGACAGAATGATGCCTTAGCTGTGGGCAAGAACGGCATGGCGGCAAGCGGAGGCGACTGCCCCATGCGGCAGGAGGAGAACAACATGAACAGCCACGTCTTCGAGGCGCTGAGCGCCGAGACATTGCCAGTTCGGCTGGGCGAGAACGCCGCCCTGAAAGAATGGATCGGCGCCGATTCGTCTCGCTGGACCATCAAGGAAGTGGGCGACGGAAACCTCAATCTGGTCTTCATCGTCACAGGCGAGACAGGGGCCGTCATCGTCAAGCAGGCGCTGCCCTATGTGCGGCTCGTCGGCGAGAGCTGGCCGCTGCCGCTAAAGCGTTCCTTCTTCGAATATCACGCGTTGAAGC
Organism: Shinella sp. H4-D48; assembly: GCF_022637395.1. GTDB lineage: Bacteria > Pseudomonadota > Alphaproteobacteria > Rhizobiales > Rhizobiaceae > Shinella > Shinella sedimenti. The sequence goes on along the minus strand of NZ_CP093338.1, from coordinate 454,152 downwards.
GCCAGGGCGCGCGCGATCCCGGCATGGTGCCGGAGATCCTGTTTTTCGATGAGGGACAGGCCATCATCGTCATGGAATTCCTGACGCCGCATGTGATCCTGCGCCGCGCGCTCATTGAGGGGCGTCAGCTGCCGAAGATCGGCCGTGACCTCGGTCTCTTTGCCGCCCGCACACTTTTCCGCGGCTCCGATCTTTCCATGCCGACGCGTGAGAAGAAGGCGGATGTGGCTCTCTTTTCCGACAATGTCGAGCTTTGCGACATCACCGAAAATCTCGTCTTCTCCGATCCCTATTTCGAAGCCGAGCTGAACCGCCACACCACACCGCAGCTCGACACCATCGTCGCCGAACTACGCGCCGACCGCGATCTGAAGGTGGAAGCGCAGAGGCTGAAGCATCTCTTCTCCGCCAAGGCAGAGACGCTCTGCCACGGCGACCTGCATACCGGCTCTGTCATGGTGACCGAAGACGAAACCCGCGTCATCGACCCGGAATTTGCCTTCTATGGCCCAATCAGCTTCGACGTCGGCATGCTGATCGCCAATTTCTGGATGAGCTACGTCTCGCAGACCGGCCATGAAGCATCGCCCGGTGCACGCGACAATATGCGCGCCTATCTGCTCGATACGATCGATACGCTGTGGGAAACGTTCCGTGCCGAATTCGCGCATCTCTGGCGCACGGAGCGCAAGGGCATCCTCTATCAGGCCAGCCTCTTCGAGGACCGCAACGACCCGCTCGCCGCCGAACAGGCGCTCTCCATCGTCATCGACGAGATCTGGCACGAAATGCTGGGCTTTGCCGGCATCGAGATCCATCGCCGCATCCTCGGTCTTGCTCACAATGCCGATTTCGAAACCATCGCCGACCCCGACCGCCGCGCGCCCTGCGAGCGCAAGGCCCTGAAGCTCGGGCGTCACCTCGCCGTCAACCGGCAGCGCATCCACAGTCTTCGCGACATCCGCGAAATGGTGGAGCGGCTTGAAAAGGAGATCATCGCGTGAAAGTCGAAGAACGCCACTACCGTACGATCTGGCTCAACGAGGATGGCTGCTCCATTGACATCATCGACCAACGCTGGCTGCCACACGAATTCCGCGTCGTTACGCTCAAGACCGTTGCCGATGTCGCCGTCGCGATCAGGGATATGTGGGTCCGTGGCGCACCACTGATTGGCGTCACCGCGGCCTATGGTATGGCCATCGCCATGGCAAGGGATCCATCAGATACCCATCTCGATTCGGTCTGGGAAGAGTTGAACGAGACCCGTCCGACCGCCATCAACCTGCGCTGGGCACTGAATGCGATGCGCGATCATCTTCGCCCGCTGCCGCAAGCCGACCGCGCGGACGCCGCCTACAAGCGAGCGGCGGAAATTGCCGAAGAGGATATCGAGCTCAACCGCGCCATCGGCGCCAACGGCCTCGATGTGATCCGCGAGATCGCGGCGAAGAAAAAACCCGGCGAGCCCGTGCGTATCCTCACCCATTGCAATGCCGGCTGGCTTGCGACCGTCGATTACGGAACCGCGACGGCACCGATCTATATGGCTGTCGAGGCGGGCATTCCTGTTCATGTCTATGTCGATGAGACACGGCCGCGAAACCAAGGCGCCTATTTGACGGCGTGGGAGATGAATGGCCACGGTGTGCCGCACACGCTGATCGTCGACAACGCTGGCGGCCATTTGATGCAGCATGGCGACATCGATATGGTGATTGTCGGCACCGACCGCACCACGGCGAACGGCGATGTCTGCAACAAGATCGGTACCTATCTGAAGGCGCTTGCCGCGCGCGACAATGACGTGCCTTTCTACGTCGCGCTCCCTTCGCCCACGATCGACTGGACGGTGCATGACGGCGTCAAGGAAATTCCGATCGAGGAACGCACTGCCGACGAGGTGAGTTTCGTGCAGGGCCGCGCCGCCGACGGTTCGATTGCCAGCGTGCGCATCTCGCCCGAAGGCAGCCCTGCCGCCAATCCCGCCTTCGACGTCACGCCTGCGCGCCTCATAACCGGCCTCATTACCGAACGCGGCATAGCCACGCCATCGCCAGAGGGTCTGAAAGCGCTCTTTCCGGAACGCAGGTAAATCCGGGTAGATTTTGTAGACAGAATTGAGGGGTGCCGTGAAACCGGACCCCTTCGTCTGTCAAGCCTGCGCCAGATGGTCGAATAGCTCCCGCGCCGCGGGCGCGATGTCGAGATTCGCGGGTAAGCAGACCGAAAGATGCCGTCTTGCCCAGCTGTCCACAAGCGGGGTGACGGCAATGGCATTCGAACGTCGGCATCGCCGTGCGATCGTCTCGGGAACGATCGCCACACCAATCCCACTGCCTGCCGCTGAACATATCGACTCGAATGTACGCAGCCGGATCCGGTACCGGAGCTTCATGGCGAGCCGGTCCGCCTGAAGGTCGATGTGATCCTGCAATGCGCCAGTCTCCAATCCCACGAAGTATTCGCTGGCAATGTTGTAGAACGGAACGTCCTTTTCGTGTGCAAGCCAATGGGACTGCGCCGACACTACGGCAAGCCTGCTTACGGTGAAGGGCTTCAGCTGCAGACCGTCTGTGGCGGCCGCGTCAGACAACACGCCGATATCGGCAAATCCGGCGGCGACGCTTCGTGCGATCTCTTGGCTTTGCCGCTCCTGTAGGTCGATGTCGATTTGGAGTTGCTTGGCAAGCCAAGGCACCAGCCGCGCCGGGAGGGCTTCCGCGATGGCGGCCGTATTGGCGTGCAGGCGGATCGTGGCCCGTATCCCCTTGGCATGGCGCGCCATTTCCCCACGCATGACGGATGCCCGATTGAGGATTTCACGGGCGTGATGGGACAGTGCCTCGCCCGCTTCCGTCAGGGCCACCCCGCGCCGTCCCCTTTCCATGAGCTTGACCTGCCCGGTGATCTCCATCTCGCGCAAACGATCGCTTGCTGCAGCAAGCGATAGCCCCACGGCAGACGCGCCATGCGTGATGCTGCCAGCATCGGCAACGGCGAGGAACAGCCGGAGATCGGTAAAGTCGAAGCGCATGGCACGATTTTAAAGCCGATTCAGGCTTCGGTCCAGACGAAGGCTCACTCAGGGAGAAACGCATTGTCGCGGTTTTCAGGTCAACTATCAAAAGGGGATGATTAACCTGTCTGACCCCCCGCTGCTCGTTGCTGTTGCCGCGACATTCCTTGTCGCTGGAATCGTCAAGGGTGTCACCGGCATGGGGCTTCCGACCGTTGCGATGGGGGTTCTCGGTGGCTTGCTTTCGCCACTCGCTGCCGCTGCCTTACTTGTGATCCCGTCTTTCGTGACAAACGTCTCGCAGCTGCTGGCAGGGCAAAGCATCATGCCGATTGTACGGCGCCTCTGGCCCATGATGGCGGGCGTGGTCCTGGGGACGTTCGCCGGCTCCTCTCTTCTGAAAGACGGAGGGACGGTTCTCGGCAACTTCATGCTTGGGCTCGCGCTCGCTGTCTATGCCGTATACACCCTGCTCGCACGTCCCTTTCAGGTGGGGCCGCAATGCGAACGCTGGCTCTCGCCTCTTGTCGGAGGCGTGACGGGCCTTGTTACCGGCGCGACGGGTGTCTTCGTTATTCCGGCCGTGCCCTATGTGCAAGCCCTTGGACTGCGAAGGGATGACCTCGTTCAGGCTCTGGGCCTTTCCTTTACGGTGTCCACCGTCGCGCTTGCCACAGCGTTGGGATCACGGGGCGTCGTTGAGATGGAGACGCTGCTGCTTTCCGCAGCCGCCGTTGCTCCGGCGCTGCTCGGCATGTGGATGGGTCAGTATATCAGGCGGCGTGTCAGCCCCGCGGCGTTCAAACGCTGTTTTCTGATCGCGCTTGCGCTTCTCGGGTTGGAGATGATGCTTCGGGGCGTGCTTTAGCGCGGCTGATTCATCGCGCGTTCCTATCGCTTCTGGTAGGGAAGCCGCCACGAGCAGCGAACGTCTCTTCTTGACAAGTCTTGAAATCCGCCACGCGATTGACGGTCAGGTCGTCAAGCGTTGGAGCCCTCAGCAAGCATCTTCAGGCGTATCTGAAATCCCTCTGAAATATGCAGGCGTGCGGCACGTTCGGCGCGATCGCCGTCACCCTGTGCGATCGCTTCAACAATTTCCTCGTGCTCGGCCTGCGCGGATTGTACGCGATCAGCCTTCGTGTATGTGGACCCGGGCAAGAGGCTCAGGTGGACCCGCAGGTTGCTGAGCGCCTCCACCATGAACTTATTGTGCGAGGCCTGTACGATCTGACTATGCAGGAGCTTGTTTCGCGCCAGAAGCTTGAGCGGATCGGTAAGCTCGCGATCCTGCATGACCATTTCCCGCAGCAGATTGACTTCCGCACGTGATGCATGCTCTGCGGCGAGCCGGGTTGCCATGCCCTCAAGCCCTTCACGAACCGCGAACAGCTGGCGAATGTGATCGACGCTCGGATGTGCGATGACCAGTCCACGTTGTGGACCGTGTTCGGCCAGCCCCATCGTATGCAACCGATGAAGGGCCTCGCGCACCGGGGTCCGGCTAATGCCAAGTCGCTGCGCCAGATCGGTTTCGGTCAGCCGGCTTCCCGGACGCAGTTCGCCGCTCTCGATGAGATCGAGGATGTGGTCGACCGGATTGCGGCGCGCTGAGCTCGGCTCCAACACTTGCTTCATGCGACTACCTATGCCTTTCAAGCGCGGCCTCCAGCCGATGGGCGGGTGACCTCTTAGCCCCTATACAGACGTTTTTTCTGCCGTACCACAAATGTCGTTTAACACTAGCCGCAGATGCATGCGGCTGTCATCGCAAACGATCAAGCCCTTGGCGTATCTCGCGAATAAGGTCGGCCGGGTTCTCCAGTCCGACATGGATGCGGATCGTTTGTCCGCCAGGCTCCCAAGTGGTTGCGGTGCGGTAGACGGATGGATTGCTCGGCACCATCAGACTTTCAAAACCGCCCCAGCTCGATCCCATGCCGAAGAGTGTGAAGCCGTCGAACATGCGGGCAAGTGCGGATCGATCAACAGCGGGTATCACGAAGCCGAACAGGCCGGACGCTCCGGTGAAATGGCGCTTCCACAACATGTGCCCGGGGTCGTCAGGCAGGGCCGGGTGCATGACGCGCAGCACGTCTTCCTGCTCGCCGAGCCAGTGTGCAACTTCCAGTCCGTTGATGTGGTGTTGGGCCATGCGTACGCCGATCGTGCGCAGGCCGCGCAGGGCGAGAAAGGCGTCATCCGGTCCGACGCAGAGGCCGAAGCGCAGATAGGCCTCGCGAAGACGGTCATATTCCGACTCGCGGCAGGCGATCGTGCCGAGCATAAGGTCGGAGTGTCCCGAAATGTATTTTGTGCCGGCCTGGACGGAGATATCGACGCCTTGGGCGATAGGCTGGCAGAAGTAACCACCGCTCCATGTGTTGTCGATGATGGTCACGATGCCGCGGCGGCGCGCCACTTCGGTGATCGCAGAGACGTCCTGGATCTCGAAGGTCTGCGAGCCGGGCGATTCCATCCATATCAGCTTCGTTTCGGGGCGAATGAGGGTTTCGATATCTGCACCGATGGTCGGGTCGTAATAGGTCGTTTCAATCCCGAACTTCTTCAGCGTGAATTCACAGAACTTGCGCGTTGGACCATAAGCGCTGTCGGTCACCAGGAAATGCGCGCCCGGTTCTGCGTAGCTCATGAGGATGATGCTGATCGCGCTGACGCCGGAGGGCGTAACGAGCGCCTTGTCCGCGCCCTCCAGGGCGCAGATTGCGTCTTCAAGTGCGTGTGTGGTGGGTGTGCCGCGTCGACCATAGCGCAGCCGTGCGCTTTCTTTTGCGTCAAGGGCTGCGAGGTTGGGAAAGAGGATGGTGGAGGCGCGGTATACGGGCGTGTTGACGGTGCCGGAGTGGTCAGCGGGCGAGCGGCCGCAATGCGCCAGGCGGGTATCCAGACCCAGATCGTCGTTGTTCATAAGCATTTTCCCGAGGGTGTTTGATGTCTATTGCATACCATTGAATACATATGTATACAGTAACCTAAGGGGCGTCAATCACATGGCGAGGTATAAAGCCCGCCGCCCTGGGGAACGATGAGGAGAAGACATGACAATATTGAAAGCTGTTATTCGCTCGGTCCTGGCGGGTGTTGTAGCTGGTGCTCTGGGCGCCTCTGCAGCACAGGCGAACTCCGGCGATACGCTTGCCGCCGTCAAGGCGCGTGGAGAGGTTCTGTGCGGCGTCCACCCGGCACGCCACGGATTTGCTGCGCCTGACAGTCAGGGCAAGTGGAGCGGCTTCGAGGTCGACTTCTGCCATGCGGTAGCCGCCGCCATTTTTGGCGATGCGAGCAAGGTGCGTTTCGTTGCCCTGTCCTCGCAGCAGCGTTTTCCCGCCATCCAGTCGGGCGAAGTCGATGTGCTGGCACGCAATGTGACGGCCACGCTCAGCCGCGATACGGCTCTGGGTCTCAATTTCTCTCCGCCGATCTTCTATACGGGAACCGGCTTCCTGGTGCGTAAGGACGACGGCATCACCAAGGTCGAGGATCTCGACGGTGCGGCGATCTGCATGGCGCCGGGCTCGACCACGGAGCGTAACGTCGCCCAGATCTTTGCCGCACGCGGCATGAAATACACGCCCGTCGTCATCGAAAACAACAAGCAGCTGGTCGATGCCTACGTGACCGGCCGTTGCGATGCGCTGACGAAGGACAAGGCGGCGCTTCCAGGCGTGCGTGCTGTCGATACGGAAAATCCCGCCGACCACGTTCTCCTGCCCGGCATCTATTCCAAGGAGCCGCTCGCCATGGCAGTGCGCCAGGGTGACGATCAGTGGTACGACCTGATCAAGTGGGTGGTGTATGCGACCTTCAATGCCGAGGAAATGGGCGTCGGGCAGGCCAATGTCGATGAAATGAAGGCCTCGACGGACCCCGATGTCCAGACCCTGTTGGGCGTTATCGGCGACAACGGCACCAAGCTCGGCGTCGGAAATACGTGGGCCTACGACATCGTCAAGCAGGTCGGAAACTACAAGGATATCTACATGCGCCACTTCGGCCCGGATAGCCCTGTGGCCCTGGACCGGGATCAGAACGTGCTGTGGACCGAGGGCGGCCTGCTCTACGGTTTGCCGATGCAATAAGTCGGTCGATCCGCGCCCTGAAGGGCGCGGATTCCATGCACGCATATCCACTGGAGATATAACATGATCGATGCCACTCCGGCACGCGACGGGCAGCCTTCTGCCCGCCGGTCGAAGGACTTGCTCTACAGTGAGGGCTTCCGCGCAGCAGCCTACCAGATCGCCCTTGCGGCCGCTGTCGTCTTCGTCGGGCTGTTCCTGTACCAGAACGTGGTCGAAAACCTGCAGCGCCAGAATATTGCGACGGGTTTCGGCTTTCTGAGGGAGGTCTCCCAGTTCGAAATCGGCGAGACGCTGATCAACTATTCCGCGCGTGACACCTATGCCCGCGCTTTGCTCGTCGGCCTTCTGAATACGCTCAGCGTCTCGGCAGCCGGCATCGTTCTTGCCACCATCATCGGCTTTTCGGTCGGCATTGCCCGTGTCTCGAATAACTGGCTGCTGCAGCGCATCGCAACGGGCTATGTCGAAATCGTACGCAACGTCCCGGTCATCCTTCAGGTAATCTTCTGGGCGGCGGTCACCCGCAACCTGCCTGCGCCGCGTCAGGCCCTCGAGCTGTGGGGATTGGGTTTCCTCAGCAACAGGGGCCTGACCTTCGCGACCCCGGTCGCCGATCCCGCGCATGGCTGGATGTTCCTTGCCCTCGTCGCCGGTATCGCGCTGGCCGGCATTGGCGATCGATGGGCGCGGCGCCATCGCGAGGCGACCGGCAAGCACGTCGATATGCTGTGGCCGAGCCTCGCCGTCGTCATTGGTCTGCCGCTCGTTGTGTGGCTTGCTTTCGGTGCACCGCACCTGATCAGTTTTCCCGAGCGCAAGGGCTTCAGTTTCGTCGGTGGCTACACGATCAGCCCGGAATTCGTAGCGTTGATGACGGGGATTTCGCTTTATGCTTCGGGTTTCATCGCCGAGATCGTCCGCGCTGGCATCGAGGCGACGCCCAAGGGGCAGGTCGAGGCCGCCCGGTCCATCGCGCTTCGTCCGCGCTTCATCATGCGCTACGTCGTTCTGCCTCAGGCACTGCGCGTGATCGTGCCGCCGCTGACGAGCCAGTATGTCAGCCTGATCAAGAACAGTTCCATCGCCGTCGTCGTCGGTTATCCCGATCTTGTGAATATCGGCAATACGGTGATGAACCAGACCGGCCAGGCGGTAGAGGCTATCGCCGTGATGATGACGGTCTATCTCATCATCAGTGTCGTGACTTCGCTTCTGATGAACACCTACAACCGCCTCGTGGCGATCAAGGAGCGGTAGAATGACGACGGCTTCCTCGCAAACTCGGCTCGTCACGGCCGCTTACGATCCACTTGCACGCATGTCTGCAGCCGACTGGCTGAAACGGAATCTTTTCAGCTCGGTTTGGCAGACCCTCCTGACCCTCGTTACGGCCGCGGTACTGCTGCGCTTCTTCTGGTTCGTACTGGATTGGGGCGTGATCAACGCGGTATGGGTCACGTCCGATCCTGACGTGTGCCGGGCCGCCACGGGCGCGTGCTGGGCGGTCATCGTCGAAAAGCACCGGCCGATGCTGTTCGGGCTCTATCCCTATGACGAGCATTGGCGGCTAGTCCTGATGATGGTTATCTACCTCGTCACGGTCGTCGTCTCGCTTATGCCGCGCAACTGGAATTTGCGTTTCCTCGTGCCCCTATGGTTGGTGGCGGCCGTCTCCATCGGCGTGCTGATGTTCGGTGGCGTCCTGGGGCTGCGTTATGTGCCGACGTCGGAATGGGGCGGCCTCCCGCTCACCATGCTGCTCTTCACGGGCACCGTGTTGTTCGGCATGCCGGTCGCGGTGCTGCTCGCACTTGGCCGACGTGCGCCGCTGCCTGTCGCCAGGGGTGTTTCAGTCGTCTTTATCGAGGCCCTGCGCGGCGTTCCGCTCATCACCATCCTCTTCGTCGCCGTGAACGTCTTCCCGCTGTTCCTGCCTGCAGGTGTCCAGGTGGACAAGCTGTTGCGCATCACGATCGGCATTGCCATCTTCTTCGCCTGCTATCAGGCAGAAGTGATACGCGGTGGTCTCCAGGCCATTCCACGTGGGCAGTACGAAGCGGCAGCGTCGCTCAGCCTGACCTACTGGCAGACGACCAGTCGCATCATCCTGCCTCAGGCGCTGCGCATCTGCCTGCCGGCTATCACGAACCACATCATTGCCGCCATGAAGAACACATCCTTCGTGATCATCATCGGCCTGTTCGATATCCTCACCGCAACCACGGCTGTCATGCAGGATCCGCTTTGGCGCAAGTTCTACGTCGAGGCCTACCTGTTCGTCGCGGCTGTCTATCTCTTCTTCGGCTACGCGCTCTCGCTCTATGCGCGCAAGGTGGAGAAGTGGATCGCCAGCGGCCGGATCTAACAGCTGAAATCGGAGATATTCATGTCCCAGTCCACGTCCACGCAGGCGGCAGACGCCCCGATCATCAGCCTGCACAACGTTTCCAAATGGTATGGCCAGTTCCAGGTACTCTGCGCCGTCGATCTCGATGTCCGAAAGGGCGAACGAGTCGTCGTCTGCGGGCCGTCCGGTTCCGGCAAATCCACGCTCATTCGCTGCATCAACCGCCTGGAAGTGCATCAGGAAGGCCGGATCTTTGTCAAAGGCCTGGAGATGACGGACAATGTGAAGAACATCGACGCCATTCGCCGCAACATCGGCATGGTGTTCCAGAACTTCAACCTGTTTCCGCATCTCACGGTTCTTGAAAACCTCACGCTCGGTCCGATGCTCACCCGCCATATGAAGAAGGCCGACGCCGAAGACCTTGCGATGCATTTCCTGCGCAAGGTCCGCATTCCCGAACAGGCGCGGAAGTACCCGTTGCAGCTGTCGGGGGGGCAGCAGCAGCGTGTGGCTATTGCCCGCTCGCTTTGCATGGAGCCCGAGATCATGCTGTTTGACGAGCCGACCTCTGCGCTCGACCCGGAGATGATCAAGGAAGTGCTCGATACGATGATCGAACTCGCCGAAAGCGGCATGACGATGATCGTCGTGACCCATGAGATGGGGTTTGCCCGCACCGTTGCGGACAATGTCGTCTTCATGGCCGACGGCCGGATGGTCGAAAGTGCGCCGCCCGAGGAGTTCTTCGGCAATCCGCGTGAGGAGCGCACACGCACCTTCCTCGACCAGATCCTCAAACACTGACCTTTACGGCCCGCCGCTGCGGCGGGCCACCCCGAAAGACAGGAGATTTCCGTGACGTCTTTGACGCCTGAGCTTGCGGCCCGCGCCGCAGGCCTGAGCCTTGCTGACCTCAGCGCCGCCGCCCGTGACTGGGCTTGCCGCGCCTTTGCCGATACGGTCGCCTGCGGAATCGCCGGTGCCGGCGAGGACGTCGTGCACCTGGCCGGCGCCGTTCTGTCCGCCGCTCCCGGCCCGTCCGCGCTTTTCGGTCGTGAAGGGCGCCTGCATGCGCTCGACGCCGCACAGATCAACGGCATTGCCGCCCATGCGCTGGATTTCGACGACTGCAACCTCGAAATGGACGGTCATCCGTCCGTGTCGATCGTTCCGGCGCTTCTCGCGCTCGGCGATCAACTTGATTGCAATGGCGCCGACCTTTTGACGGCCTATGTCGCAGGCGTCGAGACGGAAATCCGCGTTGCGCGCATTTCCAATCCCGCCCATGCCGACCGAGGCTGGCATCCGACCGTCACCTTCGGGGTGATCGGCGCGGCCGTCGCGGCCGGGCGGCTACTGCGACTTACCCCCGAAGGCATGGCGGCCGCCATCGGGATTGCAGCGTCCTGCGCTGCCGGTCTCCGGGCCAATTCCGGAACGATGACGAAGCCTTTGCATGCCGGGCAGGCCAACCGTAACGGCTTGCAGGCCGCATTGCTGGCTGAAAAAGGCTTCACGGCCGGACCGGCTGTGCTGGAACACAAATTTGGTTTCATGGCTGCCTTCAATGGCGGTATCACGACCGATATCGCGCCCGCTCTGGATGGCTGGGGCAAGGACTTCGCGCTCCTTTCGCCGGGTATCGCGATCAAGCAATATCCCTGCTGCGCCTTTATTCACTGCGCCATCGACGCCGCCTGCGAACTGCGTGGCGCCTTCGCCGTCGGTGAAATCGAGGAGATCGAGGTCGCACTGCATGCGCGCCGCCTGCGAAACATCGACCGGCCAAAACCGCGTGATGGACTGGATGCCAAGTTCTCGACCCAATATCTGACGGCGCGCGCGCTGATCGCCGGCACCGTCGGCTTTGCGGATTTCGAGGAGCCGTTGCTATCCGATGGCGCGACGTCTGCGCTTGCCGCTCGCGTGCGGCTCGTTGCCCATGACGAAGCGGATCTGTCGCTTGGCCACGTTACGCTGCGTCTTGCCGATGGTCGCAGCCTGTCTGCGAGCGCGAGCGTCGCCATGGGCCGCGGCCCGTCCAATCCGATGACCGAGGCTCAGTTCCGCGCGAAGTTTGACGATTGTGCCGGACGTGTCCTTTCGCCCGACGGGACCTCACGCCTCTACACAAGTCTCATTGCGCTGCCCGATCAGCCCTCGATGCGCAGTCTGACCAGCCTGATGCAGCCTGTTTCCACCACCCAGAACCGTTCCGCCTCGTGCGCGGCCAACGAAAGGTGATCCCGATGTCTCTCTCCCGCGAACTTGCTGCGCGCGTCGTCGCGCTCGATCCGAACAGCTTCGACCCAGACGCTGCGAAATGGGCGCGAAACGCCATCGCCGACATGATCGGCTGCACCTTGCTGGGTGCGCCGACCGACACGACCGACGCCGCACGCATGCCTGAGCTTCATGGTGCGGGCTCCTGCCTTGTCCTGGGCCGTCGCGAGAGGCTCGGCATGTTGGACGCCGCCTTCGTCAATGGCACGGCTGGCCATGCGCTGGACTATGACGACACGTCGAAATCCCTGTCCGGCCATCCGACTGTCATCATCGTACCCGGTTTGCTGGCGCTCGCCGAGATGAGAGGCGCGAGCGGTAAGGCTTTCGTCGATGCCTATATCATCGGTGTCGAGGCGGCGACGCGCTTTGCGCGTGGCGTCAACTTCCAGCATTATGAAAAAGGCTGGCACCCAACCGCCACGCTCGGCATCTTTGGTGCCGCGGTTGCTGCGTCCGTCCTGATGGAGCTTTCGCAGGACGAGATCGCCAATGCGATCTCGATCTCCGCTTCTCTCGCCTCTGGTCTGAAGGCCAACTTCGGCACGTCGACCAAGCCGTTGCATGCGGGTATCGCGGCGCGAAACGGACTTTTCGCAGCGCTGATGGCCTCCAAGGGCGTCGCCGGTTCGCCCGTCGCGCTGGAGCATCCGCAAGGATTCCTGGAAGTCTTCAATGGAGCCGGCAATTATAATATTGACCGGATGCTGGCCGGATGGGCGGAGCCGCTAGACCTGCTGGCGCCCGGCATTTCGATCAAGAAATACCCCTGCGTCTATAGCGTCCATGGCGCGATCGACGCTGCAATCCAGCTTCATGACGGTCCGCTCGGCACCACTGCGGCGGTGACGGATGTGCTTGTGCGGATGCATCCCCGCCGCCTGCTGCCGCACGTACGCAATCCTGCGACGAGCGCGCTCAATGCAAAGTTCTCGCTGCCTTACGCCGTGGCGCGGGGTCTCGTAAACGGGGCGGTGCTGCTCGATCATTTCGAGGACGCGGCGCTTCACGATCCCACCGTCATGCGCATCATGGGCCTGATCCGCATGGAGCCTCACGACGATGACGCCAACGACTATGGCGCGGAGGTCGTGGTGACGCTGGAAGATGGCACGGTGTTACGCCAGACGGTGGCCGCTCCGCTCGGGCGCGGCCCGGAAGCTCCCCTTCCGCAGGAAATGCTGGAGGCGAAGTTCATCGACTGCGCCCGCCGCAGCCTTACCGACGACGGCGCGACCAAAATCTTTGGCCAGTTGATGGGCCTCGATGAGCTGCCAACCATGGCGGACCTCACGGCCGCCATCGAAGCCGCCACGCTCTGAAGATATCCAAAGGGACGAGAGATATGAGTTTTGCACGCGAACTTTCCCGCCGGGCGCTTTCGATCCGCCTCGCCACCGTACCTGAGGAAGCCGTCCACATCGGTCGCCGCGCCTTTGCCGATACGGTCGGTGTCGCGCTGGCCGGGGCCGATGCGCCCTATCTCGATGCGTTGGAGGCTGTCCTGGAATGCGATGCAGCACCGGGGCAGGTAACGCTTTGGGGCAGGGGCGGGCGCCGCGCTTCCATGCTGCACGCCGCGCTCGTCAACGGCACGGCGGCGCATGCGCTTGATTTTGACGATTGCTCGACCACGATGGGCGGGCACCCGTCGGCACCCGTCGTGCCTGTCGTGTTGGGGTTGGCCGAGGCGCTCGGCCTGCCCGCCGGCAAGGCGATCGAAGCCTGGATCACCGGCGTCGAGGTCGAGACCCGTCTGGCGCGCGGCCTGCTTCCGCACCATTACGAGAAGGGCTGGCATCCGACGGCAACGCTCGGCGTTTTCGGCGCCACAGCCGCCGCCGGCCGGATGTTCGACTTCGATGAGGAGCAGATGGCAACCGCTCTTGCTGTTGCAGTCTCGATGGCCTCAGGCCTGAAATCGAATTTCGGCACGCCTGTGAAACCGTTGCATGTCGGCCAGGCCGCGCACAACGGCATCATGGCCGCTCTTGTCACACGCCGCGGAATGACCGCGAACCTCGAGGCCTTCGAGCACAATTACGGCTTCTTCAATCTGTTCAATGGCGCGGGCACCTATGATGCCGATGCGATCCTGGATGGTTGGGACGGCCCGCTGGAAGTGTTGCAGCCCGGCATTGCGATCAAACAGCACCCGTGTTGCGGAAGCGCCCATTCCGCAATTGACGCCGCTTTGCATATCGTCGCGCGGGAAGGCCTTATTGCAGCCGACGCCATCGAGGCAATCGAGACCCGCACGCACGAACGTCGCCTTGCGCATACCAACCGGCCCGAGCCGCGTTCGGGGTTGGATGCGAAGTTCAGTGTCCAGTTCCTTACCGCCAAGGCGCTGACTGCCGGCCGCATCCGTCTCGGTGACTTCGACGATGCGCATTTCCTGACCTCTGACATCGCATCGCTGCTGCCGCGCATTACCGCGCGCGCGCATCAGGATGCCGATGCCTATCGCGGCGATGTGCGTGTGGTGCTGAAGGACGGCCGCGTCTTCGAGGCCGGCGCATCCACCAACTTCGGCCGAGGTCCCGCCAATCCCATGTCGGATGACGAACTCGGCGACAAGTTCGTTGATTGCGCTGCGGCAAGCCTGGGCGAACTGGACGCGGGAAATGTTTATCGCGCCTTCCTCGCGCTCGACGCCGACACACCCATCGGGCCGCTCATGGCAGGGCTTTCCGGCAAGGGAGACGCATGATGCTGACGGTCTACGGACGCCCGAACTCTTCCAACAGCGCCAAGGTTTTCTGGCTGCTGGACGAACTCGGCATGGACTATGATCTCATCCTCACGGGCCGCGGCTTTGGCGCCACCGATACACCGGAATTCCAGGCGATGAACCCGTTTGGAAAAGTGCCCGTGCTGCGTGACGACGAGACGGTCGTCTGGGAGTCCAACGCGGTGTTGCGCTACCTGGCCGGCCGCTACGGACCCACCACGCTTTGGCCTCACGATCATGCGGAACGCAGCATCGTGGACCGATGGATGGACTGGGCCTCCCTCTCGTTGACGCCGCCGCTGACACGGTTACGGAAGGCCCGTTCGGCCGGGCGATCAGGCGATGGCGATCTGCCGGCCGTGCTCGCGGCCGTTACCGCCATGGACGAGTTGCTGGCGGGTTCGCACTTCCTTGCCGGTGACGCGCTGTCGCTCGCCGATATCGTTGCGGCTCCATCTGTCCACCGCTGGTTCCGGCTGCCCGAAGCCAGTGAGGGGTTCGCCAACCTGGCGGCCTACGCCGAGCGTCTGTCTGAAAGGCCCGGCTACCGTCGTCATATCCGCGACGCGTTGAGCTGATTCCGCCCTCGGGGGCTTCCACCTCTGCACTTTCCATCGGGCATGGCGCATGCATGCCCGCATAGGAGGACTTTGACTTGTCGCAACGCGCGATCCCATTTCTTCTTTTCCGCGGCGGGACGTCCAGAGGTCCGTATTTCCGCATGGACGACCTTCCTCAGGATCGTGAGACGCTGGCGGACGTGTTGATCGCGGCTCTTGGCTCCGGCCACCGTTACAATATCGATGGCATCGGGGGCGGGGTTGCGGTCACGACAAAGGTTGCCATCCTCTCGCGGTCACAGGATCCCCGCGCCGACATCGACTACCTCTTCGCGCAAGTGCTCGTAGAGGAACGGCGTGTCGACTTCAGGCCAACCTGCGGCAACATCCTGTCTGGTGTCGGACCGGCCGCCATCGAGATGGGCCTCTTCGAAGCACAGCCAGGCGAAACACGGATACGTATTCGCGCGGTCAATACCGGGGCACTTGTCGATGCTATGGTGCAGACACCGGCTGGCAAAGTTTCCTACGAGGGAAGGCTGGCGATCGACGGGGTGCCGGGCACCAGTGCGCCCATCCAGCTCAGTTTTCGCGAGACCGTCGGCTCCGTGACGGGCAGCCTGCTGCCGACCGGAAATCCACGCGACTTGATCGACGGGATTGAGGTAACCTGCCTCGATGTAGCCATGCCCGTTGTCATCGCCCGTGCCGAGGCGTTCGGCCTGACGGGGGCTGAGACGCCTGGCGCGCTTGATGCGAATGCTACCTTTGCCGCGCGACGCGAAGCCGTCCGGATCGAAGCCGGCAAGCGAATGGGCATGGGGGATGTGGCGGGGTCCGTGACGCCGAAGTTCGCCATTCTCGGCCCGCCCTGCCGGGGCGGTTCGGTGAGTGCGCGATACTTCATGCCGACGACCTGTCACCCGACAATGGCGGTAACCGGTGCGCAATGCATCGCCGCAAGTCTGCTTCTACCTGGAAGCGTCGCCGCGGATCTCGTAGAGGAGGTCGCGGCGTCTCCCGCTCGGTTACGATTGGAGCATCCTTCAGGCCACATCGACGTCGTCGTCGACTACGAGCTTGTCGATGGTGGCCTTCGGCTGCGGTCCGCTGGGATCATGCGCACGGCGCGGCTGCTGGTTCGCGGCGAGGTGATGGTGCCGCACGCAGTCTGGCCATAGCGAAAGATGAGTGCAGGACGATGATTGATGTGGTGACCGGCTTCCTCCGCTCGGTGTTATCGTGGCGCATTGCGCTGACGCTTGCCCTTGCGGCAGCCGGCGGCTGGGTTTTCCATCGGCTCCATCTACCCTTGCCGTGGATGCTGGGCGGGATGACAGTGACAATGCTTGCTGCGTTGTCCGGTGTGCCTCTCGCCCGGACACGGCCGATCCGTCCGCCCTTCGCAGCCATTCTTGGCGTCATGCTCGGCTCGGCGTTCCAGCCGTCGGCCTTCACGGAGATCGGCACCTTGCTGATGCTCGTTGGGGCGATCACGCTGACCACGATTCTATGCGGCTTTGCTGGATATCAGTATCTGCGCCGCGTGGCGGGGTTCGATCCCATCACCGCCTACTTCGCAGGCATGCCGGCCGGTTTGCAGGAGATGGCCCTTCAGGGCGGGCTTGCAGGCGGTGACGAACGCCGCATCGCGTTGATACACGGCACGCGCATCTTCCTTCTGGTCATGGTGGTACCGCTCGCCTTTGCGGCGCTGTTTCACGTCGATTCGCAGTCGAGCCGGATTTTCCAACATAGCGCAGCCGATATCGCCGTGGCCGATTGGCTCTGGCTCATCGGCGCCGGTGCGATCGGGTGGTGGCTTGCGAGACGGTTCGGTGTTCCGAACGCGCCGGTCATCGGGCCGCTGCTTCTGAGCGCGGCGATCCATCTCGGGGGCGCTTCCGCCGCCGCACCGCCGCCTGGCAGCATCGTGCTTGCCCAGCTCATCCTCGGTTCGTCCCTCGGCTCCAACTTCATCGGAACGAATTGGTCCCTGTTGTGGCATTCCCTGCGCCATGGCCTTTGCCTCCTGCCGATTCTCGTCAGCATCTGCCTGGGCGTCGCCTTGCTTATCGCACCGCTCGCCGGCCTCGACCGCAGTGTCCTCTTCCTTTCGCTGGCGCCGGGCGGAACGACCGAAATGTCGCTGATCGCGCTTGCGCTGCATGCCAATGTGGCGCTGGTCACCTCCAGCCAGCTGGTGCGGATCCTTCTTGTCAATGTCGGCGCCGTCTGGCTCTTTCGTAGCCGCGGCAAGGCTTTTTTGGCGCAGGATCGATAGGCACACGCCTTCGTTGAGATGAGCGCGACAACAGTGCCCTGATATACTCCTGGCCGCTAAACGCGGCAGGCGGCGCGGATATCAGCCCGCATTGGCTTCCAGCAGCAGGAAGTCGCGGAAGCTCTGGGCCGCGAAAGGAAGCATGTGGTCGCGTCGCTGGACAAGGCCCACGGCGCGGGTAATGACCGGATTGATAAGGGGCATCATCTTGACCGACTGGTGGTGCGATGGCGACATGGCGATTTTCGGCAGGACCGCTATGCCGATGCCCCGTTCGACAAGGCCTATCGATGTCGCGGAGTGCGTAAGTTCGTAGAACCAGTCGAGGTAGATTCCTGACTTGCTGAGATTGGAGTCGATCAGGATGCGGTTGCTGCTCTCCCTGTTCACGCCAATCAGGCGTTCTCCCTGAAGATCGCTCCATTGCACGGCATCCTGCTCCATAAAGCGGTGGCCTGGCGGGATTGCGATCATGAAGGGATCGTCGAGAAGCGGCGTGTAGGACAGGCTCTCGTCTGAAAAGCCGAAAAAGTTGATCCCGATATCCACCTCCTTGTTTCTTGCTGCCGCAAGGGCTTGCGAGGCAGGTGCCTCGAAAATCTTGAAACGGATATTGGGAAATCGCTCGCCGAATTTTTCGATGGCGTAGGGAAGATACTGAAACGCCGTCGTATGCAGGCACGACACTTTTACAAGGCCGGTCTCCTCGCTTCGCTTTCGCGAGATCGCGGCGAGTTGAAATTCCAGCTCGTGGATTGTGCGGCGTGCGATCACCTCGACTTCACGGCCATAGGGGGTGAGGGCGACCTGCCGTGTCGACCTCTCCAGCAGCACAGCGCCGAAGGATGTTTCGAGCGATTGAATCCTGCGCGACAAGGCCGGCTGCGAGATGTTGTTTTGTTCTGCGGCTTTGCGAAACGAGGCGTTGTCGATAACCGATACGAACAACCGAAGATCGCGCAATTCGAAGTTGACGTTCATTTTCCCCTCAATCCTGCCCGTTCATATTCATCCGGCTTTCGCACCGCCTGGCAAATTCAGCGCCATTAAGGCGGTGGGCCGGGATCTGGCCGTATATGCAGAGAATGACCGATTGATGCAACATATGAGGTATTATGGCTGATTGCTGGCGTCATTGTATCTACTTGGCGCAATTATCTCACTTATATTTGCATTTGGCGCATCCATGATGTGCGACTAGAGTGCTTCCATATCAATCGGTTGCGCGCCACGCACGATGCCTCGATAACCGAGGATGCAGGCCGCGCTTCCAAGCAGATGGGGGTTTTCGTGCTTCGTATTGCCGCTACAGGTGAGACCCTTTGCACAAGACGGCATTCCAGTTTCGTGGACAGGCCTTTTCTCGACGTCGTGGACATCCTTCGTGGTGCCGACGTCGCATGCACCAATCTTGAAACGCGGGTCCACACATTCAAGGGTGCGCCGATGCCTGTTGATACGATGGGCATGGAGCAATCGTATCAACAGGCCGATCCGTTCGTTGCGGACGAGCTGAAGTGGATGGGGCTCGACCTGATCGGTCGGTCGAACAACCATGGCATGGACTATGGTGCGGAGATGCTGATCGAAGAGGCCGAGATCCTCGACCGTGCCGGCCTGCTTCACGCCGGCGCCGGTAAAAATCTGGCCGAGGCCACACGTCCGACATTCTTCGAAACACCGAACGGTCGTGTCGGCTTTCTGTCCATGTGCACGGATTTCCCGCCGCATTGCCCCGCCGGCGAACAGGGTCAGCTAACGATCGGGCGGGCCGGTATCAATGCGATACACCATGACGTTAAATATGAGGTCGATGACGAGACCTTTGCCAGTCTCTCCAGGCTGATGACCGAACTGGACATGAAGAAGGCCGTCCGAGATGGTCAAGTTCTGGCCTTCGGACAGGTGTTCGAGAAATCACAGCAAAACCTGGCCGTCTACACGCCCTCCGCCTATGACGTTAGTCGCAACTGCCGCGCCATTGCCGACGCGAAGCTGGCCTCCGATTACGTGATCGTTCACCTGCACCAGGAGACGGAAGGACACTATCCGTCGGAACGTATAGAAAATCTTGCCAGAAAGCTGATCGACGCAGGCGCCGACGTCATTGTCGGCGACGGGCCCCATCTCCTCCAGGGCGTGGAGATCTACAATGGCAAGCCGATCCTCTACAGTCTCGGGAACTTCTTCTATCAGAGTGAAACCATCAAGGCGTTCCCGCCGGACATGTATCTGAGAGGCGGAATGCGTCCTGACGCTCTGCCGCAGGAAGCCATCGAATACCGCGATGCGATCCGCTCGGGCCGTGTGAAGAAGGACAATATCAGGCCGTTGCGTTCCGGAAACGAGTATCTCGAATGGCATGAAGCAGCCATTGCCGATATCGTCTTCGATAACGGCAGGCTGAGCTCCATTCGCCTGCATGCCGTCTCGACCTATGACGTAAAGCGGTCGCAGCGCGGTCTGCCGCGGATTGCGGACGCCGAGACATCGGCCAGAATTATCAGCAACATCGCAAGCTATTCCCAACCGTATGGAACCGCCATCCGGCTTGAAGGAAACATTGGCATTATCGACATCGCATGAAAATCAACAACGCATATTAACAACCTCCGAGGGGTCGGGAAAATGGCACTGAAAACGTATATTTCGGCATTGGTCGGCACTCTTTGCCTGGCATCGTTCGCGAGCCCGGCACAGGCCGAGGACTTCCCGTGCAAGTCCATGCAATGGATCGTGCCCTTCTCGGCCGGCGGTGGCGTCGACTGGATGGCACGCGTGGTCGTGGACGAGTTGCAGAAGGAGCATCCCGGCCTGACCATCACGGTCGAGAACCGGACCGGCGCAAGCGGCGCCATCGCTGCGCAGGCTCTCAAAGCGGCCTCGGCGGATGGTTGCACGGTCATGAGCATGAGCAGCTCCATGCTCGTAGCGCAGGCGGTGATCGGCGCCGACGTGGGCTATGATTTCGAGACCGATTTCGAGCCCGTCATCAACCTGGCTTCGACGCCTTACTTCCTGACGGCATGGAATTCGCTTGGGGTGAAGACACTTCCCGAGCTCATCGCAAAGGCGAAGGAAGCGCCCGGCACGATTCCTTATCCGGTTTCCGGCCAGGCAACGCTACAGGCCGTTGTGTTTGCAGAGCTTTCCGCGGCAGCCGACATCAGCATGATCAAAGTGGCCTACAAGGGCGGTGGCGAAATGTTCGCAGACTTCCTGTCCGGCCGTGTGCCGCTTTTCCTGGCCTTCCCCTATGAGGTGAAACAGTACATCGACGGCGGCGAGGCCTTCTATCTCGCCGTAACGTCGAAGGAGCGGCATCCCTCGCTTCCTGACGTCCCGACGGTTGCAGAGACATTGCCGGGCTACGACATCATCCAGAGTTATGGCGTCGTGGCGCCGAAAGGCGTGCCCGCCAACGTCGTCGCAATCCTGAACAACGCTATCGCAAAGGCGCTTCATTCGGAGACGGTCGCCAAGAAACTGCAGACGGAAACCTCCTTCCAGGTCGATGCCGCAGGTCCTGAAAAGTTCAAGGCGCTCCTGAAAACGCAGTATGTTCAGTATCAGGCTGCCGCTAAGATGATCCAGGAATAGTCTTCCTGACTGTAACGGCCGGCCATCAGGGCCGGCCAATGCCAAATTCGCATCGGGCACATATCACGATCGGCCCGCAATCTTACAAAAACTGGAGAATAGAATGTCCGAGTTCCTGCGTGGCGCTCAGCTGAGCAAGTTTGTCTCTGAGAATAGCTTCAGCGCATTGCCAAACGAGGTCGTGGAGGCTGCCAGACAAGCTCTGGTCGACTATCTGGGTGTCGCGATCGCGGCAGTGAACGATGCCGCCGCATCCTCACCCCGAAAGCTCGCTGCCCACTGGAACATGCCCGGCAAGGCACAGATCATCCTTGGCGGAAGCACGCAGCCGATGATGGCGGCGCTGGCCAATGGCACCATGGCGCACGCGATGGATCTCGACGATACGCACAGCCAGGGGTGCGGTCATCCGTCCGGGCCGTGCTGGTCGACCGCTCTTGCCATGGCGCAGCAGTATGACAGCACCGAAGCGCAGGCGATCGCTGCCTTCGTCACGGGCTACGAAGTCATGGCGCGGCTGGGCGGTGGCGGCACCTTCGGTGTCGGCCGCACCTTGCAGGTCAGAGGCTTTCATCCGACATCGATGGTCGGGCGCATGGGCGCGGTAGCTGCTGCCAGTTCGATCCTCGCCCTCGATGCACGTCAGATCGACAATGCATTCGGTTGTGTGGCCACGACCGCAAGCGGCTTGCTGGGTTCGTTCGGAACACATGGCAAGCCGTTCCATGCCGGCAAGGCTGCGATGGACGGTATCCTGTCGGCGGAGCTGGCCAAGGAAGGTTTCATCGGCGGTCATCAGCTCTATGAGAAAAAGAACGGTTGGCTCAGCGCATTCCTGCGAGACGACACTTTCGTCATCCCTGAACTCGATTTCATCGAACGGTGGGAGCTGCTTGAAACCGGCTACAAGCGCTATGCAAGCTGCCGCGCGACGCATACGCCGGCCGAGACCGCCTTTGCGGCCCGCCCGCTGATCGACGGTCGCCCCATTGAACGTATCGTCGTCTATCTCGACCGAACGGCGCTGGTTACCGCCGGCAAGACCAATCCAAAGACCGGTCTGGAATGCCGCTTCAGTATTGCGTTCTGCATCGCCATGGCCCTGGTCGGCCGCAATCTTGGCCCGTTCGATTTCAAGGACGAGATCACCAAGGATCCGGAAATCCTGAACCTTCTTCAGAAGATTGAAACCATCGTGGAGCCGGATCAACCGGAGGATGAGACGAGGCTCGAGGTCTATCTGGAAAACGGTGAAAAGATCGAGACCGTATCGGAAATCCCGTTCGGTGACCCGCGTCGCCCCTTCACATGGGACGACCATCACAGCAAATTCACCGAGCTCGTCTCTCCCGTCCTGGGTGCCGCGAAGACCGAGGCCTTCTTCGATCTGCTGAAGGGCTTCGGAGAACGTGAAGGCGACCTGAACAAGCTCAGGGATTTTATCGCACATTGATCGCAACCCCTCTCAGGAGAAGGATTCGATGGAAGAGGCAGGTTTTGGTTCTCGATATTGGCCCAGCGTTCTTATCCTGGGAGTCGGCCTCGCGGTCGTGACATACGCCTATATGACGCTGCGCATGGGCTCCATCTCGCGCCCGGGGCCCGGCGCGTTTCCTCTCGTGCTCGGACTGTTCATGACAGCGACCGGGGTTGTCTCGACACTGACGATCGCGTGGAAAAGCCGTGCAGGGGAGCTGCCTGCCCGCGTGGTTCAGCCCGATGAAGAAGAACAGGAGCGGTTCGATCTCAAGGTTGCCCTGTTCGTCATCCTCGCATTGGGTGTGTTCGCCTTGTTCGTGGAGAACTTCGGTCTCGCGCCGGCGATTTTTGCGCAGATATTCATAACGGCATCCATCGGAAACAAGCTTTCCTGGACGGCACGCCTGCTGCTGGCGGCTGGTGCCGCCGCGGCGGCAACCCTCATGTTTGCCGTGCTTCTGTCGGTGCCTGTGCCGATCGTAAAGTGGCCATTCGGGAGATAAGCATGAACGACATACTCAGCAACGTTGTTCTCGGGCTCTCCGTGGCTCTGTCCTGGCAAGGACTGCTTTACTGCGCCTTCGGTGTGGTCATGGGCATGATCGTGGGCGTTCTGCCGGGGCTTGGCGCATTGGCGGCGATCTCCATCCTCTTTCCGGTGACCTATCACATCGAGCCCGGTTTCGCGTTGATCATGATCGCGGGCATCTATTACGGGACCAGTTACGGCGGGAAGATAACCGCTATCCTGATGAACGTGCCGGGCGAGACGGATGCGGCGGTGATCTGCCTTGACGGCTATCCGATGGCTCGTCAGGGGAGGGCCGGCGTTGCTCTCCTGTTGACCACGCTTGCAGCCTTCGGCGGTGCTGCAATCGGCATCGTGATCACCATCATCTTCTCGCCCGCCATCTCGAAGGTCGCGCTGGCTTTCGGCTCACCTGAATATTTCGCCCTGATGACCTTGGGTCTGTTTGCAACGACGGCGATGTCCGACAGCGCAGCGAGCAAGAGCCTGGGTATGGCGGCGTTCGGCATCGTGCTTGGCCTCGTCGGTGTCGATGTCGATTCCGGTGCTGACCGCTTCACCTTCGGTCTGTTGACACTCAAGGACGGCATAAGCCTGGTCGTTGTCGCAATGGGCGTGTTCGGGGTGGCCGAACTCATCATGAGTTACAACAGCAAGATGCTTCCGGTGAACTCGGTGACGATGCGGTCGATGTTGCCGACCCGCGACGACCTGCGTCGGATCGTCAGTCCGATATTGCGCGGCACCGGTGTCGGCGCCTTCTTCGGCGCGCTGCCGGGGACCGGCGCAACCGTCTCCACATTCATCGCCTACGGTCTCGAGCGCGGTGTCGCCAAGGACAAGTCCCGCTTCGGCAAGGGGGCCGTCGAGGGGCTGACGGCGCCTGAAGCTGCTGCAAACAGCGCGAGCATCACGTCGTTCATCCCAACCCTGATGCTGGGCGTTCCCGGTTCGGCGTCGATGGCGCTGATCCTCAGCCTGCTCATCGTACACGGCATTGCGCCCGGTCCTCGCCTTATCCTTGATCACCCGCAGGTCGTGTGGGGGCTGATCATGAGCTTCTGGGTCGGCAATCTCATCCTTGTCATCCTCAATATCCCGCTGATCGGTGTCTGGGTCCGGCTGCTGCGTATTCCCACCAGCTACATGTATCCCATGATCATGATGTTTATCAGCATCGGAACCTATTCGATCCGGTTGAATGTCGTCGATGTCGGCCTGGTCGTCCTGTCCGGTCTCTTCGGTATCTGGGCGCGCAGGGCGGGCTTCCCGCTCGGGCCATTGCTCCTCGGATATGTACTCGGCCCACTGCTCGAAGAGCATTTCCGCCGCACACTCGTCCTGTCGGGTGGTGATCCCGCCGCCTTCATCTCCAGCAAGCTCGCCATGGTCGTATACGCGATCATCCTGTTCCTGTCGGTTTGGAAGATCATGGCGCGCATGCGCAATAGGAAGCTCGTGGCGCTCTCCTGAGGCTTTCCATCATTCCGTTCCTGGCTTAGGCGCGCCGACGCTGCGCGCCGAGCCGAAATCCAAACAAGGAATCCCACATGTACACAGTACAGCATTTCGTCGATGGCAAGATCTGGGCCGGCAATTCCGACCGTAGCGCCGATGTCTTCAACCCTGCCCTCGGCACGGCGATGTCGAAGGTGGCTCTCGCCAGTGCAGCAGACGTTGCGGATGTGATTGCCATTGCCAAGGCTGCACAGGTCCGTTGGGGCGCGCAGCCGCCGGCGAAGCGCGCTACGGTGATGTTTGCATTCCGCGATCTCCTGTTGCGCCACATCGACGAATTGGCTCCTTTGCTGTCGCGCGAGCACGGCAAGACGCTGGCGGATGCCAAGGGCGAGATCGCCCGTGGCATCGAGGTCGTCGAGTTCGTTTGCGGTATTCCGCATCTTCTGAAGGGCGAGTATTCAGAGCAGGTCGCATCCCAGGTCGACAGCTTCTCCATTCGCCAGCCGCTCGGTGTCGTCGCCGGCATCACGCCGTTCAATTTCCCGGCCATGGTCCCATTGTGGATGTATCCGGTGTCGCTTGCCTGCGGCAACGCCTTCATCCTGAAGCCTTCGGAAAAGGCGCCGTCCGTGGTGATGCGGATCGCCGAGCTGCTGCATGAGGCGGGCCTGCCGGCCGGCGTGTTCAACGTCGTCAACGGTGACAAGGAGGCTGTTGATGCAATTCTTGATCATGCGGATATCGATGCGGTCAGCTTCGTCGGATCGACCGCTATCGGGCAGTATATTTATAGCCGGGGTACCGCCAACGGTAAACGCGTCCAGGCGCTTTGTGGCGCAAAGAACCATCTCGTCGTTATGCCCGATGCAGATATGGAAAAGGTCGTCGATGCGTTGATCGGTTCGGCCTATGGTTCGGCCGGTGAGCGCTGCATGGCAATCTCCGTTGCAGTGCCGGTGGGTGACGAGACGGCGGACAGGTTGATCGAAGTCCTAGCCCCGCGGGTCGAGGCTCTGAAGGTTGCGCCCTTCGATGATCCCGCGTCCGACATGGGGCCTGTCATCTCGCGCCAGAGTCTGGACCGGATACTCAATTACATCGCCGAAGGCGAAAGTGCCGGTGCCAAGCTCGTCGTGGACGGTCGTCGGGTGAAGTTGCAGGGCTATGAGGAGGGTTTCTTCCTCGGAGGCTGCCTGTTCGACAACGTCACCTCGGACATGTCGATCTATAAGGACGAGATTTTCGGACCCGTTCTGTCGGTTCTGCGCGCACAATCCTATGACGAGGCCGTCGGCCTCATAAACGCCCACGAATACGGAAACGGCACGTCGATCTTCACCCGTGACGGCGATACGGCGCGCGATTTCTTCACCCGTGTGCGCATCGGCATGGTCGGCGTCAATGTGCCGATCCCCGTGCCTGTCGCCTACCATTCCTTTGGTGGCTGGAAACGCTCGCTGTTTGGCGATCACCATATTCACGGAATGGAAGGCGTGCGCTTCAACACCCGTCTGAAAACGATGACGACGCGCTGGCCGAGCGGCATCAAGGAGGGCGCGGTCTTCAATTTCCACGCAGGCAGTGACACAAAAGGCTGATCGCGGCCGGAAAGCCGCATGCTCGATGCCGTCATGGTGTCGCGGACGGGAGCAGACAGTTCATTGGAATGGAGAATGACATGACATCGGATTATTTCGATCTCGGCAGTTACACCGTCACCGTAACGACATCTTCGGCAGATGCTGAGCTTTGGTTTAATCGCGGCCTGATGCTCTGCTACGCCTTCAATCATCAGGAGGCATATGAATGCTTCAACCGTGCGATCGCGGCCGATCCGGGTTGCGCGATTGCCTATTGGGGCAAGGCTTTCGTTCTCGGCTGCAACTACAACAAGCCATGGGCCGCCTTCGATCCGGTTGACGCGGCAAAGTCCATTGATGAAGCCTTTGCAATGACCCAGAAGGCGATGGCGCTAAGGGAGGGAACGACGCTCGTCGAGAGGCTGCTGATCGAAGCGCTTCCGACCCGATATCAGTCGGGCTCTCCCGGCGGCGACCTCGATCAATGGAACAACGACTTCGCCAACGCGATGCGCAAGGCCTATGAGCAGCTGCCGGGCAATCTCGAAATCGCTGCCCTTTTTGCCGAAGCGATGATGAACCGCACTCCGTGGCAGTTGTGGGACATCAACAAGGGCACCATCGCCGAAGGTGCGGATACGCAGGAAGTCCTCGACGTTCTGGAAAAGGCTCTTGCCAACGGGGGCATGTCCCATCCAGGCACGCTTCATATGTACATCCACGCGATGGAGATGTCGCCGCATCCCGAGCGGGCACTCGCCGCGGCGAACGCGTTGCGCAATCTCGTCCCGGACGCTGGCCATCTCAACCATATGCCGAGCCATATCGATGTGCTCGTCGGCGACTACGTGGCAGCCATCGATGCCAATTCGAAGGCGATCGAGGCAGATAAGAAGTATCTCGAGCTGCGCGGCCCGATCAATTTCTACTCTCTCTATCGGTGCCACAATTTCCACTTCAAGATTTACGGCGCGATGTTCGCGGGCCAGTATCAAACGGCCATCACCACCGCGGACGAAATGCTGGCGACCTTGCCGGAGGAACTGCTGCGCGTCGAATCCCCGCCGATGGCCGACTGGCTCGAAAGCTTCGTGTCCGTCAAGCAGCACGTGCTGGTCCGGTTCGGACGGTGGAAGGAAATCATCGCACAAGAACTCCCCTCGGATCAAACACTGTTCAGCGTCACCACGGCGATGATCTGGTATGCCAAGGCGGTTGCCCATGGCGTGCTGGGCAATGTCGTGGAGGCAAAGGCCTGCGCCGGCGAGTTTGATGCTGCGCTCGCGCGCGTTCAGGAAAGCCGTTATCTCTTCAACAACCGGTGCATCGACATTCTGGCGGTCGCGCGAGAAATGATGCTGGGTGAGATAGCCTATCGTGAGCGCGCTTATCCCGAAGCATTCGAGCATCTGCGAAACGCGGTCGCGCTTGACGATGCGCTTCCCTACGACGAGCCCTGGGGCTGGATGCAGCCGGCCCGTCATGCGCTCGGAGCGCTGATGCTGGAGCAGGGCCATGTCGAGAAGTCGCTGGCTGTCTACGAGGCCGATCTCGGGCTGAATGCTTCTCTGCCGCGCGCCTGCCAGCATCCTGACAACATCTGGAGCCTGAAAGGTTACCACGAGTGTTTACAGAAGCTCGGACGCTTCGAGGAAGCGACGACGATCCGCGGCAAGATTGACAAGCTGGAGCAGAATAGCGACGTCGCGATCCGCTTCTCCTGCTTCTGCCGCAAGGCCTAATCATACTGTAATCGGGGGGCTGGCCGAGCCATGCCTCCCTGCACTTCCCAAAAGAAAATGGGCGGCACAAGGCCGCCCATGGACTATCTGACGTTCGTTGATCCGCTTAGGCCGGGCGTTCTTCGCCGGCCTTGGGGCGCCAGGTGATCAGGCGCTTTTCGGCGACAATCGAGAAGCAGGTCGATGATCAGGACGAACACCGCGAGGATAATGATCCCGGCGAAGACGCCGACTGCATCGAAGTTGCCTTCCGCACGGGCGATCAGGTAGCCGAGGCCAGCAGACGCGCCGAGATATTCGCCGATGATCGCGCCGACGACCGCAAAGCCGACGGAGGTGCGCAGCGACGACAGGATCCAGCTGGCTGCCGCCGGGAAGTAGACGTGGCGGAGCAGGTCGGAGCGGCGAGCGCCGAGAATGCGGGTGTTGGACAGCACGACCGGGTTGACTTCGCGCACGCCCTGCATGGCGTTGAAGAATGTCACGAAGAACACGAGCGTTACGGCCAGTGCCACCTTCGACCATAGGCCGAGGCCAAGCCAGAGCACGAAGATCGGTGCAAGAACGACGCGCGGAATGGCGTTGATGGCCTTGATGAACGGATCGAGAATGCGGGCCGTAAAGGGGCTCAGGCCGAGCCAGACACCTGCGGCGACGCCGAGGCCGGTGCCGATCAGGTAGCCAAGTACG
Source organism: Shinella sp. H4-D48 (assembly GCF_022637395.1). Taxonomy (GTDB): domain Bacteria; phylum Pseudomonadota; class Alphaproteobacteria; order Rhizobiales; family Rhizobiaceae; genus Shinella; species Shinella sedimenti. The sequence goes on along the minus strand of NZ_CP093338.1, from coordinate 425,738 downwards.
GTTTCGCTCAGCGTGATGCCGACATGCTTGTAGAAGCCGGGATCGATGACCCAGGTGATGACCTGCTGGACGATGTCGAGCGGGGCCGGGAAGAAGAAGCGGTCGATGACGCCGGTCGTAACACCGAGCTGCCAACCACCCAGAAGCACGGTCAGAAGCGCGACCTGGATGAGACGAACGTTAACGGCTTGCATAGGACTTCTCCACTTCGCCCCTGAGCGACGCCCAGATGTCGCGGTAAAGGGTCATGAACTTCGGGTCGAGCTTGATTTCGGAGACGTTTCTCGGACGTTCGAGATCCACGCCGAAGCTTTCGATGACGCGGCTGCGCGGACCTGCCGCCAGCACGACGACGCGGTCGCCCAGCGCAATGGCTTCCTCGAGGTCATGGGTGATCATGACGACGGCGCGGCGGTCTTCCTGCCAAAGGCGCAGCAGTTCGTTCTGCATCAGGTGGCGCGTATGGATGTCGAGCGCCGAGAACGGCTCGTCCATGAGGATGACCTTCGGCTCGGTGATCAACGCCTGCGCCATCTGGACGCGTTTGCGCTGGCCGCCCGAAAGCTGGTGCGGGAAGCGGCCTTCGAAGCCCTTCAGGCCCACCTTTTCCAGCCAGGCCATGACCTTGACGCGACGCTCCTCGACGGGCACGCCGCGAAACATCAGGCCGAGCTCGACATTCTGGAACGCCGTCTTCCAAGGCAGGAGGGCGTCCTGCTGGAAGAGATAGCCGATGTTGTTCTGCACGCTCTTGACCGGCGCTCCGTCGATGGAGACCTCGCCCTTCGCGGGCTTCAAAAGCCCGGCGATCGCGTTAAGAATGGTCGACTTGCCGCACCCGGTCGGCCCGACGATCGACAGAAACTCGCCGTTTCCAACGGTGAGATTGACGTTCTCGACCGCAACGAACGAGCCGAACGCCATCGTGACGTCGTCGATCGTGACCATCGGAGGCAGACCGGGCTGCGACACAGCCTCGATTTTAGCTGCTGCAATAGACATGATGGTTTTCCTTAGTTCTTCGCGGGCTGGCCTGCAGCCTCGACGAACTTGTTCGTGTAGGTCGCGCCGAGATCAATTGTGGCGTTGCCGACGCTTTCGTTGAAGCTCTTGAGAACGGCCAGCGGGGTTTCCAGATCGGCCGGGACGAACTTGCCATCTTCGGAGAAGATCGCCTTGGCGTTCTCGACGGCCTTGATATACGTCTGCTTGTCGCCGGACACGAAGTCCTCGGGCAGCTTGGCGACGATTTCTTCGGCCGAGTGATCCTTCATCCAGTGCAGCGCCTTGAGCGTCGCATTGGTGACCTTCTGGATGACTTGCGGGTTGGCTTCGATATAGTCCTGGTTCGCATAAAGGACAGATGTCGGATAGATGCCGCCGTAGACGGCCTTCGCGCCTTCGTCGCTGCGGGCGTCGATCAGGATCTTGCCGAGACCGCGCTCGACGACGATGGTCGCGGCCGGGTCGTAATTCACCAGAAGGTCGATCTTGCCCTGCTGTAGGGCTGCAACGGCGGCGGCACCCGAACCGACGCCGATAATCGAGATGTCATCGTCGGTCAGGCCGTGCTGCTTAAGATAGTAGCGGATGAAGAAGTCGGACGACGAACCCGGCGCGGTGATGCCGACATTCTTGCCCTTGATCGTTTCCGGCTTGGCCGGGTCGAAATCCGTGTCGTTCTTGCCTGCGAGCACGAGGCCCGAGTTGCGCGCGAGCTGGATGAAGCCGATGACGTGTTTGCCCTGCGCCTGCATCTGGATCGTATGGTCGTAGAAGCCGACAGCGACGTCGGTCGACCCGGCAACGAGCGCCTGAAGCACCTTCGAACCGCCCTGGGCGAAGTTCTCGATCGTTACGTCGAGACCTTCTTCCTTGTAGAAACCGAGGCTTTCGGCAACCGGGAAGGGCAGGTTGTTAAGGTTGTAGGAGCCGACGCTCATACGAACGGAATCGGCGTGGGCAGCAGTGGTCAGGGCGAGCACAGCGGCAGTCGCCAGAAGTAGTTTGCGCATGAATTTCCTCCGTTAAATGCTCCGGTCCTCACCAGAGCGCGTTAAGCAGCGTGATCCACACGCTCTTTGGGCTTTGCGAAGGCATGACCTTCGAAAAGTCGTCTCGCGGTCCTTACCAGGCCCGCGACAGTGGCCCCGTTTCGTGTCTCCAGCTGGACGTCGATGCGTCCGCCTGGGTGTTCGATACGAACCAAGACCGGCAGTTCCGTAGCGCCGGCAATCGACGAGGCCACGGTACCCATGCTGGCCACCGCCGTTGCGATGCCGACAGCGCCGGTGGTCGCAAGAGCGGGATGGCATTCATTCGGCATGAAGTAGCGGACAGACAGGGTACCGCCCTTGCGCGGTGCCGAAAGGATGACCGGTTTCGGGATCACCATGTCGGACACGTCGCCCATCCCCATCAGGCGGCCCGCCTCGGTACGGATGGATGCCAGCTTCGCAATCAATTCGTGGTTGGCCGACAGGGATGGAGCATCTTCATAACCGGAGACACCGACATCCTCCGCCCGCACCAGAACCATCGGAATGGCGCAGTCGATCGATGTCACGGGTATTCCCTGGATGATATCCAAAGGATTTCCCGTGGGGAACAGTTTGCCCGTCTTGGCGCCTGCTGCGTCAAGAAAGGTGAGGGCGATGGGCGCGGCCAGTCCCGGAACGCCGTCGATCGATGCGTCGCCGAGATAGATGACCTCACCGTCGCGGGTTGGAACCTTGGCCTCGATGATCTTCTTGGTGTTGACGTTGTGAATGCGCACCAGCGTGGTCGACCCACTGGCCTGGACGAGCCCGGCCTCGATGGCAAACGGACCGACAGCGGCAAGCATATTGCCGCAATTCGGCGAATAATCGACCATTTGCCTGTCGGTGCGCACCTGAGCGAAGAGATAGTCGACATCCGCCCCATCGACGCTGGAGGGGCCGATGATGGCGACCTTCGACGTTACAGGATTTCCTCCGCCGATTCCGTCGATCTGGAGGGGATGCCCCGACCCCATGATGGACAAAAGGACCGCATCGCGCTGCTCCCTGTCGGCAGGCAGATCGGAAGCAAGAAAGAACGGGCCTCGCGACGTGCCACCGCGCATCAGGACGCATGGAATGCGTATCAGATCGTTCATTTCCTCACCTCAATATTGCGTAACCCGAATTAATCGGGTGTCTTGTTGCAATATGCGAAATGTGGGATAACTGTGAAATGCAATGTTTGAAGGGATTGATGCGTCATGAGCATAAATTGCGAGATTTTTGATCTGCGTGCCTTTCAGGCTGTTGTCGATCTCGAAAGTTTTCACCGCGCTGCCGAGGCCCTTCATATTTCCCAGCCCGCATTGACGCGACGCATTCAGAAACTGGAACAATCCATCGGCGCGCCGCTGCTCGATCGCACCACCCGGCACGTTGCGCCCACGGCAACCGGACAGGAATTGCTGCCGCTCGTTCGCCGCATGCTGGAGGAATTCGATGGATCCCTCTTCGCTCTGAAGGAAGGCGGCTCTCAGCGTCGTGGGTTGATCACGATGGCCTGCGTGCCTACCGCCGCGTTTTACTTCCTGCCGACGGTCATCAAGACATTCGGCAACGATTACCCGCACATAAGGCTCCGTATCCGCGATCTCACCGCCAATGAAGGCCTGCAGGCGGTCGCGCGGGGAGAGGTCGAGTTCGGCATCAATCTGATGGGGAACTCGGATCCGGACCTGTCGTTCGAACCGCTCATCGACGATCCGTTCGTGCTTGCGATCCGCAAGGACCATCCTCTCGCTGACTTCGATCAAATCCACTGGCGCCAGCTCGACGGCTATCCCCTGGTGGTGGTCGACCGCTCCAGCGGGAACAGGGCGCTCCTGGATGGCGCCCTGGCTAAGCATAACCTGCGTCTCAACTGGTTCTACGAGGTGACGCATCTGAACACGTCCCTCGGTCTGGTTGAAGCCGGGCTCGGCATATCGGTTCTGCCGCGGCTTGCCACGCCACAGGAGGAGCACCCCTATCTGGTGACCCGCCCGATCATCGACCCCGTCGTCACAAGGACCATCGGCATCGTGCGCCGCCGCAGCGCACCGCTATCGCCGGCGGCGGAGAAGTTCATCGAAGTCCTGCTAAACGTTTGGAAACGATGATTTTTAGCCTTACGAGAGACGATATAAGGTACGATAGGCGCCGGCGTGAGCGTTTAAGGCTGCGCACTCGTGTGCGCACTCTGATGACGTCTTGGCAGATTCTGTCCGTGCAGATCCACGCGATTTGCCATATCCATCCCGGCTTATTAAAACGACTAGTGGCTGACAGCCCTCATGACCGCACCCGCGTTGGATGGCTGTATCGAGGCCGCGCAGCACTCGCATTGCGCATGCAGAACCTGGGAGAAAACCATGACATCAATCACGATCCTCGACGGCGGCATGAGCCGTGAATTGGTACGCCTTGGCGCGACGCTTCGGCAGCCCGAGTGGTCGGCGCTTGCGCTCATGGAAAACCCGGAGATCGTCAGGCGCGTGCATGAGGAATTCATCGGTGCAGGCGCCGATGTGATTACGACCAACAGTTATGCCCTGGTGCCGTTTCATATCGGCGAGACCCGTTTTCGCGAAGAGGGCAGGCAACTCATCGCTCTTGCGGGACGACTGGCGCGGGAGGCGGCGGATGCAGCCGGCGATGGCCGGATCCGTGTCGCCGGCTCGCTGCCGCCGATCTTCGGCTCCTATGAACCGCAATTGTTCGATCCGGATCGTGTGCGGGATTACCTCTCCGTTCTCGTGGCGGAACTGAATTCCTCGGTCGACGTCTTCCTGGGAGAAACCCTCAGCTTGATTGCTGAAGCCGAAGCCGTCGAGCAGGCCGTCGCGGCAACCGGCAAGCCGTTCTGGATTTCCTTCACGCTGCAGGACGAGCCCGGCGCGGAGGCGCGGCCACCGGTATTGCGCTCCGGCGAAAGCGTCGAGGAAGCCGCGCGCTGGATAGCGGGCTCGAATGCCGCGGCGCTTCTGTTCAATTGCAGCCGCCCGGAGGTCATGCAGAGCGCTCTCGCCGTTGCCGGCGCCGTCCTTACGAAGTCCGGTCGTACCGTTCCGCTCGGTGTCTATGCCAATGCGTTCACGACAGAGGAGGAAGGCGCGGCGAACGAAACACTCCACGCGATTCGGGACGATCTTTCGGACGATCGTTACTCGAGCTTTGCATGTGACTGGGTCGAAAGCGGTGCAACGATGATCGGCGGCTGCTGCGGTGTCGGTGCCTCCCACATTCATCGCGTGAAGCGGCGCGTGTCGAAGGATTGACGAACCGAACGGCGCTCGCCTCTCATTTCACCATGACGCGGTCGTTCCTGTATCGTTCGTGACCGCCCGCGACAACCGGAAGCAGCGATGGGCGCCTTGGCGCCTCATCCGTTTCGGCTTGGAGATAGCTAATCGAGGAAAGCGGCTTGCGCCATGCTCGCAGGCACGTCGACGCCAAGGCGTGACAGGATTGTCGGTGCGACCTGCAATTGGTCGAGGAGCGTATCTTCGGGCGGGCCTTTCCCGTCGCCGAACCAGTAGAAGGCGAAGTCCTGCATTTCCGGGTCATGCCCGCCATGATGGCCCCGGTCGGTCTGGCCGTGATCGGCTGTCACGATGACTTCATAACCGTTCTTGCGCCAACGGGGCAGGAAGGCGGCAAGCTGTGCGTCGATGGTGAAGCAGGCATGATCCATCTGCGAGCAGTCGTGCCCGTAGCGGTGCCCCATGCTGTCGAGCGTGCAGGTGTGCAGGATGCCGTAGTCGATGTGATGGCGTTCGGTCAGCATTGTCAGCGTTGCGAACAGGTCGAGGTCGCTCGGCGTCATCTGGTTTTGATGGTTGTACCCCGCCATGGTGTGGAACCGGCCGTGATGGATCGGTCCCTCCGCGTCGTCGTACTCGATGTCCTCGACCATATCGAAGGGCGAGCGGCGAAAGAAGGTAGACCAGAAGGAATGGGTGACGGCGCCGGTTTTGCCGCCTGCCTTCGCCACTTCCGAGAAGATATCAGGCTGCGTCACGCGAAAGAGCGTCTCGTTGGAAAGCACGCCATGCACCTGCGGCGGTACCCCCGTGTGGATCGAGGCATAGCAGGACGCGGAGGTCGACGGCAGAACCGATCGCATACGCCAGACGCGCGCTTCGCCTGCTTGGACCCAGCCCTCCAGGTTGCCCATGAGCCGGCGAGCATTGCGCCACGGCTGTCCGTCGAGAATGATGAGCAGGAGTTTGTTGCGAAGCGCCATTGTGTATCCCTGGTATTGAAGGACGCACCGCCCGAAGCGGTGCGCCAGGCTCGGTTCGTCAGGCGCTGAGCCAGCAACGCAACGGCGCATCCGCGTTCATGAGCTCACCTGCGGGATTGTCCTCCCAGCCGAGAATGTTCTCGCTGACGCCGTCGATGAAATCGTTGAACATTGGCGAAATGACACCGCCTTCGTCGCGCATCATTTCTGAGAGGTCGCGATACATGGCGCGCCGCCTCGCTTCGTCGAGTTCCGCACGGGCGGCGACAACGAGCTTGTCGAAAGCCTCGTTCTTGAAGCGCGTGTCGTTCCAGTCCGCCGAGGATATGTAGCCGGTGGAATACATCTGGTCCTGCGTCGGACGGCCGCCCCAATAAGAGGTGCAGAAGGGCTGGACGTTCCACACGTTCGACCAATATCCGTCACCGGGCTCGCGCTTCACATCAATCGTGATGCCGGCCTCCTTCGCGCTCTCCTGATAGAGAACCGCGGCATCGACTGCACCGGGAAATGCGACTTCCGATGTGCGCAGCACGATACCACCGCTATGACCGGACTTTTTGAAGTGGAAGGCTGCTTTTTCCGGATCGAAGGTCCGCTGTTCGATTTCCTCGAAGAGCGGATAGGCCTTGTTGATCGGCGTGTCGTTGCCAACGCTTCCGTAACCCATCAGAATCCGGTCGATCATCGTCTGGCGATCCATCGCGTATTTCAGGGCGAGGCGCAGGTCCTTGTTGTCGAACGGGGCCGTGTCGCAGAACATGTTGAAGGGATAGAAGCCACGCCCGGAGACGTTCTTGATCATCACCTTCTTCATGTTCTTGAGCAGCGCAACCGTTTTCGGTTCGATGCGGTTGATCATGTGAACCTGACCGCTTTGCATCGCGGCGATGCGCGCGGTCGCATCATTGATGACGATGATCTCCACCTGCTCGGCAAAGCCCGCCGTTTCGCGTCCCCAATAGTTCTCGAAACGTGTCGCATTGTAGCGGACGCCCGGCTCGCTGCCGGCCAGTTTGTACGGTCCCGTACCGATCGCAGCCTCCGGATTGTCCTTTCCGCCGTTCGGCTGGATGACGAGATGATAGTCGTTCATCAGGAACGGCATGTCGGCATTGGCTTCACTGAGCGTGATGACGACGGCATCGCCGTCCGACTTCACGGTCTGGATGCCCTTGAGGACGCCTAGGGCACCGGACTTCGCGCTCTCGTCCGAATGCCGTTCGATGGTTGCCACGACGTCGTCGGGCGTCAGCGTCTTGCCATCGTGGAACTGCACGTTCTTCCGGATCTTGAAGGTCCACGTCTTGGCATCGGCAGAGGCCGTCCATTCTTCGGCAAGCACCGGGATAGGCGAGCCGTCGGGCGCCAGCCACACCAGGGTTTCGCCCCACAGATGGTTCACCATGGCGCTGACTTGGTTTGTCGCCAGGCCCGGATCGAGGCTGTCCGTCGAGGCGCCACCCTGCATGCCGACCTTGATCGTACCGCCGCGCACGGGTCCTTCCGCTCGCGCGGCCGTGGACAGCAAAGAGCCTGCCGCTACAAGGCCGACGCCGAGCGTCGCGCTACGGCCGAGAAAGTCGCGCCGCGACATCCGGCCTTGTGCGACGAGGCCGGAGAGATAGGTCAGTTCATCCATCGATTTTTCCCCTGATGCGACCGGGCGCCTACCGCTCGGACGATCGTTTCGGCCGGGATACTAATCCGCAAGATTGCCGTATACATGTCCAGAAATCGTAAGAATGACCAGTCCACTTTCGACCGGCACGTCTGCATGGAGCGCTGTCATGGCCCGCACAATCGATGGTTTCAGTTTGGACGGGTTGATGCTCGACGGCCAAAGCGCCCGACCGCTCTATCTCCAGCTGTACGACGGGTTGCGGGAATTGATTCTCTCTGGCGCGATTGCCGGCGGGGCACGTATTCCGTCATCACGCGTTCTGTCCGAGAGCCTCGGTGTTTCCCGTTTCACAGTGGTCACCGCGCTCGATCAACTTGCAGCGGAGGGTTATCTCCACTCTACTAGAGGTAGCGGCACCTATGTGGAAACCGTTCCTATGCGGCAAAGCGCTGGAGCCAGTCTGGCGACACAGCCTGACAAGACGACACCTGGGCGCTTCGAGAGACTTTTGTCACGGCGCGGACAGGCGCTGACGTGGCGGACCTCACTGACGCTGAACGACGGCTCGCAACACCTTCATATGGCAAGCCCCGATCACCGGCTGTTTCCGGTGGACATCTGGTCGCGGCTGACGAGGGAGGTTTATGCGGAGGGGGATTTCCGCATCGTCAACTATCGGGAAATCTTTCAACCCTCCCTGCTCGAAGAGCAGATTGCCCGCCATATCGCGGTAAGCCGCGGTATCCGCTGCGAACCGGAGGAAGTGGTCACCACGCTTGGTGGCCACCACGCAGTGACGCTTCTTGCCGAACTGCTGTTGAATCCCGGAGACACGGTTGCGTTCGAGGAACCGGGAATGGCGGCAATCCGGTCGATTTTCCAGTCCGCTGGCTGCAATATAGTGCCGATGCATGTCGACGCGTCCGGTCCAAACCCGGAGACAGTCGAACATCGTGACGTCAAGCTTGCCTTTGTCACCGCAGCCAAGCAGCAGCCGATGACAGTCGCCATGCCGCTGAAACGCAAGCTGGAAATGCTGCATTGGGCCGCCGATCGTGACACGTTGATCATCGAGGACGACCTGGGAAGCGAATTCCGTTACCGCGGCGGGCCCATTCCGCCGCTTAAGGCCTTGGATCAGGCCGGGCAGGTTATCTATGTCGGCGCCTTCAGCATGACGCTGCTGCAATCGCTGCGCGTCGGCTATATGATCATGCCGCGCCCATTGGCAGACCGGTGCCGCCGACTGATCCAGGTGCGCTACAGGGCTTTGCCGCAGTTTACCGAACAGATCGTCGGGCGCCTTATCGAGGATGGTCATTACACGCGGCATCTTCATCGCATGCGGCGGATCTACGCCAAGCGCCAGAACCGCCTGCTGCAGATCCTGCGGTCGGATTTTTCCGACATTTTCGAGCCCCCCGAGTTTGCATCGGGCTTTTACAATCTGTGCTACTTCAAGGATCAGTCAATCGACGAAGATGCGGTGCTGATCCGGTGCCGTCAGCACAATCTCGGGGTCGAGCAACTCTCCTACTACTATGCAGATCGATCATCACCGCGCAAAGCGCTCCTCATCGGGTTTGCCGCATCCAATGAGGAGGAAATCGAGAGCGCAACCAAGTTGTTAAGGAGCTGTGTTGACGTGGAATAGTGTCGTCCCCGCTGTTCTAACCGCTCAGGCTGACCGCAACGCCAACAGTCTGACATGGTTAAGCATCCCTGAAACTATCGTTCGCATTTTATTAAGTTTGTTGGAGAAAACTCTTGAAAAGGGGCCGACTGATTGTGGGGAGACCGCGTTGAACGCGTAACCGAAGTACGGAGGTCTCAGCATGTCTCATCTAACCGTGCTCGTTGTTGAAGATGAGCCTTTGATCCGCATGACACTGGTCGATGCCCTTCTGGACGAGGGGCATGACGTGATCGAAGCGTCGAGCGTGCTTGAGGCCGTGGCGGCGTTCGGCATGCACCATATCGATTTTCTGATCACCGATGTGGATATGCCGGGTGGGCTTAACGGGTTCGATCTCGTAAGATTCGTTCGGCATCACGACAGCGGCGTTGGCGTCATCGTCACGTCCGGTGGAAACAGGCCCGGCAACGCAGACCTCAAGCCCGGCGAGACTTTTATTGCGAAGCCCTATCGAATGGATGACATGGTCGCGCACCTGAACCTTCGAGATCGCCGAGGTGAGCGGCGAATAAAGGCGTAATGCAATAGCCCGATCGCACTCGGCATTTGTGCTCCCGAGCCCTGGTCACGATCATGCCGTCATGCGGCATCCCGAAAGCTCGCCGTCTCGGGGGGAGGCGGGCTTGTACGGAAGCGCGCTCCTTTCAGCCAGAGCTTGAGCGCCTCCCAGTGAATGCCGGCAATTACCTTGAGCGTCATGAAGGGGAAGCGCAGGAGGCATCGAGCGAGGTTGGCGTCAGTCAGCGGCGCGGCGTCCGCCTGGAATGTTGCGGCCAGCACCGGCTCTTTGCCTGCGGTCTCGTGAATGCGGATGCGCACGGCCTTGCCCGGCGGAAGGACGCGGAAGTGGTAGCGCAATCCCATATCCATGAAGGGTGAGACATGGAAAATCTTGGTTCGAGTCTGGCGGATGCCGGCCGGGCTTTCCTCTCCCTCCAGCACCGGTGCCACATAGCTGTGCCGCTCGCCGAAGGTGTTCCGCACGGCGTATATGATCGCGACCAGTCGTTCGTCCGCGTCATAGGCGAAATAGGTGGACAGTGGATTGAACACATAGCCGAACATACGGGGATAGGCGAGCAGCAGCACGCGCGCCGCCGGCTTGTCGAGCCCGGCACGCGCCAGCAGGCTGTCTGCAAACATGCGCAGCGTCTCACCCTTGTTCTCGACGTGGTCGCTTTCGCGGAAAGAAAGAATGCCCGGCCTGTTCACGGCGAGGAGGCGGGTGCTCTGGGAAAGCGCATCGAGACGGTCGATATCCACCAGCAGGGAGAAGACGCTGTAGCTGAAACGGTGTCCGAAGGGATTGAGCCGCTGGTGCATGACCTTGCCGGGGTAAAGCGTGCCAGCGGCCGCTGGCGGCGCCCCATTCTCGGCCATACTCGTGATACGGTCGTGCCTCATCTTCTCTCTTTTGCCCGCTTTTTCACGGCGCAGGCTGCCAGTGGACGTCTTTGCACAACACACCGCCCAGGATGCAGCCGCGGGTGAGAAGCGATTTGCCCGAGACCTGCACCGTGATGGCATAAGTTCGGTCGCGTTTGGCATCATACGCGGTGCCGGCAAGCGTGTCCGCCGATTTCGGCTTGAGCGACATGACGAGCCGGTCTCCGGCCTCCTCTCCCTTGCTGGTATCGCGGATCCAGAGATTTGTGGCGCAGATATTGCTGCCGCAGGGCGCTATACGCACACGTGCATTTCCATCGTCGCGCAGCCATGTTCCGCTGGGATCGGCAGATTCCTGCGCGTAGGACACAGCGGCGGTCGACATCAAGGCGGCGCATGCAGTCAGAACGGCTATTCTCATCGATCCATCCTCCTTGCTTTCCTATGAAATACGGAAGCGCTGGTCGATCGGTTCACTTTTGGTGATCCGCCGAAGACGGGATGGCGTAGACAGTGTCGAGGACACCGCAGGAGAAAATGGTATGAAGACGATCGCAACGGCCTATCTGGCAACCGGCATCGCGTTCCTGATCGTTGATGCCATATGGCTCTCGACAATGGCGGACATGCTTTACAGGCCGCTGATGGGCGACAAGCTCGCGCCGCAGTTTCATCTGGCTCCGGCCATCGTGTTCTATCTGATCTATGTCGCCGGCATCGTGTTCTTCGCCGTCATGCCCGCAATCGAGGGCGGCGGGCTTGCCAAGGCTGCGCTGAATGGTGCCGTGCTTGGCCTGGTTGCCTATGCGACCTATGACCTTACCAACCAAGCGACGCTGAAGGATTGGCCGCTTTCAGTGACACTTGCCGATATCCCTTGGGGTGCCTTTGTGACAGCCGTCGGCGCCTCAGCCGGTTTTCTTGTCGCCAGCCGCGTTGGATGATCGTTCCGCCTCCGCGAGAACCCCGGAGAATATAAGGGCGACAAAAGCCGTCAGCGTGCTGGCGCTGATGAGATTGAGGCGGGAGAGCGCGGCATATTCCGTTGCGTCATAGTGGGCGAGCGGCGGTCCATAGACGTCGTGCAGCAAAAGAAAGACGCCGAAAGCAATTGCCGTGATTGCCAGCGCGACCAGACGCTCCCGAGGACGAAACAGCAACAGTGAGATGACCCCACAGGGAATGAGAAAGATCTCGACCGCCGAGGCGGTGCCGAAAAGCCAGGCCGAGAGCACCGTATTGCCTATACCCGCCAAAGGCAGGAGCGCGCGACCGGCGGTATCGTTCCAGCGTGAAACGGCCGGTACGGCAAGGAAGAAGGGTGTCGACAGGAATGTGAACCAGGCGGCCGTGATGTCGTCGCTGACCAGCCAGAAAAGATAAAGCGGATAGAACGGCTGATTGGACGCGACCACGAGCGCGATGACATTTGCCGCAGCCACGCGCGGATCGGGATTGCGGGCATAGGCCCGCACTGTCTCGATGGGGTTGGCGAGAAGGGACATCACGATCTGGTGCCGGCGGGACGGAGGCGGTAATGACTGACACCCCATTCCTCGCCATTCGCATGCCCAAAAAGTCCGGCCGTGGCGAGGAAGAACAGTCGCCAGCGCCGCATCCAGAGTGCCGCGTCGGGCCCGTAGGTCGCGTTGAAGATGGTACGGATTTCGTCTCGGTTCTTGTCGAAATTGTCGAGCCAGTCGAGGGCCGTGCGTTCGTAATGCGTGCCGTTCCAGCGCCAGTCCTTCTCAACGATGAAGCTGTCGCTGAACTCCCGCACGAGGCCATGGCTCGGCATGACGCCGCCGGTGAAGAAATACTGGGCGATCCAGTCCGCCTTGTCGGCATGGTCGAAGCGGTAAGCCGTCTTGCGATGCGAGAAGACATGCAGGAAGAGACGACCGTCGTCGCGGACCCAGCCGCGCGCCCGTTCCAGCAGAGACTTCCAGTTGGACATGTGTTCGAACATCTCCACCGAAACAATTCGGTCGAAAGTTCTCTCCGGAGAAAAGATATTCATGTCGGCGGTGACGACCGTGAGGTTGCCGAGACCGCGCTTGATGGCCTGTGCCTCGATATGGGCTCGTTGCGAGGCCGAATTCGAGACGCAGACGATGCGTGCGGACGGATAACGTTCGGCCATGAAAAGGGAGAGGGATCCCCAGCCGCACCCCAGTTCGAGAATGTCCTGTCCATCGGCAAGGTCCGCATGGCGGCACGTCTCTTCAAGCGCCTTGATCTCGGCTTGCGCCAACGTGGTGCTGGATGAGGAATAGAGGCAGGAGGAATATTTACGGCACGGCCCGAGCGTCAGAGCGAAGAATGCCGCCGGAAGTTCGTAATGCTGGGCATTGGCTTCATCTGTGTGAACAGCGATCGGCCAATCGGTCATGGATCGGGCAAAGTCGCTATCCGTCGGGCCACCGCTCTGCGCCAGCAGACGGCGCGTGCGCCCAACGAGCCGGCTGATGCCGAAGCGCAGGGCGGGATCAGGAACGGGCAGACGCTCCGCGGCGGTAATAGCAGTAACGGCAAGGTTCATGACGTCTTCTCCCTTTTCTTTAAACCGGGCCAAAACGCGTTGACGCGAGTGACGTAAGCCGCGAAGGCCGCGCCCCGTGAACGCATCATGTGCGCTTCGAGCGGGGGAATTCCCGAGACATGTACAAGCAGCCAATACATGAAGGCCGGGCCGGCAAGCGCCAACCATCCCCAGCCCCAGTCGCCCGCGGGGCCGACAGCGATGACCGCATATCCGCACCAGCCAAGCCACTGGAAGAAGTAGTTGGGGTGACGCGAGAGGCTCCATAGCCCATCGTCGCAGACCTTCCCCTTGTTTGCCGTCTTGCCGCGGAACCGCGACAGCTGCGCGTCGGCCACACCTTCACCGATTACAGCCATGGCGAGGATGGCGATGCCGGCAATATCGCTCCATTGCAGCCCTACTGCAGGGTTTCGTGCGGCAATGAAGATGGTTGCCGTCAGAAGAAGTGCAGCAGCGGCCTGAATTTGCAGAAAGATGAAAAGGCGCAAGCGCCAGCTTTCCCCCCATTCCTCGCGCAGTCTGGCATAACGCGGATCCTCGCCGCCTTCCAACGTGCGCCGCAGGATATGGACGCCCAGCCGGCATGACCAGAAACCCGCGGCGGCTGCGATAAAGAGCCGCCGCTGCCAGTCGCCCTCCCAGCCGATAACGGGCACGAGCGCGGCCGTGATGCCGGTGGCGCCCACAAGGAACGACCAGACCGCATCGACCCAGCCGGATGTAGCCCCCTTTACGACGGCAAACCACACAACGGTCATTACGAGTCCCGCGGCGACGGCAAGAAGGAGGAAGAGCACCGCCGCCGTCATGGCTCAGATCCCGAAGATCGGCTGCAGCATGCGGCCGATGACGTTTTTGAAGCGCATCTTGCCCTCCATGGCGGCAAGGCAGATGCATTCAACATCCCGGTCGACAACCGGCTGGTGCTCGACGTCGTCGTCCATTTCAGCAAGGTCTCCGGGGCGAAACGTGCCGAACTTGTCGGAGAACGAGCCCGAGACGATGTAGGTGAACTCCGTGCCGACATGCCCGTGATCGGGAAGAGCGCGACCAGGACCGACTTTCAGCAGGATGAGATTGGCGTCCGGGTCCTGCGGAACGCCGACACGGCTCATCTTCATGCCGGGGCCAATCCAGCGCCAGCGCCCGATATCGCAGCCACGCAGGGCGTCCGGCAGACGGATACCCTCGATTTCAACAGGTGTGGGCGGCGACGGCACGACTGCCGAAGCTTCCTCATCGTCATCGAGCATAGCCAGGGTATCGTTCAGCGCCTTTGCCGAAAGCGGGGTGGGGTCCATGTCTTCGAGGATGGCACCACCGACAGCCTCGAAAGTACCAATGCGGGCCCGACAGGCCGGGCAGCTTGCCAAATGCGCCTCGACCACGATGGCCGGACCAGCGGCGAGCGTGCCGGCGGCGAAGCGCATTAGGGTCTCGTCTGTTGCGTGATGGTTGGCGGTCATGATCTGTCTTCCAGCAGCGCGCGCAGGCGGTTCATGGCCAGGCGAGTTCTAGATTTCACGGTGCCGAGAGGGATACCCAGCTCATCGGCGATTTCTGTCTGCGATTTCTCGCTGAAGTAGGAGAGCCGAATGATGGTCTGCTGCTCGGGCGAGAGGGTCTTCAGCGCCTGGCGCACCTGCGCGTCGCGCTCGGCTCCGAGCAATCCGTCCTCGACTGTGTCCGGTGAACCCTCGGGATCGGCCGGCAGCGCCGACGGGTCGCGCTGCCGGCGCAGGTGATCGATGCGAATGTTGCGCGCCACCGTAAAGATCCAGGTCGCGACGCCCGCCCGCCCGGCATCGAAATACGAAGCCTTGCGCCAGACGGTCAGCATCGTCTCCTGCACGAGATCCTCCGCCACAGCGGAAGAAATCGTCCAACGCAGGAAGAACGTCTTCAGTCGCGGGCCGAAATAACGGAAAAGCAGCGCAAAGGCCTGCCGGTCGCGTCCCTGAGCGACCTGCATCATCATTTCGACGAGCGCGTCGGGCGACGGCGTCTGTTGTGTATCCCTTGAACTCACCACGGCAAGCCGCCGGCCTGTCGGCACGCTGGGTTTGCGATCAATCTCAATGGGGCTCGAAACTTCATTCATGCGTCCTTCTACGCGGCGTTCTCCAGAGTGGATCACACCGGACGAATTTGGGTTATGGCGGTGATCCGTCAGAACACCAGGCTCGTAAAGAGTTCTACTAGTTTCTCACGAGTTCGACAGCCGCAGAAGGATTGTCATGCGCCATTTTCCTCAATCCGACCGGCCCCTGAAAATTGCGGTTGTGGGCACGGGCATTGCCGGTCTTTCCGCTGCATGGCTCTTGTCGCAACGCCATGAAATCACGGTTTTCGAGGCGGACAGCCGCGTCGGCGGCCATTCCCACACGGTGGACACGGGGGGCGCACCTGTCGATACCGGCTTCATCGTCTATAACGAGGCGACATACCCCAACTTAACGGCGCTGTTTGCACATCTCGACGTGCCCACGAGGGCATCCGATATGTCTTTCGCCGTCTCGATGGATGGAGGGCAACTCGAATATGCGGGGACCAACCTTGCCGGCCTTTTCGCGCAGCGCAGCAATCTGGCAAGCCCGCGGTTCTGGTCCATGCTGCGCGACCTCGTGCGCTTTTACCGGCAAGCGCCGAGCGGTGTAAGAGATCTCGATCCGTCCGCCAGCCTCAATGACTATCTCGACAGCGCCGGCTTCGGGCGCGCCTTTCGAGAGGACCACCTTTATCCCATGGCCGCTGCGATCTGGTCGACGCCAGCGCTGGAGATCGGCAATTATCCGGCGCTTTCCTTCGTGCGTTTCTGCGAAAATCACGGTCTACTAAAGTTCGTGCGCCGGCCGGTCTGGCGCACGGTCGAGGGTGGCAGCCGCGCCTATGTCGAACGGCTGACAGCTTCTTTCCGTGATCGCATCCGCATCAATGCACCGGTGAAGTCGATCCGCCGGGTGAACGGCGCAATCGAGATTTCTGTCCCGGGTGCTGAGCCGGAATGGTTCGATCATGTCGTGATTGCCGCCCACGCCGACCAGTCACTGGGTATGCTGGCAGATCCGTCGCGACGGGAGGCTGATCTGTTGGGCGTATTCGCTTATGCCGACAACGAAACGGTACTGCACCGGGACGAAAGCCTGATGCCCAGTCGTCGTCGCGTCTGGGCGAGCTGGAACTATCTGGCGACGTCCGGGCGGGATGGTGTGGCTCCTCGAAAGCCTTGCGTCACCTATTGGATGAACAGGCTTCAGGGTATCTCTGACAAGCGTCCGTTCTTCGTAACCCTCAGCCCTCTTCATGCTCCCGCCGAGGACAAGGTTATCTGGCGCGGCCTATATCAACATCCTCTATTCAACGCGGCGACACTTGCAGCGCAGAAGCAGCTTTGGTCCCTTCAAGGCGAAGGCAACACTTGGTTCTGTGGCTCGTATTTCGGTTCCGGATTCCACGAGGACGCCATTCAGGCGGGGCTTGCGGTCGGCGAAAGCCTCGGGGGAGCCAGCAGGCCATGGACCGTCCCCGGGCATTCCGACAGGATTTTTTGCAGCCCGCAAAATGTCTGATTTTGTCGGCCGGACCGGTAGAAAAGAAGCGCGGCATTTATGCCGCGCTCATGCCGCCTTATTTGATTGTCGGTGATGCCTTGCCAAGCTTTACTGATGGTTCGCGTCCCCAGACACGCAATTTGCCGAGTTCGGAAACGAAGCCGGCAATGCCGTCCTCGCCGGGAAGCATGATCACGCCCTCGTCGAGGGCATCAGCGATGCCGGCCTTTTCCAGTAGTTTCACCGCCGACGAGTCGTAACCGATGAACTTGCAGTGTTGGAAGGCGTCGGCAACAAAGTCGCGCGCCGTTGCTTCCATCACGAGGTCGTCGATCGCCTCGGTAGACGTCAGGAGTACCACGGCATCGAACAGGACGGACGGTCCACCGTCAATCATATGATGCGCCTCGACCCATGATCCGTCCGATGCCGTGACGCCGCCGACCTTCGGAGCAATCAGTTCATAGACGGCACTTTCCGTTTCTATCGCCGCCATAATGCCCTTCAGCAGTTCGGCGTCCACGCCGTCCGTGACGAGAATGCCGAGCTTGCGGCCCTCGAAGTGCTTGGGGCCTTTCACGACGATGCTGAGTGCCGGCGACGGCTCCAGATCCTGGCGTGTCGGCACGGCCGCGTCTGCGGGCTTCGGCATCGACTGGAAGCCGAGCTTCTGGGCAACGGTCGCGGCCAGCGTCTCGTCGATATTGAGAAGATGCGAGACCATACGTTCGCGGATAACAGGCGTTTCAACCTTGCTCAGTTCGAAGGTGAGCGCGGCTGCGATATGGCGTTGCTCGGGCGGAGTCTGGCTGATGTAGAACTGCCGGGCCTGGCTGTAGTGGTCGGCAAAGCTCTCGGGACGCAACCGCGCCTTGGTCCCTTGCTCTTCAACGGCGTAGGAGCGATGACCGCGCATCGGGGATTCACGTGGCCCTTTGTTGAAGGAATTCGGCTGGTAGTTCGCCCGACCCACCGGATTTCGCATCGCCATGTGACCATCCTGCTGGAAATGCGCGAACGGACACTTTGGCGCATTGATCGGCAGATGCGTGAAGTTCGGGCTTCCAAGGCGCTTCAGCTGGGTGTCGAGATAAGAGAAATTCCGACCCTGCAGCAGCGGGTCGTTGCTGAAATCGATGCCCGGCGGCACGTTCTGCGTCATGAAGGCGACCTGTTCGGTCTCCGCAAAGAAGTTGTCCGGCATGCGATCCAGCACCAGACGTCCGACCGGCTGCGGCTTGAGGATTTCTTCCGGGATGATCTTCGTCGGGTCGAGTACGTCGAAGTCGAAGCTGTCGGCGAAATCCTGGTCGAACAGCTGAACCTGCAATTCCCATTCCGGGTAGTTGCCGGACTGTATCGCCTGCCAGAGGTCGCGACGGTGAAAATCGGGATCCGCGCCGTTGATCTTGACGGCTTCGTTCCAGGCGACCGATTGCAACCCCAGCTTCGGCTTCCAGTGGAATTTCACGAAGATCGATTCGTTCTTGGCGTTGACGAACCGGAAGGTGTGGACACCGAAGCCTTCCATGAAGCGAAATGACCGCGGAATTGTGCGGTCCGACATGATCCACATGACCATGTTCATGCTTTCCGGAGTCAGGCTGATAAAATCCCAGAACGTGTCGTGGGCGGTCTGCGCCTGCGGAAAGGCCCGATCGGGTTCCTGCTTGGCGGCATGGATCAGGTCGGGGAACTTGATCGCATCCTGGATGAAGAAAACCGGAATGTTATTGCCGACGAGATCCCAGTTGCCTTCCTGGGTATAGAGCTTGACGGCGAAACCCCGGACATCGCGCGCGAGGTCTGCCGAGCCCTTGTTGCCGGCAACCGTGGAGAAGCGGACAAAGGCAGGCGTACGCTCGCCGGGCCGCTGGAAAAGATCGGCTTTGGTATAGGCCGCAAGCGAAGCATAGGTTTCGAAGAAGCCATGCGCGCCATAGCCGCGGGCATGAACGACGCGTTCGGGAATACGCTCGTGGTCGAAGTGGAAGATTTTCTCGCGGAAATGGAAATCGTCGACAACGAGCGGGCCCCTCGGGCCGACCCGCATCGAGTTCTGGTCATCCGCGACCGGCCCGCCCTGCGCGGTCGTCAGAACGGCCGCATCGCCATCATCGGCCGTCTGGTGGAGCTCGCCGCCTTGACCCCGTTGCAGCTTTGCGTCGTGAATCGTGACGGTATCGGTTGTGCTGAGCTGCGATGTAGCCGTTGTTTTCTTGGCCATGGAACTGGCTCCTGTAAACGGATCGATGGGCGCCATGGCCCGGAAGCAAAGAGGCCGCCCTC
Source organism: Shinella sp. H4-D48 (assembly GCF_022637395.1). Taxonomy (GTDB): domain Bacteria; phylum Pseudomonadota; class Alphaproteobacteria; order Rhizobiales; family Rhizobiaceae; genus Shinella; species Shinella sedimenti. The sequence continues at coordinate 406,380 of NZ_CP093338.1, read as the reverse complement.
GAGGGCGGCCTGATTGGAGGTGCTGACGGTCTAGCTGGCTTTTTTCATGGAGCCCTTGGCATTTGCCGAGGATTCTCCGAGAGCGGTCAGCTTTTGGTCGGTGGCGATCTCTTCCTGAAGATTGGCGTCGAGCAGCGGGATGGCGTCCTTCATGCCAAGCTGTTTCGCCCAGGCCTTCAGCGTGCCGTAGCGCGCGATCTCGTAATGCTCGACCGCCTGGGCGGAGGAGATGAGACCGGCGTCGAGGGCAGCTGTGCCCTTGTAGTCTTCCATGATTTCTTCGCCTTCAGCGATGATGCCCTGGATGGCTTCGCAGGTCTTTCCGCGGGCGGATTTGCCGAGAAGTTCGAATACCTGTTCAAGGCGTTCGATCTGGCCCTGCGTTTCATCGCGGTGCTGGAGGAAGCCTGCTTTGCCTTCCTCCGATTGCGCCGCACGCGCCATTTTAGGCAGTGCCTTCAGGATCTGTTTTTCGGCGAAGTAGATGTCCTTGAGCGTATCGAGGAACAGGTCGTTCAATGTTTTTTCTGTAGCCATGATAGAATCCGTTCAATTTGTGAGAGGAATAGGACTTACTGAACCGGGGAGTGGAGACGACGTTCCGCTCGGCGGAAAATAAATCCGTGGGTTGCGGTGCCCCAACCACATCGAGCCTGTGCAACAGACGTGGCTTTGGTTGGTGTAAAGCCGCCCCCCGGGGGGCGGCTTCTCAGTCACTCATCGTGCAACGATCAATGCAGCTTCTTCATCATCGCGCTGGCGTCCGCCAAGGGCGGCAGCGGCAGATGCTATAAATGCACCGACCAGCAAGGACAGGGCGCCGAGCATGGCCGCAGTTGCGGCGGACTTGCGTGCCTCATCAGCCGCCTTAAGGGCGGCGTTCTTTGCATCTTCGATCTGTGTCAGCACCTGATCGACACGGGCACGGGCTTCTTCCGGCGTTATGCCGGCGCGCGCGGCGACGATCGACGAAATATATGCTCTGTCGGCTTCCGGTACGCCATCGCTCACCGCACCCCGCATCAGGATACGCGAGACCTCGGCTGCTGCGGACGCATCGTCCGTTCGAGCGCGGCTGGCTACGTCCTGCGGGCGCAGCAAGATGTCAGTAAAGTAGCCGGTTGCCGCATCGGGGCTGGATGCGTCGCTGTTTGCGGCAGCTGCCGTGCCCGCGACTGTTGCGGTCGCCACTGCGGAGGATGCCGCCTGGGCGCCCGCCCCGGCGAGTGCAGTGAACGCAGAGCCCGCCATACCCAACACAACCACCGTTGCCAGGGCCCAACTCAGAAACCCATGCGCGGTATCGCGAAAAAACACTTCGTCGGTGTGAACATTGGCCCACTTGGTGCGAAGGCGTCCGGTCAGATAGCCGCCCAGTGCCGAAGAAAGCCATTGAACGACGACAAACCAGATCGCGGCCGTAACGCCGACGGTAGCGAACGAGGCGCTGTCGCCTGCCCAGGGCGACACCATCGTCAGACCAACACCTGACCCGAGAAGAAGGAGAATGATCGTGGCGGCTGCGGCTGCGACCGCGCCCCCGATAACCGGACCCCAGGCGAGGGCCGGCCTGCCGGATTCGACACCGACATCGGAAACATCCGAGCTGTAAAGGGACATCGCCGCCTCCTATCGCAGAAAGAGGACGAGCAGAATGACGAGCGGCAGGGGAATACCCAGAAGCCAGAGAAGAATACCACGACCCATTGTTGAGACCTCCTGTAACGCGCAGGCGACGGCCCGCAGCATGGTGGCCCAACTCGCTGTATCGTCCGATGTTCCAAAAACGTCGCAGCAATATGCGCGATGGATATCGATCCCGTCAGGGGTCGCGGCTTCCGGTGTCAGATACCCCCGTGTTCCGGCGCGCCGTGGACCAGTTGGGCGTCGGGTGACTGGACAAGTTTGAGGTAGCGCTCGAACTGGCCCAGGACATCCGCGATGATCTGGTCGCGTTCCATGCCCATGACGTCATAGCCACGACTGCCGCTCGAAAAATAGGTGCGTGCTTCAAAGCGCATTTCCGGTTTCCCGGCCGCCATCGGAGACAGTACCGCGAGCGGATGACTGGCGACGGCGACACCGTAGACGAAGTCACGCACCCCTTCGGATTGGGCGCGGAGGGCGATTGCGCCGTTCTCTCCTTCCTCGATATGGGTCGGACGACCGCGAGCCGAAAGCTCCCTGGCGACTTGCTCCAGCGCTGCGCGCACATGGGTCATGATAAAGGCCCGCACTTCGCCTTCGCGCGGCGCGCGAAGCATGTGCCCGAGGCGTCGCTGCCAGGAGGCCCCGGCGGCTGGGTAGGCGGGGGTGGGGCCACCTGCCGTGCGCCCGGCCCATTGCTGCGCCATGTCGGCGCGCATGCCCGCAAGGAGAGACCACAGCAACGCGAGCATGACGATCACGAAGGGCAGAGCGCTCGCGATCGTGACCGATTGTAGGGCAGACAGCCCCCCGGCAAGCAGTAGTACGGCAGCAACGATGCCTGAAAAGGCGCACCAGAAGACGCGCTGCAGGGTCGTCGTTTCGGTTTCTCCACCGGCAGCGATGGCGTCGACGACCAGCGATCCCGAATCCGCCGAGGTGACAAAAAAGATTGCCACCAGAAGAATGGCGAGGGTCGATGTCACCGCCGTGAACGGAAGATAGGTAAAGAATTCGAAGAGCCCCACCGAAAGATCGCTGACGATCGCCTTTCCAAGCGCCCCGGCGGCCACGCCCTTGTCGATCCAAATGGCGGTGTTGCCGAACACGGTCATCCAGATGAAGGTAAAGCCGGCGGGTATGAAGAGTACGGCGGTAATGAAGCCGCGGACGGTCCGGCCGCGCGAGATGCGGGCGATGAACATGCCGACAAAGGGCGACCAGGAAATCCACCAGGCCCAGTAGAACAGCGTCCAGGCATCGATCCATGGTGTCGGATTATAGGCGTAGATGTTAAACGTGCGAAGCACGAGGCCATCTAGATACAGGCCGAGATTTTGCACGAAGTCGCGCAGAAGTTCGGTCGTCGGGCCGACCATGAGGACGAACACCATCAGAAGGATTGCCACAAGCAGGTTAGCCTCAGAGAGGATACGGACACCCTTGTCGAGCCCCGTGAGGACGGACACCGTCGCGAGGCCTGTGACACAGGCAATGATGAGCAGTTGCACCGCAGGTCCGATCGGCACACCCAGGACGAAGTTGAGGCCGGAATTGATCTGCGTTACGCCGGCACCCATCGACGTGGCGATGCCAAAGATGGTCCCGACAATGGCGAAGATATCGACCACATGGCCGATTGGACCGTTGATGCGCTCCTTCAGCAAGGGATAGAGGCCGGAGCGTATGGTGAGCGGCAGGTTGTAGCGATAGCCGAAATAAGCGAGTGACAATCCGACCAGGGCATAGACGGCCCATGCGTGGATACCCCAATGCAGAAATGTGACGGACATGGCCTCGCGGACGGCAGCGATCGATCCCGGTTCGGCGGTCGGCGGAGCGAGATAATGGGTCATAGGCTCGCCGACGCCGTAAAACATCAGGCCGATCCCCATGCCGGCGGCGAACAGCATTGCGATCCACGACAGGAAGCTGAAGTCGGGTGTGGAATCGTCGGGGCCCAGCTTCAGGTCGCCATACCGACTGAAACACAAGAGCAGCATGGAAGCCAGAATGATCCCGACGGCAAGAAGGTACAGCCAGCCGAAGCCTGCCAGGATCTGGGCCTGAAGGCTTCTGAATATTTCCTCTGCCTGGGATGGAAACAGAATGCCGACGGCCAGGAACAGTCCGATGATCGCGAGCGATCCAAAGAAAACGGGCGGGTTGATGACGAACGGCTTGAACATGATGCTGGCATCCACTGCTTGACGGCCGATGCGCCTGAAGACGCGATCGAACCTGTATCTTGGCAAAGGGAATATAGAACAAAAATCAAGAGGTCGACCAAGAGCGTCGCATGCAGGTGTCGGCCTTGCACTCCGCTGCGCCGGGATGGCCTGACGCGGAGACGGCTCAATGACGCCAGCTCACTTCCGGTGATTATAGGCAGGCTCGTCGGATTGCGGATCGGCTTCGCATGTGCCACCGCCCAGCCATGAGCTGTTGTAGCAGCGCCGCAATGCGTGGTGATCCAACCGTTCAAGCCGGGCTTCCGCGATATCGCGCCACCAGCGCATGTCGAGCGCTGGCCATTGGTCTGGCGGGATCGTGCACACCTGTACGGACGCGTTACCTGTGCACTGGAACGTGAAATCGGACATGCCGTAGCCGACGATTGCCGCCAGCGCGCGGGCGCCGCGTTCATCGGCCGGCGGCAACACCTCCTTTCCCTCTAACTTTCCCCATCGGGCATTTGTCCGCGCCGCTTCACTTTCCGCGGCGTATTCGGCGCGCGGCAACACGCGGATGACCTGCCCACCTGACGAATAGGCATCCTTGAAACCAGCCGTCATCTGCGGGCCCCGATCTTGATTATCGGTACCGATGACCGAGAGCGCCTGTGTGCCAAGTTTCTGATCATCTGGGGTTTCTGCCGGGTTTCGGAAGCGGAAGACGTACTTGCCGTTCTTGGGATATTTCAGCTGTACCTCGGCATAGCGGGAGGTAACCGCAATGCGGTCGGCGGCCTCTCCGTCTGGTGCGCGCAGGTCCTCCGGCGTTACTGGTATCGGATAGATGGTTACAACGCCGCCGTGTTCGAGAAGCGCGCCGCTTACTTCTATCGTGAGGTTTGCGTCTGATGCACCCGCGCAGACGGTGCTGCCCGCTACGAGTGTCGCTGTGAGTACTATGGCGGCCCCATTGGGTGCTTTGTCGAACATATCACGTAGTCTCTCATCAGGGCCGCTCGGCGCATTAGGCGATGGCCCACTCATATAGCGAACCTACCTAGAGCAGGATATGCGACATGGCCACAACCCGGAGGCTCACCTTCGCTTCGTCCCTCGAGCGGCATCGCTGATGGTCATCCTCAATCACATAAGGAAAGTGCTTTGCACTGCACGCACAGTGCGCGCTGCGGCAAGTTGCTGAATCGTTGAATTATTCAGTCATGCCAACGCAGATCTAGCCGAGTTGTCGCGCGGTTTCAGTCAGAATGCTTCGCACATGCGGAATGTAATCCGCTTGACACTTTCTACGGGGCGTGAAAATTTTCGCCTGAAAAATATTTCAAGAAAAGCAAAAATTATCATATCGGAGCGGAGGCATGGCAGCGGGCGGTGGCGGATCCCTCAGGGATGACGAGGCGAGCATGGCAGCCCGTGCCGCATGGCTGCACTATGCGGGCGGTCTGACGCAGGCCGAGGTTGCCAAACGTCTCGGACTTACGTCGCTGAAGGCCCACAGGCTGATTACAAAGGCCAACCAGGACGGGCTGGTTAAGGTCTATATCGATGGTGAAGTCTCCGAATGCGTGGAACTGGAGCAGGCCCTGATCGAGCGCTATCGACTGGACTATTGTGAAGTGGTCCCCGATTTCGATCCGGATGCATTGCCGCTGAAGGCGCTCGGTATCGCGGGCGCACAGTTTCTCAAGCGAGAGATCGAGCGCGGCGGCGACATGCTGATCGGCATGGGACATGGAAGGACCCTTGCTGCCTGCGTCGAATACCTGCCACGCACCACCACGGGCGGCGTGCGCTTCGTCTCGCTGCTGGGGGGGCTGACTCGCAAATTCTCGGCCAACCCGCATGACGTTATCCATCGGCTGGCCGAGCGCACGGGCGCGGAAGCCTATGTCATGCCTGTGCCGTTCTTCGCCAACTCTGTGGAGGATCGCGATATCCTGTTCAGCCAGCGCGGTGTCCGTGACGTTTTCGATCTGGCCGCGAGCGCCGACCTCCTCATGGTCGGTGTCGGTACGGTCGAGCGGGAGGCATCGCTTGTGGCGACCGGTATGATCGAGAAAGTCGAGCTCGAGGAGATCAAGCGCGCGGGAGGCGTCGGCGAGATCCTCGGCCATTTCTTCGACGCCAAGGGAAGGCCGGTAGAGACGGCGCTTTCCGACCGCACCTTTACACTCGGGCGTGACCAACTTCGTGACAGGCGGATGGTGGCGATCTCCGGTGGCAAGATCAAGCTGCCAGCGATGAAGGCGGTTCTGGCCAGCGGGCTGCTCAGCGGCCTCATCACCGACGAGGCGACCGCGGCCGCGCTTGTAGGACACGATAGGTGAGGGAGTTCTGAAAATCGGTCCGGGAGAGGGCGCAGGCCCGCCCCGGTGGGAGGAATACCGGTCTGGGTAGCCGGTAACATGCTTGTCCAAGCAAGAAGTACCCGCAACGGAGGAGAACAAGAATGTATGATAAAGAGAAAGATCTTATCGGCGCATTCATGCGCGGACAGATGGGCCGCCGCGACCTTTTAAAGGGCATCGCGGCCGCCGGCATGACCACGGCGGCTGCCGGAACGCTCTTCAACATGATGGCAACCCGGGCGCTTGCGGCCGATTTCGACTGGAAGGCGCATTCCGGCAAGTCGCTGAAGCTTCTGCTCAACAAGCACCCCTATGCCGATGCCATGATTGCCAACCTGCAGGCGTTCAAGGACCTGACGGGCATCGAGGTCACCTACGACGTTTTTCCGGAAGACGTCTACTTCGACAAGGTGACGGCGGCCCTGTCCTCGGGCTCGTCGGAATATGACGCGTTCATGACCGGCGCCTACATGACCTGGACCTATGGTCCGGCGGGGTGGATTACCGACCTCAAGGAGTGGATCAACGATCCGACGAAGACCAACCCGAACTACAACTGGGGCGACTTTGTCGAGGGCGTGAAAAACTCCTGCGCCTGGAATGGCCAGCCCGGCGGCGCCCTGGGCTCGGAGGACGCCAAGCAGTGGTGCATTCCGTGGGCCTTCGAGCAGAACAACATCACGTATAACCGCGCGATGTTCGACAAGGCTGGCGTCCAGATTCCGAAGAACCTCGACGACATGATCGCGGTTGCCGCGAAGCTCCAGAAGGACGTGCCCGGCATCTATGGCATCGGTCTTCGTGGATCCCGCTCCTGGGCGACGATCCATCCGGGCTTCCTGTCCGGTTATGCGAACTTCAACGAGAAAGATCTCAACGTGGATGCCGATGGCAAGCTGTCGGCTGCCATGAACACGGCCGGCTCAAAGGCCTATCACGAGAAGTTCGTGCAGCTTATCCAGGAAAGCGGCCCGAAGGACTGGTCGACCTATACCTGGTATCAGGTCGGCACGGATCTCGGCGCGGGCGCATCCGCCATGATCTACGACGCCGATTGCCTTGGCTACTTCATGAACGGCGGCGACAACAAGATGGCTGGCGAACTCGGCTATGCCGCCTTCGTAGCTAACCCGGAAGCCACTCAGTCCACGCCGAACATCTGGATTTGGTCGCTCGCCATGTCCAATTTCTCGAAGGACAAGGACGCCACCTGGTACTTCCTGCAATGGGCGTCGGGTCCGGAACACGCGCTCTTCGGCGCGGTGGAGATGGACTTCGTCGATCCGGTCCGTAACTCGATCTGGAAGGACGAGGCGTTCCGCGAGAAGCTCAATAAAAAGTATCCGGGCTATGTGGAAATGTTCGACGCTTCGGCCGCCGGCGCTTCCATCAAGTTCACTCCGCAGCCGCTGTTCTTCGATGTGACGACGGAATGGGCAGCGACGCTGCAGCGCATGGTCGCCAAGCAGGTTCCGGTGGACGAAGGTCTCGACCAACTGGCCGAGAGCATCAATCGGCAGCTCAAGGAAGCCGGTCTCGGCTGAGACCGCGCATTGCTCGCAGGAGCCCGGCGACATGCCGGGCTCCACCACAGGAACATGAAAACCGGTCGGCGCAGAACGAACGCGGGGCTTTTGGCCCGGCGAACAACGACGCGGTGCCGGACCTATTGAACGAGACCTTGTCATGGCTTCCCCGGCAACACCCGAATCCAGGCGCTCCGGCTTCCGGATCAGCAAGAAGGCGCTGCCCTATGTGCTCAGCCTTCCCGCATTGCTGGTCTGCATCGGTATCCTCATTCCGTTCTTCACGGCCGTCGTCTATTCGTTCCAGCGCTACCGACTGTCGCAGCCCTGGGCGCGGCAGTTCAACTGGGGTGAGAACTATCTCAACTTCTTCAGCGATCCCGCTTTCTGGAACACGCTGAAGGTTTCTTTGCTCTATGCCGGCTTCACGGTGGTGCTGGAATTGCTGCTTGGTCTGGGCATCGCGCTTCTCCTGCAGCGCCGGTCTACGGTCAACAATTTCATTTCGATCATGCTTCTCCTGCCGCTGATGATCGCGCCGGCGCTGGCCGCGCTGATGTGGAAGCTGATGACCAACCCGGGTTTTGGTGTCCTGAGCTATCTGGCAAGCCTCGTCGGCTTGCACGATTTCCGCTGGGCGTCCTCGCCGTCTACGGCATTGCTGACGGTCGTACTCGTCGACATCTGGGTCTATACGCCCTTCATCATGATCCTGCTGCTCGCCGGCCTGCGGTCGCTGCCGACCCAGCCCTTCGAGGCTGCCGCGCTCGATGGCGTGCCGCGGCTCTTCGTCTTCTTCCGCATCACTCTGCCGATGCTGACGCCCTATATCCTGACGGCGACGCTGTTCCGCCTGCTCGACAGCATTCAGCAGTTCGACATCATCTACGCGATGACGCAGGGCGGCCCGGGTAACACGCTGACGGTGTTCCAGGTCGAGGCGTATCTGAACTTCTTCCAGTCGACGAATGTCGGGCGCTCGGCAGCCCTGCTCATCATCCTCTGGGCCATCACCTACATCCTCTCCAACATCTTCATCAAAAACTGGCTGCGTCTGCGCGAACGCGCGCGCGGTGAGGCATGAGGCGCTGATCATGGAAACGACTTCCACACTCGAAAAGACGCTGCGCCTCCTTGCGCTCACGCTCGTCGTCATCTTCTTCATGTTCCCGATCTTCTGGATCTTCCTGATGTCGTTCCAGACGAACGAGACGATCCTGCGCATTCCCCCGCAGGTTATCTTCGAACCGACACTGTCGAACTACACGGCACTAATAACCGGCAAGCTGACATCGGCCGCCGGTACGCTCGACATCGCATTCATGAAGAACCTCGGCAATTCCGTCTTCCTGTCGGTGACCTCGGTCGCTTTGGCGCTGGTGCTCGGCGTTCCCGCGGCCTATGCTTTTGCCCGTCACAAGTTCAAGGGGTCGGAAGACATTGCCTTCACGCTCCTGTCCTTCCGTTTCGCGCCGCCGCTTCTCGTTCTGCTGCCGCTGACGCAGTACTTCCAGTGGCTCGGCCTTGCCAACACCTATATCGGCCTCATCTGGGTCTACCAGCTTATCTGCCTGCCGCTGATCCTGTGGATCGTGCGCGGCTATTTCGAGGATATCTCGGCGGACGTGGAATATGCCTATCGCATCGCCGGTCATTCCTGGTTTGCGACCTTCCGCCGGATAGCGCTGCCGCTCGCCGGCCCGGGCATTGCCGCCGCCGGCCTGCTCGCGTTCATCTTCGCCTGGAACAACTTCGTCTTCGCTCTGGTGCTGGCATCCGCCGACAAGCAGCCCGTGACGGTGGGCGCGCTCGCCTTCGTTACCTCTTCGGGCATCCAGTATGGGCAGATCGCCGCCGCGATCGTGCTGTCCGTCACGCCGACGCTCGCACTCGCACTCTATGCCCAGCGCTACCTCGTCGAAGGCCTGTCGCTCGGCGCGGTGAAGGGGTAAGGCCATGACCACGCTTCAACTCGAAAACATCGTCAAGCGCTACAAGAATCACACCGTGCTCGACCACCTGTCGCTTGACGTAAAGGATGGCGAGACGCTTGTACTGTTTGGCCCGTCGGGCGCCGGCAAGTCGGTCCTCCTGCGGCTGATCGCCGGTGTCATCGACGCCGAAGAGGGCCGCATCCTGATCGGCGGCGAGGATATGACCGATGTCGATGCCGAGCATCGCGGCATCGGCATGGCCTTCCAGAACTTCGCGCTCTTCCCGCACATGGACGCCTTCGAGAACATTGCGACGCCGCTCGAGGCGAAGCGCTCCTCGGCGGATACAATCAAGGCCGGCGTCCACCGCGTGGCAAAGCTTCTCAAGATAGACCACGTGTTGACGCACCGGCCAAAGGCGCTCTCCAATGGCCAGAAGCAGCGCACGGCACTGGCCCGGGCGCTTGCCGGCTCGCCGCCGCTGTTGCTGCTCGACGATCCCCTCAGGAACGTCGACGCGAAGCTTCGCTTCGAGATGCGGCTTGAACTGCCGCGTGTTCTGGCCGCGCAGGGAGCGACAGTCGTCTATGTGACCCAGGACTACAAAGAGGCGATGGCGCTCGGCGACCGCATCGCCGTGATGTCGGAAGGCCGGATCCGCCAGATCGGCACGCCCGAGGACATCTACAATGCACCGGCGGATATCGACATTGCCCGCCTCTTCGGCGATCCGACCATCAATCTGCTCGACGTCAAGCCCAACGCGGAGGCGGACGGCGTGTCAGTCTTGCTTTCCGATGTGCGGATCGTGCTACCCGGAATTCCCGCGAACGCTGCTGGCAAGGCCTGCGTGCTCGGGCTCCGTCCCGAAGCGCTAAGCTTCGTGCCGGCGGGAACGCCGGGCGCCATTCCCGTTACGGTCGAGGCGGAAACGCCGCTCAACGAGAAGACCGTGACGCTCGCCCTGACCGTGCGCGGCCGGGAAATCCTCGTGTCGCGGCCGGCGGGAACGCCGGGCCCAGCGTCCGGGTCCGCGCATATTGCGGTCGACGGTGCCAATGCCTTCCTCTTCGACAAGCAGACGGGCGCGCTGATCGCCCGGCATGGCAGCCATACGGGTACGCAGGGAGAAGCGGCATGAGCGGCGCGGGACTTCAGATCAAGGGCGTCGACAAGTTCTATGGGCCGGTCGATCACGGTGTTCACGCCGTCAAGCAGCTGTCGATGGAGATTGCGAAGGGCGAGATCGTCGCATTGCTTGGCTCGTCCGGCTGCGGAAAAACCTCGACTCTGCGTATGATTGCCGGTTTTGAGGCCGTCTCGCGCGGACAGATTTCGCTTGCGGGCCGGGAGGTCCATACCTTCGCACCGGTCAAACGCAACGTCGCGATGGCCTTCGAAGGCTATTCGCTCTATCCACCGCTGACAGTGCGCGAAAACATCGCGTTTGCGCTCAAGGCTTCCAAGCTGCCGCAGAGCCTGGTCGATGAGAAAGTTGCCTATATCGCAAAGCTTCTGGAGATCGAGGATATCCTCGGCCGTTACCCGAGTTCGATCTCTGGCGGCCAGCAGCAACGCGCCTCGCTCGGGCGCGCCCTGATCCGCGATGCCGACCTGCATCTGCTCGATGAACCGATGGGCCAGCTTGAGCCACAGCTGCGTGCCATCCTGCGCGGCCGCATCAAGCATTATATCAAGGAAAAGGGCCTGACTGCCATCCTCGTGACGCATGACCAGACGGAAGCCAATGCGCTGGCGGACCGCATCGCCGTCATGGAGGGCGGGGTGCTGCAGCAGTTCGACACGCCGCAGATGATCAAGGAGCGGCCGGCGAACCTCTTCACCGGCACCTTCGTCGGCGAACCGCCCATGAACGTGTTCGACGCCACCGTCACGGTAAGTGGTGACACGATGGTGTTCGGCCTCAACGAGGGGGTGCGGCTCGAATATGCGGTATCGGATTTCTCTCCTGCCGTTCTTGCCGAGCTGCGCAATCGCAAGAAGGTGTCGCTCGGCATCAGGCCCTATGCGGTTCGGCGCGAGGATGGCGGCGTACCTGCCAGAGTATCGGTCAGCCAGTGGCTCGGAGACCAGACGCATATTGCCGCGGATTTTGCCGGCGGAACGATGGTTCTCGTCGAGCACGACCGCGTGCGTCTTGGTCTGGGCGACATGATCGCGTTGAAGCTAGATCCGCACAACCTGCATGTCTTCGACGGCGAGAGCGGCGTCGCGGTCAGCCACGGCCCGGAGCTTGCCTGACATGCGTGATATCTTGATCGGCATAGATGCCGGGACGTCCGTCATCAAGTCGGTCGCCTTCGATTTGAAGGGCCGACAGATCGCGGCGGCGGCGGTTCCCAACGGCTACGAGACCGTGGGGCGGACGGGGGCGGTCCAGGACATGGCGCGGACCTGGGCGGACACCGCCCGCACGCTTTCGGAGCTTGCGGGCAAGGTCGAAAACCTCGGCGCGCGCGTCGCAGCCATCGCCGTGACCGGGCAGGGGGATGGGACATGGCTCATCGACAAGGCGGGCGATCCCGTCGGCAAGGGATGGCTCTGGCTCGACGCGCGGGCGGGAGACACCGTCTCGCGGCTTCGCCTGGAGGGTGGAGACGCCGAGCGTTTCAGCCATACCGGCTCAGGGCTTGCCGCCTGCCAGCAGGGGTCGCAGATCCGCTGGATGCTGGACGAGGCGCCGGAAATGCTAGAGGGGGCGGTGACAGCCTTCCACTGTAAGGATTGGCTCTATTTCAAGCTGACGGGAATACGCGCGACGGATCCGTCGGAAGCCTGCTTCACCTTCGGAGACTTTCGCAAGCGGGCCTACTCTCAGACGGTGATCGATATCCTCGGCCTGCAGGGACAGGACCACCTCCTGCCCGAAATCGTCGATGGCGCAGTGACACATCACGGCCTGTCGGAAAGCGCAGCTGCGCTGACCGGCCTCGTCGCCGGCACGCCCGTCGTGCTCGGCTATGTCGACGTGGTCTGTACGTCGCTAGGCGCCGGCCTCTATGATCCCGGGACCGATACGGGCTGCTCGATCATCGGTTCGACCGGCATGCACATGCGTCTTGCGACGAGCCCTGACGATGTACGGCTCAACGATGACCTGACCGGCTACACGATGTGCATGCCGATCCCCTGTGTCTACGCGCAGATGCAATCCAACATGGCCGCGACCCTCAATATCGACTGGATACTGTCGGTGGCGGGCGGGCTGCTTAAAGGCATGGGGGTCGAGAAGACGAAGGCGGAACTTCTGGCGCAGATGGAGGTGTGGCTCGCCGAGGCGAACGACCGGCCGCCGATCTTCCATCCCTACATATCGGAAGCCGGTGAGAGGGGGCCGTTCGTCGATGCGGCGGCGCGGGCGTCCTTCATCGGACTCACCGTTTCGAGCGGCTTCCCGGACATGGTGCGCGCCGTCTTTGACGGCCTGGCGCTTGCCTCGCGCGATTGCTACCTCGCCATGGGGCCGTTGCCACAACGCGTGCGGCTGACAGGCGGGGCCGCACGTAGCGCCTCGCTTCGCCGCATCCTCGGCGGTGCGCTGGGCGCCAGCATCCAGACCAGCGAGCGGGAGGAGGCGGGCGCGGCGGGTGCCGCGATGATCGCTGCAGTCTCGCTTGGCCTTTACGGATCGATGGCGGAATGCATTAAGGAATGGGTGACGCCCTGCCAGCGGCCGGCCGAACCCGCCGACCAAAAGCTTTCCCGATATTTCGATTCGGTGTTTCCCGCCTATCGCCATTCGCGTGAGGCGCTTCGGCCAGTCTGGGAGACGATGACCAAAAAACAGGATAAGGTTCAATGACGAAGAAGATAGCCATCGCGGGTGACCGTTTCATGCTCCCGCAGGTCTTTCAGGAAAAGCTCGTGGAAGCCTGTGGCGACGGCCACGACATCAGGCTGCTCGAGCTTCCCTGGCCGGACGTTCCGATGGAGCACGGTTATGAGGTCGCGGGCATGGACGGGCTCAAGGAATATCTGGGCTCAGCCGACCAGATCGTGGATTTTATCGGCGACGCTGAAATCTTCATCACGCAGCTGGCGCCCCTTTCGCATGCCATGTTCGAACGTATGCCTGGTCTAAAGTTCGTCGCCGTCTCCCGCGGTGGCCCTGTTAACATCGACATGAGCGCGGCACGTGAGGCCGGCGTTACGGTTGTCAATACACCCGGCCGCAATTCCAGCGCTGTCGCTGAATTCACCATCGGCGCAATCCTCGCCGAGACGCGACTCATTCGCAGTGGCCACGAGTCGCTTCGAAAGGGGGAATGGCGCGGCGAACTCTACCGCGCGGACGTAACGGGGCGTGAACTCTCCGAGCTGACCGTGGGCGTCATCGGTTACGGCAATATCGGCACGAAGGTCGTGCGGCTGCTCAGGGCCTTTGGAACGAAGGTTCTGGTCTGTGATCCCTATGTCCAGCTCTCCGCCGACGATCATAATGCGGGCGTCGAGCATGTCTCGCTGGACACGCTGCTGTCGCGCGCGGATGTGGTGACGCTGCATCCGCGCGTTTCGGAGGAGACGCGCAACATGATGAACGCGGATGCCTTTGCGCAAATGAAGCCGGGCGCCCTGTTTGTGAATACGGCGCGCGGGCCACTCTGCGACTATGATGCGCTCTATGAGGCGCTGACCAGCGGCCATCTTGGCGGCGCCATGCTGGAGACCTTCGCGGTCGAGCCGGTGCCGGCCGACTGGCCGCTGTTGCAGTTGCCCAATGTCACGCTCACGCCGCATATTGCCGGTGCATCCGTGCGTACCGTGACATATGCTGCCGAGATGGCGGCCGACGAGGTGCGTCGCTATATCGCCGGTCAGCCGCCGGTCAATCCCTGCTGAGGCCTCCCATGACAGAACTTTCCATTCGTCAATCGATCATCGACCATTGCCGCGGCATGAACGCGTCCGGGCTCAATCAGGGCACGTCCGGCAATATCAGCGTGCGCTTCGGCGACCGCATGCTGATCACGCCTTCCGGCATTCCCTACGATACGATGCAGCCAGACATGATTGCGTCGCTTCCACTCGCCGGAAACGGGGACTATGACGGCCCGAAAAAGCCGTCCGTCGAATGGCCGTTTCATCTTGATATCATGAAGGCGAGGCCGGATGTCGGCGCTGTGGTGCACACGCATTCCACCTACGCGACGATCCTTGCCATGGCGGGCAAACCGATCCCGGCATGCCACTACATGATCGCGGCGTTCGGCGGCCCGGACGTCAGGATCGCCGACTATGCCCGGTATGGTACGAAGGCGCTTTCGGACAGTGTCATCCGGGCGATGGAAGGCCGCTCCGCCTGCCTGATGGCGAACCATGGCATGATCGCCACCGGCGCGACGCTGGAAAAGGCGATGTGGGCAGCCGTCGAACTCGAAACGCTTTCAAAGCAGTACTACCATACGCTGCTTATCGGCGGCCCGATGATCCTGCCCGACGAAGAAATCGTGGGCGTGCTTCAGGGCTTCGCCACCTACGGCCTCCAGGACGGCAAGACGGGTGGCAAGGCTGCCTGAGGCGGTTGCCCAAATAGTCAGAACCGCTCGGTGGCCCGGTGCTTATAGAAAGCTCCGGGCCATTTTTCTGTGTCCGGACATTCCCGCTGATGCCTGGATTGAGGTCGCTTCGGTCTGACTTCTTTAGTTTTCTTGTCGTGTAGACAGGGCAACGAACGCGATCTCCTGCACGAAAATCAATTTCGCTAACCGATCCCTCGCGTCGCAGAATTTTGGCTGTTTACGCGTGCGCACTTTTTGTTGTATGTAACACATAACATGAACCGGGCAGGAGGAGGTCACGGTTGGGAGGCACGCGCCAATTACGGATCAAACAGCCGCAATCCATCGCGCAGATGGTGGTGGAGCGACTGCGAGAGGCCATCATCGACGGGCATTTCGGGCTTGGCGAGAATATCTCGGAAGACAAGCTTGCCGAGACGTTCGGGGTGAGCCGGACGCCGATACGCGATGCTCTCCTGCAGCTTCAGCAGTCCGGGCTGGTGATCGTGCGCCCCAAGCGCGGGAGCTTCGTGTTCTCCCCGACTCTTGCGGACGTGGAAATCCTTTGTGAATACCGGTTGATGCTTGAGATGCAGGCATTGCGGCTGTCGATGACGCGCAATCATCGCGAACTCACCGGCACGATACAGTCGGCTGTCGCTGCAATGACCGCGGCACTCGAGGCCGGCGACCAGTTCGCCTATGCCCGCGCCGACGCCGAATTTCATCGGGCCTTCTTCGTTCTTTGCGGTAATCGGCTGATCAGGGATGCCTATGCCGTCGCGGAAGGCCAGCTCGGCGCGATCCGAAGCTCTCTCAGCGTGGCCTATGGCCAGCCCGGCGATCAAAGCTATTCAGAACACAGGCAGATGGCGGATCTGATTGCCGCCAAGGATATCGACGCTCTCGCCGCCATCATGGATGAACATGTCTGGCGAACACTGCGTGTCGCTCGCGATGCGCTGCCCGAGGATGCGGGTAGCAGGAGACCCTAAAATCATGAATGAAGCACAAAACCTACGCCGCCTTCTGGAAGGCGGGCGGATCATTGCTGCGCCGGGTGCTCCCGATAGCCTGAGCGCCCGGCTGGTCCAGCGCGCGGGCTTCGAAGCGGTCTACATGACCGGTTTCGGCGCGACGGCGACGCGGCTGGGAACGCCCGATATCGGTCTTCTTACGCAGACCGAAATGACGGAACACGCGCGCAACATGACGCGCGCCGTCTCGATCCCGGTCATTGCCGATGCCGATACCGGTTATGGCGGTCCGTCGAACATTCACCGCACGGTACGCGAATACGTCCAGGCCGGTGTTGCCGCGATCCACCTGGAAGACCAGGTCGCACCCAAGCGGTGCGGGCAGATGGCCGGTGTAAAGCTGATGGGCCGTGAAGAATCGGCTCTGAGGCTCAAGGCGGCCATATCGGCGCGGGCGAAGGACGACCTCGTCATCATTGGTCGCACGGATGCGCTGCAGGCGGACGGCATCGAAGAGGCGCTCTATCGCGCAAGACTCTATCAGGACGCGGGCGTCGATCTCGTCTTCGTCGACGGCATCAAGAAGATTGCCGATGTCGAGGCCGTTGCTAGGGCGATCGATGGACCAAAGGTCGTTTCCATCGTCGATGGCAACGAAACCACCGCGCTGAAACTGGCCGACCTTCAAGACATGGGATTCAGTGTCGTCTTCTATGCACTCACGGCGCTGCTCAGCGCAACGCGTGCCATGCAAGACGCCCTGACGGAACTACGCGCCACCGGTGCGCCGGAAGGTGGCCCCGCCAAGCACAGCTACGCCGAGTTCTGCGAGATCGTCGATCTCGGCTTCCATCAGCAACTGGATGAAAGTTTCGGACGATGAACGCCGTCGTCCTCGTCACGGGCGGTGCGGCCGGGATTGGCCGCGCCATTGCGGATGCCGTAATCGCCGGCGGCGCGCGCGCGATCCTCTGGGATGTCGATGCGCAGCGGCTCGAAAGAGCGCGCAATGCGCTTGGCGATAGAGTCCGGGTGGAGAACGTTGACGTTTCGGATGCCGCCGCCGTCGACGAAGCGATAGCGCGGATTGGCGACGACTGGGCGCCGACCCATCTCGTCAACAATGCCGGCATCATCGGCCGCCGCATGCCGCTCATCGACATCGACCCTGCGGAGGTCGACCGGGTTCTCGGCATCAATGTGCGCAGCGCTTTCGTGGTGACACGAGCCTTTCTGCGTGCCCGGGCAGAACATCCTGATGCCGCGATCGTCAACCTGTCGTCCATTGCGGCCAGTAATGGCGGGGCGGCCGGAAACGCGGTTTATGCCGCAAGCAAAGGCGCCCTGCAGTCGCTCACTTTCGCGATGGCCCGCGAACTCGCGCCGGCCATTCGCGTCAATGCGCTGGCGCCCGGAATCATCGACACAGACATCCAGAAGGATGTCTTCGCTGACCGCGCCGAGATGGACGCGCGCGTCGCGACCATACCGCTTCATCGTCTCGGCGACGCCGCGGACGTTGCGGAAGCCGCTGCATGGCTGCTGTTCCGCGCTGCATACACCACGGGAGAGGTGGTCACCGTTTCGGGAGGAAGGAAATGATCGACCGTTCGATCAATGTGTTTTTCAAGCTGCTCGAGGTTCTGCTCGTGCTGCTACTCGCCGGCATGACAGTCATGGTGTTCGCCAATGTCGTGCTGCGTTACGTCTTCAGTTCAGGTCTGGATGTTTCCGAAGAGCTGTCGCGCTTCTTCTTCGTCTGGCTTATCTTCATCGGTGGCGTCGTTGCGATGCGCAACCACGCGCATATGGGCTTCGATCTTCTTGTGAGCGCGTCCACACCGAATGTGCGGCGTGTGCTTCTGTTCATCGCCAACGGGCTCATCGTTTTCGTCTGCTGGCTGCTGCTCGACGGCGCCTGGCGGCAATCCGGCGTGACTGCCACGGACCGCTCGCCGGTCACCGGCCTGTCGATGATATTTGTGTTCGGCATCGTGATCCCGTCCGCGATCGGCATCGGCATTATCGCTATCCACCGCATGATCGGCGCGTTTCGGGGCACATATGATCCGTACGCCGTGCCACAAACGACGGACGCTTTGGTGGAGCGCGCGCTATGACGCTTGCAATTTTCCTTGCCACGCTCGGTGGCGCTCTTGCTGTCGGCGTTCCCGTTGCCTTTGCGCTCGTGTTGTGTGCGCTCACGATGGGCATCTATCTCGACCTTTTCGACACACAGATCATCGCCCAGCGCATGGTCGTGGGCGCGAACAGCTTCCCACTGCTGGCCATTCCGTTCTTCCTGCTGGCCGGCGAATTGATGAATGCGGGCGGCATGTCGAAGCGCATCATCGCCTTCGCGAGCTCTTTCCTCGGGCATCGTCGCGGCGGCCTCGGTTTCGTCGCGATCCTTGCCGCCGTCATCATGGCGAGCCTGTCCGGTTCGGCGGCCGCCGACACGGCGGCGTTGATCGCCATGCTTCTGCCAATGATGCGTGCGGCCGGCTATGAACAGGGACGGTCCGTCGGCCTCATGGCAGCCGGCGGGACGATCGCGCCGATCATGCCGCCGTCGATCGCCTATATCATATTCGGTGTGGCGACCAACGTCTCGATCACCCAGCTCTTCCTGGCGGGTATCGTGCCCGGCCTTATGATGGGTGTCGGCATCGCTGTCGCCTGGGCGATCGTCTCTCGCACCGACAATGTCGATGTGATGCCGCGCCAGGGATGGAAAGTCCGCCTTCAGACGCTCGGTGCGGCAGGATGGTCGCTCGGCATGCCGGTCATCATTCTGGGCGGCATCCGATTCGGCATCGTGACGCCGACGGAAGCCGCCGTGGTTGCCGCGGTCTATGCCACCTTCGTCGGTATCTTCGTCCATCGCGAACTGCCCTTGTCGGCGATGTACGAGGCGTTGCGCAACGCTGCGGTCACAACGGCCGTCGTCATGATGCTGGCAGCAGCCGCCCTGACCACCGCCTGGTTCATTGCCGTGGCCGATCTTTCCGGCGTCGTTATGGACCTTGTCGCACCGCTCGCCGACAATCCCAAGCTGCTTCTGGGGGTGATCATGCTGATCATTCTCGTCATCGGCATGGCGCTCGACATGGGCCCGACCATCCTGATCCTGGCGCCGGTGCTTTTGCCGGTCGTCACGGCAGCCGGTATCGACCCCGTCTATTTCGGCGTGCTTTTCGTCATCAACTGCGCGATCGGCCTGATCACGCCGCCAGTGGGTATCGTGATGAGCGTGGCGAGCGGTGTCGCGCGCATCCCGTTGCATCAAGTGATCAAGGGGTCGCTGCCCTTCATCGCCGCGCAGGTCATCGTTCTGTTCCTGCTGGTCATGTTCCCGCAACTCGTTCTCGTCCCGCTGAATTTCCTGCGGTGAGGCTTCTTGGCGGGACAAAATCCTTTGCCCCGCCCCACTTTGGAGGAAAGTGAAAAATGAAACTGAAAATCTTCGCTGCCGCCCTGATGGCTGCCACCATGTTTGCCGGTTCGGCGTCGGCCGAGTTCAACAGCCGCAATATAAAGGTTTCCAATGGAGCGCCGAAGGACCATCCGGTCGCGGCCGGCGTCGACGCGATGTCGGCGTGCCTGGAAGCCGGTTCCGGCGGCAAGATGAAGCTGCGCGGTTTCTACTCGGGCGCGCTGGGCGACGATCTGGACGCAACGCAGTCCGTGCGGTCCGGCTCGCTTGAAATGGTTGTCGCTGGTGCCGACGCGCTTGCGGGCATCGAGCCGGCCATGAACCTGTTCGGCCTGCCCTTCCTCTTCGCTTCGAATGAAGAAGCAGACGCCGTTCTTACCGGCCCCTTCTACGACTATCTGTCCAAGCGTATGCCCGACCACGGGCTGGTGCTTTTGTCGTTCTGGGAAAACGGTTTCCGCAACACCACCAATTCAAAGCACCCGATCGAGAAGATCGAAGATTTCCGCGGACTCAATTTCCGTGTGATGCAGAACAATATCTTCCTCGACACATTCCGCCGTCTCGGCGCCAATCCGGTGCCGATGGCGTTCGGTGAAGTGTTCACTGCGCTCGAGACCGGTGCCGTCGATGGACAGGAAAACCCGCTGCCGCTGATCGAGGCATCGAAGTTCTACGAGGTGCAGAAGTATCTCACCTTGACGCGGCATGCCTATTCACCGACGCCGGTCATGTTCTCCAAGAAGGTGTGGGACAGCTATACGCCGCAGGAACAGGAACTGCTGCAGACCTGTGCCGCGGAGGCACGCACCGCCCAGCTCGAGCGTAGCCGCGCGGCGGCACTCGAGGCTCTCGAAGCCTTGCGCAGTCACGGCGTCGAAGTCGTGGAAACGTTGAGCGACGCCGAGATGACGCGCCTGCGCGAAGCGATCAAACCCGTCTATGAGGCCAACAAGGCGTCGATCGGGGAAGAACCCTACACACTCGTTCAGGACCAGCTTGCCGCGATGCGCGGCCAATAAGCTCGATCCTCCCAACCGACGGCGCGGTCCGCCGCGCCGTCGGACGCATTCAACAGTTTCAGGACCTATTACGACATGATCGCCCAAGCCCGCGCCGGTGAATGCATACAGGCGCTTTCCGCCATTCTGGACCGAAATGCGCTTTTGACCGGCGAGGACATTCCAGCCCGCAACACGGCCGATACGAGCTTTCTGCCTCCGGTCCGTCCTCTTGCCGTCGCGCGCCCCGACACGCCTCAAGGTGTTGCCGATGTGCTGCGCATCTGCGCCGCCCATGACGTGCCGGTGGTGCCGCAGGGTGGACTGACCGGGCTTGCCGGCGGCGCACATCCGATCGAAGGCGCGGTTGCCCTCTCCCTCGAGCGTCTTCAGGGTATCGAGGAGATCGACGCCGCTGCCGCCACCATGACGGTCAGGGCGGGCACGCCGCTCGAGGTGATCCAGAAGGCCGCGGATGAGGCGGGCTTCTTCATTCCGCTCGATCTCGGCGCACGCGGCAGCTGCGCCATCGGTGGCAATCTCGGCACGAACGCCGGCGGCAACCGCGTCATCCGTTATGGGATGGCGCGGGAAATGGTGTTGGGCATCGAGGTCGCTCTGGCCGACGGCACGCTGATGACCAGCCTCAACAAGATGATCAAGAACAATGCCGGTTTCGACCTCAAGCAGCTCTTCATCGGGTCGGAGGGCACGCTCGGCGTTATCACGCGCACGGTCTTGCGCCTTCATCCGCAGCCCGGCTGCACGATGGCGGCACTTTGCGGCGTCGATGATTACGGCAGCGTCGTCAAGCTCCTGAATGGCGCGCGTCGGGGGCTTGGCCCGCTTTTGTCGGCGTTCGAGGTGATGTGGCCGGATTACTGGCATGCCGCCACGGTTCGGGTGCCCGGCATCCGCCGGCCGGTCGAAGGCGACCACGCCTTCTACGTGCTTGTCGAAGCGCAGGGCCTTGACGAGCAGGTTGACGGCGGCCGGTTCCAGACCTGGTTGGAAAGCCAGTTCGAGGCAGGGCTTATCGCCGACGCGGCGATTTCCCAGAGCAAGGCGGACACGCTGGCCTTCTGGCGCACGCGCGATGCCGCGGGCGAGTTCCAGACGGTGCTCGGCGCACATTGTGCATTCGATATCGGCCTGCCCGTCGACGCCATGGACGATTTCGCCAAGGCGTGCCGGTCGCGTCTTGAGGCCGAAGTTCCCGGTTGCCTTTCAGTCTATTATGGCCATATCGGTGACGGCAACCTGCACATCGTCGCGCTGGTTGAAGGTTCTGCACAGCAACCTTCGGCCGATATCAACCGGATCGTCTATGAAACGGTGCGCTCCTTCGGCGGTACGGTCTCTGCCGAGCACGGCATCGGCACGGTCAAAAAACCCTATCTTCCATATTCCCGCAGTGCTGAGGAGCTCGCTCTCATGGCGACCATCAAGAAAGCGCTCGATCCGAAGAACATCCTAAACCCTGGCAAAGTCATTGACCTTGATGTGGAGGCAATCTCGTGAACCCGATCAAGCAGCGCATCCTTGCTGGTGAGACCGTCACAGCCGCCTGGTCGGAGATGGGTAGCCCCGACAATGCCGAGGCAATGGTGATGAATGGCTGGCCCGTCATCGTTATTGACGGCGAACACGGCATCGGCGGCATCGAGGAGGCCGTGCATGTCGCGCGCGCTGTCGAGGCCGCCGGCGGCGAGGTCGTCATGCGCGTTCCCGATGGCTCGGAGACGACGCTGAAACGCGTATTAGACCGGGGCATCCGATCGCTGATCGTGCCGCAGGTCAACACGGCCGAATACGCGCGGTCCATCGCCGAATTCTGCACTTATCCGTCCCGCGGCCGTCGCGGCTATGCCGCCCCCATCGTCCGTGCTTCCCGCTACGGCGCGCGGCCCGACTATGCCGCCAATGCCCATGACGAATTGCTGCTGATGGTGCAGATCGAGCATCACCAGGCCGTCGAAAACCTCGCGGCAATCGCTGCCGTGCCAGGCATCGACATGCTCTTCGTCGGGCCGAACGATCTTGCCGCATCGATCGGCAAGATGGAGCGCATGCTGGAACCCGAGCCCCAGGCTTTGCTGAAAACGATCGAGGACGGCGCGGCGAAAGCCGGTAAACCGCTCGGGACGATCGTCGGGGCGGGACGCGATTTCGCCGATCTGACGCGTCTCGGCTACCGTTTCATCATCGGCACCAACGACGTCTCGCTGATCGTCAACGGTGCCCGCGAAGCCGCTGCCGATCGCGACAGGCAACTTGGCGCGTTGGGCGAAACCGTCACAGTCAGCACCTACTGAGAACCAAGGGAAAAGCTACAAGCGTCCAGTAGCCTTACCAGTCCTGGCAAGGCGCTCCCCAAAGAGCGCCTGATGGACGCCGCTCGCTCCTCTAACCCGCAGCCACCTGTCGTTCTGTCGTGGGGAAGGGTTTGAACGTCATGGCGATGAGGAAGGCTCCGAGGCCCATGCCGCAGGCACCGAGATAGAGCCAAGTGTAAGTGGCGAACGTGTCGTAGATCAGGCCGCCGGCCCAGGGGCCAAGCGCCATGCCGAGGCCGCCCGCCATTCCGGTGCCGCCAATGATCGTACCCATCATCCTTTGCGGGAAATTTTCACGCGCCAGAACGGCATAGAGCGGCATGACGCCGGCATAGATGAAGCCGAACATCGCCGCGACGGCGTAGAACCCCTCCAACTGACGGACGAAGAAAAAGAAGAATGCAACGATCGCCTGCGCGAGGAGGCCGAGAACCAGAATGTTCTTGGCGCCGAAGCGATCGGCCATCAAGCCGAAGGCAACGCGCCCGCCAAGTCCGGCGAAACCTTCGACGCTATAGATCGTCACGGCCGCCATCAGGGGGATGCCGCAGCTGACGGCATATCCGACGGTATGGAAGATGGGTCCGGAATGGGTTGCGCAACAGAAGAAGTTGACCAGCATCAGGATGATGAAAGGTTGGGATTTAAGCGCTGTTGAAACCGACATTGGCGCACCGGTTTGGGCGTCTGATAGTGGCGCATCACCTTCGTCGCTGGTCTCTGGGGCCTGCCGGAGAAAAAGGGATAGCGGCAACATCGTCACCGCCGCAATTGCGGCAATGACAAGCAGTGACGAGCGCCAGTCATAGGTCGAGACGAGCCAGGCGGCGAGGGGCGATACCGTCATCGGCGCCATGCCCATACCCGCCGATACGAGTGAAACAGCCAGGCTGCGTTGGGTATCGAACCAGCCCATGACCGAGGCCATGAGAGGCGGCAGGATCGCTGCAATCGACAGACCGACCAGCAGGCCGAAAATCAGCTGAAATTCGACGAGCGAAGTTGCGCGGCTTGCCCATGCCAGGCTGCCGGCAAGTGCCGCGGATCCGCCCAGAACGACCGGTCGAACGCCAATCCGGTCGGATAGCGATCCAAAGACGATGCTGCCCAGCGCCATCGCGAGGAAAGCAATTGTCATGGCGGTGGATATTCCGGTGACCGACCACCCGGTCTCCGTCACGATGGGGCGGATGAAGACTGGCAACGTAAACATCGACCCTATGGCCACGCAGCCAAGCAGGCCGCCAACAGCCACAACAATCCAACGATATCCGGTCTTGCGCATGCTGTTCTCTCCGTAACGGTTTGGGCCGGGCAGAATGTGTTGCATCGCGTTCTGGCAGTCGGAATTCAACGCGACTGTATAAAGACGTTTGCCGGCGTCAATTCCCGACATTGGTGTTCACCTGTCGGCGTCGCTTCGATGGATTCCCTTGTTGAAGTCCATGAAGGCCGGTAGATCGGGATGATCAGGGCTGCTAAACGCGGAAAACGGGGCGGCCCTCCGCCCAATAACGACAGGAGTACCGACGTGAGCGAACCGACCGTGGCAGAGGCAGTAGAGCGCATTTATGGATCGCTTCAAGCGGACAATGCAGACATCGATGTGCACATCGCGACACTGAAGGCGGCGCTGGTGAGGGAAGGCGTGAAAGAGGCCGTGTTCGACCCTGCCCGGCTCGTGCAGAACAATCGCTCAGGCAGAAAACTCATGCAGGCCTACTTTCGCCAGCGTGGCGTGACAGTGAAATACGCCGCTTCGTGAAGCTTGCCGTGATTTCGAGCCGAGAGGGGCAACGGACGTGGATATGATGAAACTCTGTCTGAGCACGTTCATCGCGCTTGCGTTTGTGTGCCAACTGACAGGCAACGGAATTGCGTATGCCGAGGACCAGCCCGTTGAGCAGGGCACTTTTGAACTCGCGCCAGAGATCCTTGCTGCGCTTGCGGAGTGCCGCGCGCCGCGAGATGTTCTCGGCGAGACCGGAATGGCGCTTTTCACGGGAAGTGCTATTCCCGAATGGCTCGCGCCGGTTGACGATGACGGCCATGATGGAATGATGGGGCTCGAGACCTTCGACCTCAAGACGCCGATCACGGTTTTTGGCGCACCCACGACACGGATCGCGTTCCTCCAGGAATGGGTCGTGACGGAGCAGACATATGATGCCGCACTGGAAACGATCCGCAAGCAGGACATGAAGCGCGCGCCGATCAAGGTGACTGAGCAGTATTATCGGTTCGTCGATCCGGAGAGTGGACCGATGATCGGCGCCTTCGCCCCAACCGATGACGCCTTGGCCGTAATGCTGGGCATGCCGATGGAAGCAGGAAAGCCTAAGACGATGTTCGTCGGCTGCAACTATGCGATTGCGTCGCAGAAAGACTTTCTCGACGCAGCTGCCAAAGCCGATACGATGGCCGGCGATGCAGGGCAGGATATCCAGGAGATGCTGGAAGGCGAGCCTTGAACGGCAGCGGGCAGGCTGAGGATTGAGCGTTCGATGTGTTCATGAATTGAGTGCCAAGGCGGCAAGACAAGGTGTCGGTCACACAAAGTCCTGAGCAAGCGATGCCAATGCAATGCGCGGTGCTTCATCTTTTGCTTCAAAGGTGCATAATGTCATGAAACATTCGCCGTTGAAACGAGACAATTTATGCGCCGCCACGCCAATCCCCTTGCTGCCGACCCGGTCCCTGCCACTAAGGTCGTGGCCTGGCGCCCGGTCCTGGCAAAACAGAAGGGTGAAACGAAGCATGCCGCTCTGACGGAGCGCATCATCGCCGACATCGATTCCGGCCTTCTCAAGCCGATGGACCGTATGCCGACCCATCGTGATCTGGCGCGCGAGCTCGGCCTTTCGGTGCAGACCGTTAGCCTCTCCTACAAGGAAGCGGAGAGGCTCGGCTATCTGAGCGGTGAGATCGGCCGGGGAACCTTCGTCAAGGCCCGCGTGACAGATCGTGCCGGCCGCATGATGCTCGACCATAGCCAAAATGAAGTGCTGGACCTTTCCATTATCCGCGCCGTCTACCTCGATGCGCATGAAGCCGCCTCGCGCGAGATCTTCCGCGAGCTTGCCGAAAGCGACATCGCGAGCTTTATGCGTCCGTGCCGCCCGATAGCGGGACTGGAGCGTCACCGAGAAATCGCGCGGCTCTGGTTGCAGCCGATGGGGGTCAGCGCGGGCGCGGAGCGCATCCTGGTGACGAACGGTGCGGCGCATAGCATCTTCCTTGCCCTCAGTTGCATCATTCGCTCCGGCGACGTCGTCCTGTGCGAAAATCTCACCGATCACGGCATTATCGGGCTCTCCAACATCCTCGGCTTCAGCCTGAAGGGTCTCCCCACTGACGCGGAAGGGATTTTGCCCGACGCTCTGGAAGCGGCCTGCACCGCGGGGGGCGTCCGGGCACTGGTCATCATTCCGACGCTCAACAATCCGACGGGTCATGTTGCTGGTGCCGAGCGCAGGCGCGCGATCGCGGAGATCGCACGGCGTTACGGCGTCTTCGTCATCGAGGACGAGGTCTACAGGCCGATGATCGAGGAGGATTTGCCTTCGATTACCGAATTGCTGCCAGCGCTTGGCTTCTTCGTCACAAGCTTCACCAAGACCGTGCTAACCGGCCTGCGTGTCGGTTATCTCGTCGTGCCGCCCGCCTATTCCATCCGGGCGGCATCCATCCTGCGTGTCTCGAGCTGGAGCGGAACCTATCTCACTGCCGAGATCGCCTCGCGCTGGGTTGAAAACGGTATGGCGCAGCACCTGCTGTCACTTCAGCGGGAGGAAGCGAGGGTACGTCAAAGCATCGCCGCTGACATCCTGGGTGATCATTTCGCATCAAGCCACCCTCTTTCCTTGTGTTCTTGGCTGAAGTTGCCCCAGCACTGGACCGAAGACGGTTTGGTTCGCGCGCTCGCCAGCCAGAACGTCGCTGTCACGCCGTCCGAGCCCTTCATCGCCGGGCCGGGCCATGGTGGGGGCATTCGCATCTGCCTCGGTGGGCGTATGAGCCACGCGAGCCTGAAAAAGGCGCTGACGACGGTGCGGCATGCTTTCGAGCAGTTACCGCCGGTCTATGACGTCGGCGCCATCGGTTGACGCTCGCCAAGAGGCAATCATTGAATCATTACAATATAATAATTGACATGATTTTGTTTCGCTCTCAACATGACAATCATGAAGAGCGAAGAACTGACCCGACCAATCGAAAATCAGCAGCTGCCGGTGTGCCTCGCGGACGTCGAGTGCGCTGCCGGCCGCATTCGGGGTCGTGTAGCGCGCACGCCGCTCGTTCGCTCGACCTCCCTTTCGCAGCTGACGGGCCAGTCCGTTCATCTGAAGCTCGAAACACGCCAGCCGATCGGCGCCTTCAAGCTGCGCGGTGCGACCAATGCCATCGTCTCGCTTGATGAAGCGGCGCGCGAGCGCGGCCTTGTAACGGCCTCGACGGGAAACCATGGACGGGCGGTCGCCTATGCCGCCCAGATGCTCGGCATGTCCTCGACGATCTGCATGTCGTCACTGGTTCCCGCCAACAAGATCCAGGCCATCAAGGCGCTCGGCGCTGAAATCCGTATTGTCGGCATCTCCCAGGATGATGCGCAGGTGGAAGTTGACCGCCTCGTCGCAGATCGTGGTCTCACGCCGATCCCACCATTCGACCATGCCGATGTTGTCGCTGGTCAAGGCACGATCGGCCTCGAAATCGTCGAGGACCTGGCTGATGTCACCACTGTCCTCATTCCTCTCTCCGGTGGCGGTCTCGCCGCAGGCATCGCCGTAGCGCTCAAGGCGCTCAAGCCGCACGCCAGGATCATCGGCGTTTCGATGGAGCGCGGTGCGGCTATGCATGCCTCCATCACCGCCGGCAAGCCGGTTGCGGTGCGCGAAGAGGAGACGCTGGCGGATTCGCTCGGCGGCGGCATCGGCCTTTCGAACCGCGTAACCTTTCCGATCTGTCGCGCGCTGTTGGACGACATCGTGCTGCTGACCGAGGACGAAATCGCCGAAGGCATTCGCCATATCGCACGCGAGGAGGGGGAGGTCGTCGAGGGTGCCGGCGCGGTCGGTGTCGGCGCCATTCTCGCCGGCAAGGTGGAGTTGTTCGGCCCAACGGTCGTCATCCTCTCGGGCTGCAATATCGATCCGGACGTTCACCGGAATATCATTGCGGGAGGCGCTGTATGAGCCGCATTCTCATCCTGACGGAAAACGACCTGCGGGCCGCAGTTCAGTTGGATGCTTCGGTCGTCGACTGCATCGAGCAGGCTTTTCTGGCGCTCGCAACCAAGCCAGTCGCCATGCCGCCGATCCTGCGTCTCGATATCCCTGAATTCCGCGGCGAGGTTGATGTCAAGACGGCCTATGTGCCGGGTTTCGATGGCTTTGCCATCAAGGTGAGCCCTGGCTTCTTCGACAATCCGAAGCTTGGCCTGCCCAGTCTCAACGGATTGATGATCCTGTTCAGCGCCAAGACGGGCCTTGTAGAAGGCCTGCTTCTTGACAATGGCTATCTGACGGATGTGCGTACCGCGGCGGCCGGTGCCGTTGCCGCCCGGCATCTCGCGCGTAAAGACGCTTCCGTCGCCACGATCTTCGGCGCCGGCATGCAGGCGCAGATGCAGCTCGCAGCGCTGACGCTTGTCCGACCGATATGGTCGGCGCGCATCTGGGCGCGCGACCATGCCAAGGCGGAGAAGCTGGCCGCCGAATGCACACGGCAGTACGGGTTCGACGTTGCCGCCGTCGCCGATCCGCATGAAGCGATGCGCGGCAGCGATATCGTCGTTACCACCACGCCGGCGGAACGGCCGATCCTGAAGGCGGAATGGCTCGAAGCCGGCCAGCATCTTACTGCAATGGGGTCGGATGCCGAGCACAAGAACGAGATCGATCCCGCTGTTTTCGCCCGCGCCACCTACATCGCCGACCGTCTGTCGCAGACCCGTATACTCGGGGAGCTGCACCATGCCATCGAGGCGGGCCTGGTCGGTCCCGATGATCCGTTCGCGGAACTCGGCGCGGTGATTGCGGGCTCGGCAAAGGGCCGTGCTGGCGCCGATGACATTACCTTCGCCGACCTGACGGGTACCGGCGTGCAGGACACCGCGATCGCCAATCTCGCCGTCAGTCGCGCAGCAGGCGCAGGCAGCGGAAAGACAATCGAAAACAAGAGAGAAATGGGAGGTGACGCGTGAGCGTGACGCTGAACTTTACGCGTGAGGAATATGCCGCGCGTCTGTCCAAGACCCGTCAAGCCATGGAGAAGGCCGGAATCGATCTTCTGGTCGTCACGGATCCTTCCAACATGCACTGGCTGACGGGATACGATGGCTGGTCCTTTTACGTACATCAATGCGTTCTGGTGCCGCCGAGCGGCGAGCCTATCTGGTATGGCCGTAAGCAGGATGCTAACGGCGCCAGGCGCACCGCCTATCTCCATCACGACAATATGATCGGCTATCCCGACCATTATGTGCAGTCGACCGAGCGTCATCCAATGGACCTGCTCTCGCAGATCATCGACGAACGCAAATGGTCAGGTCTCACCGTCGGCGTAGAGATGGACAACTACTACTTCTCAGCCGCGGCTTTCGCCTCGCTGCAGAAAAACCTGCCGAACGCACGCTTCAAGGATGCGGCCGGTCTGGTAAACTGGCAGCGCGCCATCAAGAGCCCGACTGAACTCGACTACATGCGTAAGGCCGGCAAGATCGTCGAGCTGATGCACAAGCGTATTGTCGAGGTCGTCGAGCCCGGCATGCGCAAATGCGATCTCGTCGCCGAAATCTATGACGCTGGCATTCGCGGCACGTCGGAATTCGGAGGCGATTATCCGGCGATCGTGCCGCTTCTGCCGTCTGGCGCCGATGCCTCTGCGCCGCACTTGACCTGGGACGACAAGCCGATGCGGTCGGGTGAGGGCACTTTCTTCGAGATCGCCGGCGCCTACAAGCGCTACCACTGCCCGCTGTCGCGCACCGTCTTCCTGGGCAAGCCCACGCAGGCCTTTCTAGACGCCGAGAAGGCAACGCTTGAGGGCATGGAGGCGGGTCTTGCGGCCGCAAAGCCGGGCAATACCTGCGAAGACATCGCCAATGCCTTCTTCACGGTGTTGAAGACATACGGCATCATCAAGGATAACCGCACGGGTTACCCAATCGGCCTGTCCTATCCGCCGGATTGGGGCGAGCGCACCATGAGCCTGCGCCCCGGCGACCGGACGGAGCTGAAGCCCGGCATGACCTTCCACTTCATGACCGGCTTGTGGCTGGAGGATATGGGGCTGGAGATCACAGAAAGCATCGCCATCACCGAGACCGGCGTCGAATGCCTGTCCAACGTGCCGCGCCAGCTGTTCGTGAAGGACTGATACGATGCTGAACAATGCTGCGCTGCGCCCCTCGCCGATCACCCCTTCCGTCGATTTCGACGCGAAGGGCGTGCAGCATGGGCACCTGCGTCTACCTTATAGCCGCGACGATAGCGCCTGGGGCTCTGTGATGATCCCGATCTGCGTCATCGCCGATGGCGAGGGGCCGACGGCCCTGCTGACCGGCGCCAATCATGGCGACGAGTATGAGGGACCTGCAGCACTGTTCGAGCTGGCGCAGGCGCTTGCCCCATCCGAAATAAGCGGACGCATCATTATTATTCCTGCCCTCAACTATCCTGCCTTTCGGGCCGGCACACGTACGTCGCCCATCGATCGGGGCAACCTCAACCGCAGCTTCCCGGGCCGGCCGGATGGGACAGTGACCGAGAAGATAGCTGACTATGTGACACGCCATCTCATTCCGCTGGCCGATATCGTCCTCGACTTCCATTCCGGCGGCAGGACATTGGACTTTCTTCCCTACGCTGCCGCGCACGAACTGCCGGACAAGGATCAGGAGGCCCGTTGTTTTGCGGCCGTGGCAGCCTTTGCGGCGCCATTTTCGATGAAGATGCTGGAGATCGATGCGGTCGGGATGCTCGACACCACCGTCGAGGATATGGGCAAGGTGTTCGTGACGACGGAGCTTGGTGGTGCTGGCACCGCCACCGCACGCTCGATAGAAATTGCCCGGAACGGGAGCCTCAACCTGCTCCGACATGCCGGCATTCTCTCGGGTGAACCCGATGTGGGGTCTACGCGTTGGCTGGACATGCCCTCGAGCGACTGCTTCACCTTTGCCGAAGACGAGGGGCTCATCGCCTTTGCCGTCGATCTCGGCGACGCCGTCGGGACGGGCGACATCATCGCCAATGTCTACCCCGTCGGTAAAACCGGCGTTGCGCCCATCGCCTACCGCGCGGCCATGGATGGCGTGCTTGCGGCGCGCCACGTACCCGGCCTGATCAAGGCCGGCGACTGCCTTTCCGTGATCGCCACGGTCACGGAGGAAACCTAGCCCGCAAACCAACGCGAGATCCGAAAACGGACCGCATAACCACAGCCAGAGGAGAATTCACATGCCTATCAAGAAAACCGCCGGCCTTTCCGCTCTTAGCCTTATCCTTGGTGTGACGTACGCCAACGCGCTGACGCTCGAAGAAGTCAAGGAACAGGGATACATCCGCGCGGCGACAGCCAACGAAGTGCCCTATTCCTACATGCAGCCCGACGGCACTTCTGCCGGTATCGGGCCAGATGTCGCCACCGCCGTTCTGAAATCGATGGGGGTCGAAGAGATCAACTGGACCGTCACGCCGTTCGGCACACTGATCCCCGGCCTCAAGGCAAAGCGCTTCGACTTCGCTGCTGCCGAGCAGAACATCTCGCCGGAGCGCTGCAAGCAGGTCGCCTTCACCGAGCCGAACTCGTCATACGGCGAGGGCCTGCTGGTCAAGAAGGGCAACCCGAAGGGCCTGAAGACCTATGCCGACATCGCCAAGGACCCGTCGCTCACGGTCGCCGTTGTTTCGGGCGCCAACAATGTGGACTTCCTGCGCGCCGTCGGCGTGAAGGACGAACAGATCGTCTTCATCCCGGCCAATGCGGATGCCATCCCGACGGTTCAAAGCCGGACCGATGCTTATGCCGCGACAGAACTGACCGTCGCAGCACTCGCCAAGGATCAGGCACAGGTCGAGCAGGTCGCTCCGTTCGAAGATCCGGTCGTGGAAGGCGCGCCCGTTCGCAATTACGGCGGCTTTGCCTTCCGCCCGGAGGACAAGGAACTGCGCGACGCTTTCAACGTCGCCCTTGTCGAATTCCGCAAGACGGATGAGTACAAGACGATCCTGACCAAGTACGGTCTGTCCGAACAGAGTATCGAAGCTGCCGCGAGCAAGAAGGTCGAAGACCTTTGCGCGGGTAAGTAACGGCAAAGGCGCTCGATCATCGTCGGTCGAGCGCCACTCCTCGGGATCGGGAGACTTCCGCATGGACTGGACAGCCTACCTGCCGATGCTCTGGCAAGGGGCATTCGTCACGATGACGATCACGCTGGCATCGATCGCCGTTGGCGCGGTGCTTGCCTTCGTGTTCGGCATCATGCGCGTGGAAGGAGGGCCAATCCTTTCCACCGTCGCGCTGTGTTACACGGAGGTGTTTCGCGGCACGTCGCTGCTCGTTCAGCTCTTCTGGTTCTACTATGCGCTGCCGCTTGTCGGGCTGAGCTTCGATCCCGTCACGACCGGTATCCTTGTGCTGGCGGCCCATGCGGGCGGATATGGCGCCGAGATCGTGCGCGGTGCGCTATCCTCCGTTTCCACACAGCAGCTCGAGGCTGCGCGTGCCTTGAACTTCAGCCGGTTGCAGACGCTGTTTCGGGTCTCTCTTCCGCAGGCGATCGTCGAGATGATGCCGGCCTTCGGAAACCTGGCCATCGAGACGCTCAAACTTTCCTCGCTCGTATCGCTGATTTCGATTGCCGATCTGACCTTCGCGGCGCAGTCGATCCGCAACATCACGCTGGACAGCACGAGCATCTATTCGATCACGCTTCTCTGCTACTTCGCCATGTCCCTCGTCCTCATGGTCGCGATCCGCGTGATCGAGCGTCTCGTCAGACGCGGTCATGCGTTCCCGCAGATGCCCCGTTCGTAAGGATATGATCTGATGATGTACGGATACGAATGGGATACGACGACGTGGGTCACCTACACGACCTCGATCCTGCCCATTATTCTGATCGGCCTGACCGTTACCCTGAAGGCGGCGGCGGCAGGCTTTGCCATCGCGCTCGTTCTCGGTCTCGTTTTCGCCCTGCTGCGCCGCAGCCGGCTGGTCGCGATCTCTTGGACGACGGCCGTCATCGTGGAGTTCCTGCGCGACACGCCGCTCCTGGTTCAGCTCTTCTTCCTCTACTATGTGCTCCCCGAATTCGGGATCGTGCTCCCGGCATTCCTGACGGGCGCACTCGCGCTGGGCCTGCAATATGCAGCCTATACATCGGAGGTCTATCGGGGCGGCATCGAGGCTGTGGCCCGTGGCCAGTGGGAAGCGGCGACCGCGCTGAACCTCACCCGGATGCAGGCCTATCGTGACATCATCATTCCGCAGGCCATCCCGCGTATCGTACCGGCGATGGGCAACTACCTCGTCGCGATGATCAAGGAAACGCCCGTCCTGTCCGTCGTCACCGTCATGGAAATGATGGGGCTTGCCAACATGATCGGCGAACGCACCTTCGAATATCTCGTTCCGCTGACGCTCGTCGGCCTGATTTTCCTCCTCCTCACGCTGATCTGCTCGGCGGGCCTTCACCGTTTGCAGAAAGCGCTTCCAAAAGCAGGAATCCCCTTGCGATGACCGAAGACAACTCCGCGCCCATCATCGAATTCTCCAACGTCACCAAGCGCTTCGGCCCGCTCACGGTGCTGGACGATTTCAATTTCAGCGTCAGTAAGGGTGAGAAGGTCACGCTGATCGGCCCGTCCGGTTCGGGCAAGTCGACCGTTCTGCGCATCCTGATGACACTCGAGCCGTTTCAAGACGGCAGGCTGACGCTGTCGGGCATGTCCTATCACGAGCCGAACGGCAAGGGCCCCTTCAAGGCCTCCGAACGTCATCTGCGCCAGATCCGCACCCACGTCGGGATGGTGTTCCAGAGCTTCAACCTGTTCCCGCACATGACGGTTCTGCGCAACGTCGTGGAAGCGCCGCTGCGTGTTCTCGGCATTGCGCGGGCGGAGGCTGAATGCCGTGCGCTGCAACTGCTCGATATGGTCGGGTTGGCGGACAAGAAGGATTTTTATCCCTCGCAGCTTTCCGGCGGGCAGCAGCAGCGCGTTGCGATCGCTCGCGCTCTTGCGATGCGTCCGCGCGTCCTTCTGTTCGATGAGCCCACATCCGCGCTCGATCCGCAGCTGGTGGGCGAGGTGCTCTCGGTCATTCGCGGCCTTGCCCACGAACATGACCTGACCATGTTGTTGGTGACGCACGAAATGCGTTTCGCCCGAGAGGTTTCCGATCGTGTCTGTTTCTTCGACAAGGGTCGTATCTGCGAACAGGGCGCGCCCGATGAAATATTCGGTGCACCGCGCGAGCCTCGCACGCGCGAGTTCCTCTCATCGGTTCTTGCTTAGTCTGGATGCTGTAGCCGTCATCTGAGCGACGGCGCTCGTGAATCAATCCGGCTCCGCCATCCGGTAGCCGACGCCGGGCTCCGTGCGCACGATTTGCGGCTGGGTAGGGTCGCGTTCGATCTTCTGGCGTAGTTGGCCGATGAAGACGCGCAGATAATGCATGTCCTGGCCATGAGCAGGTCCCCAGACACTCGTCAGCAGGGTCCGATGGGTCACGACACGGCCGGCGTGGCGGGCAAGTAGGAGCAGCAAGTCATATTCCTTGGGCGTCAGGTGCACGATCTCGCCTGCGCGCGTGACGAGCCGCTTGATAGGATCGATCCTCAGGTCGTCCACGTCCATGACGCTCGAGATCGCATCGCGCCGACCATGATGGCGCAGCGCGGTGCGGATACGTGCGGTCAGCTCCCCGATGCCGAACGGCTTTTCGATATAGTCGTCGGCGCCAAGATCGAGTGCTTCGATCTTCTCGCTTTCACGATCGCGGGCGGACAGTATGACGATGGGGATGTCCGACCACGCCCTGAGGCTGGCGATTATCGCCTTGCCGTCCATGTCCGGCAGGCCGAGATCAAGGATCACGAGATCGGGCGCCTGAGTTGCAACGAACTTGAGCGCCTCGGCGCCGTTCACAGCCTCGATCACCTCGTAGCCCGCGGCGGCCAAGGACGGCTTCAGAAAACGCTGTATCTGCGGCTCGTCATCCACGACGAGAATACGCGACGGATTCATCAGGCACTGCCCTTTGCTTCTTCGCTTCCGAGAAACCGCATGACGATACGTGTGCCTCGCTTTTTGAGCGCCGGGCTCTCCGCATGGATCTTGCCGCCCATAGCTTCGATGAAACCGCGCGCGATGGATAGCCCGAGCCCCGTGCCGGGCGCGCGCCCGTCCGGGTTACCCCTGCGATAGAATTTTTCGAAGATGCGGTCCAGGTCCTCTGGCGGAATGCCCTTGCCGAGATCGGTGACCGAGATAATCACATCCTTGCCCTCGCGGCGCGCATAGACGTTGACCGGCTCCCTGCCACCATACTTGATGGCGTTGTCGAGCAGATTGAAAAGCACCTGGGAGATGAGGACGCTGTCGCCTCGGATCAGCGGCAGGTCGGTCGCGATGCTCGTCTCGATGATATGTCCCGGTGCGTGCTTGCGTGTGCGCTCGACGGCGGACTGCACCACGTCGGTCACGTCGATCCAGTCCCGCTTCGGCTTCAGCGTACCGGCCTCAATTCGCGTCATATCGAGCAGGTTCGCAACAAAGCGGCTCATTCTGCCGCTTTCTTCTTCGATCGATTTCAGGAGGTCGTCGCGGCTCTCCGCGCTCATCCGCTCGCCGAGCTCGCGAAGCGCGGTGACAGCGCCGGTAATGGTGGCGAGGGGCGTCCTCAGGTCATGCGAAATGGATGAAAGCAGCGCATCGCGATAACGTTCACCCTCCAGGCGCGCCGCCTGGACGATCGTCTCGTCCGCAAGCCGAGCGCGATCAAGGGCAATCGCTGTCTGATCGAGAACAGCGCTCAACATGCGCTCCGCATTCAGGGCGAGCGGCTCGGCAGCATGCTCGACGCCACAGACCCCGACGATTCCATGTGGACCTAGCAAGGGGCGGAACTCGAAGCGGCTGTTGGGAAGCGTGCCGGTGCCGTGACCCGCCGGCTCGCGTTTGTCATGGGTCCATCGTGCGGCAGTCAGGTCGGTAACGTCGAGATCCGTATCCGGTGGCCAGGCAGCTGCCACACCGAGGTCGCCCGTTCGAGGAAGCAGGAAAACGACGTTGCGCTTCAATCGCGATTGGAGTTGCGAAACGGTCAGCCAGATCGCATCCTCGCTCTTTTCCGTTGTCGCGAGCTTTCGGGAGAAGTCGTGAAGCGATTGCAGTTCGGTTGCCCGCAGGCCCGCCACCTCCGCCTGTTGACGGATGCGGGATGCGAAGCCGCCCGCGATCATTGCCACGATCAGGAACACGAAAAGCGCAAAAACTTCATGCGGCGCGGCAATCGTGAAGGTGCGCTGCGGGTCGATGAAGAAGAAGTTGTAGGCAAGGGCCGAAAGAATGGCCGCCAGGAATGCAGCGACATAGCCCCCGGCGACGGAAGCGCCGAGCACCGAGAGGAGAAAGAGCAGGGAGATATTGGGCAGATCGACGAAGATGTCGATCGTCTTGCCCAGCAGCACTGTGAGAGCGACGAAGCCTGCGGCGCTCAGCGCCGATTGCCGCCACGCTTGCGCTTTGGGGATCATGAGCGGCCGTCGCATGCGCTCACCGGAAGGCCCCTCCGGCGTCACGATGTGAATGCCAAGGCCGGCGGCCCTGTTCGTCAGCGCCTCCGGAAGTGCATGTTTGAGATGCTTGCGCCAGCCGGCGCGTTTCGGTGCGCCGATCACGATCTGAGTGACATGTTCCCGGCGCGCGAGCTTCAGGATTTCCTCGACGAAGTCGTTACCGATCACGCGGCGCGTTTCCGCGCCGAGTTGCTCGGCGAGCCGGAAAAGCGCCTCGATCCGCTGCACATGCCCGGCCGTATCGATCTCACGGTCCGCCCGCTCGAGCGACACGACCAGCCAGGGCGCGTTAAGGCCGGAGGCCAGGCGGCTTGCCACCCGCACGACTTTTTCCGACAGCGGATCGGATCCCACACAGACCAGCAGCCGCTCGCCCGTCGCCCAGGGGCCGTCGATTGCGTTCTGCTTGAGATAATCGACCATCTGGTCGTCGACACGGTCGGCCGTGCGGCGAAGGGCAAGTTCCCGAAGTGCCGTCAGGTTGCCAAGCCGAAAGAAGCGATCGACGGCGCGGTTTGCGCTTTCCGGAAGATAGACCTTGCCGTCGCGAAGCCGTTCAATCAGTTCGGACGGCGCAAGATCCACCAGCAGAACCTCGTCTGCACGCTTCAACACGATGTCTGGCACCCGCTCGCGTACGGTCACGCCAGTGATCTGGGCGACCACGTCTGCCAGGCTCTCGAGGTGCTGGATGTTCAAGGCCGTCCAGACATCGATGCCGGCCGTTATGAGTTCCTCGATATCTTGGTACCGCTTGGGGTGGCGGCTGTCGTCGGGGTTGGAATGGGCGAGTTCATCGACGATGACGATCCGCGGCCGCCTCGCCAGAACCGCGTCGAGATCAAACTCATCGAGCATCCGTCCGCGGTAGGAGATCCGCCGCCTGGGCAGGACGTCGAGGCCTTCGAGGAGTGCCGCCGTCTCGCTTCGCTCGTGGGTTTCGACAATGCCGACGACGATGTCGACGCCGTCTGTCTTCAGGCGCTTTGCCCGCGACAGCATGGCGTAGGTCTTGCCGACCCCGGGTGCTGCGCCGAGGAAAACGGTGAGCTTGCCCCGGTGGTCTTTCTCCGTCAGGGCAAGCAGGGCATCCGGGTCGGGACGTCGCACGTCCCTGCGGTCGTCATCCGCCATCAGGCTCTCACATATTCAAGGCATCGAGCGCCAGGTTGAGCTTTAGCACATTCACCCTCGCCTCGCCGATAATAACGAAGGCCGGGCCTTCGATCTGCTGCTTGACGAGTGAGGCAACAACGGCTGGCTCCAGCCCCCGAGCCAGTGCGATGCGCGGGACCTGCGCCTCGGCAAAAGCCGGTGAGATATGCGGGTCGAGACCAGAGCCCGACGTCGTGACGGCATCGGCCGGCATTGGCGATGTCATGCCTGTGACCTTCAAGCGGGCGACATCGGCTGCGACGCGATCCCGCAGCTTGGCTGAGGTTGTGCCGAGGTTAGAGCCGGACGAGGCCGCGGCATTGTACGGGCCCGGGCCGGTGGCCGAGGGACGCGGCCAGAAGTAGCGATCAGCCATAAAGTTCTGCCCGATGAGCATCGAACCGACGACCGCGCCGTCACGCTCGATGAGGCTGCCATTGGCCTTCGCCGGCATCACCGCCTGAGCGATACCGTTGATTGTGAGCGGATAGACAAGGCCGGTGAGAACGGTCAGGACAACGACCAGGGTGAAGGCGGGTCTGAGATGATTGAGCATGATTACACCAGATGAAGTGCGCTGACGGCGGCGTCAATGAGCTTGATGCCGGCGAAGGGCAGGACGAGGCCGCCGACGCCGTAAACCAGCAGGTTGCGGCGCAGGAGCGATGCTGCACCCGAGGGACGATAGGCCACGCCCTTCAGTGCGAGGGGGATCAACGCCACGATGATGAGTGCGTTGAAGATGACCGCCGACAGGATGGCCGATTGCGGCGAGGCCAGCCCCATTACGTTGAGGGCGTCGAGAGCCGGATAGGTCGCGACGAACAGCGCCGGGATGATGGCGAAGTACTTGGCCACGTCATTGGCGATGGAGAAGGTCGTCAGCGAGCCGCGTGTCATCAGGAGTTGTTTGCCGATCTCGACGATCTCGATGAGCTTGGTCGGGCTTGAATCGAGATCCACCATGTTGGCGGCTTCGCGCGCGGCCTGGGTGCCGGTCTGCATCGCGACTCCGACATCGGCCGGGCGAGCGCCGGCGCGTCGTTCGTGCCGTCGCCGCACATGGCGATGAGACGGCCGCCCTGTTGCTCGCGGCGAATATAGGCGAGCTTGTCTTCCGGCGTGGCCTGGGCGAGGAAGTCATCCACGCCGGCTTCCGACGCAATGGCTGCAGCCGTCACCGGGTTGTCGCCCGTGACCATGACGGTGCGGATTCCCATGGCGCGAAGCGCTGCGAAGCGCTCCTTGATCCCGGGTTTCACCACATCCTTCAGGTGGATGGTGCCGAGTAGGCGCTCGCCGTCCGCGACGGCAAGGGGCGTGCCTCCGGTGCGGGCGATCCTTTCCACCGCGCTGTGGAAATCGGCTGGCCCGTTCTGTTCCTTGAGGCCAGCGAACCGCAGCACGGCATCCACGGCGCCCTTGCGCAGGCGGCGTGCGCCCATATCGACGCCGGAAAGCCGCGTCTCGGCGGTGAAGTCGATGACGGCATCGAAGGTCATGTTCGGCATGGCAACGCCGAACTCGCCGGTAGCGAGCGCTACGATCGATCGGCCTTCCGGTGTCTCGTCGGAAAGCGAGGCGAGGAGGGTGGCCTCAGCCAGTTCTCCTGCGGTGACGCCGGGGGCCGGCAGGAAGTCGCTCGCCATACGATTGCCGAACGTGATGGTGCCCGTCTTGTCGAGAAGTAGCGTATCGACGTCGCCGGCGGCCTCAACGGCGCGGCCCGACGTGGCGATGACGTTGAAACGCACAAGGCGGTCCATGCCGGCGATGCCGATGGCCGAGAGCAGGCCGCCGATCGTCGTCGGGATCAGCGTGACGAGAAGGGCTGCAAGAACCGTCACGGAAAGCACCGTGCCCGAATAGCCGGCCAACCCCCATATCGCGACGCAGACGAACAGGAAAATCAGCGTGAGGCCGGACAGGAGGATCGACAATGCGATCTCGTTCGGTGTCTTCTGGCGCTGTGCGCCCTCGATCAGCGCGATCATGCGGTCGACGAAGGAGGAGCCGGGCTGGACCGTGATCTTCACCCTGATCTCATCGGACAGCACCTGCGTGCCGCCGGTGACGGCAGACCGATCGCCGCCCGATTCCCGGATGACGGGCGCGGACTCGCCGGTGATGGCGCTTTCATTAACCGAGGCGACGCCCTCGATAACCTCTCCATCGCCAGGAATGAATTCGCCGGCGGCAATGAGCACGACATCGCCGACCTTGAGGCTGGATGCCGGGATCGTCTCCGTCGTGCCGTTTGCCGCGACCTTGCGGGCGACCAGGTCGGATTTGGTTTTCTTCAGGCTGTCGGCCTGGGCGCGGCCTCGGCCCTCGGCCACGGCTTCGGCGAAGGTGGCAAACAGCACTGTGAACCAGAGCCATGCGGCGATCTGGCCGGAGAAACCGGCCTGGGGCGGATTGGAGGCGAGGTCGCGTATGAAGAGGATCGTCACGACCGCAGCGACGACCTCGGTTACGAAAATGACCGGATTGCGCAGCAACTTGCGGGGATCGAGCTTGACGACGGCGTCGCGCATTGCCGGAAACAGGATCGACGGATCGAGAAGACCTGGCGCCCTGTGATCTGTCGGCTTGTAGGCGTGGACATGGGAGTTCCTTCAGAAGGTCTGGCCGGCGAGCATGGCGAGGTGTTCGACAACAGGGCCGAGCGCCAGTGCGGGGAAGAATTGCAGGCCGCCGAGGATAAGGATGATGCCGATCAGGAGCCCGACGAAGAGCGGGCCGTCGGTTGGAAAGGTGCCGGCCGAGGCCGGGGCCTTCACCTTGGCGGCGAGCGATCCGGCGATTGCCATGACCGGCACGACATAGGCGAAGCGGCCGAGCAGCATCGCGATCCCGAGCGTGGTGTTGTACCAGGGCGTGTTGCCGGTAAGCCCGCCGAAGGCCGAGCCGTTGTTGCCCGCTGTCGACGTGTAGGCATAGAGGATTTCCGACAGGCCGTGCGGGCCTGATGTGCCGATGCTGGCAACCGCGAAGGGCAGCATCGCCGAGACGGCGGTGAAGCCGAGGATCACGAGCGGCAGGATCAGGACAGCCAGCATGGCGAATGTCATCTCGCGCCCCTCGATCTTCTTGCCGAGGAATTCGGGCGTCCGACCGACCATGAGGCCGGCGACGAAGACGGAGAGCAGCGCGAAGACCAGCATCCCGTAAAGGCCCGAGCCGACACCGCCTGGCAGCACTTCTCCAAGCTGCATGAGGAACATCGGCACCAGGCCGCCGAGGCCTGTGAACGAGCCGTGCATGCCGTTGACGCCACCATCTGACAGGCCGGTGGTCACTGCTGCATAGAGTGCGGTCATGGCCTGGCCGAAGCGGACTTCCTTGCCTTCCATGTTGCCGAGCGCCGGGTCGACGCCGACTGCGGTCAGGATCGGGTTGCCCTGCGCCTCTGCCCAGTATGTAATGGCGACGCCTGCGATCAGCAGGATTGCCATCGCAGAGATAAGGGCCCAGCCCTGTCGGCGATTGCCGACCATCTGGCCAAAACTGTAGACGAGGGCCGCGGAGATGGACAGCATGGCCAATATATTCAGGTAATTCGACCACGCGGTTGGGTTCTCGAAGGGGTGGGCCGCGTTGACGTTGAAGAATCCTCCGCCATTGGTGCCGAGTTGCTTGATGGCCTCCTGCGAGGCGACGGGGCCGAGCGAGATGACCTGGTTAGCGCCCTCGAGCGTCTTAGCCGTGACTGACGCTTCGAGTGTCTGTGGCAGGCCCATGGCGACGAAGACGAGCGCGACCATGATGGAGAGCGGCAGCAGCACGTAAAGCGTGGCCCTGACCATATCGACCCAGAAGTTGCCGAGTGTCGTGACCTTGGAGCGGGCGAGCGCCCGGGTGAAGGCGACCGCCAGCGCCATGCCGGTGGCCGCCGACAGGAAGTTCTGCACGGTGAGTCCGGCCATCTGGCTGAAATGGCTGAGCGTCGTTTCTCCGGCGTAATTCTGCCAGTTGGTGTTCGTGACGAAGGAGACCGCGGTGTTGAAGGCGAGATCGGATGGAACGGCGGGGTAATCCTGCGGATTCAACGGCAGATGGGCTTGCAGCCGGAGCATCGCGTAAAGCGCAAGAAAGCCCGCTAGCGAGAAGGTGAGCATGGCAAGCGTGTAGCCGAGCCAGCTTTGCTCCTTGTTCGGATCTACCCCGCTCACGCGGTAGAAGCCGCCCTCCACGGGGGCAAGTACCGGCGAGAGAAAGGTTCGTTCGCCGCTGAAAACCCGCGCCATGTAGAGCCCGAGCGGTTTGATCGCGAGGAGGACGGCAAGGAAGAGGAGGCTGATCTGCAACCATCCGATTGTTGTCATGGATCTGCTCCCGATCAGAAACGTTCGGGACGCAGCAGCGTCACGACGAGATAGGCGCCGAGGCCGATGGCGACGAGAAAGCCGAAGAGAGGTTCAACCATCGTCGTTTTCCTCAAAGACGGTTGAGCGCGCGGGCATAGAACGCAAGCACAAGAAGAGTGCCGCCGCCAAGCGCGATAAAGAAGAGGTCGGACATGTCTGTGTCTCCTGTTGATCAGGAGCAGAATACGCGCCTCACGGCTCAGGCTTCGATTGGGAAGTCCTGTCGAAGGAATAAAGAAAACATAAGGAGAGGATGTGAGGTGATCGTGCGGGATAATATCGCCATCCGCCGATCAGCACGAGATTGCCGTCTCAGTCCGTAACGTTCCGTTCCGTTCGGATCGGCTTGCTGAGATAAGGCGATCCCGCCACCGCGAAGCGCCAGGGCCGCTCGGCGGCTTTGCTGATGCCGATACGCACGCCGCTCGTCATCGCGGGAATAGCGGCCGGAAGTTCCAGCGAAAACGGGGGGGCAAGAACGGAAAGTCCGTTCATATTTCCGGTGACGCTGAGCGCCTTGCAAAGGTTTCCCGGCCCCGAGCATAGCTTTCGTGTTTCGCTCACCGACCGCCGTTCTCTCATGGTTTCGATGCCATATACCGGTTCCAAGGCGCGGATGAGCACCGCGCTGCCCTGTTCGCAGACGAA
This sequence comes from Shinella sp. H4-D48, assembly GCF_022637395.1. Lineage (GTDB taxonomy): Bacteria > Pseudomonadota > Alphaproteobacteria > Rhizobiales > Rhizobiaceae > Shinella > Shinella sedimenti. Next base: position 363,484 of record NZ_CP093338.1, on the reverse strand, counting down.
ATTAAGGCACCAGTGCAACCCGTAGGAGCGATAGACATAGGCGCGCGCCGGCGAACCGAACATCGCCGCATTTGCAACCGTTTGCCCCCTGAAACTATGTGACGCCTCATCATCGCGGCGATAGGCTTCCGTCTCGACGATGATCCCCCCGATGCCGTCGACTTGCAGGCTTGCTCCCAGGAGGTCGGTCGCGACGGCGAGCACATCTCGTGCGAAGAAATGTTCGTCCAAACCCGTCAAATCAATTGATCCCGCATCGTCAGCGCATTTTCGATGGCGGCACCGGACGCTGTGTTGTCGAAGATGCACCAGCTGTCATCGGCCAGGCGTTTGCCGAAGCGCTCGATGTCCGCTTTGCTGTAGCTGGAATAGTAGATTTTCGGTGAGCCGTGGAGTCGCACATAATTTGGAGGCTTGTCGAAACTCGTTTCGGGCCAGACGGGTGCCGGATCGGCCAGAACACGCTCAATGGCATGGCGTTGCAGGAGCGATTCTGCAGGCTCCGACGCCCAACTGTTATGGCGTGGTTCGACCACGATCATACCAGCATGGTTGCGGCGCATCGCAGCAAAGGCTTCGTCGGCCATCGTCGCGTCGAATTCGAGGCTTGGCGGCAGCTGGCACAGGAGCGGACCAAGCTTGTCTTTCAAGCTGCGGATCTCGTTTAGAAATGCATCGAAAAGGCCGTCTATGCCGCGAAGCCGTTTTGTGTGGGTAATCTCGCGGGGTATCTTCACGGCAAAACGGAAGTGCTCCGGCACCGAGGCGGCCCATCGCTCGAAAGTCTTGACCTGATGGTGGCGGTAGAACGTCGAGTTGACTTCGACGCCATCGAAGACGGCGGCGTATCGTTCCAGGCCGGTGCCCGTTTCGGGAAACCGTCGTGCGACCGTCCTGGGAATGGACCATGCTGCTGTTGCGATGAAGGGCACCGTGTCCTCCGCTCCTCTTCACAAGCGTCAAATGGAATTCTACTTTGCCGCTTTGGTTCCCCGCGAACGCCGGAACATTCCGCTCGTTTCGGCATTGCCGATGTTCAAGCTGGAGAACGGGTGTGGCGCCAAGAGCGAACTGGAAAGGTTTCCTGAAAGTGGGCGAACTGGTCTGTCCGGTAGCGCTCTACACCGCCGCCTCGACCAGCGACCGCATCGCCTTTCACATGCTCAACCGCAAGACAGGCCATCGACTTCACCGGGAATTTATCGATAGCGAGACGGGTAAGCCCGTCGAGCGCGAGGACCAGGTCAAAGGCTATGAGGTCGGCAACAACGACTATATTGCGCTCGACCCGGAGGAGATAGCCGACGCCCTGCCTGAAAGCGATAAGACGTTGGAAATCGAAGCGTTCATCGCCTGCGACGACATCGACGACCTCTATTTCGACAAGCCCTACTACCTCACGCCATCCGACCGTCACGGCGTCGAAGCCTTCGCGCTGATCCGCGAGGGCATGAAGAGATCGAACGTGGCCGCCCTTGCCGAAACCGTTCTCTTTCGCCGTGTCCGTACCGTCCTGATCAGACCCGAAGGCCAGGGCCTTGTCGCAACCACGCTCAACTACGACTACGAGGTGCGCTCGGCCGAGGAAGCCTTCTCGGAGATACCGGATGTCAAGCTCAAGGGCGAAATGCTGGAGCTTGCTGAACACATCATCAACACCAAGAAGGGGCGGTTTGACCCTAAGGGCTTTGACGACCGTTACGACGCCGCGCTCGCCGAGGTGGTTAAGGCAAAGATCGAGGGACGAAAAATCAAGCCTGCCAAACCGAAGGCCGAAAGTAAGGTCGTCGATCTGATGGAGGCGCTTCGCCAGAGTGCGGGCAAGAGCGAACAACCGGCAAAACGCAAAGCGAAGAAGCCCGCGGCCACAGGAAAGCCGGCGGCCGGCCGTCGAAAGGCAGGATGATCATGGCGACGCTGGACGTCTATCGGCAGAAGCGGGATTTCAAGACGACATCTGAGCCGCGCGGTAAGAAGGCACAAAAGAGCGGCAACAGCTTCGTCATCCAGAAGCACGACGCCACACGGCTGCACTACGATTTTCGTCTCGAAATGGATGGTGTCCTCAAAAGCTGGGCTGTGACGCGCGGCCCAAGTTTGGTGCCGAGCGAAAAACGTCTTGCCGTGCACGTGGAGGACCATCCTCTTGCCTATGGCGACTTCGAGGGGACGATCCCCAAAGGTGAATATGGCGGCGGCACAGTCATCGTCTGGGACCGCGGAACATGGGAGCCGATCGGCGACGCCCGAAAGGCCTATGCAAAAGGGCATCTCGAATTCACGCTCGACGGTGAGAAGCTGCATGGGCGCTGGCATCTCGTGCGCATGCATGGCAAGCCCGGCGAGAAGCGGGAAAACTGGTTGCTCATCAAGGGCGATGATGAATTCGCAGTAGCTGAGGGGGAAGACGACCTGCTCGAGAAGCGTCCGCAATCGGTAAAAACGGGACGCGAAATCGGCGATGTGGCTGGTGAAGAGCCCGGCTGGTCGTCAAAAACGGGACGCATCCGCAAATCATCGAAGGCAAAAAAACAAGAAAAGGCCGCAGAGGTCGAAGAGACGGCAACGAACGCACCTGACCCTTCGGATATGAAAGGTGCTCGCAAAGGGAAGCTGCCGGATTTCCTGCCGCCGACGCTTGCGACGCTCGCCAACGCTCCGCCTGCCGGCGAGCGATGGCTGCACGAGATCAAGTTCGACGGGTATCGCCTTCAGGCCCGCATCGAGGCAGGCCGGGTCAAGCTGCTCACCCGAAGCGGGCTCGACTGGACCAAGAAATTCGGCAAGGCCGTGCCGGAAGCGCTGCGGGACTTGCCAGTCGGCACGGCCATCCTGGATGGCGAACTTGTCGTGGAGACCGGCACCGGCGCATCCGATTTTTCAGCCTTGCAAGCCGATCTCAGCGCCGGACGCGACGATCGTTTCACCTTCTATCTCTTCGACCTCCTCTATCTCGACGGATATGATCTGACACGTCTGCCGCTTGAGCAACGCAAGAGCCTGCTCGAAAAGCTTGTTCCGGGAGCGGAGGGGCCGTTGCGCTATAGCGGCCACTTCGACGAAAACGGCGCTCTAGTTTTACGCCATGCTTGCCGCCTCAGCCTTGAGGGCGTGGTATCGAAGCTGCGCGATGCGCCCTATAGGGCCGGGCGCAGCAAAAGCTGGATAAAGTCGAAATGCTCGGCGCGGCAGGAGTTCGTCATCGGCGGCTACGTGCCATCCACCGTTTCACGCAAGGCGATCGGCTCGCTGGTGCTCGGTGTCTACAACAAGGGCGAGCTGGAGCCGGTCGGCCGTGTCGGCACGGGCTTTTCTGCGCTCGTAGCAGAGGATATCTTCAAGCGTCTGTCGCGCATTCGGACGGAGGAAAGTCCCTTTGGCCGGAAGCTGACGGCGGAAGAGGCGCGCCAGGCCCGTTACGTGCGGCCCGAGCTGGTGGCGGAGGTGGAATTCCGTGCGTGGACGGCCGACGGCCATCTTCGGCACGCATCCTTCCGCGGTCTCAGGGAAGACAAGCCCGCACAGGAGGTCGTTGCCGAAATGCCCAAGTCAACGAAAGCCACCGCGGCGAAAGGGCCAAACCCGCAACGCCGTACCGTGCGCCTCACCCATCCCGACCGGGTCTACTGGCCGGAAGAAGGGGTTACCAAGGAGGGGCTCGCGGACTATTATACCGAGGTCTGGCGCTATATCGCGCCGCACATCGTCGGTCGGCCGCTTGCGCTTTTGCGCGCGCCGAGCGGCATCGATGGACAGACCTTCTTCCAGAAACATGCCTGGAAGGGCATCAATACAAACGTTGTCGAGGTGCAGGACCCTGCGGAGAAGGATGACGAGCCCTATGTCGCCATCAACGATCTCGATGGCCTGATAGGTCTCGTTCAGGCGGCGGTGCTTGAAATCCACCCATGGGGCTCGACGCTTGCGGACTGGGAGCGGCCCGACCGCATCATCATGGACCTCGACCCCGGCGAAGGCGTCGAATGGCAGACGGTCATCGATGGCGCGGAGGAGACGCGCAAGCGCCTTGAAGCTGCGGGTCTCAACGCTTTTGTCAAAACCTCGGGCGGCAAGGGCCTGCATGTCTGCGCGCCGCTCAAGCCTTCCGCGCGCTGGCCCGCAGTCAAGGCCTTCTGCAAGGGCATTGCCGACTCCATGGCAAAGGACAGCCCGGACAAATATGTGGCAACGATCACCAAATCGAAGCGTCGCGGAAAAATCCTGATCGACTACCTGCGCAATCAGCGCGGCATGACCGCGGTCGCCCCGTACTCGACGCGAGCACGACCTGGCGCCGCCGTCTCCATGCCGCTGGCATGGGATGAACTCAGCGCCGATATCGGCCCGGCCTATTTCACGGTCGAAAACACACCGGCGCGACTCCAGTCGCTGAAGGCTGATCCATGGACTGATTTCACGGGTGCCGCCCGGCCGTTGAAGACTGTAAGGCAGAAGACGACCTGATCCTATTTGCCCTTGCCTTCAGCCTTGATGCTCTTGCGCAGGGCATCCATGATATTGATGACGTTACCGGATGTCTTCGGCTGAGCCTTGCGTTTGGAAGGCTGCTTGCGCCTCTTCTTCTTGGCCGCGATGATGTCGAGCAATCTCTCTTGTACGGGATCGTCGACCATCTTGGGATCCCAGGCTTTGGTGCGCTCCTTGATCATCGTCTTGACGAGGGCCAGCGCCTTTAAATCCGGTTTTGCCTGCTTCAGGTCGGCAAAGTAATCTGCCTCTCCGCGCACTTCATCGCCGTACCGCAAGGTCCATAGCACGATGCCCTTGCCTCGCGGTTCCAGCATAACGGCCCGTTCGCGGCGGTAAAGCACGAGCCGGGAGATACCGACTGTGCCGGTCGAGGCCATGGCCTCGCGGATGACGGAGAACGCTTCTTCCCCGACCTTATCGTTCGGTACCAGAAAATGCGGAGAATCGTACCAGATCCATTCGATCGTCTCGCGCGGCACAAAGGTCTCGATATCGATGGTGCGCGTGCTTTCCAGCGCCACCGCATCGATTTCGTCGTCCTCCAGCATGACATAATCGTTTTCGCCGCGGGGATAGCCTTTCACCTCATCGTCCTCACCGACTTCCTTGCCAGTGACGGCATCCAAATAGCGGCTGACCACCGGATTGCCCGTCTTGCCGTTCAAGGTGCGGAAGCGGACCTTGTCCTCCTGCGAAATCGCGGGCGACATCGCCACCGGGCACGTCACCAGCGACAGTTTGAGATAACCCTTCCAAAAGGCCCGCGGCGCCATCATCCGTTCCTTTCAAGCGGAAGATGCTTCGAGAGTGCAAAACGCTCGGCGAACTCGATATCCTCTTGCGTCACGATGGGGATGGGGTCTGACAATATGGCGAGGAGCGTTTCGCGCGAGATGGATTCTTCTTCCAGCGCGTCCATCAACGCGCCGCGGGTTTCGCGCTCCGCACGCAGCAGGGCCGCCAACGCCAGGATCAGCCTGTCCTTGTTATCCATGCAAATCTCCGCAGTCGCGATGCCTCTGGATGTAATGCGCAATTGACGCATCGGTTCCTAAACAACGGCGGGGCAGGGGCTCGAGCATTCCTCGCCGCAAGGATCACTCTGATTTGCGGGTGAAGTCTTCCGGCTCTTCCTTGAAGGTCGACATGGCGCGAAGGGTCAGGAGCGTCACGACGGACAGCACGATTGCCGTGTCATAGGAACCGAGCCCGACGGAGGTGCCGATGGCGCCCGTTGCCCAGAGGCTTGCAGCCGTTGCGGTGCCGCGCACGCTGTTCTTCACAACGAGAATGGCGCCGCCGCCGATGAAGCCCATTCCGGTGATGAGCCCCTCGACGATACGCGCGGTCGCTTCGGCATTGCCATTGATGAGCGGTTCCGCCGCCTGCACGAACCCGCAGCTCGCGATGGCGACGAGAGGAAATGTCCGCAGTCCGGCGCTCCGTTCGTGACGTTCCCGATCCCAGCCGATAGGCAGCGCCAGGATGTAGGCGGTCAACAGGGTGCCGAGATGAGGTAGAACGTCGAGGTTGATGCCGATGCTCTGCAACCACTGCATGACGGGATCCTTGGGTTCGGTTGGGTTAAACCTCCAGATATCCTCGCTTCGCCCTGCGACAAGATCGCTGCCACTCAGATATTTGATTTATCACTTCGACTGGAGCGGATGATGACGAGCTTGCGACCTATGTGAGATCGACCTGGAGTGTCGGGCCGCCGCCACTGGGCGACCAGGTGCGCCTATACCGACGGCGCTGAAGACATGACCAAAAGCTCGGCAAAAGCGCGAGGGCATGGCGGGTAGTATCGGAATAACACCCGCTTCGAAGTCACAAGACCTATTCTGCCGCGATAACCATCAAGGCAAGGGAGAATGTACGATGGCGAAGATTCTCATGATCACTGGCGACTTCACGGAAGACTATGAAACCATGGTCCCGTTCCAGGCGCTTCTGGCTTGCGGCCATGTCGTCGATGCTGTCTGCCCCGGCAAGAAGGCTGGCGAGACGGTAAAAACGGCGATCCACGACTTTGAAGGCGATCAGACCTATTCGGAAAAGCCCGGGCATAATTTCGCGTTGAACGCCGATTTCGCTGCTGCTGATCCGGCCGGCTACGATGCGCTGGTCGTTCCGGGCGGTCGCGCGCCCGAATATCTTCGAATGAATCCGGATGTGCTCGCCAAAGTGAAACACTTCTTTGATGAGGGAAAACCGATTGCCGCGATTTGTCACGGCGCACAGCTGCTGGCAGCGGCCGGCGTTCTCAAGGGGCGCACCTGCTCGGCGTACCCCGCCTGCGCCTATGAGGTGACAGCGTCGGGTGGAACATTCGCCGATATCGCGGTGACAGAAGCCGTGACGGATGGCAATCTGGTGACGGCGCCGGCATGGCCGGCACATCCGGCATGGCTCAAGCAGTTTCTGGCGATCCTGTAAGACCCACGCGGGTGGAGTGATGCGAACAGCGCGGCTGACCGGTTCGACATCCGGACGGCGCCGGGATCGAAGGCAAGGAGGGCCGTCTGTATGTGCGAACTCTTCATCAAGGCCGATGCCAGCCAATGGCAAAGCCGAACCCACAGCCTGAGAATAGATGGTGTCGCCACCTCGATCCGCATCGAGAACCACTTTTGGGACACGCTGACCGAAATCGGACTGCGCGACGGCATGACTGTCGCGCAGCTCATAACGAGGCTCTGGCACGAAGCGATGGATGCTGATCACGATCTCGGCAATTTCACCTCGTTCCTGCGGGTGTGTTGTGCCCGGTATCACGCGCTCATTGCAGCTGGTGAGATATCAAAGGATCTCAATGTCCCCATCGCCGATCACGCGGCGCGGGAGATCCTCGCCCGGGAAGCCCAACGCCGTCACGCCGTGATCAACTGACCCTACCTGCCGGCGCATTCTCTGAATTGCCGTCAACCCGATCCTGTGCAACGATACGCACAGGAGGAAGAGCGGATGGTGTCGACATTGTCGCACATACGGGAGATCGAGCGCGTCGGAATGGGGGCGGTCAGCCCGCGTGATGCGCCCGTCGTCCAGTCCTGGCTGCGCTGTCTCAACGACTACAAGCTCGATCCGACGGTCGCGCAGGAAGCCTATATCGTTCCCGAGCTGAAGCTGCGCGAACATCGTGAGCAGGCGGAGGAATTGATCCGCATCGGCCGATCCGGCCTCGAAACCCTGTTCAATCAGATCGCCGAGCAGAACTATGTGCTGCTCCTGTCGGATGCGCGGGGCGTGACCGTCGACTTCATGGGCGATCCGACCTTCGACAACCAACTGCGCCGGGCCGGCCTCTATCTCGGTTCTGAATGGTCGGAGAGCCGGGCGGGTACCTGCGCGGTCGGCGCCTGCCTCGTCTCTGGCGAGCCGGTGATCATTCATCAGGACGACCATTTCGATACCAGCCATATCGGCCTCACCTGTACCGCTGCACCCGTTTTCGACACGCTGGGCGACCTGACGGCCGTGCTCGACATATCGCAGCTACGATCGCCGACAGCCAAGGCAAGCCAGCAACTCGCGCTGCACCTCGTCGCCTCCACGGCGCGCCGCATCGAGCTTGCCAACCTTATGACCCGCACCCGCAACGACTGGGTGCTGCGGCTCGCGCGCTCGCCGGAATTTCTGGACGTCGACCCGGATGCTGCCATCGCACTTGATGGCAGCGGGCGCATCACGGGCATGACCCACGGCGGCTTCGGCGCGCTTGCACGGTCGATGAACCTGCGCGGCTTTTCCACACGGGATTTCCTGGGGCAGTCGATTTCTCAGGTTTTCGATATCGATGTCGATGATCTGCCCCGTTTCATGCGCGGCAGGCCCAACGGCGAACGATTGATACGGGCGCGCAACGGACTTGTGCTGTTTGCCAGCGCCATCGCGCCCGCCGTTAGCCTGCGTGGGCCCGCCGCGCCTGAACCGCGCCTGCCGCGAGTGTTGCGTGATCTGAGTGGCGGAGATATTGCCATGGAGCGCGTGCAGGCGCGTGCGGCAAAACTTTCTGCCCGCGACATCCCAATCCTCATCCAGGGCGAGACCGGCAGCGGCAAGGAGTTTCTTGCGCGCGCAATTCACGACAGTTGCGCCAGTCCGGGCAGCTTCGTAGCGGTCAATTGCGCTGCGATCCCTGAGCATCTCATCGAGTCCGAACTTTTTGGATACGTGCCGGGTGCCTTCACCGGCGCCAATCCAAAGGGCAAGCGCGGCTTGATCGAGGAGGCGAGTGGTGGCACGCTGTTCCTCGACGAGATTGGCGATATGCCGCTTGCCCTGCAAAGCCGGCTCCTGCGGGTCCTCTCGGAAAATGAGGTGCAGCCCGTTGGCGCGCTGAAGGCACGGCCGGTTCGCCTGCGCGTGCTCTCCGCTTCTCATCGCGATCTCGCCGAACTCGTGAAGGAAGGCCGCTTCCGTCAGGACCTCTACTATCGCCTCAACGCCGCGACGCTCAGCCTGCCACCGCTGCGCGACCGAACCGATTTGGGCTGGCTGATCGGCCAGCTTCTCGGACGGATCGAGAAGGAGAATGGGGAGGCCTATCGTCTGGACAAGGATGCGCGGGCGGCGCTTCTGTCGCATGCCTGGCCGGGCAATCTGCGCGAGCTTTCCAATGCGCTGCGGGTCGCTGCGGCTCTGTCGGACGGTGGTCTCGTCACACCGGATTGCCTGCCTGATCACATTTTCGCTGTGTCCGCGCCCGCAGCCGTGGACGATGGCGGAGCCTTGCGCCGCGCGCTGAGCGAGTGCGGTGACAATGTCTCCGCACTCGCTCGCAAACTCGGTGTCAACCGGTCCACGGTCCATCGCCGTCTGAAGCGCCTCAGCTGATGCAACACCTGCAACACCTGTTGCGGGCGATCTGGTGCATTTGATGGATGCCTTCGCGAGGCCTCGCTGCAAGCTTTTGATAGCAATCAAGAAATAGGCATGTCAGTTTTCTGGCACGGCGCTTGCTGTCCCTCCTGTGCAAGAACAACATCAGGAGGAAATGCCAATGAAAGCTCTGCGCTTTCACGCCGCCAAGGATCTGCGTATAGATACTATCGACGCTCCGTCGTCGCCGGCCCCGGGCGAGGTGCTGATCGAAAACCGCTTCTGCGGGATTTGTGGCACGGATCTGCATGAATATGCCTACGGCCCGATCTTCGTGCCCAAGGAACCGCATCCCTTTACCGGTGCCCATGGCCCGCAAGTCCTCGGTCACGAATTCGGCGGCGTCGTCAAAGCCGTCGGCGACGGCGTCAGCCATGTAAAGCCGGGTGACCGGGTGTCGGTGCAGCCGCTCATTATGCCGCGGCATGGCGACTATTATGCCGACCGCGGCCTCTTTCACCTGAGCAGCGGCCTCGCGCTTGTGGGGCTTTCCTGGCATTCCGGCGGCATGGCGGAAGCGTCGCTTTTGAATGACTACAACGTGCAGCCAATTCCCGACGATTTGAGCGACGAGGAGGCGGCCCTCATCGAGCCGACGGCGGTTGCCGTATATGCCTGTGACCGCGGCGGTGTAACGGCCGGCAACAGCGTGCTCGTGACCGGTGCCGGGCCGATCGGTATCCTTGTCGCCATGGCAGCGCGGGCGGCCGGAGCCTCGCAGATATTTCTATCCGATCTCAACGATACACGGCTGGCGCTGGCCCGCGTGGCGCTGGGCGAGGTCCGCACCATCAATCCGAAGACGGAAAAGGTTGGTGACGTGATCCGTGCGGAGACGGAAGGCGGCGTCGGCTGTGACGTCGCGATCGAATGCGTCGGCAACGAGCATGCGCTGAAGAATTGTGCCGATGCGGTTCGCAAGCAGGGCGTCGTGGTCCAGACAGGGCTTCACCCGGGCGAAAATCCGTTGAACTGGTTCGATGTTACGTTCAAGGACATCGATATCCGCGGTTCCTGGGCCTATCCAACCCACTACTGGCCGCGCGTCGCCCGGCTGATCGCCAGTGGCCAGATTCCGGCTAAGCGCATCGTGACGAAATATGTCTCGCTGGGCGAGGCTGTCACTGAGGGGTTCGACCAGTTGCTCGACCCTGCCGGCCAGCATTTGAAAATTCTGATCGACCTGTCCCGATAGGCCGGTCCGTTCTGCGGGGCGGTTGAGGAGCCGTCCCGTTTTTCCACTGAGCAGGAGGAGAAACTATGCTCGATAAAACCGCCACCACTCGCGTCCAGACGCTACTCGATACACTCGGCACCGCCCTAGCCGCCGGCCGGATCGACGACGCTGTCAATCTCTTCGCAGAAGAATGCTATTGGCGCGACCTCGTTGCCTTCACCTGGAACATCAAGACCGTCGAAGGACGCGATCAGGTGCGGGATATGCTGCAGTCGCAGCTGTCGACGGCCAGGCCGTCCGACTGGCGCGTTGCTGCAGGCGAGGAGGCTACGGAAGCCGACGGCGTGCTGGAAAGCTGGATTACCTTCGAGACGGCGACCGGGCGTGGCTACGGCCTGGTGCGCTTCAAGAACGGCCTGATCTGGACGCTGCTCACCGCGCTTTCCGAACTGAAGGGACACGAGGAGAAATCCGGCTTCACCCGTCCGCTCGGTGCCAAGCACGGTCAGGATCTCGGTGCCAAGACATGGAAGGAAGAGCGCGAAGAGGAGGAACGCACGCTCGGCTATGAAAAGCAGCCCTATGTCGTCATCATCGGCGGCGGGCAGGGCGGCATCGCGCTTGGCGCCCGGCTGCGCCAACTTGGCGTGCCGACCATTATCCTGGAGAAGAACGACCGTCCCGGCGATAGCTGGCGCAAGCGTTACAAGTCTCTCTGCCTGCACGATCCCGTCTGGTACGACCATCTGCCCTATATCGACTTCCCGAAGAACTGGCCTGTCTTCGCGCCGAAGGACAAGATCGGTGACTGGCTGGAATTCTATACAAAGGTGATGGAGCTGAACTACTGGACACGCTCGACCGCCAAATCGGCCAAATGGGACGATGCAACGAAAGAATGGACAATCGTCGTCGAGCGTGACGGCGAGGAACTGGTGCTGCGGCCGACGCAACTGGTCTTTGCCACCGGCATGTCCGGCAAGGCGAATATCCCGGACTTCAAGGGCCGCGAGCGGTTCCGCGGCGAACAGCACCATTCCTCCCAGCATCCGGGACCGGATGGCTACAAGGGCAAGAAGGTGGTGGTGATCGGCTCGAACAATTCGGCGCACGATATCTGCGCGGCGCTCTACGAGGCCGGTGTCGATGTCACGATGATCCAGCGCTCAACGACCCATATCGTGAAATCCGGCACGTTGATGGATATCGGTCTCGGTTCACTCTATTCCGAGCAGGCCCTGGAAAACGGGGTGACGACGGCAAAGGCCGATCTCATCTTCGCATCATTGCCCTACCGGATCATGCACGAATTCCAGATCCCGCTCTATGACAAGATGCGCGAGCGCGATGCCGATTTCTACGCCGCGCTGGAAAAGGCCGGCTTCCAGCTGGACTGGGGCGCGGATGGCTCTGGTCTCTTCATGAAGTATCTGCGCCGCGGCTCCGGTTACTACATCGATATCGGCGCCTCTCAGCTGATCATCGACGGTAAGGTGAAGCTGGCTGCGGGTCAGGTCGAGGAGATCACGGAAAACGCCGTCAAGCTCTCGAATGGCAAGGAAATTCCGGCCGATGTCATCGTCTATGCGACGGGCTATGGTTCGATGAATGGCTGGGTGGCCGACCTCATCGACCAGGCGACCGCCGATAAGGTCGGTAAGGTGTGGGGGCTTGGCTCTGACACGCCCAAGGATCCCGGTCCGTGGGAGGGCGAGCAGCGAAACATGTGGAAGCCGACGCAGCAGGAAGCGCTGTGGTTCCATGGCGGAAACCTGCACCAGTCGCGCCACTATTCGCAGTATCTCTCTTTGCAGTTGAAGGCGCGGCTGGAAGGCATCCCCACTCCAGTCTATGGCCTCCAGGCCGTTCATCACCGAAAGTAGAGCGCCCAGATCAGGCGGCCCGCCGAGGCCGCCTGCCATCAGGACTGTTCGGACACGCTTCCGGTGATGAAAGCCCGAGCAGTTATTTCGGGAACTGCAACACGTCTAGTGGTTTGTCGGTAACCGTTTCTCAGTCTTCGCATCGAAGAGATGGACGCTCTCCGGATTGCCACGGAAATGCAGGGTCTGGCCGACCTCAAGCTTGCTGTTGCGGGGAAATTCGACACTCAGCATCTTCGAATGCCCGATTTCGATGTAGCCGTAGGTCTGGCTTCCCAGGCATTCGGCAACAACCAGTTCTCCGCTGAACCAGGCCTCGTCGGGCGAACATTGCGCGATATCTTCCGGTCGCAGACCGACGACAACGGATCTGCCGTCGTTGGCCACACCAGCCGCTCCTTCAAATTTGATCGTCCGACCAAGGATCTGAAGCGCACCACCCGATAGGGTTGCCGGAAGCGTGTTCATAGTCGGGCTGCCGATGAAGCGCGCCACGAACAGGCTGGCCGGGTTGTGGTAAAGGTCCAGCGGCTTGCCGATCTGCTCGACGACGCCGCCGTTCATGACGACAATCCGGTCGGCGAGCGTCATGGCCTCCACCTGATCATGCGTGACATAGACGGTGGTGGCCTTCATGCGATTGTGCAGCTTGGCGATTTCCAGGCGCATTTCCACCCGCAATGCAGCGTCGAGGTTAGAGAGAGGCTCATCGAAGAGGAACGCAGCCGGTTCACGAACGATTGCGCGGCCCATGGCGACGCGCTGGCGCTGCCCGCCCGACAGCTGGGCCGGCCGCCGCTCGAGGTAATCCGTGATCTTCAGGATCTCGGCGGCGTGCTGGACCCTGCCGCTTATGTCCGCGTCCTTATTGCCGCGCATCTTCAGGCCGAACGACATGTTCTCGCGCACGCTCATATGCGGATAAAGTGCATAGTCTTGGAAGACCATCGCGATATTGCGCTCTGCGGGCGGCAGCAGATTGACCACCTTGCCATCGATATTGAGTTCTCCGCCCGTGATTTCTTCCAGGCCTGCAATCATCCGCAGCAGCGTGGACTTGCCGCATCCGGACGGCCCGATGAGCACTAGAAACTCGCCGCTCTGTATGTCGATGTCGATATCATGAATGACTTTTAGATTGCCGTACGACTTCCGGATTTCCTTCAGTGCAATTCCAGCCACGATTTCCTCCTAAGCGCAACTTTCGTGCTTGACGATCATTATCGATGTCAATATCGATAATGATAAGTTCACGAATACGCAACAGCTCAGGCAGGTCACGATGGCGTATTTTCCACCCAGGCAGAAAAATACCAAATCTCCTAAGTCCGGCGCCGCATTCGATGCCTTGAAGCGCGACATCATGTTGGGCGTGCTCGAGCCTGGCACCGGTTTGACCGAACTGGAGCTTGCCGCGCATTTTCAGTGCAGCCAGGGGACTGTTCGTGAGGCTTTGCTTCAGCTGCAGGAGGAGGGGCTCGTCCTTCGCAAAGGGCGCCGCGGGACGCAAGTTTCCGAGTGCACCGAAGACGAGGCGATCGAGATGTTTCGGCTGCGCCAGCAGATCGAAGGCAACGGAATGGTGCGGGTGATGCGCTCGCCAAGTCGCACATTGATCAAAGACTTAAGTGAACTTCTTGACAAGATGCTCAAAGCGGCTGCCGCGGCTGATGAGCTGGAGCTTGCTTCATTCGACCGCGATTTCCATCGTCGTCTCTTCGAGGACGCCAACCTGCCGGCACTCGATCCCATCCTGCACCGTTGCCTGGTTCACAATCATCGGTTCAAGATTTCTCGCAGCCCGATGTCTCGGGATCTCGAGGCGACTGCACTTCGCCATCGCAGCATCATCGAGGCTATCGGAAGCGGGGATGCGGGCCGCGCAGCCGCGTCCATGCAGCATCATATCGCGACGATCGTTGATCTCGGGCCTGAAGTGTTCCCGGAGACCGTGCAGTGAGCGCCGGCCCTGACATGTCAGGCGTACTGTCGCGCGAAACCGTTGCCTTGGTTGAAAGGGTGCTCGCGGAGCTCGGGCCCTTACCGGATCCGACAACATTGCCGCCAACGGAAGGGCGGGCGCTAGCCCTCTTCGCCAACGCGCGCTGCAACGTCGATTTGCCGTCTATGCAAGGTGTTTACGAAGTGTGGGTCGAGGAAGATGCCGAGCTCGGTGCCACGCGATGTCGTTTGAAGGTCCTCGTGCCGCCGGGTGCCGCAGAAGGCGCGATACTCTTCGTTCATGGTGGCGGTTTCGCTTTCTGCTCGCCGGAAACCCACGAGCGTTGCGCCCGCGTCTTGGCAATCGAAAGCGGCATGCCGGTCGTATTGCCCGACTACCGGCTTGCCCCGGAAGATCCGTTTCCGGCCGGCTTGAAGGATGTGGTGTCGGCCCTTCGCAGCATGTTCGATGTCACGGCAAGCGCTGGCATTTCACGCGGTCCGTTGCTGATATCCGGCGATTCCGCAGGCGCCAACCTCGCGCTCGCGGCCATGCTGCATGAGCTGGCTGCGGATCGTGCGCTTCCGGATGGTGCGCTGCTTTTCTATGGCAATTATGCGCGCTCGTTCGAAACGCCGTCCTATATTCGCTTCAGCGAGGGGCCTGGCCTGACCCGCGCTAAGATGCAGCGCTACTGGTCTTTCTATGCCGGCGAGCAGGCAATCGAGGTCCATCCTTTGGCATGCCCTCTGCTTGCCTGCGATGACGCACTCGCAGCCTTGCCGCCGCTTCATCTGATGGCGGCGGCGGTCGATCCGTTGCTGTCCGATACCTTGATTTTGAGCGAGCGCCTCAAGGCGCTCGGGAGAGACGACGAACTGAGCATCGTCCCCGGCGTCATGCACGGTTTCCTGCAAAACACATACGAACTGTCTGCCGCACGGGAGGCTCTGGCGGCGGCAGGGCGGGCAGCAAGGCGGCTAACCGGCCGCATCTGATCTATCAACTCGGAGGAGGAAGACATGAAAATTCTGAAAACACTCGCACTAGGCGCCGTTCTTGCGGCGTCCGCTGCCTTTACCCAGGCTCAGGCTGAGACCGTCCGCTTCTGGTATCACTTCGACAACCCGGCCAATCCGATGGGCGATCTGGTCAAGAAATTCGAGGCCGCCAATCCGGGCATCACGATCGAAGCAGAAAATGTGCCGTGGAACAGCTACTACGACAATCTCTATACATCGCTTGTCGGCGGTAACGCGCCTGACGCGGCGATGGTGAAGCTTTTTGCGCAGCCGCGACTTGTGGAGATGGGCGCGCTTGAGCCGCTCGCGGAACGGATCGATGCCTGGCAGGGCAAGTCTGACCTGCTCGACAACGTGCTCGAACTGAACAAAGGGCCGGACGGCACGCAATATTACCTGCCGATCCAATATGTCGTTCTCTACCTCTATTACCGGACGGACCTGTTCGAAGCGGCTGGTTTGCAGCCGCCGAAGACCTGCGAAGACTTCCGCGACGCGGCCATCAAACTGACGAAGGCGCCTGAGACCTATGGGTTTGGCCTGCGCGGCGGCAAGGGTGGCTGGGACCAGTGGGGTGCGTTCGTGATGTCGCAGGGCGCCGAACTGAAGCCCGGCGGTCTCGTCAATCCCGAGGCTATCGCCGCAAATCAGTGGCTGATTGATCTGTTCCAAAAGGACAAGGTTATTCCGCCGTCCGCCCCGAACGACGGCTTCCAGGAAATCATCGCCGCCTTCAAGTCGGGCAAGACGGCCATGACCATTCACCACATAGGCTCTTCCAAGGATCTGGTAGCGGCTTTGGGCGACAAGGTTTCTGCTGTGCCTGTGCCAGCCTGCGGCAATGGCCGGTGGACATCCTACGGTGACGAGTCCCTGGCGATTTTCTCGAATTCCGAGGTGAAGGACGCAGCCTGGAAGTGGATCTCCTTCCTTGCAGAAGGCGAGAACAACGTCGCATTCAACAGCGCGACGGGCCAGATGACGGTGACCAAGAGCGGCTCGGCCGACTGGAAGCTGCATGAACGGCGGTTTGTGGATGCAACGGTCCAGTCCCTGCCGTTCGCGAAGGTTTTGCCTCAGACTTCAGCCGTCTCTGAATTCGTCAACACGGCTTGGCAGACGAACATGCAGCAGGCGCTGACCGGCCAGATCACGGCGGCGCAGATGATGGAACAGCTCCAGACGCTGTTTGCCGAATAACACACGCTACCGCATTGCCCCGACATCCGTGTCGGGGCGCTTCCCCCGGCCTTGAAATGGAGGCAGGAGCAGTCATGTCTTTGTCGAATATATCCCCCGTAAAGCGTCATTCGATCTTCGCGTGGCGGTCGGAACGGCTTCTTCCCCATCTTCTGCTTGCACCTGCCGTCGCCGTCACCCTTGTCATCGTCTTCATGCCCATGGTGCAGGCGGTCTGGACGAGCTTCTACGATCTCATCCTGTTCAAGCCGAATGCCAGCAAATTTGTCGGTTTCGGCAACTATGTGAAGCTTTTCAATGATCCCGTCTTCTGGACGGCGCTGTGGAACACGCTGCTGTGGATCGGCCTCACAGTTCCCTTGCAAATGGGGCTTGGCCTTTTCGCCGCCCTGCTTCTGAACAGAGAGTTTCCGTGGCGCGGCCTGGCGCGCGCGCTGATCATCATTCCGTGGGCGCTACCCAGTGTGGTCATCGCGCTGATGTGGCGCTGGATCTATGACCCGAACACGGGCGTTCTGAACGATATCCTGGTCTATCTGTCGATCGTTCAGACCGCCGTGCCGTGGCTCGCCGATCCCGATGTTGCAATCTACGCCATCATAGCGACGCTGACCTGGCAGGGCTTTCCCTTCTTCGCAGTTATGATCCTGGCGGGCCTGCAGGGTATTCCAAAAAGCCAGTACGAGGCCGCATCGATCGACGGGGCTTCCGCCTGGAGGCAGTTCATCCACATAACATTGCCGGGCATCGCGCCGGTCCTGGCGACGGCCGGCCTGCTTCGGGTGATATGGGTCGCCAATTCCATGGACGTCATCTTCGTGATGACTGGTGGTGGGCCGGGCTATGCGACGCACACGCTGCCGCTATACGCCTTCATCAAGGCCCGCCAGAATCTCGACTTCGGCTACGGTACGTCGATAGCCGTCACTTTCACCATTCTTCTGGGTGCGTTCGTGGTCCTTTATCTCGCCCGCACCATGCGTGAGGTAGAACGATGACGCAGCAAAGCACGCTTCGCCGGATCGTCACCACCGACCTGCCGGTTTTCTTGATCGTTCTCTTCGCCATGGCGCCGTTCGTCTGGATGATCCTGACATCGCTGACGCCAACGGCGATACTGTCGGCTACCGGTGTCTCGCTTTCGCCGATGGGCTGGAGCATGGACAACTATATCAGGCTCTTCGAGCAGACTTCTTTCCTGAAGAACATGCTCGACAGCCTCATCATCGCCGGCGGGACAGTCGTTGTCGGCCTGCTCGTTTCGGTGACGGCCGCCTATGCCTTCTCCCGGTTTCGCTTTACCGGCCGCAAGCTGCTGATGATGCAGTTTCTGTTGATCAACATGTTCCCGATCGTGCTGTTGATCCTGCCGCTCTTCGTTCTCATGCGCAGCATCGGCATTCTCGACACGCATTTCGGCCTGATCCTCGCCAACGCGACGGTGGCCATTCCCTTCGCGGTCTGGATGCTGACGAGCTATATCGCCGCGATCCCCAAAAGCCTCGATGAGGCGGCGATGACGGATGGATGCTCCCGGCTAACGGCCCTCCGCAAGGTGGTTCTGCCACTGACCATGCCGGGGATCATATCGACGGGCATCTACATCTTCATCACGGCGTGGAACGAATATCTCTACGCGTTGACGCTCGGCGGCCGAAACGTGCGGCCGGTGACGGTCGCGATCCAGACACTGATCGGGGAATATCAGATCGAATGGGGCTTGCTGGCGGCAGGCGCCGTGGTCGGTGCGATGCCGGCAACGATCCTGTTCCTGCTCGTTCAGCGCCGTCTGATCGGCGGCCTGACCCAGGGTGCCGTGAAGGGGTGACGGTCGGTCGCGAAACCAGCCTAACAATGAATGTTATACGAGTGAAAAGGAAAGACAGATGAACCCCGTCGGGTTGATTTCCATGCAATATGCCAGACCGTTCACCGCTGAACACTTCTCGCTCTTTGCGAAGATGCGCGACCATGGCTATGACTTCGTCGAGCTTCTCGTGCCCGAAGTCGGCGAGCTCGATATCGCTGAGACCCGGAGAGCGCTGGACGATGCAGGCCTTGGCGTCGTTCTCGCCGCCCGTGTCAATCTGCAGCGCAACCTGTCCTCCGCCGAAGCCGAAGCGCATCGATCCGGGATCGACTATCTGAAATACACCGTCGATTGCGCCGCCGGCCTTGGCGCGACGATTGTCGGCGGGCCCTTGACCGGTAACCCGCTCGTTTTTGCAGGCCGCCCCCCGCAGCCGGTTGATGAGGCCGAACGCCTCGCGCGAAAGGACCGATGCGTCAGAGGCTTGAAAGAGGCGGGAGACTATGCTGTCAGCGCAGGCGTTCTTCTCGCGGTCGAGCCGCTGAACCGTTTCGAAAGCGACGTGCTCTGCACAACGCAGCAGGCGATGGAATTGCTCGACGCCGTTGACCATCCGGCCGTAAAGCTCATGCTCGACACTTTCCATATGCATATGGAGGAAAGCTCGCTGGGCGAAGCCATCCGTCTCGGCGGCGATCGCCTGGTGCATTTCCAGGCCAACGAGAACCATAGAGGCTTCCCCGGTACCGGGCAGACCGACTGGGTCGAGGTGTGCCGCGCGCTACATGCCGTCGGCTACAAGGGGCCGATCTCACTCGAACCCTTCCGCCGTTCCGATGACCGTTTCGGTGTGCCTTTCGCCCAGTGGCGTGCGCCGCACGAGGACGAGAGCGATCGTCTTGCTGCATCCAGCGCCTTCATCAAGTCCCATCTCCTGCTTACGGAATATCGTCGATGACTATGAAAATCGGTTGGATCGGTTGCGGCATCCACGCCACCCAGATGCTGCTTCCGCAGCTTGTACGCCACGATGTCGAGCTCGTCGCGCTCTGCGACATTGATGCCGAACGCCTCAGGAGTGCCGGTCGCCAGTTTGGCGTCAGGAACCTCGTAACCAATGTCGAGGACCTGCTGAAGACGCCGGGTATCGATGCGGTCGGCATGGCGGTCGGGCCGGACCAGCACCTTGCCTTCGGTAAGGCTGCACTGGAGCGCGGTCTGCCGGTCTTTATGGAGAAACCGCCGTCGGGGTCGGCGGCCGGCGCGCGCGAACTTCTTGCAGCCTCTGAAAAGGCGAAGAAGCCACTGTTACTCGGCTTCATGAAGCGCTATTCGATCGGCAACCGGATGGCGGCAAACATCGTCAAATCCGGCCGGTTCGGCGACGTGCTCGGCGTGACGGGCTATTACATGACGGCGCCGGGCTACTTCGCCGGCAATGTCGACTACACCGGGTTTTTCCTGCACCACTGCGTGCATTACATGGATCTGGTGTCCTTCCTTGTTTCGCCAGTCCGTTCGATCTCTGCCCGTAAGGTGGAGAAGACGCCGGGCCGGGTGCTCTTCCATGTCGGCTTCGAATTCGAATGCGGCGCGATCGGGAACATTGCCATGGGCACGATCCAGTCTCGCGGCACGCCGGTCGAACGCATCGAACTCATGGGCGACCACCAGCGCATCGAGGTCGATGACGTTATCGAGATCAAGTGGCATCGCAATCCACCCTTCAAGATCGACGATCTCGGTGCGACCCTCTCGGAGGACTGCGACACGCTGACTTGGAAGCCGAATTTCACGGCGGCTGCCAACGAGGATCCGAAGGGTTACCATTCCCTGTTGGCCGATGTCGTCCCGGCGCTTGGTGGCGCCTCGACGCCGGCGCCGACCATCGCAGATGGGGTGATCGCCATGGAGCGTTTGGAAACCCTGCGCCGCGAACTGGATCTTTAGGTATCGAACTGCGGCCCCGGAACGTCCGGGGCCGGCTCTTCACGAGGAACAAAACGATGGCTGTTGCCCTGACCCCGATACTCCAGTTCGGAACGAGCCGTTTCCTTCTCGCCCATGCCGATCTGTTCATATCCGAGGCTATGGAACAGGATGAAGCGCTTGGGTCCATCACCGTCGTGCAGACGACGGGCAACCCGGTCAGCGCCCGCCGGATCGAGGCTCTTGCCGACGGGCAAACCTATCCGGTGCGAATCCGCGGCCTCAAAGATGGGAAGACGATCGACGAAGTGCGGCAGGGCAGGGCCATATCACGGGCGCTGTTCACCGGAACGGACTGGCCTGCCATCGTTAGCGCCGGGATCGCCGCGGACGTCATCCTCAGCAATACCGGGGACAGGGGCTATGATCTGGACGACGGCGATGATGTCTCGCTCCTTTCCGAGCCGGACAGGGTTCCGGCAAGCTTTCCCGTAAAGCTGCTGACGCTGCTTCATGTACGCTGGCGCGTGCGGCCGGAACAGCCCTTGTCAATTTTTCCCTGCGAGCTCGTACAGCGTAACGGCGACAAACTGAAGGCGATCATCCTGACGATCGCCAAGGATTGGAACCTGTCACCCGACTTTCTCGGCTACATCGGGCGGCAATGTCACTTTGCCAACAGTCTGGTCGATCGGATCGTGTCTGAGCCGTTGGAACCGGTTGGAGCGGTTGCCGAGCCCTATGCGCTATGGGCTATCGAGGCGCAGGAAGGTCTTGTTCTTCCCTGTCGGCACCTTTCCGTAGTCGTGACCGACGATCTTGATCGTTACGAACATCTGAAGCTGCATATTCTCAACCTCGGCCACAGCTATCTTGCAGAACGTTGGCTTGCGGGCAATCGTCCCCGAGACGAGACGGTGCGCGAAATCATGGCGGACACCGCCGTCCGTCGCGACCTGGAAACCGTCTGGCGTGAAGAGGTCGTGCCGGTTTTCGCTTTGGACGGAATGCAGGCCGAAGCCTTGAGCTACATCGACGAGGTGCGCGAGCGGTTCCTCAATCCTTATCTCGATCATCGCCTTTCTGATATCGCAGGCAATCATACCGAAAAGAAATTGCGACGCATCAAGCCTATGTTTGACAGGGGGCAGGCTGCGAAGCCGCCGATAGCCCAACCCCTTCTTGCAGCCGCTCTGGAGGCCGCGCATGGGTGACGACAGCAAACCTCGTCAAACCCGCGCCATGGCGTAGCAACGGCCAGATTTTCGAACCTGTTCGCCTACTCCGATCGCAATCCAGCCGATTACATCGTTGAAATCACCTGACATCCAGATAGTAAGGCTTTTGGAAACCTGGATTTTACGAGGGAAGGACCTTCATTATGTTGACTATCCGCCGTCTGGACATCGAAGATGCTCGCATCCTGATTGCGGGCGCCCGCGCCAAGGCAGAGGAAATCGGGGTGCCGATGTGCATAGCCATCACCGATGAGTCGGGCCAGTTGCTTGCGTTCGAGCGTATGGATGGCGGAAAGATCACGAGTACCATCATCGCACAGGACAAGGCCTACACAGCCGCGGGCGCGAAGCGGACGACCGAGAGCTATGGATCGGCAAGCCAGCCGGGCAACCCTGCCTACGGCATCAATTCCGCAATCGGTGGTCGTCTGATGGTGGTTGCTGGCGGACTGCCGGTTATAATCGATGGTGACGTCGTGGGCGCCATCGGCCTCAGCTCCGGTACGCCGTCGCAGGATACGCAGTGCGCCCAGGCTGGTATCGATCATTTTTTGGCAACGAGAGGATAAGGAAGCCGCAAAGGCAGCATTTCCCCCATGCGTGGTCCAGTGAACCGCACAAGGTTGCTGGGCCACCGGAGGCCGGAATTCTCGGCTTTCAAAAACGAACTAGCGGCCGGCCCGCCGGCCTTGACCGCAATGAGCGGTTCGCGCGCGCATTGCCGCGCGGTATGATCGGCTCGCCCGAGACGTTTCCTAACACCGAGAACCACAGGACGCGCAAGCTGTTCGATCCTGCGACGCAAGGCGCCGGGGAGGTAGATGGCAGCGTCGAGCGTTTGCCGCATCCGGTGACTGCATTCAGTCTTCAGACAAATAATAGTTTTTTCTCAAATAATTGCGCCGGAGGTCCGTCGGTCGCTGGTCACGGCTTCTTGCCGGGGATCGATATCCCATGGCATATTCTATGAGATAGTTATTGACTTGTTATACCAGTTGGGAAATATAGGCGCACGGCGGGTTGCCGGTTGAGGACATCCGGTTGGGTCGGTCTATGCGTCCCGACCGTTCGCATTTTGGAGATTTCAATGACATCAATCGCGTTGTTCGGCGCCGGCGGCAAAATGGGCTATCGGCTCGCCAAGAACCTCAAGGGTTCGCGGTTCGATGTGCGTCATATCGAGGTGAGCGAGGCGGGCCAAAAGCGACTGTCCGACGATCTCGGCCTCGCGTGTGTATCCGCCGATCAGGGCCTCGAAGGTGCTGATGTCGTCATTCTCGCCGTTCCCGATACGGCGATCGGAAAGGTGGCTGCCGGTATCGTCGACAAGCTGAAACCGGGCACAATGGTCGTAGCCCTCGATGCGGCCGCACCCTTTGCGGGCCATCTGCCCGAGCGTGCGGATCTTACTTACTTCGTTACGCATCCTTGCCATCCGCCCATCTTCAACGACGAAACGGATCCTGCGGCGAAGCGGGACTTTTTCGGAGGCGTCGCCGCCAAGCAGCACATCGTTTCCGCGCTGATGCAGGGTCCCGAAGAGGCCTATGCGCTCGGAGAGGAGATCGCCAAGGTCATCTGGGCACCCGTCATGCGTTCGCATCGTGTCACCGTGGAGCAGATGGCGCTTCTGGAGCCTGGCCTTTCGGAAACGGTCTGTGCTTCGCTGCTCGACGTCATGCGAGAAGCAATGGATGAATGCGTGCGCCGTGGTGTGCCCAAGGAGGCCGCGCGCGACTTCCTGCTCGGCCACATGAACGTGCTTGGCGCCGTCATCTTCGAAGAGACGCCCGGCGTGTTCTCGGACGCCTGCAACAAGGCCATCGAGTTCGGCAAACCCGTGCTGATGAAGGATGACTGGAAGCGCGTGTTCGAGCCGGCGGAAATCGCGGCCAGCATCCAGCGTATCACCTAAAAAAATACGGGAGTGGCGTTGCCCTCCCGGTGTCCGGCTGTCGAGGAGTGCGGCCGGCCAAGCGGGCCGTCGGCCGGCGGAATGCCTGTTGTTGTCGCGTGATTGCGGCCTTTTGGCTGAGCGGTCCGGTTTATGGCAGGCGCAGGATTCGGTATCAGAACGATCCAAGGGAGGACTATATGAACATGAAACGTCTCGCGGCCACGGCCGTAATCTTTGCCGCTGCCGGTTTTGCCCCGGCATTGGCGCAAACCGTCGTCAATATCGGGCACGGCGTGCAGACCGGCCATCCGACGCATATCGGCCTCTTGAAGCTTGCCGAACTCGTCAAGGAGCGCACCGAAGGCAAGGTCGTCATCCAGGTCTATCCCGACCGGCAGCTCGGCGAAGAGCGCGAGATGGTTGAAGGTCTTCAGCTTGGCACGGTCGAGATGACGGTCGTCTCCACCGGCCCTGTCGTCAATTTCGTACCTGAAGCCGGCGTGCTCGACCTGCCATTCCTGTTCGAGAATTCCGCGCACGCCTACAAGGTCTTCGACGGCGATATCGGCAAGGAGCTTCTGGCGAAGTTCGACGGCGCCGATATGGTCGGCCTTGCCATATGGGAAAACGGCTGGCGTCACCTGTCCGCCAAGAAAGCCGTCGAAAAGCCAGGCGATCTTTCCGGCATGAAACTTCGCACCATGCAGAACCCGGTCCACATGCGTGCCTTTGAAGCGCTCGGCGCGTCACCCATTCCCATGGCATGGGGCGAGGTCTTTACCAGCCTCGGCCAAGGCGTCATCGACGGCCAGGAAAACCCGATCACCATCTTCTACACCAATTCGCTGTGGGAAGTGCAGAGCCATATCGCGCTGACAGGCCACGTCTACGGCCCGCACATGGTGCTGGCGAGCAAGTCCGTTTGGGAAAGCTGGCCGGAAGAGGTCCGCACCGCCGTTCTCGAAGCCCTTCCGGATGCGACAGCCTTCCAGCGCTCCGAAAGCCTTCGTCTGGAGACCGAGCAGGCCGAGCTGCTGCGCGAACGCGGCGTGAACATCGCCAAGATCGACACCACGCCGTTCCGCGAAAAGGCGCAGGCTGTCTATTCCAGCTTCGATTTCGACCCGGCCCTGCTGGAGCGCATCCGCGCCGTCGCAGCCGAATGATGCATGGCGGTGCGGCCCTTGAGGCCGCGCCGCTTTTTCCACGCCGGGAACCGCCACATGGTAGTATCGAAGCCCCGTATGGTCGCTCGCCGGATCGGTGAGGCCGCCATTATCGTCCTGTTCGGCATCATGGTCGCCTCGGCGGTCGGGCAGGTCATCAGCCGCTATGTATTCAATGCGCCGCTGACATGGTCTGAAGAACTCTCTCGCTATGTCTTCATATGGCTGTCGTTCCTGGGCGTCTGGTATGCTTGGGTCAGGCGAGAGCATCTCGGTATCGATGTCCTGCCGCAGATGCTGCCGCCGCGGCCGCGCCGCCTGCTTATGACTTTCCTCGAATTCACAGTGCTGGTGTTCGCGATCGCCAGCTTGTATTACGGCCAGCGCATCCTCGAGGTATCCATCCGCCAACCGTCCGCGGTGCTGCGCGTGCCGATGGCCTGGATCTACGTCTCCTATTATGTCGCGATGATCCTCGTCTCGCTGGAGATTCTGCTCGACTGGTTCAGCCGCTGGCGTCACCCCGTTCCGGAGACCGAAGGATGATCGCCGTCCTCGTCGTTACATTCGTCATACTCGTCGTGCTGGGTTCCCCCGTCGCCTTCGCGCTCGGCCTTTCCTCCATGGCGGCCCTTATCTGGGAGGGCATGCCGCTGACGCTGGTGGTGCAGCGCATGGTGGCCTCGATCGACAGTTTCGTCCTGCTGGCCGTGCCGTTCTTCCTGCTGACCGGCCACCTGATGGCTCAGAGCGGCATCGCCCGCGACATCAT
Organism: Shinella sp. H4-D48; assembly: GCF_022637395.1. Taxonomy (GTDB): domain Bacteria; phylum Pseudomonadota; class Alphaproteobacteria; order Rhizobiales; family Rhizobiaceae; genus Shinella; species Shinella sedimenti. The sequence continues at coordinate 338,073 of NZ_CP093338.1, read as the reverse complement.
CGCCTTCGCGGAGGCGCTGCTTGGGCGTCTGCGCGGTGGGCTCGGCCACGCAAACGTCGCCACCAGCGTGTTGATGGGCGGCATGACTGGCTCTGCGGTCGCCGACACTGCGTCGAGCGGCACCGCCATCATTCCGGCGATGGTCCAGCGCGGTTACAGCGGACAGTTTTCCGCCGCCATCACCGCCTGCTCCTCGACCATCGCAGTCGTCCTGCCACCCTCCGTGCCGATGATCGTCTTCTGCGTGGTGACGGGCGCCTCGGTCAGCCGCATGTTCATCGCGGGCATCATTCCCGGTCTGCTCATGGCGCTCGGGATGATGCTGACGATCAGCCTCGTCGCCCGCCGCCAGAACCTGCCGCGTGGCGAACGGGTGGCGCTGCCCGAGATCGGGAAAGCCTTCCTGCGCAGCATCGTCGCCCTGACCCTGCCAGTGGTGATCATCGGTTCCATCCGCTTCGGCGTCGCGACGCCCACCGAGGCGTCGGCAATAGCGGTTGTCTATGCATACCTGGTGGGCCGCTACTGGTACAAGAGCCTGTCGCTGAGCGACCTTCGCCCCATCTTCCTTTCGGCGGCGTCCACCACAGGCGTGGTCATGCTGATGATCGCGGCTGCGTCGCTCTACGGTCTGATCCTGACGCGGGCGCAGGTTCCGCAGGCGGTGGCGGAAATGATCGCGCACCTGACGAGCAGTCCCTATGTGGTTCTTCTGCTCATCCTGCTCCTGTATCTCGTCGCCGGGGCGATCCTCGACCTGACGGCGAACATCATCATCCTCGTGCCGATCCTCTTCCCGGCGACGGTGGCGCTGGGGATCGACCCCATCCAGTTCGGTATGGTCACGATCATCGGCCTTGCCATCGGGCTCGTGACGCCCCCGGTGGGGATCTGCCTGTTCGTCTCTGCTTCCATTGCCAAACAGCCAGTGATGCGCGTGGCGCTTGCCTGCGTGCCCTATCTCGCGTCGATCATGGCGGTCGTGCTGGCGATCATCTTCTTCCCGGCGATCGCCACCTGGCTTCCGGGCAAGGGATAAGGCGCGCCCTCCTGCTTGCGCGATCAGCAGGATGAAGCGAAAGTCCGAAATGCCTGCTCCGCCTCGGCGGGGCAGGGCCCACGTATCGAGGAGGAGCGGCTGCATGGCGGCATATAGGGGTGCATTGATCGGCTGCGGCTTCTTCGCCGTCAACCAGATGCATGGCTGGTGGGACCTTTCCAACGTGGAGATCGTGGCGATCTGCGACCGGGATCCGGAGCGGCTGAGAATTGTCGGCGACCAGTTCGGCGTAGAACGGCGCTACCAGTCGGCAGAGAAAATGTTCGCCGATGGCGGCTTCGATTTCGTCGATATCGCGACGACCGTCGGCAGTCACCGCGCGCTCGTCGAGCTTGCCGCCGGCTACAAGGTTCCAGCGATCTGCCAGAAGCCTTTTGCGCCGACGCTGGCCGATGCCAAAGCCATGGTCGCTGCCGCGGATGCCGCCGGCATTCCGCTGATGGTCCATGAGAACTTCCGCTGGCAGACGCCGATCCTCGCGGTCAAGGCGGTGCTGGATAGCGGCGCGATCGGTGAGCCCTTCTGGGGCCGGGTCTCCTTCCGCTCAGGCTTCGACGTCTTTTCCGGCCAGCCCTATCTCGCCAAGGGCAAGCGCTTCATCATCGAAGACCTCGCCATCCATTCGCTCGACATTGCGCGCTTCCTCTTCGGGGACGCAAGCCGCATGACCGCCCGCACTCGGCGCGTCAATCCTGAGATTGCCGGTGAGGATGTGGCCACCATGCTGCTCGACCATGATAGCGGAGTGACCTCCATTGTTGATGTCAGCTATGCGACGAAGCTACCGGAAGAACCCTTTCCTGAAACCTTCGTAGAGATCGATGGAACCAGGGGCACGCTGCGTCTTGGCAAGGACTACAAGCTGACGGTCCATGGCCCTGACGGCACGGTACAAAGCGTGGTCGCGCCGAACCTGCTGCCCTGGGCGTCGCGGCCCTGGCACAACATTCAGGAAAGTGTTGCGCTCATCCAGAAGCATTGGGCCGAACGGCTGGCGGAAGGCCGCGAGCCGGATACGTCTGGGCGCGACAATCTGAAGACTTTCGCCCTCGTCGAGGCCGCCTATCTCAGCGCCGAACGCGGCGAGACCATCGTGATTGCGGATTTGCTGGCATGAGCGGCGACCTGCTCAGGCTTTACGGCACGAACGAACGCGAGCCGGACAGCCGCACGCTCGTCGCCGGCGACCTGAGCGTGGTATTGCAGGACAGCAATCTGAGGACCCTGCGGTACCGTGGCCATGAGGTGCTGCGCGGTGTGGCCTTCCTCGTTCGCGACAAGGATTGGGGTACCTGCGGGGCGGCAATCAACGATCTTGAGGTGCGGGCGACGGACGCGGGCTTCTCGGTCACCTACAAGGCTCGCTTCACCGCTCCCGACGGCGCCAATCTCGATTGTGCCATCGCTATATCGGGCGCAGCCAAGACCGTGGCATTTTCGGCCGATTGCGTCAGCGACGCGCCGTTCGAGACGGCGCGCGCCGGCTTTGTCGTGTTGCATCCCGTCGCCGGTGTCGCAGGACAACCCGTTTCGGTGCGTCACGGCGATGGTAGCGTCGAGCATGCGCATTGGCCGGAGCGGATCGAGCCCTGGCAACCCTTCATGGATATTTCGGCGATCACCCATCAGGTGGCGCGTGGCGTCTCGGCGGTGACGCAGTTCGTCGGCGACATCTTCGAGATGGAAGACCAGCGCAATTGGACGGACGGCTCCTACAAGACCTATGTGCGCCCGCTGGCGCTGCCCTGGCCTTACCGTATCGCGCCGCATGAGCCGTTCACCCAGAAGGTTCTCGTTGAAATTCAGTCGGTCGATGATGCCGGCGTCGCTAAGGACAATTCCGATGCGGTAACGTTGACGCTCTCGCGGACGGACCGCCGCTTCCCCGAGATCGGCGTCGGCCTGCGTCCGGAATGCCTTGTGGAGGAACGGTCGGCGTTCGGGGCGCTCGAGACCGTCGGCGCACGCCACCTGATCGCGCATTTCGATCCCGGTGCGGGGCATGGCCTGCCCACACTGAAGGGCTATGCCGACATTGCGGAAAAATCGGGACTGAAGGTCACCTTGGAGGTCGCCGTCGCCTGCCAGCGTTCGTTGGACGAGGAAATGTCCGAACTCGCGTCGCTGGTTCGCGAAGCGGGGTTGTCGCTCGAAAGCCTCTTCGTCTGCCCGTCGGTCGACCGCCAGTCGACGCCGCCGGGAAGCGCATGGCCGGAATGCCCGCCGCTGGAGGATGTTTACGCCGCCGCACGGACTGCCTTCCCGAATGTCCGGCTCGGTGGCGGCATGATGAGCTACTTTACCGAGCTCAACCGCAAGCGCGTGCCCGGCAACCTCATCGATTATGTGAGCCATTGCACGAACCCCATCGTGCACGCCGCCGACGATCTCTCGGTCATGCAGACGTTCGAGGCTCTGCGTTACGTGGCCGGCTCGGTCCGGGCACTCTATGGCGAGACGCCCTATCGCATCGGGCCTTCGACGATTGCGATGCGCCAGAACCCCTATGGCAGTGCGACCAAGGAGAACTCTGCCGGCAAGCGCATTCCGATGGCCAGTGTCGATCCGCGCCACAATGGTCAGTTCGGCGCGGCCTGGACGATGGCTTACGCCGCAACGGTCGCCACAACCGGGCTCGAGGTGCTGACGCTTTCGACACTCGCCGGCCCCTGCGGGTTGGTGGCAGGGGCGGGCGAGGTGATGGCTCCTGGCGAACTGCGGCCGCTTGCCCATGTCCTCGCACGCCTTGGCGCGCTGGCGGGACACAATGTGCGGTCTGTCGAAACGTCACGGCCGGATGCCGTTCTGGGGCTTGCGTCGGATAGGGTGATCCTGCTCGCCAACATCACGCCGGAACCACAGACCGTGGTGCTACCGTCTCCACCGCGCCAGGTTTCGTTGATCGGCGGCGGGGGGCTGCCGGCGGACGAACAGGTCGTCCTGCCGTCCTACGGCTGCGTAGAAGCAGTGCTCTGAGGCAATTTGTGTCCCTTCAGCGTATAGAGCGCGCGGGAACGTTCGAGATGCTTGATCATCACCTTTTCGGCCTGGTCCGCATTGCCCTTCTCGATAGCGCGGATGATCTCCTCGTGCTCGGCGAGGGTGACATTCTCACGGCCTGTCCAGATCAGCATTTCGGTGTGATAGGACTTCAGCCAGCCCAGCATCGCGCCGCTGACGGCGGCGAAGATCGGATTGCCGGAAATGCGTGCGATGCACTGGTGAAAATCCATGTCGGCCTCGATGAAGGCGTCCGCATCGCCAAAATTTGCCTTCTGCCTGTCGAGAAGGGTGCGCAGCTCAGCGATATGCTCCGGCGTCGCCTTGACGGCGGCCTCGCGGATCATGCCCCGTTCGAAGAAGATGCGGGCATTCTTCAAGTGTTCCAGCGAGTCGGAAGAACCCGAGAGCATCAGCTTGGCCGGCAGATCCACCTGCCGGATGATGGACTCCGCCGTGATGCGCAGCACCTTGGCGCGCTCCCCCTGCGAAATCTCGACCAGCCCTTTGCCGGCGAGCGCCTGCATGGCCTCGCGGATAGCCGGGCGGCCCACACCATAGCGCTCCATGAGTTCACGTTCGGAGGGCATGTCATCACCGGCCTGCAGTTCGCCGGTCTCGATCATGGCTTTAAGCCGCGCGAAGACTTCATCGGAGAGTTTCTTGCGGATGATCGGTTCGGAAACGACGTTCATGAGTCACCTGATTTTGACAGGTCTGAATATGCACCAAGTTCAATTGTCGCAACAGCTTTCGCCGCAACCGGCTTGCAATGACATGAATACTCATTATACCAGTTTTCTATACCAAACAAGCATAATGCGCCGGACCTTAAAGGAGAGCACATGATCCGTCTGACCTATCGGATAGAGACAGCAGGTTCGGTGGAGAAGATGGCGGCGAAGATTGCCAGCGACCAGTCCACCGGTACCTTTGTAGCGTTGCCCGGCGAGACGGAAGAGCTGAAGGCGCGCGTCGCGGCCCGCGTGGTTGAAATCCGTGCGCTGCCTCCGGCCGATCGACCATCGTTTCCCGACGAAGCTGGCGGCGCGACACGCTTCAACCGAGCGGATGTCGATATCGATTTCCCGCTCGATGCCGTCGGCACCGATCTTGCCGCGCTGATGACGATCGCGATCGGCGGCGTCTTCTCCATCAAAGGCATGACAGGTATCCGCATCGTCGACATGAAGCTGCCGCAAGAATTCGCGGCTGCCCATCTCGGCCCACAATTCGGTGTGCCGGGCAGTTTTGCGCTGACAGGCGTGAAAGACAGGCCGATCATCGGTACCATTGTCAAGCCGGCGCTCGGCCTTCGACCGCATGAGACCGCTGAGATGGTCGGCGAACTTATCGACGCCGGCGTCGACTTCATCAAGGACGATGAGAAATTGATGAGCCCTGCATATTCGTCGCTGGGCGATCGTGTGGCAGCGATCATGCCGAAAATCCTCGATCACGAACAGAAGACCGGCAAGAAGGTCATGTACGCCTTCGGCATAAGTCATACCGATCCCGACGAGATGATGCGCAACCACGATCTGGTTCTGGCGGCAGGCGGCAATTGCGCGGTCGTCAACATCAATTCTATCGGCTTCGGCGGCATGGCTTTTCTGCGCAAACGATCCGGGCTCGTCCTGCACGCCCATCGCAACGGCTGGGATATCCTCACGCGCCACGCGGGCCTCGGTTTCGAGTTCTCTGTCTGGCAGCAGTTCTGGCGGCTGCTCGGTGTCGACCAGTTCCAGATCAACGGCATCCGTGTAAAATATTGGGAGCCGGATGAAAGTTTCGTGCGCTCCTACAAAGCCGTCACCACTCCGCTCTTCGCGGAGAGCGACGTGGCGCTTCCGGTCATCGGCTCGGGTCAGTGGGGCGGCCAGGCGCCCGACACGATTGCCGCGACTGGTGGCTCGACCGATCTGCTTTACCTCTGCGGCGGCGGTATCGTCAGCCATCCGGGCGGACCGGGTGCCGGGGTGAAGGCCGTCAAACAGGCGTGGGAGGCTGCCGTCGCGCGCATACCGCTCGATACCTACGCCAGGGAACATTCGGAACTGGCGCAGTCCATCGAAAAATTTGCCGACGGCAAGGCGGCGTGAACATGACGCGACCTCTGATCAGCTATTACGGCGACGATTTCACGGGTTCCACCGATGTCATGGAGGCGCTGTCCTCGAACGGCGTCGAAACCGTGCTCTTCCTGAAGATGCCGGACGCCGACCTGCTCTCGCGCTTCCCCGGAGCCCGTGCCTTCGGCCTTGCCGGCACCAGCCGCAGCGAAACGCCCGAATGGATGGATGTTCACCTGGCTCAAGCATTTGCCTGGCTCAAGTCTCTGGACGCAGAGTTTTGCCATTACAAGGTCTGCTCGACCTTCGATTCCGCGCCGCAAGTCGGTAACATCGGTCGGGCTATTGAAATCGGCCGTTCAATTTTCGGCCAGGCCACTGTTCCCCTCATCGTCGGTGCGCCGCAGGTCCGCCGTTACACGGCCTTCGGTGAACTGTTCGCTGCTTATCAGGGCCGTAATTATCGTATCGACCGCCATCCGGTCATGTCTCGCCATCCCGTTACGCCGATGGGTGAGGCGAACGTGCTGCTGCATCTTGCACGACAGACCGGACTATCGTCCGCACTGGTGGATAATGTCGCGCTACTCGGTCATCCGAAGCCTGACGAAGCGGACATTCTGCTGCTCGACGTGCTCGATGCCCAGACGCAGAAGGCCGCCGGCAACCTGCTCTGGAACGGTTTGCGCGCGAAGGGCCGTTTCGTCTGTGGCTCCTCGGGCGTCGAATATGCCCTCATACCTGCGTGGCGGGATAGCGGCCTGATCGGTGCGGCTCCGGCCTTTGCCGCTGCCGGTCCGGTGGACCGCATTGCGGTCGTATCCGGCAGCGTGTCCCCGACGACGGAGCGCCAGATCCGGCATGCGCTGGCAAATGGGTTCGAAGGGGTGACGATCGATCCAATCGCGCTGTCGGCGCAAGAGAATGCGAGTGCTATCCCGGACGCTATCTCGGCCGGTCTCAAGGTGCTGGAGGGCGGCAGAAGCGTGGTGCTCTACACCGCGCTCGGACCGTCCGCCGATCGCGGCAATGAACTGGATTCCTCCGCCGGCGCGCGTCACCGGCTCGGCCGTGCACTGGGCCGCATCCAGTCCGAACTGATCAAACGCGCTGGCCTCTCGCGTGCCGTCGTCGCTGGCGGCGATACGTCGAGCCACGCGCTCGGGGAAATGGGCATCAGCGCCTTGACGCTGAAAATGCCGCTTCCGCAAACGCCGGGTTCGCCGCTGTGCAAAGCCCATGGTGGCGTTGCAGACGGCCTGGAGATCGCCCTCAAAGGCGGCCAGGTTGGGGGTGACGATTATTTCAGCATGATCAGAGCCGGTGGGACAGGTCACGCGACCTAGGCGCGGCCAGCGTCGCCTTGTTCAGGGGCGAGCATCGCGGTGCGCAAGGCTCCTTCGTCAGGTTCCTGCCCGGTGAACAAGCGGAATGCGTGGACGCCCTGGTGGAAGAACAGTTCGTAACCGGAGAGGATTTCGGCGCCAGCTGTTCGCGCGGCCGCAAGGAACTGCGTTTCGACGGGAGTGTACACCGCGTCGAATGCCCAACGGCTATGCTTGAGGTCAAGGCCATCGAACACGTTGCCGTCATGTCCGACCATGCCGATCGGGGTGGAATTGATCAGGCCATCGGAACCGTCCACAGCCTCGACGAGCGTCTCCGGCCGGCTGATGTCGAGGTTCGGAAAGTAGGCCGTCAGTGACGCCGCCAATGCGGCGGACTTGGACTGGTCGGGATCGACGAGGGCGAGGTGTGTGGCGCCGAGTTTGCCGAGCGCAAAAGCGATCGCCTTGCCGACGCCGCCAGCGCCGGCCATCGTGACGCGCCCCGGCGCCACACTGCCAAACGCGCTCACGAAGGCGCTGGCAAAGCCGCTGCTGTCCGTGTTGAAGCCGCGCGGGCCGTCCTGCTCGAAAAGGATCGTGTTGCAGGCGCCCAGAGCCCGCACTGTCGGATCATCTATCCGCACCTTGTCGATCACGGTTTCCTTGTAGGGATAGGTGATGTTGACGCCGCGAAAGCCGTCGGTCCTGCACCGCTCGAAGACCTGATCGAAGTTCATCTCGAGATCGGCCGGTATGAGAGAGGCATAGCTGACGTCCAGCCCGCACATACGCCCCGCCAGCCGGTGGAGGCGGGGTGATTGCGAGCGGGCGATGTTGTCGCCGATCAAGCCGAGCTTGACGCGTGACGGTCCGACCGGCGTCGATTTCGATGCGTGCATGTCACGCGACCTTTCCGTCTGGCGTCGCTGTCTCGTCGGAACGAAGCTCGGTGTGAACGAGATTGACCCAATAGGAGACGCCGTAGGGGATCGATGCGTCGTTAAAGTCGAAACGATCCGTATGGACGTCGTGCACGAGGCCATCAGGACCTACACCGCCCCCCATCCACATATAGGTGCCTGGCACGGTATTGGCGAAATAGGCGAAATCCTCGCCACCGGTCGACAGGGTGCGTTCACGCTCGACCTTGTCCTTGCCGAAGGTCTTTTCAGCGGCGGCAAGCGCGCTCTCGAATGCCTCGGGGTGGTTCACCAGGGGCGGTGTGCCTTCATTGATCTGGATGTCGACGCCGCAGTTGCTGGCCTTTGCGAAGAGTTCGGCCTGATCGCGCAGGCCGCTCACGATGATTTGCTGTACGTCGTCCCGGAAGTAGCGTGCGGTGCCGGAGACCAGCATTTCAGCCGGCATGACATTCGGCGAGCCCTTCGAGCCGCCCGAAATGTGTCCGATGGAAATCACGGCTGCATCGATCGCCGCGACCTTGCGGCCCACGATCGACTGGAGCCCTAGAATGAAATGCGCGACAGGGATGGTGCAATCGTCCGCCAGATGCGGAGCGGCCCCGCCATGTCCGGCCGTGCCCTTGAAGGTAACGTGGAACGACATCGATCCGGCAAGCGCAGGACCGATGCGCGAGGCGATTTCGCCAACGGGACGACCGGGCTCCGTATGCAGGCCGTAGACGGCATCGCAGGGGAAGCGGTCGAACAGGCCGTCCTTCATCATGGCCGGTGCGCCGCCGGCGCTTTCCTCCGCGGGCTGGAAGATGAAGTGCACGGTGCCGGCGAAATCCGGGTCCTGCGCGAGATAGCGGGCCGCACCGAGAAGCATGGTCGTATGGCCGTCGTGGCCGCAGGCATGCATCTTTCCCTCGACCGTCGAGGCGTAGTCGAATTCGTTGCGCTCGAAGATGTGCAGGGCGTCGATATCGGCGCGAAGGCCGATGCGGCGCTGGCCAGGGCGCGACCCCTTGAGCACGCCTACGACACCGGTCCGGCCGATGCCCTCATGGACCTCGATACCCCATTCCCTGAGCTTTTCAGCGACCAGCGCAGAGGTGCGAACTTCTTCGAAGGCCGTTTCGGGATGGGCGTGGATGTCGTGGCGCAGGGCGATCAGGTCCGGCATGTAGGCGTCGAGCTTGCTGCGATCGATGGAGGACATGGAAGGTCATTTCCTTGATTGGAGGACGACAAGGTCTTGCGCCGTGGCGAGACGGCGACAGGCATGTTTGGTTCGCGGATGCGCTTGCGGCGTGATTATCTGCGAGTTGCCGCGGAAATGTCCGGGACAGCGTCGATCAGCATGCGCGTGTAGGATTGGCGGGGATTCTTGAACAGGGCCCGGGATTCCTCCACTTCCACCAGCTTGCCGAAATGCATGACGCCGATGCGCGAGGACATGTGGCGCACGACCGCAAGGTTGTGGCTGATCAAAAGATAGGTCAGGCCGAACTGCTCTTGCAGGTCGCGCATGAGGTTGAGGATCTGCGCCTGAACCGACACATCGAGCGCCGAGGTCGGCTCGTCGCAGACGATGAACTCCGCCTTTGCCGCAAGTGCGCGGGCGATTGCGATGCGCTGGCGCTGGCCGCCGGAGAATTCGTGCGGGTATTTGCGCCCGTCGAGCGGATTGAGACCAACGACCTTCAGAAGCGCGCTCGCTTCGTGCTGCGCTTCGGCCTTCGATTTCACGATGCCGAGGGCCAGCATGGGCTCTGCGATGATGTTGGCGACGCGCCAGCGTGGATTGAGGCTGGCATAGGGATCCTGGAAGATCATCTGCATACGGCGGCGCAGCGCACGCATCTGTGCCCGGTCATGCTTGCCTGTGATCGAAACGCCGTCGATCTCGACGGTTCCGGAAGTGGCTGGCAGGAGCCCGACGACCATCTTGGCCACCGTCGACTTGCCGGAGCCGGACTCGCCGACCAGCGCGAAGGTCTCACCCTTGGCGATTGAGAAGCTGACATCGGTCGCGGCATGCACGAAGCGCTTGGGCTGGCGCTCGATGATGCGGTTCAGGAGCGGCTTCGAGACATCAAAGACCCGGTTGAGCTTCTCGACCCGGACGAATTCACTGTCGCTCATGCCGCCACCTCTTCGCGCTCGTAAAGATGGCAGGCGACCTTGTGGTCGATGCCACCAAGAAGGGCCGGTGTGCGCTGGCGGCATATGTCCATGGCGCGCTCACAACGCGGATGGAACGAACAGCCGCCCGGCAGCGCCGTCAGCGAAGGCATCGAGCCGGGAATCTGGCGAAGTCGCGGCTCCTCGTTGTCGAGCGAGGGAATGGCCCCCATAAGACCCTGCGCATAGGGATGAAGCGGTGCGCCGACGACTGGGCTGACCTTGCCGATTTCGGCGACCTTGCCGGCGTACATTACCGCCACGCGATCGGCCGTCTCGGCGATCATGCCCATGTCGTGCGTTATCAGCATGAAGGCGGTGCCGCGCGTGGAGCACAACTTGCGGATCAGCTTGATGATCTGGGCCTGAACCGAAACGTCGAGGGCTGTTGTCGGCTCATCCGCAATGACCAGTTCAGGTTCGGCACAAAGCGCGAGCGCGATGACCACCCGCTGCCGCTGTCCGCCTGAAAACTCATGCGGGTAGGAATCGATGCGCACCGTCGGGTCAGGAATACCCACCTCCTCGAGCAGTTCGATCGCGCGGGCGCGTGCCTGACGCCGGTTGAGCGGCAGATGCACCCGGATCGTCTCGGTCAGGTGATCGCCGACGGTCATCAGCGGATTGAGGCTGGTCAGCGGGTCTTGAAAGATCATGCCGATACGCCGACCGCGAATGGCTTCGATACCCGTTCGATCCAGGTTGTCGATCCGCTGGTCGCCCAGCATGATACGGCCGCCCGCGATACGGCCCGGGCGCGGTATAAGATGCATGATCGCGGCACCCGTCATCGATTTGCCCGCACCGGATTCGCCGACGACGCCGAGAACCTCGCCCTTGGCGATGGAGAAGCTGATGTCGTCGAGGGCAACGAGCGTTCCGCGGCGCGTCTCGAATTCGACGCGCAGGTTTTCAACCGAAAGAATCGTCTCGGACATGGTTCTCCTCCTCACCGCAGCCGGGGATTGAGCGCGTCGCGCAGCCAATCGCCCAGGAGATTGATGGTCAGGACCAGTGCCGCCAGCGCGATGCCGGGGAAGGCGACGATCCACCACTCGCCGGAGAACAGGAACTCCTGGCCGATCCGGATGAGCGTGCCGAGCGAAGGCTGCATCGGTGGCAGGCCGACGCCTAGATAAGACAGTGTCGCCTCCGTGATAATTGCCAGCCCGAAATTGATGGTCAGGATCACGAGGACCGGCCCCATCACATTCGGCAGAATGTGGCGCGCCATGATGGCGACGGGCGGCAGACCGAAGAGACGGGCGGCGTTCACGTAGTCCTTCTTTCGCTCCACCATGGTGGAGGATCGGATGGTACGGGCATACTGAACCCAGAAGGACAGACCGATCGAAATGATGATCACCCACGACGCGCTGCTTTCGCGCGATAGCGACGGTAGCATGCCATGCAGAAGACCATCGATCAGAAGTGCGATCAGGATGGCAGGGAAGGTGAGCTGGATATCGGCCACGCGCATGATGAACGCATCGAGGAACCCACCGAAGTAGCCGGCAAGCACGCCGAGACAGATGCCGATGGCCGCGGCAAGAAACACGCCGAGCGCGCTGATGATGATCGAGACGCGAAGGCCGTAGAGCACCGCCGACAGCATGTCTCGCCCCTGATCGTCGGTTCCTAGCAGGAAAGGCCATTGGCCATCGGCCTGCCAGACCGGCGGCAGGTTCGAGTTCATAATGTCGAGCGACAGCGGGTCGAACGGGTCCGTCGGTGCGATCCAGGGAGCCAGCAGGGACGCACCCAGGATCAGGACCAGCAGCGCTGTGGCGAACATAACCAACCGGTTGCGCTTGAAGTCGATGAAGATGTCGTTGTCGGCGATCCGCTCGCGCAGGCTCGGTTCGACCGGCTTTGTGGTATCGGAAGAGGCCTCTGCCATTAGCTTGCAGCGTCCTTGAGGCGCGGATCGATGAGATTGTAGATCAGGTCGACGATGAGATTGACCGTGACGAACAGCAGCGCGATCAACAACAGGTAGGTGGAGATGATCGGAATATCGACATTCTGCACAGCCTGCAGGAACAGGAGCCCCATGCCCGGCCACTGGAACACGGTCTCGGTGATGATCGAAAACGCGATGATCGAGCCAATCTGAAGGCCGACCACGGTGATGACGGGCACCAGCGTGTTCTTGAGGGCGTGACGGAAGTAGAGCCGTGCACGCGGCAGGCCGCGGGCGACGCCGAACTTGATGAAATCGGTACGCAGCACTTCCAGCATTTCGGACCGCACGAGGCGCATGATCAGCGTCATCTGGAAGAGCCCGAGCGTGATCGCAGGCAGAAGCAGCGACTTCCAGCCTTCGATAGTCAGGAGGCCGGTCGACCAGTTTTCCGTCACGGGGATGAGACCGTTGCGGCCGAAGGCGGGCAGCCAGCCGAGTGAGACGGAAAAGATGTAGATCAGCAGGATGCCGATCAGGAATGTCGGCAGGCTCACGCCGACCAGCGACACGCTCTGCAACAGGGAGGAAATTCGGCCGCGCGGATTGAGCGCGCTGTAGACACCAAGCACGATGCCGGCGAAAAGCGAGATCAACGCGGCGACGAAGGATAGCTCCAGCGTCGCTGAAAGCCGCTCGGCGAGAAGTTTCGTCACGGGCTGGCGGAACTGGTAGGAAACGCCAAAATCCAGCGTGACAACGCGGCCGACATAGCGGGCGAACTGCACGAGGGTCGGCTGATCGAGGCCGAGGCTTTCACGGACGGCCTGCCGCTCCGCTGATGTGGTTTCCGCGCCGACCATCTGGTTGACGGGATCGCCGGCATAGCGAAACATCACGAAGGCCAGCAGCGAGACAACCAGCATCACGGCAAGCGATTGCAAAAGCCGTCGGATGACAAGGGCAATCATTCGGTTCATCCTGTCATGCGGCGCGCAGGACTGCGTCAGGCGCCTGGTCGGGATCGGCCGGCGATCGAAAGACCGCCGGCGAAAGGCACATCACTCGCCCTTCGTGACCCAGTAGAAGCGGAAGTCGTTGTCGGCGCGCTGCACAACCTTGACCTTGTTCGAGACGCCCCACGCCAGCGACTGCTGGTGCAGCGGCAAATACGCCGTCTCCTTGTTCTGGGCGATGTCGTAGGCCTGGCGAATGAGTTCGTTGCGCTTCGCCTCGTCGGGCTCGTGCCCGATCTTGGTGATCAGCGCATCGACCTCTTCGTTGCAGTAGCCGCCGACATTCGAGCCGCCGCCATTGCCGGCATCGTCGCGGCAACGGTAGAGGTCCTGAAGAACGCCGAGGCTGCCGGAGCCGTTTGTCTGCCAGCCGAGCAGGTAGAACGAGGTGCGGTAGCCGCCGCTGGCGAAGATGCGGCCGAAATAGGTGGCCTTCGGCTCGGCGTTCAGGTTCACCTTGATGCCGATGCGCGCCAGCATGGGAACGACCGACTGGCAGATGCGCTCGTCGTTGACGTAGCGATCGTTCGGGCAATCCAGCGTGACTTCGAAGCCGTCGCCGTAGCCTGCCTCGGCCAGCAGCGCGCGGGCGGCATCCGGGTCATAGGCGGGACGCTCGAACTGGTCGGCCAGCGGGAACAGTTCCTTGGCGACGATGAGCGCCGTCGGCACGGAGGCGCCGCGCATGATGCGCTTGTGGATCGCCTCGATATCGATGGCCTGATAGACCGCACGACGCACACGGGCATCCTTGAAGGGGTTCTTGCCCTTCACCGAGGAGAACAGCAGCTCATCGCGGCGCTGGTCGAAACCGAAATAGATCGTGCGGACTTCCGGCCCCTGCAGAACCGACGCGTTGCCGCTCGCATTGATGCGGTCGACGTCCTGCAAAGGCGCCGGGTCGATCATGTCGACTTCACCCGAAAGCAGCGCCGCGACGCGCGTCGCGCCCGATGCAATCGGCGTCAACACCACTTCATCGAGATTGTGCTTCGGCGTGCCCCACCATTCCGGGTTCGGAACCCAAGTTGTGCGAACGCCCGGCTGATGCTGCTGGAGCTTGAAAGGTCCCGTGCCGTTTGCATTGAGCGAGATATAGGACGGAGCAGACGAGGCGCTGGCGACTTCAGTCGCAGCATGTTCCTCGGCCCAGGACTTGGAGACGATGTACCACGTATCCCACACGGCATGCAGAAGTGGAGAGGGCTCCGGCGTTGTTACCTCCACGGTATAGTCGTCGATCTTCTTGAACACCGCATTGGCCGGAACGCGGGTCTTGAGATCGGAGCCAGCCGAGCGGACGCGATCGGCTGAGAAGATGACGTCGTCGGCGGTGAAATCCTGGCCGCCCTGGAACTTCACGCCCTTGCGCAGATGGAATGTCCATGTGCGGGCATCCTCGGAAACATCCCAGCTCTCGGCGAGCGCCGGCACAAGCTTGAGGTTTTCGTCACGCGCCACCAGGCCTTCGTAGATGCCGCCGATCATGGCCAGCGAGAAGGTCTCGGCGAGCGCGTGCGGATCGAGCGACTTGAGGTCGCCCTGAGAAGCAAAGCGGAACGTCTCGGCCTGAGCTGCGCTTACCGTACCACCGAGAGCCGAAACCGACGTTGCAAGTGCCAGCGCCGCCGCTGTCAAAATTCTTCTGATACGCAAAGCTATCTCCCAATCGCTAATTGTCGTGATCGACGCGACGTCACCTTCATCGCATTCGCCGCCAGCCATAGAAGGAAATTCTGTTGCGAACAATTGCCGAGAGGCATATTGCATGTTGCGCAAAAGGCAACAGTTGCGCAACAGTCAACCCGGAGAAACGATGCTTGACCCCACCCGCCTGCGCTATCTGTTCTACACCGATGCTTGCGGTGGCATCCGTCAGGCGGCTGAAGAACTGAAGGTTAATCCATCGTCCATCAGCCGGCAGATCGCTATCCTGGAAGGGGAACTTCAACTTACGCTCCTGGAAAAACGTGGCCGCAAGGTGAAGGTGACGGAGACCGGCAGCGCGCTGTGCGAGTATTACCGGACGCAACGATCCGCCGACATCCAGTTGCGGGCGCGCCTCGACGAGTTTCGCAACATCAAGCGCGGCCTCATCCGCCTCTCGATGGGGGAGGGCTTCGGGGAGTGGGTGGTGAATGGGCCGCTTAGGGCCTTCCAGACGCAGTATCCCGGTATCGACCTCGATATCCGCATTCATCCGACGGACGAGACCGTCCGCGCCATTCTGGAGGATGAGGCCGATATCGGCGTGACCTACTTTGCGCCGAATGACAGGGATCTGAAGTTTCATGCCCGGTCCGACGTACCGATTTGTGTCGTCGTTCATCAGGACCATCCGCTGACGCGGCTCGGGCGTGATCCCAAGCTGACGGATGTGGTCGATTATCCCATCGGGATGCTGCATCCGGAGTTCGGCGGACGGCAGGTCACGGATCTCATTGCGCGGTCGGAGAATGTGGTACTGCGTCCGTCGCTGACGGCAAATTCCTACGCCATCGTGCGCAAGTTCGTGCTGCTCGGTGAAGGGGTTTTCCTGATGCCGTTTCGCCCATCACCGCAGCGCGAGCTTGATGACGAGCTCGTGCCGCTGCCACTCGACTATGCCTCGAAAGTCACGTCGCAAACGCAGGTGATCACGAGAAGCGAGCGCCATTTGACCAACGCGATGCGCATGCTGATCAAGTCGCTCATCGAGAGTGGCCAGTTCGGGTAAGCGAGCGCGCCGGCGGCCACTCCATGGCAAGGCGTACTTGCGTGCTTCGGTGCGGGTGCCGGCAGGATGCACCTGCATTCGATATCAGCCATCCGGTCGTCCATGAAAGGCAGACCCTTTCTTCGCACAACCTTGACAATGTGGGCGCAGATGTTCGCGGAAAATCACCGACGGACATTAATCATGCAACAGAAAAAGCTGAGCGCCCTGCCATTTGAGGGCATGTCGCCCCATCGAGCGCGGGTGCCGAACCCGCCCCATGCCATGGCCTGGCGCATCCTGACCGCCGTTTCGAGAAT
Organism: Shinella sp. H4-D48; assembly: GCF_022637395.1. GTDB lineage: Bacteria > Pseudomonadota > Alphaproteobacteria > Rhizobiales > Rhizobiaceae > Shinella > Shinella sedimenti. Next base: position 321,590 of record NZ_CP093338.1, on the reverse strand, counting down.
GCGGTGGAAACGCAGTGTTCTGCTCTGGATGCGCTTTGCAGCCAATCCGCCGCTTACCCTGGGATGGTGGCGATGGATGGCAGCCTTTGCCGCGTCACGCGGCTATCCTCTCCCGCACGACGATCTTCTGCAGAAGCCGCTGTCCAAATTTCTCGTCTACGGCCTGAGCGGTTCGCAGCGGCTCAGGCTGCTCATCGATCATTTCACGATTGCCGAGACAATCCTGTCGAGAGACAGCATGATACGGCTCTGGAGCGGCGAAACCGTCGATATGGGAGAGGTACATGGACGCAACGACACCTATTCGTGCCGTCTCGTTCTAGCCGACCGCTGCGGCGGGCGCCATGAGGGCGCCTTCGGGATCGAGCTTGTGCGGACCCGAGACAACGCGGCACTATGCACTGTCCGGTTCACATTCGTGCGTGAGAGCGAAGGGCGAGGGTACACGTTTGTGGTGGGAAGCCTGCAAGGCCCGCGCAACGCCAAGCGGCTGATGGTCGAGACCACCCGCGATCTGTACGGCCTTCGGCCGAAGGAGGCTATCCTCATGGTGTTGCAGGGACTGGTCGCAGAAGGAAATACCCGGCATTTCCGGGCCATATCGCAGGCCAAGCACCCGATCCTTTATCGGCGCTCCCGGCGGCAGTCTATGTTGCTGTCAAATATCGACGGCTTCTGGTGCGAACGCTGCGGTGAGCCGGATGATACCTATGGCTTCGTCGTTCCCTATTCGCAGATCGATAGAAGCGACCGGCGAAACGCAAGCAAATCGCAGTTCAATCGGGTTGGCGAGTTGTTCTGCTGAGGGGCCAACGCGGATTGCGTCGAGGGCCTTGCCGATCGGCTCCCACATTCAGCGCGCGCCTGCTCCATTGCTATTCGGGGCGCAAATGGATGGCGACCAGCGCGCCACCGCCCTGCCGGTTGGTAAATTCCAGATGGCCGCCATGCGCGGTCGCAATCGCCTGAACCACCGAGAGCCCCAGCCCCGTTCCGCCTGTGGCGCGCGAGCGTGACGCGTCGCCCCGCCAGAAAGGATTGACGGCTATTGCATCCATGTCTTCAGGAAAGCCTGGACCTCGGTCGAGAATACGAATGATCACGCTTTCGTCCGGCAGCCGTTCCGTTTCACACCGCAGCCATCCACCGCTTTGCGCATAGCGGCTGGCATTTTCCAGAACTGCCAGCACGGCTTGGCGGATTCGCGAGGGGTCCGCGGATATGCAGGCCGGCTGAAGCCCGGCTTCGATTTCCATCTGGCTCGCATCCAGCATAGGTTTTGCTGCCGCAAGGACGGTTTCCACGACCTCTGCCACATCGATTGGCTGCCGCTGCATCACGAGCTTCTGGCCGATCGCCAAGGAAAGAGTGCGCAAATCCTCGACGATCTTCCCCAGACCTTCCACCTGGAGGAGAAGATCGGAAATGATCTTCCGATCCATCGCGAAGACGCCGTCTACCATGCCCTGCAACGCACCCTGCAGTATCGTCAGCGGCGTACGCAGCTCGTGCGCAATGGCCATGTTGTTGAAGCGCAGTCGCTCCTCCATCCTGTCGAGGCTTGTGGCGAGAGCGTTGAAGGTCTCTACAAGGCTTGCCACCTCGCGCGTGCTGCTGGATGAAGCGGCAACCCGGGCCGAAAAATCGCCCGACGTGAGGGATGTCGCAGCGACAGTGAGATCCTCCAGAGGCCGGGCGATACGTCGCGCAAGATAGATGCCGATAACGGCGCAGACGAGAGCGGAAAGCAGGCCGCAGATCAGGACAGCGAGCTGGATCTTGAAATCTGTCGGTGCTGCCTGCTCGTTAAGATGCTCAAGCAGGGTCTTGAGCGCGTTGCTGTCGGGAACCCGGCCTTCATTGACCATCTTGTAGGCGTTCGCAGCCTCGGGTGGCAGCGCGTCGGCCATGCTGTCCTCGAGATAGGTCGAATACCAGGTCACCCCCAAATAGGCGATGCTCACGCTGAGCAAGAGCATCGTCGTAATCACGGTCGCGGTGAGCGTGGCAAGCGACAGGGTCGGGAATCTGGGCATCTTCATTGGGGATCAAAGAACCGGTAGCCGACGCCACGCACGGCAGGGAAGAAACCGGTCTGACCCAGCTCTTCAAGCTTGCGTCGAAGGTTGGAAATGTGTGTGTCCACGGTACGCACGAGCGCATCGCTTTCCGGCAGGCAGGCATCAAGGATATCCGCGCGCGCAAAGGCCTGGTTCGGATGGCGGATCATATGGGCGAGGATGCGGAACTCGCTGAGCGTCAGGGACATCGGGCTGCGCTTTCCGTCGCGGTTGACGACAACGGAGTAGCTGGAAAAATCGACTTCTATTTCGCGGAACCGGCGGACGGAATCCCGTCGCTCCCCAAGCGTCCGGCGCAGCACGGCTTTCACCCGCGCGACGACTTCCTGCGGGTTGAAGGGCTTAACGACATAGTCGTCTGCACCGAGATGCAGGCCGCTCAATCGGTCGAGGTCATCGGCAAGCGCCGTCACCATGATGACAGGCGTCGAACTGGTTTGCCGAAGGCGGGCGAGCACGCCAAGTCCGTCCAATTTCGGGATGCGAACATCCAGAAGCACGATGTCCGGCTTCAGGAGCGTATGGTGCTGAAGGGCAGTTTCGCCATCGGCGGCCTGCACGGTCCTGAAGCCATCACGCAAGAGATACCCTTCGAGAATTCTTGCAATCGCCGGCTCATCCTCAACGATGAGAACAAGATTATTATCCACTGTGATGCCTTGCTGCCTTGTCTTTACTCGCGGCTTTGCCGCGCAACGACTATCGGCGAGATGATCGGCTTGCGCAATTCCAAACGGCCTCTCGACGGACGGATAACCGATTCCGGACGGGCCCTTGATCCTCTCTTGGCCGTTTCTTGATAATCGCGCTCCAAGTTGCCGTCGTTCCAGAGCGCGCGGCGTCCTTCCAGTCGCTTGCGACCGCTCTATCCATCAAAATCGCGCATCCGGCGGCACGGCAATCGAAAGAGATTTGCGGGTCGCGGCTGTCGCCTTGTTGAAAGATCGACATGCAAAAAGCTGTATCGAGCGACCTGCTTAAATTTTCCATCCAACAGCCGTCCACCGCCGACAAAGCGCTGACCGTTCTGGGGACGTCGATCATCTGCGTCAGCTTTTTCTTCATGATCTTTCCCATGGTTGATCTTGCAGTGTCACAATGGTTCGCCCGGGATCAGGTCTTCGTTCTGGCAGAGCAGCCGTTCCTGCAGGCCGTGCGGCGGATCGGCCGAGACGGTCAGATCTATCTCATCGGCGCGATGCTGCTATTGATGGGCCTGCAGGCGTTCGGGCCGAAACGCTACGAATTCGGCCAGCCCCACAAGCCGCTGTTCGTGCTTCTGAGCTTTGCGGTTGGGCCATTCATCGTCGTCCATGTCCTGAAATTCCTGATTGGACGCGTGCGCCCTCGCGACCTGTACGAGTTCGGCGGAAGCGCCGACTTTACGCCGGTCTGGCAATTTTCCGCCGCGTGCAGCCGCAGTTGTTCCTTCCCGTCTGGCGAGTCGTCTGCGGCCGCGGCAGCCCTTTCCCTTCTGGTTTTCGTCCCGGCAAGGCTGAGAGGGATCGCGGCTCTGGCAATGGTGCCGTTCATATTGATGATCGCATTCAACCGCGTTCTGTTCGGCGCGCATTTCTTGTCCGACATCATGCTTGGCTGGCTTTTCACCATGTTCGCCATGGTGCTGATCTGGCGATGGATGGAGCCCCGCTCAGACGCCATTTGCCGGTTCATCACGAGGGCGCGGCGATGAGGCGCAAACTGTTGGGCGAGGCGATCATGTCCGAAGAAATGAGCACGACGCTTGGTGTAGTCGGCATCCATGATTTGATGAAGCTTTTGCCGCATCGTTATCCCTTTCTGCTCATCGACAGGATTATCGACATCGATGCCGACAATTCAGCTATCGGCATCAAGAACGTCACGGCAAACGAGCCGCATTTCGTGGGTCATTTTCCCGAGCGCCCGGTCATGCCGGGCGTTCTGATCGTTGAAGCGATGTGCCAGACGGCAGGGGCCATATGCGCCCGCAAACAGGTAGGCGTCGGCCATCTCGTCTATCTCATGACGATCGATAAAGCCCGGTTTCGAAAACCCGTCGAACCCGGTGATCGGCTTGAAATTCATGTCTGCAAGCGCCACCGGAGGCACAATGTCTGGAAGTTTCATTGCGAAGCCAAAGTCGACGGTGCTGTTGTCGCTGAGGCAGATGTTTGCGCGATGCTCGTAATCGAGGAAAATGAATATATCTGACTGTTATCGCTATAAAATTTTGGCGAAGCGGATTGCCGCTGCCCGCATTCGGAACCTTACTGCGCGCTGACCACGGTTGCTGGTGCGGGCAAGAGGCGCTCGCGGATGTGGGCGATGAACCGGTGGCCGTAGCCGGGCAGGGGAACCGAGGAGGGCCAGATCGCCGACATTTCGAAATCGAGTGGCTTGCCGCGGTGCAGAATATCGTGGGCGACCAGGCCTTCGACTGCGCCCGTGCCCATATGCGGTACGATGGCGACGCCGCCGCTGCTTCGGGCAATAGCCAGCAGGGTATGCGGCGATCCCGATTCGAGCGCCGGCTGCGCGAGGCAGCTCTCCGCCTGGCAGGCCGTTTCGAAGAGTTCGCGCGTGAAATGCCGGCGATTGAGAAGAAGAAGCGGCTTGGAGCAGAGCTGCGCGAGCGTGACCGTGTCCGGCTCGGCGGTGAAGGCCGAGCGGATGCAAAAGGCGCGCACGCGCATCGCGCCAAGGTCAACGCGGCTGAAGCGGTCCGGCCGCGCAAAGTGGCGGGCATTGATCGCCAAGTGCAATTCGTTTTCATCGAGACGGCGGGCAAGCTCGGCGCCGCCGCCTTCCTCCAGCCTGATGTCGATGTTGGGGTTGTCCTGCTTCCAGGCCGGCAGCACCTCGCTCATATGCCGCTCGATCATCTGCGAGCAGGCGCCTATCCGCAGGATGCCGTATTCTCCCTCGCGCATTTCCGAAACAGCGTCGTGCAGGCGCTTGCTTGCTGCCAGAACGGCCTGCGCGTCGCCGAGGAGTCGGTCGCCATGCACGGATAGGCGTAGATTTCGGCCGCTGCGCTGAAACAGCGTCAAGCCCAACTCCTGCTCAAGCCTCTGGATCTGTCGCGACAAAGCCGGCTGGGTGAGGTTCAGCCGTTCCGCCGCTGAGGTGACGCTGCCGAGCTGTGCGGTCGTCACAAAACTCTTCAAGAGCCGCTCATCCACCGTTCGTCCCCTTCACATCCATGCCATTTGTGCATGCATTGAAGTGGAATATTTGCATTGGACGCATGAGGCAAGGTGTGTGTAGGTAAAGGACCGTATAAAATCGAGGTTTCCGATGTCGCAAACTCCTTCCGTGTGGACGTGGTACGAGAACCAGTGGCACGAGGGCGATATTCGCATTCTCGGCGCCGGGTCGCATGCAACCTGGCTCGGCTCGCTGGTGTTCGATGGTGCCCGCCGTTTTGAGGGTGTCGTTCCCGATCTCGACCTTCATGCCGAGCGGGTGAACGAATCCGCTCGCGCGCTTGGCCTCGCGCCGACACTAACCGCCGCACGCATCATGGAACTGGTCGAAGAGGGGCTCAAGCATTTCGCGCCCGATGCTGCCATCTATATCCGCCCGATGTACTGGGCGGAGGAAAGCGATGCGAGCGTCGTTGCGCCCGATCCGGCATCGACCGCATTTGCCTTGTGCCTGGAAGAGCGGCCCATGGCCGTACCCGGTGGCTTCACGATTACCACGACCCGCTTTCGCCGACCAACGTTGGAAACGATGCCGGTCAATGCCAAAGCCGCCTGCCTTTATCCCAACAATGCCCGCATGCTGGCGGAGGCACGCGCCAAGGGCTTCGGCAATGCGCTTGTTTGCGACACGCTCGGTAATGTCGCGGAACTGGCGACATCGAATGTCTTCTTCGCCAAGAACGGCGCTGTGTTCACACCCGTCCCGAACGGCACATTCCTTGACGGGATCACCCGGCAGCGTGTCATTGAACTGCTGCGCCAGGACGGCGTAAAAGTCTACGAGAAGACGCTGAAGGTCGATGATTTCCGGGCGGCGGACGAGATATTCAGCACCGGCAACATTTCCAAGGTCATGCCTGTGCTCGGTTTCGACGACCGTACTTTTGAATACGGCCCATTCGCACGCAGGGCGCGGCAGCTCTACTGGGATTGGGCACATGGCTGAGGCCTTGAGAGGAGTTTTTCAATGAGCACAGTTCGTCTGTGGACCGACGCCGAAGTTGAAGCGAACCCGCGCGTTAAGGCGGTGTTCGACGATATCAGGGCCACTCGTAAATCCGACTTCGTCAACAATGTATGGCGTGGACTGGCCAACCAGCCCGATACACTGGAACGCATTTGGGCGGGCCTGAAGGATGTCATGGTCAAGCCTGGCGCGCTCGATCCGCTGGTCAAGGAAATGCTTTACATCGCGGTGTCGGCCGCCAACGGCTGCAGCTATTGCGTCCATTCACACACGGCGGCCGCGAAGGCAAAAGGCATGACCGAGGCGCAGCACGAAGAACTGCTGGCCGTCATCGGAATGGCCTCGCAGACCAATGCCCTGTTGAATGCCATGCAGCTTCCGATCGATCCGCAGTTCCTGGTCGAAAGCTGAGACATGGCGCCGATGAATGCTGGCGCGGTTGTTGCACGCAAGCCCGGTGGCCCGGAGGTTCTGGAATGGGCGGAGTTCGCCGTTGATACGCCAGGCCCGGGTGAGGTTCTTATCCGTCAGGAAGCGGCAGGGCTTAACTTCATCGATACCTACTATCGCTCCGGGCTTTATCCCTGGCCGGGCGAGATGCTCGTCCCGGGTGCGGAAGCGGCTGGCACCGTTGTAGCGATCGGGCCGGGCGTCGAGGATTTTTCGGTCGGCCAGCGTGTCGCCTATCTGGAACGCACCGGCGCCTACCGGGAAATGCGCGTCATGCCAGCCGAAAGGCTATTCTTGCTTCCCGACGGCATCGATACGGCTCTGGCGGCGTCCGTGCTGCTGAAAGGGCTGACAGCACAGGCGTTGGTTTCAACCGCAGCGCCCGTCAAGGCGGGGCAGACAATTCTGGTTCATGCCGCCGCCGGTGGCGTGGGACTGCTGCTCGGTCAGTGGATTTCGGCACTGGGGGCGCGCGCGATCGGAACGGCGGGTTCGCCGGAAAAGGCCGAACTGGCCCGTGCTCATGGCTATGACGCTGTGATCGAGTACTGCCGCGAGGATTTCGCAGCACGCGTGGCGGAACTCACGGATGGAGCGCTGTGCGACACGGTTTTCGATGCCGTCGGCAAGGATACGTGGCGCGGCTCGCTGAGTAGCCTGCGCCCGCACGGCCGTTTCGTGAATTTCGGCCAAGCGTCCGGACCTATCGAGGGGTTCAAAATTTCTGACCTTGCCGCAGGCTCCAAATCGGTCATCCGGCCGGTCGTGTTCGATTATCTGACGGGCGCGCAAGAGCGTCGTCAGCGCAGCGCAGAACTCTTTGCGCGTCTTGCGGATGGCAGCCTGCGCGCGGGTGCGGCGTCGAGCATACCCCTGCGCGAGGCGGCGCGGGCGCATCGCGCCCTCGAAGGCAGAGCGACCACCGGATCGACGATTTTGACGATGGACGGATTTTCCGCGTGAGGCTCAATCGGCGGAAAAACCTGCCCCATCAAGCATGTAAAACAAAATCCATAGATATTGTCGGCCTTTGCGCCCGGCAGTATCACCTTGACCACGGGTGCGCCCGAAATCGAATGCATTAGACGGAAGTCATCAGGTGCCAAGCAACCGCCCGCTTTTGAGAATATTCACACAGGAAACCATCGTTCTCTTAATGGCGGTCGTGTTGTTCGCCGGTTTCGCTGTGGCGCTCGACGGTTTCACCGCTCCAGCCAATCTGCTCAATATCGTGCGCAGCGTATCGGTGCTGGGCATCTTGGCGGCGGGCATGGGCATCGTCGTTATCGGGCGGGGCATCGATCTCTCGATGGTCTCCATCATGGTGGTGACGGTCGCTATCCAGCTTCAGCTGTTGCAGGCTGGATGGTCGCTCTGGTCGGCCACGGCGATTGTGGCTGTCATCACGGTCGGACTTGGCCTGATGAACGGTTTCATGGTGGCCTACGCCGGTGTTTCCGCGCTCTTTGCCACACTGGCCTCGAGCGCCTTCGTCTTCGGTTTCGTTCGCTCGCAGATTCTCACTCAGGATGTGATCTACATACCTGAGACGGCGGGATCGCTGCTGTGGCTCGGCAAGGCCCGTCTGTTCGACCTGCCGCTCGACGTTATCGTCTTTCTGGCGGTCGTGCTGATAGCGCTGGTTTTGCTTCGCTGGTCGCGGCCCGGTCGCTTTCTCTACCTGATGGGCGACAACTTCCAGGCCGCGCGCACAATGGGCATCCCCGTGCGGCCCCTGATCGTGGCATCCTTTGTCGCGAGCGCGGTGCTGGCATGGCTGGCGGGCATTGCCAGTGCGGTCAGCCTTCAAAGCATGAACACCCGGTTGGTCAATTCGGCCCTGCTCTATGACGTGGTTCTTGTCGTGGTGATCGGTGGCATCGGACTGTCCGGCGGCAAAGGCGGTATGCGCAATGTGGTGGTCGGCGCGCTTCTCATCGGTATCCTGCTCAATGGAATGACAATTCTCAACCTCCCAAATATCCACCAGAACCTCATCAAGGCACTGATCCTGCTCGGCGCGATCATTCTCGATGGGCAACTCAACCCGCGCGACGAACAAACCAGTCAGCAGGGGGACATCTAGCCGGAGGGCGTAATGCCCTCCGTTCATGAAGATCGCAACAACCGCGGCCCGGAGAGGGGCGCATTCTCAGCGGAGACGTAAACATGAGCAGCCTGAAAAAGACATTCCGGGATATCGTTCTTGCAGGCGCCTGCCTTGCCGGTGCAGTCAGCGGTGCTTACGCGCAGGAAACCAACCCAGGCCCTGAGGCATACCGTTCGGCGCTGGAAGGCAAGCGCGTCGTCATGGTGCCGATGACCATGGGCTTCGACCTGGCTCAGGGCTGGAACCACTTCATCGGTGAGGAGGTCAAGCAGTTCGGTGGCATCTGGGAGACCCGTGATCCGAACTGGAGTGTCGACGCCGGCGCACAGGCCATCACCGACCTGATCTCTTCTGCCGAAAAGCCGGATGTGCTGATCGTCCAGACGCCGGACCTCAACTCCTACTCGCGTCTGTTCAAGCGTGCGCAGGAAGCCGGTATCTTCGTCGTGCAGGTCGACAACCCGTCGAACTATGCATCGGACGTGTTTGCCGGTTCGGACTGGAAGCGTCTCGGCGAGTTGGAGACGCAGGCGGTCATCGACCATTGCGGCGAAAACTCCTCCAAGAAGATCGCGGTCATCCAGGGTGACCAGGTCAATGCGTCGAGCCTCGATCAGTGGGCCGGTGTACAGGCCGTTCTGGAGCGCAATCCGGGCTGGACGGTTGCCGGTACCGCCGATTCCAACTGGGATGCGACGACCGCGCGCAACGCGGCGGCAACCGTCCTCCAGCAGCATCCCGATGTCTGCGGTATCGTCGATTTCTGGGATGCGACCGCGCAGGGTACGGCTTCGGCGATCCGCGACGCCGGCCTGAAGGACAAGATCTTCCTGGCAACGACGGGGTCCGGCGAAGCCATCGATTGCAAGCTGCTCGAAGACGGCACCTTCGGCGCCATCGTGACGAGCGAACTGCCGCGCCAGTCGCAGGACGTCGTGGCCGCGATCAAGATCCTGCTGCAGAGCGGCATCAAGCCCGGCGCCAGCAAGAACTACCTCTACACGCATGAAGTTGCCCGTACCAAGAAGGACCTGACGCCAAACACGTGCTGGAGCCAGGCCGCCATCGAGGCAGCCGCCAAGAAGTAACGATGACACGGAGGGGGCCGGCCAGCGGCCAGCCTCCTCCAGCCTACGGAAGCGGCACGCATGAACCTTCGCGAAAGACTAACCCGCCTGCGCTACAACAAGTTGCCCGATCACCTTTTGGGAGAACTTCTCTCGAAGAGCTGGGCCGACAATCTTGTGCCTTTCGTCTTCCTCGTCGTGGTTGTGGCGGCGTTTGGCATTCTGCTGCCGGGTTTCTTCGCGCCGTCGAGCCTGCTCGACACCACGCGCCAGCTCGGCGAGTTCCTGATCGTCGTGCTTGGCCTGACCATCGTCATCATCGGCGGCGGCATCGATCTTTCAGTGGGCTCCATCTTCGCGTTGGGCGCGTTTGCGGCCCTCTGCGTCATCTATATCGCAGAGGGCCCCGCTTGGCTCGCCTTTCTGGCTGCGCTCGGTGCCGGCGCGCTTTTCGGCGCATTGAATGGTTTCCTGGTCGGTTATCTCAGGCTTCGGGCCTTCCTGACCACGCTGGTTACTCTCATTATCGGGCGCTCGATCTATGATATCCTGATCACGACCTGGGGCACCCGCATCCAGAGTTCACCGGTGTGGAACGACACCTTCGATCACATCGGCACGGGGGCGATCTGGGGGCAGCCGATCAGCGCGCTTATTGCACTCGGTTTCGCGCTGGCTGCGCATATTGTCATGAGCCGCTCGCGCATTGGTTGGCATTTTACCGCGGTCGGTGGTGCGCGGCGCTCGGCCTTCAATGTGGGCATCAATGTCCGCCGGACGATCTTTCTCACCTATGTCGTCTCGGGCGCGGCCTGCGGCATTGCCGGCTTCCTGTTTGCCGCGCGTCTTTCCGGCGTGGGGCCGGGCACAGGGCTTGGACTGGAGCTGGCGGCGCTGACCGCTGCCGTCGTGGGCGGCAACAGCTTGGGTGGCGGCCGCGGCTCCATCGCCAAGGGCCTGATGGGCGCCATCATCGTTCTGTTGATTACCAATGGCCTGATCCGCATGGGGGCGGGCACCGGCACCAGCCAGCTCATTGTCGGCCTGTTGCTCGCCGCCGCGATCGTGCTCGATGTCCGATGGCTGAAGAACAGGCACAAAGTACTGTCAGAGGTCTATGTAGCCCCGCTCCACCACGCCATGCAGCCCGCGCAATCCGCCCTGCCGGGCTCCGGCACGGCCTATGCGCTGAACAACACGCTTGCCTCTGCTCAAGCGATTGCACTCGGCACGGTTGAAGGCCCTGAGGATGTCATTCTCGATGCCGCTGACAATCTCTACGCCGGCACGCGCCATGGCGAGATCGTGCGCTGGTTTGCACCCGACTACACGCGCTCAGAGGTTTTCGCACATATTGGTGGGTTCCCGCTCGGGCTCGCGATGGCGCGGGATGGGGAAATCGTTTCCTGCGTGGGTGCGATGGGGCTTTACGGTGTAGCGAAGGATGGAAAGGTCAAAGAGCTTTCCACCGAAACGCAACGGTCGCTTCTTTCCGTCGTCGACGACGCGCGCCTGCGTGATCCGAACGACTGCGACATCGGCCCGGACGGGCGCATCTGGTTTACCGACTCCACCACGCGTTACGACGCGCATGACTGGGCGCTCGATTCCATCGAGAGCCGCCCGACCGGCCGGCTTCTCGTACACGATCCGAAGACCGGCAAGACGCGGACGGTGCTGAGGAACCTACGCTACGCCAACGGTGTCTGCCTCAGCCATGACGGCCAGTCGCTGCTGATTGCCGAAAGCTGGGCCTGCTCGGTGCACCGGTACTGGATTGCGGGGCCGAAGGAGGGGCAACTCGAACCCGTGATCCGCGATATGCCGGGCTATCCCGACAACATCAATCGCGCCTCCGACGGTACTTACTGGATGGCGTGGCTCGGCATGCGCACCCCGAGCTTCGACCTGGCCCTGCGTCATCCGGCGATGCGAAAGCGCATGACACGCAACCTGCCGCAGGATGACTGGCTTTTCCCCAACATCAACACGGGCGGCGTCGTAAAATTCGACGAGACCGGCGCCATTGTCGGGACACTAGGCGATCTTGGCGGGGCGGCACATCCGATGGTGACCTCCATGCGCGAGCACAAAGGCTGGCTCTATGTCGGCGGTATCCTGAACAACCGGATCGGCCGTATCCGCCTGCCGGATGCCGATCCGAACTGGACAAGCTGGAATTCCTACTGGGGAGGTCGGGCATGACGCTCCTCGACCGTTTGCTCGATCCGTTTCGCGGCGAGGCCGTCACCATCCCGCCCTATGACGGCGCGTGGAAGCCGAATACGGATATCGAAACCGCCGCCCGTGTGGCAAGCCTGCCGGAGGTAGACAATCTCGTGCAGGATGCGGAAGGCGAAATCTGGCTGACGGCCGGCTATGCGCTCTACCGGCTCGACGACGGGAACCCGACGCCGGTCGAGCGTTTCTCCTCGCCCGTGACGGCGCTTGCCGCCCCGCCGCAGGGCGGGCTTGCGATCGCGACGGCCGATGGCGGCCTTATGCTGCGGCGGAACGGTGAGACGCAGGATCTTCGCACAGCTTTTCCCACGGTCGTATCGGCCACGGCGCTTCTCGCGGGCGATGACAACGCGCTCCTCGTCGCGCAGGGCTCGGCGCATTCCGCCGCGACCGATTGGGTGCAGGCCCTCATGCGCAAGCAGCGTGACGGCGCCATCTGGCGGCTGGACCTTGCAAGCGGCAAGGCAGAGCGCATCGCCGACGGACTTGCGTTCCCGGCCGGGCTGGCGCTTGACGAAAATGGCGCGCCGGTGGTGGCGGAGGCATTCGCCCACCGCATCATCAGCTTGGCCGGCGGGCGTGCGCGCACGGTTCTCGACCGTATTCCCGGCTATCCCGGCCGATTGGCACCGGCGCATGACGGCGGCTGGTGGTTGGCGGTCTTTGCGCCGCGCAACCGGCTCATCGAACTCGTGTTGCGCGAAGACCGGTTCCGCGCCGATATGATTGCCACCGTGCCGCAGGATTACTGGATCGCGCCTGCGTTACGATCGGGCGAAAGCTTCCTTGAACCGTTGCAGCGCGGCGGGGTTCGTACCATGGGCGTGCGCAAACCCTGGGCGCCGGCGCGGTCTTATGGTCTCGTCGCAAGGCTGGACGCGCAGTTCCAGCCGGTCGGGAGTCATCATTCGCGCGCCGACGGGCATCGTCATGGTGCGGTTTCGGTTCTGGACTTGCCAAATGCCCGAATGGTGGCCCTCAAAGGCGCGGGCGAGATCGTCGATATCCGCAAGCGGGAGCCTCTGGCATGACAAGCATCCTCCAGGCACGCGCGCTGACCAAGGCTTTCCACGGCAATGTGGCGGTCGATGCTGTTGACTTTGACCTGCACGCCGGCGAGGTTCACGCGCTCCTTGGCGAGAACGGGGCTGGGAAGTCGACCTTCAGCAAGCTGCTCGCCGGCGTCTATCCGCCTGAAGGCGGGGAAATCCTCTATCTTGGAAAACCGTTGCAAGCGGATGGGCCGGCTGAGATGCTGCGTCGCGGTATCGCCATGGTCTATCAGGAGACGAGCCTCGTGCCATCGATGACCGTGGCGCAGAACCTGTTTCTGGGGCACGAGAAGGCCTTCAACCGATTGCGGGGCATCACGATCGCCGCCCAGCAGTTCCTGCAATCCCTGAATTTCACCGTCGATCCGACGGCGCTGGTCTCCAGCCTCGGGGCCGCGAAACGGCAAATGGTGGAGATTGCGCGTGCGGTGAGGCTGAATGCAAAAGTTATCATCTTCGACGAGCCGACCGCGACGCTTACACCCGAGGAGCGTCGGCATTTCTTCTCGCTGATCAATCGTCTTCGCTCCCGCGGCGTCGCCATCATCTTCATCACGCACGCGCTGGAGGAAGCGCTACAGATGTCCGACCGCATCACTGTCATGCGCGATGGGAAGCGTGTGCTGACGGAAAATGCCGGAGATCTCACGCAGGGGCGTATTGTCCAGGCCATGGTGGGCCGCGAACTCGAAACGGAGTTTTCACCGCGAAGCGAAACGCGTCCGGCTGGAAAACGCGTGCTTTCGGTCGAAGACGTGTCGATGGGGACGCTTGTGCGCAACACGTCCTTCTCGGTCTTTGCGGGACAGGTGACCGGCCTTTTCGGCCTTGTCGGCTCCGGCCGCACCGAGACGGCGAAGATCATCGCGGGCGTCTTCAAGCGCGACTTCCTGCGAGGCGGGGCCATCGCCTATGAAGGCAGGCCGGTGCGCTACGCGACGCCCGGTCCGGCTGTCGCGGACGGGATTGTCTACGTCACGGAGGATCGAAAGCTCGAAGGCTTCTTCGAGAACATGTCGATTGCCGAAAATCTTTATGCGGGTCTTCTGGCAGCCGGTCTGAACCGTTTTCCCTTTGTCTCCATCGCCGAGATGAAGTCGCTGGCGGAGGTGTGGACGGACAAGCTTGCGATCCGCTCGATCGGCGGCGAGGCGCGTGTCGTCGAGCTTTCCGGGGGCAACCAGCAGAAAGTGGTTATCGGCAAGGCGCTCATCCAGAAGCCGCGTCTCATCATCTTCGATGAGCCGACGCGAGGTGTTGATGTCGGCGCGGTAGCTGAGATCCATGCGTTGATCCAGCGGCTTGCCGACGAAGGGCTCGCCGTCGTCGTCATCTCGTCCTACCTTCCCGAAATTCTTGCCCTATCCGATCGCATCCTCGTCGCGCGCCAGGGGCGGGTCGTGGAAGAGTTCTCCCCGACGGACGCCTCCAGCGAGGACATCATGTACGCCGCGGTGCACTGAAGCGAGCGGACAGCTGCCGGGTATAAAGGCGGCGTTCAGGGGGCTTCCTTCAGGATCGCTGAAAAGAGCGGGTCGAATGCGCGCCGGATGGGGGCAGCTGCGGCGCCGAGCGCGACGGCCCAGGGATCGATCATGCCGAGCTGGACGCGCGGTATGGTTCGGCCGGGGCGTTCGGCAATCGACGGCAGAGGGGGGTGCATCGCCTCGAACAGCCTTCGTGAGAGGGCGGACGGCGCGCTGCCGTTCAGGATGACGGTCTCGGGGTCGAAGATGGTCTCGACCATGTGAACGGCCTGCCGGAAATCGGCACCGGCACCTTCCAGCCATTGGCGGATGCGCGGATCGTCTGCAAGCGTCAGCCTTTCGACCTCGTCATAGGCGTCGGTCGTTGCGGTGCCAAGGCCGAGATGCTGGAGCAGTGAGGCGAACGAGGACCGGTGTTCGAATGGGGCGACCGTGCCACCCCGCGAGAAGAGAACCATGCCGATCTCGCCTGCATTGCGGTTGCTGCCGGTATAAATCTCGCCGCCGAGAATAAGGCCGGCGCCGATGCCATAGCCGAAATAGAGGCAGACGGCGTGGTCAAGGCCATCAGCCACGCCGTTCATGCGTTCGGCGGTCGCGCAGGCGGTCGCGTCGTTCTGGAGGGTCGTCTCGAGACCGGTGCCTGCGGCCAGTGTTTCCAGCAGGGGAAAGGACTGCCACTTCGCCATCATCCAGGGATCGTCACCAGACGGCTTCAGCCCATATGGGCCTGGCATGGCGATGCCGAGACCGGTGAGGCGCTGCGTGGACATCGGGATACGGTCGGCAAGATCGCGCCGGACCTGTCCGATGTGATGGAGGATCACCTTGCTGCCTTCCTCAGGCTCGCCGGGCGGAAGGTTTGCAACGGCACGAGCCACCTCTTGGCCCAGGAAATCGACGGCCACGATCCGTGTGAGTTCCCGATCGATCTGAACGCCGAGCGCAAAGGCGCCCTCGGGAACCAGCCTGTAGGGCGTGGAAGGCTGGCCGCGGCCGCCGCGCACAACGTCTTCCGATGCCACGAGCCCATCGGCTTCCAAGCTCTCGATGAGGTTCGAGACGGTCTGTTTGGTCAAGTGCGTGGCACGGGCGAGGGCGGCGCGCGACATCGGACCATTGACGCGGATGGCCTCGATGAGCACGCGCCGGTTATGCGCGCTCGTGCCCTCCTGATTGGTCCCGCTTCTGGCGCGGATCGTCCGCAGTTCGTTCATCGACGATTCCCTCTTGACACCATTTGGATATTACACAAGACTTAAGTCAATACATTTGACTTAATAAGGAACCAAAGAGTTCCGGGGAACAAGGGGCGAGGCGATGCCGCGCCCAGAGCGATCCGGCGAAAGCCATAAGGCGCAGTGAGCACGCGTGCCCGAGGGCACGTCGGGATTCAAAACCAAACTGGAGGCAGGCATGTTGAAATCGATGAAGAAGACCCTGTTGTATGCAGCGCTGGTCGCGGCCGTTTCGGCTCCGCACGCGTTCGCCGAAACGACGCTCAACGCGCTGTTCATGGCGCAGGCCGCTTATAGCGAGGCGGATGTCCGCGCGATGACCGATGCCTTCACGAAGGCGAATCCCGATATCAAGGTGAACCTCGAATTCGTTCCTTATGAGGGCCTGCACGATAAGACCGTACTGGCACAAGGTTCCGGCAGCGGTTACGACGTCGTTCTGTTCGACGTGATCTGGCCTGCGGAATATGCCACCAACAACGTTCTGGTTGATGTGACCGGCCGTGTGACCGACGAGATGAAGAAGGGGGTGTTGCCGGGCGCCTGGACGACCGTCAACTACGACGGAAAGTCCTACGGCATGCCGTGGATTCTCGACACCAAATACCTGTTCTACAACAAGGAAATCCTGGAAAAGGCCGGCATCAAGACGCCGCCGAAGACCTGGGAAGAGCTGTCCGAGCAGGCGAAGATCATCAAGGACAAGGGCCTGCTTGCAACACCCATCGCCTGGAGTTGGGCGCAGGCGGAAGCCGTGATCTGCGATTACACCACGCTTGTCAGCGCCTATGGTGGCGAATTCCTGAAGGATGGCAAGCCGGCCTTCGGTGAAGGCGGTGGGCTCGACGCGCTGAAATACATGGTCGAGAGCTACAAGTCGGGCCTCACCAACCCGAACTCCAAGGAATTCCTGGAGGAGGATGTACGCAACATCTTCCAGAACGGCGAGGCGGCTTTCGCGCTCAACTGGACCTACATGTACAACATGGCCAATGGCGGCAAGGACAGCAAGGTTGCCGGCAAGGTCGGCATCGTTCCCGCACCGGGTGTCGAGGGCAAGAGCGAGGTTTCGGCCGTCAACGGTTCGATGGGCCTCGGCATCACCTCCACGAGCCAGCATCAGGAAGAAGCCTGGAAGTACATCGTGCACATGACCTCGCAGGAAACGCAGAATGCCTATGCGAAGCTGAGCCTGCCGATCTGGGCATCGTCCTATGAGGATCCGGCCGTGACTGCCGGCCAGGAAGAGCTGATCGCTGCCGCCAAGCTTGGTCTTGCGGCCATGTATCCGCGGCCAACGACACCGAAGTATCAGGAGCTTTCCACGGCCCTTCAGCAGGGCATACAGGAAGCGCTGCTCGATCAGGTAACGCCTGAAGACGCGCTGAAATCCGCCGCCGAAAACAGCGGGCTCTGATCCCGAGCGCTTGCGGGTGGCTTCGGCCACCCGCACAGTATTGCCCCCGACAAGCGACGAAGAAGACGTGATGTCCAGCACCTGGATGACGACCCGGGCATGGCTTCTCATGCTGCCCCTTCTGATCATCATGACAGCCGTCATCGGCTGGCCGATGATCGATACCGTCAGGCTTTCCTTTACCGGCGCCAAGCTTGTCGGGACGGGAGGCGCCTTCGTCGGGTTCGACAACTACGTCAAGATGTTGTCGAGCAACAATTTCCAGCGCGCGCTCTTTGCCACGACGTGGTTTGCCGTCATCTCGGTCACCGCCGAAATGGTGATCGGTGTCCTCGCTGCCCTTCTCCTCAACCAGCAATTCTACGGCCGCGCCGTGCTGCGCGCGCTGCTGATCCTGCCCTGGGCGCTGCCGACCGTCGTCAACGCCACGCTGTGGCGGCTGATCTACAATCCCGAATACGGCGCGCTGAATTCCGCGCTCACGCAGATCGGGCTGCTCGACAGCTATCGTTCCTGGCTGGGTGAGCCGGGCACGGCCATGACCGCGCTGATCGTCGCGGATTGCTGGAAGAACTTTCCGCTCGTGGCGCTCATTGCGCTTGCCGCGCTTCAGGCGGTGCCGCGTGACATCACCGCCGCATCGCTTGTCGATGGCGCGGGACCCTTCGCCCGCTTTCGCTTCGTCATCCTGCCCTATCTTGCGGGCCCGCTGATGGTGGCGCTGGTTTTGCGCACGATCGAGGCCTTCAAGGTGTTCGACATCATCTGGGTGATGACGCGCGGCGGCCCGGCCAATTCGACGCGGACCTTGTCGATTCTCGTCTATCAGGAAGCCTTCTCCTTCCAGCGCGCAGGCTCCGGGGCGTCGCTTGCTCTGGTCGTCACGCTTATCGTGACGGTGCTCGCGGTCGGCTATGGCATGCTGGTGCGTCGCACGGCGGGGAGTTCCGCCTGATGGAACGCCGCAGCCTTCTCGTCTCCGTCTTTATTTACGCCGCGGCGCTGCTTCTCGCCGTCGTCATCGTCGCGCCGGTGTTCTGGCTCTTCGTGATGAGCATCTCGCCGGCTGCCGATCTCGTTGCCCGACCGCTAAATTGGTGGCCGAGCGCGGTCGATTTCTCGCGTTACGCGACGTTGCTTTCAAGCATTCCCAACAGTGCGGGCGCCAACTTTGTTGCCTCGCTGGTCAACAGCGTCCTCGTCGCCGGCATGGCGACGCTCGCGGCTATTGCGCTTGCGGTGCCGGCCGGATGGGCCGTTTCGCGCACGCCCTCCATCAGTTGGTCGCTGTCGCTCGTGATCGCCACCTACATGCTGCCGCCGGTCGCCCTTGCGGTTCCACTCTACATGGCACTGGCGGCTCTCGGGCTGCTGAACTCCGTCTTTGGGCTGGCGCTGGTCTATCTTACCATTCTGGCACCCTTCACGACCTGGCTCATGAAGTCTGGCTTCGACGGTATTCCCCGAGAGATCGAGCAAGCGGCGATGATGGATGGCGCGAGCCTGCTTGCGACCTTGCGCATCATCACGCTGCCGCTTGCCATGCCCATCGTCGCGACCTCGGCGCTCTTTGCCTTCCTGCTTGCCTGGGACGAGTTCTTTTATGCGCTGCTCTTCACCTCGGACCAGCGCGCCCGAACCCTGACGGTGGCTATAGCCGAACTCGCGGGCGGCAGGGTTTCCGACTACGGGCTGATCGCGACGGCCGGCGTGCTTGCCGCGCTGCCGCCCGTCCTTGTCGGCCTCATCATGCAACGGGCCCTGATTTCGGGTCTCACCAGCGGCGGTGTGAAAGGATGATCATGACCGAGACGACAAATCGGCCGAAGGGGCTCCAGGCAATCGATCGAGAGATGGAGCGCCAGCATGCCGATGCCGTTGCCTCTTTCCGCACCAATGGCGAGACGGCCGAGAAGGCCGCCGCCAGCCTGAAGCGGACCGGCAAACTTCTGCTGCTCGGCATGGGCGGCTCGCACGCGGTCGGCCGTGCCGTCGAATCGCTCTACCGTGACCTCGGCATCGACGCCATCGCCGTCCCCCTGTCCGAGCAGCTTTCCGCACCGCTTTCCCTGGATGGGAGGACAGTCTTCATCACCTCCCAGTCCGGTGAAAGCGCGGAAGTGCTGCGCTGGTTTGCGGAGGCGGGCGGCAATGCCGATAGCTTTGGCTTCACGCTTGAGAGCGGCTCCTTCCTCGGCCGCAGCGCTCCCTGCCTCGTGGGTGCGGGGGGCACCGAGCAGGCTTTCGCCGCGACGCGCAGCCTCACGATCAGTTTTGCACTGCATCTGGCCATTTTGGCAGCGCTGGGCGAGGACGTTTCGACGGCGCTCGCAGCCCTTGATACACCCCTGGCGCCGCCGATCGACGAGGCTGTCGCCACTCTTTCGGATGTGCAATCGGTCGTGACATCCGGCCGCCGATTGCAGGGCATGGCCGAAGCCATCGCGCTTGGCTTTGCGGAACTCTCCCGGATACCAAGCTTCTCGCTGGAGGGCGGGCAGTTGCGCCACGGACCGATGGAGATGCTCTCTCCAGAGATGGGCGTCATTCTCTTTCGTGGTGACGACGAGACGGCCGATCTGGTGACCGCGATGGCGGTTTCCGTTGTCGATACCGGCGCAAGACTCGTAATGTTCGATTGCTCCGGCCGGCCACCGGTGGCGGGTGCCTCAACGATTGCCTTCCCGGCATCGAACGGCCTTGCTGCGATCTTCGCGATGTTGCCGACGGCGCAGCGCCTGATGATCGCTTTCGCTGATGCGCGCGTTCCCGACGCGGGAACGCCGGTGCGGTCAACCAAGATTACCCGGAGTGAATGAGTGAGACCGCTCGCCGTCATCGGAAACGTCAATGTCGACCTCATCATGGGGCCGGCCGCGCCTTGGCCGCAGCCGGGTACCGAGGTCATCGTCGGTCACGACGAGTTGCGGGTCGGCGGTTCGGCCGGCAATACGGCGCTGGCGTGGATGGCGCTCGGCACACCGTTCGAGATCGCCGCCAGCATTGGTCGTGATCAGTTCGGGTCTTGGCTTGCTGCAAGCTTCGGCGACCACGCGCGGCATTGGCCGGCACATGGCGAAAGCACCACGCTGTCCGTCGGCATCACCCATCCGGATGGCGAGCGAACCTTCTTCACGACGCGTGGCCACCTGCCGCTGTTCAGCCTGGAGGATGTCTTCGCGGTGCTCGACGGTGACCGCCTTCGGGGTGGCATTGCCCTTCTTTGCGGCTCCTTCCTCACCGACAAGCTGGTCGAGGACTACTACCGCCTGTTCGATTGGGCGGACCGTCACGATATCTGCGTGGCGCTGGATACCGGTTGGCCGCTGGAGGGCTGGACCGATGCTAACAGGCGCGATGCAGCGTCATGGCTGTCGCGCTGCCGGATTGCGCTTCTCAATGAAGTGGAGACGACGAACCTCGCCGGTGTTTCCGATCCCGTGGAAGCCGGTCACGTCTTGCGTCGGGGCATGTCTGCCGGTGGTCTTGTCGTTGTGAAGTGCGGCCCAAGGGGCGCGATCGCCATTGAAGGCGACGGAACAGTCACCCGTGTGGATGCGCCGCGCGTGGCCGTGGTCGATACGATTGGCGCCGGCGACGTCTTCAATGCGGCCTTTCTCGCTGCTTATGCGGAGGGCAAGGGCGTGAAGGCGAGCCTCGAAGCAGGAACGGGCGTCGCATCGCGCGCCATTTCGACCCATCCGCGACGTTACGAAGCGCCCCAGCAGAAAGCCATGGCATGAGCACTCTGACCATCGACGCTATCCGCAAGAGCTACGGTCCGGTCGAAACGCTGAAGGGCATCGACATAGCGCTGGAGAGCGGAGAGTTCCTCGTTCTGCTCGGCGCGTCCGGTTGTGGAAAGTCCACCCTGCTCAATATCATCGCAGGCCTCGGTGAACCGACCAGCGGAGACGTGCGTATCGATGAGCGCTCGATCATCGGAGTGCATCCGAAGGACCGGGACATCGCCATGGTCTTTCAGTCATACGCGCTCTATCCCAATCTGACCGTGCACCGAAACATCGGCTTCGGGCTGGAAATGCGCAAGGTCGACAAGGCTGCTCGAGACAAGGCGGTCTTGGAGGCTGCAAAGCTGCTGCAGATCGAAAACCTGCTGAATCGCAAGCCCGCTCAGCTTTCGGGCGGCCAGCGTCAGCGCGTCGCCATCGGCCGCGCTTTGGTGCGCAACCCGAAGGTCTTTCTGTTCGATGAACCGCTGTCGAACCTCGACGCAAAGCTGCGTCTGGAAATGCGCACCGAGCTGAAGCGCCTGCATCAACTGACGAAGACGACAGTCGTTTATGTGACGCATGATCAGATCGAGGC
Organism: Shinella sp. H4-D48; assembly: GCF_022637395.1. Classification (GTDB taxonomy): domain Bacteria; phylum Pseudomonadota; class Alphaproteobacteria; order Rhizobiales; family Rhizobiaceae; genus Shinella; species Shinella sedimenti. The sequence continues at coordinate 299,963 of NZ_CP093338.1, read as the reverse complement.
GATGACGCTCGCGACGCGCATTGCCGTCATGCGCAATGGACGCATCGAGCAACTCGATACGCCCGAAAACATCTACAACCGCCCGGCCACGCTCTATGTCGCGACCTTTGTCGGCGCTCTGCCCATGAACCTGCTGGCCGGGACGATGGGAGAAAAGGGTGTGACGATCAATGGGACAGGCGCGACGGTTGCTGTTCCAGGGCTGGAAGCCATCGCGCCGGGCCGTCGCGTCACACTCGGCATCCGTCCGGAAGCGATCGGCAAATCGCGCGAGCCCTTGTTCCGCGACGCGCGCTGCGAGGTTGCCGAGCTGACCGGCCCGGAGCTCGTCGTCACCGCGCGGATTGGCGATCAGCGTGTCGTGGCGGCCATGCCGGCGGATGCGGGCATAAAGGCCGGAGACGAAATCACCATCCATGCCGATGCCTCTGCCTTTCATGTCTTTGACGCCGAAACGGAGCAGCGCCTCAACTGACCGATTTCTCTCAGGTCACGCGCACAGGCGCAGCCATACCACGCCGGTAAAACACATCGTGGCGAGAAGTGCGGCGCCGTTCGCCAGGACTCCGATCCTCGCCAGCGAAGAGGTCGAGCCATCCCGTTGTGCCTTCGCGGTAAGCCAGAAAAGCAGAAGGACGATGGCTGCTGTTGCGATGATCAGCAGCAGGCGTAGCAGTGAGATCGGGCCGAGCATCTGCTCGTTCCAACCGGCCCGGCACCCTGTCGCTTGAACGGCGTAGAGAAACAGAAAGCCGCCCGCCCAGCCGATCCAGGCGATCAGGATACCGAGCAACGCACGTCCGCTCATGGGCCGGCCCCTCCGGCGAGAAGATTGATGACCAGAGGGAATGCCAAGGCGATCAGGCCTGTGGTCAGCGTGAACAGGTGCCATTGGCGGCCAAGCCGCAAGTCGAGATCCCTGCGGACGGAGACATATCCGCTTCTGACGCGCCAGAGACAGAACAGCGACAGGATAAGCCCGACGAAAATATGCAGGATCGCATAGGTCTTGACCGCAAAGATGCTGGCCATGGCCGCATGCTGCGTCGCCTCGCCGTGGGTGTTGATGAGGAAGTAGCCGAGAGCCAGGAGGGCGACGCCATAGGCAAGCGCGACGATGCAGAGGTTTCTTTCGGTTCGGCCCGTGAAGGTTGCTCGCCCGAAACCCGCTGCCACGACAAGCGCGGCTGCCGCAATCAGAGACGTAGTGACATCGATGGGAATTGCGCTCTCCGGGGGCCAGTTCGGGGCTGACAGCCATAGAAAGAGCGAACCGAAGAGCAACGACGCGAAGAGCGTTGCATCGGCGGTCAGGGTGAATGCCATCGCCCAATAGGATGGAGGCTGCTCGGTCTGGTAGTGATGCGGCAGGTTGGTACCGTGACCGACAGGGAGGTCGGCCAGATCCGATTTCAGGCCGCAATCGCGGGTCCATAGCAGGAAGAGCGCCGCGACGATCAGGAGTGCAATGGGCGCAAGCCAATAGAGTTTCACGAGGAGAAGCGCAAAGAAGCTGCCGGTCGCGATTGCCGTCAGCAAGGGAAGGCCGGTTCTCTTCGGCAAGACGACGACCTGCTCTGGCTTTCCCGTCACCATGTCGACGCCAATCACCTCCATCCAGCCGTGACGTGTTGCGCCAAGATAGCCTTGTCCCGAAGCCAGCATTGGCCCGAGACGGTCCGGATCGAGCTGGTCGGCGCGCGCCGAGATTTCGGGCAGCGACGCGAAGGCATAGGCAGTCGGAGGCGTTGGCATAGCCCATTCCAGCGTGCCGGCTTGCCACGGATTGCGGCGGAAGGGCTTTCCGAAGACGGCAAGCAGCAACAGGTCGAGCGCGACAAGGGCGAAACCCGTTGTCATGATGAAGCCGCCCATCGAGGAGATGAAGTTGAGCGTTTCCCAGCCCGCCTCCGGAGGATAGGTCGAAATGCGCCGCGGCATGCCGCGCAGACCCGTCAGGTGCATGGCGAAAAAGGTCAGGTTGAAGCCGATGAAGATCATCCAGAAGGCGGCATGCGAAAGATGCTGCACGGCCTGCCGGCCGAAGATGTGGGGTAGCCAGTAATAGGCTGCGGCGAGCATGGGGAAGACGAAGCCGCCGACCAGCACATAGTGGAGATGGGCGACGACGAAATGCGTATCATGCGCCTGCCAGTCGAACGGCACCATCGCAAGCATGACGCCAGTCAGCCCACCCAACACGAAGACGAACATGAAGCCGAATATATGAAGCATCGGCACCGAAAGTCGCGGCTTGCCATGGGCGAGCGTGGCAAGCCAGGCAAAAATCTGCACGCCGGTTGGAACCGCCGCCAGCCCGCTGGCGGCCGAGAAGAAGGAGAGAGCGACATGGGGAATGCCGACCGTATACATGTGGTGGACCCAAAGCCCGAAGGAGAGGAATGCGAGCGCGATGACCGCTGCCACGACGATCTCGTAGCCTTCGAGCGGGCGACGCGCGAGCGTTGGAATGATCGTCGAGAGTGCGCCGGCCGCCGGCAGGAAGATGATATAGACTTCGGGATGGCCGAACAGCCAGAAGAGGTGTTGCCACAGCAGTGGATCGCCACCGCGGGTCGGATCGAAGAACGGAAGGCCGAAGGCCCGCTCCGCTTCCAGCAGGATCGAGCCGAGAATGAGCGGCGGGAAGCCGATCAGCATCATGCCGGCGACGATCAGCATGTACCAGGCGAAGATCGGCATCCGCGTCAAGGACATGCCCGGTGCGCGAAGCTTTAGCACCGAAACGAGGATCTCAACCGCCGCGGAAAGCGCCGAAATCTCGACGAAAGTAATGCCGAGCAGCCAGACATCGGCATTGACGCCGGGCGAATAGGTCGATGACGACAGCGGCGTGTACATGAACCAGCCGCCGTCGGGCGCGACGCCCGTAACGAGCGCGCCGACGAGAAAGGTCCCGCCGAACAGGTAACACCAGTAGCCGTAAGCGGACATGCGCGGGAAAGCGAGATCGCGGCTTCCCAGCATCTTCGGCAGGAGATACATCGCGAGCCCCTCGAAGAAGGGGATGGCGAAGAGGAACATCATCACCACGCCATGCATGGTGAAGACCTGTGCATAGGTGGCTGCGTCGAGGAAGGCGCTTTGGGTTGTGGCGAGCTGCGTGCGGATGAGCATGGCCAGTATGCCGCCGATGGCGAAGAAGACCAGCGCGGTCAGCATGAAGCGCTTGCCGATGACGGTATGGTTGACAGCCTGCAGGCGGCCCCATCCGGGCGGCGTGCCCCATATTTCCGTCAGTTCACGATGAAGGCGCAACGCCGATTTCCGGGGGGCTTGCGTCATCGGGCGGGCTCCTGCGCTTGAGGCAGACCGGCCAGAATGGCTTCGAAATCCTCTTGTGCATGGGCATGCACCTCGAAGGACATGCCATCGTGACCAGTTCCGCAATATTCCGAACAGACGCCGCCATAGATGCCGGGACGGTCTGCGAGAATGCGTATTGTGGCGGCGTGGCCGGGGATTGCGTCGATCTTGCCTCCGAGGCGGGGCGCCCAGAAGCTGTGGATCACATCATTGCTGGTCGCCGTCACCACGACCGTCCTGCCTGCCGGGATGTGAAGGGTGCCCTGGCTTGTCCGCACACCTTCGGCATAGCGGAAGTCCCAGCGCCACATGCTGCCGCGCGCCTCGACGTTGAAGGGTTCGCCACCGATCCCGAGATTCAGGATATACTCGCCGCGCATCAGTCCATGGCCGATCAGCGCGACCAGAGTCACGAGCGGAAAGACGATTCCACCTAGCCAGATCCAGCGGGAAGGTGATACCCGACGTCCGGTTCCCGGCCGGAAGACGACAAGCAAGAAAAGTGCAAGGACAAGCAGGAAGATTACCGCCGAGCCAGCCAGCATCAGCCACCAGAGGTTTGCGATAGCGCCGGCGAAGGGACCTGCCGGATCGAGCGCGGAAAGATCGCCGGTGCAGCCGGTGAGCAGAAGCGGGGACGAAAAGACGAAGACGCGGCGGAACCCGATTGCTTGTCGCACGGTTATCGGCGGGAAGGGAGAACACGCATGGAAGAAACGCAGGACAAGGGCAATCCCGTCATCCAGAAGGTCGACGAAAAGGATGCCAGCTCGCTGGTCGCGATCAGCGGGCACCCGCTGCATGCCATGAGTGTGCACTTTCCCATCGCCTTCGTGTTCGCCACGCTTGGCGTGGACGTGCTCTACTGGTGGACGGGCGATGCCTTCTGGCTTCGTGTCGGGCTGTGGTCTTCCGGCGGCGCATTCTTCCTGGGGATGGCGGCGGGCCTCGTCGGCACCGCAGAGCTTCTGCTTGTGCCGGGTATTCGCGCACGGGCGGCCAGTTGGGCGCATGCCATTGCCGCCATGACCCTCATTGCCGTGATGGGTGCCAACTGGGGAACGCGCATGATCAATCCGCTCGACGTTCTCCCGCAGGGCCTCTTGCTCTCGGGGCTGGCCGCGGTTCTCACGGGGATAGCAGGCTGGCATGGCGGCAAGCTCATCTTCGATCACGGCGTCGGCCTCATGGTTTCCCCCAAGGATTGAATTCGTCGTAGAGGCGCTTCAGGCCACCTGGCTCGGAGAGGACGTCGATGAGCGCCAGATCCACTGTCGGCTTGGCCAGCACGATGAAGAAGATCGCGACCACGACCCCGCCACTGAGAACCGTAGCCGTCACGAAGCGCCAGGGCGGATAAATTTCACCGTCGCGAAAAAGCCTGATGACGACGAGACCGGTCAGCACGTGCAGAATGGCGAAGACGCCGACGAGGGCGAGTTTGATGGAGAACCACGCCTCGAACGTCTGTCGCAGGAAGATCAGCATCGTCCCGGTGAGAACGGCCACGAAAGCTGCCGGCGATATGATGCCGATATAAGCGAACCGCACCAGCCGCTGCAAACGCAAGAGCGCATCCTCGTCTTTCACATGGGCGCGCTGCACGTAAAGCCCCGGCAGACTGACGACACCGGCCGCCCAGATCGCGATGGCGGCGATATGCAGGAATTTGGCAAGCGCGATCACGATGCCGGCCGATCGAGGCTGTTCTGCGACAGCAGGGTGCGGATGCGCCACAGCATGGCGACGAGATAAGGACCGGCGGCCGGAACCCACATCAGAACGCCGGCCAGTTGCTGGTCTTCGAGTGGCGTCACGCCGAAAGCCGCAGTCGTGGTCAGATGGACGTCATAGAGTGGGTTGCGCGAGAAAGTGAGAAGTGCAGCCAGCATACCCATCTGCAGCACCGTGCCGAACAGAACCGCGCAGGCATTGCCAGCGGAGGTCCGGGGATCGAGCGCGATCATCCACAGCCACATCGCCGAGCCCAGTAGTGAAAGCTGCATCAGCCAATAGGCGGCATAGGAGGAAAGCGCGAAGTGATAGGCGACGGGCGAATGCCAGAGCCAGAACAGCAGCGCATGGACCGCGAAGGCTATGTGCGGCGCGCGGGGCCGCCATGGCAGCCGGCCCAGGGCAAGAACCAGGAGCGGCGCTGCTATGGCGACGAGCAGAATGTGATGAAGCACTCTGGCGGAGAAAAGGGCGGACGCCAGCGCGCAGAGCGGGGACACGAAGGCGACGAGAAGCACCACGACGGCGGCGGCAGCATAGTTGCGGCGCGGCCAATCGCTACCGTGGCGATAAAGGGAAAAAGAAAGAAGCGCCAGCGCCACGAGCAAAACAGGATCGAAGTTCCACCGCCACGGCAGGGACAGAAGGTCCGGGGCCGGCCCGCAATAGATTTCGTCGTTCGGCATCGTTCTCTCCGCTCGGTGCTTCACGCATGGGTTTTCGCAAGCAGGCTGGCCAGCGCCTGTGCTTTGTCCGGCGTCGCCGCGCCGCCCAGATTGCCCCTGTCCGAAGCGACATAGGTCGCGGTGGCGGCAAGTCCATAAACCGGCTGCTTTTTTCCACCGACGATGCGAGGGGTGAGAACAAAAGAAGCAGGGCTTGTCAGCCCTACATCTCCACTTCGCGCATGTTCATAAGGCCGTAGAGTCCGTGGGCCTTTTCTTCTCGGCGTTTTGTTCCTGCATAAAGAGCGACCAGGCGGAGATGAAAAGGGCGGCTATCAGGGGGCCGATGACGAAGCCATTGATGCCGAACAGCGAAATACCGCCGACCGTGGAGATCAGCACGACATAATCGGGCAGCCGCGTTCCCTTGCCTACAAGCGGTGGCCGCAGCAGGTTGTCGATCAGCCCGATCACGAACACGCCGATAAGAACCAAAATCACGCCCTTCAACCAAGCGCCTGCAAGGAAGAGCCAGATCGCGGCCGGAATCCAGACGAGTGCCGCACCGACAGCGGGCAACATTGACAGGAACGTCATGACCACGCCCCACAGCAGGGCGGCTTCAATACCCAGAGCCCAGAAGCTGACGCCGCCGATCGTACCTTGAGCGATTGCGATGATGATGTTGCCTTTGACGGTGGCGCGAACCACGTCTGCGACCTTGTCGATGAATTTGCGGCTGTAGTCGTCACTCAGCGGTATCGCCTTGCGGATCGTCACGCCGAGCGCGGCGCCATCTCTGAACAGGAAGAAAAGCAGGTAGAGCAGGATGCCGAAGCTGACGAAGAACTGCAGCGTGTTCTGACCAAAACTCAGAATGCTTCCCGCAATCGTCTGGCCGGCCTGCATGAAGGCAGAGGAAATCTGGTCGCGCAGTTCGGCAAAGCCGCCCAGCCGCATCGAATTGAGCCAGTTGTCGACGCTCGCCGGCAACGCGTCCTGGATACGCGTGAAATAGGCATTCAGGTCGATCTCGTTGCTGCTGATCCGCTGGTAGAGGCTCGTTCCCTCCTGAATGAGAGAACCGAGTATGATCATGGCCGGCACGATGACGAGGCAGATGCACAACAAGACCGTCAACAGGGCGGCGATGGTGCTGCGGCCGTGGAGCCGCCGTTCCAGCCTCGTGTGGACCGGAAAGAAGATGATGGCAAGGATAACTGCCCAGAAGATCGCAGTGTAGTAGGGCAGCAGGAGCCAGAGGAACGCGACCGTCAGGAGTGTCAGAAGAACGTAGAAGCTCGTACGTTGAATAGACATGGTTGCCTTGCTGGCTAGGCCGCTCGTGACATTCCTGCCGGACGGATGCAGAACATTTCGGGCGAACAATAAAGACAGATTCAATCAAAGGCCAATGGGAAACCGCCCGGCGAGGGTGGCTGTTACCCTGCAGATTCTTCCGTCACGACCTCGAATCGCGTCAGGAGTGCGGGTCCGAAGGCCGTCGAAAGGGCGACGTCAGTCGCATCCCGCCCCGTCGCCATCAAAATCCTGCCGATGCGGGGCGTGTTATGACGCGCATCAAGCGTATACCAGCGTCCGCTGAGATAGACTTCGAACCAAGCGCTGAAATCCATGGGATGCGGATCCCTGGGAACGCCGATATCGCCAAGATAGCCGGTGCAGTAGCGTGCGGGAATGTTCATGCAGCGGCAAAGGGTGATCGCGAGATGCGCGAAATCGCGGCAGACACCGGTCCGATCGTTGAACCCGCCGTAAGCTGTTCGGAGCGGGTCGGCCTTGTTGTAATCGAAGGTTATGTGATTGTGTACGAAGTTGACTATCGCCTGCACGCGCGGCCAGCCGAGCGGCGTGGTAGAAAACCGTTTCCAGGCAAAATCTGCGAGCCGGTCCGTATCGCAGTAGCGACTGCCGAGCAGGAAAACCAGCACGTCGTCGGGCAGATCCTTGATGTCGTGCTGGAAGGCGTTCTCCGGTATGGGATCCGGCAGGCCGCTGTCATAGATTTCGAAGCGGGTGGAGATCGTCGTCAGGCCGGCGGGGGCCAAGATGCGGCTGCAGGCGTTGCCGAACCCGTCCAGATATTCCCAAGCCTCAATCGGGCGGTCGAAGGTCAGGATCTGCTCCGTGAGCAGATCGGCGCGCCGGCTGGGGTGGATATTGAGAACCAGCAGCATGGCCGTATCGTTCTCGCACTCGTAACCGATGTCGAAGCCGGCGCGTATTTTCATTGGCATACCCCTGGAACAGCCATGATAAAGCGCAACGCTTTCGCATGCTTGACGTTCCATTCAGGGCGAAGAAGACCTATGCGCGCCGGGCCTTGCGGTTTGCGTAGCGTAGGTCGCGCGCTGCCTTTCGCTCTGCCTCGTCTTCGATCACGCGCGCGACACGCGCTTTTTCGGCGCTCTCGCGGGCATGCGTCTCGGCAAGCGCAGCCGCTTGCGCCTCGGCCTGCAAGGCGGCTTCTTCGGCGGCGATTCGTGCCTGCTCTTCCGTCTTTACGCGTTCGCGTTCGGCGCGCCGTTCCTCGCGTGCCGCGGCGACGAGTGCACGTTCAGCCTGGCGCTCCGCTCTGGCAGGTGCCGCGGTGGCCTGGGCCGCGCGATAGGCTTTCAGCAGGGCCGACTTCGCATCGGCCGATGCCGTGCGGCGGTCGGAAAGCTGGTTATCTCTGGCGTTCTTCAAATTTTCGTCCTGTCTGTTGTGGTTGAGAAGGTATCACCGCGCCGTAGCGCGCTTTGCGAGGAGAGCTGAGGTGGCGGATGCGCTGTCTTCCATTTTCTTCGCAAGCCGTGCTTCGCGGAGCCGTTGGGTCTTGGCGTCGCGGGACTGGCTGATGGAGGCAAGCTCCTCAACCGCCTCGGCCTTGGCGAAGAAGGGTGTCTGGATGGCATTGAACGCGATCTCGGCCATCTGGCGCGAGCGGCTGTGTTTTTCGGTCATTGGATTTCCTGTGGTGACGCCCGGCAGGCGAGCGGAAAACAAAAGGCCAGGCGGTTTGCCTGGCCTTGCTTTGGGTGGCGCGCTTCCGGCAGTGCCAGTACATCCGTGGTCAAAGGGAAGCGCTACCTGATCAGGCAGCCTGGAGATTGCAGGCCGACATCTTGCCGGACTTGTTGTCACGCTCCAGGTCGAAGCCGATCTTCTGGCCTTCGACGAGTTCGCGCATTCCGGCGCGCTCGACGGCGGAGATGTGAACGAATGCGTCTGCATCGCCGTTGTCAGGCTGAATGAAGCCGAAGCCCTTGGTGGAATTGAACCATTTAACTGTGCCAGTGGTCATGATGAACCCTTTCATAGCAACATTGAGAAACCGATGCGCCAAGGCGCGCCGGAGGATGATAGCGATTTTGAAAGGAAGTTCGTTCAGGGCGCGGTGCCAGGCGCGCAACAAGCAAAGCTCAAAGCAAATTCGATGCGCACTTGTACCCTGGTAATGTGGGCGGGTCAACTATTAGTTTTTTCAGCATTCAATCTCGTCATTTGGTTGTGCGGTGATGGCGTACACGCGCCGGCTCGTTCAACGACCGCTTTGATCCTGGGCGCTGTCTTCTTGTCTCAGGGCACGTCGTACAGAATGCCGGTCGCAAAGTGGGTGGCAGCGACATCTGCCACCCTCGGCCAAAGGGAGGATACAGGGATGGAAAGGGAGTAGACGGGGTGGGCCATGCCGTTGAATTCACCCTTCGCGCCGATCGCCTTGGCCTTTTGCTCGAATGGTGTGACCGGCGAATCAAACGCTATGCTTGCATCATCGCCCATGCGACCTGACCGATTAAGGGAAGGGCATCGGCGCGATTGCAGGGGCGTCAGATGATCTTCTTGCTGGTCGAAAGCTCGGCTTCTCTCGTGCTGAGCACCGTTTTTGTCGTTCTGTTGCGCTGGCTTTCGGTGCCGCTTCGCCTGATCGATTTGCCGGACCACCGCAAGATCCATGAGGGCGCCGTCCCGCTGTGCGGGGGGATTGCGATCTTCATGGCCTTCGCCGGCATGAACCTGCTCACGGCCAATGGAATGGATGTCGGGCCGGGCTTCTGGCTGGCGACGATCCTCGTCGTCACGCTAGGGGTCCTGGATGACCGCTTCACCTTGCCTGCGCGTTTGCGGTTCGCTGCACAGGTCATGATTGCCGTGGCGATGATCGCCGCCGAAAGCCTGGGGCAGATGTCGTTCGGCGACATTCTGCCGGTAGCCGGCCCAGGCGCCTATGTCGTGCTGCTCGTCATCTCCGTTGGCTTCGTCGTCGGGTTGATCAATGCCTGGAACATGGCTGATGGCGTTGATGGCCTGGCTGGCGGCATGGCCGCATCCACTCTGGTGTGGATCCTCGTCCTCGTGCTTCAGATGGGAGAAGACGGGCTCATCTTTCCAGTCGCGGCGCTGCTTGCGGCGGTCGGTGGCTTTCTCGTCTTCAATTTGCGCAGCCCATGGCGCGCACGCGCCTCAGTCTATCTCGGCGATGCCGGTAGCACGGGGTTGGGCGCGATCATCGCCTATCTGATCCTGCGCCTGTCGGATGGTGCGCAGGGCCTGCCGTTCCCATCCCTTCTGTGGCTGGTGATCGTTCCTGTCATCGATACGCTGAGCCTCATGGTGCGCCGCCTGCTCGATCACCGCAGCCCGATGTCGGCGGATCGCCGGCACCTGCACCACCTCATGATCGATTCCGGTCTGTCTCAGGCTGCGACGAGCTACATCATCATCCTCGTTTCGTTTCTGTGTGGCGGTATCGGCTATCTGGGCCTGCTCTTCGAGGTGCCGCAGCAGGTAATGGTTGCCGGCCTGCTGCTCGTGACGGTCGTTCACAGCGCTTTCGTTCTGACCGTCGAGACCGCCACGCATCGGCGCGCCAATCGGGCAGCAAGCCCATCCATCAAGCTGCAGATATAGGAGGAGCACGATGTCGATCTCCGTGCTGATCATGACGCTGAACGAGGAGAAGAACCTGCCCGCCTGCCTCGCCTCGCTGGACTGGTGCGACGATATCGTCGTGCTCGATTCCTACTCGACCGACGCGACCGTGGAAATCGCGCGGGCCGCCGGCGCCCGTGTCTATCAGCGGGTCCACGATACTGAATCGAACCAGCGAACCTATGGACTGAAAGAGATCGAATACAAGCATCCCTGGGTCTATACGCCCGATGCCGACGAGGTGACGCCGCCCGACCTGCGCGACGAGATGCTGGCGATTGCCCGCGACCAGAGACGGCCCGAAAGCGCCTTTCGCATCCGTTACAAGAACATGTTCATGGGACGCTGGATCAAACACAGCAGCCTGTACCCGACCTGGATCACCCGGCTGGTGCGGCCTGACCGCGTGCGCTACGAACGCGACGCCCATTCCCGCTGCCTGACCGAAGGCCCGGAAGGCCGACTCAACGCGCATTTCATCCATTACAGCTTCAACAAGGGCATGAACGCCTGGTACGAGAAGCATAATCGCTACTCCTCTTCGGAGGCGCGCGAGACGGTGGTCAGCCTGCGCGAGAAGCGCGTGCCCTGGCGTGATGTCCTAAGCGGCGTACCCGAGCTTCGTCGGCGGGCACTCAAGGAACTGTCCATGCGTCTGCCATTCCGACCAACTGCCCGCTTTCTCTACATGTATGTGCTGCGCGGCGGCTTCCTCGATGGGAAGGAAGGCTACCACTACTGCCGGCTGCTCGCCGCTTACGAATACATGATCGTCATCAAGACCGAAGAACTGCGACGCAGGGAAGAAGGCTTGCCGGTCTGATCGTTGTTGCGGGCCGCACGTGCCTTACGGCGGCTGATATTTCGTGAACCCGCTCATTAAAGAAGGAGACGCGCCCGTGACGCTGGTGTTGACCTGTCTGCTTTGCCTGACGGTCGCCATGCTCCTTCTGTGGGGCATGCTGGCCCCGGCGCGCATCTATCAGCTTCCCTTCCTGGTCGGCGTCATGGCCGGGAGCTTTCTTTTGCCGCAGCTTCCCGGACTGATGGACGACCGGTTCCTGCCGCGCGGCGCCTACGACCGGATGGTGGCGTTCACGATCCTGTGCCTTGTGGCCGCGTGGCTCGGCTGGATTTCCACCCGCAAGCCTGTCGCCTTCCTCCGGGGGAATTTCGGCGAGAGGCGCCTGCTGATCATCGCCGCCGCGCTTTCCGTCATCGGCGCCTATTTCTATTTCAAGCTCAGTCGCCTGCCGGGCGACATGGTCGTCGGCGTGCAGATGAGTGGCGTGCCGGTTATATACCTTTTTGTTGCGCGTCTGATGACCTACGGGCTTGCTATCGGCGCGCTCTGCCTTGCAAGACGGACGTCGCTCTTCGCGCTGTCGATCGTTGTCTTCGATCTTGTCTTCTACCTCGACCGCATCGTGGTGACGGGGAAAAGGGCGGAAACCGTCGAGCTGTTCGCGATCTTCGCCGTCGCCTTCTGGTTCCACCGCGGGTGGCTGGCGCCTCGGACGATCATACTTGCGGGCGTGCTGGTGGGGACGTTCCTCATGAACAGCATGGGTGATTACCGCGCGATCACGCGGGAGAATTCCTCCCCAATCTGGCAGGATATCAGCCAGATCGACGTCACCGCCAATTTCAGGGCAACCCTGAAGGAGGGTGGTCTGGAAGTGCGCAATGCGATCCTGCGGATCGATCATGCCGCCGACTCGCTCGAATTCGACTACGGCAAATTTCACTGGAACCGGCTGGTGTTCAACTACGTGCCCTCCCAGATCGTCGGTGAGGCGGCGAAGCGGTCGCTGATGCTCAGAACGCCGGCAATGGCACGCGACTACAACGCGCTGACCGGCACGACGGAGACAGGCATGGCCGACGCATTTCAGTCGTTCTGGTATTTCGGCGCGCTGAAGTTCTTCCTGATCGCCTATCTTCTCGCCCGGCTCTGGGCGAGCGCAAAGGAGGGCCAGGCAGCGGGTCAGATCGTCTACATGCTGTCGGTCGTGCCGGCCATGCATGTCGTGTCGCATCAGACCGACTGGGTCATTATGGCCTGGGTACACATGGTGCTGTTTCTCGTGCCGTCGCTGGCGCTGGCGGCCGTTCCCGCACGGCGAGATCCTGGCGCCCATCCCGATCCGTTCGCGTCAAGGAGGCTCGTCCATTCATGAAATCGCGCTATGACGATCCCGCGTTCAAAGCAAGCGGCCTCGCCACACCGCTTCTCGGCGGGCCGACTTTCGCGTTGCGGTTCCGCCTCATGCGGCTTGTCTGGCTCGTTGCCTGGCAATGTCTTGCCGCCTGGACACCGTCGCCCCTCCATCCATGGCGAAACCTTGTGCTGCGGCTGTTCGGTGCGAAGGTTCACCCGACCGCCATCGTGCACGGCAGCACGGCAATCTGGTGGCCGGGCAATCTCGTGATGGGGCGTAACGCTTCGATGGGGCCGGGTGTCATCTGCTACAACGTGGCACCGGTGACGCTCGAGGCTCTTGCCATCGTCTCGCAACGCGCGCATCTGTGCACAGGCACCCACGATATTCATAAGGCATCCTTCCCATTGGTGGCGCGACCCATCATTCTGCGTCACAGGGCGTGGGTTGCCGCAGAAGCCTTTGTCGGGCCGGGAACGGAAATGGGAGAGGGTGCGGTGCTTGGTGCGCGGGGCGTGGCCGTCAAATCACTGGAGCCCTGGACGGTCTATGCCGGCAATCCGGCGAAGGCTGTCGCGAGCCGCCGGCGGAGTGCGGACGACGTTTAATCGGGCTGTGACTATCGTCTCGCAGCCGTCAGGCTTTGTTTTACCGCCACCGGTCTGTAGGCCTCGTAAAGGCTGATGGTCCGATGCGCTATGCGCGGCCAGGTGTAGTTCTCGAACACCAGCCGGCGGCCTTTGTATCCCATTGCCGTCGCTGCGAGAGGATGGGAGAGCACATCAATCAGGGCTGTGGCTATTTCCATCGGATCGAGGCTGACGACTGCGCCCGCACCGGCCGCGGAAACTTCCGGAAAATGGCAGGCATCGGTAATGACCACGGGCGTGCCGCAGGCGAGCGCCTCGGTGATGGCGATGCTGAACCCCTCCTGACGACTGGGCAGGCAGAAACAGGCCGCCGCCGCAAAGGCCTGCAGCTTGGTCTCGCCGTAGATCGGGCCTACCATGAACACGCGGCTCTCGAGGTCAAAGCGGCGCACGAGATCACGGAAATCGTTCTCCGCGCCACCATCGGGGCCGGCGACGACGAGATCGACATCTGGGCATTGCCGCGCCACCAGCTGGAAGGCGCTTGCCAGGAGATCGAGCCCCTTCTTGTAATGCAGCCGCGACAGGAAGAGCACGAAACGTCGCCCCGTCGGCAAACCCAGCACGGTTGGGAAATCTGCTGCGGACGGCAGGGTTTCGAATTCTTCGGTGAAAACGCCGTTGGGGATGATTTCCGCCGGCGCTTTCAGCTGAAGTGGGCGCATCAGTTTGACCTCGTCGCGGTTGAGCGCGTGAAGAAACGCAGCATTATCGAGCATTCGACGGAAAGCCACGGCGAGAGCGAAACGTTTCTTCCAGGGCTTTTGCGCGAGGCTCCATGTGTCGAGCATCCCGGCGGGGCAGACGCAATAGGGAATGCCGTTGCGCGTGGCGATGGCCGCCGCGCAGGCAAGGATCGGTTCCCACACGCCGTGCAGATGCACCTGCTCGCTGTCGGTGAGAATGCGCGTAAGGAAGGGGCGTGCCTTCAGGCACAGGATCGCCTCGATCGTGCCTGGTGGCGGCAGAATATTCCAGACGACCTGCCGGAAGCCTGGAATTGTCGCGCCGAGCCGGGCGACACTGGCGAGCGTGCGGTCGTCGGCCTGGCTGACCACGCGGACATCGTGCCCGAGGCTCGCCTGGGCTGCGGCGAGCCGCATCACCACGGCCTGCGGCCCGCCGCTGTCAGGGTCGATCGATGTGATCACGTGGACGATCTTCATGAGGGAGATCCGCTGAGCGAGGAAAGGACGCCGAGAAGGCGGGCACCATATTGTTCGACGGTATATTCCTGCGCGCGAAGCCGGGCGTTGGCTGCCATGGTCGTGCGCACGTCCTCGTTGTCGGCAAGATAACGGACGGCATCGACGATGGCCTGCGGATCCCGCTCCGGCACGATCAGTCCTTCCACGCCGTCGCGCACGACGCTTCCGGTGCTGTAAGTGGTGATAACGGGGAGACCCGAGGCCAGCGCTTCGTAGACCACTGTTGCCGACCCCTCGCAAAGCGAAGGCAGCAGGAACACGTCCGCCCAGCGATATTCGTCTGCGATTGCCGCGCGTGGTACGATGCCCCTCAGCTCGATCGAACGGCTTAGCCGGCGGCGGATCGGTTCGGGCAGCCGGTCGGGGCCGGCCATGCGCATACGCACAGCGGATCCGAGGCGTTCGGCAGCCTGCAGCACATAGGGCGAGCCCTTGCGCAGGCCGACCTCGCCGATCGTCAATATGCGCAGCGGCCCAGGTGTACGTATGGCCGCGCTCGAATGGTCCTTCGCATCGACGCCATAGGGTACGACCACGCAGCGCTCTGCCGGAACGCCCTCGGCGACAACATGGTCGCGCACGAATTCCGAAGGGCAGACGATGCGGTCGGCCAGCGCCCATTCCGCGCGCTCGCGCTCCGCGAATGCCTGGGCGTGAGGATTCGGGGGCGGCGGCCCCGCCCATTCCGGGAAACGCCGCATTTCCTCGGCGAGAACGGTCTCCACGATGGCGCGCGGTGCGATCATCTGCTCGACGGTGACCCAAAGACCTTGCCGTTTCGCCGCCTGCATCTGCTCCAGCGCGTCACCGCTATAGGCGTAGAGGCCCGCGGCATCGTGGAAGCCCTGCATGGCGACGAGAGTCGAGAACCGGCTGCCAGCCCACACGGCGTGCGAGGCTTCTTCTGCGGCATCCTCGATGCGCAAACGGCGGATGGCGGAACGGACGCCGAAAAGCGGGAAATCCGTAATCAAATTCGGCGGTACACCATTCGGAACCCGTCCGACCAGCCGTCGCACGGGACGAGGCAGCAGGGCGGGCGGCAGGAGGCGCAGCAGTGCCGGCCAGCTTTTCGTGCCGCAGATATCGGTGAAGAAATGGCCAAGCCGCCCTTCCTTCGCCAGGATGCGGGCGACGGCATAATGCATGCGGGCGCCGAGCTGGCTCACGATGACGGTCTGGGTCATGACGGTCGATGCTCCAGCACGATAGCACCCGCCGGAACGGGGTCTTTCTCGGCGATCTCGGCGAGAAGTGCGCTCCAGGTCGTGAGCGCGCGCTCATAAGCATAGTCGGCTTCGAGCACTGCCCTTGCGGTTGCGCCCATCGCCGTCACTCTTTCTGGATCGGCGGCGAGATCGGATATCGTTCTGGCAAGCGTTTGCGACTCACCGATCTCTATATTGACGCCGCAGCGCTCGGCGGCCACGACGGCTGCGACACTCCCCCTGGGATCGCCGATGAAGAGTGTCGGTTTTCCCGCCGCGAGGATGCCGTAGAACTTGCTTGGAATGATGCAGTGTTCGAGGCAAGGCAGCAGGGAGACGACGTGAAGGTCCGGCACGCCCAGGCTGTCAGCAAGCTGTCTGGCCGGCTGCAGCGGCTTGAAGGCTACATTGGCCAGGCCGCGCTTGTGTACGGCATCCATAACGGATTGTAGCTTGTGGCCGCCCCCGACCATAAGAAAGCGGACGTCAGGATGGTCCTTTAAAAGCGTCGCCGCTTCGATCAGTGTCTCGAATTCGTGAGCACGGCCGAAATTGCCGGAGTAGCCGACCACAAACTTGTCCGAATAACCCCAGGCGGCTCGCAGGGGGTTCTTTTCCTTTGCGATAGGGTGAATTTCGGCGGCGTCTGACCAATGGTGCAACACGCGGATCCGCTTTGCCGGCAGACCTCGTGTCACGAGATAGTCCGCCATCCGCTCTGTCGGACAGATGGTCAGCCGCGAATGGGCAATCGACCGGTCGCGCAACCATGCCGCAAGCCGGCCGAGGATAGGGGCGGTGCGAAGGAGACCAAGCTCGATTGCAGTTTCGGGAAAGAGATCCATGACCCAGTTGACCATGCGTCCGCCGCGCAGCTGGATGGGCAGCGCGCAGGCAAGCGAGATCAGCGGCGGATCAGTACAGACGACGACGACATCGCCGCGCCGGACGTTGCGGGAGAGCCAGGCGAAGGCTGAAAGATGGAAGGACAGGTAGTCGGCGGCCCGGCCGGGCAGGCTGCCACGACCGAAGCGCGAGGTGGACAGCCTCACGACCTCCACGCCCGAACAGATCTCTTGCCCGGCGAGCGCCGCGGTGGGGTCGTGGTGAAGCGTTCGGCTGGTGAGGACGGTGACCGCGCCACCGTGTCTGGCGAGGCCGAATGCCAGTGCGGACACCATGCGGCTCGTCGCCGACTGGTCGGGATGGAAGTACCGGTTTACGAAGATCGTCCTCATCGAGCCGCCCCGCATTTTTTCCTGTAAGCCGTGATCTTGACAGCAGGCTGGCGGGCGACAAGTTCTCCAAAGGCGCTAGCGGGCATGCCGGCTTTTCAACCGCTCTACGCCTTCCGCCCGAAAGACATGCACCTTCGGCGTATCGGATAACGGCATCACCCATCCGGCGGTTAGCGAACCGGCGTCCATCCCCCGAACGGTTACCTTGCCGCTCAAACCGTACTGTCGCTAACTCTCCGACAGTCGGTGTGCGGAGGATCGTGCACGCCATTTCCTCGTGTGAAAGCTGGTGGCGCATGTCTGAAAAGAAAGCCTTGATCATCGGCGTGACGGGCCAGGACGGCTCCTATCTCACCGAACTGCTGCTCGAAAAGGGATACCGGGTGCATGGTCTCAAGCGGCGCTCGTCCTCCTTCAACACCGCCCGCGTCGATCACCTGTATGTCGATCCGCGCTCGCCGGATGTGCGTTTTCACATGCATTTCGGCGATCTGACGGATGGAACAAACCTTTGCCGGGTTATCCAGGACGTCTGCCCTGACGAGATCTACAATCTCGGCGCCCAGAGCCATGTGCAGGTAAGCTTCGAGACACCGGAGTACACCGCCAATACGGATGCGCTCGGCACGCTGCGGCTACTGGAAGCAATGCGCCTTCTGAAGGTGGGAGATCATTGCCGCTTCTACCAGGCGTCGACATCGGAACTGTTCGGCGGCATCGGCGAAACGCCGCAGCGCGAGGGCACGCCCTTCCATCCACGCAGTCCCTATGCTGCGGCCAAGCTTTACGCTTACTGGATGACGGTCAACTATCGCGAGGCCTATGGCTTCCATGCTTCGAACGGCATCCTCTTCAATCACGAAAGCCCGCGGCGGGGCGAAACCTTCGTCACGCGCAAGATCACGCGGGCGGTCGCCGCAATCGAATGGGGACTGCAGGACAAGCTCTTCCTCGGCAATCTCGATGCCAAGCGCGACTGGGGCCATGCGCGCGACTACGTGGAGGGTATGTGGCGGATTGTCCAACAGGATGTTCCCGATGATTACGTGCTTGCCACGGGCACGACGCATACCGTTCGCGAATTCGTGGAACGCGCCTTCGAGGTTGTCGGCAAGTCCATCGAATGGGATGGCGTCGGCGTCGAAGAGATCGGCTACGACCGCAGGAGCGGCCGCGCCCTCATTGAGATCGATCCGCGCTACTTTCGTCCTGCGGAAGTGGACATTCTGCTCGGCGATGCAACCAAGGCGCGGGACAGGCTCGGCTGGCAGCAGACCGTATCCTTCGAGGATCTCGTCTCGGAAATGGTGGAATCGGATCTGCGCGTCATCACGAGGGAGGAAGGCCGCAATGATCTTCACGGATGAAAAGACCGCGGTATCGTACGATCTGCGCGGCAAACGTGTCTGGGTCGCCGGCCATTCGGGGATGGTCGGCTCCGCCCTTCTGCGGCGGCTCAAGCGGGAGCGTTGCGATATCCAGACAGTGTCGCATGCCGAAGTCGATCTGACACGACAGTCCGATACAGAAAGCTGGATGCGCAAGGCACGGCCGGAAGCTATCTTCATAGCGTCCGCGCGCGTCGGCGGCATCGGGGCGAATGCCCGTTATCCGGCGGAATTCCTGTCGGAGAACGTGCTCATCCTGGTCAATGTCATCAAGACCGCGTCGGAACTTGGCGTCGAGAAGCTGATGTGCCTGGGGTCGAGCTGCATCTATCCGAAACATGCCGAGCAACCCATCCGTGAGGACGCGCTTCTGACAGGTAGTCTCGAGCCTACAAATGAAGCCTACGCGCTCGCCAAGATCACTGGTCTCAAGCTTGCAGCCGCCTATGCAGAGCAATATGGCCGCCGTTTCATCTCCGTCATGCCGACCAATCTCTATGGTCAGAACGACAATTTCGATCTCGACCATTCCCACGTCATTCCCGCGCTGATCCGCAAGATGCACGATGCGAAGGTCGCACATCGCGATAGCGTGGTTGTCTGGGGAACGGGAACGCCGAAGCGGGAGTTCCTGCATGTCGACGACCTGGCAGATGCCTGTGTTTTCCTCATGAAGGAATATGAGAGCCCAAAACCCATCAATGTCGGATCGGGGGAGGAGATCTCCATCGGCGAACTGGCGTTCCTGATCGCAGATATCGTCGATTATCGCGGCCACATCGTGTTCGATGCCTTCAAGCCGGACGGCGCACCCCGCAAGCTCCTGGACAGTTCGCGGCTTCGTGCGCTCGGCTGGTCGCACGAGACGCAGCTGCGTACCGGCATCCGTGACCTGTATCACCGGTGGAGGGAAAGTGACAGCCGGCCGGCCGTGCGACAGGATTATCCCTGATCGTCGTGTGCGAGCATGACCAGCCGTGCGAGCGCCGGAAGAGAACTGACCTGCATGCGCCGCATGATTGCGGCGCGATGGGCTTCGACCGTGCGCTGGCTGACATCCAGATCTTGGGCGATTACCTTGCTGGGCTGGCCCGCGAGCACCCGGTCGAGGATCTCCCTCTGGCGTTTCGTCAGCCGCGCCAGGCGGAGCTTCGCATCCCGCTGCCTTTTATTCTCGGTCCCTGTGCTGGAGCTATACGAGAGAGCCTCGGAGATGCTTGCAAGCAATTCGGCAGGGCCGACCGGCTTCTCGATGAAATCGGACGCCCCTGCCTTCATCGCCATGACAGCGGTCGCAACGTCGCCTTCGCCTGTTATCACGATGATGGGTAGCCGTGCCCGGCGCGCGCGTAGTGTGCTGACCACGTCCAGCCCGCTCATTCCCGGGAGCCTTACGTCGATCACAAGACATCCGATGGATGCGTTGTCGAACGCGGCGAGAAAAGTCTCGCCATTGGGAAATGTCTGAACACGACGCCCCTCGACTTCGAAGAACTCATGCAGGGCGGTTCGTGTCGCGTGGTCGTCCTCGACGACGAAGATCGTCGGCCTGTCTGGCGAAGAGACTTCGAGTACTCGCGGCCCGGCGTCGTGTTCGAGCCTGCTGGCATGCAGCAGAAGCTGGATAGCCTTCAGTAGATCACTGAGGCTCACGGGCTTTGGCATGTAGAGGCAATCCTCAGCCGGCAGAAGGCGCAGGGTATTGGCCGTGATATCCCCCGTGAGGATGATCGCAGGAACATGGCGGCCAAGGGCCGAGCGAATATCCCTGACGACATCGATGCCATTGGCCCCGTTTGGAAGGTTGTAGTCGGCGAGAATGAGTGTCGGGTCCACGATGCCGGTGGAAACAAGGTCCACCGCAGTTGCGCCGTCTTCTGCGGCGTAGACCGTGTGCTGCTCGTCGCGCAGCCCGATCTCGATCAAGCTGCGGACCTTCCCATCATCTTCCACGACAAGAACGGTGCCACGGATAGGCGGTCCCAGTTGGCCTCGTCTCTTTATTGGGAGCGGTTCGTGCTGTCCGTCGTCTCGGCCAAGCGCGACATGGACGGAGAACACCGAGCCCTTGCCGGGAACGGATCGAACCTGAATGCGGTGGCCGAGCACCGTACTGAGGCGCTTGACGATGGACAGCCCGAGGCCAAGGCCCAGGTCGGTTTCGGACTCGCTGTCGGCACCATCACCGATTGCCTGGTGGTACTCGTCAAAAATGGTCTGAAGTTCATGCGCCGCAATGCCGATACCACTGTCCCAGACTTCGATGGTGATCGCATCGTCGTGCCGCCGGCACCCTAGCAGGATCTTGCCATGTCGCGTGTACTTGAGGGCGTTCGCCATCAGATTGCGGATCATTTGTTCGAGAAGACGAGGGTCGGTCCGCACCAGCAGGCTCGATGATACGAAGCGAAGGGAAAGGCCCTTTTCCATAGCGCTGTAGCTGAATTCGTCATTCAGGCGTCGCAAGACGTCATCGACCCTGCATGTCACGATGCGCGGATAGACCGTACCCGCTTCAATCTTGTTTATGTCCAGAAGCGTGTTGAGCATTCCAGACATGGAGGCGAGAGTGTCGCGAAAGCTTCGCACGAGCTTCTGGGATCGCTCTCCTTCCGCTGATTTCTCCAGGAGGCCTTGTAGCAGTGCGAGCGACTGAAGCGGTTGGCGCAGGTCGTGGCTTGCGGTGGCGAGGAAGCGGGACTTCGCGGCATTGGCGCGCTCAGCCGCCCGTTTTGCCCGGGTGAGCGCTTCATGGGCACGGTGTTGCGCGGAAACGTCGGAGAAAATGATCACGACACCAGCTGTCCCGCCTTCTTGGGTTTTGTACGGCATGACACGCCGCATGTACCAGGTGCCGTTTGCGATGCGGATTTCGCGTTCCCTTGTCACGCTGTCGTCCAGGACCCCCGCGGCGTCGCCGAGCAGGGTCGGATCGGGCGCGCGTGCGCAGATGTCCGCCAAAGGCCGACCGACGTCGTGCATGGTGATCTTGAAAATCGAGAGTATTGCGGGTGTGAAATAGCGGATGTTCAAGTCGCCATCGAGGAAGACTGTGGCGACGTCGGTGCTTTCAAGCATATTCTCGATATCGCTGGCCGTCGCGCGCTGGACCGATGCATCCGTCAGCTCATCGCGGAGTGTCCCGGTGGCATCGTACGTCGGGCTTGGCCGGTCAGCATCAAGGAAGCTTACGAGAAAAAAATCTTCGCCGTTGCTTGTCACAGGCTGCACCGCGATGTCGTAACGGATTCGCATATCGGAGGTGCCTTCGTGCAGGCCAACCGCCACTGTGCGCGCCTTTTCCTCATCCGCGCGGTGCAACGCTGAGCGCAGTTTGGCGTGCACGCTGAGCGGCATGATGCTTAGGAGGTCTTGGGCCGAATGGTCGGGCGCGCCGCGCAAGTAGCGCTGCACAGGACCAAGCCAATGAAGGCATTCATACTTCCGGTTGATCAGCACCGTGGCAGGGGCGTAGGTGTCGAGGATCGTGCTGTGGCAGAGTTCGCCGAGTGACAGCTGTCGTCCCACGACGGGACCCGGCTCCTCTTGCACCATAATATTGTCGCCTACATCCTCACCCGCCGGCTTGTTGGGCTCGTGCAAGGCTTGCGCGATGGCCGCAAGCGGTGTGACATGCACGGCCATTTCCGGATCGATCATGCCCTTCCCCGTCCATTTAAAGTCGGCTTCCGCCGGGTCTCGCAGATAGACACGGCCGCCTGCGTCTAGAATGAAACGGATACCCATGCTTCCATCTGTGTCTGTACCAAGCAGGACGACGGCGGTGGCCCGCGTGCCGTATTCGGCAGCAAGAGAACGCAGCAGCACATCGTAAGGGGTGTGCAGGCCAAGGGGTTTCGGCGGCTTGGTAAGTTGGATCGTGCCGTCCTGCACCGTCATGGACCAGCCAGCCGGGACTACGAAGAGATGTTCAGGCGCAAGCGTCTGGCCGTCTTCGGCTTGGACGGCCGTCATGGTCGTATGGTTGGAGAAGGATTCCACCAACATGGTTTCATGCATCGCGTCTTGATGATGGACGAGGATGAAGGCGTTTCCGCCGCCCGAAGGTATGGTCTCGAACAGGGTTCGGCAGGCATCGAGATCGCCGGCTGCGACACTGATGGCGACAACACCGGTCACAGGTTTCCCGGAGGTGGTTTCGCCTCCAAATGAGATGCTTGAAAAAGAGCGGTTTAAACCCATGGGTGCAATCTCAATAATTATGCAAGCAAATTGAGAATTCGTCGCGGGTGTATGGAGTTCACGATAGTATAGGTGTCGTCGCCGTGATTGCCTACCCTCGGCTGTAGGTATTTTCCGAATCTTTTCGCAAGAATTTCATTTTGATATGGATTTAAAATTGTAAAAAATGATGATGACGGGAATAAATGTTATTCCTTAAGCGTCTATATGATGTCTCGTCCTGAGACAAATGTGGCCTTCTGTGAGCTTGTTTATTAAAGAATGGGTGCTCCAGGTGTGATTTCTCAATCGTGGGGGTAGTGCTGTGGTTGAAGTCGGAGGTGCTAACGGGGCAAATCACCGCGTTGTTGCAAATGCGGCGATGAGGTTGCCAGCGCTCAAGCTTGCCAATACCGCAAAGAATGCGTTGACAGGCCTGCGCGTCTTGGACGTTATCGACGAACGGGCTCTGGATCGGGAGTGTCTTTCTCAAAGCCTTGTATCGCACGGTCTCGACATGACGATTGTGCTTTTCAACTCCATCGAAGCGTGGATGTCGAAATATGCGGAAGCATCCAGCGGCGTGCTGATCAACATCGGCAGCCGCGATTGCACCGAGCCGCGCATCGAAAATGACATTCGCATGCTCGTATCACGCTTCCCAAATCTGCCGGTCATCATCCTTTCGGACAATCATGATTTGCGCCAGGTCCTGACGGCGCTCGATCTCGGGGTGAAAGGGTTCATTCCCTCGGCCGTGGGCATTTCGGTATGCGTGAAGGCGATCTCGCTTGCACTTTCCGGTGGCGTCTTCATCTCCACCGAGAGCCTGCCCGAACTGCGAAGGTTGATGTCGGCAGCCGATCAGCAAGAGCGCAAACGGGCAGAAATCTTCACGTGCCGAGAAGAAAACGTGATCGCCATGCTCAAGCTCGGCAAGGCCAACAAGATCATCGCCTACGAACTCGGCCTGCGCGAAAGCACGGTCAAGGTCCACATCCGCAACATCATGAAGAAGCTTAAAGTCCGTAATCGGACGGAAGTGATCTTCAAGCTCAATGACCTTTACGGCTGATTTCTACGCCTATCGGGTCATACCCTATCCACCAAAAGCGCGGATGCGCCTGCCGCGTGTGGCGCGATAGTGCCCTGACGGGCTGGTGGGGAAAGGAGACTGCGATGGACGCGTTCATTCACGACTTCGAGAATTCAGATCGGCTTCGCCAGCGCGCGCACCGGATCATTCCCGGCGGCGCGCATACCTATGCCAAGGGCGATGATCAGTATCCAGTCCTGTCCCCGGGTTTCATCGTCAACGGTTACGGCTGCCATGTGTGGGACGTCGATGGCAACGCCTATATCGAATACGGCATGGGCAATCGCGCGGTCGGTCTCGGGCACGCCTATCGCCATGTCGTGGAGGCCGTGGCGCGGCAGCTGGAATTCGGCTGCAATTTTACGCGGCCCGCGAGTATAGAGCTCGAATGCGCCTCGACCTTCCTCCAGATGGTCCCCGGCGCGGACATGGTGAAATTCTGCAAGGACGGATCGGACGCGACTTCAGCGGCGGTGCGCCTCGCGCGAGCCGCAACGGGCAGGGATCTTATTGCAAGGTGCCGCGATCACCCGTTCTTCTCCACGGACGACTGGTTCATCGGCACGACGGAGATGAATGCCGGCATTCCCGCAGCCATCCGAGAACTCACGCTCGGCTTCCGCTACAACGACCTCGATGATGCGTGTGACCTCTTCGCCCGTCATCCGGGCAGGATTGCCGCTCTCATTCTTGAGGCCTCGCGCGGCGATGATCCGGCCGAAGGCTATTTGCAGGATCTGCAGGCGCTTTGCCATCGCCATGGCGCGTTGCTCATCCTAGACGAGATGATCACCGGCTTCCGCTGGGCGCGCGGCGGCGCGCAGGAGTATTACGGGCTGCGGCCGGACCTTTCCTGCTTCGGCAAGGCGCTCGGCAACGGTTTCGCCATCTCGGCGCTCGCCGGAAAGCGGGAATTCATGTCGCTCGGCGGCATCGAGCAGACCGAAAAGCCCCGCGTCTTCCTGCTGTCCACCACCCATGGTGCAGAAACGCATGCCATGGCGGCGGCGATAGCGACCATGCATGTCTACGCGCAGGAACCGGTCATCCCGCACCTGCGCAGCCAGGGAATGCGGCTCAAGGCGGGTATCGAGCAGGCGGTTGCCCGGCATGGGCTCGCCGGCTTTGTCGGCGTCACAGGCCATCCTGCCTGCCTCAGCTATTTTACGAAGGACGGCAGCGGAACACCTTCGCAGGCCTTCAGGACGCTGCTTTTGCAGGAAACCATACGCCGCGGCGTGCTCGCGCCATCGCTCGTGGTGAGCTACACGCACGGCAACGACGAGATTGACCAGACGATCGAGGCGTTCGATGGTGCGCTCGGTGTTTACCGTCGGGCCCTCGATCACGGCATCGAGAGCCATCTGGTCGGCCGTCCTTCGGACGTCGTTTTCCGCCGCTTCAACACCGAGTCAGAGCCCCGAAACGCCGAGCCGGTCGCAAGGGTTCAGACAGCCTGACCTGTCCAAAAGACGTAGGGAGAAGCTTCCAATACGTCACTCGGGCACGCGCCGCCGTCTTTGTCGTCAATCGTGGTCCGCACTGCGCCGACATAGCATCTGCTTCAGCAAAGAAGCGGGAGACACGGACATGAAGGTGCTTGTAACGGGACACCAGGGTTATATCGGCTCCGTGATGGTGCCGACCCTCCTGGCGGCAGGGCATGAGGTGCATGGCTACGACAGCAGGCTCTACCGGCGCTGCGCCTATGCGCCCGGCGGGCAGATGACCGAGGTTCCATCCACGCTGAAGGACGTAAGGGATATTGTACCTCGCGACCTCGAAGGTTTCGACGCGGTGATCCATCTGGCGGCGCTGTCGAATGACCCGTTGAGCAATCTCGACCCCGAAGTCACTTATGACATCAACCACAAGGGCAGCGTGCGCGTCGCGCGTGCGGCCAGACAGGCGGGCGTGGCGCGCTTTCTCTTTGCCTCATCTTGCAGCAACTACGGTCTTTCTGGCGAAGACCTCGTCGATGAGGACGCGCCGCTCAATCCTGTATCGGCCTATGGCCGCTCCAAGGTGATGGCGGAAGCCGACATCGCGGCGCTGGCGGATGCCGGTTTCTGCCCGGTCTTCTTGCGACCGGCGACGGCCTACGGCCTGTCGCCCATGTTGCGCTTCGATATCGTTCTCAACAACCTCGTCGCCTGGGCCGTCACGCGGGGCGTTATCCTGCTCAAGTCGGACGGCACGCCCTGGCGGCCGATCGTGCATATCGAGGATATCTCGGGCGCATTTCTGGCAGCGCTCGAAGCGCCGAGGGATGCCGTCTTCGCCGAGGCGTTCAATGTCGGTCGGACGGAGCACAATTATCAAGTTCGCGACATCGCCGACGTGGTGGCGCGAACCGTGCCGGGCTGCCGGCTGGAATATGCCAGCGAGGCCGGGCCTGACCCACGCTCCTACCGCGTCGATTTCGGCAAGATCGCACGCACGCTGCCGGCCTTCAGTCCGAGGTGGGACGTGGTTTCCGGGGCGCAGCAGCTCTACGACGCCTATCGCAGCTCCGGACTGACGCTCGAGGAGTTCGAGGGCCCGCGCTACCAGCGCATCGGCCATATCCGCTCGCTTCTCGCCAGCAACACGCTCGACCGGAACCTGAGATGGCGTGCTGCCGCGAAGGTGCCTGCGGACATGATGGCAATGCGCGCCTGAGGGACGGCAATGAACGAGGCGGCATGGTTCCCTCCATCGGCGGAAGAGGCGGCCGATATCGGCGGGGAGATCCATGCGCTCGTGTCCCGGCTTTTTCCGATCTGTCGCAGCATTACGGGCGAGGGGGTGCGCCGCACGCTCGCAATCCTGTCCGAGCATGCTGACGTCGCTATCCGCGAAGTGCCCTCCGGCACCAAGGTCTTCGACTGGACCGTTCCGCAGGAATGGAATCTGCGGAGCGCCTCCATCCGCACCGCGAGCGGCAAAACCGTGGTCGATATCGCGGACTCCAATCTCCACCTCGTCGGTTACAGCGAGCCGGTGGCGCGCCGCATGCCGCTCTCGGAGCTGCGGGCTCATATCCACACGCTGCCGGACCAGCCGGATCTCATCCCGTACCGCACGAGCTACTACAGCCGCAGCTGGGGCTTCTGCATGGCGCACCGCGATTATCTGGGGCTGGAGGAGGGGGATTACGACGTCGTGATCGATACAACGCTTGCCGATGGATCGCTTACCTATGGCGAGGTCTTGCTGCCGGGCGAAACTGAACACGAGGTCCTGCTCAGCGCCCACATCTGCCACCCCTCGCTCGCCAATGACAACTGTTCCGGCCTTGCGGTTCTCGCTTTCCTGGCACGGGCGCTTGCCGGGCGGCGCAGGCGGTTTGGATACCGTTTTCTCTTTGCGCCCGGAACGATCGGGGCGCTCTGCTGGCTCGCGGCAAACGAGGACCGGCTTTCACGGGTTCATCACGGTCTCGTCGTTTCCTGTATCGGAGATGGTGGCGGGCCGATCTACAAGCGCAGCCGTCGCGGCGATGCGATGATCGACCGGGCAATCGAGGTTATCCGGTGTGACGGTCGGAAGGTCACGATGGTCGATTTCAGTCCCTTTGGCTATGATGAGCGGCAGTTCTGTTCGCCAGGGTTCAACCTGCCTGTCGGCCTCCTACAGCGCAGCGCCTTTGGCACCTTTGCCGAATACCACACGTCGGCGGATGATCTGGATTTCGTACGGCCGGAGCACCTTGCCTCCTCCTTTCGCATGATCATGGACATTATCGACGTAATTGAAACCGACCGAATACCCCTCAATCTCTCGCCGAACGGCGAACCGCAGCTCGGAAAACGGGGGCTGTATTCTGCGACCGGTGGCCACAAGACGACGCCTGAAATCACGAGGGCCTATCTCTGGGTGCTGAACCTTGCCGATGGCAGCCATTCCCTGGTCGACATCGCCCGTCGATCCGGGCTTCCGTTCTCGACGATCGCCACTGCCGCCACGCGGCTGGAAGCGTGCGGGCTGCTCGGAGACGTTCAGGCGTGACCTGTGATGTCCGCAAGCAGCGGCCAGTTCCTGTCCTTGTCCGACATCACGGCCGGTGCTGCCGGCCAGTCAATCGCGAGGGCAGGATCGTCATAGCGCATACCGGCGGCTGACGCCGGGTGATAGCGTGTCGATATCAGGTAGCCCACGACCGCACCCTCCGTCAGCGACAGGAAACCATGGGCGAAGCCCCTGGGAATATAGAGCTGGCGCATGTTATCGGCGCTGAGTTCGGCGGCTGTCCAGCGGCAATAGGTCGGTGATTGCGGGCGCAGGTCGACGGCGACGTCCCAGATCGCGCCGTTCAGACAGGACACCACCTTGACCTCTTCGTGCGGCGCGCGCTGGAAATGCAGGCCGCGCAGGGTGTGCTTTGCCGCTGAGCGCGAGAGGCTATGCTGAACGAAGCAATGCTCGAGCCCTCGCGCTTCCATCTCGTCGACGCAGAAGGTCCTCGCGAACGAGCCCCGCTCGTCCCTGATCGGCGACGCCTCAAGCAGCCATACATCCTTGAGATCGGTTCTGGTGAACAGCATCGCTGCGTCTTCTCCCTGATTTCCCCGAATTTGACGGATGCAGCGCGACTGCCAAGTGCCGCTTCCGGCGTATCGCCGCAAGCGCAGCGGTAGGATAGTCAATGTTCGTTTAAGTGCGTTTCATAGTGCTACGCCTTTCGGACAGGTGCGGTATTCGCAAGGTAGTATGGCTGGCTTCGTACGCCACGTCTAATCTGGCAACACGTCGAGAAACGGTCCCTTCGCAGGCAGGCTAGCTTCGATCGCCTCCCTTTCCAGGTTTGGACCGGAAATCTCCATGGAGGCGTTGTCATGAGTTTTCAGGCCAGCCATTCGCTCGATCAGTCTCACAACCTGTCGCTCCGGCCGGCGTGCCGACTGTGCGGCAGAACCTTGAAACATACGGTCGTTGATCTCGGCATGTCGCCACCGTGCGAAAGCTTTCGCCAGGAAAGCGAACTCGGCCTTATGGAGGCTTATTATCCTCTGCATGTCCGGGTGTGCGAAG
This sequence comes from Shinella sp. H4-D48, assembly GCF_022637395.1. Taxonomy (GTDB): domain Bacteria; phylum Pseudomonadota; class Alphaproteobacteria; order Rhizobiales; family Rhizobiaceae; genus Shinella; species Shinella sedimenti. Next base: position 271,157 of record NZ_CP093338.1, on the reverse strand, counting down.
AGTGCATGCTGGTGCAGCTCGAGGAATATGTTAGCCCCGAGAGCATCTTTGAGGAGTATGCCTATTTCTCCTCTTACTCCACCAGCTGGGTGGCGCATGCGCAGCGCTACTGCGAGAAGATGATCGAGCGTTTTGGTCTAGACGCACGAAGCTTTGTCGTCGAGCTCGCCAGCAATGATGGTTATCTTCTTCAACATTTCGTGGCGCGGGGCATCCCTGTTCTTGGTATCGAGCCGGCGATCAACGTGGCCGAGGTCGCGATTTCCCGTAACATACCCACGAAGATCGCTTTCTTCGGCAAACGGCTTGCCGGCGACATGGCGGCAGTCGGCCAGAAGGCAGACCTGATCGTAGCAAACAACGTGCTGGCGCAGGTGCCTGACATCAACGATTTCCTGAGCGGCATGAAGCGCATCCTCAAGCCCCAGGGGGTGGTGACGCTGGAATTCCCCCATGTCGCCACCCTGATCGCACAGAACCAGTTCGACACGATCTACCACGAGCACTTCTCGTATTTTTCCCTGTTCACGGTGCAGGTGGCTGCTCGCATACACAGCATGGAGATCTTCGACGTCGAGGAACTGCCGACCCATGGCGGGTCACTGCGGGTCTATCTTGGCCACGCCGGACGATCCGGGGTGATCAGCGCGAATGTCGCGGCTCTCCTTCAACGGGAGCAGCAGGCCGGCCTGCACGGCGTAGAGGCCTACACGTCCTTTGCAGAGCGCGCGCGGCAGGCCAAGCGCAACCTCCTCTATTTCCTGATCAGCGTGAAGGAGAGGGGGGCGAGCATTTGCGGCTACGGTGCGCCCGGCAAGGGCAACACGCTTCTGAACTATTGCGGCATCGGCACGGACTTCCTGGATTTCACCGTAGACCGCAACCCCTACAAACACGGCCGCTTTACCCCGGGCATGCATATTCCCATCCTGCCCGTCGAGGCGATCGATCGTCACCGGCCGGATTACATTCTGATCCTGCCCTGGAACCTGAAGGCCGAAATCGTCGACCAGATGCGCCATGTCGGCCAGTGGGGCGCGAAGTTCGTCGTTCCCATTCCCGAGGTCGCTGTCATTGATCCGCTGGAGGATCTGTCATGAAGGTCGTTCTATTCTGCGGCGGACGCGGAACCCGTATTCGTGAATATTCCGAAGCTGTTCCCAAGCCCATGATCCCGCTCGGCGCGCAGCCGATCCTGCGCCACGTCATGCAGTACTACGCGTCCTACGGCCACGACGATTTCACGCTGTGCCTTGGCTATAAGGCCAACGTCATCAAGGACTTCTTTCTGAACTGCCGGCCGCAGACATTTTCGGATTGCATCGTGTCTGGCGAGGGACGGGTGGAGCTTCTCGGCGATGCGCAGGAACACTGGCGCATCGCGCTGATCGATACCGGTATCTGGCGCAACATCGGCGAACGTCTGTGGGCCGTGCGCGAGCAAGTGCGCGGTGAGCGGATGTTCCTTGCCAACTACAGCGACGGCCTGACGGATGTCGACCTCGACGACATGGTCGCCCGCTTCGAGGCGAGCGGCAAAATCGCCTGCTTTCTCGCGGTGCGGCCGCCGCTTACCTACCATCTCGCCGATATCGATGAAGCAGGCCAGGTGCGGGAATTCCGCTCGTCGGACCGGTCGGAGATATGGATCAACGGCGGCTATTTCCTGATGCGCCACGAGATATTCGATTACATGCGCGAGGGCGAGGAGCTGGTCCTCGAACCTTTCGAGCGGCTGATCCGAGACGACATGCTTATGGCTTACAAGCACGAGGGCTTCTGGCGCTCGATGGACACGCTGCGCGACTGGCAGATGCTGGAGGAAATGGTGGAACGCGGCGAGATGCCGTGGGTGCGTCAGACGGAAAGAGAACGCGTTTCCCGGCTTCGCAAGGTCGGCAGATCATGAAAATGCTGCCCCTTGCCTCCGCCGGGCACCGGCTTCGGGTTCTCTGTCTCGGCGCGCATGCAGACGATATCGAAATAGGTGCAGGTGGCACGATCCTCGGTCTTATCGCTGCCGGCGTGGAGCTGGAGGTTTTCTGGTGCGTGATGAGCGCGACGCCGGAGCGCGCCGCCGAGACGCGACTGGCCGCGGCCGCGTTCCTTGAGGGCGCGGCCTCAGCGACGGTGGAGGTTTGCGGCTTCGAGGACAGCTACTTTCCAAGCCAGAGCCGCGAGATCAAGTCTTTCATGCTGTCCTTGCGCGACCGTGTCGAGCCGGACGTCATCTTCACCCACAGCCGCCATGATGCACATCAAGATCATCGAGAGCTAAATAAGTTAACAATGAATATATTCCGAGACCATTTCGTCTTAGAGTATGAGATCCCGAAATGGGACGGGGACATCACGCAGCGTAATGCCTACGTGCCTCTCCAGCCCGGGGTGATCGATCGCAAGATCGATCTGCTCATGGCGCATTTCGCGACCCAACGGTCCAAGGACTGGTTCGACGCGGATGTCTTTCGGGGTTTGGCCCGCATGCGCGGGATGGAATGCCGATCGCCCTCGCTTTTCGCGGAGGCCTTCACGGTACGCAAGATGGCTCTTGTATAGGGCGGACAGCACAATCGAACGCAGGCCCGAACTCGTAATTCTGACCAGGAAATTAGTGAGGGGTACCATGACAAGAAGTGACAGAGCGGATTTCGATGACCAGTCGATCGATATTTTCCGGGCAAGGAATTCTATCGACAGCGACCAAAAGGCAGAAATCAGGGTGCCGGTCGACCGGCGACAACCTCAGCAATATGCCGCAAGCGACTATGTCGCAATCTTCGACAAGCGCAACCTGGACAGGGAATGTCTCGCAAACAGCCTGCATTCCCATCGCATCGGCATCAATGTCTTCACCTTTTCAGGGCTTGCCGCCTGGCAGCAGAGCAAGGCCAGCCTCGGCACCCTCCGTGCCAGTCTCGTGAACATCGGCAGCAAGAGCGTCTCTGATCCCGAACTCAGGGACGAGATCACGCAGCTTCTGACGACACTCGAACCGGTGCCTATCGTGGTGCTTTCGGACAACCAGACGCTTGAGCACGTGCTCGACGTCATCGATCTCGGCGTACACGGCTTCATTCCGAGTTCGGTCGATATTGACGTCTGCATCGAGGCGATCGGGCTCGCCATTGCGGGTGGGCAGTTCGTTCCGGCGAGCAGCATATTGGCGATGCGGGGCCTGCTCGGCAGCTATCCGCAGAAATTCTGCGGCCGGGATGCCTTCACGGTACGGCAGGCGGCCATCGCCGAGGCGCTGCGCCGGGGAAAGGCAAACAAGATGATCGCCCGTGAACTCAATCTCTGTGAAAGCACCGTGAAAGTTCACATCCGCAACATCATGAAGAAGCTTGGTGCGACCAATCGCACCGAGGTGGCCTGCAAGTTCGGCGAGATCATGTCGGACGATGCCTATCATAACAGCCGGGTGTAACCGGCTCGTAAAGCGGGAACAATGCCATGATCTGGTCAATGAAACCGGCTGCCCCGGAGGAGCTCGTCCTTCCCCGGGTCCTGACAGTCATTGTCGAACGAAGGCGGGCGATCCTTGCCTGTCTTGCCGCCGGTGTCGCCCTTGCGGTGATCGGTTATCTCGACCAGCCGTCCCGCTACGGTGCGGAGGCGGTGCTGGCGCTCGATATGCGCAAGTTCCAGGCGCTGCCGACGGAATCGGTCGTTTCGCCGCTGCCGCAGGAAAGTCCGGTGCTGCGAACCGAGGTAGACATCATCAGTTCGCGTTCCATGGCCGAGCGGGTTCTCGCCCTCCTGCAGTCTCAGGGCATCGATGCCGCCAAAGGCTTCGGTCTCACAACAGAAAATGCAACCGGTCAGTCGGCCTCCGGGCGTGTGAACCGTGTGGTTTCGGACCGGCGCGCCCTTCTCGACAGCCTCATGTCCGGGGTGCGCGTCACCAATGACGGCCGTTCCTACACGATCTATGTCGCTTTCACAGGCATGGAACCGGAATTCACGGCCGCAGTCGCCAATGCCTATGCCGAAGCCTACATCAACTATCAGGTCGATGTGCAGACGACGGCGACACGGCGGGTCAGCGACTGGCTCGGGACACGCCTGATCAGCCTGCGTAGCGAGCTCGAGCGCTCCGAACATGCGGCGACGGTGTTTCGCGAGAAGTCCGGCGTCGCCAAGTCGAACGGTACAACGCTGCTCGCTCAGCAAATTGCTGGGCTGAATAACGAACTTGCGCGGCTGAGGGCGCAACTCGCCGGCTCGCTCGCGCGTCTTGCGACCGCGGTCGACATGTCGGATGGAAAAGCGGGTCTAGCCCTTCCCGAGGTTCTGAATTCGGCAGCGATCCAGCAGTTGCGGACCGAGGAGGCGCGCCTCAAGCGCCAGCTTGCCGCGATCAGCGAAAGCGGCGCGATCAAGAATCCGCAAATCCCGGAACTCACCTCGCAGCTGGAGACAATTCAGAAGCAGATCGACGCGGAGGTGGAACAGATCGTTGACAGCCTGCGTACGGAGATAGAGGTGGCGCGGCGCCAGCAGACCGGGCTGGAGGCAAGCCTGAAGCAATTGCAGGCCGAGATGTCGAACGCCAACGATGCACTCGTGCAGGCTGACCAGCTTGACCGCGAGGCCAGCGCAAACCGGGCGATCTACGAGAGCTATCTCACGCGTTACAAGCAGACGATCGAACAGGATGGCATTGCGATGGCCGAGGCGCGCATCATATCGCGCGCCGTGCCGTCTGCGTCGCCATCAAGCCCGAGCGCTCCCGCCTGGCTCATGGGCGGTCTGGTTTTTGGCCTCGCCGGCGGCGCGCTTGCAGCCCTTCTTCTCGAACTTCGCGCCGGATACCTGCGCCGCGCCGATCCGGAGGAGGGTGGTTCCGGCATTCTGGTCATCGGGCGCATCCCCGAGCTTTCCGCATTGCAGCGTGCCGGTATCGGCGATCTTGTTCGCCATGCCCGCGAGCCGTTTGCCCACGCCATTGCCGACATTCAAAGCCGCCTGCGCCTTTCCGCCCGACCCGGCCAAGTGCCGGTCATCGCGGTAACATCGGCCACCTCCGGACAAGGAAAGACGCTCGTCGCGTCCTGCCTTGCCCGCTCCCTTGCGGCCACCGGCCTGCGCACGCTGTTGCTTGACGCTAATCTCACCGCGCCCCGCGTAGCCGCCGAGTTCTGCGCGCGCCCGTCGCGCACCGTGGATACAATCAGCGGGCGCGAAGACTTGGAGATCGGCGACTTCGTTCGCCACGATGGTTCCTCGGGCGTTGATCTGATCTGCGCGGGGACGTCTAGCGGTCCCGCCGAGCATATTCTCGGGCACGGCGGCTTCGCGCGTCTCCTGGCCGCACTGAGAAGTGCCTACGACGTAGTGGTAATCGACTCCACAGCGGTGTCAAACGGTTCGGGTGCGCTGCTGGTTTCCGCGCTTTCCGACCGGACGATCCTCGTCGTTCCCGAAAGTGTCGAACGCGCAGATACCGACCGCGCCATTCGCAAATTCGGTATGGCCGGTCTCACGATCGACGGTCTCGTCGTCAATGGGGCGTCGCGCGCCACTCTGGAGCGCAGCAATGTCGTTTCCTTTGCGAACGATTATGCAGGTTCAGCCGCTGAAGCCCGGAAGCGTATGGAAATGCCCACCGACATGCCTTCGATTGTCGGGTTGTGAGGTTGAATGCAATGGCACATATTCAAGCTGAACACTGCAACGACCAACACTTCAGATGGCGTTCCCTCCTTCAGAAGGTCTGCGCCTTTATCCTGCTCCTCGTGGCTGCGGTTGTGCCGGCAGGCGCGCAGGGACAGGATTACAAGGTTACGAGTGGCGATGTGCTGCGCATCACCGTTTATGGCGATCCGGGACTGAGCGGGTCCTTCCCCATCGGCACTGACGGCACGATCGGCTATCCGCTGCTTGGCAATGTCGCCGTCAATGGCAGGCCCGTCGAAGAGGTTCGCCAGGCCATCGATGCCGGACTTAAAGAGCACATCGCAAACCTGTCGGTCGCGGTCGTGGTGGAAACCTATGCGCCGGTTTTCGTCGTTGGCGAAGTCCAGAGACCGGGCCGCTATGAGTTCCGCCCCGGCATGATCGCGCTCGAACTCTTTGCGCTCGGCGGCGGACAGAAGGAGGTGCTTGCGCGGGGCGACAACGCCGGAATACAACTCGCCGGCCTGCGGCAGGAATATGCCGATCTCGGTGCACAGCTTCTGGGCCAGGACGTGAAGCGAGTGCGACTAGAGGCAGAGCTCAACGGGCAGCCGTTCACCTATCGTCCGAACGACGAAATCGGCACGCCGGATCCGCGAATCGTCAATCAGATCGTGGAAGCCGAACGCACAGTCTTTGAACTTCGCCGCACGACGCTGGAAGCCGAGTTGAAGAGCCTGGAGCAGCAGCGGGCCGGTTATGTCGACGAGATCGAAACGTTGGAACAGAGCGGCAAGCTGCGCAATGGCGAGCTCACCTTGCTGGATGAGGACGTCAAGCTCGCACAAAGCATGGTGGCGCGGGGATTGACCTCGAAGACCCAACTGAGGGACAAACAGCGGGAAATTTCCGCGACCAACCGCGATGCGCTGGAATTCGGCTCCTTCCTGGCGCGCGCCCGACAGAACCTGACCGTGATCGATAGCCGCCTCGGGTCGTTGCGCGAACAGCGCCGGGGAGAAGTCGCAGTGGAGCTGCGCGAACTGAACATCGATATCCTGCGCCTTCGCCGCAAGATGAACTACAACCTGCAGGCAATGGCCGAGGCCGGCATCGCGATCGAAAGGAAGGGCGGCGCGCGACAGACGGCATTCCGGTTTTCCGCAGTGCGGCTGGTCGACGGAAAGTACCGCGAAGTGCCGGTGGGCCAGACGGATGCGGTGCGGGCAGGCGACATCCTTCGGGTCAGCCTTGCCCTTGATACGGGCGACGTGGCGGAACGCTGAGATACTATCGCCAGACCTTGGCGAGTAGAGAGCGCATGCGCGACATCGTATCGGGCCGATGCAGTAGGTAGCCTAGCGGCGGCAGTACAGCTGTCGCCGGTGCCATGCTAAAGGCGAGCATCAGCAGCTTCCACGCTTCCCCGTTTCCCCTGAGCACATGTGATACTGCCGACCAATAGGCGCGTTCTGCTATGCCACGTCGGGCGCGGCGACGTAGCATCTCCGCTCCATCGAGCCATCGTCCTTCATGATAGAAGAAGCTCTCCGCAGCGTCCGCCGTATGGCGGATGTGCAGGATCTGGTGCGCCCAAAGCTCGGTCGAGCGGTTGGCGTCGTGCGAACGGATGCCGGCCTGAACGCAATCCAGCTCGGCAACGGTTCCGTGCAGCGCAAGGCGCAGCCAGAGTTCGTAGTCGTCGCTATGCGGCAGGGTTGGCCGGTAATGGCCGGCACGCTTCTGAGCGCTCGTGCGCACGATAATGGACGGTCCGGGTATCTGGAAGACACCGAGGCGGCAGAAGCGCTCGATGAAGGCTCTGCCTGTCATCAATCTGACTGGGGGACTGGTCGGCTGTGGCTCGATCTCTGGGATCGGAACATTGCCTTGAATCGCCACATCACGGCCGTAGCAGAAGGCGATACCGCGATCTTGTTCCATGACGGTGGTCGCCCTGTGTAGCGCGCCCGGCACCAGAAAATCATCCGCAAAGAGCAGGAGAAAGTAATCGGCTCGCGCCCAGTCGATCCCGGTATTGAAGGAGGCGTGGGGACCGAGGTTTTTCGGGCGCAGCAGCAGCTCGACACGTCGATCCGCGGCCGCAAGGCGCTTCGCCACATCGGTGCTGTCGTCCGTCGAGGCGTTGTCGACGATCAGGACTCGGACCTCGGCCATATCCTGCGACAGCACGCTGTTCACGCAGGCCTCGAGATAGCGGCCGTAATTGTAGTTGGGGATAACGACGTCAACGCTTGCCATGGCTCATGCTCCTGATGCGACGAGAAACCGTCGCAGACGGCGTGCGCGATTGCGGCCTGCATTCAGCAGGACGTGGAGTTCGGTGAGAAATGGATGGCGCGTGGCGAGAAGCCCGATCAGCCAGCCCCCGCCTGCAAGAAGGACCGTTGCAAGTAAGACGAGGAGGCCCCCTTCCTCATGTCCGGGCAATGCAATCAGCGCGACAGGCCCGATCAGCGCGAAACCGGTCACGATCGCGCTCGGCATCAGCGCTGCCACAAGGCTCGACAGGGAGAAGCGCACGTGACGATGCACGAAGGCCAGCGCAATGATCATCTGGAGGGGCAGCGAGACGAACTGGCTCCACGCCATAGCCATCACGCCGTAGAGGCTCGCGGTGCAAAGGATGCCGGCGGCAAGGCAGCGCGAGACTAGGCTTGCAAGGAAGGCGTCCCTGTTGCGGCCAAGCGCGAGCAGAAGCGGTCCCGTGACGATGACGGGCAGCCAGAAGACGGCAGCGAGCGCGAGCACACGGACGAGCGGCACGGCCTCCGTCCATTGCGGGCCAAGCACGATCCCGACGATCGACGGGGCGAGGAAAGAAATCAGCACCACGCCCGGCCAGTAGAGAACGGACAGATAGGCAAGCACGCCGAGATAGGTCTTCTCGATGTCATGCCCCTCCCGTACGCGGCTTGCCAGCGCGGGAAAGGCCATGCTGTAGAAGGCTGACATGATGATGCGGTCAGGGATGCCGCAAAGGGTGTTCGAGCGGTTGTAGAGCGCGACCGAGGTCATGGAGGCGATGCGCCCCAGGATCAACTGCGGCACGGTTTCGTGCAGGCGCTCAACCACGAGCGCTGCGCCCTTGAACAGGCCGAAGCTCAGCACTTCGCGCCAGCGCGCAAGACCCGGGCGAAAGATCGCCGCTGCGGGAAATGGTGAGCAGGTGACGGACAGGACTGCCAGCGTCAAGGATCCCGCGAGCATACCCCATGCGAAAGCTATGGGGCCGAAGCCGAGAGAGGCGAGGATGATCGTGGCCAGTGCGGCGGTCAGCGAAACCGCGGTTCTGATGCAGGCGAGAACCCCGAATCCCATTTCGCGTCTCAAAAGAGCGATGACGGGCTGGGCGAGCGCCTCGACGACGCCCGCCACCGCTGCCAGAGAAAGGAAAAACGAAAGGTCCGGAGCAGCATAGAAGCGGGTGATAAGATCAGAGAGGGCAACGAGGGCTGCCGCGATCACCACGCTGACCGCAACCTGAAGCGTCAGCGCAGTGCGAAGCGTCTCGACATCCACCGTGCCACGCTGGATGAGAAATTCGGACGTCACGAATTCGCGCGCGGAGAAGGCGACCACCGCGATGGCCAGGCCCGTGACTGCCTCGCCGATCTCCCCAGGTGTCAGGATGCGCGCCATGATCACCAGCACTGTGAAATTGATGAGTAGCGCGAAATACTGCTCGAGGGATGCCATCACATAAGCGCGTCGGACCATGCGGTTCACACTTTCGGGAAGGACTGTAGCCTTCCGGTCTCTGGATCATGGGCTTCACTTCGTTGGTTGCAAACAGTGTAGGCGCACGCGCAACGATGCCCACTTGTCCATTCAGCGTAGGGCATCCTGTACAAGTGGTAGGGCGTTGCCCCGCCGATCGACCAACACCTCTGCGAGAAGCAGATCCTCCTGCCGCCTGAGCTCGGCGCGGATCGCGATATTGTGGCGGGATATGGCGCTTTCGGCGGCTGTCAGGTCATCCAGAACGATGTCCACCTGCCGCAGGACCTGGTCCACGTCGAAGCACTCGATATGCTGGCAGAATTCGGCCCGATCGAACGCCGCCATCAACTCATCATTCTTTTCCGCATAGCCGAGCGAGAGCGTAGGCCGGCCGAGCTTGAGCGCGCAGAGCAGATTATGAAACCGTGATACGATGGCCATATCGACTTTCAGGACCTCGCCCATGACCGCTTGCAAAGAGGCGGTGCGGGTGGCTGAAAGGTGCCCCGCACCGTTTCCTTGCGGCAGGGTCGCAAGGATATCATCGAGCGCCTTTTCGTCAGCCCTGTCGCCCATGAAGAGGCGGACATCACGGCCGCCATCGAGGAGTCGGCGTGTGAGGGTCGCGATCTTTGCGATGTAAGTGGTGTAGATGGCATCAGCATTGGCATGGTCGCGCTCCCACCCTCGATATTGCATGACGCCAATTCCCACCGTCGCCGGCTTTTGCCGGTCACGTACGGCTCCGGATTGCGCCGGCTCCTGCAGCCCGAAGGCAAGATCGGGAAAGCGATGGTCGGAATCGGTGTCGATGCCCAGGCCCTGGACATAGCGCAGTGAGAAGTCGTCGCGGTAGGAGCGGTAGCTGGCCATGCGCGCGGCCGATGTGAGGAACCAGCGGCTGAGGCCGCCACGGATCGGGCCGGCGCCAATGCTGACGAAGGCAATGCGGGTACCGCGTAGCCGGGCGGCAAAGCACCACCAGTAGACGATGAAAGGCCAGCCGAAAGGCGCCTCCTGGAAGTCGTCGAGAATTCCCGTCCCCGGGATCACCATCACATCGACATCGCCCAGTATCCGCAGGATGGAGGCGAGGCCGAGCAACCGACCGATATTTCGTCCCAGCCTGCTGTCGAGCCAGCGCCGCGTCGGTGGGAAAAGGGCCGTGCGGGCGCGCAGCCCGGTCACGTCAAGCCTGAAGCGCTCGCGGATCGCCGCGGGATTGGAGCAGATGCACAACAGGGCCGCATCGGGACACGCGCTGCGCAGAAAGCCCAGCATCGCTTCCAGCGAGCCGTCATTTCCAGAGTTTCCGGACCCGAATTGCCCAAGCAAGGCGATTTTCATGAAATGTCCGCCGCTGTCGAGTGTAAGTTGAATGGACAGCCCAAGCGGCCGCACTATCGCGCCATGACGCAGTGCGGAAAACGCCGATGTTCGGCGACAGGACCTGCGCCGAAAGAGGTAGAAAACCGACCGTATTCTGCCAAGAGCCGCTTGCGCTCTCCAATGCCCACCTTCCCCAATCGCCCGTCCGGCTTAACAAGAGAAGCGGAGGGCTGCCCTTGAAGATCGCCTACTTCGTCCTGCCGCATCTCGGCGGAACCTACACTGTCTTCAGAAACCTGCGTGCTGGTCTGGCGCCGCACGGTATCGAGCTTTGCTGGCTCGGCCTCGTGCCGGTCGGACAGGGACTAGCACCGGGACTGGAACGGGAAGCCGCATTCGGTACGCTTGTCGAGGTGCCGTCGCAGGATGACGACAGGGTTGCTGCGCGCCTGATGGAGAAGGCAATCCTTGCCGGCGCGTTCGACGGTGTGGTGGTCAACGTACTCAGCGATCGCATACAGACCAATATCGTACGCTATCTTCCGGCTGATCTCCTCCGTTTGATGGTCGTGCACAACATCACGCCCGGAACCTACGCGGCGGCCGAGGTGATCCAACCCCATGTACATGCCACCGTCTGCGTATCGCAGCGCTGCCGCGACGACCTTGTGAAACGCCACCATTTTCCGGCCATGCGCACCAGCGTCATCGCCAATGCCGTTGCGATCGATGCCTTTTCTGCAACCGACCGGTCGCCGCGACCGATCGGGCAGGGGCTTCGCCTTCTCTTTCTCGGCCGGATCGAGGATGCCTCGAAAGGTGTGCTCTGGCTGCCCGATATTCTGACGCGGCTGCCGGCATCTTCTACCCTTACCATCGCTGGCGAGGGGCCGGATCTTAGGCGACTGAAGGCTGTCATGCCGGAGGATGCGCCGCGCGTCATCTACGCCGGACCCGTTGCGGCGCAAGCCGTGCCGGCGCTGCTGGCGCGCCACGACATCTTCCTCATGCCTTCACGCTACGAAGGTTTGCCGATGGCACTGGTGGAGGCCATGGCGGCCGGATGCGTGCCGGTCGCCTCGCGGATTCGCGGCGTTACCGAGATGATAATAGAGCATGGCCGTGACGGGTTGCTTTTCCCGGTCGGCGATACCGTCGGTGTTGCGGAGATCGTCCGCGCGCTGGACAAGGACCGCGCGCGACTCGGCAGCCTTTCGGCCGCTGCGCGCCGCAAGGTCGAAGGCGCATTCACGGTAGAGCGTATGGCGGCGGACTACGCCGCCATACTCCGCGGCGTCGCGGCAGACCCGCCGCCGATCGCGGCACCCCTTCCAATGGACGCGTGGTCGATGCCGCGCGGGCTGCGCGCCGGTCTGCGCACGTTCCTGCCGCGACCCGTGAAGAACTGGCTGCGGGGTATCCGGGAGCGGCTTTGAGCCATGTCTGAAACAAGGAGCAAATGGATGCAGATCATCGGCTTCACTATGCGGATCGTCTTCGTGCTGCTGATCTTCCTGGCCGGCCGCGTCATGCCCGCTGGCGCCGAGGCGCGCTTTCCCTTGCGCATCGCCGCTTCAGGCACGTATCTGGAGGATGCGGATGGAAAACCTTTCCTCATCACGGGCGATGCGGCCTGGTCGTTGATCGCAGATCTTCCGCCCGAGGATGCAGACCTCTACATCGCCGATCGCAAGGCGCGGGGCTTCAACACCATACTGGTCTCGCTGATCGAGCATGAATTCGCCCGCAACGCGCCGAACAACGCCGCCGGCATCGCACCTTTTTTGGCACCCGGCGATTTTGCGCGGCCGAACGATCACTATTTTGCCGATGCCGAGCATGTGCTCGACGCGGCACGTCGAGCGGGCATGCTGGTGTTGCTGGCACCCGCCTATGCCGGTGCGAATGGCGGGCCGCAGGGATGGTATACCAAGATGGCGGCAGCGGGGCCGGACGCCTTGCGCGCCTACGGGCGCTATCTCGGCAAGCGCTATGCTCGTTATCCCAACATTATCTGGGTGCAGGGCGGTGATTACGATCCGCCGGATCGTGCGCTTGTCGATGCGCTGGCTAAGGGCATTACCGAAGTTGCGCCGGGCGCTCTGCAGACCGTGCACGGCGATCGCGACAGCGTGACCGCTGCCTATTGGCCCGATGCGAAATGGCTGTCGATCGATACGGTTTACACCTATGACGATGTTGCCGCAGCCGTGCAGGGGCGCTATCGCGCCGGGCCGCACCGGCCGTTCTTCCTGATTGAAGCGCGTTATGAAGGAGAGCACGGGGTCAAGACGGAGGAAATCCGCAAGATCGCCTACGGCGCGCTTCTGTCGGGCGCAAGTGGCCAGGTTTTCGGCAACAACCCCGTCTGGCATTTCGGTGGCCCTGCGCTTTACGACACTCCGGCAGGCTGGCGGCAGTCGCTAGACAGCGAGGGAGCAAAGAGCATCGGCCATCTGGCGACCCTGTTCCAACGCTTTGATTGGTGGAAGCTGAAGCCCGACGACGGACGGTTTGTGCGCCATCTCGAGGGTGCGCCATCCGCTACCGCCCTATCCGCGGTCGCTGGCGATGGAACCTTCGCCGTCGCCTACATCCAGGGTGCGGTCGCGCTCGATCTCGACCCGACCGTTCTTGCGGCCGCGAGCGGCGCCGTCGAATGGTACGATCCCTCGACCGGTGCACTGGCCGTCGCGGAGCCCGAAGCCGACCTGAGGCGACTTGTGGTGCCGACGTCTTCGAAAGTATCTGACGCCGGGGACTGGCTTGTCGTGCTGCGGACGGATGGTGGCTTGCAGGACAACTAGATCGATTGATGCTTTAAGCCGGCTCTTGCATTTGCCCACCAAAATTCCTTATCTAGAGATGTTCTCAGGGCGGGGTGAAACTCCCCACCGGCGGTATCGGGTGAGAGCCCGGAGCCCGCGAGCGCCTTTCGCGAATGAAGGGGTCAGCAGATCCGGTGCGATGCCGGAGCCGACGGTCACAGTCCGGATGGAAGAGGACATGTCTGTAAACCCGCTCTTTCAGGGCGGTTGCAGGCCTGTTCGCCCAAGGGATGAATCGCCGGTACGGCAACCCTTGAAAGGCAATGAAATGGCACTCTCGAAAATTGAAGACGCAATCGCGGCCTTGGCGCGTGGTGGTATGATCGTGGTCGTCGACGACGAAAACCGTGAAAACGAGGGGGACATCATCGTCGCCTCGCAGGCGGTGACGCCGGAGATCATCGCTTTCATGATGAAACACGCCCGCGGTCTCATTTGTGTGGCGATGGAGGGCGAGCGGCTCGATGCACTCGACATTCCGCTGATGGTTCCCCAGAACACGGAGTATCTCCAGACCGCCTTCACCGTCTCCGTCGATTATCTTTCCGGCACGACGACGGGTATTTCGGCGGCTGATCGGGCGGTAACCGTCAAGGCTCTGATGGATCCCGCCGCACGGCCGCAGGATTTTGCACGACCGGGCCACATTTTCCCGCTGCGCGCCCATCCGCGCGGCGTGCGCGGCCGACCGGGCCACACGGAAGCCGCCGTCGATCTCGCGCGTCTCGCTGGCAAGGCGCCGTCGGGTGTGATCTGCGAGGTCGCCAACGATGACGGCACCATGGCGCGCCTGCCGGAACTGATGGCCTTCGCAGAGCAGCATCAGCTGCCGCTGATCACCATCGAGGATCTGATTAGCTTCATTGAGGCACGCCAATCCGGCGCGTCCGCGAACGCGGCTTGATCGGGTCTCTGGCTAAGTCAACGACGAAGGGCTTTGAACTCAGGGTGTCGGCTTGGTAAAAGGCCGACACTCTGAGCCTGAAGCGCAGCGGAAATTTGTTTCAAGATAAATTCTATAAAAAATATAGAATGCCTGTCCGGCATCGTTTTGGGATCATAATGTCTCGTCCAGTCAAACGGATGAGCCTTCATGAGCAAAACAATACGGTTCAATGCCTTCGAGATGAATTGCGTGGGACACCAGTCTCCCGGCCTGTGGCGTCATCCGCGCGACCGTTCCTGGGAGTACAAGGATCTCGACTACTGGACGGACCTTGCGAAGCTTCTTGAAACGGGGTTCTTCGAATCCGTCTTCGTCGCTGATGTCGTCGGCTATTATGATGTCTACAAGGGCAATCTGGACAACGCCCTGCTCCAGGGCGTGCAGATTCCCGTCAACGATCCGCTGCAACTGGCCAACCCCATCGCCCAGGCGACCAAGCATCTCGGGATTGGCATTACCGCCTCCACCTCTTTCGAACACCCCTACACATTCGCGCGGCGCCTTTCGACGGCAGACCACCACACCAAGGGTCGTGTCGGCTGGAACATCGTGACCTCCTACCTCGAGAGCGGTGCCAAAAATGTCGGGCAGGGCGGGCTTCGCTCCCATGACAACCGCTATGATGTGGCGAGCGAATATGTCGAGGTGCTCTACAAGCTCCTCGAGGGCAGCTGGGAAGAGGGCGCTGTTGTCAGGGACAAGGAGCGCGGCATCTTCGCCGACCCTTCGAAGATTCACGAGATCGGCCACAAGGGCAAGTATTTCGAGGTTCCGGGTTATCACCTGAGTGAGCCCTCGCCACAGCGCACGCCGGTGCTTTTCCAGGCCGGCGCATCGGGCGCGGGCAAGCAGTTTGCGGCAGGCCATGCGGAATGCGTCTTCATTTCGACACCGCTCAAGGATGCGACGCGGGCCTATGTGTCTGACATCCGCCAGCGCGCCGGCGCGCAGGGCCGGGATCCGAAGAAGGTCCTCATCTATGCAATGGCGACGATCATCGTCGATGAAACCGATGCCAAAGCACGGGCGAAATACGAGGAATATGTGAAATATGCTTCGTATGACGGTGCCCTTGTGTTGATGTCCGGCTGGACGGGCATCGACTTCGGTCATTACAAGCCCGCCGACACGGTCAAGAAGGTCAAGACGAACGCCATCATCTCCGCCGTCGAGCACCTGGCGGAAGGCGACAAGGTCTGGACGATCGAGGAACTGGCAAAATGGGGTGGCATCGGTGGGCTTGGGCCGCTGTTTGTCGGGTCCGCCGCCACGGTAGCCGACCTGTTGCAGGAATGGGTGGAAGAGACCGATATCGACGGCTTCAACCTGGCCTATGCCCTTGCGCATGAGACCTTTGCCGACGTGATCGGTTATCTCGTGCCGGAACTCCAGAAGCGCGGTGTCTATGCCACGGGCTACCGCGACGGCACGCTTCGCGAAAAACTCTTCGGCGATGGCCCGTATCTTCCTGAAAGCCACCCGGCCCATCGCTTCCGCGATATCGAACGGGTCAAGCGCGAGGAGGCGAATGCCGCCGCCGGCGAGGCTGCATGATGCCGGCCTAGTTCAACCGCGGCTGAAACCGCCAACCATTCCCAGCACACAGACCGGACGCCCCGTTACCGATGCGGGCGAGCGCGGCCGTGTGTGCGTCAGGACGAAATGAGGAGAATGATCCGATGGCCACATCAGCCGGTCCCGCCCTGGAAGTCAGAAATGTTTCGCTTTCCTTCAAGGGCGTCAAAGCGATCTCGGAGCTCTCGTTTCAGGTCGAGCGTCGTGAAATCTGCGCTCTGATCGGCCCGAACGGCGCCGGAAAGAGCTCTCTCCTGAATATCCTGAACGGCGTCTATATTCCGGATTCCGGTGAAATCGTCTTTGAGGGCGAGCACTTCCGGCGCATGCAAGCGCTCGAGGCCGCGCGGCGCGGAATCGGTCGGGGTTTCCAGA
Organism: Shinella sp. H4-D48; assembly: GCF_022637395.1. Taxonomy (GTDB): domain Bacteria; phylum Pseudomonadota; class Alphaproteobacteria; order Rhizobiales; family Rhizobiaceae; genus Shinella; species Shinella sedimenti. The sequence continues at coordinate 254,738 of NZ_CP093338.1, read as the reverse complement.
ACAATGCGCTGTTTTCCGGCATGAGCGTACTGGACAATGTCATTGCCGGCTTGTCCCGCAAATCCCGTGTGACGCTGTTCGAGGAGGCATTCCGATTGCCGCGGGCACTCTCGCAGGAGAATGCGTTTCGTGCGCGGGCGCTGGATGTGCTCAAGCTGTTCGACCTCGAAAAACATGCCGAAACCGTTGTCGGCACCTTGCCCTATGGCGTGCAGAAGAAGGTCGAGATCGCCCGCGCCATTGTCGCGAAGCCGCGCCTGCTCCTGCTGGACGAACCGCTGGCGGGAATGAACGCCAACGAAAAGCAGGAGATCGCGGCCGTTATCGCACGGCTCAACAGGGAACTCGACCTCACCATCGTCCTCATCGAGCACGACATCGGCATCGTGTTGAAACTCGCCCACCACGTCGTCGTACTCGACTACGGACGCAAGCTGGCCGACGGCCCGCCGGAAACCATCCGCGACAACCCGGATGTCATCGCCGCCTATCTGGGTGCGCAACATGCGGAGGCCGCGGCATGAACATGTTCCTGGAAACCCTGATCGGCGGCCTGCTCGCCGGCACGATGTACTCCCTCGTCGCGATCGGCTTCGTGCTGATCTACAAGGCGTCGGGCGTCTTCAACTACGCCCAGGGCTCTCTGTTGTTGTTCGGCGCGCTCACTTTCGTCACGCTCACCGACCAAGGCGTGCCGGCGCTCGGCGCGATTGCCTTGACGATTGCCCTCTTGATCCTCACAGCCATCGCCATCGAAAAGCTGTTGTTGCGCCCGCTGACCAATCGCAGCCCCATGACGCTCTTCATGGCCACGCTCGGCCTCTCCTATGTCGTGGAGGGCGTGGCGCAGGGCATCATGGGATCGCAGGTGCGCGCCCTGAACCTTGGCATCGATGATCTGCCCATCTTCCTTGGCGATATCATGATCAGCCAGTTCGATCTCATTGCCGCCGCCGTGGCGCTTGCAATCGTCGTCGTCCTGTCACTGCTCTTCAATCGCACGCGTATCGGTATCCAGCTGCGGGGCGTGGCGGATGATACGCGCGCGGCCCTTTCGCTCGGTATCGATATCAACCGCATCTGGCAGATCGTCTGGGCGGTCGCCGGGCTGGTCGGCCTTGTCGCCGGCCTGCTTTGGGGCGCGCGCCAGGGGGTGCAGTTCTCGCTGTCGCTCGTGGTGTTGAAGGCGTTGCCGGTCCTCATCATCGGCGGTTTCACGTCGATCCCCGGCGCCATCGTTGGCGGGCTGATCGTGGGCGCCGGCGAGAGCCTGGCCGAAACCTATATCGGCCCCTATCTCGGCGGCGGCATCACGCCCTGGTTCGCATATGTGCTGGCGCTCGTCTTCCTTTTCATCCGCCCGGCCGGCCTGTTCGGCGAACGACAGATCGAGAGGGTCTGAGTCATGTCCGAGATCAACCTGCCCGCCGCTGCCGAACCCGTGGATTCCATCGGCCTCAAGGCGCTTGGTGTTGCGGCTGCAATAGCGGTGCTTCTTGCCGCCCCTTTCCTCGCTTCGGAATACTGGATCAACGCGATCATCGTGCCGTTCCTGATCCTGTCCCTCGCTGGCCTCGGCCTCAATCTCCTGACCGGCTACGCTGGCCAACTTTCCCTTGGCGCCGGCGCGTTCATGATGGTCGGCGCCTACGCGACCTTCTCGCTTCAGCTGCGTGTTCCCGATCTGCCGTTGCCGCTGGCGCTGATCGTGGCGGGTCTCATTGCGGGTGCTGTCGGGCTTTTCTTCGGCATTCCATCGACGCGCATCAAGGGCTTCTACCTGATCGTCAGCACACTGGCCGCCCAGTTCTTCTTCGAGTGGCTGTTCCTGAAGTTTCCATGGTTCTACAACGGTAACTCGTCCGCCACCATTGCGTTGTCGCGCGGCCTGTCCTTTTTCGGATTGGATGCCAACGGACCGCATGGGCGCTACTACCTGACGCTCGGCATCGTCGCGCTCCTGACGCTCTTCTCCTTCAACCTGATCCGCGGCCAGACGGGGCGGAACTGGATGGCGATCCGTGACATGGATACGGCGGCCGCAGTCATCGGCGTCCCGGTCTTCCGCGCAAAACTGCAGGCTTTTGCCGTCTCGAGCTTCATTCTCGGCATTGCCGGCGCGCTTTGGGCCTTTGCCTATCTCGGATCGGCCAGCGTTCAGAGCTTCGGCCTCACGCGCTCCTACCAGATACTGTTCATCATCATCATCGGCGGTCTCGGCACCATTCGTGGCGCCTATTTCGGCGCGGCCTTCGTCAGCCTTCTGCCGCTCGCGCTCGACTGGCTGTTCCAGCACGTCTTCAGCGGCCATGTCGATGCCGGCCTGCTTCAGAACATCCAGAAAGCCATCTTCGGCCTCCTCATCATCTGGTTCCTGATCAAGGAGCCGGAAGGGTTGGCGCGTCTGCTCGGTTTGCGGCGTGCGCAGGGCACGCGCCGCCGTCTCTTTCCATCTTGAAACCCAGGAGTTGAACCATGAAACGTCTGCTTGTCGCCGCTTTCCTAGCCGGCACGCTTCTCTCCAGCTTCGCCCCGGCCTGCGCCGAGGAAGTAAGCCAGTACATCCCGCTGCCGACCTATCGCGTCGGCGCCTATGCCTCTTCGGGCGAACTCTGGTGGGGCGGGGAGCGGGATTATTTCCGCTACATCAACGAGGTTGAAGGCGGCGTCGAGGGCGTGAAGCTCAATTACGAGGAATTCGAGACAGAGTGGAGCCCGGACCGTACCGTCGAGGTCTATGAGCGCGTGAAGGCCGGCAAGGACGGTTCGCCGCTCGCCTTTTTTTTCACGCACGGCACGCCGGCGACCTATGCGCTGCTCGAAAAGGCGGCGGCCGACAAGATTCCGCTGATCGATCCGGCCGGCGGCAAGACGGAGACGGTCGACGGCACGGTCTTCCCCTACGCCTTCCCTCTGCTTTTCAGCTATTACAGCCAGGCCTCGACGGGGATCAATTATATCGCCGAGAAGGTCGGCGGCTTCGACAAGCTCAAGGGCCTGAAAATCGCGACCGTCTATCATGACAGCGCCTATGGTCGCGCCAGCCAGCCGGCCGTTGACGCGCTTGGCAGGAAGTACGGCTTCGAGAACATCCAGATTCCCGTTGCCGATCCGGGCAACGAGCAGTCGCCGCAGTGGCGCCAGATCCGCGAGCAGAAGCCGGACTGGCTTTTCCTGCGTACCTGGGGCGTCTCGACGGTCGTTGCGCTGAAGACGGCACAGCGCTTCGGCTTCCCGGCCGATCATATCATCGGCGATGTCTGGGCCGGCTCCGAATCCGATGTCATTCCCGCGGGCACGGCGGCCATCGGCTATTCCGCGCTCGCGCCCTATCCGGGCGGAACGGATTTCGAGATCCACAAGCGTCTCAAGGCCGAAATCCTCGACAAGGGCAAGTCCGACCTGCGGGACCAGAAGCTGTTTGGTGCCGTCAACTACAATATCGGCCTCGTCAATGCGGCGCTCGCCGTGGAGGCACTGCGCACCGGTTACAAGCATTTCGGCGCGCGCCCGCTGAACGGCGAGGAGGGCCGCTGGGCCTTCGAACATCTGACCATCGATGACAAGCGCCTTGAGGAAATCGGCTTCAAGGGGCTTCTCCAGCAGATCAGGATCACGCCCACCGATCACGAGGGCGGCGGCGCGGCCCGCATCCAGAGCTGGGACGGCGAGAAGTGGGTTCTCCAGACCGACTGGATCAAGGCTGACCACGAACTCCTCAATCCGCTGATCAAGGAGGGCGCTGCGGCCTACGCCAAGGAAAACGGCATCACGCCGCGCACGCCGGAAACCGAAACCAATTGATTCCATGGCGGGGCGTGGCGGGTGCCACGTCTCGACCCCCCAACAGGAGATGGGTATGTTCAAGACTTTCTTGCGCGGCGCGATCGTCGCAGCCGCTTCCGTGCTGGTGCTCGCGGGGTCCGCACAGGCAATCGACACGACGCCGGGACCGGACAGCGACAAGCAGTTCTTCCCGATCGCCAGCTATCGCGTCGGTCCCTATGCGGCCTCCGGCGCATCGATATGGGCGGGGCGCATCGACTATTATCGCTACATCAATGAAGTGGAGGGCGGCATCAACGGCGTGCCGATCGTCTGGCAGGAATGCGAGACGGAATGGACGGCCGAAAAGGGCATCGAATGCTACGAACGCTTCAAGCGCGGCCTGAACGGCGCGCCGGTCTCTGCCTATTTCCCCAACGGCGCACCGGCCGCCTATGCGTTGTCCGACCGTGCGGCGCAGGACAAGATTCCGCTGGTGACGCTGGCCTATGGCCGCACCGAAGCGACCGATGGGCGCGTCTTTCCCTATATCTTCCCCGTTATGGTGACGTTCTACAGCGAGGCCTCGGCCGTCGTGAACTACATCGCCGAGAAGGAAGGCGGCTTTGACAAGCTCAAGGGCAAGAAGATCGCCACCGTCTACCATGACAGCGCCTATGGCCGAGAAACGCTCGATCCGCTGGCGCTGCTTGCCGAGAAGTACGGTTTCGAGAACATTCAGATTCCGGTGCCGGATCCGGGCAGCGAGCAGTCTTCGCACTGGCGCCAGGTTCGTGAGCAGAAGCCGGACTGGGTTTTCCTGCGCACCTGGGGCGTTTCCACGCCGGTCGCCATTAAGACGGCGCAGCGCTTCGGCTTCCCGGCCGACCGCATCATCGGCGATGTCTGGGCATCCTCGGAAGAGGACGTCATTCCGGCCGGCGACGCCGCAAAGGGCTATCTCGCGCTGACGCCCTATCCAGCCGGCGCCGATTTCGAAATCCACAAACGCCTCAAGCAGCACATCATCGATACCGGCAAGTCGGACCTGCGCGATACCAAGGCTTTCGGCAGCGTGTACTACAATTCCGGGCTCGTTGATGCGCTGATATCGGTCGAAATCGTTCGTCAGGCGCAGGCGAAATTCGGCAACCGGCCAATCACCGGTGAAGAAGGCCAGTGGGCGTTGGAGCACCTCAAGCTTGACGACGCAGCACTCGATAAGGCCGGTTTCCTCGGTCTCGTCCAGAACCTCCAGCTGACGCCTGCCGACCACGAGGGTGGCGGTGCCGTGCGTGTCCAGCAGTGGACCGGCGAGAACTGGAACCTTGTCAGCGACTGGGTTCAGGCCGACCGCGAGGCATTGCGCCCGCTGATCGACGCCAAGTCCGCCGCCTATGCCAAGGAGCACGGCATCACGCCGCGCGAGGTCGGCACCAATTGATCCATCAGGACCGGGGCGGTCGCCGCCCCGGCCTTATAAGGAGAGAAAAATGACCCTTCAGCCTGAACTGCCTGTCGCTGCCGACCGTCGTCTTCTGGACGTGTCGGGCATAGAGGTCGTCTATGGCGGCGCAATCCTGGCGGTCGCGGATGTTTCGCTGACCGTCGGCCAGGGCGAGATCGTCGCGCTGCTCGGCGCCAATGGTGCCGGCAAGAGCACGGTGCTCAAGGCGATATCGGGGCTTGCAGCTGCCGACAGGGCGACCGTGCGGCAAGGGCATGTGCGCTTTGACGGCCAGGACATTTTGGGGACGGCGGCAAACCGGCTGGCGAAACGCGGCATCGTGCATGTGCTTGAGGGGCGGCGGGTGTTTTCGCATCTGACAGTCGAGGAAAACCTGCTGTCCGGCGCGTTCCTTCACAAGCCGGCGCGGGGCGAACTCGTGCGCCAGCTCGACGACATCTATGCGTGGTTCCCGCGCCTGAAGGACAAGAGACGAACTCTCGCCGGGCTCACCTCCGGTGGCGAGCAGCAGATGCTCGCGATCGGCCGCGCGCTCCTCACGCAGCCGCACCTTGTTTTGCTGGACGAGCCGTCCATGGGGCTCGCGCCGACCATCGTCGAGGAGATCTTCAGGATCATCGTCCGGCTCTATCGCGAGAAGGGGGTGGCCTTCCTGCTCGCCGAGCAAAATGCCGCCCTTTCCCTCGCCCACGCATCCCGCGCCTACTTTCTTGAAAGTGGCCGGGTGGCGCTGGAAGGAAAGGCGGAGGATCTCGCGCGGCGCGATGACCTTCATCACATCTATCTTGGGTCCGGTGCCTGAGTTCCAAACGTTCACTGATTTGTGTGCGGCGGGGTGCGCCTATACGGGCGCTGCCCCGCTATTTCCCAGCCGGCGCTCGAGCCATTGGCTATAGCGCGAGGCGCCGAAGCAGATCACGAAGTAGATGACGGCCACGACGATATATGCCTCGTTGTAGAAGCCCAGCCATTGCGGATCGGCAGCGGAGGCACGGGCGGCATTCAGGAGGTCGAATATCCCGATGACGGCGAGCAACGAGGTCGCCAGCAGGAAGCCGATGGCGAGGTTCACGATGCCTGGGATAACGATACGAAAGGCCTGCGGCAGGATGACGAGGCCCTGGATACGCCAGTATCCGAGCCCGAGCGCCGTTGCTGCTTCCGTCTGTCCGTTCGGCACGGCCTGAAGGCCGGCGCGGATGACCTCGGCAATATAGGCGGCCCAGAACAGCGTCACCATGATGATCGCACGCAGCATCTTGTCGATGGAAAGCCCGTCCGGCAACGCCATCGGCAGGATCAGCATGGCGACATAGAGAATGGCGACCATCGGCGTGCCGCGCATGAGTTCGATATAGAGGACGGCAAAGGTGCGCAGCCCTCCGAGGGTCGAGCGGCGGGCCAGCGCCAGAAGGACGGCAATGGGCGTGGCGGCGGCAAAGCACAACGCCCAGACGAACAGCGTCACCGGCAGACCGCCCCACTGATTGGAGGGGATGGGTGTTGCCGTGAAGGCACCTTGCATGAGCAGCCAGCAGGCAAGGATCGTCAGCGGCCAGGCAAGGATGAGCGAGCGCCCCCAGAAGCGCGGCAGGGCGCTTGCCGAAAGAATCGCGCATAGGAGAAGAATCACCAGAAGCGGTCGCCATTGCAGGTCCGGCGGATAGAAGGCGAAGACGATGAAGCGCAGCTTCGCCGTAACAAAGGCCCAGCAGGCGCCCGCACGCGTGCAGGCGTTCGCTTCGCCGGCGAAGGTAGCGTCGAGCACCGACCAGCGCAGAAGCGGCGGAACGATCTGCCACAGCAAAAGGAGCGTCGCCAGCGTGACGAGTGTATTGGCACGCGTTCCGAAGAGGCCGGCGCGCAGGCCAGGCAGCGCGCGGGAAAGGCGTGTGGTCATCGTCTGCTTCCCTTGAGCGCGACACGGTTGTTGTAGATGTTCATCAGGGCCGACAGCGCGAGATTGATGGTGAGGAATGCGCCGATGAGAATGATCAGCGCCTCCATGGACTGGCCGGTCGTGTTGGCCGTCGTGTTGACGATGCTGACCAGGTCGGGAAAGCCGATGGCGACGGCCAGACTCGAATCCTTGGTGAGGTCCAGATAGCTCGACGTCGTCAGCGGCGTTATCACGCGCAGTGCCTGCGGCATCACGACGAGGCGAATAATCTGACCGTCATGCAGCCCCAGCGCCCGCGCTGCCTCCCACTGACCCTTGCCGACCGATTGTATGCCCGCGCGGACAATCTCCGCGATCAGCGCCGCGAACTTCACCACGAGGCCGGTCAGCAGTGCGGCGAATTCCGGGGAGAGGTTGAGGCCGCCTCTGATGTTAAAGCCTGACAACGCTGGCAGGTCCAACGCCGGCTGCGCACCGGCCAGAAGGAGATAAGCGAAGGGTGCCGCAACCGAGAGCCCGGCTACAACCATGCCGGAACGGCGCGTCAGTTTGCCGATGGCCCGCAGGACGATGATGAGGAAAAGAGTTCCTACCGCTGCTGTGCCGAGAGCCGCGGCAATCCCGAAGGGACCACCCACGAAGGAGAGCGAGGGTATGTAGACACCTCTGTTGGTGAGGAAAACCGCGTCGAAAAGGCCAGATGCCTGGCGCGGTGCCGGCAACGCCTTGGCCAGCGCCATCCAGAAGAAAAGCTGCAGCAGAAGCGGCGTGTTGCGGGTGATCTCGATGAACCATCGCACGAAGCGGGAGAGCAGCAAATTGCGCGACAGCCCCGCCACACCCACCGCGACACCGAGGATCGTTGCGAGAAGGCAGCCGAGCAGGGACACCTTCAATGTATTGAGAAGGCCCGCCAGAAGCGCGCGCAGATAGGTATCCCCTGCGCGAAAGGCGATCGGGCTTTCCCCGATTTCGAAATTGGCGGAACTCGAGAGAAACGCGAAACCGGGCAGGATGCCGATGCGCGCCATGTTCTCCAGAACATTGCTGATGAAAAGCACGCCCAGCGCCGCAAACACGGCGAGAAGGGCAAGCTGGCCCCACGGCCAGCCGCCCCACCATGTCCGGAACTTTTCCGCCATGCTGGGCCGCGGAGGACCCGACAAGGCGATTTGGAAAACGCGTCGATCTGCAACCGGCGCGTTTCGCCCGGAATTGCGAAAATGCTCCATGTGTTCGCCTTTACGCAATTCCAACCATACGGCCGCCCGTCATCGTCACGGCGCCGGCTTAGCGGAAGGGTGGCGAATAAAGCAGGCCGCCATCGGTCCATAGGCTGTTGTAACCGCGCTCCCAGCCCAGCGGCTTCAGGTTGCGGTCGAAGATCTCACCATAGTTCCCGACGGTCTTGATAATGTTGTAGGCCCATTTCGGGTCGAGCCCGATATCGTTGGCAAAAGAGGGATCGACGCCGAGGAAGCGCTGGATTGCCGGATCTTCCGATTTCAGGAAGTCATCGACATTCGCCGACGTGATGCCCCATTCCTCGGCCTGTATCGTCGCATTCACGGTCCAGTTCACAAGTTCCAGCCAGCGATCGTCGCCGCCGGCGATAGCCGGTGCGAGCGGCTCCTTCGAAAGGCGTTCCGGCAGGAGGACATAATCGTCCGGCTTCTTCAGCTGGGTGCGCTTGCCGACGAGATCGGAGGAGTCCTGCGTGATCGCGTCCACGCGGCCGGATTCCAGTGCGTCGATGAACTGTCCGGTATCCTCGATGGTCACGGGTGTGAAGGTCTTGCCCGTCTTGCGGAAGAAGTCGGCCACGTTCAGCTCGCCCGTCGTGCCGCTTTGCGCCCCGATCGTCGCTCCGTCGAGATCCGCAGCCTTCGTTACGCCGAGGTCCTTGCGAACCAGGATGCCCTGGCCGTCATAGAAGACCGTCGGGCCGAAATGGAAGCCGAGCTTGAAGGCGCGGGTAGCGGTGACTGTCACGCCGGACAAAAGAATGTCGAATTCGCCGCTCTGCAGGGCCGGAAGACGCTGTTGCGGCGAGGACGCTGTGAACTCGACCTTGTCGGGCGTGCCGAAGACGGCAATGGAAAGGGCGCGGCCGTAATCGATGAAGAACCCCTGCCACTTGCCGTTGCTGTCGGGCGTGAAAAAGCCCGGGGTCGTGCCGACGCCGACCTTGATGGTGCCGCGCTGGTTTATCTTGTCGAGCGTCGGACCGGCGTGAGCAAGGCCGGACAGCATGGTCGTGGCGAGGAAGGTGGCGGCGGCGACGGACTGTACGGCCCGCCGAAAGGTGGTCTGTGCACTCATATGGAAATGTCCCCATTCTCGAAAAAGAGCTTCCACCACAGGGATGTATGCCGGGCAGTGAAAGTATTTTTCATGTTATCTATAAAATTACTTTATTTAAGAAACAGGCATACCAAATTTCGGTACGGAAGCGAAAATTGCTACCAGTTTGTGCCAGTGAGACAGGCCGAGATAAGGCGGCCGCACTTGGGATCGTTTGGTATCGAGACCTGTTAATGGTTGTCCGGTTTCGAAGGGGATCGAAACCGTTTCAATCCGCGACTTGTCGAGCCTTTCGGACAGAGCGGCGCTCGACCCAGGTAGGCGGCTCTACGTTTACGCCGCTGCCTTTCCCTCGATGGGGCGCCCCTTTTACAGCCAAAGACGGAACAGCTTTTCACCTTATAGTACATAAAAGACATGGATTTTCTGTATTCCATTTCTGGCGCGGCTACCCTCGCTGCAATTCCAAGCGTGACCGGCCCATGGCCGGCGCCATAGCAACGAGCAGAAGACATGACGCAGATCGAGAATGCTTGGGGCGCAGGCCCTGGTGAGGACTACGAGACCATCGCCGCGCCGTTTCGTCCAATTTTTGCGCGGATCGCTGAAAATGCGATCGCGCGGGACCTTGGACGCGACCTGCCGCATGAGGCGATCCGCGACTTGAAGGAAGCGGGTTTCGGCGCCGTCCGGCTGCCGGTGGAATCGGGCGGCAGGGGCGCCAGCCTGCCGCAGTTCTTCAACCTGCTGATCGAGCTTTCCGCAGCGGATTCCAACATCACGCAGGCGTTACGCGGGCATTTCGGCTTCACAGAGGACATCCTGAACACCCGGGATGCGGAACGCCGTAAACTCTGGCTCGGGCGCATCGGCGGCGGCGAGATCACGGGCAACGCGTGGAGCGAGATCGGCGCCGGTGCAGCACTTGACCGCTTCGCCACCCATATCGCGGAGAGGGACGGCAGGCTGGTTCTCAACGGTGCGAAGTACTACACGACCGGCTCTCTCTTCGCCGACTGGATCGACGTCGGAGCTTCGAATGCCGAGGGCGAGGGTATTTCGGTCGCGGTGCGCCGCCACGCCGAAGGTGTCGATGTCGTCGATGACTGGGACGGCTTCGGTCAGGTTCTGACGGCAAGCGGCACCACCACTTTCCGCGATGTCGTGGTGGAGCCTGAGGATATCGTCGTCGACGAGGAACGTTTCAGATACGCGGCTGCCTTCTACCAACTCGTTCATCTCACAACGCTTGCCGGTATCGGCCGTGCGATTACGGCCGATGTCGCCAAGGCGGTGGCAGAGCGGCGGCGAACCTATACCCACGCCGCCGCGGCGCGGTCCAGCGAGGACCCGCAGGTCTTGCAGGTCGTCGGGCGCATCCGTGCCGCAGCCTATGCGGCGTCCGCCATTACGCTCCAGGCCGCGGCAAGTCTTCAGCGCGCTTTCGACGCGCATTTCGTGGACGACGAGGCTGCCGAGGAGAAAGCCAATGCGATAGCAGAACTCGAGGCGGCGCAGGCCCAGACGGTCGTGTCCGACCTGGTCCTCGAGGCGTCTACCCTGTTGTTCGATGCGCTCGGCGCCTCGGCCACCAAGAAGCCCGCCGGCCTCGACCGTCACTGGCGCAACGCTCGCACGCTCGCCTCGCACAATCCGCGTATCTACAAGCACCGCATCATCGGCGATTTCGCCGTCAACGGCACGCCGCCGCCCTACCAGTGGCGCATCGGCGCGAGTGCAGGCTGACCAAGGTGAACGGCAATCTTGCGGGGCCGGCTATGTCTCCAGCCGGCTCCTGATCATCTCGGCAATCGGTATGGCGGATGTGGCGGCTGGTGACGGCGCATTGCAGACATGCAGCATCCGATTGGTCTCTGCGAAGAGGAAATCGTGGATGAGCGCCCCATCCTTCCGCACGGCCTGCGCCCGGATGCCGGCTTCGTGCGGCAGGAGGTCTTTCAGCGCGAGGCTCGGGCAGTATTTGCGGCATTCCGCGAGATAGCCTGCCTTCCAGAGGGAGTTGCGCAGTTCCGTCATCGCGGATTTCCGATTGGCGAGCACCGTCTTCCAGAAACCCGGGAAGAGTGCATAGTCGGCCATGTCGGCGACGTTGACCGAAAGACGCGGATAGCCTTCGCGGGCAAAGCCGATCACGGCATTCGGCCCGACCGTCACGCTGCCGTCGATCATCCGGGTCAGGTGGACACCGAGGAAGGGCAGGGCGGGATCGGGGATCGGATAGATGAGGTGGCGCACGATGTCGTTCTTGTCGGCCGGCAGCCGAAAATATTCCCCGCGAAAGGGGACGATGCGGTGCTCGATCGACAGGCCCGCAAGGATTGCCAGCCGGTCCGATTGCAGGCCCGCGCAGGCGACCAGCTTCCTTGCCCGCCAGTTCTCGCCGGCGGATGCGATATCGACGGCGTCGATGGATTCGCGAATGGCGGTAACGCGTGTCGAAAGGCGGATGTCTCCGCCGAGTGCTATGATGCGCCGGCCCATGGCATGGCAGATTTCGGCATAGCTGACGATGCCTGTCGAGGGTACGAAAAGCGCACCACGGCCGCTGATGTTGGGTTCGCGTTCCCGCAGTTCGCCTTCGCTGACGCGCTGGACCTCGATCGTGTTCTGTTTCGACCGTTCGTAAAGCGCCTCCATGCGCTCCACTTCGAGATCGGATGTCGCGACGAGCAGCTTGCCGCAGACCTCGAAACGGATGCCTTGTTCCTGGCAGAACGCCTTTGTGGCCGCCGCACCCTTCCGGCACAGTTCGGCCTTGAGGCTGCCCGGCGGATAGTAGATGCCCGCATGGATGACGCCGCTGTTATGGCCGGTCTGGTGCCGGCCTAGCACGTCTTCCTTCTCGATGAGGACAAGGCTGCTGCCGGGCCGCGCTTCGAGAAGTCGCATGGCCGTCGCCAACCCGACAATACCGCCGCCAATGACGCAATAATCGTAAATCATCCGCCTCGCCCTTGCTCGGCCGATTATGCGCCCACAAGATGGCGTTCGCCATAGCTGAAACTGCGTTTGCTACCTTGCACGCCGCAGCGATGGCCGAGCCTGCTAAGCGCGGATGCCGGCCACCAGCTCGGCGGCGGCCGAGATCGCCTCCTGTTGCCAAGGGCGCAGATCCTGTCCCGCGTAATTTCGAAACACAGGCAGGAAGGGATCGTCGATGTGGGTCTTGATGCCGGAAAGCTGCTCCAGCACGGCGAGGCCGCAATAAGGCACATAGGCGGCGGAGTAGCCGCCCTCGTGCGACATGACGAGACGCCCACTGCACAGGTCGGTGGCCGCTTCCATCAGCATCCGAGTCATCTCGCGATAGGTATCGCTGTGCAGCATCATGCGGCCGAGCGGATCGGCACCCGAACCGTCGAAACCCGAGGGGACGACGATGAGATCTGGCTTGTAGGCCCGTAGTGCTGGAAGCACGACCTGTTCGAAGGCCGCGATATAGGCGCCGTGCCCACTGCCGGCCGGAAGCGGAATGTTGAGGTTGTAGCCGAGACCCGCACCGGCGCCGCGTTCCTCGCGGTCGCCGCTGTCATGGGGATAGAGCCTCTCCTGGTGAAGCGAGATCGTCAGCACGCCGGGATCGGTCCAGAATGCGGCCTGGGTGCCGTTACCATGGTGGACATCCCAATCCACTGTCGCCACGCGCTCGAAACCGTGCTTCTTGCGGTTCTTCAGAATGGCCACCGGGACATTGCCGAACACGCAGAAACCCATGCCCTTGTCGCTTTCCGCATGGTGACCCGGCGGGCGCACCAGCGCGTAACCGTTGTCGAGTTCGCGGGAAAGAACCTTGTCCATCAGGGCAAACGTGCCGCCGGCAGCAAGGCAGGCGATCTCGTAGCTGCCGCGTCCGAACGGCGTGAGGTAACTCGCATCGCCGCCGCGGTCGTCGCTGAGCGCCTTGATGCGCCGGATGTAGTCGCGGGTGTGGAACAGCGCGAGGTCGTCCTCGTCTACCGGAACCGACTTGACGCTCGTAAGCTGCTCGGTGAGCCCGGAGACCTCCATGAGATTGCGGAAACGCCGCTTCGTTTCGGCGTTTTCCGCATGCTCGCCGGGTTCAACGGTCAGGCTGGCCGGAAAGAACTGCGCGGCCGCGCCGGTATCGTGCCAGAGGTAGAGTTCATGAAAATTCCATCCGGTCCTCATCATCTCAGTCCTCGTCATTCGCCGACCGTTACCCACACGCCCTTGCTCTGCGTGTAGGAGAGGATCGCACCCATGCATTTGTCGCGGCCGTTGCCGCTTTCCTTCCAGCCGCCAAAGGGCAATTGCATGTCGCCATTCATGTAGCTATTCACATAGACCATGCCGGCCTCGACATCGCGTGCGAAACGATGCGCCTTGCCCAGGTCGCTCGTCCAGATGCCGGCGGCGAGGCCGAACGGGCTGTCATTGGCGATGGCGACCGCCTCTTCGTAACCGGACACCGGAATGATGCTGGCGACCGGTCCGAAGATCTCTTCGCGCGCAATCGTCATGCTATTATCGACGCCGGTGAAGATGGTGGGCGCGACATAGGCGCCGTGCTCCAGACCGTCGGGCACGCCGCCGCCGAGGATGCAGTCCGCGCCGCCCCGGCGACCGATGTCGATATAGTTCAGCACGCGCTGCTGCTGTTCCCGGGTAACGAGCGGGCCCATCGTGGTGGCCTCGTCCAGCGGGTCGCCGGGCACGTAGCCGGATTTCGCCTGCGCCGACAGTGCATCGATGAAGTCTGGGACGACGGACTTTTCCACGATGATGCGCGAACCGGCGCAACACACTTCTCCCTGGTTGCCGAAGATCCCCATGGCCGCCCACCAGGCCGCCTTTTCGAGGTTTTCCGCATCCGCCAGGACGATGTGCGGAGATTTGCCCCCGCACTCTGTCGCGACCTTCTTCATGTTGGATTGGCCGGCATAGATCAGCATCAGCTTGCCGACCTCTGCCGAGCCGGTAAAGGCGATCTTGTCGACGCCGTCGTGCAAGGCCAGCGCCTTGCCGGCCTCTGCGCCGAAGCCGTTGACGACGTTCAACACGCCCGCGGGCCCGCCAGCCACCATGAAGAGCCGCGCAAGCAGCAGCGCCGAGAGCGGGGATTGTTCGGCCGGCTTCAGCACGACGGAATTGCCGGCCGAAAGGGCGGGGGCAATTTTCCACACCGTCATCAGCAGCGGATAATTCCATGGAACGATGCAGCCGACGACGCCGAGCGGCTGGCGCATGACGTAGGACAGCACGTCGCTTGCCGTCGCGCCGACGCTGCCTTCGATCTTGTCGATGCATTCGGCCGTGAAGCGCAGGCAGGTCAATGCCAGCGGGATATCGACGGCCAGCATCTCCTGGATGGGCTTTCCCATGTCAAGGGTGTCGAGAACAGCGAATTCGCCCGCGTGCTGTTCGACAAGGTCGGCGAACCGCAGCATGACGGCCATGCGGGCACGCGGCGCCATGCGCGACCAGACGCCCGACTTGAAGGCCTTGCGCCCGGAAGCGACGGCGAGGTCGATATCGGCGCCGTCGCCTCGCGACACCGCCGCGATGATGCTGTCATCCGCCGGATTGACCGTCTCGAATTTCGCACCGGAGACCGCCTCGCGGTAGTCGCCGTCGATGAAGAGCCTTCCTTCGAAAGAGAGTTTCGCGGCCCTGTCGTGCCAGCTGCCTGTGGATGGGGCGATGTTCATGGATGCGTCTCCTTAACCGGCGAGGATCATCTGGGCGGCACGCTCGGCGACCATGATCGTCGGCGCATTGAGGTTGCCCGAAACCATCTTCGGGATGACCGATGCATCTGCGACGCGCAGGCCTTCGAGACCGTGCACCTTCAGGGTCGCGGGATCGGTGACGGCCATCGCGTCTGTCCCCATGCGGCAGGATGAAGACGGGTGATAGAGCGTTGTCATGTGGCCGCGGACGTAGTTGGCGATTTCGGCGTCCGTCCTGCACTCGGCGCTGGGGCTGACTTCGTAATCGACGAGATCGCGCATCGGCGACTGTTCCATGATGCGGCGGTTGATCTTGACGCCCTCCACCATGGTGGCGAGGTCGAGCCCCTCCGGATCGCTCACGAAATATTTGGGGTCGATCGACGGATATTCGATCGGATTGGCCGAGCGCAGCCTGATCTCACCCCGGCTGTTCGGGCGCTGAAGCGTGGAATGCGTGGTTATACCGGACTGGCCGCCCAGGAAGCGTGCGTAGTCGCGGTGCGGGCTCATGGCGCCGTAGAGTTGCAAGTCGGGTTCGACGCCAGGACGGCTGCACACATGACCGCCGGAGGCCACCCAGGGCGAGGAGCGGATGCCGGTACGGTGGTCGCGCCATTCCTCGAAGCTGTCGGCGATCACCTCGTCGGTCCAGGCGCCTATGCCGAGCGGTTCCTTGGTGTAGAAGGTGATGGGGATGTTGAGGTGATCCTGCAAATCCTTGCCAACGCCGGGAAGGTCGTGGATGGGATCGACGCCGACCGCCTTCAATTCGTCCGCCGGCCCAATCCCCGACAGCATCAGGAGCTGGCAGGATGCGATCGCACCCGCCGAGAGCACGACTTCGCTTTCGGCATAGGCCGTGTGCGCAACACCGTCGATGAGATAGCTGACACCCTTTACACGGCCGTTTTCGACGATGAGCTTCGTGACGAGAACGCCTGTCTCGACGGTGAGATTGGGGCGTTCAAGCGCAGGCCGCAGATAGGCCTTGCCGGTTCCCCAGCGCTCGCCGTTCTTGATGGTGAACTGGAAAAGGCCGACCCCTTCCTGGGTCTCGCCGTTGTAGTCGGGATTGTAGGGGTAACCGGCCGCCTCTGCGGCCTCGATCCACATCCGCTCGTATTGGTCGACATAGGGCACATTGCCGATATGCAGGAGGCCATCGTTGCCGTGATAGGGACTGTCCTTGATGTCGGCGTTGACTTCGGAAGACAGGAACACCGGAAGCACGTCCTTCCAACCCCAGCCACTGCATCCCATCGCTTCCCATGCATCGTAATCGGAGGGCAGTCCCCGGATGTAGATCATCGCGTTGAGTGCGCCTGAACCGCCCACCATCTTGCCGCGCGGCCAGAAGATGCGGCGCCCGCGGCAACCGGCCTGAGGCTCGGTGTAGTAACCCCAGTCGGCCCCCGTGTTGAACATGGTTACCCAGTCGGACGGAATATCCGAGGCCAGCGGCGCTGCCCGGCCGGCCTCCAGCACGAGGACCTTGCGGTTCGGATCGGCGCTCAGCCGGTTTGCAAGCACGCAGCCGGCAGAACCGGCGCCGATGATGATCGTGTCGTACATGAAAACTCCTCACTTCCCGGTGGTTGCCGGCTTTTCCTGAAACGTGATGGCAGATGCGGCGGCGCGGTTGCGGTGGCGCAGCCAAGACAAGAGATCGCCGAGCCGCCCGACGAGGCCCTTCGGCATAAGCAGGATCGACAGCGCGATGATGAGCCCAAGCCCGAGCGTGCGAAATTCGCCGGCTTCACGCATCAGTTCGTCAGCCGCCACCAGCACGATGGTGCCCACGAGCGGCCCCCAGAAGGTTCCGACGCCACCGACGACGGTGATGGCGATGATGAACATCAGCTGCGACATCGACAGGATGCCGGGCCCGATGGCTTGGAAATGCGCGGCATAGAAACCGCCGGCAAGACCGGTGAAGAAGGCCGATATGCCGAACACCAGAAGCTGGGCCTGAAACCGGTTGACGCCGCGGGCCACCGCATAGCCCGGATTGTCCTTGAGGGCGCGAAACGCGAGGCCTATCGGGCTTTTGACGATGATGTAGGTGACGAGCATCGTGACCGCGAAGAGCGTTGCTATAATGGCATAGTTGCCGGCAAGCCACTGGCCCTTGAGGAGCGCGCGCGTGCCGAGATCACCGAAGCGGGCGAAGCCCACCGCGCCTCCGGTAAACTGCCGGCAGATGGAGCCCACCATGGTGAAGCATTCGGTATCCGTGACGATCAGCAGATACATTGTCTGGGCGATGGCGAGGGTGAGCAGCGCGACGTACACCCCCGTGAGGCGAAGGCAGGCGAGGCCGACGATCAGCGAGAAGACGACGGCTGAAAGCGCGCCCGGGAGCAAAGCCGCCCAGACATTCCAGCCAAAGTAGAAGCAGATCATCGCGGTCGCATAGCCGCCGAAGGCAAACATTGCCATCTGTGCAAGGGAGAAGACGCCGGCAAAGCCGAACAGCAGGTTCCACTGCGAGGCAATGGTGGCGTAGAACAGCGCCAGCACGATCTGACCCATCACGTATCGGCTGTCGATCATGAAGGGGAGCGCGATTGCGGCGGCGATCAGCAGCAGGCTGACGAGGAGGTCGATACGGGCGTTGATGGACATGCCCTTGGAGCTGGAAGTCTTGTTCATGGCGCCACCTCACATGCGACGGATTTGGACACGGCCAAAGAGGCCGGCGGGCCGCCATATCAGGACAGCGATGACCACGAAGAGCAGGGTGGGGAACCCCCAGCGCGCGCCGGCAACGTACTGGACGAAGGCTTCCAGCAGGGCGAGGCCGAAGGCGGCCGCCACCGCGCCCGGAAGGTTGCCGAGGCCTGCGACCACGCACATGATGAAGGCCTTCAACATGGGATCGTTGCCGAGAGGCGGCGAAAGCTGGGTCATGGAGCTGACCATCACGCCACAGATGCCGGCGATGGCGCCCGACAGGACGAGCACCTGGAAGTAGACCGAGTTGACCGCGACCCCCATCAGTTGGGCCGCCTCGCGGTTTTGCGCCGTGGCGCGGATGGCGCGGCCCATGCGCGTCTTGCCGAGCAGCAGTGCTATCACAGCCATCAGCGCGATGACGACCAGCACGATGAGCATGTTCTGAAAGGGCAGGCTGACCGGTCCGAGGACGAATGATCCGGTCGCCGAGATCGGCTGCTTCAACGGCTGGCCGCCATAGGTCAGAAGGATGGCGTTTTCGAGTGCGATACCGATGCCGACGGTCGCGATCATCACATTGGCTTCGAACGTCGCCTTGTCGGTCTTCAACAGGTTGCGCACGATCAGTACGTAGAGCAACCCACCCGCGACGGCGCCGATCACGATAGCGCCTGCGAAGCCGACGATGACCGGGAGGCCAAGCACGGTGCAGAGCGTGAAGGCCGAGTAGCCGCCGAGCGTCAACATGGCGGCATGCGCCATGTTGAGCATGCCCATGGAGCCCCAGACGAGGGAGAGGCCGACGGTTGCGAGCGCATAGAGCGCGCCTGTCGTCAGGCCGGCGATGAGGATGGCGGTCAGGATGTCGAACATGATCGTCAGCCTCCGAGATAGGTTGCAAGGAGCTCGTCGCGGGCGAGCAGTTCGGCCGGCGGGCCCGACCACACGATCACACCGTCGTCCAGCAGATGAAGATGATCGGCGAGGTCGGCGACACGGGCCGGATTTTCCTCGACGAGCAGGATGGTCCGGCCGCTTCTGGAGAGTTCCGCTATGACGCCGTATATTTGCTCGATGATCAGCGGCGCGAGCCCCAGTGACGGTTCGTCGATCAGCAGGATCTGCCCGCCCATCATGAGCCCGCGACCGATGCCGACCATCCGTCGCTCGCCCCCCGAGAGGGAGGATGCGAGCTGGTCCCGCCGATCGGAAAGTTTGGGCAGGAGCGTGTAGACCTCGTCGAGCCGTCGCTCGACTTCGGCTTTCGAGGGCGCGAGATAAGCGCCCATGAGCAGGTTTTCCAGAACGCTCATTTCCGGAAACAGCATGTCGCCCTGCGGAACGTGGGCCACGCCGAGCCCGGCGATGGTGTGCGGCTTGGCCGGGGCCGGCTCTCCGTTGATGCGGATCGCGCCAGACGTCAGCGCTACGAGGCCGGAAATGGTTTTCAGCAGGGTCGACTTGCCGTGGCCGTTGGGGCCGACGACGGTCACGAAGTCGCCGGCCGCAATGTCGAAGGATATGCCCTTGAGGACCTGAAGTCCCTTGTAGCCCGAAACCACATTGGAAAGGCTGAGGACGGGCGGTTCTGCGGAAGCGCTCACGGCTGCACCTCCTCTTGGGAAAAATACGTCGCAAGCCGCTTGCGTGTGCCCTCTCCAAGATAGGAGTCCACCACGACCGGATCTTCAGCCACCGCTTGCGGTGGGCCTTCGAAGATCTTCTTGCCGTGGTGCATGATGATGACGCGACTGGAGAGCGCCAGCAGGAAACGCATGACATGTTCGATGAGAACGACGGTCATCCCGTTTGCTTTGAGCCGTTCGACCAGACCGATGATGTGATCGATCTCGCTGGAATTGAGCCCGCCGACAGGCTCGTCCAGGAAAAGCAGTTTCGGCCGTGTCGCGATCGCGCCGGCGATCATCAGCAGCTTGCGGTCGAGCACGGGAAGTTGCGCCACCGTGGCGTCCGCCTTGTCCGACAGGCCGACGAAGGCCAGTGCCTCTTCCGTCTGTTCGCGCACATCCTGGCCGAGCTTCAGGCCCGGGATCGCCCTCCGGCTTCTCCCGAAATAGGCGGCGACATCGATGTTTTCGCGCACCGTCAGGCTTTCGAAGGCGGCGTTGAGCTGGAATGTGCGTGCAATGCCGTGCTGGCATATGCTGTCGGCGCCAAGCCTTGAAATGTCATGGCCATCGAACACCATCCGTCCCTCGGTGGCGGGCGTCACGCCTGTCACCACGTCGAAGAAGGTCGTCTTGCCCGCGCCGTTCGGGCCGCCGATGCCGACGATCTCGCCGCGGTTTACCGTCAACGACATGCCGTCGACCGCCGCAAGCGAGCCGTAGCGCTTCACGACATCTTCGCATTCCAGCAAGACTGTCCCGCTGTTTTCCATCAATCCGCTCCTCTCGCCATCGGTATCGGCCGCTGCGGCGGCCGACACCCCGTTCAGGGCTGCGTTGCCAGAGCCTATTTGATCCAGGGCGGCAGGAGGAATGTATCGGTGGCGTAGAGCGCCGGCGCGATGAGCTTGGGGTCGGTCTTATAGTCCTGATGCTGCAGGAACTGATGCGGCATGCCCAGCGAAGGATCGGCGGTCTGTGTCGGGTAGCAATAGGCCGATTGGCCGGCAGGATCGGCCCGGTAGGTTCCGTTGACGCCGCGATAGACGTTGCGTCGCATGACGGCGGCGACCTTGCTCACCTGCTCCTTGTTGAAAGGCTCGCCTGCACCGCCGGCGATGGCAGCGGCAATCGCCCACATCCACAGCCCGTCATAGGTCTGCGATCCCGTGATATAGGCCGAGTTGGGGCCGAACTTGGCGCGATAGGACTCGCGGAACGGCTTCGAGAAGTCATCCGGCAGGCAGCCGACGACCGTGGAATAGATGACGCCGTTGATATTCTCGCCGCCGATCTCGCGGAAGGCGGGAAGTGAGGGGCCGTACTGCATGTAGACGAGGCTGTTAGTGGGCTGCGTGAGGAACTGCACCATGAACTGGGCAAGATCCTGGGGCAGGAAGTGCGTCACGATGATGGCTGCCGGCGGGTCCTGGCGCAGTTTCGCCAGTGTCGGCCCCCACTGGTTCGTCGGGAACGGCACGGTTTCGAACAGGCTTACCTCGAAACCGTAATCCTTAGCCTGATCGCGGATCGCGTTGGCGATGACGATCGAATACTCGTTTGCCGAGGGAATGATCGCGATTTTCTTGTTCGGCGCTTTCCACGTGCCGGCGTCAGAAAGCGACTTCAGGAAGTTCAGGCAACCCGGGCCATACCAGAACTCAGGCGGATCGCCTTGAAACGATCCGTAATACCGCTCAGGGTCGGTCTTGAACTTCTCATTGTGCGAGATGAGCGTGTTGTAATGCATCATGATAACGTCGTTGTCGGCCGCGACGTCCATTTCGATCATGTTGGTGCCGAGGTTATAGCCGTTGATGATCACCGGGGTATTGTAGCGATCGACCAGCCGCTGCATGGACTGGGACACGAGGTCCGCACCCATTTCCTTGGTGTCCTCGATATGGATCTCGACGGGCCGGCCCAGAATGCCGCCCGCGGCGTTGATTTCCTCGGCGGCGAGGTCGAGGCCGTTCTTGAACTCGATGCCATCCGCCGCCGCGATGCCGGACATCGGCAGCGCAGAGCCCACTGCGATCGGGGAGGTGTCCTGCGCCTTGGCGGATCTGTTCATGTCGGCAAGAAGCATCCCACCGGCGGCGCCGGCGCCCAAGGCGCCCTGAAGCATTGCACGTCTATTCATCATAACGGTTACCCCTTTTATATTTGGTTGTGTTCGTCATGCGCGTATCGATGCTTATCTGGAGAAGATCACCTCCAGGCCGGCAGCGGCGGAAAGAACGCTGGCATCTGCGCCTCGCGCTCCTATGATCTGGAAACCGACCGGCAGGCCGTCCGGCGTGAAGCCGCAGGGTATGACGCAGGCGGGCTGCTGGCTGAGGTTGATGGGAAAGCTGAAGCCCGCCCATTCCGTCCAGCGTTCAAAGGCGCTTCCCGTAGGTATCTCAAGACCTGCATCGAAGGCCGGCAGCGCCGTGCCAGGCGAAACAACGAAATCGTATTCGGCAAGCAGACGATCCATCGCTGCGCCATAATCGCCGCGCCGCACCTGCGCGAGCACAAGCTCCGTCGAACTGTAGGCAGCGCCGGCGCGAGCGATTTCCAGAAAGCCCGGGTCGATCGACGCGCGTTGGGCTTCAGGAATGACGGACAGGCGCGCAGCCGCCCCGGTGAACCAGTGATGATGGAAGAGGTCGAGCAGACCCTCTGCCGGGAGCGTGATCGGTTCCACGCGGGCGCCCGCCGAAGACAGTCTTGCGACGGCGGCGTCAACGATCGCAGCAATGTCGAGATCGAGTTTGCCGCTCGCGGGTTTCGACCAGTATCCTATGCGCTTGCCGGCAAGATCAACCTTCGCGGGATGATCGAGGCTCGCCAGCACGCCGGCACCCTGCGCCCAATCCCTGATGTCTCTGCCGGACATTGCCCGGAGCATAGCCGCCGCATCACGCGCGGTTCGCGCCATGGGCCCGACATGGGCGACGGTGCCGAAAGCGCTTGCCGGATGAGCCGGCACTCGGCCGAATGTCGGCTTGTGGCCGACGATCCCGGTGAACGATGCCGGAATACGGATCGAGCCGCCACCATCGGTGCCGAGATGAAAGACGCCCGCACCGACCGCTGCGGCCACGGCTGCGCCGCCCGATGAGCCGCCCGGGGTTTTCTGCCTGTTCCAGGGATTGCGGGTCACGCCAAAAAGGGCACTGTCGGTGACGGCTTTCCAGCCGAATTCCGGAGTGGTGGTTTGCGCGACAAAGACCGCACCGGCGTTACGAAGGCGGGCCACGGATGGCGCGTCTTCGTTGTAAGGGCGTGCCGGCGTGGTGGCGCTGCCATAGCGCACACTCCAGCCGTCGACCCATACGATATCCTTGAGGGTGGTCGGGATGCCATCGACCTCCGAAAGGGGCGCTCCTTGAGCCCAGCGCTTCTCGGAGGCACCCGCTGCCGCAAGCGCGCCCTCCCGGTCAATGAACGTGAAAGCGTTGAGCTCTGCGTTCACCTCTTCTGCGCGCTCCATCGCGGCCATGGCGACTTCGACGGGCGAAAGCGTGCCGTTGCGATAGGCTGCGGTCAGCGCGTCCGCATCAAGACGGCATAGCTCCGCCGCCCCTTCGAGCGGGTTCTGTAAAGGCATTCTGTCGTTCCCCTTGTTCCCTGCATCTTCGGCAGGTTGATTTGTTGCGGGCAGAATGGACCTTTCTTTCGCACTCACAAAATGTATTCTTTCGCATAACTTCATACATTCTGTGGAGCGTGCGTGCGATGAACCTTACAATCCGGCAGCTTCGTTACGTCTGCGAAGTGGCGAACCTGGGTAGCGTACAGGCTGCATCGAAGGCTTTGCACATCTCGCAATCGTCCATTCTCGCGGCCATCACGCTTGCCGAGGGGGAGATGGGTGCGCGCATCTTCGAGCGGCGCCCTGCGCGCGGGGTGCAGGTGACGCCCGCCGGCGAGCGCTTCATCAGCGCGGCCCGCATTATGCTATCCGCTGCCACGGAGTTCGACAGGGCGATCGGCGACCTTGCCGACCGCGTGCCAAAGGTGCTGCGCATCGGGTGTTTCGAGCCGTTCGGCGCGCTGTTCATGCCGGAAATGCTGCGCATGTACATCGACAACGTCGCCGACGTGGAAATCGACCTTCTGGAGGGCGACCAGGTGCAGTTGCAAACCTGGCTGGGCGAGGGATTGATCGATCTGGCCGTTCTCTACGATATCGGTTCGATCACGACGGGGGCGATGACGAAGATTTGCAAGGTTCCGGCGCATGCGGTCCTGCATGTCGATGACCCGCTTGCCGCCCGGGATGCCGTGTGGCTGTCGGAAATCGCAACGCGCCCGTTCGTGTTGCTGGACATGCCGCAGACGGCGACCTACCTGCTGACGCTGTTCGATATCCTCGCAAAAAGACCCGATGTGCGCTTTCACACCCGCTCCTACGAGACGGTCCGTTCCGCAGTCGCGTCGGGATTCGGCATGTCGATCCTCAACATGCGACCCATCGGCCGGGCGACGTCGGATGGGCAGGGAATCGTGCGTCGGCCGATCCTCGACGAGCTTCCGCCGCCGTCGGTTATCGTGCTGGACCTCTATGGCAACGCCAAGCCACTGTTCGTGCGGCTGTTCATCGAAATCATCCGCCGGTTTTTCCGTGAGGTCGGCCCCGCCGGATTTTCCGTCTGCGTCGAAGAGCGGCATTCATCCCTGATTTTCAATTAGGCTGCGTCCCATAAGGGAGGGCATCTCGATAGCGTCGTATGGTTCGCCTTCTGGAAAGGAGATTGCCAAACGCCGTCACAAACTGACCATTTCCTCTGGAGCACAATAGGCGTACAATAACGCATCATCAGCTATCCCCTGGCACGCTGAGACAGAGAGTTATACCGCGCTCCCGCCGCAAGGAGTGCAAGCTATGCCTAGATATTTCTTCCACGTACTGGATGGGCGCGCAGCGATCGACGTTGACGGCCTTTTTCTTGCCAATGAAAATCAAGCTCGATTCGAGGCGCTTCGCGGTGCCGGTGAAATGCTCACAGATGAGAATATGAACCTGTGGCTGGGCAACGAATGGATGATGGCCGTCACAGATGAGGCAGGGAATATGTTGTTTAAACTGAAATTCTCAGCCGAGTTTCCGAACCAGCCTCCGACTATGTTTTCCTAGGCTGCGTCCCTCCAACGGGGTTCCCGTCGGTAGCGTCGTATCGTTCAATCTCCAGGAAGGAGATTACCGAACGCCGTGACGGACCGCGTTTGCTCATGACTCCGCATCTTCGGTGAAATCAACGATGCTGCTGTCGCCGTCATGATGCGGGCGCGGGGTCCGGTGCGGTCGTTGCCTTCTTCTGAGCGTAGATCCGCGCCAGCCAGGCACAGACCATGAGCTGGATCTGGTGGAACAGCATCAGAGGCAGGACGATGGCCCCGACCGACTGGCCGGCGAAGATGACGCCGGCCATGGGCACACCGCTCGCCAGGCTTTTCTTCGAACCGCAGAACAGCGCGGTGATGCGGTCCTCACGGTTGAAGCCGAACAGCTTTCCGCCCAAACTGGTGATCAAAAGCACCGTCGTCAGCAGGAGAGTGTCGATCAGGACAAGCAGTGCCAGATCTTTTCCGTCCAGCTGGTGCCAGACGCCCTGCGTCACCGCCTCTGAGAACGCGAGATAGACGACCATCAGGATGGAGCCGCGGTCGAATGGGGTGAGCAGCGCCTTGCGGGCGCGTACCCAGTTGCCGATGAATGGCTGCAGTAGCTGGCCGGCCACGAAGGGCAGGAAGAGCTGCAGCATGATCTTCCACACCATGTCGAAAGAAACCCCGACATGGCCGCCGGCGGAAAACAGCATGGCGACCAGCACCGGGGTTAGGAAGATGCCGAGAATGTTTGAGGTCGATGCTGCGCAGATCGCTGCCGGCACGTTCCCGCCGGCAATCGAGGTAAACGCAATCGACGACTGCACCGTGGACGGAAGCACACAGAGGAAGAGCAGGCCGAGATAGAGCGGTTGGGGAATAAGCCATGGCGAAAGCATGCCGAGCGCCAGTCCGAGCAGCGGGAAGACAACGAAGGTCGTGACCAGGATGAACAGTTGCAGCCGCCAGTGCAGGAAGCCCGCAATAACCACATCGGTGGAAAGACGCGCGCCATGCAGGAAGAACAGGCCGGCGATCGCCAGCATCGTGGCGATGCCGAACCAATCCGCCGGTTCGCCGGAAATCGGCAGGATTGAGGCCAGGCCAACAGCTGCCAGGAGGAGAAGGGTGAAGGTATCAGGGAGAAGGTTCTTCACGTGTGTATCCAGATCGATCAAGTCTCGACTATCGCGCGATCATGGATATCCTGAATCGAGATGCAAGAAATAACAGTTATCAAGGATCGTGATGTGCTTGATCTCGTGCAGTTGCGCAGTTTCCTCACGGTGTCGCAGGTAAAAAGCTTTACCCTAGCCGCCGAACGCCTGCAGCTCGGTCAGTCAACGGTCAGCCAGCATGTGCAGCGTCTGGAGCGCGATCTGCGGCGACGGCTCATCCACCGCGACACGCACACTGTGCGACTGACGCTGGACGGCGAAGCTCTGCTGCCGCATGCCCGGCAGCTTTTGGCCCTCGAGCGCCAGGCGGTCGCGCAATTCGAGACGGAGACGCCGCGGGGAGCTTTCCGGCTCGGTGTCTCCGAGGACCTTGTGAGCGGGCAACTGCCGGGCCTTCTGGAGGATTTCATCGCGGACTATCCCTCCGTCGACCTTCAGCTTTCCGTCGCGCTTTCCAGGACGCTCGGAGAAATGCAGGATCGCGGCGAGCTGGATCTCGTCATGGCCAAACGCAGGATTGGCGACAGGCGGGGCGACAGCGTTTTGCGCGAGCCCTTGATCTGGCTGGCAAGCGATCCCGCCGCCGTGCTGGCGAAACCCGTCCTGCCGCTGATCGTTTTCCCGCCGCCGAGCCTGACGCGCATGCTGCTCATGGAAGCGCTTGAGCAAAGTAGTACGGCATGGCGCATCATCTGCTCGTGCCCCAGCCTCAGCGGCCTGACGGCGGCGGCCCGCGCCGGCATGGGCGTGCTGGTGCAGCCCCGCAGCCTTGCGCCGGCCGGTCTGCGCGAAATCGCGCCGCCCCATCTGCCGGCTCTCGAAGACGTTGAATTCGTGCTGGTGACATCGGCATCCGCCGACCGTGCAACCGTTTGTGCCTTTTCTCGTCGGGTGCGCGAGAGGTTCGGCAAGGGTTTCGTTCCGGTCGGGAGCGTGGGCTGAGGTTTTCGTCGGACGCCTAACCCGCCAGGGTCAGACTGACGCCGGCAGTTTTCAGGGCTGAGCCGATATCGCGGGGTGGGGCCTTGTCCGTGAAGAGGTCGGTCAGTGCGTTGAATGCACAAACCCTGACAAGGCCTTGCCGTCCGAATTTGCTGTGGTCGGTGACGACGATCGCACGCTTTCCGCGGGAGATAACCGTTCGCGCGAATTCCGCCTCCTCCAGATCGTAGTCCATGATACCGATTGAAGCGTCAACCGCGCCTGTCGTGATGACGGCGTGGCTTACAGTGAAATTGCTGACGAAATCGATCGCTGACACGCCGAACGCGGCGCCATTGTCGCTGCGCAGCTCGCCGCCGGCCATATAGACGCGGTTGTCGTTGACCGTGGAAAGCGTGCGGGCGATGTCGGAGGAGTTCGTCACCACCGTCAGGCGCCGGTGCCCGAGCAGCTCGCGTGCGAGATAGCTCGTGGTGGTGCCCGTATCCAGCATGACGGAATCGCCGTCGCGAATGGTCAGGGCCAGGGCGGCCGCGATCGCCTTTTTCGCTTCGCTGTTTTCGCGCATGCGCTTCTCGAAGGGCGCCTCCCCGACAATGGAGGGCAGCGCCACGGCGCCGTGCATCTTCACCACACTGCCGTTCGACGTCAGAGGCTTGATATCCCGGCGCACGGTTTCGAGCGAAACGCCAAGTTTGCTCGCGAGTTCGGCAATCGTCACCGTGCCGTCCTGCTGGAGGAGGCGGAGGATATCGCTGTGGCGTTTGGAAGGGTTCATGTCAGTCATGTCCACAAGGCTTTCTGCTTCCTTAATCCGTTCGATGGGCGCTGACAAGAAAAGCCGCATGATCGGTCAAAAAAGCAGAAAATGCCACATCAATGACAAGGCATCGACCGTGACGATGGGACCGCGCCTTACAGGCGAAGCGATGCGTCCTTCCATATCCTGAAGCCGCCGGCAAAGGCGCGTGTGTTGTCGCCGCGTACGCTGTTGACAGGCAGGTCGGTGAGGTGTGCGACATTGCCGCCGCCGATGACGATGTAGTCGGGCAGCAGGGCCGCATTCAGGCAGTCCGTGACCGCGGCGACGGCCTTGCGCCATTTCTTCTTTCCCCGTTTTTCAAGGGCGGGCTCGCCGACATAATCCTCGAAGCTCCGGCCTTTTCGAAAGGGCAGGTGGCCAACTTCCAGGGAATGACAGACATTGTCGAGGATCATTGCGGTGCCCAGACCCGTGCCGAGACCGAGGAAGAGCATCCGCCCGCCCTCATAGCTGCCGATGGCCTGCATGAGGGCGTCGTTGACCACCTTAACCGGCTTTCCGAAATGATCCGCGAAATCGTAGCCGACCCAGCCGCTCCCGAGATGGGCGGGGTCCCTTATCGGCTTGTTTTCCCTGACGGGGCCAGGATAGCCGATGGAGATAACGTCATACGACCAGCCCCTGGCAAGGTCGCGGACTGCGTCGGCCATCCGCGCCGCAGACATGCTTGGACCGGATTCCACCCGTCGCTCCTCGACATGCGTGCTCGTCATGATTTTCACATGCGAGCCGCCCACATCGATCGATAGAACGACCTTGTCGGTCGATGAGGCGTCATCCTCTTGCGTCGTCATGCCCGCTCTCCTGATTGTCCTGCGCAGGGGCTGCGTACCAGCCACCGGGCGGCCCAAATCCCTGCGTGGCCTGAGGCGGACCCCACGAGCCGGGATCGTAAACGTGGAGCGGTGACGGGTCTTCGAGAGCACGTTCCACGATGCGCCAAGCGATCTCGCTCGCATCCTGACGCGTGAACAGTTGGGCATTGCCGTTCATGGCGTCGCCAATCAGCCGCTCGTAGGGCGTCATGTCGCCCGTATCGTCATCGACCGCCAGAAGTTCGACAGGCTCACCAGCCATTGCGTCGCCGGCCGCCTTGCGCCGTGCACCAAGTGCCACCGCGACCTGCGGCGAGATGCGGAAACGTAGATAGTTGGCATCGTCACGGCGGATGGTGTCGAAGACATCGATGGGGGGCCGTTTCAGCCGCACCACAACCTCGGTCATGTGGACCGGAAGGTTCTTGCCGGCACGAATGTGGAAGGGAACATCCTTCCAGCGCCATGTATCTACGTGGAAACGCACCGCTGCAAAGGTTTCCACGGACGAGAGCGGGTGCACGCCGGGCTCGTCGAGGTAGCCCTTGAACTGTCCCCGGACCACATCGGAAGGCTTGAGTGTGCGCACGGCCTTCAGCACCTGCACCTTTTCGTCGATCAGGTCATCGACTGCGCGACCGGCCGGCGGCTCCATCGCGAGCAGCAGCAGGACATTGAGCAGGTGGTTCTGGATCACGTCTCGAAGGCATCCGACCTCGTCGTAGAACTTGCCACGGCCTTCCACGCCGAAATCCTCGGCCATGGTGATCTCGACGCTTTCCACATGATCGCGGTTCCAGATCGGCTCGAGGAAGGAATTGGCGAAGCGGAAGTAAAGCAGGTTCTGGATCGCCTCCTTGCCGAGGTAATGATCGATGCGAAAGATGGATTTCTCCGCAAAGGCCGTGTGCAGGATGGCGTTGAGCTGCCGGGCAGAGGCCAGGTCGCGCCCGAACGGCTTTTCCACCATCAGTCGCCCGCCTTTCGCAAGGTTCGAGTGCTGCAAGCCTTCCACCACCGGCGCGAACATGCTCGGTGGTACAGCAAGATAAAACAATGGATTGCGGGCACTGCCGAGCGCGCGCTTCAATGTGTCGAAAGTCCCGGGCACGCGATAGTCGCCGCTGGCATAGTTCAGCAGGCTGGCAAAGTTGGCAAAAACGGCCTCGTCTATCGTGCCAAGGGCTCTCGTGATGCCGTCGCGCGCCCGTTCGATCAGTTTTTCACGCGGCCAGTCGTCATAGGCGATGCCGATAACCGGCTCGTGAAGCGCGCCGCGCGCCACCATGCGGTAGAGCGCCGGGAAGATTTTCTTGTGCGCGAGGTCCCCCGTTGCGCCGAACAATACGAGAGCATCCGAACGATCGTTCGTCATCGTGGTCTCCTTCGAACGGGTATCAATCCGCCTTCTTCTCGACATGGCCGCCAAAGGCAAAGCGCATTGCCGACAATAGCTTGTCTGCGAAAGCTGATTCACCCTGCGAGCTGAAGCGGTCGAAGAGGGCCGAAGAGAGAACAGGCGCGGGCACGCCGGTGTCGATCGCCGCCTTGAGCGTCCACCGTCCTTCGCCGGAATCCGAGACGCGCCCGCCATAGCCCCCAAGCGTCTGGTCGTTCTTGAGGACGCCGGCCGTCAGGTCGAGAAGCCAGGAGCCGATGACGCTGCCATGCCGCCAAACTTCTGTGACGGCAGCAAGGTCGATATCGAAGCGATAGTATTCCGGGTTTTTGAGCGGGCTCGTCTCGGCATCGGTGGTGCGCGGCCGGTTGCCGGCATTCGCGGCCTTGAGGATGTTCAGCCCCTCCGCATAAGCCGCCATCACCCCGTATTCGATGCCGTTGTGCACCATCTTGACGAAGTGCCCTGCGCCGCTTGGGCCGCAATGGAGGTAGCCGAACGGGGCCGTGCCCTGTTCGAGGGACGGCGCCGTATCCTTGTCAGCCCCGGGCGCAAGCGTGGCGAAGATTGGATCGAGGTGTCGCACTGCAGCGTCGGGGCCGCCGATCATGAGGCAATAGCCGCGCTCCAGCCCCCAGACGCCGCCACTGGTGCCGACATCGACGAAGTTGATGCCACGCCCGGAAAGCTCCGCGGCGAGATCGACAGCATCCTGATAATGCGAATTGCCGCCGTCGATGATGATGTCACCCGGCTGCATTTCTGCAGCGACTTCGTTTGCGATCTTGCCGGTGATGGCGGCGGGCAGCATCAGCCAGAGGCAGGCGGGTTTTGCAAGCCGCGCGACGAGATCCTCTAGCGAGGACGCGCCAGTCGCACCCTCCGCGACGAGCACCGCGACGGCCTCGGGGTTGATATCGTAGACCACGCAGTCATGGCCGTCCTTCATAAGGCGCCGTACCATGTTGGCGCCCATGCGCCCCAATCCCATCATGCCGATCTGCATTGCTACGTCCTTCGTTTGAGATAGTGGTCTGGCGGGGTCGAGCCGTCACTCCGGCGCGACGATCACGCCGAAATTGCGCCCTTCCCAGCGTTGCGCGTCAAGCCAGAAAAACGTGAACTCGACACCCTGGCCGATGACGAGATGCGAAACCGGAATGTCGACGACATGGATGCCGAAGGCATTCTCGCACGTGGCGCTTTCCTCGGCGGTCACCCAGGCGTCGGCACTCCAGCGAACGGTCGCGGCAGCCAGAAGCTCGAGGCGCAGCATCTTGCCTTCGGCGAGTGTGCGGATCTTGTTGTTGAAACGCCATGAGCGGAACGGCGCGGTGGTCCTGCTCTTGATATAGCGCGCCGGCCCCTGTGGCGGCATGTCGAAGACATGTCCGTCGCGCAGCGATCGCAGCAGCTTGACATATTCCGCATGCGCCCAGACGAGCGGCATGGCGCTGCCGGAAGGGCAGCCCCGCAGCAGTTCCCGTTCCGGCATGTCGGCGCCGTCCCAGACCTGCTCGGGCAGTAATCCGCCCGGCCCGGCGGAGGCGGCAAAGGTGCCGAGAAAATCCAAGGCGACCTGTGGGCGGCCGGCGGCGAGTTCGTAATGCGCGCGCTCGCCCGTCAGCAGCGGCCAGGGCCGCCCCTGGCCCGTTCCATCGAAGGGGTCACCATTGGGATGTTCTCCATAGCCGTCGTCGGTGTAGCGGTACCAGACCGGACCCTGTGGGAGGTCGGCACGCAGAGACGCGTCGATGACCTTGAGCGTATCGATGATGCGGGGATCGTCGGGTGCACGCAGGCCGAAGCGCACCAGCGCCAGCGCATCCGGGCTGACGATCAGGTCCGGCCGCCGGTCGGCATCGCCGGGCGGTCGGTTCTTGATGGGAACGAAGCCATCCCGGGGAGAGGCCGCGCCGGAAAGATCGCTCGGAGCGATGCGCACATAGTAGCCGGACACGCCGAGCGCGGCGCATGTATCCGTTCCGCTCGCATAGGTCCATTTCTCGATCTGGTCGTTCCAGCAATCGGCGGTCTCGCGCGCGAAGCGCGCAGCCTGTGGCCTGTCGCAGGCGTCGAGAACATCTGCGGCAGCAAGCATGGCCGCGATCTCCACGGCAAGCGTGAAGGGGGAGTAGCCGCTGTCCTCCTCCCAGCGGTCCTCGCCGGTGACGGGACCATTCTTCAAGAGATAGGCGGTCGCGCGCTCCACCATGGGCAGGTAGGACAGGAGCATCTCGCGCGAAAGCGCGCCCGTGCGGTGCAGCGCATCAGCCAGCAGCAGCGGAAAGCCGCATTCGTCCATCTGGATGCCGCTCCAGTAGGCTGTGCCGTCGAGCCAGACATTCTGCGGCCAGTGCCCGTCGGCCTCCTGAATGGTGCGCAGATAGGCGAGGATTTCCAGTGCATCGTCGACGAGGCCGACGGCAAGAAAACCGCCGGCCGTTTCGACGAGATCGCGCGGCCAGACGAGATGATAGCCGCCGAGATCATCGTCGCCCTTGTCGAAACCCCAGGGAATGGAGAGGCTGGCGATGGCGGGCCCGGGAAAGCTGGAGGAGCGGTGCGTGCCGAGCACCGCCGTGCTGGTGCGGTAGAGGTTGGGGCCTTTATGACCGGGCTGATCGAGCGGAAGAAGATCCTTCTGCCAGTCGCGCCATCCGGCCACGTAGCTGCGCGCAGCGGCGTCGAAACCGGCATTGAGGCTGGCAAGGGCGTTGTAACCCGCTTCATCCGCACTCGGCCCGAAGGAGAGCGCAAGAAGGGCGAGGTCTTGCGTTGCGGTGAAGCCGATTTCGCCTGTCAGCGCGACGTTGCCATTCGACGCACTTGCATATTGGGCGTCGAGCCTGCCCGAGGCAGACAGGGCGCGCCAGCCGTCCGAGGTGCCGACATAGCCGGCAGACGCCTCGCGCCAGGGCAGGGATGAGGCGAGCGCCAGGAACTGTCCCCGGCCGCTGGCAAAGAGCATCGTCACGCCCTTGTAATCGCCGATCCATGCGGAATTGCCCATCCCCGCATTCACGAGATGGGGAGCAAGCAGGGCGTAGACGTGATAATCCGCTGCCCCGCCGGAAAGCGGGGTGAACCGAACATTCTGCAGGACCGTCGGCCGCAACGGATCGGTGAGAATGCGCTTCTCGATCCGGTAGGCGCCGTCGAGCGCCGTGTTGATGAGGTGGAAGGCGGGAACGCCGTCCGCAAACCAGGCAACATCATGTCTCGCGTGGCGCTTCTCTTCCGAGAAATAACCGTCGTCGCGCGTGACCACCAGGCCGAGATCGCGCGTGCAGGCGTGATCGAGGCGCGGATGGTAGACCTCGTTCAGAATGCCGTGGCTGATGGTAAACCAGGTGCGCGAGGCCGCGGTCAGCGCCGTTCCCACTCCACTCTTGGCGCTGGAGGTCCATCGGGCATCAATTCCCGGCGCACCGGGGGCGGGATTCTGGCTGGCGGCTATGTCCAAGTTCTGCTCCACGCGAGGCGGCCGATGCTATCCCTAATGTAGGGTATTGCAATCGCTTCGCCAGAGGCCGCCGTACGACGGACGGTGTGCCATTCGGTCGCGCTCAGGGACGGCGGCAGGTCAGAATGAAGCGGCGATATACGAAGGTTCGAAGCTGGTTGCGCAGGCTGGCGTTACGGCGCTGTGCCCGCGCGATCGGTCCGTGCGAATGCAGGGCGATATCGCGGAAGCCCGCGGATGCGAGCAAGGGCTCGATCAAGGCGGGCCGCAGTCCGGCGCCGAAGGGCAGGGCGTTCATGATCGCCGCATGGCGCTCGCTCATGGCGCCGTCATAATTGGTGTCGGGTCCGATGATGCGGTCGATGAGCGAGATGAGCAGACCGGCCACGCGTCCGGAGAATTTCGGTGTTGCCCAGTCGCCGTCGAAGACGAGCAGGCATCCGCCTGGACGCAGGATGCGGAACCATTCGCGGAAGGTTTCTTCCGGCCGTGTCAGCGTCCAGACGAGGTGCCGGCAGATGATGGCGTCGTAGGACTGATCCGGTTCAAGGGTGTTTTCGGCATCCGCCAGCAGGAAGCGAAGTCCGCTCTTGCCCGCATGCTTGGCGCGCGCGACCGACAGCATGGCCTCGGAAAAGTCGAGAGCCGTGACTTCGTGGCCGAGGTCGTGGATCAGGCGCGTCACCTCGCCGGTGCCGCAGGCAAGCTCGAGAACGCGTTTCGGCTCCTCGCCGAGCAGTTCCCGGATCGGCCGCTGCCAGGCATCGGCCTCGGGCCCGGCGGGAATTCTGTGACCGAAGGCGAGGTCGAACGTCTGCGACCGTTTCGACCAGTATTCGCGGATTTCTTCCTTGAGATTGAAGTTTCGGCCGTCCATCCGTTCAGCCCATTGCGTACTGGATGTTGTAGCGACCATGGACGGCGGAGCGCTCGATGTGCGCCCGCACGCCGAACACGCGGGCAATAAGGTCCTCGGTCAGCACATCCTGCGGGGCGCCGGCGGCCACGACCTTGCCGTTCTGCAGGACGGCGAGACTGTCGCAGAACATCGCCGCGAGATTGAGATCGTGCAGGGCGATGATCGACGTGACGCCGAGCCGGGTGACGAGCGACAGGATCTCCAGCTGGTGCTGGATGTCGAGGTGGTTTGTCGGCTCGTCGAGCAGAAGTTCGCTCGGCGTCTGCGCCAGTGCCCGCGCGATGTGCACCCGCTGACGCTCGCCGCCCGAAAGTGTATGCCAGAACTGGTCCGCCCTATGGGCCATGTCCACCCGTGCCAGCGCGTCGTTGACGGCGATATCGTCATCCATGCCCCAGGGCGACAGGACGCCACGATGCGGTGTCCGCCCGAGTTCGACGACATCACGCACCGTCAACTGGGTATCGGTCGTCGCCTGCTGTTCCACGAAGGCGACGCGACGCGCGAGGCTTGCACGCGGAACGGCGGCGATGTCCTGTTCGGCAAGGCGTATGATGCCGCTATCGACCTTGCGCAGGCGGCAGATCAGCCGGAGCAGGCTGGACTTCCCCGAACCGTTCGGCCCCAGAAGGCCGAGCACCTTGCCCTGCTCCACCGCCAGCGTGATGCCATCGACCACGATGGTCTTGCCGGCAGTATAGGCGACGTTTTCGACGGCGATACTCACACGCTTCTCCGGGCACGAAAGAGAATGATGGCAAAAGCAGGAGCGCCGAACAGCGCGGTAACGACGCCGATGGGCAGGATTTGCTGCGGGATGATGATGCGCGAGACGATGTCGGCGAAAACCATGAACATTGCCCCGCCCAGTGCTGTCGCCGGCAGGAGCCTATGGTGCGAAGGGCCGACGATGAAGCGCGCGGCATGGGGAATGACGAGCCCGACGAAGCCGATCGATCCGACCATGCTGACGACGGCCGCAGTCATCAGCGCGGTGATGCCGAACAGCACGACCTGAACGCGCCGCACGGCGATGCCGAGTGCGGCGGCTGCATCCGTGCCAAAGGCGAAGGCGTCGAGCGCACGGGCATGGAACAGGCAGGCGAGATATCCGGCGATGGCGACCGGCACGGAGAGATAGACGTCGGGCCAGCGCACGCCGCTCATCGAGCCGAGCAGCCAGAACAGCACGCCGCGCGCCTGTTCGGCATTGGCGGATGTTGTAACGATATAGGATGTGAGCGCGTTGAAGAGCTGCGAGCCGGCGACGCCGCACAGGATGATGCGTTCGCTCGACCGGCCGGCGCCGGCGGCCAGGACGCCAACGAGCAGAAAGGCGACGATCGCGCCGATGAAAGCGCCGCCCGAGAGCGTCAGCGCGCCGTAGCCGAGGCCAAGGATCATGACGCACACAGCGCCCGTCGAGGCGCCTGCCGAGATACCGAGCACATAGGGTTCTGCAAGCGGATTGCGCAACATGGCCTGGAGCACGACGCCGCAGAGGGCAAGCGATGCGCCGGCGCTTGCGGCAACCAGCGCGCGGCTGAGCCGGTAGTCCCACACGATGCCCTGGTGGATGCGGTTGAGTTCGAAGGATGTGCCGAAGATCCGGTTCGACACTGCTTTGGCCGTCGTGGAAACGGGAATGGCGATCTCGCCGATGGCGACGGCGAAGCTGATCATGATCGCGAGCAGGATGACTGCGGCAATGGTGAGCGCCACAAGCGCCCACCACCGATGCTGTCGGGATGCGGCAGCTCTCACTGCGACAGGCCGAAGGACTTGATGCCGGCCGCCAGCGTCTCGATGCCGTCGATCGTGCGGATCGTCGGGTTCATCGACTGGGCATCCATCATCACGAAGTGCCTGTTCTTTACCGCGTCGAGTTCCTTGGTTACAGGGTCGTTCTCAAGAAAGTCGATCTTCGTCTGCGGGTCGTCGGCTGCGTAGCGGCGGCGTTCCATCGTTGCGAGCACGATGACGGCGGGGTTTGCCTGGGAAATGGTCTCCCAGCCCACCAGCGGCCATTCCTCTTCGGTGGCGACGACGTTCTTGGCGCCGATCGTCTTGAGGATATAGGCAGGCGCGCTGTTCTTGCCGGCGATAAAGGCGTCGCCGTTCACCTCTTTGCTGGAGAACCAGAACACGACGGGAAGGTTCTTGCCGGCGGCACCCGCAATCGATGCGACGGCATCCGCCTCGCGCTTCTTCAGGTCGGCGATGAGGGCGTCGCCGCGCTCCTTGATGTCGAAGATTTCAGCGAGTTCGGCGATTTCCTGATAGATCAGGTCCATCGTGAACAGTTCCTTGCGCACGCCGTCGCCGCCATCTTCATTGATCTTGGCGACGCAGTCGGCCGGCGCGACATAGGTATTGATGCCGAGATCGGCGAATTGCTCGCGCTTGCCGACCGCGCCCTGTACGCCGACATGCCATTCGAACTCGGCCGCGACGAGATCGGGCTCCTCGCCGACGACGGCTTCAAAGCTCGGATCGTTGTCGGCAAGTCGCTTGATCTTGCCGTTGGCCTCGGCATAGGCGGGAAGAACAGGGCCGACCCATACGGCGGTGCCCGCAATCTTGTCAGCAAGCCCAAGGGAGAACAGCACTTCGGTCATGCCCTGGCCGATCGAGACGATCTTTTCGGGAGCCTTGGAGAAGGTGACCTGCTGGCCACAATTGCTGATGGTCAGCGGATACCGCGTGGCAGCGAAGCCGGTGCCGGCAAGGCCGGTCAGGCCGACTGCGAATGTAATGGTGGCAATGATCTGGCGCATGGAAACCTCAATTCCGAAGAGGGCGAGCGCTGCGCAGGTGCAGCGGGCGACATAAGTGTCAGTTCGCGCGGAAAGCCCAATCGAGGCGGATGGATGCCGTCGAACGGCAAAGGTTCAGGTCAGACATATCTGCTCCTTTCCAGGCATCCCCGCCCGGCTGATTGGATCGTGTTCGACGGCAGGTCTCCTGGCTCACGGATATCTGTCGCTCATCTGCCTTCCCGCGATGTCTCGCAGTGGCATGGCCTTCAAGGCCCGGGGATGGTCGGCAATCCGCTTACAGTTGCGGGGGCAGCCACGGTTTTGGTCCCTATTGGGTCGTCCGCACCGTGTTCCCTATTAATCCCTTCGGAGTCGTCCTCCGGGAACCGTCGCATTCCCCTTATGATGCGTCCCGATCCGCGTCAAGGCGCTGCCGCCTGTTCGTCCAAAACGACGTTTATATATGCAGTGTGGACGGCTCCGCAGGGTGCGCAAGCCTGCGTCGCATCGGCGTCTTGCCCTTCAAGGGCGTGCCATGCCATTAGAATAGCTTGATTTCTGGAGACGGATACATGGTGGAAAGCACGATGGTCGGGCGACCGTGGAAATGTCTGGTATTGGCTGCGTCCCTTTTCATGGCGAGTGTCGCCAATGCCACGCCAGTTCTCGTCGTCGATCCCGACAGCCATCAGGTGCTGTATCAAGAGGATGCCGGCGTGCCGTGGTATCCCGCGTCGACGACCAAGCTGATGTCGGCTTTCGTGACGTTCGAAGCACTGAGAGCGGGCGAGGTGGCGCTGACGACACCGGTGACGATGACGCGCAACGCAACCAAGCAGGCGTTCCTTGAATCAGGGCTGACCTTCGGTCGCGCAATGACGCTGGAGGACGCCCTTTTCGCGATGATCACCGCATCGGCCAACGACGTGGCGGTCGCGGTCGCCGAAACGGTCGCGCCCAACGAAGCCGCCTTCGTCAAGCGCATGAATGACACCGCAGCGCGTCTGGGGATGACCGGCACGCATTTCGCCAATCCGAACGGCCTGTTTGACAAGAGCAACTATACGACCGCACGCGACCTCGCGATCCTCGGCATGGAAGTCGACCGGCAGTTTCCCGAATTTCGGCGCTTCTTCCTGGCGTCGTCGGTCACCATCGACGGCAAGGAGATCAAGTCCAACAATCTGCTGCTGACCCGCTATCCGGGCACGACGGGCATGAAGACGGGCTTCCTGTGCGCATCCGGCCGCAATATCGTCGGGCTCGCCTCGCGCAACGGCAAGCGTGTGATGGTGGTCATTCTCGGCGCGACGACGGAGCGTGAACGCAACGAACGCTCCGCGCAATACATGACGCAGGCCTTTGAGGGGCAGCTTTCCGGCGGTGCCGGACGCGTGGACGACCTGGCGAACCGAAAGGATGTCGCCCCAGAGGATATGCGCGTGCGTCTCTGCACCGATCAGAGCGCGGCCTATGAGACGAGCCGCGACGCGCTCTACCCGATGGGGCTTCCCGGCCACGAAAGCTATCTGCAGGGCGAAACGAAAGGCGAGGTCCACACTATCAGCACATGGGCGGACGATACGGCCGTGGATGTACCGATACCGGCCCGCCGGCCGTCCTAGTCCGGCATCATGAGGGCTCGGAGGCGCGTTCCAGCGTCTTCAGCATCGTCCGCTCCGCCAGGTTGAGATAGGCGTCGAGCTGCGCCGCGGCCTCTTCGCGCTTGTTCTGTTCAAGCAGCGTCACGATCTCGCCGTTCATGTCCACGAACGGCGCGTGTAGGTGCTCCGGGTCTTTCAGCAGCCCGAAGCAGAGACGCAATTCCGCTGATATGCGCTCGTAGAATTCACTGATGCGCGTGCTGTCGGCGAGATCGATGATAGCGGTGTGGAACGTCATGTTGGCGCTGCCGACGCCGAGCCAGTCGCCGGCATCGCGCCGCTCGCGTCCTGCGGCGACCGCGTCGCGCATGGTGCGGATGGCCGCATGCTGGTGCCAAGCCTGGCGCAGGGCGGCACATTCCAGCAAGCGCCGCACGCGGTAAATGTCGATGACGGAGGCCATTGTCGGGACTGCGACAAATACGCCGCGATTGGCCTCGTGGCGCACAAGCCCATCCTTGGTCAGCAGGCGAAACGCCTCACGCAACGAATTGCGCGACACGTTGAAGCGCTCGCTGAACGCAGCTTCGGACAGGCGCTGTCCGGGCGAAAGTTCGCCCGCGATCAGCAGCGCGCGGATGCGTCGCGCCAGGCGGTCGGCAAGCGGCAGGCCCTGTGCGTCGTCCGTCATAGCGTTTTGTTTCACCATCATGTCCAAACGGTTGTCTGCTTGCAGGAATTCCCGGCACTCTAGCATATAGCCGATTCCTCAGGAATGATTGTTGAACAATATTGATATTTTTGTTCATTCATGTACTCTCGTTTAACATGTGAAGGAGAAGACCATGACGGTGATGGATCTCAATAGCGATCTCGGTGAAGGCTATGGCGCCTGGCGGATGGGCGATGATGCATCGATGCTTGCCGTCGTTTCCTCCGCCAACATCGCCTGCGGATTCCATGCGGGCGACCCGGCCGGGATCTATCGCACCGTAAAGGCCGCAGCCGCGAATGGCGTGGTGGTCGGCGCACATGTTTCCTACCCGGATCGCGTCGGATTCGGTCGGCGCGATCTCGATATCACCACGGAAGATCTGACCGCCGACGTCATCTACCAGATCGGCGCGCTGAAGGGCATCGCGGCGGCGGCGGGAACGACGGTCTGCTACGTGAAACCCCACGGAGCGCTTTACAATCGCATTGCCTACGACGCGGGGCAGGGGCAGGCGGTGATCGATGGCATTCTTGCTGTCGATCGCTCTCTCATCCTAATGGGGCTCGCCAATGCCCCGATCCTTGATCTCGCCCGACGCGCGGGCCTTGCCGTCGTTGCCGAGGCCTTTGCCGACCGGGCATACACGCCGAAGGGCGAACTGGTCTCGCGTCGTGAAGCCGGCTCCGTTCTGCATGATGAGACCGTCATTGCAAACCGAATGGTGCAGCTTGCCCGCGGTGGGACACTCCAGGCCATCGACGGCAGCACGATCCGTGTCGAGGCGCAGTCGATCTGCGTGCACGGCGACAGCCCTGGCGCCGTTGCCATTGCCCGCGCAATCCGGCGTCGTTTCGAGGCGGAAGGTATCGTCATTCGTTCCTTTGCTGAAGCGGCCTGAAGCTCGTCTCTGCCGGCAATGCCCTGAAACATCGCCTCGCGAGGCTCCGATGCGCGTTCTCCCCGTCAGCCTGACCACGGTCCTTGTCGCACTTGCCGATCTCGACGAGACACTCGCGCTCTTCGCCGCGTTGCAGGCTGAGCCTATCGACGGCATCGAGGAGATGGTGCCGGCCGCCCGTACGCTGATGATCCGTTTCCGGCCCGAAGCAATCTCTCCGGCAACGATCGCCATACAGGTCGGACGACGCGATCTGTCGGCACGCATCGAACCCTCCCGGCATCTCGTCGAGATCCCCGTGCGCTATGATGGCGAAGACCTCTCGGATGTCGCGGAGCTGACCGGCCTCAGCGTCGCGGAGGTCATCCGCCGGCACACGGACAGCACATTCACCGTAGCCTTCTGCGGCTTCGCGCCGGGCTTCGGCTATCTGGTCGGCGGCGATCCGGCACTGCATGTGCCGCGCCGCAAGAGCCCGCGCACCCGCGTTCCTGCCGGTTCGGTGGCCATTGCCGGCGCTTTCAGCGGCGTCTATCCGCAGGAGAGCCCCGGCGGCTGGCAGATCATCGGCACGACGCCCGTCAGGATGTGGGATATCGATCGCGAGCCGGGCGCCCTCTTGCAGCCCGGATACCGGGTGCGGTTCCGCGACATCGACGCGGGCAAAACCATCGACGTTCCCAAGTCGATCCCGCGCCCCGCGCCGGTCGTCAACACCGATGGACCTCAGTTCAGCGTGCTGGCTGCGCCGATCCCGGCGGTCTTCCAGGATCTCGGCCGCTTCGGCCAGACGGGACAGGGCGTATCCGCCTCCGGCGCGCTGGACCGT
Organism: Shinella sp. H4-D48; assembly: GCF_022637395.1. Classification (GTDB taxonomy): domain Bacteria; phylum Pseudomonadota; class Alphaproteobacteria; order Rhizobiales; family Rhizobiaceae; genus Shinella; species Shinella sedimenti. Next base: position 213,836 of record NZ_CP093338.1, on the reverse strand, counting down.
TCGGCCTTCAACGCCGTCAATCGCGTCGTCGGCAATCCGGTGAACACGCCAGCGCTGGAAATCACAGTCGGTGGCTTCAGTTTCGCCTGCAATGCGCGCACCGTGATCGCGCTTGCCGGCGCATCCGTAGTGGCAAACGTACGCGACAATGCTGGGACAAGTCAGGAATATGGGACCTATGCGCCGATCGCCCTGGAGCCCGGCGATGTCGTGACCATCGGTCACCCCAGAAGGGGCATGCGCACCTATCTCGCCGTCAGGGGCGGGTTCGAGGTCGCGCCAGTGCTGGGTAGCGCCGCGACCGATACGCTCGCCATCGTCGGTCCCCCACCCGTCGTCTCGGGCGCCGCGCTCGCGCTGAAGCAAGAGGTGTTGGGGCTTTCGAGCGTTGGGCTCAACGAGGCCGCCGCCTTCGATCTTCCCGGCGCCGCTGACGTGGTGACGCTTGATGTCGTGCTCGGCCCGCGCACCGACTGGTTCACCGAAAAGGGACTGGAAACGCTGACGAACCAACTCTGGCAGGTGACCCCGCAATCCAACCGCATCGGTATCCGCCTGGCCGGCGATGTGCCGTTGGAACGCAAGGACAGTGCCGAGTTACCGAGTGAGGGTACGGCGACCGGGGCGATCCAGGTTCCGCATAGCGGGCAGCCGGTACTTTTCCTGGCAGACCATCCGCTGACCGGCGGTTATCCGGTGATCGGGGCTGTCGCCGAATACCATCTCGATCTGGCGGGTCAGGTTCCCGTCGGTGCGAGGATCCGTTTCCGCCCGCTCGGCCCTTTCGCTGACATTGCCGCGACCCGATAGGAGACATGCCGTGAAGAAAGTCCTGATCGCCAATCGCGGCGAAATTGCCGTCCGGATCGTGCGGGCCTGCCGCGACTACGGGCTGCAGTCGGTTGCCGTCTATGCCGACCCGGATGCGGATGCACTCTTCGTCCATCAGGCCGATGAGGCCTATGGTCTCGATGGCGTGCGGCCGACCGAAACCTATCTCGATATTGAAAAGCTGATCGCCATCGCCAAACGTTCCGGGGCGGATGCCGTGCATCCCGGGTATGGCTTTCTGTCCGAGCGAGCCGAGTTTGCGCGCGCTGTGCTGGACGCTGGCCTCACCTGGATCGGCCCCGATCCTGACGTGATCGGCTCGCTTGGCGACAAGGTCGAGGCGCGCCGGATCGCCGCGGGTGTCGGAGCGCCGCTTGTGGCTGGCAGCGACGGACCCGTTTCATCGTCTGCCGAGGTCATCGCATTTGCCGAGCGGAATGGTTTGCCGGTCGCCATCAAGGCGGCGCATGGCGGAGGCGGGCGCGGCCTCAAGGTCGCCTGGAAGATGGACGAGATCGCCGATCTCTACCAATCGGCCGTGCGCGAGGCGACGGCCGCCTTCGGCCGGGGCGAATGCTTCCTCGAACGGTTCCTCGACCGTCCGCGCCATGTCGAGGCGCAGGTTATCGCCGACCGGCACGGCAACGTGGTGGTACTCGGCACGCGTGACTGTTCGCTCCAACGGCGAAACCAGAAGCTCGTGGAGGAGGCGCCGGCCCCTTTTCTCACCGCGCAGCAACGGGAAACGATCCATGCGGCGGCAAAGGCGATCTGCGCGGCGGCCGGCTATACCGGCGCCGGGACGGTCGAGTTCCTGCTTGGCGCGGACGGAACCATTTCGTTTCTCGAGGTGAACACCCGCCTTCAGGTGGAGCACCCGGTTACGGAGGAAACGACGGGCATCGATCTGGTCGTCGAACAGTTTCGCATCGCTGAGGGCAAGCACTTGTCCGTGCTTGAAACACCCGCGCCGCGTGGCCATTCCATCGAGTTCCGCATCAACGCCGAGGATCCGGGGCGAGGCTTCCTGCCGACACCGGGCACGATCACGGTCTTCGAGCCGCCAACGGGCCCCGGCGTGCGGCTCGACAGTGGTGTGGCCAGCGGCTCTTCCATTCCCGGCGCCTTCGATTCCCTTATGGCCAAACTGGTCGTCACGGGTGCGACCCGTGAGGAAGCCTTGCGCCGTGCGCGCCGTGCTTTGCGTGAGTTTCGCATCGAGGGCGTCGCTACCGTCCTGGAGTTCCACCGCGCAGCCATCGAGACTGCGGATTTCATCGGCGCTGACGGCTTCAAGGTGCATACGCGCTGGATCGAAACGGATTTCGCGGCCATGCCTGAGGCGGAGGTGCGGCCGGCGCTTGCCACCGACCCAACACTGATCCGCACGCATTTGGAAATCGACGGCCGGCGCGTCGCCCTAGCCTTGCCGGCCATACTGCTTGCCGGTCTGGGAGGGGCGGGACAAGGCTCGGCGCCTGCTGGCACCGCAAAACCGGACGAAGATGCCGTTGTCGCACCCGTTTCCGGCACGCTGCAGGCCTTCCGGGTCGAAGACGGTGCGGAGGTTGCGCAAGGCGACCTTGTTGCCGTGATGGAAGCGATGAAGATGGAAACGCAGGTCTTCGCGGTCCGCGCCGGTCGTTTACGCAGGCGGGTGAAAGAAGGCGAGTATGTCAATGCCGGCGATGCGCTGCTGATCTACGAGCCCTGACGGCACGCCGCTTGTAAATCGCACATTGACCGGAGAGGCGCGCGCCTGCCTAAATGCGAGCGCGGAGCGCTGCGAAGTGGGCATTCGGGCGGTCCGCACCGAAGGACGTCGAGTGAAGGATATCGGCAGATGCGCAATGTAACGGTCGCGGCCACCCAGATGGCCTGTATCTGGGACGAGAAGGCCAATATCGAGCGGGCCGAGCGGCTCGTCCGCCAGGCGAAGCACAAAGGCGCCGACCTTGTGCTCATCCAGGAGCTCTTTGCGACACCCTATTTCTGCCAGGACCAGATCCACGATTTCTTCGCGCTGGCGCAGCCCTTCGAGGGCAACACGTTGATCGCGCATTTTGCCAAGCTCGCCGCCGAGCTTGGCGTCGTCCTGCCAATCAGTTATTTTGAGCGCGCCGGACAATCCCATTTCAACAGCGTGGCCATTATCGATGCCGATGGCACCGTGCTCGGCAACTACCGCAAGAGCCACATTCCCGACGGCCCCGGCTATACCGAAAAGTTCTATTTCTCGCCGGGCGATACCGGTTTCAAGGTGTGGGACACGCGCGCCGGCCGCATCGGCGTCGGTATCTGCTGGGATCAGTGGTTTCCCGAAACCGCGCGCTCCATGGCCTTGCAGGGCGCGGAGATCCTGCTTTACCCGACGGCGATCGGCTCGGAGCCGCATGATGCAACGCTGGATTCGAGCGGACACTGGCAGCGCGTGATGCAGGGCCATGCCGGGGCGAACCTGATGCCGCTCCTTGCATCGAACCGCATCGGTACGGAAGACGGACGCCACGGCACGAAGATCACGTTCTACGGCTCATCCTTCATTGCAGATGCTACGGGCGCGAAGGTCGCCGAGGCCGATCGGAAGACGGAAACGGTGCTGACCGTCACATTCGATCTCGACGCCATAGATCATCAGCGCCGATCCTGGGGTGTGTTCCGCGACAGGCGGCCGGAGCTTTACAGGCATCTTGCGACCCTGGACGGCCGCGCCGCCTTGTAACGTTCACGATGAACGGGCGATCGTAAAGAGCCGGACGTCTCGTCCGGCTCCTTTGCATTTGTGGGAGGCCTCAAACGTCCAGATAGGACGAAATGAAGGCGGCGATATCGTCCTGCTGGCCGCTCGTTTCTGCCGTATTCTCGGCCGTGGACTGCACGCCCTCCGGCACAACGCTGTCTTCCCCGGCGGCGCGGAAGGCGGACGGCGAGGCGCCCGGTCCGCGTGGCAGCGCGTCGATCTGCGACTGGCTCATGGCGGCGAGCTGGCCGGGCGTGAAGGCATTTGCCTGCTCCGACGTCAGGCCGGCAAGCGCCGCCGTGCTCAGGGCAGAGATGGCGTTGGATCCCAGCGCGATGATGTTGTCGACGGGGAAGGCTGCGAGGGCTGCCGGGCCGAGAGCTGCCGCCTGCGTGGCGGTCAGCGCGCCGGCCTGCTCCGTGGAGAGGATGGCGACCTGGCTGGTATTCATGGCGCCCATCTGGCCGTAGGTGAGGGCGGCGATCTGCTCCTTGCGCAACGCTGCCACGCTTTCCGTCGAGAGCGCGCCGATGAAGGCCGTCGTCAGGCCCCGGATCGCCGACGAACTCATCGACGCCAGTTCTTCCGTGGAGATGGTTTCCATATGCGCGGGCGTCAGGCCGGCCGTGCCCGGCGAGCTGAGGGCTGCGATCTGTGCTGCCGACAACGCCTCGACCTGTTGCGTCGAGAGCGCGGCGACCTGTGCACTGCTGAGACCGGAAATGGCGCCTGTGCTTAAGGCGGCGATTTCAGTGGTTTCCAGCGTTGCCAGGTAGGATGCCGGAAGGCCCTTGATGGCGGCCGATCCGATGGCGGCGAGCTTGTCCGTCGACAACGTGTCGAGAGCCGCACTCGAAAGGCCGCCGAGCGCTGCGGAACCGAGCGCCGCGATCTGGCTGGCGGAAAGGGCTTCGGCTTGCTCGAAGGTCAGGCCTGCGGCCTGCGGACCGGTGAGTCCGGCAAGGCCTGCGGGGCTGATAGCGGCAAGCTGGCCGGGCGCAAGTGCTGCAATGTCGGCCGCGCCAAGCGCTGCGATCTGTTTGGAACCGAGGGCTGCAATCTGCTGGCTGGAAAGCCCGGTGATTTGGGTCGAGCCGAGTGCGGCGATCTGGCTTGTGGACAGGCCACCGATGCCCGCAGGGCTGATGGCTGAAATCTGTTCGGGCGAAAAACCGGCAATGATCGCCGCCGCCAGGCCCGCAACGGCCGCCGAACCGATGGCGGCGATTTCCGCCGTGGTGAACAAGGCGATGTCGGCGGCATCTAGGACGGCGACCTGCTTGGAGGAGAGCGCACCGATCTGTGTGGCGGTCAGGGCCTCGATCTGTTCCTCTGTCAATGCATTGATCTGCGCGCTCGACAGTCCGGAAATGCCGGCCGTGCTGAGGGCGGCGATCTGCGCGGTGGTAAGCGTTGCCAGCATCGCGGTCGACAGGCCGAGAATGGCCCGCGAGCCGAGGGCGGCGATATCAGCCGTTGAGAAAAGCGAGAGATCGTCCGCGCTGAAGGCCGCAATCTGCTGCGAGGTCAGCGCGCCGACCTGCGTCGGCGTCAGCGCTTCCGCCTGCCCGGTCGAGAGCGCGCCGATCTGCGCGGTGCTGAGCGCGGCGACGGCTGCCGTGCTGAGGGCTGCGATCTGGGCCGGCGAGAGCGCGGCGATGCCGGCCGTGCCGAAGGCCGCGATCTGTGTGGAGCCGAGCGCGGCAAGCTGGAGATTGGTCAAAGCTTCAAATTGGCTGGCATTGAGCGAAGCAACCTGCGCGGCGGTAAGGCCGGCCGCATTGAGGGCGGCGATTTGGCCTGCCGGGAGGGCTGCGATGACGGCGGTTGGCAGACCGGCGACGGCCCACGAGCCGATTGCGGCGATCTCGCCCGTCGTGAAGGTGCCGATGTTTTCAGCGCTGAAGGCCGATATCTGGGCGGAGCCGAGGGCCGCGATCTGCGCGCTGGTGAGCGCCTCCGCCTGCGCACTGGACAGGCCGGCGATCTGTGCCGTGGTGAGGCCGGGAATGGCACCGGCGCTCAGCGCGGAAATCTGCGCGGACGAGAAGCCCGCGAGGTTCTGCGGCGTCAGTGCAGCGATCTGCCGGGAGCCGAGGGCGCCGATCTGCGCCGTGGTCAGGGCCTCGAGCTGCGCGGGGCTGAGGGCTCCGATCTGCGCGCTGGTCATTCCCGAAAGCCCGGCGGGGCCGAGGGCAGCGATCTGGCCTGTGGAGAGCGATGCCAGCATGCCCGTCGACAGGCCGGACATGGCGGTGGAACTGATGGCCGCCATGTCGGCCAGCGAGAAAGTGTCGAGCTGTTCGGCACTCAGCGCCGCGATCTGGCGGGACGTGAAGGCGGCGATCTGCGCCGGCGCCAGCGCCTCGGCCTGGGCCGTGGAGAGCGCGGCGACCTGTTCGGTTGACAAGCCAGCGATGGCCGCGGTGCCCAGGGCTGCGATCTGCGCGGGCGTCAGAGACGCAATATACTCCGGCCCGAGGGAGGCAATCTGACGCGCGTCGAGGATCCGTACCTGGTCCGGGCGCAGCGCATCCAGCTGCGCGCTCGTCAACGCCGCGATCTGGCGCGGCTGCAGCCCGCTGATCGCCGCCGTGCTCAGCGCCGCGATGTGGGCCGTCGAGAGGGAGGCTATGGTGTCGCTCGAAAGCCCGCCAACCGCCGTTGCGCCGATCGCGGCGATCTCGCGCGTCGTGAAGGTGGCAATCTTGTCCGTCGTGAAGGCGGCAAGCTGCGTTGACGACAGGCTGCCGATCTGTGTGGTCGAAAGCGCCTCGGCCTGTGCCAGGCTCAGCGCCGATATCTGCCTTGTCGTCAGGCCGCTGATGCCAGCCGTGCTGAGGCCCGCGATCTGCGCCGTCGAGAGCGCGCCGAGCGCCTCGGTGGAGAGGCCGGCCATCGCGCCTGCGCTGATCGCGCCCATTTCCTGTACGGAGAAGGTGGCGATGTCGTCAGGGCCGAGAGCGGCGATCTGCGCGGAGCTCATTGCGGCGATCTGGGTGCGGGTCAACGCCTGTACCTGCCCACTGCTCAAGGCATCGATCTGGCGTGTGCTGAGCGCGCCGACGGCTGCCGGGCTGAGCGCGGCGATCTGCGCGGTCGAAAGCGAGGCGAGGGTTGCGGTGGTGAGGCCGGCAACAGCGCCTGCCGTGATCATCGAGATGTCCTTTGTGGAGAAGGCGGCGATGCTGTCGGTGCCGAACTGCGCGATCTGCTCGGAACTCAGCGTGCCGACCTGTGCGCTCGTCAGGGCTTCGGCCTGGGCCGGGTTCAGCACGGCGAGCTGCTGGGTCGTGAAACCGGAGATGCTGCCGGCATTGAGACCGGCAATCTGCGCGGTCGTGAGCGCGGCGATCTTCGCTGTACTCAAAGCCGGGATCTGTGTGGAGGTCAGGCCCGCCATCTGCTTGGCGGTAAGCGCGGCCATTTGCCCGGTGCCGAGCGCGTTGATCTGTGCGGAGGTCAGACCGGAAATGCCGCCCGCGCTGATGGCGGCGATCTGCGCCGTGCTCAAAGCGGCCAGATTGTCGCTTCCCAGCGCCGCCACCTGGCTCGAGGACAGTGCACCGATCTGCGCTGCCGTCAGCGCGGCCAGTTGGCCCGAATGCATGGCGGAAACCTGGTCGGTCGCCAGACCGCCAATGGCGGCGGCGCTCAGGCTGGCAATCTGGGCGGGGGTGAGCGCCGAAACATTGTTGCCAAGCGCTCCCAGCTGTGCGGCGGTCAGCGCCTTGACCTGGCCGGATGACAGCAGGCCGATCTGCTGGGATGTCAGCGCCTCCACCTGGACGCTGGTGAGGCTCGCGACGGCACTGGTTGTAAGCGCGGCGAGTTGGGCCGAAGAGAGGCCCGCCAGGAGATCCGTGCCGAGCCCCTTGAGGGCGCTGCCGCTGATCGCCGTGACCTGCGCTGCGGTCAGGGCCTGGAGGTCCTCGATCTGGAGTGCCGCGATCTGCGTGGAGGTAAGCCCCCCGATCTGCGTGGTCGTGAGCGCGGCAATCTGGGCCGTCGACAGGGCTTCGACCTGCTCGGCGGTGAGGCCGGAAAGCGCGGCGCGGCTGAGCGCGGCGGTCTGCGGCGTGGTAAGGCCGGCAAGCGCGCCGGGTGTCAGGCCCGAGATGGCCTTGTTACTGATCGCCGCGATATCGGCGGTCGAGAACGTCGCGAGTTCCGCGAAGCCGAGTGCGGCAAGTTGCGCGGAGCTCAGCACGCGGACCTGAACCGGCGTCAGCGCCTCGACCTGCGCGGTCGTCATGGCCTCGATCTGTTCGGGCTTGAGGCTGGCCATGATGCCCGTGCCGAGGACGGCGACCTGCGCGGGCGTGAGCCCGGCAAAGAAGCCTTCGCTGGCGCCGCTGATCTGTGCGGGAAGCAGGGCGGCGATCTGAGCGGTGGTGAGGGCAGCGAGCTGGCTGGATGTCAGTTCGGCAAAGGCGGTGCTGGTGAGACCGGGCACGGCCTTCGCGTTGATCGCCGCGATATCCTCGGTTGAGAAGGTTGCGATGCCTGCCGAGCCGAGCGCGGTGAGCTGCTTGGCATTCAGGGCGCGCACCTGGGTCGGCGTGAGCGCCTCGACCTGGCTGGTGCTGAGGGCTGCGATCTGTTGTGTCGACAATCCGGCGATGACGCCCGAACTGAGCGCGGCGATCTGGTCCGTCGAAAGGGCAGCGAGCGCCGACGTGGAGAGGCCGGCGATCGCCTTCCCGCTGATGGCGCCGAACTGTGCGGGCGACAGTTCCAGCAGCGCGCTGGACGAAAGGGCGGAGATCTGGCCCGCGTTAAGACCCGCGATCTGTCCGGTGGAGAGCGCCAGCAGCTGTTCGCTTGTGACGCCACGCATCTGTGTCGTGGTCAGGCTGGCGAGGGCTGCCGTGCTGAGCGCGGCGAGGTGACCGTCTGGCAGGCCGGCGATCGCAGCGCTGCTGATCCCGCTGATCGCCTTGTTCGTGATCGCGGCCATGTCCTCGGCAGAGAAGGTCGACAGCGCTTCGGCACTCAGCGCAGCGAGTTGCTGCGCGGTCATGAAACGGATCTGTGCCGGCGAAAGGACCTCGACATCGAGCGAAGCGACCTGGGCGGGTTTGAGCGCAGCAATCTGCGCACCTGTCATGGCTGCAATCTGGGTGCCGTCGAGGGCTTCGAGCGCTTCCGCACTCAGGCTGCCGATGGCGTTGGTCGGAATCGCTGCGATCTTGGCAGGGGAAAACTCGGCGACGGCTTCGGGCGAAAGCGCGCCGACCTGGGTCGGCGTCATCGCCTTCACTTGGGCGGGCGTGAGAGCGGCGGCCTGTTCAGGCGAGAATGCTGCGATTTGCTGGGCGGTGAGACCGGCAATGGCCTTCGGGCTGAGGGCTGCTATCTGCGCCGGCGTCAGACCTTCGATAGCATCGGTGCTGAGACCGCCGATGGTACTGCCGGCGATGGCCGCGATATCCTCCAGCGAGAAGGCGGCGATCGAAAGACTGTCGAACGCGGCGATCTGGCTGGATGCGAAGAGCTTGATCTGGCCCGGCGTGAACGCCGCGACCTGATCGGTATCGAGCTCGGCGATCTCGGCCGCGGTCAGTCCCTTGACGCCCGCCGGGCTTATGGCGGTTATCTGAGCAGGGGTGAACCAGCGCAGACCGTCTGCGCCGAGGGCGGTGATCTGTTTTGCGTCGAGCGCGCTGACTTGGCTCGCACTCAGTGACTCGACCAGCGTTGCGACCTCACCGGCGAGCCCCGCGATTGCGGTCGTGCTGATGCCCTTTATCGCCTGGTTCGACAGAGCGGCAATGCTTTCGCTCGACAGCGCTGCGAGACTATCGGCGGAAAACGCCCCGAGGTGGATTGCAGTCAGCGCGCGGGCCTGTGCGGGTGTGAATTCGCCAATCTGCTCAGGCGTCAGCGCCGCGGCCTGAGCGGCCGTCATGCCTGCAATGGTTTTCGGGTCAAGGGCCGCGATCTGCTCGCCGTCCAGCGCGGCGATCATGCCAGGGCTCAAGCCGCTGATCGACTTGGCCGAGATCGCGGTCATGTCGGCGGCGGAGAAGGTGACGATGCCGGCCGGACCGATGGCGGCAAGCTGCTGTGCAGTGAGCGCCCGAACCTGTGCCGTCGTGAAGGCCTCTATCTGGTCAGTGTCCAGAAGCTTGATCTGTGCGGTTGTCAGGCCGCCGATCGCGCCGTTGTTGAGCGCGGCGATCTGTTCGGCGGAGAACGCCTGGATAGCGTCCGGGCCGAGTGCTGCGATCTGAGCGGGCTTCAGAAGGGCGACCTGCTCGATGGAAAGCGCCTCGATCTGCTCCGCAGTGAGCGCCGCGGCCTGCGCGGATGTGAGCCCGGCCAGCGAAAGCGGTGCAAGCGATGCGATCTGGTCGGTGGAGAGCGCGGCGATTGCGGCGGGGCTGAGCCCCTGAACCGACTTATAGCTGATTGCCGCCATGTCCTCGGTGGAGAAGGTCGCGACTTCCTCGGGACCAAGCGCGGCGAGCTGCGCGGCGCTCAGCATGTTGATCTGGCCGGGCGTCAGGGCCTCGGCCTGGTCGCTCGTCAATGCACCGAGCTGGGCAGTCGACAGCGCGCCGACCTGACCGGTCGTCAGACTTTCGATAGCAAATTTTTCGAGGACGCCGATATGTTCCAGCGACAGGCCGAGAATAGCGCCGCGGGAGATCGCGCTGATACGCGCTCCCAATACGCCGATGTCTTCCGCTTCCAGGGCGGCGACTTGCGCGGACGAGAGGGCGCCCAACTGGCCTGTGGAAAGCGAGGCCACGTCTTCCGTCGTCCACTCCCGGATCACCTCCGGCTTCAGCTGCCGGATCTGGTTGATGGTGAGCGATGAAACGACCGACGTCATGAGCAAAACCCTGAAAATAATAGCGAAAAAAACGCGCGATTCCACAACTAGGCAGGCTTTTCCATACGCGGATGAGCTTGCCTGAGCCTGTCTTTTTGCCTTCAGACCGCCTGTGCGGCCCATTGTCTTTCCTGAGAATCCGGCGCTTTTGCCCGATCACCTAAGGCCGGCCGGTGCCGCCTTCTGCTCGTTCGCGCATGGGCGCTGTGCAGGCGTGGATGACATCAGCAATCTGGCGGAGCTGGCGGGCAAGCGGGGTCGCGTTGCGCCAGATCATGCCGATGGTGCGTGATGGCGAAGGAGCGGGGAAGCGGGCAATGGAAACCTGTGCCGACCGTGTTTCGACCGGAACGGCCATTTCGGGGATCAGGGTGATGCCGATGCCTGCCCCCACCATCTGGACCAGCGTGGAAAGAGAGCTGCCTTCCATGACTTCACGCGGACGTGCGGAACCGATCCGGCAGAAAGAAAGTGCTTGCTCGCGAAAGCAATGGCCTTCCTCCAAGAGCAGCAGCCGCATTTCCCGCAGTGCATCCCGCTCGGGCACAGGTTTTCCCGCGTCCTCCTGCCGCCGGACGAGCACGAAGTCCTCGTCGAACAATTTGAACTCCGTCAGCGAGGGCTCCGAAACTGGCAGCGCCACGATGGCCATGTCCAGCTCGCCCTGCGCCAGTTCCTGTATCAGACGGGCAGTCTGGGTTTCTCGCACATCGATCTGGATGCCCTCGAAAGTACGATTAATCTCATTGATGACGACCGGTAACAGATAGGGCGCCACCGTCGGGATGATGCCGATACGTAGACGCGCGAGAAACGGGGTGCGTGCGGCCCGGGCAAGCTCGCCCAGTTCGTCCACTGCGCGCAGGATATCTCGTACCCGGTGGGCGAAGATTTCTCCGAAGGCCGTCAGTTTCGCATCGCGGGCTGTCCGTTCAAAAAGCTCGTTGCCGAGCTGATCCTCCAGCTCCCGGATCTGCATGGAGAGGGCGGGCTGCGAAATCGCGCATGCATCGGCGGCAAGGCGAAATCGGCCGTGTCGGGTCAACGCCTCGAAATAACGCAACTGTTTCAGGGTCAGGTTTGCCATAAGGATATCTTATCGGGATAATCAGTAAATCCAACTTAAATTTATCATATCCGTCAGCTATGAAGGAGGCAACGAAGGCGCGGCTGTCTATTTGCCGTCAGGCAAGGCGTCCCAGGTCGCTTTGTGCTTTCATTCGACCACTGGGTAATGACGAACAGGAGACCAAAATGGACCAGAAAACCGACACCGCGGGCAAGTGTCCCGTCGCGCATTCCGTCACGAAGGGTCGCTCGAACCGCGACTGGTGGCCGGACCAGCTTGATGTCCAGGTGCTGCATACGCATTCCAACCTGTCCGACCCGATGGGCGAAAACTTCGACTATGCCGAGGAATTCAAGAAGCTCGATCTGGACGCCCTGAAGCAGGACCTGCACGCGCTGATGACGGATTCGCAGGACTGGTGGCCGGCGGACTTCGGCCATTACGGCGGCCTCTTCATCCGCATGGCCTGGCACTCTGCCGGCACCTACCGCATCACCGACGGTCGCGGTGGCGCAGGCATGGGGCAGCAGCGCTTTGCGCCGCTCAACTCGTGGCCCGATAACGTCAACCTCGACAAGGCCCGCCGCCTGCTCTGGCCGATCAAGCAGAAGTACGGCAACAAGATCTCGTGGGCCGACCTGCTCATCCTGACCGGCAACGTCGCGCTTGAATCCATGGGCTTCAAGACCTTTGGTTTCGCCGGCGGTCGTGCCGACGTCTGGGAGCCGGAAGAGCTTTACTGGGGTCCGGAAGGCACATGGCTCGGCGACGAGCGCTACAGCGGCGAGCGTGAACTGGCAGAACCGCTCGGCGCCGTTCAGATGGGCCTCATCTACGTCAACCCGGAAGGTCCGAACGGTAACCCGGACCCGCTCGCATCGGCGCGCGATATCCGTGACACCTTCGCCCGCATGGCCATGAACGACGAAGAGACCGTCGCGCTCATTGCCGGCGGCCACACCTTCGGCAAGACCCACGGTGCAGGCGACGCATCCTTCGTTGGCATCGACCCGGAAGGCGGCGAGCTGGAGGCCCAGGGCCTCGGCTGGAAGAGCACCTTCAATTCCGGTGTCGGCACGGATGCGATCGGCAGCGGTCTCGAAGTCACCTGGACCTCGACGCCGACCAAGTGGAGCAACAATTTCTTCTGGAACCTGTTCGGCTACGACTGGGAACTGGAAAAGAGCCCCGCCGGCGCGCATCAGTGGGTCGCCAAGGGCGCCGGTGCCACGATCCCGGACGCGTTCGATCCGAACAAGAAGCACCTGCCGCGCATGCTCACCTCGGACCTCGCGCTGCGCTTCGATCCGGAATACGAGAAGATCTCCCGCCGCTTCCTGGAGAACCCTGACCAGTTCGCCGATGCCTTTGCGCGCGCCTGGTTCAAGCTCACCCACCGTGACATGGGCCCCAAGGCCCGTTACCTCGGTCCGGAAGTGCCGGCTGAAGACCTGATCTGGCAGGATGTCATCCCCGCTGTCGACCATCCGCTGGTCGACGAGAGGGACATCGCGGATCTCAAGGCGAAGGTTTTGGCCTCTGGTCTTTCGGTTCAGGAACTGGTGTCCACCGCCTGGGCTTCGGCCTCGACCTTCCGCGGTTCCGACAAGCGCGGCGGCGCCAATGGCGCACGCATCCGCCTGGCTCCGCAGAAGGATTGGGAAGTCAACCAGCCGGAGCAGCTCGCTCGCGTGCTCGGCGTTCTCGAAGGTATCCAGTCGGACTTCAATGCAGCCCAGACGGGCGGCAAGAAGATCTCGCTTGCCGACCTCATCGTGCTTGCCGGTGGCGCCGGTGTGGAAAGGGCGGCGAAGGAGGGCGGCCACGACGTGACCGTTCCGTTCACGCCCGGCCGCATGGATGCGTCTGCCGAACAGACCGATGCTGCCTCCTTCGCTGCGCTGGAACCACGTGCCGATGGCTTCCGCAACTATGTGAACGCGAACCGCAAACAGTTCCTCAAGGCGGAAGAGGCCCTCATCGACCGCGCGCAGCTCCTGAAGCTGACCGCACCGGAACTGACGGTGCTGCTCGGTGGCCTTCGTGTACTGAAGACAGGCACGCCCGAGCACGGCGTCTTCACGCACCGCCCGGAAACCCTGACGAACGACTTCTTCGTCAACCTGCTCGACATGGGCACGGTCTGGGCTCCGCTTGCGGGCCGGAACGGCGTCTATGAAGGCCGCGACCGCAAGACGAACGAGGTGAAGTGGACCGGCACGCGCGTCGATCTGATCTTCGGTTCGCACGCCCAGCTGCGTGCGCTCGCTGAAGTCTATGGCTCGTCCGACGCCCGTGAGAAGTTCGTACGCGACTTCGTCGCCGTCTGGAACAAGGTCATGAACGCCGACCGGTTCGATCTCGCCTGATCGAGCGATCGTCGCATCGAAAACGCCGCGGGTAACCTCCGCGGCGTTTTTGTTTGGAAGGCGGACGGGCCGATGCCGGCCATGTCCGGCCGCGCACGAAGCTCTCCATTGTGCTCGATAGACGTTCTCTATCAAGCCATACGAACCGTCCCCTTGATCATTCCTGACAGATCACAAATATCGGGGTCATGGACACACCCTTTATCGGTAAGAAATCCTCCGCGGCGGGTGGCTGGGGAGCGCTGAAGAGTTGCGGCAAGCGTCTACTGGAGAGCGGTGCACCGCTCTCCGGCGCACGCACCTTGCTGAAGGCAAATCAGCCGGATGGCTTCGACTGCCCAGGCTGTGCCTGGGGCGACCCAGCCCACGGCTCCTCGTTCGAGTTCTGCGAGAATGGCGTGAAGGCCGTTGCTTGGGAATCGACAGAAATGCGGGCGACGCCGGCCTTCTTCGCCGCCAACACCGTTGCCGAACTTCGCAAGCTGAGTGACTACGAGCTGGAGCGAAACGGGCGTCTGACGCATCCCATGCGCTACGATGCAGCGAGTGACAGATACCTGCCGGTGGCCTGGGACGAGGCTTTCGCGGAGATCGGCGGCATTCTCAAGGGGCTCGACAGCCCGGATCGCGCCGAGTTCTACACATCCGGCCGCGCCAGCAACGAGGCGGCCTATCTCTATCAGCTTTTCGTGCGCATCTACGGTACCAACAACTTCCCTGATTGCTCGAACATGTGCCATGAGGCGAGTGGCGTCGCCCTCAAGCAGGCAATCGGCGTTGGTAAGGGGACCGTCCTGCTGGAGGACTTTGAGGCCGCGGACGCGATTTTCGTGATCGGCCAGAACCCCGGCACCAACCATCCCCGCATGCTTGGCGACCTGCGTCGTGCTGCCATGCGTGGCGCGCACATCGTCGTCTTCAATCCCATCCGCGAGCGCGGGCTCGAGCGCTTCTCCGATCCGCAGGACAAAATCGAGATGTTGCGGGGCGGCGCGACGGATATCGCCAGCCACTATTTCCAGCCGCAGCTCGGCGGCGACATGGCCGCGGTTCGCGGCATGGCGAAGGTCGTGCTGGCGGCCGAGGATGCGGCGGTTGCCACCGGTCGTCCGTCTGTTCTCGACCACGCTTTCCTTGCCGAACACTGCGCCGAGTTTGCCGCCTACCGTGCCGCCGTCGATGCCACGGAATGGGCCGAGATCGAGGATCAGTCTGGCCTGACGCGCGCCGAGATCGAACGGGCGGCCGAGGTCTACATGAAGGCCGACCGGGTGATCTGCACCTGGGCGATGGGTATCACGCAGCACATGCATTCCGTCGCGACGATCCGCGAGATTTCCAACTTCATGTTCCTGCGCGGCAATATCGGCAGGCCTGGTGCCGGCCTCTGCCCGGTGCGCGGCCATTCCAATGTGCAGGGCGACCGTACCGTCGGCATCAACGAGAAGCCGCCGAAGGCTTTCCTTGATGCGCTGGAGGCGCATTTCGGTTTTACGGTGCCGCGAAAGGAAGGGCACAATGTGCTGTCGGCCATCGGAGCCATGCTGGATGGATCGGCGCAGGCGTTTATCGGCCTCGGCGGCAATTTCGCGCGTGCGACACCCGACAGCGCCCTTGTCGAGAAGGCGTTGAGTGGCCTCAAGCTCACGGTGAACATTGCCACCAAACCCAACCACTCGCACCTGATGCCGGGTGAGGTATCCTACATCCTGCCCTGCCTTGGCCGCACGGAAATGGACCTGAATGCCGCCGGCCAGTCGCAACTGATCAGCGTCGAGGACTCCATGAGCATGGTGCATGGCTCGGCGGGCATCAACCGTCCGGCCTCGCCGCACCTGCTATCGGAAGTCGCGATCATCGCCGGCATCGCGGCTGCGACCGTCGGCAATGGCGTCATCGATTGGCGGGCTCTCGCAGACGATTACGACCGAATCCGCGACCACATCGAGGCGACCATTCCGGGGTTCGAGGACTACAACACGCGTCTGCGCAAACCGCGCGGTTTTCACCTGCGCAACACGGCGGCTCACCGGGAGTGGAGCACGCCTGCCGGCAAGGCGACGTTTTTCGCCGGCCCGCTGCCGTCGGAGACGGTGCACCAGCGCGCCAAGCGCGGCGGCGGCCGCTATGCCCTGCAGACCTTCCGCTCGCACGACCAGTACAACACCACGGTCTATGGCCTCGATGATCGCTATCGCGGCGTCTATGGTGAGCGTCAGGTGATCTTCATTCACCCGGAGGACCTGAAGGCCATGGGCGCGGCAGCCGGCGAACGCGTGGATGTGGTCGGTGACCATCACGACGGTATTGAGCGTGTCGCCACCGATTTCCGCTTCGTGCCCTATGATATTCCGCGCGGCAGCATTGCCGGATACTACCCGGAACTGAACGTGCTCGTGCCACTTGCCAGCGCCGGCGAGGAGAGCGATACGCCGACCTCCAAGTCGATCATGGTCACGTTCCGCAAGCGCGCCGCGTGAGCGCCGCAGCACCCGCCGCGGACGCTTTCCTTACGGCAGTCGGGCAGTTGCAGGAGAGAGATAGTGGCCTGACGGCGCTCGAGGCCGGTCTTCTCGTCGCCGCGCACGCCAATATTGCAAGGGACAGCCGCACGTTCGCGCGGCTGCTCGACATTGAGCATGCGTTGGTGCTGCGCGCGGTAAACGGTCTCGCACAACGCGGCGGATTGCTACATATCGAAAAGAAGGACGGTCGCACGATGCGTACGCATTTTTCGCTCAGCGAAGCAGCTAAGTGTCTTCTCGCGGCGGCCGGGCCCTGAAAAAAAAGAGCCCCGCACGAAGCGGGGCAGCAAGCGCCACGGTTTGGCTCCCGGTGACGCGGGGAAGCTCGCGAGAACGCGAGTAACTCCCACTACGGTTTTGATCATCGGCAAGGAAGGTCTGATCTGGCGAATCGGGTACGGTTGCGCAAATAAACCTGCTCGAAAAACGGTATTGCGGAGCGAGCGACGCCACAATCAGCCCGCGCCGGGAAAATTTCACCCCTTTCAGCACGTTTTGAAAGCGAACTGCTGTTACGGTCTAATGCCAATCCCCAACAATGCCCCGTTTTCCGCCATCACCATAGCCTATGACGTGATCTTATTGTTTCATGAGGTCTCCGTCGCTTCGCCCTTGACACTGGAAGCTTTGCGCTGACAGATTTCGTTGTCAGACATCTTACATAATAATGGGGATCAAGGCTGACCCATCATAGGAGGACCATATGAAAACGCTCTTCATGCGATTTGCCGTTGGCGCTGCTTTCATGGCGGCTGCGGTATCGGCACAAGCCGGTGAAACGCTCGACCGCGTTATGGAAAAGAAGGCGATGGTTGTCGCCACCAACAGCGGCTGGCCGCCCCAGAGCTACCTTGACGACAATAACGAGATGGTCGGCTTCGACATCGACGTGTCGCGCGAAATTGCCAAGCGCCTCGGTGTCGAGGTGAGTTTCGATACGCCAGACTGGCAGACATTGACGGGTGGCCGCTGGCAGGGCCGCTATGACCTTGGCGTCGGCTCGGTCACGCCCACCAAGGCACGCGCGCAGGTCATCGACTTTGTCGGAATCTATTACTACAGCCCCTATGTCTATGTCGTGCACAAGGACAGCGACGCCAAGTCCGTGACTGATCTCAACGGAAAGGTCATCGGCGTCGAGACTGCGACGACCTCTGAAGACTTCATCAATCGCCGCCTGGAAATCGATGCGCCGGGCCTTCCGCCGGTGGAATACAAGCTCGAACCGGGCGAGATCCGCACCTTCGCCGATTCCATGCTGCCCTTCGATGATCTGCGTCTGGGCGCCGGCGTTCGCCTCGATGCCGTCATCGCGCCGGAACAGACCGCGATGAACGCCATCAAGAACGGTTATCCGGTCAAAATACTCGAAGGGGAATATGCTTTCCGCGAACCGCTCGTCGTCATTGCGGAGAAGGTCGATCCGGAATGGACCGCAAAGGTTGGCGGGATCATCGAGGAGATGAAGAAGGACGGGACGCTGGGCCAGCTGACCACCAAGTGGTACGGCAAGGACTACAGCGCCGACTGAGGCAAGGCCGGCGCGGGCGTCCTTCGCCCGCGCCCTTTAATTCCAGGGGAAGCATGCCGATGTCCTATCCGGACACCTATTACAAGAGAACAATGGCGGACGGTGCGACGCGGCCGGTCCTGTCGGGCATTGTGGAGTGCGACGCGGTCATCATCGGTGGGGGCCTGGCCGGCCTGTCGACCGCCCTGCAGCTTGCCCGCGCCGGCAAGCGCGTTACGGTGCTGGAGGCAGAAAGCGTCGGCTTCGGCGCGTCGGGTCGCAATGGCGGCTTCGTCAGTGCCGGCTATGCGACAGACGGTGACGATATCGCCCGGATCGCGGGCAAGGATACGGCGCACAAGCTCCACCTGCTGTCCATCGAAGGCGTGGATTTCGTTCGCGATAACATCCGGGTGCTCGGTATCGATGATGCCAAACCCGTGCCGGGTCTCATGAGCGTACTGCGCTACGATGATCCCGCCAGTCTCAAGGCCTATGCCGAGCGCAGCCGCCGCCACTACGGCTATGAACTCGAATATATGGACCGCGACGCCGTGCGGGCGGTCCTGAAGTCGGATCGCTATTTTCAGGCGCTACGCAATCCGAACGCCTTTCACATCCATCCGCTGAACTACCTGCGCGGGCTCGCACGCGAAATCGAGCGCCTCGGCGGACTGATCTTCGAACAGTCCCCGGCAACGGCGACGGAACTTTCCAAGCCCCAAAAGCGGGTCAAAACTGCAGGCGGCGAGGTGCTCGCGCCGCACGTTGTCTTCACGACGGGCGGCTATACGGGCGGGCTCAACGCCAGGCTGAAACGCTCCTTCCTGCCGATCGCGACTTACGTCATGGTCAGCGAAGAGGCGCCGGAGCTGATCGCCTCGGCCATCGCCACGCGCGACGCTATCGGTGACAACCGCAGGGCAGGGGATTACTACCGCGTCATCGATGATGGACGACGGCTGCTCTGGGGCGGTCGTATCACCACCCACGCGGCCTCGACGGCGGGTCTTGTCAAGGAACTGCGCGCCGAGATGGTCGGCA
This sequence comes from Shinella sp. H4-D48, assembly GCF_022637395.1. GTDB lineage: Bacteria > Pseudomonadota > Alphaproteobacteria > Rhizobiales > Rhizobiaceae > Shinella > Shinella sedimenti. Next base: position 194,907 of record NZ_CP093338.1, on the reverse strand, counting down.
CCTATCCGCAGCTTGCCGGCCTTAAAACGGAACTCGCCTGGTCGGGCCTCATGTCTTACGCCCGCCATCTGATGCCCCAGATCGGGCGCATGAGCCCGGGCGTCTGGTATTGCACAGCGTTCGGCGGGCACGGCCTCAACACCACGGCGATCGGCGGCAAGGTCATTGCCGAAGGGATTCTCGGTGAAAGTGATCGCTACCGGCTCTACGAGCCTTTCGGGCTCGTCTGGGCCGGCGGTCTGGCCGGGCTTGCGGTGGCGCAACTTACTTACTGGAAGCTTCAGGCGCAGGACTGGTGGCGCGAGCGCGCAGCCTGAATGTCTGAAACGGGAAAGGGCGAAACATGATCGGTCGACTGATACTCTCCTATCCCGAAACAGCGCGCAGGGTCGGGAGCCTGCTGATCCTCGCCTTCATTGTGGCCACCCTCTATGCGCTTGGGGTGAGCCCCGTCTGGATGGGCCATCTGCTGCCCTCGTCGGCGGAATGGATCAAGGCCAATCCGGGCGTTGGCCGGCTTATCTCTGCGGTGTTGATCGCTCTGATCCTCGCTGCGAATTGGAAGGCGTTGCGCCAGCTCTCAAGGCGTCAGCAGATCGTGGCGGTCTGGGTCGAACTCTTCGCGCTGCTGATGCTATTCTTCTATTCCTTCGATCTGTCCTTCGCCTTCATCGCCAAGAAGATCGGCTTCCTCATTTCGCAGGGCGTCGTCACGACGCTCTATATCTCGGCCATATCGATCATCATCGCGACCATCATCGCGCTTGCCGGCGCGATCGCGAAATTATCCAGCAATGGTGTTATCTACGGCCTCGCGACCTTTTACACCTCGCTGTTTCGCGGCCTGCCGCTGCTCATGCAGATCTACATCATCTATCTCGGCCTGCCGCAGGTCGGTTACGTGATCGGTGCTGTGCCGGCAGGTATTCTTGCTCTGTCGCTCTGCTACGGGGCCTATATGACGGAAATTTTCCGCGCAGGCATCCAGAGCATCAATCGCGGACAGACGGAGGGTGCGACGGCGCTCGGTCTTAGCCCTGCCCAGACAATGATGCTCGTCATCCTGCCGCAGGCGATGCGGGTCATCATCCCGCCCACCGGAAACCAGTTCATCGCTATGCTGAAGGATTCCTCGCTCGTGTCCGTCGTCGGTGTCTGGGAAATCATGTATCTCGCCCGCACGCAGGGCCAGACCGAGTTCCGTCATATCGAGATGCTGATCACCGCGTCGATGATCTACTGGATCCTGTCCATCGGCCTGGAATTCGCCCAGTCTCGGATCGAAGAGCGCTTCGGACGCTTCAACGCGCGTTGAGAGGGGGCTTCAGAGCGGTTGCGGTTCCTGCGGGAACCCGCCGAAATGGGTGCAGGTCAGTGCCGCGTGGTCACGCCCGGACAGGAGGCATTCCGAAAGCGGACGTTTGGCGATGCGTGCGCCAAGGAAGCCGGCGATGAAGCTGTCGCCTGCGCCTGTCGTATCCACGACGGGCACGGCCAAGCTGCAGACCGCGACGCGTTCATGTCCGTCGCCGGCAACCGAACCGTTACTGCCACGCGTGACGACGGCAAGCCGCGCGCCATCTCCAAGCAGCTTATGCAACAGGGCATCGGCCGCGCCACGGCCGTCGCCTGCCGAGGCGAAGACGATGGAAAGACCCGCGGTGCCGAGATTGCTCGGATCTGTATTTACGGAAATATCCTGCGAGACGCTGACGCCGGCCGCTGCGAGCGCCCGCCTGAGGGCGCCGCCGTCATCCAGCCAGCCGATATGAACGTGGTCCATGGTTTTGAGAACCGCAATGTCCGCGTCGTCGGGCCTGTAGCCGGTACATGCGCCGAAATCCTCATGGACGAAGATGCGCTCGCCTGAGGGCGTGATCTCGATATCGGTATAGGCCGTTATGCCGGGGCGTTTTCGCAGATATGTGACGTCTACGCCGTTTGCCGTGAGTGTCGCGCCTGTCCTGTGTCCGGCTGCATCCTCACCGACCGCGCCGAAATATAACGATGTGTGCCCCAGCCGTGCGAGCTGTACGGCGACATTCACGGCATTGCCGCCCACGAGAGATCTAGAGAGCGGCGGGCCGAAGCGGTCGATGCAGTTATCGCCGACGACTGCGAACTTAAGGCGCGTCATGAATATTCCGGGGTAAGGCCATGAAAGTACGGGGTCTTGATCCTGCATTTCCGGCTTTTAGGTTGCGTCATGCCGTGGCTTCAATAGGCGACCCGCTTGTAATAGCGCCGGGTGGTCAGCGGATGATTGCGCATGACTTCCAGATGCGCGCTGATACGTTCGAGAACGGTTGCCAGTACGACAGGTGATACCAGCGCCCGAACCTCCGACGATAGGCCCGGCAGCGCGAAAGCAGCGGTGTCGAGCACAGTCAGCTTGTCGGTATATTGCGGCACGAAGGTGCCGACACGGTCCGCCAGTGGCCGCAGTTCGTCCTCGCCCTTGAAGAGGATAACACTGACATCCTTCTCCACCAGTTCCAGCGTGCCGTGGAAGAAATCGGAGGCGTGGACGGGACGCGTGCGTATCCACTGCATCTCTTCCAGGATGCACATGCCGTAGTAGAATGCTTCCGGCCAGACGTTCCCCGCGCCGGTGATAATGTGATAGTCCGATCCGGCGAGCACCTTCGCAAAGGCCTCGGCCTGCGGTTCGTACGCGCGCTTCACCTCCAGCAGCAATTCTGGCATGCGGTCAAGACCAGCCACGATATCGTCGTAGTTCGCGATCTCGCCGCGATACTTCAGGATCGCCAGCGCGACAAACAGGGATTGCAGGTAGAAGGATTCTGACGAGGTATCGTCCGCCGCGGCATTGACGAAGACGTGGTCGCCGCCTTCTCCGAGCGGCGTAGCCGCATTGCCGACGAGCGTGAGGACCGTCGCACCGATCTCCTTGAGCTTCGCCAGCAAGGCGACGCTTTCCTTTGTGGTGCCGGACAGTGAGGGCATGACGACGATGGACCTGTTCGTGAGATGTACAGAACCGGTAACCGCGAGTTCGGCGGGCATGTCGATGAAGGCGGGAAAGCGCGAGCGCCGTTGTAGAAGCTGCGCAGCCGGTTGCATCAGGATCGCCGCACCACCCGTGCCAAGGAAAAAGATGTTCTCCGCGCCCGCGTCGAGGCAACCGGCGACAATGGTCTCCAGGCGTTGCCGCAATGCGACGGCGCCGGACTGGATACGGAGGAATCTCTGTTCATCGAAGTTCAACATGGTGGCTCTTTTCGAGGAATGATGAAGTTGTAAGACAACTGACATCACTGATATCGTCTGTCAATACGTTCTCAAAGCGCGCAGCCGTGGTGCGGCAGAGTATCGGATGTGTACGCTAGCCTTGACCCGCCAGGATTTGTCAGACAAGAAGGGAGAAGTACAACAATCGGACGAGGCTTACGGTGGACGAACCCCTGCGCGATTCTCGCACGCTGGCCGTCCAGCTCCGCGACCGGATCGCCGACCTCATCCGTGAGGAGGGGTTGAGGCCGGGTGACAAGCTGCCGACCGAAGCCCAACTGACCCAGCGCTTCAAGATTTCCCGCCCTGCGCTGCGCGAGGCGTTGAAACTGCTTGAACAGGACGACGTGATCTATGTGGAGCATGGCCGCGGCCGTTTCGTCTCCGCGCTGTCGGCCGTGCAGGTCGACCGGCCGATAACGGTTTTCGAGAGCGTTACCGACATGGCGCGCCAATATGGCTACCGGCCGGTCAACAAGGTGCTTTCGATTGCCGAGGAGGCGCCGGACAAGCGTGTAGCAGAAAGCCTGCGGCTCGCGCCGACGGATCGGGTCATCCGGATCGAGCGTCTACGCCTTCATGACGATACGCCCATTCTCTACTGCGTCGACTACCTGCCAGGCGACATCGTTCCTGGTCCGCTCTATGACATCGAGTGGAGCGGGTCGCTCCTTGACCTGCTCGAGCGGTATAGCAACCGGCCACGCATGTCGGCGGCCAGCGTTTCGGCCGTCATGCTGCCACAGGACGTGGTGGATCGGCATGGCCTGCGCGATTTCGGCCCCGCACTTCTCATCACAGAAACCTGCTTCAACGCTGCCGGCGTGCCGGTGAACTACGCCATAGACTATCATCGTGGCAGCCATTTCTCTTTCAGCCTGACGCGCAAATAGCGCCAAGACCTTTTACATCAGAGGTGGACATGACCGACCAGACCAATCGGAAAGTAGCGCTTGTGGCCGGAGGAGCCGGCGGCATGGGGGTGACGATCGCATCGCGTCTCGTGGCCGCCGGCTATGCCGTCGCCGTCGCTGATCTCGCGTCCGAGCGTCTGACGTCCACAGTCGCTGCGCTGACGTCGCAAGGTGCCGAAGCGCTGGCCGTACCGCTTGATATCCGCAAGGTTTCCGCCTGCGCAGCCGCCGTCGAAACAGTGATCGACTGGCATGGCCGTCTGGACGTGCTGGTCAATGCGGCCGGCGTCTGGCGCGAGGGCGATGCGGTTACGATGACGGAAGACGATTGGGACATTGTTCTGGATGTCAACCTCAAGGGCGCGTTCTTCCTAATCCAGGCGGCCATCCCGCATCTCCCGGCTGGTGCGTCCATCGTCAATATCGCCTCGGATGCCGGACTGGTCGGCAATAACGGCGCCTCGATTTATTGCGCGTCCAAAGGCGGGCTCGTGCTTCTGACCAAGGCGCTTGCGCTGGAACTTGCGCCCCGGCAGATCCGCGTTAATGCCGTTTGCCCCGGCGATGTCGCCACGCCGATGATAGACTTCCAGGCCGAGCGCTATGGCGATGGCGATCCGGAGGGCTACAAGGCGAAGCTGCTTTCCAACTATCCGCAGCAGTCAGCCGCCCGCTTCATACGGCCGGACGAGATTGCGCGCATGGTGGCCTTTCTGTGCGAGGAGGGTGCGGCCCCGATCACCGGCGCGGCGCTGTCGATCGATTTCGGCGTGACGGCTGGCTACTGAGGAGAAGCCCATGCAGCGCAAGACCGCGATCATCACGGGGGCGGGCGCCGAGGACGGCATCGGTTTCGCCTGTGCGAAAAGCCTTGCGGAGGAAGGCCTCATCGTTCACCTCGTTGCCACCAGCGAACGCATCCTCCAGCGGGCCGACGAGCTTCGGGCTGCTGGCTTTTCGGCGACGGGTCATATCTGCGATCTTACCGCGAAGGCGGCGGTCGAGAACCTGCGCGGTGTGACAGGACCCGCCACCATCCTCGTCAACAATGCCGGTATGGGCAGCCTCGCACAGCCGGCATTGCAGCGTGAGTTCGTCGATCTGGAGGAGGCCGATTGGGATCGCGGCATCTCCGTCACGCTGAAAACCGCCTTCCTAGCGACCCGTATCTACCTGCCGGACATGCTGGCGGACGGCTATGGCCGCGTCGTCAATGTGGCATCGGTAACAGGGCCCTATGTCGCCAATCGCGGCGAGACCGCCTATTCCGCCGCCAAGGCCGGGATGGTGGGCATGACGCACGCGCTCGCGCTGGAAGCCGGCCCGCATGGTGTCACGATCAATGCCGTCGCGCCGGGCTGGATCGACACGGGAGCCTCTACAGAAGAAGAACGCCGCGCGGCGAAGGCAACACCCTGCGGTCGCGCAGGCCGGCCCGACGAGGTCGCCGCAGCCGTTGTCTTTCTGGCCTCGCCGAAGGCCAGCTACATCAACGGCGCAGTGCTGGTCGTAGACGGCGGAAACATCCTCCAAGAGGCAAAGACCTGACCTGCCGGGTGCGATCGACGCTTGTTGGGCCTGGAACATCAGGCGTGCCCTGTCGTTTCGGCATGATCCATGCCCCAGTGAGGAGATCCGATATGCCCCGTGGAGACAAATCCGCCTATACCGAAAAGCAGAAGCGCAAGGCTGAACATATCGAGGAAGGCTATAAGGAGCGTGGCGTTTCGGAGGATGAAGCTGAGCGCCGGGCCTGGGCAACCGTCAACAAGGATAGCGGCGGCGGCAACAAATCCGGATCTGGCCGAGGCAAGCCGGATACGAATGCTTCCGCCGAGAAAGGCGGGCGAAAGGGCGGTGCCGCATCGGCTGACCGCCCCGCATCCGAGCGGTCGGCCAGCGCGAAGAAAGCCGCCGAAACCCGCAAGGAACGGCACCATTGACGCGGTCGCGTCGTGCCGGCCTAGTCTTTCTTTCGAACGAAGCTTGCGTTGCCGAGGCCAGTGCCGATGGTGATTGCGCCCCAATGATCGACATCGGCCATGCGCGGCACTTCCGATAGGCCCTGAACGACTGCGTCGTTATGCATGATGACGAAGGTCGGGTGGTCCGCTATCTGCGGAATCGCCTTGCACAGTGCTTCCGGCAGGTTGAAATGGGTGCTTTCCCAATTCCCGCCGGGCAAATTCTGGCCGCCGCGGGCAATCGAGCCCTCGGCCGCGATAATGCCCGGGCAGCCGATGCCGATCACAGGCGCCAGCGCGATCTTGGCCTTCTTCGCCTTGGCAATCAGGTCCTCGATCATGCTGACCAGATAGGCGATGGTCGCTGTGCGTCGCGGCTCATCCTCCGCATGACGCCACAGTTCCGATTTCCATACCTTTGCCTTAGAGAAATCCGGCTTCTCATCGAGATTGAGTTTGACAATACCGGCACGGATGTTGGTGCCGCCGATATCGACGGCGATAATGGCGTCGTGACCTCGAAGCATCCAAGCGGGAATGAGATGCACCGCGCCGATGAGGCCTGCCTTGTCAGGGTGATGCTCGATCGGCAGCAGATCCACCTTCATTCTGGCCGCCTTCAGTAGAAGGCCCGTTCGTGCAATCACCATGAGGCCGGACAGGCTGTCCTTGAATCCACCGCCGACCACGATCTTTTTCACGCCCTTCCAGGGCTCTTCCTTCATGTAGCGAGTCAGGACGCCGGCCAGTTCCCGCGAAAAGTCATCGATGGCAGAAAGAACGAGTGCTGCCTTCTCCGTTTCGAGCTGCTCCAGAAATGCGTCGACATCCTTTTTGGAGAGATCGCCTGTGCGAATGTCCCCTATTGGGTCAGGCCCACCATCTCCAGCGCGCTTGCGCCATTCGTCGAGCATGTCGCGGAAGGCAGACTTGTTGGCGCGGTCGCCAATAAAGCCCTCCTTGTCACGGACCTCCAGATTGTAGCTTGCCACCGTCACCGCCGGCAGATCCTCTGCACCGTGCGCGACAGGCGCCGCGCCACCGTTGCTATCCTGCGGTTTTTTCTTTTTTGTCATGCCAGCTCCCAGCCCCGTGACGAAACGCAGAACCCAAATGCCGCCCGATGAAAGTTGTTCCAGCGCACCCCTTGCCGGGCCGGATTTACGATCTAATTGCAATGCCATGACTGAACTGGAGAAATTGCGTCCGTCGGACGCGGCCATCCGCCATCTTGTTCGCCGCATCGTCGACGAGCCCGACCGCTGGGCACTCTTCCTCGATATCGATGGCACGCTGATCGACCTCGCGGCGACCCCCGATGCCATTCAGGTGCCCCTATCGCTGAGATCGGATCTCAGCGCGGTTTCGGCCCGCCTCGGTGGCGCATTGGCGTTGGTGACGGGCCGAAGCCTTCCTTATGTCGATCGGCTCTTCGCGCCGCATCGTTTCCCGATCGCCGGGTTGCACGGCGCGCAGTTCCGTGGCGCGGATGGCAAGGTCAATGCCGTCGTGGAGACGCCGGCTTTTGCCGACATCAAGCTGCGCCTCTTGCAGCAGACGGCGTGGATGGAGGGTGTGCTGATCGAGGACAAGGGGGCTGCCGTCGCGGCCCACTACAGATTGGCTCCAGCGTATGACAAGGCGCTAGAGCAGATCATGCGTGCCTTTGCCGAGGAGGCGGGACCGGACTGGGTGTTACAACCCGGAAAGATGGTTTTCGAAATCAGACCATCGCGCGCCGACAAGGGCGAAGCGGTTGCGTCCTACCTGGAAGAACCGGTGTTTGCCGGGCGCCTGCCGATCGCGATAGGTGACGATCTGACGGACGAATCCATGTTTGCACTGGCCAATGCCCGGGGCGGAAAGTCGATCCGTGTTGGCTCGTTGTCGACCGAAACCTGCGCGCTTGCCAAGGCATCTTCTCCCTCTGCCATCCGCTCGGCACTGGCAACCATCGCGTCCACGAGTGCCGATCGAAAGGCTTCTGCGTCGTAAGCGCCGGAACCCAGACCGGTTCCGCGCCTTTCCCCGAGAACAAGGGAGAAATCGATGAAGCACAAATTGCTGGCAAACGATGCGGGTGAGCGCACCTTCATCCTTATCCTCGAGGAAGACGACGAGGCTTTTGCGTGTCTCACCGCCTTCGCGCGGCAGGAACGCATTACGGCGGCGTCCATCACGGCGATCGGCGCCTTCCGCTCGGCAACCATCGCCTTCTTCGAATTCGAGACGAAGAACTACAAGAAGATACCCGTCGAGGTGCAAACGGAGGTGCTGAGCCTGATGGGCGACGTCGCGGTCAATGAGAAGGACGAAGCGAGTCTGCATCTTCACGTCGTGCTCGGCCTGTCCGATGGCAGCACGAGGGGCGGACATTTCCTCGAAGGCCATGTGCGGCCGACATTGGAGGTGGTGGTGCGCGAAACGCCGGCGAAACTGCGCCGAAGGCACAATGCCGAACTTGGCATCGCATTGATCGATATCGATCAGGCTTGACAGAAAGGGCGGAAACAACCGTCTCCGCCCTTCCAGGCCGGTTTACTTGCCGGCGGTGTTGTATTTGGCGTCCACGTCGTTGATGGCATTGACGTTGCCGGCCGAGCGGCCGTTTTCGTCGAAGGTCTGGGCAAGGAAGGCGTCCGCGATGGTCTTTGCGACTTCCGAACCGATGACGCGTGCACCCATCGTTATGATCTGCGCATTGTTGGACAGCGCCGCGCGCTCGGCCGAATAGGTATCGTGGGTCAGCGCGGCGCGGATGCCGGGCACCTTGTTGGCGGCGATGCACACACCGATGCCGGTGCCGCAGACGAGGATAGCGCGGTCATATTCGCCCGCGATGACCGCCGAAGCGACGCGGTCGGAGAGGGTGGCGTAGAAAGCATCCGGGCCGGCTTCGGTGCGCGAGATTTCGTGCACCTCGTGGCGGTCCTTGAGGTAATCGGCGAGAACCTTGGCGAGGCCTTCGCCCGCGCTGTCACCGGCAATAGCAAGTTTCATGGTGCAACTCCTTTTCAGATGGTGGCGGCGCAACGCGCCAGGATGTCGAGATAGCCTTCAACCTTCCAGGCTGAACGGCCGATGAAAAGCCCGTCGATATTGGGGCAGGCAATCAGTTCCTCGCAGTTCTGCGGGTTGACCGAACCACCGTAGAGGCAAGGAATCCGGCGGCCGAGAATATCTTCCGCGACCTTGGCGATTTCCGCATGACGGGCATCCGCATAGTCGGCGGTCGCCGGTATGCCCTTTTCGCCGATCGCCCAGACGGGCTCATAGGCGAGCAGGATTTCCGCTTCCTTCTGTGCGCCCTGGAGCTTTCCGAGGGCGCCACGAACCTGCTGCGCCAGTACAGCGTCGGCATTGCCACTTTCCCGGTCGGCCAGCGTTTCACCGATGCAGATCAGCGGCACGAGACCATGGCGCACGGCGGCTTCCGTCTTCAGGCCAACGGCCTCGTCCGTTTCGCCGAAATGCTCGCGGCGTTCGGAATGACCAAGCTCGACCAGATCGAGATTGCAGTCCTTCAGCATGACCGGAGAGATCTCGCCGGTCCAGGCACCCTCGTCGGCCCAGTGCATATTCTGTGCGCCGACCTTGACGGAGGTTTCGGCAAGCAGCGCCTTGACCTCGCGCACGGCGGTGAAGGGCGGGATGATGAAGCGCTGGATGCGGGCATGGCGATCCTTGTCGGCAGCCTTCAGGCCCTCGGCGAAAACCTTTGCCTCGGCCAGCGTCTTGTTCATCTTCCAGCTTGTGCCGACCCAGAAGTTCCGGCCGTCGCTCATAGTGTATTCTCCCTCGTCATTGTGTGCCTCATGCGGAGCTTTGTAGCAGAAGACGGGCGGTGCGCTCGTCGGTGATCAGGCCGTGAAGCTTGTAGCTGTGCAGAACGGCCCGGATGGCTTCGGTCTTGGCCGGGCCTCCCGCAACGGCAACGATGCGATCCCGGCCGGCGTCGGTGAACGAGGCTGCAAGTGTGCGCGCCGTCACGGATGTCTCGAGGATGCGGCCCTTGCTGTCGAAGAAGTGACCGAGCAGTTCGCCAGCACCGCCAAGCGTTGCGATCTCTTCCAACTCGTCGGCGTGCAGCATACCCGATGTGACCAGGTGCGCCTGGTTGTCGACTGTGCCAATACCGACGACCTTGAGATCGGCACTGCGAGCGAGATTGAACACATCGCTGACGCCGCGCTGGGAGAGCAGAACCTCGCGGTCGTCCTCCGTATTGGCGAAAAAGGGCACAGGCATCACATAGGCTTGCCTGCCGGTCTTTGCGGCGAGCTGATGCATGACATCATAGGGATTTGTGGCGTAGTCGCGGGTAAGCCCGCCGAGAAGCGAGACAAAACGGGTATTACCCGCGTTGATGCGCGGCAGGTGGTGAACGGCCGCTGAAAGCGTACGGCCATGACCAAGACCGATCACGGCAGCCGTGCCGCTTTCGATTTCACGACGGAGAAAATCCGCGCCGGCATGCCCGAGCGCCGTCAGCGCAAGCGCGTCGTCATCGACATCGGGGGCGACCTCACAGTAATCGAGGCCGTAGCGCTCCGAAAGCGCGACCTCCAGGTTGACGCATTCGGCGATGTCGCCATCTATGCTGACCTTCACCACACCATCGGCCACAGCACGCGCAATCAGGCGGTGTGCCTTGCCCGAGGGAATGCCGAGCCGCTTGGCCACGGCGGCCTGGGTGAAGCCCCCGACATAGTGCAGCCAAGCAGCACGGACGGCGAGGGAATCTTCGTTGTCGGTCATCAATGATGTCCTGTCCTGCTGTCCGCCCGCAACGTCCCTGTCAGAGATGTCCTGACAAGCGTTCCGGGAATGGTCAGCCCACTTTGAGATCGGATGCACCGGTGTTGATATAGGGCGCCCAGAAGGCAATGCTTTCGGCAATCTGCGGGATGACCTCGCGGTCGTTCGGTTCGCGTTCCTTGAAGGAGAGTTCGAGGCAAATCTCGTTCTCGACCGCGCCACCCTCTGCAAACGCCTTCAGCAGCGGCTCCGGCTGGATACGGCCCTTGGCATTGAATGCGGCGGTGAACGGCCTGTGGCCGCCCTTATCCATCAGGCTCTGCTTGATATGGATGATGGGGGAAACCTTCGGGACTGCGCGCGCCCAGGCATAGGGATCGTAATCGTCCGGGTTTTCGGATGTGACGTCGCCATGGTCGATATCGGCCATCATCCACATGGGAACGGCCATGTCCGCCGCCGTCAGCCGATCCTGCAAGGCAAGGCAGGCTTCGATGGTCTCGCCGAATTCGCGTCCAATGCTCATTGGTTCCCAGAACACATAGGAAAGGCCGGCGTCCCTGGCGTGATCCGCGACCTCTGCCCAACAGTCGATGGCGATCTTGATCAGCTCCTCGCGACGAACCGGATCATCGTAGTCCTTGTAAGTGAAGATCGCGAACTGCGTGCCGACGGACTGGCCGCCAAGGTCACCGATGATGTCGGCGAAGGTCTTGAACCAGTCGACGTAATAGCGCCGCACTTCCGCATCCGGGTGGCCGAAATGATTGAGGCGGCCGTAAGGGCCGGTCATACCGGATGTGACACGCACGCCCGTGCGCTGGAGCGCGCGGTCCATCTGGCGCGTCAGGCGGCGGATCGTATCGGCGTTCCAGCTTGGGTTGATGAACTCATGGGTCAGCTGAAGATCGCGCAGCCGGAGATCCCTTGCGACCGTGTCGATAAGGTCGTCAGGGTCGGCGAAGCGGTTGACCAGCGGATTGGTGTTGAGCGAGAGCGTCAGCGGCATGGTCATCCTCACGCCGCTGTAAGGCGGCTGGTGCTGAACCAGTCCGCGAAGGCGGCCCGTTCGGATTCAGTCAGGTGAAGGTAGTGCTTGGTGCGACGATAGAGAATGTCCTGCGCCGTCAGCGCCCATTCCTTCTCGACGAGATAGCGGGCTTCCGCTTCATAGAGCTGCCCGCCGAAATGCCGACCGAGGCCTTCGATGCCCGTGGCACTGCCGACGACAGATTTCGTGCGCGTGCCATAGAGGCGCCCATAGTGCTGGACGAGCTTGCGCGGCATCCAGGGATAGGTGTCCCGCAGGCTGTTGGCGAAGGTCTCGTAGTCGGCGTTTGGCATGTCGCCGCCGGGCAGGGGTGCCTTCTCGGTCCAGTCCGCGCCCATATTCGGGAAAATATGTTTCAGGCGGTGCATGCCGCGCTCGGCAAGTTCGCGAAATGTCGTGATCTTGCCGCCAAACACGTTGAGCAGCGGTGCGCCGCCGGTTTCATCGAGATCGAAGACATAGTCGCGGGTGACAGCAGAGGGGTTGCCTTTGCCATCGTCGAAGAGGGGGCGCACGCCGGAGAAGGAGTGCAGCACATCTTGCCGGCGCAGCTTCTCCTTGAAGTAGCGGTTCACGGCCGTCAGCAGGTAATCGATTTCGGCCTCGTCGGCGGCGACATCCTCGGCGCGGCCTTCATAGGCGATGTCAGTGGTGCCGATCAGCGCCTTGTCGCCCTCATAGGGATTGATGAAGATGACACGCTTGTCGTGGTTCTGGACCAGATAGGCGTTCGCGCCCGCCCAGAATTTCGGAACGATGATGTGGCTTCCTTTCACGAGGCGGACATTTCGTGCGGAATTCGAGCCGGCGACGCGGTTGATGATGTCAGTGACCCACGGGCCTGCACAGTTGACGAGGCACTTTGCGCGGAAGATCCTGCTTTCACCGGTCACGCTGTTCTGCGTCGTGACCGTCCAGGCGCCGTTCTCGCGGCGGGCCGATACGGTCGGCGAGCGGGTCAGCACGACGGCGCCCTTTTCTGCGGCGCCGATGGCGTTCAGCGTAACGAGGCGGGCGTCATCCACCCAGCAATCGGAATATTCAAAGCCGCGCGTATACTGGTCGAGGATCGGCGTGCCTTCGGGATCGCGCTTCAGGTCCAGCGTGCGTGTGCCGGGCAATTTCTTGCGGCCGCCAAGATGATCGTAGAGGAAGAGGCCTAGGCGTACCAGCCAGGCCGGCCGGTCCTGCGGGCTATGCGGCAGGACGAAACGCATCGGCCAGATGATGTGCGGCGCCGCGTTGAGCAGCACTTCGCGCTCGATCAACGCCTCGCGTACCAGGCGGAACTCGTAATATTCAAGGTAGCGAAGGCCGCCATGCACCAGTTTTCCCGAGCGCGAGGATGTGCCTTCGGCAAGATCGTCCTTTTCGCTGAGTACCACGGAAAGGCCGCGTCCGGCAGCGTCGCGTGCGATGCCCGCGCCGTTGATGCCCCCGCCGATGACGAAGAGGTCAATAAGCTTTGGCTCGTTCATATCAGTCTCCTCTGGCGCCGCCGCGGCGGCACGATCGTCGTTGTCCTCAACGCGCGGCAAGGATGTCCCAGGCGGGCGCGATGCCCCGGCGCACATCCGCATAGGCGGTGAAAAGGCGTGTCATACGTTCGGATGCTTCTGCATCAGGCTGTTCGGCCGCGCCCAGCTCGGGTGTCACCCAATCGGCGATGCAGTCGTCCATGGTGCTGTAGGCGCCGATGGCGACAGCTGCCATCATCGAGGCGCCGGCGGCTCCGGCTTCTTCGCGCGTGCTGACGCGCACGGGCGCTCCAAGGGCGGCGCCGAGCGTGCGTCGAAGGGAGGCTGACCGGGCTGCTCCGCCGCTCACGCGCAACTCGGAGGGCAGGCCCCCCATGGCGGCATAGCAGTCGCGCGTTGCCATTCCGAGGCCCTCGACCACGGCGCGAACGAGATCGGGATAGCGATGGCGACTGGAAAGGCCGGTGAAATTGGCACGCGCGCGTGCGTTGACAAATGGCCCGCGTTCCCCGGCTTCCGAAATATAGGGATGATAGAGAATGTTGCCCGGCCTGCTTGCCGTAAACCATTGGTCGACGCGGGCGATCATCTCGTCCAGCCCGACGTTGACGCCGAACTCGCCCAGCATGCCGACGCCCACCTGCAGCAACCAGTCGAGGTTGATCGTCGCGCCCATATTGGTCTGGACCTGGGTGACGATGCCCGGAATCGGAAGGGCGATCACGTATCCGGTGCGTTCGGCATTCAGAACGACGTCTTCTACAGCCTTGGCCAGCAGGTGAACGCCGGTCGAGCCGATGGCGGAGCAGGCGGCGTTGCGGCCCTCGCTGCGTACGCCGGCCCCCAGCGCTGTCATGCACATATCGACATAGCCGAGGCAGACAGGCGTGCCGGCCCTGAGACCGGATGACGCCGCCGCGGCCGCCGTCAGCTTGTGCGATGTCTGCGTGCCGTCGATGACCTCGGGCAGCAGGTTGCGCCGATGCGTGAGGCCAAGGGCGGCCAAAACATCCGTATCGTACTGGCGTGTTCGGAAATTACCGAAGGTGAAGCTGACCTCGGACGGGTCCGTCGCGCGCACGCCCGTCAGGTTGAGATAGAGCCAGTCCTTGCAGTGCATGGCCGTTTCCGCCCCGGCGAGGAGCTCGGGATAATAACGGTCCATATGGGCCAGTTGCGTGCCCTGCTGGCAGGTGTTGAGGCCCGTTCCCGTCGCAGCGAATCGCGCCCTATCCTCGTCGGTAGCGGCAAGGCGCTCGACGGTGGAGGCAGCACGGGCATCGAGCCAGAGCCAAGCATCGCCAGCCGGGCGATTTCCGGCGCCGACGAGCCAGGTGCCGTCGCCCTGTGCTGTGACAGCGATGGCAGCGGTACGTTCGGCAAGACGATCGATCTTTTCCGCCAGTCCGAGCAGTGCGCGTGTGCAGTCGTGCCAGGTCTGGTCCAGGGATTGCGTGACGGACCCGTCGTCGCCCGTTTTGTAGCTGTTGCGCACCGAGGCGCTGGCAATCTGGCGGCCGTTCAGGCTGAAGGCCACCGCCTTCATGACCGACGTGCCGGCATCGATGCCGATGATCAGATCATGCGACTCAGTCATGTCGCGCACCCACGCCACGCGAAGCGGTGGCCGCCGCGTTGCCTGATCCGAAACAGGGCATTCAATCCTCCCGACAAGTCTTTCCGGAAGTGCGTGCTTTTTCGTGTTCGGCGGTGACGCCAAAAGGAAATGAACGCAGATATTCCGTACCTCGCGATGGAAGATAACACAAAGTTATCGCATGTCTCGGAAAAATTTTCGGCCTGTGGAGTTTTTTTCAAGGTAAGCCCAGGTTGTGGTGCTTGTTGCGTCGACGCAATTTTTGAGGTCCCAGCATCGTGTGCCAGATTGTGATTGTGTTCTCATACGTTGTCGAAAAGTGCCCTGTATTCACACGGCTTGCGAGGTTAATTGAGTAAAATCAGCATTATATCGGGTTTCTCTATGCTTCCAAGGCGACGATTTCACTCTGTCTGGCTTGTTTCTGTCGGGGCGGGAATTCTGACGTTTCGACGAGGGCAGTCATCGCGAATGAATGTGGATTGCCGCAAAAAGCCCGATTGACAGCCTGTGTTAACTTAACATATGTGTTGGGACATATAACGTGCACATACCGCAGATGCGAAGATGTGTGCAATGCAGCGCGAAGCAGGTGAGGAGATCTGGCCAGCGCGGTTCATGGGAGGACGTCGTGACATCTTCTGATCTCCAGATGCCCGTAAACGGTCGCCGCATGAGCGATGCGCCGTTCCTGTCGTCGCCGTCCTCGCTGACAACCTCCTCGTTCTATCTCAAGGCCAACGGACATGACTGAAGCCACGCTCTCGAAATCGCCGCAGCCGGCGCGGTCCTATCGCTGGTTTGGCATTGCCGCCGCCATCGTGCTCGTCGGCGCCATGGCCTTCGACACGAAGATCGTGACGATCGGCTCGGACGCTGATGTCCAGGTGCAGAAGTTCTCACCGGTCGCCTTCGGCGCCGAGCAGTTCCCGCTCATCACGCAGAATGTGGAAGAGCGCGCCGTCGATGCGGTCGAGCTGTCGCAGGCCATTGCGGCCGACAGGAAGGCCGCCGGTGAAAAGTATGGCGTCGCTACGTCCGTCGGGCCGGTCTTTCCTGTGAAATTCACTGGCGTGCTCGGCGAGCGCAAGGCAAACTACAATGTCGTTGCGGTCGAGGGCCTGCCCGCTGAGCTGACCGTGCGCGTCCAGACCGGGCCGGCACTGAACGGCACGGACCTGCGCGACGCGACGGGCAAGATCGAGTTCGGCCAGTTCAAGAACCAGATCGAATATCAGGATGCCGGTTCTGCCATCAACAACGAGGTCAAGAAGGTCGTCCTCGGGGATCTCGATCCTGCGACGATCGAGGGCAAGACCGTAACTGTCATCGGCGTCTTCAAGCTGGTCAACCCGAAGAGCTGGATCGTCACGCCCGTGAGGTTCGACGTCCAATGAGCGAAGTTGCCGACATCGGCCAGAAGGGTGAAGTCGTCCTTGCTGCACGCAACGTGGCGAAATCCTACGGCAATATCCACGCTCTCAAGGGTGTGAACTTCGACATTCGCCGCGGCGAAGTGACGACGCTGTTCGGCGAGAACGGCGCCGGAAAGTCGACGCTGATGAAAATCCTGTCCGGCGTGGTACAGCCCACGTCCGGCGAAATCATACTCGATGGGGAGCCTGTCGCCTTCGCGTCATCCTCCCAAGCACGCGACCGCGGCATCTCCATCATCCATCAGGAGCTCAGCCTCGCTCCCAACATGAACGTCCGCGATAACATTTTCATGGGTCGCGAAATCATGACGGCGACGGGCGTGGACTTCGCAGAAGAAGAGCGCCAGACGCGCCTCCTGATGGAAGAGCTCGAAGAGGATATCGATCCTCTGACCCCGGTAGAGGAATTGCGCCTCGGTCAGCAGCAGATCGTCGAGATCGCCCGCGCGCTGTCCGTCAATTCGCGCATTCTCATCATGGACGAGCCGACTTCGGCGCTCAGTGCGTCCGAGGTGGAGGTGCTGTTCAAGGTCATCCGCGATCTGACCGCCCGCGGCGTCTCCATCGTCTACATTTCGCACCACCTCGAGGAGGCGCTGCAGATCACAAACCACGCGGTGGTTCTTCGCGACGGCGCCATGACCGCCTATGCCGGGCGGGAAGACATTGATCTGGAATGGATCGTGCGCCACATGGTCGGTGAAAATTTCGATCTTGGCTCGCCGCCAACAGGTTATGAGATGGGCGGCGTCGCGCTTTCCATCGAAGGTCTGACGGTTCCCGATCCTGGCGGTGCCGGCTATTCGGTCGTCGACGACCTGTCGCTGTCGGTGCGCGAGGGCGAGATCGTCTGCATCTATGGCCTCATGGGGGCAGGGCGCACGGAATTGCTGGAAACGGCCGCAGGACGTCTCTTGCCAACCGCCGGAAAGGTGCTTTTGAAGGGTAGGGACGTAACAGGCCAGTCGATTGCGCAGTGCATTCGCGACGGTCTCGTGCTCGTGCCGGAAGATCGCCAGCGCGACGGTCTGGTGCAGACCATGACTGTCGGGCGAAACCTCTCGCTTGCCAGCATCGGCTCCTTCACCCGCGGTCTCTTCACGTCCGCCGGCAAAGAGCTTGATCTTGTCGGCAACGCGATCCGCAAAGTGCACATCAAGACGGACGGAGGCGATGCCGCAATTGGTTCGCTCTCGGGCGGCAACCAGCAGAAGGTGGTTATCGGCAAGATGCTGGCGACCAACCCTGAGGTCATCCTGCTCGACGAGCCCAGCCGCGGCATCGATATCGGCGCCAAGGCGGAAGTGTTCAAGCTGCTGGCCGAGCGCGCAAGGCAGGGACTTGCCGTTGTCTACACGACCTCCGAGGTCGGCGAGTGCCTCAGCATTGCGCACCGTGTCATCGTCATGCGGCGTGGCCGCATCTCCGCAGAATTCGGTCCCGATGCGACCAAGGAACAGATCATGGCCGCCTCCGGCGAAGCCGTGCATGCCCATTAGGAGCGCTGAAGCATGTCAGTCACACCTGCAATAGACACGAAGGCGGCGACAAGCGGCGGCAAGCGCAAGAAAAGCCTTGTCGAACTGCTGTTCGAAGGCCGCGCTTTCTTCGCGTTGATCGCCATCGTGGTCGTCTTCTCGCTGATGTCGCCGAACTATTTCACGATCAACAATTTCCTGATCATGGCGTCGCACGTGGCGATCTTCGGGTTGCTGGCCATCGGCATGCTGCTCGTCATCCTCAATGGCGGTATCGACCTGTCCGTGGGTTCGACGCTCGGGCTTGCCGGCGTTGTTGCGGGCTTCCTGATGCAGGGCGTGACGCTGCCGCAGATCGGAGTGATCCTTTATCCGTCTGTCTGGGTCGTCGTGGTTCTGACATGCCTGCTCGGTGCGGTCGTCGGCGCGGTCAACGGCGTACTCATCGCCTATCTGCGTGTCCCGGCGTTCGTCGCCACGCTCGGCGTGCTCTACGTCGCCCGCGGTATCGCTCTCTTGATGACCAACGGGCTAACCTACAACAATCTTGGCGGTCGTCCGGAGCTTGGCAATACCGGCTTCGACTGGCTCGGCTTCAACCGCCTGGCCGGCGTTCCAATCGGTGTGATTGTGCTGCTGGTCTTCGCCGTCGTCTGCCACATTATCCTGACGCGCACCGCCTTCGGCCGCTGGCTCTATGCTTCCGGCGGTAATGAGCGCGCAGCAGAACTGTCGGGCGTGCCGGTCAAGCGCGTCAAGATCAGTGTCTATGTGCTTTCCGGCATCTGCGCTGCCGTGGCCGGCCTCGTCCTGTCCTCGCAGCTGACATCCGCAGGCCCGACTGCCGGCACCACCTACGAACTGACGGCCATTGCGGCCGTGGTCATCGGTGGCGCGGCGCTGACGGGCGGCCGCGGCACGGTCATCGGCACGATGCTGGGCGCCTTCGTGATCGGGTTCCTGTCGGACGGCCTCGTGATTATCGGCGTCTCCGCATACTGGCAGACGGTTTTCACCGGCGCCGTTATCGTCACCGCCGTTCTTCTGAACAGCGTCAAATACGGCCGTCGCTGAAACGCGACGGCTGACTGGAACTGACCGCGGCCGGACGAGGCGGACCATCGAGGAGCCGGCAGCGGAAAGTATTGCCGAAAATCGGCGTCAACAGACTCAACAAAGGGAGTGAGACTATGTTCAAAAAAGGTATGCGTATCCTCTTCGCAGCAACTGCCGTCGTGCCGCTGCTGTTCAGCTCGGCCTGGGCCGAAGGCCTCATCACCGTCATCGTCAACGATCCGTCCAACCCGTACTGGTTCACGGAAGGCGAAGTTGCCAAGAATACGGCTGAAGGCCTGGGCTACACGGCCAATGTCGGCGCACACAAGGGCGACACGAACACTGAAAGCAACCTGATCGACACCGCGATCACCAACAAGTCGGTTGCGATCATCCTCGACCCGGCCAACGCCGACGGTTCTGTCGGCGCGGTCAAGAAGGCCGTTGCTGCCGGTATCCCGGTCATTCTCGTCAACGCTGAGATCAACCAGGAAGGCCTTGCCAAGGCTCAGCTCGTCTCGAACAACGCCCAGGGTGCCGCTCTCGGTGCGCAGCAGTGGGTCGAGTCGGTCGGCGAGACGGGCAAGTATGTCGAACTGTTCGGCGCGCCTTCGGACAACAACGCCGCAACGCGCTCCAACGGTTACGAAACCGTCCTGACGCAGTACCCGGACCTCGAGAAGGTCGGCCGCGAAGTGGCTGACTGGGACCGCACGAAGGGCCACGCCAAGATGCAGTCCCTGCTTCAGGCAAACCCGGACATCATCGGCGTGATCAGCGGTAACGACGAAATGGCCCTTGGCGCCATCGCGGCCCTGAAGGAAGCCGGCAAGCTCGACCAGGTCAAGGTCGGCGGTTTCGACGGTTCGCCTGACGCTGTTGCCGCGATCAAGGCCGGTGAACTGCAGTACACCGTTCTCCAGCCGGTTGCCGTCTTCTCGGAAGCAGCCGTCAAGCAGGCCGACAACGTCATCAAGACGGGCTCGACCGGCGTTGAAACCGAAAAGCAGCTCTTCGATTGCCTGCTGATCACCAAGGACAACGTCGACAAGTACACCGCTCCGTTCGTTCTGAGCGAGTAATCAAGACTGGGAGCGCCTTTCGGGGCGCTCCCACCCGGATCCAGGGCACCGCCCGGTCAGCTTGGCATTCTCCTTGCCGCCCGATACGAGATACGACAGCTCTCACCTCGAAGCATGGCAGGATTTCCCGTGAACAAGAAAGTCGATGTCAAGGATTTGCTTTCGGAGGAACTGCCGAGCGACAGCCGGCAGGCCCGGCAGATCGCGCGACGCCAGATGATTGCCGAGGCGGTAATTGCCGAAGGCTCACTGCGCATCGAGGATCTGACCGAACGTTTTGGCATCAGCCTGATGACCGCCCACCGCGATGTCGATGAACTCGTCAGCCGCGGGCTGTTTCGCAAGACGCGTGGCATCGTTTCCGCAGCGCCCACCAGCCTGATCGAATCCTCCGACGCTTATCGCGCGACGAAGCAGGCCAAGGAGAAGAAGGCCATCGCGAAGGCAGCGATGCAGTTCGTCGAGCCGGGGCAGGCCATCTTCATGGACGATGCGACAACCGTCCACGAGATGACGCGTTTCCTGCCGGCCAAGGTGCCTCTGACGGTCATCACCAATTCGCTCGTCCTCATCACCGAGCTGAAGGAGGTGAAGGACATCAACCTCATCTGTCTCGGGGGGCAGTTCTACCATTGGTGCAATGCCTTCATGGGGCACATCACCACCAACGAAATCCGCCGGCTGCGCGCCGATACCGTGTTCATGTCGCTGTCGGCCATCGTCGACGACGTGGTCTATCACCAGTCGCCCGAGACGGTAGAGACGAAACGCGCGATGTTCGAATGCGCATCTAGGCGCGTACTTCTGGCTGATCACACCAAGTTCGAGCGGCGCGCGCTGCATCACTTCGCGACGCTGCAGGAATTCGACGCCGTGATCGTCGATGAGGATATTCCGGTCTCCCATCTGTCGCGCCTGCGCTCGAAGGGGATCAACGTGATAGTGGCGGACGGAGAGCGGTCCGGCTGAAGGGTTCGCTATTGCGGACCGACTGATGCCTGGCGCCGTTTCTCCTACGCTTGAGAATGGAGAATATGATGCCCTGCATTCTGGGTATAGACAGCGGCCTGACCGTAACGAAGGCTGTAATTTTCGATACGGATGGAACGGTCCTTTCCACCGCCCGCCGGCGCGTTCCACAGCTCATCCCCGCTCCGCAGCATGTTGAGCGCGATATGGATTGCCTCTGGGAGGCAACGGCCGATGCGATCCGCGAGGCGGTTGCCGCCTGCGGCCGGCCGGCTTCCGACATCGTCGCCATCGCGGCCACGGCGCATGGCGACGGCATCTACCTGCTTGATAAGGAGACGCGGCCGCTCGGCAATGCCATCGTGTCGCTGGACACGCGCGCCGATGCGATTGCGGATGCCTGGAACAGCACCGAGATCGGCGAACGATCGCTTGCCCTGACCGGCCAGAAGCCACACGCTTCCGCGCCTTCCGCCATCCTGAGGTGGATACGCGACAACGAGCCTGAGCGCTACGCGCGGATTGCGCATTTCATCGCCGCGAAAGACTGGCTGCGCTTCTGCCTCTGCGGCACGATCGGCACGGACCGCACGGAGGCGAGCACCTCCTTCACCGACGTTCGCACCCAGGACTACACTGACGACGCATTGCGCCTGTTCGGACTGGACGGGCTCGTCGGCCGGCAGCCACCGATCGCAGGCTCTACCGAGGTCGTCGGCGGCGTGACTGCGGCCACCGCGCGCCTCACGGGCCTCGTCGAGGGCACGCTCGTCATGGCCGGTCTCCACGACGTCACCGCCTCCGCGCTCGGCATGGGTGGGTACGGCGAGGGTGTCGTCGCCGTCATTGCCGGCACCTACTCGATCAATGAGACGGTGTCGCGTGCGCCGAAGGTCGATGCGCGCTGGTTCTGCCGCAACGGCATCCTTCCCGGTGAATGGAACAGCATGTCGATCTCACCGGCCTCGACTGCCAATTACGACTGGTTCATCGATCAGTTCTGCGCTGGCGACGCGAAGGCGGCGGAAGCTGCCGGCCAGAGCATTCACACCATCCTCGGCAAGGAATTCGAGGCGGCGCGTGGGCGCCCGTCGAGCGTTTTCTTCCATCCCTATCTTTTTGGCTCACCCTTCGGAGGGGCCTCGAGCGCCGGGTTTTATGGCCTTAATGCCTGGCACGATCGTGGCGATCTGGTGCGCTCGGTCCTGGAAGGCATCGCGTTCAACCACCGCGTCCATGTCGAAGCCTTGCGCGACGGCTTTGAACCGAGTTCTGCACGATTGACGGGCGGCGTTTCGCGCAATCCGGCCATGGCCGGTCTCTTCGCCGACATTCTCGGTATGCCGGTGACGGCGACGCGCACCGAGGAGGCTGCGGCCTGGGGCGCGGCGCTCTGCGCCGGTGCGGGTGCGGGGCTTTTCGCCTCTCCGACGGACGATCCCCGCGATTTGGCGTCGATCGAAACGATCTATCAGCCGGACCCTGACAGGCAGAAAGCCTATGACGAGAAGTACCGGGTCTTTCTCGATCTCGCCGAGGCGATGAAGCCGCTCTGGCCGACGCTGCGGCGTCTCGGCGGCGCGGTACAGTAACAGGACATACCCATCATGACGGACATGGCAGCCGATGCGGTCGAAACATTCGACGTCATCATTCTCGGTGCGGGCATCAACGGGGCAGGGCTCTTTCGCGACCTCTGCCTCCAGGGACTGAAGTGCCTCATTGTCGAAAAGTCGGATTTCGGCGCCGGCACCAGCGCAGCGCCCTCGCGCCTCATCCACGGTGGCATCAAGTATCTGGAGACCGGCGAGCTTGGCCTCGTCGCGCAGTCGACGCTGGAGCGCAACCTGCTTCTGCGCAACGCGCCGCATTGCGTGGAGCCCCTGCCGACCTTTATCCCGTCCTTCTCGCTCATGAAGGGGGCTTTTGCCGCGTTGCGCACGCTTCTCGGCTCCACCACCGCGCCGCGCAGCCGTGGTGCTGTGCTCATCAAGATCGGCCTTGCGCTTTATGACCTCTACGGCGCGCGCCATCGCGTAATGCCGAAGCACCAGTTCTTCTTCCGCCGCAAGGCGCTTCAGGAAATGCCCGCGCTGACGCCGCGCATCGTTGCCGGCGGCATCTATTATGATGCCAAGATAAGCCGGCCCGAGCGGCTCGTCTGGGAACTGGTGCGCGATGGTCTCGACGCCAGCACGGGGTCCGGCGCGATGAATGGCGCCACGCTGGTTGGCCAACGGGACGGTTTGATCACGCTGCGCGACGCAGACGGAGTCGAACGGCTGGTTCGCGCCGGGACGGTGGTGAACGCCGCCGGCCCGTGGATCGATCACGTCAATGAAACGCTAGGCATATCGGGCAAGCTCATCGGAGGTACCAAGGGCTCGCATATCCTGCTGCAGCACCCGGAACTGGTGAAGAGCCTGAAGGGCCGGATGATCTATTTCGAGGCCGACGACGGGCGTATCTGCCTCGTCTACGATTTTCTCGGGCTCGCCCTGGTCGGCTCGACGGATATCAAGGCCGATAATCCTGATACCGTGCGCTGCGAGGAAGACGAGATCGACTACTTCATCGCCAGCCTGCGCTCGCTCCTGCCGAAGCTCGATTTCAGTCGCGACCAGATTGTCTATGCATATAGTGGCATCCGCCCGCTTCCGGCGTCAGACGCCAGCAATCCGGGCCTGATCAGCCGCGACCATTCTGCACCGGTCGCAGAGCCGGCCAAGGGACGACCGTTCCCGGTCATCTCGCTGGTCGGCGGCAAATGGACGACGTTCCGTGGATTTGCCGAAGAAGTCGCCGACACGATCCTTTCGCGCATCGGTCGTAGCCGCATCGTCAGCACGCAGATGCTGCCGATCGGCGGCGGACGAGATTTTCCGACGGACGACGCGGCACGCAAGGCGTGGATTGCCCGGCGTGCGGCGGAGAGTGGCCTTCCGGCGTCTCGGATAGAGGGACTGCTTGCGCGTTACGGCACGACCGCCGACGCTGTGTTGGCGCATATCCGTAAGGTGGGCGACCAGCCGCTCGCTCACGCCGAGGGTTATGGCCAAGGTGAAATCGACTGGGTCGTGCGTAATGAGATGGTCGGCCATCTCGCCGATATCGTCATGCGGCGCACGACGCTTGCCATCGAAGGCAAGCTGACGGCAGCGGGGCTCGATGAGATCGCACGCGTTGCGGCGACGGCTCTCGGCTGGAACGATGACAAATTGGCCGCTGAACTGGCTTCCGTGACCGCGCATCTCACAACGTTCAACCGCGTCAGCCTCTAAGCCGCGCGATTGTCCCCAGATCAAACCTGACCGCAATGGAGAGGATCCGTTGTGACAGCGTACGCCGGAGGACCCGGCGTACCCGGTCTACGAGCAAGGCGCTCAGGAGGCGGATGTGAGCTTGACGTTGCCGCCGTGGCCACCGCCGCCGAAGACCTGATGGTGTCCGAACGAGGCACGCAATTGGTTGCGCGGCCCGGGCAGGCCGAGTTCCGGGAAGAGCAGTTCTGAGACGCGGTAGGCCTCTTCGAGATGCGGATAACCCGAGGCGATGACCGTATCGATGCCGAGGTCCTGATACTCACGCAGGCGCGCGGCAACCGTCTTCGGCGAGCCGACCAGCGCGGTGCCCGCGCCGGACCGCACAAGCCCGATGCCGGCCCACAGGTTGGGCGAGACTTCAAGCTTGTCGCGGCGGCCGTTGTGAAGGGCGACCATGCGCGCCTGGCCGACCGAATCCGAATTCTTGGTCAGCACGTCCTGTGCCGCTGCAATCGCCTCGTCGGAAAGATGGGAGATCAGCCTGTCGGCAGCCTCCCACGCCTCGTCGTCCGTCTCGCGGACGATGAAATGCAGCCGGATGCCGAACGAGGCATCGCGGCCCTTGGCAGCGGCGGCCTTTCGGGCGTGCGCGATCTTTTCGGCCACCTGCGCCGGCGGCTCGCCCCACGTGAGGTACTTGTCGACGAGGCCGCCGGCGAAGTCTATTGCAGCGTCCGAGGAGCCGCCGAAATAGATCGGCGGGCGCGGTTGCTGCACCGGAGGAAGGCCAAGCTGGGCGTCGATTGCCTTGATATACTTGCCGTCGAGGTTGGACTTGCCGGTTTCGATCAGTTCGTTGAAGACCTTGAAGAATTCGGCTGCGTGATCGTAGCGCTCGTCATGCGGCAGGAAGATGCCATCGCCGGCCAGTTCCTGCGCGCTGCCGCCCACGACGATGTTGAGCAGCAAGCGGCCGTTCGACACGCGGTCAAGCGTCGAGGCGAGCCGGGCATAATAGGCTGGGGTTGCCGTGCCGGGACGGATGGCGACGAGAAATTTCAGTTTTTCCGTGCGTGCGGCGAGATCCGCGGCAAGCACAAAGGACTCTTCGCAGGCCGCCCCGACCGGGATGAGCACGCCCGAATAACCCAGCCGATCAACGGCAACGGCGATCTCGCGGAAGTAGCCTGGATCCGAAGGGCGGCTCAGCTTGTCAGAGCCCAAATAGGAACCGTCACCGGATGACGGGATAAACCACAGGAAATCAAGGGGAGTGGCTGTCTTGGTCACGAAATGTCTCCTGCGGTGCGCATGGCGTCGTCTGGTGATGCGCCTGCGGAAACAGGCGTTTCCCCGAGAATAATAAATTCTATAGTTTCCATAAGGAATTTAATTCTCTTGTGACGAGGCCCGGTGGATTTTTATCGCGATCCGCGAATGTGCGGAAACGCGTTCGGTGTCTGCCAAAGTTTTTGAGCCGGCATGCGGCGCTTCAACAAGACTTGGCTGACACCATATTCATTCCAGCGTTCAGCGCGGGGCCTGGGGCTCTGCCTCACGGCGGAGGAAATCGATGCCCTCTTGCCTTGGTGAGGACGAGAATGCGCGGGCGGGGGCGCCGCGCAAAACAATATTCCCACCTTACCACCAGAAATAATCTATAAAATCTATAAACAATAGACGTTTCGATTAAGCTGGTGCCATCAACAGTCGAGGGGACCAATGATGAGCCAGCAATCCGAATCCACGTTATCAAAGGGCTTTTCGCGTCGCAGCCTGATCAAGGCAGCAGGGGTGACAGCGGCAGCCGCCACGGCCGGCGTCGTCGGCGCCCGTTCGACGCGCTATGCGATCGCCGGCAATCCGATTCCGATCAAGCTGGAGTGGACGGAAGTGGCGGCCTGCCATTCGCCTGTCG
The DNA here is from genome assembly GCF_022637395.1 of Shinella sp. H4-D48. GTDB lineage: Bacteria > Pseudomonadota > Alphaproteobacteria > Rhizobiales > Rhizobiaceae > Shinella > Shinella sedimenti. Next base: position 168,691 of record NZ_CP093338.1, on the reverse strand, counting down.
GCTTCGGTCTTTCCAAGGGCATCTATGCCAAGCACGGTCTCGATGTGGAGCTGTTTTATCAGGGCGCGAGCGGCCAGACCCTGATCCAGGCGCTCGCCACCCGCAAGGCGGAAGCCGGGCCGGGCCTGCTGTACGACTGGCTGAAGCCCATCGAGCAGGGTTTCGACGTGCGGCTCTTTGCCGGCTCGCATGGCGGTTGCCAGAGCGTGCTCGTCAAGCCGGACTCCGACATCAAGACGCTGACGGACCTCAAGGGTAAGACGATCGGCACCTTCGATGTGATGTCGCCTTCGCGCGTCGCCTTTTCCGTCGCGCTCGCCAAAGCTGGCCTCGATCCCGAAACAGACGTTACTTGGAAGGTCTTCCCGTTCGATCTGGTGGCGGAGGGCGTGCTGAAGGGCGAGGCGGATGCCGTTGCGCATATGGATCCCTGGGCCTATTCCTATGAAAAGCAACACGGCTTCCGCCGCGTCGCGGACACGCAGACCGGCACCTTCACGGACCGCGTCTGCTGCGTGCTCGGCGTCAATGGCGATTATTACGAAGCCAACAAGGATGCCATCAAGCGCGTTGCCGCTGCCAATCTGGAAATCCACCAGTACACGGCGAAACACCCTGACGAGGTTGCCAGATGGTATTTCGATACGCTGAAGCCGGGCCTTCCGCTGGAGGACCTGACGGAAGTCCTCTCGTCCTTCACCTACCACGACCACTGGTTCGGCAAGGAGCTGCTGAAGGAGGTTAAGATCGGTTACGAGGATCTCAAGCTGACCGGCGTCATCGATGCGTCGACGGACCCGGACGAGATCGCAAACCGCATCACCATAGACATCTTCGCGTGATGCCATGAGCGCTGCGATAGAGGGTACATTCGGCGGAGCAGGGCGGCGATCCCTCGCTTTGCCCGTCACCGGCCTCTGGCGAAACGGCCTGTTGGCAGCCGGAACATGGCTGCTCGCCTCTGCCGTGACCTACGGCTTGCCCGATGTCATCACCTGGGGTGCAACGGAGCTGTTCGCAATCGTGACGCTTCTCGGCGCAGCCTTCTTTCTTGTGCTGTCGGTGACGGTGCACCGGCTCGGCGGCCTGGGACGTACCCTTGTGCACTATGGGCCCTGGTTCATCGTCCTCGGCCTATGGCTTGCGATTTGGGAAGTGCTGACTGCAAAGCTCGGCTGGTTGCCCAAACCGTTCTTTTCGCCACCGCAGGGTTTGCTGCATGTCTATGTCACGGATTGGGAGCGGCTGCTGATCTGCGTCGCCTATACCGGGCGGCTCTGGGGTCTCGGCTTCTTTTCGGGCATTCTCGTGGGCTTTGCCGGCGGCGTGGCGCTCGGCTGGTCGAAGCGGTTCGCCTATTGGGGCATGCCGCTTCTCAAACTGATTGGACCCGTTCCGGCAAGTGCCTGGATCCCCTGCACGTTCTTCCTCTTTCCGACCACTTTCCACGCGTCCATCTTCCTCGTGGCGCTGGCATCCGGCATTCCGGTCGCCATCCTCACGGCCGCCGGTGTCGGGCAGGTCAACCGCTCGTTCTATGATGTCGCTCGTACGCTCGGCGCCAGCAATCGCTTCCTCATCTTCAAGGTTGCCATTCCCGCATCGTTGCCGAACGTCTTCGTCGGCGTTTTCATGGGCCTTTACTACTCCTTCGCCGTGCTGGTCGTCGCCGAAATGCTCGGCGCGAAGTTCGGCCTCGGCTGGTATCTCCAGTTCAACACGGCCTATTCGGCCTACGCCAATGTCTATGCCGCCCTCATCATCATGGCGCTGATCTGCGCTGGCCTCGTGCGTCTCCTCTTCGTGGTGCGCGACCGTCTGCTCGGCTGGCAGAAGGGGATTCTCTGATGGCCCTTGCTCCTGCGGAAAACGCTGTCGCCAACAGCATTGCCCTCGACATCGAAGGCGTCACACACCACTACGACCTCGACGGCAGGAATCTTCAGGTTCTCGACGATGTGAGCCTCGTTATCGAGCCAGGGGAATTCGTTGCCCTGCTCGGACCGTCGGGGTGCGGCAAGTCCACGCTTCTGAGGCTTGCCGCCGGGCTGGAGACACCCACCGTGGGGAACGTGCTGGAGGACGGCCTGCCGATCGCCGCGCCCAATCCGGATCGCATCCTCGTCTTTCAGGACGCGACGCTGTTTCCCTGGCGCACGGTACGAGACAATGTCGCCATCGGTCTTGAGGCGCGGGGCCTAATCCGCGAGCGGGAGTACCGTATCGACGAGGTGCTGAAACTAGTGAAGCTCGAGGGCTTTGCCGATGTCTACCCGCATCAGCTGTCCGGCGGCATGGCCCAGCGCGCAGCCCTTGCCCGCGCCCTCGTCAACGACCCCAAGCTGCTGTTGCTCGACGAGCCCTTCGGCAAACTCGACTCGCTGACGCGGCTGAGAATGCAGAACGAGCTTCTCGACCTCTGGAAGAGCGCCGGTTTCACCGCGCTTCTCGTGACGCACGATGTCGAGGAAGCACTGCTTCTCGCCGATCGGGTGATCGTGCTTTCGGACCGTCCGGCGTCCATCGTTGCGGAGGTTCGCGTCGATCGGCCTCATCCGCGTCGTCGCGATGATGCCGGTCTTGTGGCGCTTCGTCGCGAACTGCTTGAAAAGCTTGGGATCTCCCATGACGTCTAGCGCCCGAACCTATCCGATCGTCGCAGCCGCGGGGGGCGCCTTCTCCCTCGTCGCGATCGGTTGGTGGTGGCTGATCTTCAGCAAGGTCGTTGAGGCGGACTACCTGACCGTCCGCCAGGCCGTCACCTGCATTGCCGGGGCGACGGACCTTTGTGCGCTCGCCCAGGCACTCTGCACCGACGATCACCTCTACGGCATCCGGTGGTACGCGCCGGAAGCCTTCTGGGCTGCAGCAAGCCTATTCCTTGCCGGCGCGTTGCTGTCGGCTCGTCCCGCGCGCGCCTGACGCGCCTCATCAAAGGAGAAATGTCATGACGATTCATCAATCCCCAGAGGTCGCCGAGCCGGATATCATCGACGTTCCCGCCGGAAACGCGACCTTCAAGAGCCGTCATCCCGAAACCATCGCGCTCCACGGCGGAAGCTTCCGGTTCGATCCGACGACGGGCGCGGTCGCGGTTCCGATCTACCAGACTTCCTCGTTCCAACTGCCCGGCACCGAAGGGGCGGACAAGCTCTTTGCGCTTGAGGCGCCGGGCCATCTTTATACCCGTGTCTCAAACCCGACGCAGGATGTCTTCGAGCAACGCTTGGCCGAACTGGAGGGCGGTGCGGCTGCGCTGGCGGTTTCCTCGGGACAGGCGGCGTCGGCATTCGCTATCCTCAATCTTGCGCGTGCCGGAGACAATATCGTCAGCGCCGCGGGCCTCTACGGCGGCACCTGGGCGCTGTTTGCCGCTACGCTCAAGAGCTTCGGCATCGAGACGCGCTTCGTCGACGCTGCCGATCCTGAGGCGTTCGAGAAGGCGACGGATGAACGCACACGCGCCTACTACGCCGAATCCCTGCCAAACCCGAAGCTGGAAGTCTTCCCGATTGCCGAAGTCGCTGCAATCGGCCGCCGGCACGGCGTCCCGCTGATTATCGACAACACTGCCGCTCCCTTGATCATCCGGCCGCTGGAGCATGGCGCCGCTGTCGTCGTTTATTCGACAACGAAATATATCGGCGGACACGGCACCTCTATTGGTGGCGCGATCGTCGATAGCGGCAGCTTTCCCTGGACGGAAAACCCAACGCGGCAGCCGAACCTCACGGAGCCCGACGCGAGCTATCAGGGCAAGACCTGGATCGATAAGGCGTCGGTGATCGGCTTCCACCCCTACATCCTGCGTGCCCGTGCCGTGCTGCTGCGCGACATCGGCGCTGCAATCAGCCCGCAGAATGCGTTCCAGTTCATTCAGGGCCTCGAAACCCTGCCGTTGCGTCTGCGCCAGCACAACGAGAATGCGGTGAAGGTCGCCGACTATCTCAAAGGCCATGCCAAGGTCGAGCGCGTCATCTTCCCGAAATTCCAGGATGGAACGGCCCGTGCCCGTGCCGAAAAATACTTCAAGCCCGGCCATTTCGGTGCGCTTATCGGTTTTGAGCTGAAGGGCGGGCGCGAGGCGGGGCGCCGCTTTATCGACGCGCTCCAGCTTTTCTACCACCTCGCCAATATCGGCGATGCCCGCTCGCTGGCGATCCACCCCGCAACGACGACCCATTCGCAACTGTCGCAGGACGATCAGCTCGCGACAGGCGTCACGCCCGGCTATGTGCGCCTGTCCATCGGCCTCGAACATCCCGAAGACCTGATCGCCGATCTCGAACGCGCCATTGCACTGGCCTGATCCGTCCGTTCGATCGGCATGGCCCCGGCGTACCTCCTCCCGCGCCGGGGCTTCCCTTGCTAAAAGGCCGGTTGCGCAAAAAGAAATGCATTTCACCTTTAACCGCATAAAAAAGATAGAATTTCTGTATTTGCGCGGGGCTACCGCTAGTCTCGTGTCAGATCACGGGCGCGGCGGATTTTCCGGCCACGCCAGAACAACGCGGGACCTCCGATATGACGATACACACCAAGCCGGTTCATCTGCCGACGATCGATTTTTCACGGTTCTACGGCGATGCCGCAGAACGCGATGGTTTCATCCGGGAACTGACCGGCATTCTGCATGATCACGGCTTCTTTTACCTCACGGGGCATGGCGTTCCGCAGAGTCTGATCGACGATGTGATCGCGGTTTCGAAGCGATTCTTTGCCCTGCCGGAGGCAGACAAGCTGTCGATCGAGATGGTGAGGTCGCCGCATTTCCGCGGCTACAATCGAGCCGGATACGAGCGGACCCGTGGCGAGCAGGACTGGCGCGAACAGCTCGACATCAACACCGAGGGCGAGGCTGTCGAGGGTGGCGTAGACACCCCCTGGGACCGGCTTCACGGACCCAATCAATGGCCCGAGGCACTGCCGGAGTTGAAGCCGCTTCTCCTGCGCTATCAGGCGGAAGTCACACGCATCGGCATCGACGTGCTGAAGGCGATCGCGCTTTCGCTGGGACAGCCGGAAAATGCCTTCGCCGACATCTACGAGCCGACGCCGTCGCAGCTCCTGAAGATTATCCGCTATCCGGGCCGCGAGGCCGCCGGCAGTGACCAGGGCGTCGGTGCGCACAAAGATGGCGGCTTCGTCACGGTCCTGCTGCAGGATACGACGCCCGGCCTGCGCATCCGCACGGAAGAGGGTGTCTGGATCGAGGCGCCTCCGGTGCCGGGCACCTTCGTTATCAACAGCGGCGAGCTGCTCGAACTGGCGACGAACGGTTTCGTGCGCGCCGACGTGCATGATGTCGTCACGCCGCCGGCCGGTGTGGAGCGCTTCTCGGTCGCCTTCTTCCTCGGCGCGCGTTACGACGCGATCATCCCGGTTATTCCGCTGCCGGAAGAACTGAAGCGCGGCGAGCGCGGCGTCACGGTCGATCCGCTCAATCCCATCTTTCGCGAGGTCGGCGTCAACCACCTGAAAAGCCGTTTGCGCTCGCACCCCGATGTGGCCGAGCGGCACCATGCCGACCTGCTCCATCTTCTGGAGAAGCCCGCGAAAGCATGATGCAGGTCGCGGTTTCCAGCGCCGCCACACGAGCGCCGATACCGCCCTTACTTAGAAAGGAAGATCCATGAGCAGCGTCACCACGCTCGTACAGCCTCCCAAGGCGGCCAATCGCATCGCAAGCGAGGAAGAGGCGCTGTCGATTGCCCGCGCCCTTGCGGCTGAATTCGCCGGAGGTGCCAGTCGGCGTGATTTCGAACGCGCGCTGCCACACGAGGAATTGGACAGGCTTTCCGACTCGGGCCTGCTCGCGATCACGGTTCCAGCCGAATACGGCGGCATCGACGTCTCGAATGCGGTGCTTGCCGAGGTCACGGCGATCCTGTCGGAAGCCGACAGCTCGATCGGGCAGATTCCGCAGAACCATTTCTATATCCTCGAGGCCTTGCGCCATGACGGGAGCGAGGCGCAGAAGCGCTTCTATTTCGGCCGCGCGCTTGCCGGCGACCGTTTCGGCAATGCCCTTTCGGAAGTCGGTACGAAAACGGTCGGGGACTACAACACGCGCATCACGCCTGACGGGGCGGGCTTTCGCATCAATGGGCGGAAGTTCTATTCGACGGGTGTACTGTTCGCCCACTGGGTAACGGTCTTCGCCGTGGACGACCAGGAGCGGCTGACGATGTCCTTCGTGCCGCGCGAGACCGACGGCATCGAGGTCGTCGATGACTGGGACGGTTTCGGTCAACGCACGACGGGAAGCGGTACGACGATCCTGCGCGACGTCTATGTTCCCGCCGATGCCGTCGTACCGCATCAGAAGGGCTTTGAACGGCCGGGTACGATCGGGTCCGTCGGCCAGATCATCCACGCCGGCGTCGATCTGGGCATTGCTCGCGCCGCCTTCAAGGAACTTATCGGCTATGTGCGCGACAAGGCACGTCCCTGGATGGATTCGGGCGTCGAGCGTGCCGCAGATGATCCGCTGACCATTGCACGCATCGGCGATCTGGCGATCCGTATTGAGGCGGCCGAGGCGACGGTGGAGCGGGCCGGGCGGAAGATCGACCAGGCGCAGGTGAGCCTCAACGCGGACAATGCGGTCGCCGCGACGCTTGCTGTCGCCGCTGCCAAGGTGCTGACGACGGAGCTGGTCATCGACGCAACGAACGTGCTTTTCGAGCTTGCCGGCACATCCGCGACGAAGCGCGGCCTCAACCTCGAACGCCATTGGCGCAATGCCCGTACACACACGCTGCATGATCCGGTGCGCTGGAAGTACCACGTCGTGGGCAACTATCATCTCAACGATGTTATTCCGCCGAGAAACGGAGCGCTGTGAAATCAACCTCGTGGTGGGGGTGGTCGCCTGGCCGCAATCTCTGGGGATTGCGGTCTTTTCTATCGACCGAGCCCCCATCGGTGCATCTGGCACCCCGACGGTTCCGTTGAAAAGCGATTTCCATAATTAATCTATATAAAATATGGAATTTCTGTATTTAATGAACCGGAGCATTATTCTCAGCCAGAACTGGAAGCCGCTCGGCATTCCCCACCTCTGGAGACACAAATGGCACGCCACATTCGCTTCAATGCCTTCGACATGAACTGCGTGGGCCACCAGTCACCGGGCCTGTGGGCGCATCCGCGCGACAAGTCCTCGAAGTACAAGGACCTGGACTACTGGCAGGACCTTGCCCGCACGCTGGAGCGCGGCGTCTTCGATGGCATCTTCATCGCCGACGTCGTCGGTTACTACGATGTCTACAAGGGTTCGAATTACCACGCCATCCACCAGGCCGCGCAGATTCCGGTGAACGATCCCCTCCAGCTGGCAGCGCCGATCGCGCTTGCCACGAAGCATCTGGGTATAGGCATCACCGCGTCGACGTCCTTCGAGCACCCCTATACCTTCGCGCGGCGGCTTGCGACGGCGGATCATCACACCAAGGGCCGCGTGGGCTGGAATATCGTCACCTCCTATCTGGAGAGCGGGGCGAAGAATGTGGGGCAGGGCGGTCTTCGCCGGCATGACAACCGCTACGAAGTCGCCGCCGAATATCTCGAAGTGCTCTACAAACTGCTCGAGGGGTCCTGGGAAGAGGGCGCCGTTGTGCGCGATGGCCAAAATCGCATCTTCACCCATCCCGAAAAGGTTCACGAGATCGCTCACAAGGGCAAGTATTTCGAGGTGCCGGGCTACGGTTTGACGGAGCCCTCGCCGCAGCGCACGCCGGTGCTGTATCAGGCCGGTGCGTCCGGCCCCGGCAAGGCTTTCGCCGCCGCGCATGCCGAGTGCATCTTCGTGGCCGCGCCGACCAAGGCCGTGCTCAAGGCCTATGTCGCCGACATTCGCCAGCGGATTGCCGACGCCGGCCGCGATCCGAAGAAGGTCTATATCTACACGCTCGTCACCATCATTACGGACGAAACGGAAGAGAAGGCGCAGAAGAAATTCGAGGACTACCGCGACTACGTGTCCTATGATGGCTCGCTGACCTTCATGTCGGGCTGGAGCGGCATCGATTTCGGGCAGTATGCGCCGACCGACGTGGTGGAGAGGATCGAGACCAACGCCATCCACTCCTTCGTCGAGCACATTGCCGGCGGCGACAAGTCGTGGACCATCGACGAGTTGGCACAGTTCGGCGGCATCGGTGGCATGGGGCCGGTCTTTGTCGGATCGCCGGAGCGCATCGCCGATATCCTGCAGGAATGGGTGGCGGATACCGATGTCGATGGATTCAACATCGCCTATGCCGTCACACCGGACAGTTTCGAGGATGTCGTCAGTCATATCGTGCCAGAACTGCAGAAGCGCGACGCCTATCCCACGGCCTACAAGCCGGGAACGCTGCGGGAGAAGCTCTTCGGGGAGGGGGCATATCTGCCGAAGTCCCACCCGGCGGAGAGCTACAGGGATATCGAGGCGTTGAAACAGCGCGAAGCTGAGGTGATCTCGGCCGTGAAGATCGCGGGGTGAGCATGACCGTGCCTTTCCAGCACAAAGGACCGGCCCGGCCTGTTGTTGCCATCATCGGCGGTGGCTTCACCGGGGCGGCCTTGGCCTATCATCTCGCCGGTCTTGTAGGTGCTGCGGCTGTCCGGATCGTCGTCTACGAGCCGCGTGCCACGCTCGGCGGCGGACTTGCCTATGACACGGCCGTACCGGTCCACCGCATCAATGTGCCGGCGTCGCGCATGTCGCTCATTCCGAGCCAGGGAGAACATTTTCAGGATTGGCTGCTCGAGACAGGCGCGCTCGATGACGATGCGGAAGCGACGACGCCCGATGGGCACGTCTTCGCGCGCCGCTCGACCTTCGGGCGTTACGTTGCAGCCCACCTTCAGCCGCTTCTGGCGGCGGGCGCTGTCGAACATCACAGGGCGCGCGTCGTCGCAATCGAGCCGGCAGGCAAGGCATGGCGGATCGAGGCGGAGGATGGCACCAGCCTCGTGGCCGACCACCTCGTCCTGGCGACAAGCCATCCGGGGCCGCAGGCGCCGGCTGCCATCGAGCGGGCGCTTGCCGGGCACCCTCGTTACGTCGCAGACGCGACGAGGCCATCGGCGCTCGCGGCGATCCGTGCGCACGACCGTGTGCTTATCGTCGGAACGGGGTTGACGGCGGCCGACATCATCGCGGCGCTCGACGCGGCCGGCCATTCCGGCAATATTACCGCCGTTTCCCGGCGCGGGCTGCGCTCGCGCGGCCACAATCTGCTCCCGCAGGAGCCGTTCGGCGAGTTCGTCGATCCGCCGAGCCGCACGGCGCGTGCTCTGTTGCGGCAGGTTCGTCGTACGATCGCAGTCGCCGAGGCGCACGGCGTGACATGGCATGCGGTATTCGATCGGCTGCGGGCGCAGGGTGGTGACATCTGGCGCGCCTTGCCGGTTGCCGAGCGAAGACGGCTGGTGCGCTTTCTGCGGCCCTACTGGGATGTCCACCGCTTCCGCATAGCCCCGCAGGTCGAGGCGGCCATCGAGCAGCGTCTTTCGACCGGTGGTCTCGGCTTTCATGCGGCATCGCTTGTTTCGGTCGTCCGCGAACCGGACGACACGATCGCTGTCACGTTTCGCCCGCGCCGCGGCGGTCTGCCCTTTAAAGGGCGATACAATGCCGTCGTGCTGGCAACAGGGCCGGGGCATGGCAGCATCCTGTCCAGCCAGCCCTTTCTTGCCGGACTTGCCGAGGCCGGCGTTCTGAAGGTCGACAGCGTCGGTCTCGGCATAGCGGTCGATGCCGAAAGCCGCGCGATCGGCGAAGACGGCATGAACGTCGGAGATATCCACGTCGCCGGACCGCTTGCCCGCGGCACGTTCGGGGAACTTATGGGCCTTCCCCAGGTGACGGAGCATGCAGTCTTCGTGGCTGAGCGGGTCGCAGCGGCACTGGCTCGGCCTGCCTCGCAAACGGTCACGGCGGGGGAATGCCGGATCGACTGAGGCGCGACGGCATGCACGTGGCTGCCGTCACAATACCTTCATGAAGCCTTCCTATCTCTAAGCCGCGCCGATGCTGGCCTCCCGGTCCGCACGCGCCTCACTGACCCCGGCGGCGGCCGCTTCCGGGCGCAGCTTCCATTGGCGGATACCGGTCATGTTCAACGATAATCATCTGAACCGCATCAAGGCGGAAATTGCCGACAGCTTCGACGAGGAGCTGGAAATGCAGATCGAGGAGGATCGATTGGACGACCTCATCTCTGAGGGCATGTCCGAGGCGCCTGCGCAGACGCTGGAGCGCCGCATCTATTTCCGCGAGCTGTTTCGCCTTCAGCACGAGCTGGTCAAGCTTCAGGACTGGGTTCAGCACCAGAAGCTCAAGGTGGTCGTGCTGTTTGAAGGCCGTGATTCCGCCGGCAAGGGCGGCGCCATCAAGCGTGTCACCCAGCGGCTTAACCCCCGCGTCTGCCGCGTTGTCGCCCTGCCTGCACCGACCGAGCGCGAGCGCAATCAGTGGTACTTCCAGCGATACGTGCCGCATCTTCCGACGGCCGGCGAAATGGTGCTGTTCGACCGCTCCTGGTATAATCGCGCCGGTGTCGAGCGCGTCATGGGCTTCTGCACGCCCGACGAACTGGAGGAATTCTTCCGGTCGGTGCCGGAATTCGAGCGCATGCTCGTCCGCTCCGGCATTATCCTTATCAAATACTGGTTCTCGATCACCGACGACGAGCAGGAATTCCGCTTCCGCATGCGTATCCATGATCCGCTGAAGCAATGGAAGCTGTCTCCGATGGACCTGGAAAGCCGCGTTCACTGGGAGGACTACACCAAGGCCAAGGAAGAGATGCTGGAACGTACGCACATTCCCGAGGCACCCTGGTGGATCGTCGAGGCCGTCGACAAGAAGAGGGCGCGCCTGAACTGCATTGCCCACCTTCTTGCGCAGGTGCCCTACGAGGATGTGCCGAAGGCCGCTGTCGACTTGCCCGAGCGCGTGCGGCACGACGACTACATCCGCCGCGAGCCGCCGGACGAAATGTACGTTCCCGAGGTTTTCTGACGCGCGGTCATGTCCCTGGCCCTTCTGAATGAGAGTGAAAGCGGACATGCGCCCGGGCTCGTCGGCGCATGGCGTGGAGAAGGCGGCGGCCGCGTGCGGCCGATCGCGCCGCAGGATCTCGATACGGCACTGGCCGATGGCAGCGGGTGGGTCTGGCTGCATGTCGATCTCGTCGATCAGCGCATGCACGGTTGGCTGACCGGGCGCTGTGCCCTTCCCATCGCCGCACGTGCCGTCCTCGACGGGCACGACGAGAGCCTGGTGCTGGGCCATGAGGCGGGCACCACCCACGGCGTCGTGGTCGACCTGGAACAGGACATGGGACGCGTGACGACTGTCGTCGGACGGCTGCATTTCGCGCTGACCGACCGGCTTCTCGTCACGGCGAGGCGTCATCCGCTCGCCGCGGTGGATAGGGTGCGCCGCTCGTTCTCCGAGGGATTTGCGCCCGCCACGGCCTACGAACTGTTCGAAGGCATTGTCGCCGCCTTCTGCAAGAACACCAATCTTCGGCTCAAGGAGGCCTCGGGCCTGCTCGATACCATTGAGGATCGTATCGTCACCGAACGGCTGAGCGACGAACGGCGCAGCCTGAAGGAGGTCCGCCGTCTTGCGGTCTCCCTGCATCGGCCCGTCGCCGGCATGGTGGCGCTCTTCGATGAGGAGGACCGCGAAGGCTGGATGCTGTCGGAAACCGCTCATGCCGTGCTGCGCAGGCTTTCCCTGCGTCTCGAAAGGCTGGATCGCGAAATTGTCACCGTCAATGATCGCGCCCGACTGCTTCAGGAGGAAATGGCGGCCGAGCTTGCCGATGAGTCCAACCGCAGCCTTCGTGCGATGGCGATCATGAGCGCGCTTCTTCTGCCCGGCACGCTTGTCGTGGGCGTCTTCGGCATGAACACGGCCGGCTTGCCATTCAGCCACGGTGATTCGGGTTTCGGCTGGGCCGTGGCACTTGGGATCGCCGCGACCGGACTTTTCTACTGGTTGCTGCGGCGTGCCGGGATCAGCCTGCGCTTCTGAGGATTGCGAGACCGCGAAAAAGGGGCTTGCAATCTCATCTAAATTCTATTGTTTTAGTAGGGAAATGCAGAGTCACCGCTCGTCCCGCGTGGGGCGAGCCCTGGAATACCGCCTGATGCAACACAGGAGAGGAGCCGACAGATGACGCTTGTTCCAAGCCATTTCGCCCAGCAATCGCGAGAGACCGGAGCCCTTGCCCGCATCGCCGTGGTCGGTCGCGGCTTTACCGGCATGATGACGGCGATTGCCTTGCTGAAGACGTTCGACAGGCCGTTCCACCTCGTACTGCACGATCCCTATCCAAGGATCGATGGCGGCGAAGGCATCGCCCATACGGCCTCGCCGCTGCTGAACAGCCGGGTACGGGATCTCTCCATCGATCCGATCCTGCGCGATGATTTTCGAGCCTGGCTGGAAACGGACGGTCGCTGGGATGAGGGTGGTCAGACAAGCGCCGATGGCGCGGTCGACCATGCGTTCGTTCCCGGTGAAATTTTCAGTGCGTATGTCTATCAGCGCTTCGCCGAGGCGCTGCACGGTCGCACCGACGTCATCATGCAGATCAGCGCGGAGAGCGTGACTGCCGTCGAGCGGCACGCGCAAGGCGGATTGAATGTCGTCTCCGGCGGGGAGCGCGCGCGCTTCGATGCGGTGTTCCTGGCGACAGGTTATGGCCTGCGCGACGGGCGCGAGGACACGGCTGCGCAGGGCACAGCCACAGAGGCGATTGTCATCGGCGGCGGGGTCCATGCGGTCGATCGCGCGCTTCGCCTGCTGGCGTCCGGCGGCGCGGCGCATGTGACGCTCATTTCCGCGTCCGGTTTCCTGCCCCAACCGCATACCGCCGCTGCTGTCGGCACTGTGGTGTCGGACAAGCCTTTCCCAAACACGTTGCGCGGGGCTTTCCGCTCGCTGCGCGAAGCGGCCAACCGCGCGGCCGTGGACGGATCTGGCTGGCAGGGGATCATGAATGATTTCCGTCAACGGGCATGCGATCTCTGGCGAGGATTGACGCCGGAGGAGCGCCGACGCTTCAAGCGGCACGTCAAGCCGATCTATGACAGCCATCGAAACCGTCTGCCGCCCGCCCAGTATGCACGTCTGCGTGAGGCGATCGCCAGCGGCGCGATTACCGTCCGAAAGGGCAAGGTCGAGCGCATCGCGACAAACGGGGTGCTCCTGTCGACGGCCGGAGGCCTACAGGTTCTTGCCGCCGACGTGACGATCGATTGTCGCATTCGGTCGGCGGATCTGGATTCGTCGCTGTTCAGGGCGTTGTTCTCCACCGGCGTCGCGCAGCGGGACGAACTCGACCTCGGCGTCTTTGTCGATGCCAGCGGCCGCGTGGTGAATGGCGAGGATCGTTTCGAAGGTCTTTTCGCCATGGGGCCGCTGGGCCTTGGCAGTCTGCCGGATATCGACCTCGTGCCGCAGATCGTGACGCAGGCCTATGCGGCGGCGTCGGCTCTCGCCGAGCGTCAACTCATCGGCGTCGATGTCGTTCGGGCCGAATGACAGCCCTCTTACGGGAGCGCGGTGTCGATGGACGGGTGGAAGACTGGACGGTAACCAGCACGCAGCGCCATGACCGTCGAGGGCGGTGTCAGCAGGCCGTCGGCATGATCGAGGCCTCGCGGAGGCGCATACCCTTCAACGGTCCAGCGATGGGCGTGACCGCGGCGCATTGTGTAGGCGTCCGTGCCGGCCGCGACAACGGAACCGTCCGGCAGGGCGGACGGCGGACCCTCCATGGGATGCCGGCGCTTCTGCCCGTTTTCCAGACGTTCGGCATGGAGTTGAGCATCGATTTCCCGGGCCGAGGGTTGTTCTGCCGGATAGCAGGCGCGGAACTGTTCGGCCTGTGGCCGGCGGCAGAAGAAGCAGGGCCGATGCCCCGCGGCAAGCGCAATGGCCTCGTCCAGGAAGAAAAGCTCCGTCCAGCTGCGCGTGCTCATCACGTCGCGGCGGACGTTCTTGAAATCGCAGTCGCAGATGATCCAGGCCTTGCTCGTCCAGCGCCTCTTCAACAAAGTACGGGTAGCGGGGTCGTGGATGATGCCGCGATTGCCCGTGAAAAGGCCTCGTTGCGCAATGGCGACGATCTCGCCAAAGGGTGTGACGCGGTTCTGTAAACTCATAGTTGGCTCCGGCATGTCGGGCGCTTCCCCAACGTAGCATGAAAGACGGAATTTTCGATGGGCGCCACCCGCAATCGTGTTGCCTGACACAAAACAGGGCGCATAGAGGCAGACGCACAGAGTGCATATTTTCTATAAAAATAGTCAAATTAAGAAAGACGTGCCTGCTGATGCCCTGCCGGGTTTGCTATGCCTTTCATCATTCGAAGTCTCTGCCGGAGCGGGAACGATGAACGCGCATGTCGAAAACATTCTTTTCAACGCCGAAAACACGGCATTGCTCAACCAGCCAACGGATGCGGACAGCCTGAAGGCGGCCCTGCGCACGCTTGGCGGCGGCGTGAGCATCATCACGGCGGGCGAGGGGGAAACGCGCACAGGAGCCACCGTGACCTCCGCGACCGCCCTGTCCGTCGAGCCCGCGCGAATGCTGGTCTCTCTCAACCGTTCGTCCTCCACATGGCCCGTGGTCGAGCGCTACGGTCATTTCGGGATTAACATCGTCGGGGCGGCCCATGAGGAGATCGCCAACCAGTTCGCCGGCCGCGGCGGCCTGCGCGGGCCGGCCCGTTATCGCGGCGCCGAGTGGACAACGGCCGTCAGCGGCGCACCGCTGCTGGTCGATGCCGTTGCGGCGATTGACTGTGTCGTCGAAGAGGCCATCGAGCGGCACAGCCACGTTATCGTCATCGGCACCGTGCTGGCTATCCGCCTCGGCACGGGCCGTTCGCTACTATATCAGGATGGACGCTACCACGCGGTCGCTTGACGACGGACGCCGGAAACACGTCGCCCGCCGGCCGGAAAGCCGAATAATGCCTTTGACCCCGCCTGCCGCGCTCGATAGACGACAGTCATCGGCCGGGCAGGCGGGTTTTCCGTCACGCCCGCCGCCTGCACTGGTTTTCGACGGGAGGTCCCATGTCCGATCTTTTCGACGCGGCGCCGCGCACGGGCTCCATGCCGCTGGCCGCGGAAATGCGTCCGTCGACGCTGGATGACGTCATTGGTCAGCAGAAGGTGATAGGCGAGGGTACCATGCTGCGCCGGCGCATTGCGGCCGGACGGCTCGGCAGCATCATCCTCTACGGACCGCCGGGCCTCGGCAAGACATCCATCGGACGCGCCATCGGCAACATGCTTGGCAAGAACTTCCGCCCGCTGCATGCCGCGCACAACAATGTCGCCGATATCCGCAAGATCGCCGACGAGGCGCGTATGCGCCCGACCTTGCTTTTCGCGGATGAGGTGCATCGCTTCAGCGCCACGCAACAGGATCATCTGCTTGCGCTGTGTGAGGAGGGCGTCGCGGACTTCATCGGTGCGACGACGGGCAATCCTTATCATACGCTGACACCCGCTCTCATCTCCCGTTCCACCATTCTCAAGCTGGAGCCTCTGGCGATCGAGGAAATGGAGGAGGTCGTGCGGCGTGGCCTGCAACACCTCGCCGCAAACGGCGTCGCTGTCGATCTCCCGCCCGAACAACTGCGTCGCATTGCCGGCCGGTCCGGTGGTGATGCGCGCCGCGCGCTGACGGTGCTCGAAAGCCTCGCTGTCGGCCATGTACACGGCCAGCCCGTCGTCATCACCGAAGCGATGGTGGAGGAAGCCTATGCGGCCGCGCCGGTCAATCACGATCGATCGGGCGATGCCCATTACGATGTGGTCTCGGCCTTCGTGAAATCGATGCGCGGCTCGGATCCCGACGCGACGCTCTACTGGCTGGCGCGGCTCATCCACGGCGGCGAAGATCCCCGTTACATCGCCCGGCGCATCATGATCCATGCCTCCGAGGATGTCGGGCTTGCGGACAACACCGCGTTGCAGACCGCGGTCGCGGCCCTGCATGCCGTGGAAAAGATCGGTTATCCCGAGGCGCAGATCGTGCTGGCCCATGCCGCCCTTCATGTCGCGCGGGCACCGAAATCCAACTCCGCCTGTCGGGGTATCTCGCTTGCGCTTGCGCATGTGGCGAACGAAGCGCCATCGGCGGTGCCGATGCATCTGCGCGATACGCATTACAAGGGCGCGGCAGCACTCGGCCATGTCGGTTACGCCTTCCCGCATGATGACGGGCGCGGCTGGAGCGAGCAGGTCTATGCACCGGACGTGCCCCGCGGCGCGTTCTACCAAAGCGATGCGCGCGATGCCGCGACCTTCGAGCGGCGTGCGGACGAACACTGGGAGCAGGTCACAGGGCGACCGACGCCCGGCCGGTTCGGCGCGAAGCGCTAGGACGGGGCGAGGCCGGCCCGCACGCGGTTGACGACCGTCCAGACGAGCAGGACGCAGGCCATGGGCTGGATATGCCATGTCCAGTCCGGCAGGGTGCCGAAACCGGCCACAAGCGCGCCGAGCGCGCCGAAAAGCAGCGCCCTGTCGCTCTTGCCCATCGGTCCCTCGTAGCTGCGGCCCTTGCCGTGCGCGACGCCCAGAACGCCGGTGAATTCCGTGAGCGTCGCCAGGAACACGATGGCCGTCAGCCACGGCAGCGAGAAGGGTGCGACCAGCGCAAAGGGCAGGTAAAGCGCGGCGTCGGAAACGACGTCGGTGATCTCGTTGAGATAGCCGCCGAGCGCGCTCTTCTGGTCGTGCTCGCGCGCCAGCATGCCGTCAACGGCGTTCAGCGCCATGCGTAGGAACATCCAGAGCGGCACCAGCGCGAAGAGCGCGGGTTGGGGATTGGCCAAGAGAAGTGCACCGATTCCGACCGAGACGATGGCCGCGAAAAGCGTGACCTGATTGGCGGTGACGCCCCGTTCGGCGAGGCGCCCGACCAGTGGCCGCAGCAGGTTCTGGAAGGACGATTTCAGTTTATAGATCGACATAAGGGCTTGAATCCGCTTCGCTCGATTCAACAAATGCAGGTGCGGCGGTATGAAATCAACTGCAAACAGGCGGTCTCATCCGTATAGGATGTGTGTTCATACGCGAAACGAGGACAGGCATGATCGAATCGACGTTTACCAGCCACGACGGGGTCGAGCTTTTCTACCGTTACTGGCCGGCCCGCTCCGGCACGCCGAAGGGAGCCATCGTGCTTCTGCACCGCGGCCACGAACATGGTGGCCGGGTGGCGCATGTTGTCGATGAACTGGGCCTGGACGATTTCGCCTTTTACGCCTGGGATGCACGCGGCCACGGCCGCTCGCCCGGCGAACGCGGCTTTTCGCCGTCGTTTGCCCATTCGGTGCGCGACCTCGATTGCTTCGTCCGGCACATTATGGAGACCGGCGGTTTTGCAATCGGCGATATCGCCGTCGTCGCCCAGAGCGTCGGGGCCGTGCTGGCTGCGACCTGGGTGCATGACTATGCGCCTGATATCCGTGCGCTCGTGCTGGCCGCGCCGGCCTTCGACGTCAAGCTCTACGTTCCCTTCGCGAAGGAGGGCATTGCGCTCTGGCAGAAGCTGAAGGGTACCTTCTTTGTCAATTCCTACGTCAAGGCGCGCTTCCTGACCCATGACCGCGCGCGCATCGCCTCGTTCGAGGCCGACCCGTTGATCACGCGCCCTATCGCGTCCAACATCCTGCTGGAGCTTTATGAGGCTGCCGACCGTGTGGTGGCGGATGCCCGCGCCATTACGGTGCCGACGCAAATCCTGATCTCGGGCAGCGACTTCGTCGTGCGCCACGCGCCGCAGCATCGCTTCTTCGAAAACCTTGGTGCGACGATCAAGCAACGCCACGTGCTGCCCGGTTTCTATCATGACACATTGGGCGAGCGGGATCGGGCCAAGGCGCTGGAGAAGGTGCGCACCTTCCTCCTCGCCCGCTTTGCCGAACCACCCGCCGTGGCCGATGTGCGGAGCGCCCACCTGTCCGGCTACACCCGTGACGAAGCCGACCGGCTGGCGACGCCCCTGCCGCTGCTTTCGCCGCGCGGCCTTTACTGGGCGCTCACACGCGCCTCGATCCGCCTTGGCGGCTTGTTCTCCAAGGGGCTTGCCACCGGAAGCCGCACGGGCTTCGATTCCGGTTCCACGCTCGATTACGTCTACGAGGACGAGGCGCGCGGGCTTGGCCCCGGCGGACGGCTGATCGACCGGCAGTTCCTCGATGCCATCGGCTGGCGCGGTATCCGCCAGAGAAAGGTGCATCTGGAGGAGTTGATCGGCAAGGCGCTCAAACGCCTCGATGCCGAAGGAAAGCCGGCGCGCGTTCTCGACATCGCCGCTGGCCATGGACGGTATTTGCTCGACGCCGTCGCCGCATCCGAGGTGAAGCCGGAAAGCATCCGCTTGCAGGATTATTCGCCGATCAACGTAGAAAAAGGCACGGCGCTGATCGCGGCGCGGGGCCTTGGAGACAGCGCGGCATTCCATCGGGCGGATGCCTTCGATACGCAAGGCCTTGCGTCCATCGAGCCGAAGCCGACGCTTGCCATCGTTTCCGGCCTCTACGAACTCTTCCCGGACAATGCCATGGTCGAGGCCTCGCTTGCCGGCTTGGGCCGAGCGCTCGAGCCGGGATCGCTGCTCGTCTATACCGGCCAACCCTGGCATCCGCAGCTCGAGATGATCGCACGGGCGCTGACCTCCCATCGCGGCGGCGAAGCCTGGATCATGCGCCGTCGCACGCAGCAGGAGATGGACCAACTCGTGGCCGCGGCGGGCTTCCGCAAGATCGAGCAGCGCATCGATAAGTGGGGCATCTTCACCGTCTCACTGGCCGAACGCGTCTGAGGCCATAATGGGGGAGGGGGTCGCATCCATGCCCGGGAGCCAGCGCCGCGCAGTGTTGCGCGCGGCGGCACTGTGGCTGCTTTTCCTGGCGCCATTCTTCTACCTGACCTACGGCACGGCGAACTGGCTGGCCTCGCTGCGATCCGGTGTGCCGAACATCGCCTTCGGCTGGGAACGTCACATCCCTTTCCTCGCCTGGACGATCGTGCCCTACTGGTCGATCAATGTCTTCTATGCCCTCTCGCTCTTCGTCAATGCCACGCCGGACGCAGTCGGCCGGCTGGCGCGGCGCTATCTGACGGCACAGGTTGTAGCCATCGCCTGTTTCGTCGCGTTTCCCCTCCAGGCCATCTTTGTGCGACCGCCGACAGAGGGGCTGCCGGGTTTCATGTTCGATGTGCTCGGTGGTTTCGATAAGCCGTTCAACCAGGCGCCGTCGCTGCATATTGCACTTCTGGTGATCATCTGGGATCACTGGCGCGGTCGCTTTGCCGGCGCAGTCAGAATGATCTGGCATCTCTGGAGCGCTCTAATCGGAATCTCCGTGCTGACGACATGGCAGCATCATGTTTTGGACATTCCAGCCGGCGCACTTCTCGGGCTTTTTGCGCTCTGGCTTTTTCCTTCGAGAGGAAAGTCGCCGCTTTCCGGCGTCCGATGGACGGCGGAGGCAAAGCCACGGCGGCTTGCCACCTTCTACGCAGCCGCAGCGGCGATCCTGCTCATTCTGGCGATCCTCACGACGCACAGTTACGGCGCCGGGCTGTTGTTGCTCTGGCCGGCGCTGGCGCTTGCCATCGTGGCTCTCGGTTATGCGGGGGCGGGCGAGGCGGTTTTCCAGAAGGCTACCGACGGCCGTGTCAGCCTGGCGAGCCGCTGGCTGCTCATGCCTTACCGGTTCGGCGCGTGGCTCAACATGCTCTGGTGGACGCGCCGGCTTCCGGCGACGGTGAAAATCGGTGATGGTGTGCTGCTCGGGCGGTTTCCCGAACGAAAGACGCTTTCGACGATCGCGACGGTGATCGACATGACGGCAGAGCTGCCGGGTCTCGTGGTGCCGGGGCTTGCCTGGCGCGCATTCCCGTCCCTCGATCTCCTGTCGTTGTCTGCCGGCCGCATCCGTGAAGCCACGCTTTCCGTGGAGGAGGCCCGCCGTCACGGCCCCGTCCTCATCTGCTGCGCGCTGGGTTTCCAGCGCAGTGCGGTGGTTGCTGCCTGCGTTCTGGTTCGCATGGGGTATGCGGCAAGTGCGGCTATTGCGGTGGCGCAGATCAGGGCCGCCGGCCGGCCGGTTCATCTGCCGGTCGAGGCCTATGCTGTGATCGATGAGGCAGCGCGATGACGGACTGGCGGATGCGTATGACGAAAGCAGCGCTGAGCTTCAGGCGCAACGGACTTGCGGGCGGAGCGCTTGCGGTGCTGATCCTCGCGGTCGCTCCGCCGACCGCCGGCGCCCATGGTTTTACCGCGCCGCTCGGCTGGTGGCTGTTGCTCGCCTTCTGTCTCGCGCCGCTCGGGCTGTCGGCTCACCTTCTGTTCGATGCCGGGCTATTCAGGCTGGCTGCCTCCCATAAGAGGGAAGATGCCGCGCTATCGGCCATCGACGACGTACTGGAGCGCATGGGCCTTCGCAAGCGCAACGGCCAGCCCGCTCCCCTTGCCACCAGACTTGCGGGATGCCGGCGGCTGGTCTGGATGCAGCGCATTCTTCTGGCCTTCGCGCTTTCCCTTTTTGCCATCCTGCTGCTCGACGGTATCGAGGGGGGCGGGGCATGAGCGGGGCGAGCCTCCTCCAGAAAGCGTCAGCCGCTGTGCTCGCCGTGCTCGCCCGCGCCGTGACCGGTGTGCGCCCGATCTGGGCGGGCACGTCGCCGAACGGGCCGCTGCGCATCTACTTCGCCAATCACGCCAGCCACGGCGATTTCATTCTGGTTTGCACCTGCCTTCATCTGGCCGAGCGTGGTCGCACAGCGGCGGTCGCCGGCGCGGATTACTGGAATGCCGGTCCCGTCAGGCGTTTCATCGCCGGCAGGCTGCTGCGCACCGTGCTGGTAGAACGCAACTGGGTCGAGCGCCGAGTGGATCCTATGGAGGTGATGCTCGCGGCACTCGATGCGGGCGAGAGCCTGATCTTCTTTCCAGAAGGCACGCGCAACATGACGGAGGAGCCGCTGCTGCGCTTCCGCTCTGGCCTCTACAATCTCGCGGCCGCACGTCCCGAGGTGGAACTCGTGCCGTGCTGGATCGAGAACATGTCCCGTGTACTGCCGAAGGGAGCGTTCCTGCCCATCCCGCTGCTCTGCCGCGTCGTGTTCGGCGCGCCGCTTAAGCTGGAAAATGGCGAGGACCGCAAAGTCTTTCTTGACCGCGCCCGAGTGGCGCTTCTCGCGCTTGCGCCGCGAAAGGATGGAACCCCGCAATGAGCGACGATACCACTTGTCTTTTTCTCGGGCTTGTCGCGGTGCTGTCGGTGGCGAGCCTTGTCGCGGCCATCCTCTCCTGGCGCAGTCCCAAGCCTTTGCCTTCCACGCTCGACAACCTGAACGCCCGCATCAAGGCGTGGTGGATCATGGTTACGGGCATTTCGGTGGCCTTCGTCTTCGGCAAAGGCGGCGTGATCCTGCTGTTCGCCTTCGTGTCATTCGCGGCGCTGCGGGAATATGTGACGCTCACCAATACCCGCCGCGCAGACCGTTGGACGCTGCTTGGCATGTTCCTGATCGTCATTCCGGTACAATACTATCTGATCTGGATCGACTGGTACGGGCTCTACTCGATCTTCATTCCCGTCTACTGCTTTCTCGCCATGCCGGCGCTGACGGCGCTGCGCGGCGATACCTCCCGCTTTCTTGAGCGGGTTAGCGAGCAGCAATGGGGTATCATGCTTTCGGTCTATTGCCTGAGCCATGTGCCGGCGCTCGTGACGCTGCCCATTCCCGGCAATGAAGGGCGAGGACTGCTTCTGATTGCCTTCCTGATCGCCACCGTGCAGGGCAGCGATGTGCTGCAATATATCTTCGGCAAGCTGTTCGGCCGGCACAAGGTGGCGCCCGCCATTTCTCCATCCAAGACCTGGGAAGGCCTCATCGGCGGCATCGCCAGCGCATCGCTGATGGGGGCGGGGCTTTATTGGCTGACGCCATTCTCGCCGCTCGAAGCCGGGGTTTTGGCGGCGCTCGCCTGCATTATGGGCTTCTTCGGCGGCCTCGTCGCCTCTGCCATCAAGCGCGATCGCGGGGTGAAGGACTGGGGCCACATGATCGAAGGCCATGGCGGAATGCTCGACCGTGCCGACAGCCTGGTCTTTGCCGCTCCCGTTTTCTTCCACATTGTTCGTTACGCCTGGACCTGACGGCGGGTCGCTCCTGAAACCCGCCGTCGTCGTCGGTCAGAGCGCCTGCAAGACGCCGCGCAGGGCGTCGAGCAGCATGTCCGCATTTTCGCGCGAGAAGACGAGTGGCGGGCGGATTTTCAAGACGTTGGCGCGCGGGCCGGAGGCGCTGATGAGCACGCGGCGCTCCCGCAGCCCGTTGACGATGCGGGCCGTGAGCGCGGCATCCGCGCTCGTTGCCGCGGGGTCTGCGACGATCTCAACGCCAATAAACAGGCCGGAGCCGCGGACGTCGCCGATGGCATGGTAACGGTCCGATAGGCTCTTCAGACCATCCATCATGTAGCGGCCGACATCCAGCGCATTCTGCTGAAGGCCTTCTTCGTGGATGACCTCTAATACGGCCTTGCCGGCAGCAGCGGCGATCGGGTTTCCGCCGAACGTGTTGAAATAACGGGCCTGTGGCCCGAACTCGGCGATCACTTCCGGTCGAAGCACGATGCCGGCCATGGGATAGCCATTGCCCATCGGCTTGCCGATCGTCACCATGTCGGGCGCGACACCATGGCGTTCAAAACCCCACATGGTTTCGCCCGTGCGTCCGAAGCCGGGCTGCACTTCGTCTGCGACGAACAGGCCGCCCACCTCGTGGATGGCGTCCACCGCAGGCTTCAGGAAGCCCTTCGGCCCCTCGAAGATGCCGTCGCTCGAAAAGATCGTGTCGGTGATCAGCATGGCCGGCTTGATGCCGTGTCGCTTCAGGTCCGCGATGGCGGCGCGAACGTCGCGGCCGAATTTTTCCATCATGTCTTCCGGCGTGTGGCGATAGCTGTCCGGTGCGGGAATGGTGCGCACATGCGGCCCGAGCGTGACGGATTCGCCGAGCGACGGCGAGAACTCCGCGACCGCGCTTGTCAGGCCGTGATAGGCGAGTTCCGTCGCGATGATGCCTGTCCCGCCTGTGACGAAGCGTGCGATGCGCACAGCAAGATCGTTGGCCTCGCTGCCCGTGCAGGTGAACATGGCCTGGCTGAGCGAATCGGGAAACGTCGCCGTCAGCTTTTCGGCATAGTCGATGATCCCTTCATGCAGGTAGCGCGTGTGGGTATTGAGCACGGCCGTCTGACGGGTGATCGCCTCGACCACGCGCGGATGGCAGTGGCCGACCGAGGCAACGTTGTTATAGGCATCGAGATACCGCTCGCCGGAGGTGTCGTAGAGAAAGACGCCTTCGCCGCGCACAAGATGCAGCGGCTTTTCATAGAACAGGCGATAGGCAGGACCGAGTACCTTTTCCCGGCGGGCGATCAGCGCCCGGTCGGCTTCGTCGAGCCGCTCGAAATCCGCACGCGAAAATGCATTCACCATCGACATGATCAGGCCTCGGAAAGATTGGGCACGAGCCATGCGAGCCCGGCCGGATTGAGATCGGAAATGTTCTGCAGGCCCCTGAGGGCGGTGGCGTGGTTGCGCATGATGTAATCCCGGTTTTCCGGGAAAAGCGCCGAGCGCCATTCGGCAATGATGATGGACATGGCCAATCGGCAGCGCAGCAAGAGCGGCAGAACCTCGATCTCCGCCTTCTCCAGCAGTCGCGCCGAGAGGAAACCTTCAAGGAAGCCGCTGGCGCGCGCCGCCCAGTTCTCTGTCGCCAGATGATAGGAAAGGCCGACAGCGAGATCGTTGATGAGCGGTGCATGCACCATGTCGCCGAAATCGATGATGCCGGCCACCACGTCCGGCGTGGCGGGATCGAGCAGGATATTGTGCGGGTTGAAATCGTTGTGGATGATCTGGCGCCGCCTGAGGGCTTTGATGGCTGGTAGCGCGCCCTCGAATTCCGCCAGAACGGCTTCGGCCCGGGCGCGACGCTCGGGGGCGACGTGTCCGACAACGGCGGCAAGATCGAGCATGTGGGAAATGTCCCACATCAGCTTTCCCTCCGGAGGGCGGCCCTGATAATCCTCAAGCCCACGGCCGAGTTCGGCGAGCGCACGGCCGACATTGCGGCTCTGCGACGGCGTTGCAGGCGTGCGATATTGCAGTTCGCCGGGCAGGAAGGAAAGCAAGCGCATGATGCGCGGCCCGTCGGGGCTCGCGAGCGTGTGGCTCTGCTCGCCAGCCTGGGTGCGGATCAGTCTTGGAACCGGTACGCAAGGGGCGGCCCTTTCGAGGTGCAGCAGCGCGCCATCCTGGAATTCCAGCGCCGCAGGATCCTCCGCAGCGTTGGCGATTTTCAGGATAAATGCCGTGCCGTCAGTCCGCTTGAAAAGGAAGGTCTCGTCCCGCTCGCTCGAAAGACGCTTGGCCTCGCCTTTGAGCCCGTACACCGCGGCGACCGCTGCCGCGGCCTCCGGCAAGGCCGTCACCGTCAGGGTCGCGGACATCGAATCTTTTCTGGGACTGGCGAGCGGTGGCTCGGTCATGCTGGCTCCGTTGGCGCGCTCTGTTCGGCGTATCGTTCTGCCGCAGATAAAGGGCATGCGGGATTTCCGAAGGTTTTCGCAAGAGGAACGACCCTTGGTACGACCCCATACTTGAAACACGTCAAAAAAGATGCATCAAGTATGTTATTGCGCAATTTTATGGGCCGGTCCATGGCGGAATTCACCACACTGGAACATGAGAACCTCAACAGCGTCGTTTATGGCGCTCTGTGCGACGCGTTGATGCAGGGACGGTTCCAACCGGGCGACCGGCTCAAGATCCGCGACCTTGCCGAGCAGTTCGGCACCAGCGTCACGCCGATCCGTGATGCGATTCTGCGTCTGGCCAATGATGAGGCGATCACCTTCCGCTCGCCGCGCGATATCCGCGTCGCCGGCCTGAGTGAAAACCGCTATCGCGAAATACGCGCCATCCGCGTGCGCCTAGAAGGGTTTGCCGCGGAGACCGCAGCACAGGTCGCGACGAGCGCGGATATCCAGGCGTTGGAACAAATTCTCAAGGAAAATGAAGCGGCTATCGCCGATGGCGATCGCTTGCGGGGCACGCAGCTCAATCAGGCTTTCCACTTCAGACTGCCGCAGATCGCCGGACTTCCCGTTCTGACGACGATCCTGCGACGCCTGTGGCTACAGATGGGACCGCATATTTCCGATGCCTACCTTGCCGGCGGACGGGCGATGATCGATCATCACTATCCGGTCGTCGAGGCGCTGAAGCGGCACGACCCGGCCGCGGCGTCCATGGCAATCGTGGACGACATCCTTCTGGGCGGGAAGCCGATTCTCGAACGCATTGGAGCTGTCGTGCCCGGCGCAGAGCGTTCGGCCTGAACCCCGCCGAAAGGGACTTGCATTTCACCGACCGCGGATTACGATGTATCAAGCATCAACGGAGACTGCCGGATGACCGAAGAACGCCGCTACATGTTGCTGACGGGCGCAAGCCGCGGCATCGGGCACGCAACGGTCAAGCTGTTCCAGTCGAAAGGCTGGCGGATATTCACCGTTTCGCGCCAGCCGTTCTCCGAGGAGTGTGCCTGGCCTTCCGCACGTGAAAGCCACATTCAGGCCGACCTTGCCGACCTCAGCCAGATCGATCGTCTTGCCGCGACGGTGCGCGAGCGGCTGCCCAACGGCAGGCTGCATGCACTCGTCAATAATGCAGGCATCTCGCCGAAGGGGCCGAACAGAAGCCGTCTCGGGGTAATGGGCACGGATGCCGACGTGTGGACACAGGTCCTCAACGTCAATCTCGTCTCGACAGCGTTGATCGCGCGCGCGCTGATGCCCGAGCTCGAAGCGGCCAAGGGGTCGATCGTCAACGTCACCTCAATCGCCGGTTCGCGCGTGCATCCCTTTGCCGGTGTCGCCTATGCGGCCTCCAAGGCCGGACTTGCCTCGCTGACGCGCGAAATGGCGCATGAATTCGGCAAGCGCGGCGTGCGGGCCAACGCGATCGCGCCAGGCGAGATCGAAACCTCGATACTGTCACCCGGCACCGATGCACTGGTGGCTGCGGAAGTGCCCTTGGGACGGCTGGGCGAACCGCGCGAAGTCGCGGAAACCATCTATTTCCTGTGCACCGAGCAGTCCTCCTACATCAACGGCGCGGAAATCCACATCAATGGAGGGCAGCACGTCTGACGATAATCAAGCCGCGGCGGATTTCCGTTGACCGGCGATGATCGGAATGCATGAATCGGTCGACATGTCCCGGGGAAAGGACAGGCCGACTGGAGAGGCCATGATGCCGTGCCACGCCAAAAGGCGGGCGCGGAGCGGGTCGAAAGTCGCAACAGAGCCCGCACCGGCTCTTCCACAAAACAGAAAAGGGGAGTGCAATGAAGACTATCGTTAAATCCGGAATCCTGGCGGCCGCAGCGGTCGCCCTCTCCGCGAGCCTGGTTCTTCCGGCTGCTGCGCGGGACCTTACCGTCGTTTCCTGGGGCGGCAACTATCAGGACGCGCAGCGCAACATCTATTTCAAGCCCTTCTCCGAGAAGATCGGAAAGCCGGTGCTCGACGAAGCCTGGGACGGTGGCATCGGCGTCATCCAGTCGAAGGTCAAGGCCGGTGCGCCGAACTGGGACGCCGTGCAGGTGGAAGCCGAGGAGCTCGCGCTCGGCTGTGCCGATGGCCTTTACGAGAAGATCGACTGGGACAAGATGGGCGGCAAGGACAAGTTCCTCGACAGTGCCGTCAACGATTGTGGCGTCGGCGCCATCGTCTGGTCCACGGCCATCGCCTATGACGGCGACAAGCTGGCCGAAGGGCCGAAGTCCTGGGCGGATTTCTGGAACGTCGAAAAGTTCCCGGGCAAGCGCTCGCTGCGCAAGGGCCCGAAATACACGCTTGAATTCGCGCTTTTGGCCGATGGCGTCTCCAAGGATGAGCTCTATGACGTCCTGTCTACCGAAGAAGGTGTCGAGCGCGCCTTCAAGAAGCTCGATGAGCTGAAGCCGAACATCGTATGGTGGGAATCCGGCGCGCAGCCGATCCAGTTCCTCGCATCCGGCGAAGTCGCGATGACGTCGGCCTATAACGGCCGCATCACCGGCATCAACCGTTCCGAAGGCAAGAACTTCAAGGTCGTCTTCCCGGGCAGCATCTACGCCGTCGACAGCTGGGTCGTTCTCAAGGACGCCGAGAACAAGGATGTGGCGCAGGACTTCATCGCCTTCGCGAGCCTGCCGGAAAATCAGGCGAAGCTGCCGGAATCCGTCGCCTACGGTCTGCCAAACAAGGAAGCCGCGGCGATGGTGCCCGCTGATCTTGCAAAAGATCTGCCCACCGATCCGGCAAACCTGCCGGAAGCCATCGCGCTTAACGTCGATTTCTGGATCGACAATGCGGAATCGCTGACGCAGCGGTTCAATGCCTGGCTGGCCCAATAAGGATATCCGCAGCGAAGGGCGTCCTCACGGGCGCCCTTCCTGACTGGCCGGATGCGTCGCGATCCTTCATGCCGCATCCTTCGCCGCTAGCGATGGAGCATTCCTTGGCCGAATTTATCAAATTCGATCGCATCACCAAATTCTATGGCCCGCTCTGTGTCGTCGAAAATCTCGATCTGAGCATTGCGAAGGGCGAGTTTGTCAGTCTCCTGGGGCCGTCCGGTTCCGGCAAGACGACGCTGCTCATGATGCTTGCCGGTTTCGAGCAGGCGACCTCAGGAAAAATCCTGCTCGATGGCGCGGCCATCAACGATGTGCCGACCCACAAGCGGGATATGGGTGTGGTTTTCCAGAGCTATGCGCTCTTCCCGCATATGACGGTTGGCGAAAACATCGCCTTTCCGCTGCAAATGCGCGGCATCGACAAAGCCGAGACCGCCGCGCGCGTCAAGCAGGCCCTCGATATGGTGCAGCTGTCTACGCTGGCCGATCGCCGTCCCTCGCAGCTTTCCGGTGGCCAGCAGCAGCGCGTGGCGCTTGCCCGCGCGTTGGTCTTCGAGCCGCGCGTCGTGTTGATGGACGAGCCTCTCGGTGCGCTCGACAAGCAACTACGCGAGCAGATGCAACTCGATATCCGCGAACTCCATCGCCGACTCGGATTGACCATCGTCTTTGTGACGCACGACCAGTCCGAGGCTCTGACCATGTCGGACCGCGTTGCGGTTTTCAACAAGGGCAAGATCGAGCAGATCGGCACGCCGCGCCAGGTCTACGACGAGCCGGCGACGCGCTTCGTTGCCGAATTCATCGGTGAGACCAATCTCGTCGAGGGAGTGGTGGAAGCGATCGAGGGCCGGGAGGCGACGGTGCGCCTGCCGAACGGTGCGCAGATCGTCTCTGCCGTGTCTGACGGTGTTGCGGCCGGCCAGGGGGTCTATCTTTCCATCCGCCCGGAACGCATCGATCTTGCCGAAGCCCGCGGTGCCGCCCGAAACGTGCTGGAGACAGAGGTGACGGACAGCGTCTATCAGGGGGATCACCTGCGTGTTCAGTTGCAGAACGAGGCGTATCCGCTGATTGCCAAGCTCGGCCGTCGCTCGCGTGAATTCGCACCGGGCACCAAGGTCTTCGCCGCCTTTTCGGCGGGCGATTGCCGGGTTATCGCGCCATGAGTGGCTCGTCGTCCCGCATGGGGCGTTCCCTTCTGCTGCTCGCGCCGCTCTTTCTCTTCCTCATGGGCTTCTTCGTCTGGCCGCTGTTCAGCATGATGTCGCAGGCCGTCTCCGATCCGGCGGTCCTGCGCCTCCTGCCGCGCACAGCTGAAATCATGGGCGATTGGGATCGCGAATCCCCGCCGAGCATGCCGATGCAGACGGCGTTGATGGAAGATCTCAAGGCTGTCGATGATGATCAGGCACTCGGCGACATGGTGCGTCGCCTCAACAGCGCCCGCTCCGGTTTTCGCACATTGATGTCGAAGACGACGAGCGCGCTTGGCGATGCCGCCAGCCCGCCGCCCGATCTCGTTTCCATCGACAAGCGCTGGGAAAAACCGGAATTCTGGATCGCCATCGCCGACGCGCTGTCGCCGCTCACCGACCGCAACCTGCTCGCCGCCGTCGATCTCGGGCGCAATTCAGCCGGTGCCATAGAACATCTGCCTGCCGACCAGTCCGTCAATCGCGTTATCCTCGTGCGGACCTTCTGGATTGCGGCGCTTGTCACCTTCTTCTGTGCCTGTATCGGCTTTCCCTATGCGATCATCGCCGCCTCGCTGACCGGATGGAAGCGCGATTTGATGCTGGCCGCCGTTCTCCTGCCGCTCTGGACCTCGCTTCTGGTGCGCACGGCCGCCTGGTTCATCCTTTTGCAGGAACAGGGACTGATCAACGATTTCTTGCGCGCCATCGGCCTGATCGACGCACCGCTGGCGCTCATCTTCAACCGCACAGGCGTCATTATCGCCATGACGCATGTGCTGCTGCCCTTCATGGTGCTGCCGATATACTCGGTGCTTATCACCATCCCTAAGAACCTCATGCCGGCGGCGGCCTCGCTCGGCGCGCCGCCCATCCGGGCGTTCCTGCGCGTTCTCCTGCCGCTTAGCCTGCGCGGCGTCGCTTCAGGCGGGTTACTCGTCTTTATTTCGGCCATCGGGTACTACATCACGCCGGCGCTGATCGGCGGGCCGGGCGACCAGATGATCTCCTCGATCATCGCCTTCTACGCGACGGGTTCGGCGAACTGGGGCATGGCGGGCGCGCTCGGCATGGTGCTGCTGGTGGCGACGCTGTTGCTCTACAGCGTCTATGCCAGGCTTTCCTCGGACGAGCCAGGGAGGCGCTGACCATGCCTATGAAGATCGCAAAACTTACCTTCGCCCTGCTGACGATCCTGTTTCTCGTCGCACCGCTCATCGCCATCCTGCCGCTTGCATTCACGTCTAGCGTCATCCTCACCTATCCGATCCCGTCCTGGTCTCTGCGCTGGTTCGAGGAGTTGTTTTTTGCGGATGCCTGGCGCCGCGCGATCATCAACAGCCTGATCATCGGCACGGGCACGACGCTGCTCGCCACCGTGTTGGGCACCGCAGCGTCGCTCGGCCTTCGCAACAGGCTGTTCTTCTTCCGGGGCTCGATGCGCACGCTTTTTCTGCTGCCGATGGTCGTGCCGGCTGTGGTGCTGGGCGTGGGCATGCAGGTGCTGCTCGCACGCTTCGGCCTCATCAACAGCTATGCCGGCGTGATCATCGCCCATACGGTCGTCGCTATTCCCTTCGTCGTGGTGAGCGTGACGGGGGCGCTTGCCGGCATCGACGAACGGGTCGAGCTTGCCGCGCAAAGTCTTGGGGCGGCGCCCGTCACCGTCTTCCGGCGCGTGACACTGCCCTTGGCCATGCCGGGGGTTCTGTCCGGTGCCGTGCTTGCCTTCGCCACATCGCTGGACGAGGTGGTGCTGACACTCTTCGTCGCTGGCCCCAACCAGCGCACATTGGCACGTCAAATGTTCTCCAGTATTCGTGAGAATATCAGCCCGGCGATTGCCGCCGCGGCGTTCCTGTTCATCGCTGCGACGATCCTGATCGGCCTCGTCGTGGTGCTGTCGCGGTCTATGCTGGAGAGACGGACGAGACCGGCCGCTTCATGACGTCGGCAAGCACGGTATAGATGCGTGGCTCCACCATGAGGGCCACGTTGAAGCGCATGAAGTTGCCGGCGCTCTGCGATACGCTGAACACGTTGCCCGGCGCCAGAACCACGCCCTGTGCAAGGGCTGCCTGCGCGACCTCACCGGAATCCAGTCCCTCCGGCAGCCGGCACCAGAGGTAGATACCGCCGCGTGGCATGAGCCATGGCTCGATGCCGAGGCGGGACAGGCGGTCGGCCGTCTCGCGCCGGATGCGCACCAGCTTGCGGCGCACATCCTCCATGTGCTTGCGGTAGCCGCCGCCTGCCAGCATATGGGTTATGATTTCGCTGGCGATTGGGCTCGGCCCACCGAAATTTGTGGCGATCTGCAGGTCGATCAGGCCCTCGACCCAATCCGGGCGGGCCGCGATATAGCCGCAACGCACCGCAGCCGACAGGGTTTTCGAGAAGCTGCCGATCCGAATGACCCGCTCGAGCCCGTCGAGCGCTGCGAGCCTGGTGGAGGGCTCCGGCTCGAAATCTGCGAAGATGTCGTCTTCGACAATGATCGTTTCGTTGGCCGCAGCGGCGTTCAGCACCCGGTGGGCAACCTGCGGGGAAAGGGTGGAGCCCGTCGGATTGTGGATCGTCGAATTGGTGATGTAGAGACGGGGTCGGTGCGCGGCCAACGTTGCCTCGAAAGCGGCAATGTCAGGCCCATGATGCGTGCGGGCGACGCCGATGACCTTGACCTGATGCGCCTTCAGCATCGCCTGGAAATTGAAATAGCAGGGGTCGTCCACCAGCACCGTGTCGCCGGGCCGCAGGAGGAAGCGGCAGATAAGGTCGAGCGCTTGCGTCCCGGTGCTGGTCAGAAGCAGGTTGTCGGGTCCGGCCGGAATGCCGTTCTCGGCGAGACGACCGAGCAGAAGGCGTCGAAGGGCAGGGGAGCCGCGCGTACTGCCGTAGTAGGCCAAAAGCGCGTCGTCGCTGCGCGCAAGGCTTCGGATCGCCCGCCGCAGGGCATCGTTGGGCATCCAGTCGGCCGGCAACCAGCCGCCGCCGGGCTTGAGCGTCGTATCGTCCGCATCGAGCGACTGTCGCGATACCCAGAACGGATCGACAGCGCGGGCTTTGGGCGTTTCGGCCTCGGCGAGCTTGAGGGGAGGAAGGGCGGCGCCAGTCACATAGAAGCCCGATCCCTGTTGGGGTCGGATCAATCCTTCCGCTGCAAGTCTGTCATAGGCCTCCACGACAGTCGACGGGGAAACGCCCATGGTGGTGGCAAAATTACGGATCGAGGGCAGGCGATCTCCGGGGCCGAGCATGCGTCCGGCGATCCGCCCGCGAACGGCATTCATGACATGGGAGGTCCGTGTGCCTGTCGCTGTCGTTGTCATGTCAGGCCTTTGTATTGGTTATTGCATCAGTACAGTTTTTCATAATTGTACTGCACTGTTCCTGTCATTTCCAGTCTCCCCGCGCTTAACAGGACAGGAAAGGCAAGGTGCTATGAAAACATCGATGGAAGGCTGGGGCAGCGGGCTGACGGGCGTTGTCATTTTCAGTGGGTCGCTCCCCGCGACGCGCTTGGCAGTTGGAGATTTCTCGCCGCTGTTCTTGACCTCCGCGCGGGCGGTGATCGCCGGGACGCTGGCGGCGATCTTTCTTCTCGCCTTGCGGCAAGTCCGGCCGCCGCGGGAAAATCTCCTGCCGCTCGCCGTCGTTGCACTTGGTGTTGTTGTCGGCTTTCCGCTTCTGACCGCGATTGCCCTGCAATATGTCACGGCCGCGCATTCCGCCGTCTTTATCGGGCTCCTGCCACTGGCGACCGCAATTTTCGGGGTGCTGCGCGGCGGCGAGCGGCCGAAGCCGCTCTTCTGGCTGTTCTCCTGCATCGGCAGCGCAACGGTGGTCGGCTTTGCGCTGACGGCCGGCGTGGGGATCTCGCTTGTCGGCGATTTGCTGATGGTCGCTGCAATCATCCTCTGCGGCCTCGGCTATGCAGAGGGGGCCAAGCTCTCGCGCGCCATCGGCGGATGGCAGGTCATTTGCTGGGCGCTCGTCCTGTCCCTGCCGCCGATGGCGATCATCGCGCTGCTATGGCTTCCGGATGCTTGGAGCGGCATAGCGCCTAGTGCCTGGGCCGGGCTGTTTTACGTTTCGGTTTTCAGCATGCTGGTCGGCTTCTTCTTCTGGTATCGCGGCTTGGCTAAGGGCGGTATCGCCGCTGTCGGCCAGTTGCAGCTGCTGCAACCCTTCTTCGGTCTTCTGATCGCCGCTGTGCTGCTTCACGAGAAGGTCAGCCCAGTTATGATTGTCACGACGCTCGCGGTCGTGCTCTGCGTCGCCGGCGCGCGGAAGTTCGCGCGCTGAAACGCAAACGAGGGGCGCGAGCCGCCCCTCGTCGCACTTATCGTTTTCAGCCGCAACGTGCCGCAAGCGTCGTGTTGCCGATCTCCTGGCCGTTGACGGTGAAGACGGAGCCTGGCGACTGCGTAATGGAGCCGTTGACGCCAGTGCCGCTCCAATGCGGATCGGACTTGCAATCGCGTGGCGTGTTGCGAACGGTGATATCGCCCTTCAGGTCTCTCGCCGGTCCCATGAAGTAGAGGCCGGCATTCGCCGCCTTGTCGATAACCACGTTCTTGAAGTCGATATCGGCCACCGGCCCGCCGAGGAAGGCATAGTCGCTTCCGTAAATGAACATGCCGTAGGTGCCGGCATTCTTGATCGTGACATCTTCGAGTGAAATGCCCGAGACGGGATTGAAGAAGATGCCGGCATTCGTCGTACCATCGGTCGTCAGGCCTTTGACCTTCACATTTGTCGTCACGGCATCTTCGGGAAGGGTGGACGCCGTCACCAGCATCAGGCCATTGATGCCGCCCTTCAGCGACATGTCAGTGATCGAGACGTTCGAGGTGCCCTGGAGCACGACGAGGTCCATGTCGCGGCCTTGCTGTGTGTTGTCGATCGTCACTTTGTTCATGTCGACCTTGTCCGCTGCCACAAGCAGGATGCCCTCCCGCCGCGAGCGGGAAATGGACACGTTGTCGAAGGTAATGTTTCTGGCAAGGTCCGTCACGACAGGAGGCCAGTCGCTGTCATCGATAACGCTTCCGGCAAAAATGCCATAGGTCACGTTGTCGATGGTTGTATCGCGAATGGTGAGATTCGCCGTGCCGTGCGCGCTGATCGCGGCATAAGGCGCGCGGTTCGGGTTGCCGACGGCGAACTCGCAAAGCGTATTGTTGTCGCAGATGTAAAGGTCGTGGATACGGCTGTTCTCGATGACGGCGCCATCGACACTTGCCAGTCGGATTCCGTCATGGGCCGTATTCGAAATGTCGACATTGTGGATCGTCAGCCTGCTCGTACCGGCGCTGCCAATTCCCGCAAGGCCGCCGATGATCCCCAGCGAGGAGACCATGCTGTTGGAGGCCATTGTCACGAGGTCGCTGGCCGGGTCATAACCGGTCAGCGTTGTATGAGCGCCGCTATTGGTGAAACTGCCCCGGCCGCCGCTCTTCGCGCCGCGAAGAGCCAGCGTCCCGCCACCGCCAAGGAGAGTCTGTCCGTTCGCCAGCATCAGGGAGCCATTGAGGCCGATATCGCCATCGGCGAGAACAACCGCGCCGTCTCCCGCTCCTGCGAGGATGGCATTGATGGCTGCGGCGTCGCCGCTCCCCGCAGAGATGTTGACGAGCCTGCCAGCCGTCTGGCCATTCAGGTCAAGAACCGCATCTTCGATGTCGCCGGTCACGCCGAAATGAGTCTTGATGGTCGAGGCTCGTCTAACGGCCTGTATTGCCGGGTCGAAGGGGTCGCCGGCCGCGCTGCCGGCTCCGCCAAATGGAATACGCAGCCGTGCCATGACCGCGCCGCCAAGCTTGTCCTGATTGTCGTAGGTGCCGGTCGCGCCGAAGGAGACAGTAGATCCGGACGGCAATCCGTTGATACCGGTAAAGGCGAGCTCCGCCCGCAATTTGGCCCCGAACATGTCGCTGACATTTTTGCCGCCATACCAGTAACTTCCGGCAAAGAATTTCAGCTGCGTATCGTCGTCAAGGCCCGGCATCTTGATGCCAGCCTCAACATCCAGGCCGGGGCGTGCCTGTTCGCGGCCGTCGCGGAAGCGAAGGACACCGTTATCGACAACCGCTACACCTAAGCCGTCGACCGAATAGCCATTTCCGAGTGGCAGGTAGACATTTGCGCGCGTTTCCAGCACTGCACCAATGGCCTCCGCGCCAAAGGACAGCTGATGGAAATCATTGCCGAGGCGCGAGTTCAGGTAGTCGTAGTAGCCGTATATGCCGAGCACCCAATCGCTCGATGTCGCAAAACGGTAACCGGCTCCAAGCGAGCCCTGTTCGACGCCACCGGATACCAGTGCGCCATTGAGATCAAGGAAGAATGTTTGCCCGGCGTCCAGCTGGAAGGGGAGCATGATGCCGAGGCCACCAGTCGACGCTTCACTTCCCAAACGCCCCTCGAATTCGGCAAGACCACCAAAATCTGACGCATAGGCGTGCGAAAACCCCGTGGCCACCGCGAGGAGCGGCCCGGCTAACCCTCTCAAGATACACATAAAAATCTCCAATTCGATTGTCCGATCGGCGGACAGTCGCGGCGATATGATACATGAATAAAAGAGCCAACTTTATATGCGGGAGAGCCCAGCTGCGCTTTGTTCGATAACGCAACTTCTACGATAGGCCGAATGTTTTTCTGGATGCGCGAACGCGCTTCAACTGCTGTAAACGCTTCGCCTGCGATTGATAGCGCCCATGCCAGCGGTTGAGCATGGCACTTGAAGGTGACAAAATGGCGCAATCAGGAAAGTCAGGGGAAGCGTCTTGGCGGGATGCGACGAGACTATGCCGGGCCGTTCGGCACATCGACACCGGGTCTGGTGATCCCTGCGTCGCTCTCGCACACTTCGACATGCCGGGCGAGTGCTTTCGTGTTGAGGATGGCGGCGATGGTGGTGATGTCGCGGCGCTCGAACTTCG
Source organism: Shinella sp. H4-D48 (assembly GCF_022637395.1). Taxonomy (GTDB): domain Bacteria; phylum Pseudomonadota; class Alphaproteobacteria; order Rhizobiales; family Rhizobiaceae; genus Shinella; species Shinella sedimenti. The sequence continues at coordinate 133,011 of NZ_CP093338.1, read as the reverse complement.
GCATCTGCTGGACTGCTTTCAGTCTCTCCAGAAGGGCTAAGCGGGTCATGACAGCCTCCTTGCTATGCTTGATGTGTAGAGGGGTGCGCCCAAAGCGGGCTGCGGTCGGCCAGGTGTCCTTCCTGAGCGTTGAACAGTGCCGCCCGCCCGAGTCGGGCGCGGCGGCGTGATCGGCATGGCCGTCAGGCGGCCTTCTTGCCGGCGTCGAAGGGGATCTCGATGTCCACGGCCAGCGTGGAGACCTGCGCGCCGCGTTCCATCTTGATGCTGACCTTCTCGTCATCAACCTGCATGTGTTTGGAAATCGCCTTCAGGATTTCGTCGCGCAGCTTGTTGACGAGGTCGATGTCGCCGGTAGAGGCGCGTTCGTGGGCAAGCAGGACCTGCAGCCGTTCACGGGCTGCCGGCGCCGACTGGCCGCGGGAGAAGAAACCGAAAAGCTTCATGCCGCTTTCCTTCCGAAAATCTTGCCGAGGAAGCTGCGCTTCTCACCAGGAATGGTGACCGGTAAATCCTCGCCCTTCAGGCGGCGCGTGGCTTCAAAATAGGCAAGCGCAGGCGCGCTGCGGCCGTCGGCCAACGTCACGGGAGCGCCAACGTTCGACGCGCGCAGCACGTCCATGCTTTCCGGGATGATGCCGAGCAGCGGGATGGAGAGAATCTCCAGCACGTCGTCCACCTTCAGCATGTCGCCGCGTTCGGCGCGATTGGCGTCGTAACGGGTCAAAAGCAGGTGCTTTTCGATGCGCTCGCCGTTCTCCGCCTTCAGCGTCTTCGAATCGAGAAGGCCAATAATGCGGTCCGAGTCGCGGACCGAAGAGACTTCCGGGTTGGTCACGACGATAGCAATGTCCGCATGGCGCATGGCGAGCGTTGCACCGCGCTCGATGCCGGCGGGGCTATCGCAGATCACCCAGTCGAACGCGCTTTTCAGCGCGGCGATGACCTTCTCGACGCCCTCAGGCGTGAGGTTGTCCTTATCGCGGGTCTGCGAGGCAGGCAGCAAATAGAGCGTCTCGACGCGCTTGTCGCGGATGAGCGCCTGCGTGAGCTTGGCTTCGCCCTGAATGACGTTGACGAGGTCGTATACGACGCGGCGTTCCGCCCCCATGACGAGATCGAGATTGCGCAAGCCGACGTCGAAATCGACGACCACGACCTTCTCGCCGTTCTGCGCCAGTGCGGCACCCAATGCGGCCGACGACGTCGTCTTGCCGACGCCGCCCTTACCCGATGTGACAACGATTACCTTGCCCATATACCTCTCCAGTCCATAGGAATTCGTGTTCAGCCGAGTATCGCGGCCTTGATTGTTTCGCCTTCGAGCCAGATCTGCCCGGCCTTGCCGCGCAGTTCGGGTTCCATGTCTTCGGCGGTCTTGTAGAAGCCGTCGATTGCGATGAGTTCCGCTTCCAGCTTGCGGCAGAAGATGCGTGCCTCGGCATTGCCTGTGGAGCCCGCCATCGCCCGGCCGCGCAGTGCGCCGTAGACGTGGATCGAGCCGCCCGCCACGACTTCGGCGCCGGAACCGACCGAACCGACGATGGTCACGTCACCCTCGGGAAAGAAGATCGACTGGCCGGATCGTACCGTGCGGGACACGATCAGGGATGGCGCCGCAGTAACCGACTGTTGATGAGCGGGGACCGGTGCCGCGCTCTCGACCGAGTCGATCGCATGCTTGTCCGCCTTCTCCGATTCGGCAGGGGCTTCGAAATCGGCCGCCGGGCGGCCGTCGGTCATCGCCGGCGGCATGTCGGGGCCAAGCTGGGAGGTGCGCGCGCCTTCGATGCCCATCACGCGGACATTGCGGGACGACAATTGCTCGACGAGTTCGCGCAGTTCCTGACGGTCGATATCGAGGCCATCGATATCCAGAACGACCGGACGACGAAGGAAGAAGCCGGCCGAACGGGCCGCAAGATCGTCAAGGCGCACCAGCCAGTCCGCAACGGGCAGCTCCGGGGTCAGCGCAAGCGCAAGGAAGGACCGCCCCTTGAGGCGGATCGGCCGGGGTTGAGTTAACACGTCAGTCATCTTGGTTAATTTTCGGTAGCTTTGTGTAGCGGTGAAATGGTTAACAAATGGTTAATTTCAGGCCTGGCTGGCGCGAAGCATGACGCGCCACAATTCACCGGCGTGCGCAGCGCTAATGCCGCGCGAAAACGTCTGTAGCGGGTCGTTTGGCGGGGCGAGCCAGGGGATGAGTAAGCCATCGCCGCAAGGGCCTGACGCCACATTCAGCCGCCAGCCACCCACTCCTGCGTAATGAAAATAATCTGTCTGCCTTCAGGCTGGCAATGATTCTGCTGTCTGTGGCGGTAAACGCGCCGACTCATATGTCAGGATATGTTCGGCGGTAACGTCGACGCAGCGGTGAACACCATCTCATGGGTTGCGGAAAACGTGCGATGCGCAGTGCGCATCGCACGTTTCATTGACGAGGTACCGTCAGAGCGACGCTTCGATCTTTTCGGCGGCTTCCGGCGTGACCCAGGCTTTCCAGGTATCCTTGTTTTCGGAGAGGAAGTGCTTGGCGCCGTCCTCGCCGCTCGCCTGATTGTCGGTCATCCAGGCCATCAGCTTGTTGATGGTGTCGTTGCTCCAGGAGCGCTTGTTGAGATAGTCCATGACCTCAGGGCCGACACGCTCGGAAAACGGCTTGGCGACCAGCGTGACGATCGTGTCCACCGGCCAGCCATTCGGCTTCGGGTCCGGGCAGGCTTCGACGGTGTTGCAGCGCTTCCACTCGGCCGCATCGTTGTCGACGCCTTCCGCGAGGCGGACCATCTGGTATTTGCCGAGAAGCGCCGTCGGCGCCCAATAGTAGGCGACGAAATTCTCCTTGCGCTCGTAGGCCTTGGCCATCGAGCCGTCGAGACCGGCTGCCGAGCCCGTGTCGACAAGCTTCCAGCCGAGCTTTTCGCCGTCGAAAGCCTTGAAGAGCTGCGAAGTGACGACCGTGCCGCCCCAGCCCTGCGGACCGTTGAGGATGGCGCCCTTGCTCTTGTCTTCGTTGTCCGGGAACAGATCGGGATGCTTCAGGAGATCCGGGATCGTCTTGATGTCAGGGTGGGCTTCCGCGACATATTGCGGGATCCACCAGCCTTGTACGCCGCCATCCGGTAGCGGCGAGCCGACCTGCACGATGCGGCCCTCATCCGTGCCCTTCTTGACGACGTCGGGCAAAAGATCGATCCAGGCTTCGGGGGCGATGTCCGGCTGGCCCTTTTCGGCCATCGACGTGATCGTCGGTACGGTGTCGCCGATCGTGATATCGGCATTGCAGCCATAGCCGGCGTTCAAAATAATCTTGTCGAGGTTGGAGATCACCTCGGCACTTTGCCAGTTCATGCTGGCGATGGTGACATCGCCGCATTCCGCGGCACTGGCGCCGGAGGCCGCGGCGAAAATACCGAGTGTCAAACAGGTTGATGCGAGCAGTTTCTTCATTGTGGTTCCCTTTGTTTGCGGCATCTTCTGTGCGGGCCGCCGCTTTGGCCCGTATCCTGCGTTGCTAGGAGGCATCTCCCAGATGCAGTGATTTCTCATAGGCCGCAGCTAGACCCTGCGCGACGGCGGCTCGAAACCCCGCGCTTGTCATCGTCTCGATGGCGGCAGCGGTGGTGCCGCGATAATCGAGAAAGGTCTTTACCGTTTCAGTTGGACAGTCGTTGCGTTGCTCCAACATCCGGCCGGCACCGACCAGAAGCATGTTGACCGCGCGGCGTGCGACGCGCGGGTCGAGACCCCTTGAAATGGCATCGGCCATCATGGCGTCCGCGAGAAGCGCGGGAAACGCCGGGCCGGAGCCTGTGAGGCCTGTGAGATAGTCGATCTCCGCTTCGCTTTGCACCTCGTCCTGCACGCCACAGGCGTCAAAGATCGCCCTGATGACCGCGCGATCGGCATCATCAATCCCGTCGGCCGCGAGCCATGGCGTATAGGATTTGCGGGCTTCTGCGGCGGCATTCGGCAAGGCGCGGACGGCTCTGTGTGTGCGGTGGCGGTTGCCAAGTGCTGCGAGGCGGATGCCGGCCATCACGGAAATCACGAGTTTGCCCTCTGCCGTCATGGTCAGGTCCTGCCAGTCGACCGGGCGGATGGAGAGGATGATGATGTCGGAGCGGTCGGCGAGGGCCTGGTTGTCTTTTGTCCAGAAGGCGCGGGAGAAACGGTCCGGCCGCATGGTGCGGTAGGAGAGGGTAAGGTTCTCCGGGGCGACGACACCCGCGTCCAGCATAGCGGCGGCCATAGCGCCGCCCAGCCAGCCGGCCCCGCCGATAATACCGATTCTCAGGTCCTTGCCCTGTTCCACCCTGCTTTCACTCCGGTTTGTATCCATGGCGCGCGAAGAAGCGGTCGAGTTCCCGCTGTTGCGGAACCTCGCCGGTATAGATTGCGATATATTCGGGGATGCGCTTCATGCGCAGCGCGATATCCTCACGTGATTGCATTGAGATGTAGCCGATCTGGACCAGATAGGTGGTGCGCGCGCGAACGTCGGCGGGGCCTTCCTCGTGGCCGAAGCGCACGAACATTCGGCGCAGCGCTTCCATTCGTGTCTGGTCGGCGGCGTGCACCTCCGCAAGGATATCGGGCGATTGCAAAGCCCAGCTGCGAACGGCGAATTCGAACTGGGAGTCGAACAGATCCTTGTTCAGCCAGCAATCGAAGACATTGAGCATCGCTTCGGCGAGCGTCTCCGCATAAGCCTCGGACTGTTTTACGAGATTGCCGGTGTTCTTGTCCCTCCAGCGCGCAATCAGCGCGTCGAGCAATTCTTCCCGGTCCTTGAAGAACCAGTAGAAGCTGGTGCGGGAGAGACTGAGTCGCTTGGCAAGCGGCAGGATCTTGACCGATTCAACGCCGGACTCGAGCAGCGCTTCATAGGCGGCCTCCAGCCATCCCTCCTGGGAGCCACGCCAGCCGCTGTCAGTGGTCGCCTGTTCCATGGAATTCCCCTAGCAAATTCGCGTCTTCGGGGCAAGAAAAATGTACATCTATGTCAATTACCCGAACCTGACTGTCAGATAATATTGACGCTTGTGTACATTTCGGTTTAGCTTTCAGCGTAATCCCCCACCAGACCGGAGCCCGGCGCATGTCGAACGATCCTCTGCTCCAGCCGTATCAGCTGAAGCATCTGACTCTCCGCAATCGCATCATCGTCACCTCGCACGAGCCAGCCTATCCCGAGGATGGCATGCCGAAGGGCCGCTACCGTGCCTATACGGTCGAACGCGCGAAGGGCGGCGTCGCGATGACGATGACGGCCGGTTCCGCCGCGGTGTCCAAGGATAGTCCGCCGGTCTTCAACAACCTGCTGGCGTACAAGGACGAGATCGTTCCGTGGATCCGCGAGATGACCGATGCCGTACATGAAGAGGGTGCGGCGATCATGATCCAGCTTACCCATCTCGGCCGCCGCACGCGCTGGGACAAGGGCGACTGGCTGCCTGTCGTGGCGCCGTCGCATCATCGTGAAGCCGCGCACCGTGCGTTTCCGAAGAAGCTGGAAGACTGGGATATCACGCGCATCATCAAGGACTTCGCCGATGCGGCCGAGCGTATGAAGGCCGGCGGCATGGACGGGGTGGAACTGGAGGCTTACGGCCACCTGATCGACCAGTTCAATTCGCCGCTGACCAATGAGCTGGACGGCCCCTATGGCGGTTCGCTCGACAACCGTCTGCGTTTCTGTCTCGACGTGTTCAAGGCGATGCGCGAGCGGGTGGGCGACGATTTCATTCTCGGCGTGCGCTACACCGCCGACGAATGTCTTCCCGGCGGGACCGGAAAGGCCGAGGGCCTCGAAATCTCCCGTCGCCTCAAGGAAAGCGGCCTGATCGACTACCTCAACGTCATCCGCGGTCATATCGATACCGATCCGGGCCTGACGGACGTTATCCCGATCCAGGGCATGGCAAGTGCGCCGCATCTGGATTTCGCCGGCGATGTGCGCGCCGCTACGAAGTTCCCGACCTTCCATGCGGCCAAGATCCAGGATGTGGCCACCGCACGCCATGCCATCGCGACAGGCAAGGTCGACATGATCGGCATGACGCGTGCGCACATGACCGACCCGCATATCCTGCGCAAGATCATCGAAAAACGTGAGGACGACATCCGGCCCTGCGTCGGGGCGAACTACTGTCTTGATCGCATCTATCAGGGCGGCTTGGCCTTCTGCATCCACAATGCTGCGACCGGCCGCGAAGAGACGATGCCGCATGTCATTCCAAAGTCGGCGGCACGCAGGAAGGTCGTCATCGTCGGCGCCGGCCCGGCCGGGCTGGAGGCCGCGCGTGTCTCGGCCGAACGCGGCCATGACGTCGTTATCTTCGAAGCTGCGAACAATGCCGGCGGCCAGATCCGGCTGACGGCGCAGAGCGAGCGTCGCCGCGAGATGATCGGCATCATCGACTGGCGCATGAGCCAGTGCGAGAAGCTGGGTGTCACCTTCCACTTCAACACCTGGGCGGATGCCGAGACGATCACGGCGGAGAAGCCGGATGTCGTGATCATCGCTACGGGTGGCCTGCCGCATACGGATGTGCTGTCGAAAGGCAACGAACTGGTCGTTTCCTCCTGGGATATCATTTCCGGCGATGTTAAGCCGGGCACCAATGTGCTCGTCTATGACGATGCTGGCGACCATGCGGGTTTGCAGGCCGCCGAGTTCATCGCCAAGGCCGGTGGCAAGGTCGAGATCATGACGCCCGACCGCTCCTTCGCGCCCGAAGTGATGGCCATGAACCTCGTGCCCTATATGCGCTCGTTGCAGACGCTCGATACGACCTTCACCGTCACGTATAGGCTCGAGGCGGCCGAAAAGAGCGGCAACCAGATCATCGCCCATGTCGGCAGCGATTACGGCGGCGTCTCGCGGCAGCGCACGGTGGACCAGATCGTCGTCAACCACGGCACCATTCCGCTTGATGACCTCTATTTCGAGCTGAAGCCCGGTTCGAGCAATCTCGGCGAAGTTTCCTATAACGACCTCGTCGCAGGAGCGCCTCAGACCGTACAGCGCAACCCTGACGGCACCTACCAGCTCTTCCGGATCGGCGATGCGGTTGCTGCACGCAACACCCATGCCGCGATCTACGACGCCCTGCGTCTGGCAAAGGATCTCTGATCATGGCGCGCAGCGATGTCCTGCAGGGCTTCCTCGATGCCATCTTCGACGCCTTCGATGACCGGGTGACGGACGCGCTGGGGCGCGCGTCGATCAAGCGGATCGTCGCGGCATCGAAGGTGCCTCATCCGGAGCGGCAGGACATCGGCCGGCGGCTGCCGGTCTGCGAGCCTTATCTGGAGGATGCCCTTTCGGCAGGATGCGATCGACCGCCGTTTGCTCGTCTGCTGGAACGGTTCAGAGCGCTGGAGCCGTTGCTGGAATGGAAGAGCCGCCCGCAATTTGATGAAACTGCAAGCGATAATTTCCCATCGGGGCATGCCAATACCATGATCGTCGGCCCCGGTGGGCTTGAGGACCGGGCGGATATCTGGCTGGGCGTAAGCCTGCTGGCGCCGCATGTGCGCTATCCCGATCACGATCACGCGCCGGAAGAAACCTATCTCGTCATGTCGGACGGTGAATTCCGGCATGGCGATTCCGGCTGGTTTTCGCCGGGTGTGGGCGGGACCTTCTACAATCCGCCCGGCATTCGCCACGCCATGCGCTCGGGCGAAAAGCCACTCTTCGCCTTCTGGGCATTGTTGCCCTAACCGTCCGACCGCTGTCCCTATCTGTCGATGACGAGATCGCTGAGGGGTTTCGAGCAGCAGGGCAGGAAGAGGCCGGCATCGATCTCTCGCTGTCGGATGCCGCCATTGTGGTTCATGTCCACGCTACCGGAGATCAGCTTGGACTTGCAGGTTCCGCACACGCCGTTGGAGCAGGACGACGGCAGTTTCACGCCCGCCTTCTTGGCGCAGGAGAGTATTGTCTGGTCGCCTGATACCGCAATCTCCCGCGACTGCTTGGCGAAGGAGACCTGAAAGCTGCGCGTCGCCGCTTCGGTCACGACCGGAAGGTCGATGTCATCGATGACCGCAGCGTCGAAACTCTCCTCGAGATAGTTGGCCGAGGGAACTCCAAGCTCCGCTGCGATCGCGCGCGCAGCCGCCATGAACGGTGCAGGGCCACAGCACAGCACGATGCGTTCGGCAAGGTCGGGAACGGCAAGCTTCATGTAGTCCGGGGAGATGCGCCCTGTCAGGCCGGGCCAATGTGCCTCGCCCATCACCGTTTCCGGCAGGAAGTGGAGGCGCAAACCCTTCACGCGTTCCGCCAGCCATGTCAGCTCTTCGCGGAAGATCAGATCCTTCGGGCTGCGCGAGGCATGCAGGAAGACAATATCGGCGGGCTCGCAAGTATCGGCGATGTCGCGCAGCATCGACATGACAGGAGTGATGCCCGAACCGCCGGAGAGGAAGAGATATTTGCGCGCATTGGGCCGGATGAAATGACCGAGCGGCCCATTCGCCTTCACCTTCGAGTGGACCATGAGGTTGTCGTGCAGCCAATTGGATATCCTCCCGCCGGCAACGCGTTTCACCGTAATCGAGAACGCATGGCTCCGCGCTGGGGAGGAGGAAATGCTGTAGCATCGGCTTTCCATTTCGCCCGCCACGTCAAGGTCGAACAGGAAATACTGTCCGGCCTCGAAGGCGAAGCGTTTTCCCTCTGGCGACGCAAAGGTGAAGGTCTTCACGTCGTGCGTTTCCTGATGGATGTCGATGCAGACGAGTTCCTCGTCCGTTTCCCGCCTCCAGAGGGGGGCGTGGTGCGCGCGCTCGGCCGGCAGAATATCGCTCCTAGTATCCATGGGCACGCATCCGTTCGATGTACCAAGTTGCGAACTTGTCGAGGTTCGTCTCGGAGAAGGGCGAGTAGGGCCCCGGGATGTAGGCGGGATCTTCGACGCCGGCCTGCGAGCGGGCGACGAGCTCGGCATCCTGGTCCGTCGTGGCGATCCAGACGTTGGTCAGCTTGTCGAGATCGTAATCGACGCCTTCGGTTGCATCCTTGTGGACGAGCCACTTGGTGCGCACCAATGTCGTGTCCGGTGAAAGCGGAATGACGATAGAAACCACGGCGTGATCGCCCATGAAATGGTTCCAGCTGTTGTGGCCCCACAGATGGACATCGCCGAGGTCTTTACGGGTCATCGTGCCGAGCAGCTTGGCGGATGCAGCGGTCGCATCCGGCGTCTGGGATTCACCCGCGCCGGAGATGATCAAGCGCTGCGTGCGGAAATTCGTGGCGCAATCGACCAGTTGCTCCACGGCGGCGGAGGGAAAGCCGTCCGCCTCCCACTGGCTGGTTCGTGCCTCATACAAGGCAAAATGCTCTTCCGCCTGCGCCTTGTCCTCGGGGCTGAGCGCGTCCGGATCGAAGCCGAAATCGAGATCGACGAAGGAAACGCACAGTTCCGGATGGTTGGCGGAACAGTGGTAGCATTCCCGGTTGTTTTCGATCGTCAGCTTCCAGTTGCCTTTTTCGATCACATCGGTCTCATGGGCGACCTTGGCATTGCGGATATCGTAGGGTGCAAGACGCGTCGTCATCACCTCTTCGAGACGGTCGATGTCCTCGGGCGGATTGTCTGAAAGACAGGCATAGACAAGACCGCCGATCGACTTGAAGGCGACCTGTTTGAGGCTGCGGCATTCCTTGTCGAAGCCCTTGCCCATATGCGGAGCGTAGCTGAGTTCGCCCGTCAGTTCGTAGGTCCATGTGTGATAGGGACAGACGAGCTTGGAAACGATGGATTTGCCGGTATCCAGCAGGCGGGACCCGCGATGACGACAGACATTGTGCAGTACCCGGATCTGGTTGTCGTCGTCACGCAGCAGGATGAGGCTGGTCTTGCCGATGTCGACCACCGTCGCGTCGCCGGCTTCCGGCACGTCGCAATCGAGACCGATGCAGATCCAGTGGTTGCGGAAGAAGACCTCCAGATCGGCCTCGAAGACATCCTGTCGGGTATAAAGGCCAGCCGGCAAGGAGTGCCCTTCGGCTCTCTCATCAAGCAGGGAGGAGATCGGTGTCGCGAACGTCTGAAGCATAATGCCACCTTATGTCGAGGCTGGAGTTCCCGTGACAGCATCGCCCACGTTTATCGGTTGCTCAACGGCAAAAATGTGCGACATTCGCATTACTGGATGTAATGCGTAATGCGTTGTTTTGGAAAGGCCGGCCGCTTTGGCAAATCTGCGGAAGAAACTCCCGCCGCTGACCGCACTCACGGCCTTTGAAGCGGCCGCGCGGCATGCCAGCTTCACGCGTGCGGCCGCAGAATTGGGTGTGACGCAGGCCGCTGTCAGTCGCCAGATCCATCTTCTCGAGGAGGATTTCGGGTTTCCGCTGTTTCACCGGCTTCATCGCAGGATCGAGCTGACGGAGAAGGGGCGGCTGCTTTTCTCCGCGGCAGGAGATGCTTTCAGCCTGATCGCCGATGCGGTGGCGGACCTGCGCGCAGATGGGCCGGATGACGAGCTGGCGATATCCGCAACCATATCCTTCGCTCATTTCTGGCTGATGCCGCGCATCGCCGCTTTCTCGCGCGCGCATCCCGAAATCAAACTGCGCATCATAACCCAGGATGCACGCATCGGAACGGAAGGCGGCGATATAGACCTCTCGCTGCGCTATGGCATGGGAACATGGCCGGATGGACAGGCAGTGTTCCTGTTCGAAGACGAGGTGTTTCCTATCTGCAGTCCCGACTACATGCAGACGAGAGGCCCAATCCTTTCGCCGGCGGATCTCGTTGACCAACCGCTGATATCCAGCGACGCCGACGATCCGACCTGGACCGGATGGGAGGAATGGCTGGCGGCATTTTCCGTGAAGGCACCGAAGAAAAGCCGAGGGCTGCGATGCAGCTTTTATACAGAGGTTATCTACGCTGCGATGAATGGCCAAGGCATCGCGCTTGGCTGGAGCCGTCTCGTATCCGATCTCATCCAGCAGGGCCGTCTGGTGCGCCTGACCGATGCGTCGATCCGCACCCGCGCCGCTTACTTTGTCGTCATACCGGCGCGAAGGCCTGTCAAGGAAAGCGCGCGGCTGTTCATCGAGTGGCTGGGCTCGGAGCACGCCTCCGGTGAGCCGTTTGTGCGCAATGCGTGAAGGGCAGTTGCTCAGCTTTCAGCCGAGAATCCGGCGCCCGCCATATCCGAAAGCGTCCTCGTCGCATCCATCAGGAGCTGGATCGTGGTGGAGATGTCGGGTGCGGCCGGCGCATTGATGAGTGTAATGTAAGGCACGGTCAGCGCGGCGATCGCCGTGCCGTCGGCACCAAGCACAGGGGCCGACAGGTTGATGACCCCGGCCGTCTGGGCGCTTGGCATCATCTCGTGTCCGCGGGTGCGGATGAGATCGAGGCGCGCCAGGAATTCAGGCGTCACGCGCGCATCGCCTCCGCCACCGCCGACATGCTCGGCGATCATGCGCGCGCGCTCTTCCGGTGAGCGGAAGGCGAGCAGAGCATGACCCGAACCCGTATCGAACAGGCTGATGCGCGAGCCGACGCGGATGGAGATACCCCAATATCCCGGCGCCTCCTGTTGCGCGATGACGATAGGATTGCCCCGATCGAAAACGACAAGCTGGTTGGCCTGCCGCGATGTCTCCGCAAGCTCGCGCATCAGCGGAACCGCAAAGGAGACCAGCCGTCTGACGGGAGCGTGGAGCTGGGCGAGGCCGAAGAGCTTGAGGGTCAGAGAAAAGCGGTCGCCGTCGATGCGCGTGACATAGCCTCGCTTCACGAGTCGATCGAGCATGCGGTAGAATTCATTCGGGCTGCGATCGAGCCGCTTGGCGATTTCCGCCTGCGTCAATCCACCATCTACCGCGGCGAGCAGTTCAAGGATGTCGAGACCTTTATCCAGAGCCGGCGCCCGGTAGCGGTCGTTCTCGTCGTCAGTCACCCGTCATCTCCTGTAAATCGATAAATTCATATACGCATGAAAAGTCACTGACAATGAGTGCGAGGCATATATCACTTGACTGCAAATGAATAACTGATTTGTATTTGAATTATTGGAGGGCCAGTGGAGGCTGGTGAGCGGTTTGGGAGGAGCTTATGTCGAGATTTTTCGCCCTGGATCGAGGGCTTCTTGTCACGATACCATAATCGCGAGCGTACCAGATCTTGCCGGTAAGTCGGGCGTGTCCGAATGAGGCGAAAGCCTCCGTTCAGGGCGAGACCGTTTTCATCGCCCATCATATCTATATCGTCGAGCGCAGTCCGGGCGCCTGATGCAGTCAAGGAGCAGCCATGAGCCTTTCACTCCAAAACAAGCGTGTCCTTCTGACCGCGGCCGGCCAGGGTATCGGCCGGGCGAGCGCACTCGCCTTTGCGCGTGCCGGTGCGACGGTCGTCGCGACCGATATCAACGCCGAGGCGCTGAAGAGCCTTGCCGGCGAAGCCCAAATCGAAACGTGTCTTCTCGACGTGTTGAGCGAGGAGGCGGTCAACCGCGTCGTTTCGACCAATGGTCCGTTCGATGTTCTCTTCAACTGCGCCGGCTTCGTGCATGCCGGCACGATCCTCGAGATGCCCGATAAAGACCTGGACTTCGCCTTCGACCTGAATGTTCGCGCCATGGTGCGAACCATCCGTGCGGTGCTGCCGGCGATGCTGGAAAGGAAGGACGGCGCAATCATCAACATGGCGTCGGTCGCCTCCAGCGTTAAGGGCGTGCCAAACCGGGCCGCCTACACCATCACCAAGGCGGCCGTCGTCGGCCTCACCAAATCGGTCGCAGCCGATTATGTCGGACAGGGCATTCGCTGCAACTGCATCTGCCCCGGCACGGTGGAGAGCCCCTCTCTGCAGGAGCGCCTGCGCGCACAGGGCGATTTCGAAGCCGCACGCACTGCCTTCATCGCCCGCCAGCCGATCGGGCGCATCGGCACGCCTGAAGAAATCGCCGATCTCGCCGTCTATCTCGCCGGCGCGACCTATACGACGGGCCAGGCCTACGCCATCGACGGCGGCTGGACCATCTGATGCATTGACGGCCATCGGGGTTGCTCCGATAGCCACCCGACCATTTCCAAGGGCCGCTTCCAATGACAAAGATCACCAGCCTGCAATCGATCGACCTTCGCTTCCCCACCTCGTTGAGCCTTGACGGCTCGGATGCGATGAACCCCGATCCGGATTATTCCGCCGCCTATGTCGTTCTCGGCACGGATGCGGCGGGGCTGGAAGGCCACGGCCTGACCTTTACAATAGGCCGGGGCAACGAGATTTGCTGCGCGGCAATCGATGCAATGAAGCATCTTGTCGTGGGCCTCGATCTCGACTGGGTGCGGGAAAATCCCGGCCGCTTCTGGCGGCATGTCACTGGTGACAGCCAGTTGCGCTGGATCGGCCCGGACAAGGGCGCGATGCATCTGGCGACGGGTGCTGTGGTCAATGCCGTCTGGGACCTGCTTGCCAAACGGGCCGGCAAGCCTGTCTGGCGCCTGATCGCCGAGATGAGCGCGGAGGAAATTCTCGATATCATCGACTTTCGCTACCTGACGGACGCGCTGACGCCGCAGGAGGCACTGGCCATTCTGAAGAAGGCGGAAGCCGGCAGGGCGGAGCGTGTCGCAACGCTCGAGGACGAAGGCTACGCCTGCTACACGACCTCTGCCGGCTGGCTTGGTTATGACGACGAAAAACTGCGACGCCTCTGCCAGGAGGCTGTCGATCAGGGGTTCGCCTATATCAAGATGAAGGTCGGTCGCGACCTCGAAGATGACAAGCGGCGTCTGCGCATCGCCCGCGAAGTGATCGGCGAAGAGCGTACCATGATGATCGACGCCAACCAGATCTGGGAGGTGGGGCAGGCGATCGACTGGGTGAAGGAATTGCAGCCCTATAAGCCGTTCTTCATCGAGGAGCCGACGAGCCCCGACGACGTGGCCGGTCACAAGGCGATCCGCAATGCGGTTCACCCGGTAAAGGTGGCGACCGGAGAAATGTGCCAGAACCGCATCATCTTCAAGCAGATGATCGCCGGCGGCGCGATCGACATCGTGCAGATCGACGCGTGCCGTATGGGCGGGCTGAACGAGGTGCTCGCCGTTCTCCTGATGGCTGCCAAGTATGACCTGCCGGTGTGGCCGCATGCCGGCGGCGTCGGCCTCTGCGAATATGTGCAGCATCTCTCGATGATCGACTATATCGCCATATCCGGCACCAAGCAGTGCCGGGTGATCGAATATGTCGACCACCTGCACGAGCACTTCCTCGATCCCTGCCGCATCGAAAACGCCGCCTATATGCCCCCGTCGCTGCCGGGCTTTTCCATCCAGATGAAACCGGAATCGATTGCGGCCTACACATTCAGGCCGTGAATTCGTCCGAGGGGGAAAATCAAGGCTTTCCGCCTTTGTGGAGTTCGGCGAAGGTAGTACTGGCATGAGAATACAGGGAGGATCGACCACCGTGACCCATATTACTTCGACCTTCGCCACGGGAAGTTTCGTCGGTCGGGCCTGGCTTCCCGAGGTTGGAGGGCCAGTCCTCGTGACGGTCCGCGATGGCCGCCTCTTTGACATAACGGCGAAGAATTGCGCCACGATGCGCGACCTCCTCGAACAGGAGGCGCCCGCAGATGCCGCACACAATGCGCCGGGCCGTGACATAGGTCCGCTCGAAGATCTGCTCTCCCTTAACGAGCCTGACCTCTCGCAGGTCCACCTGCTCGCTCCCATCGACTTTCAGGCGGTGAAAGCCTGCGGCGTTACTTTCGCCCGTTCGATGATCGAACGCGTCATCGAAGAACGCGCAGCCGGCAATCCCGCACGTGCGGCAAGCATTCGTGAGAAGGTGTCGCAGATCATCGGCGCCAGCCTGCGCGACCTCAAGGCCGGATCGGACGATGCCCAGCGCGTGAAGGCAGCCCTGATCGAGGAAGGCCTGTGGTCGCAGTATCTGGAGGTCGGCATCGGTCCCGATGCCGAGGTCTTCACGAAGGCACAGGTCATGTCCTCGGTCGGGACCGGGGCTGCAGTCGGCCTGCATCCTATTTCGAAATGGAACAATCCCGAGCCGGAAATCGTGCTTGCTGTCGATAGCGAAGGCCGTGTGAAGGGCGCAACCCTCGGCAACGATGTCAACCTGCGCGATGTCGAGGGACGGTCGGCCCTCTTGCTGGGCAAGGCGAAGGACAACAATGCGTCCTGCGCCATCGGACCCTTCATCCGCCTGTTCGACGAGACCTACACCATCGAAGACGTGCGCAACGCCGAGCTGGATTTGCACGTGAAAGGCAAGGACGGTTTCGTGTTGCGCGGCAAGAGCTCTATGCGGGAGATCAGCCGGGATCCGCTTGACCTCGTCGCCCAGACCCGTGGCGCCCATCATCAATATCCCGACGGCTTCGTGTTGTTCCTTGGCACGCTTTTCGCGCCGGTAGAGGATCGCGATGCGCCGGGCGAGGGGTTCACGCACAAGATCGGCGATGTCGTGACGATCTCGAACGACCGGCTCGGCGCGCTCGTCAACACGGTAAAGCTTTCGACCGATTGCCCGCCCTGGACCTTCGGCATCTCCCATCTCATGCGTAATCTTGCAGCGCGCGGGCTGATATAGGGCGGCTTGCTGCCTGACCGTCAACATTCTGATTGAAATCGGCATTCATCCATTTATACCCGTGCGCGCGATACCTATCGGGTGAATGATGTCCTCCGCTCCTCCCCATGCCGGACGCTGGCTGGTCCTCGTGGCAGTCATGCTTGCCTTTCTGCCCGTCGTACTCGACATGACCATTCTGCATGTCGCCGTCCCGACATTGACGCAGGCGCTCGGTGCCTCCAGCACGCAGGTCCTCTGGATCATAGACATCTATCCCCTGCTGATGGCGGGCCTGCTCGTGCCGATGGGCACGCTGGCCGACCGGGTCGGAAACCGTCGTATCCTTCTCGTCGGCCTTACCCTGTTCGGCACCGCTTCGGTGTTGGCGGCATTTGCGCCGAACGCGCCTCTGCTGATCGCCGCCCGTTTGCTGCTCGCGCTTGGTTTTGGAACGGGCTAAATTGCTTCGATGTGAGAGCGGCAATTTAGAAGAAATTAACGATATAATGCTCTGATTAATTTGGATTTTTCTTATCATTTTTGATTCTCTTTCTTAGAGAGAGCGATGCCCGTGAGCCGATTTTGCGTGAAGAAGCCAGATGGAATTTCCTCCGCATCGCTCTCTGAGGATGTCTGTCCTTCCCTACCGGTCCTGACGCTTTGGGGACGTCGTGCTGCGGCGGGGCGTAAAGGTCTTGGGCGGGGATTGGAATTGGCGGAGCCGCGCCTGTCGCGCGCCACCGTGCTAGGCATCCTGATCGCCGGAGTTGCCTTTCCGGCATTCGCGCAGAACTGGACCGGTGGCTCAGGAAACTGGTCAGTAGACGGCAACTGGGACAGCAACACGCAGCCGAATTCTGCCAGCAATGTCGTGGTCGGCACGGGTAACGCCACCATTTCGGGTGCCGCCGCGGCAGACAACGTCGAAATACAGTCCGGCGGCGTGGTTACAGTTGATGGATCCGGGGCGTCGTTGACCGCAACGGAAACGCGCATATCCGGCGGCGCAATCACCATCCGCGACGGCGGTTCGGTTACCAACAACAGCGGGATCGTTGCCGGCATGGCCACTGTTTCCGGCACGGACGGGAGCGGCAACGCGTCAACGTGGACCAACAACAATTATTTCACGGTCGGCGAAGGTGGAGCAGGCACACTCAATATCCTCAATGGTGGCAAGCTTATCGTCGGTAGTGATACCTCGCTCGGTTATGATTATTTTGGCGAGGCACGTGTTTCCGGAACGGGTTCTTCGTGGGAAAACACGGGGCGCGTGACAATCGACAATGGGATTCTGCGCATTGACGATGGCGGTCATGTCTCCAACGGCCTCGGTACAGTTGGAGCGAGCGGACATGGCGATGTTGAGGTGAGCGGCGCGGGTTCGACATGGGTCAACTCGGACCAGCTTACAGTCGGCAGCTACGGCAGCGGCACCATGCTAATCGAGGCCGCCGCCGCCGTCACCAGCAAACAGGGTTACGTGGGCGCCGGCCCCGGCGTGGTAGGCGAAGTCACCGTTACGGGGCCCGGCTCGCGCTGGGATATAACGGACTCAAGCCTCACCCTTGGGAACTACGGATCCGGTTCGATCATAATCAAAGACGGAGCGCTGGTTTCTGTAAAAGACGGTGTGTGGCTCGGCAGTTGGGCGTCGTCAAGCGGTACATTGACCGTGAACGGTTTGCCGGGTGCGCGCGGCATTCTGGAGACCAATTTCCTGCGGGGCGGACTTGGAACGGCCGATGTCACCCTCGCCGGCGGCATCCTCCGCGCCACGCAGAACACGACGTCTTTCTTCGTCGATTTCAAAACCCAGACGGTCACGCTCGACGCCGGGGGCGGTATTGTCGATACGAACGGGCACGATATCGGCATCTCGCCGGAATTGACGGGCATTGGCGCTCTGACCAAGGATGGCTCGGGCACGCTAACATTGACGGGTGCAAACACTTATCTGGGCGATACGACCATCAGCCTCGGTACACTGCAACTGGGTGCCGGCGGTACGTCAGGTTCCATTCTGGGAGACGTGAGCAATGATGGCATCCTGGCCTTCAATCGCTCCGACGACGTGATCTTCGGTGGAACGATTGCGGGAACCGGCGGCGTGCACCAGGTCGGCTCCGGGATGACCCGGCTTACTGCCGACAATTCGGCTCTTGCCGGTGTTTCGCAGGTCAAAAACGGCATCCTCTCTGTCAACGGATCGCTGGGCGGGACGATGGAGGTCATAGGTGGGCGCCTTCAGGGTGCCGGCCAGGTGGGCGGCACGACCAATTTTGCCGGCGGCACGATTGCGCCCGGCAATTCTATCGGCACGCTGACCGTTGCCGGCGATTATACCGGCAGCGGCGGCACACTCGAGATCGAGAGTGTTTTGGGCGACGATAGCTCGGCGACGGACAGGTTTGTGGTGACGGGAAACACGTCCGGCAACACCAATGTCCGGGTGATCAACCTCGGTGGCAGCGGCGCGCAGACCACTGAAGGCATCAGGATTATCGAGGTGGGTGGTGTTTCCGCTGGAAGTTTCACGCTTCTGGGCAGCTACACGTTCCAGGGTGAGCAGGCCGTGGTCGCAGGCGCCTACGCCTATCGCCTGTATCAGGGTGGCACCAGCACACCTGCCGACGGCGACTGGTATCTGCGCTCGGCTCTGCTGAATTCCAGCGGCCCCGCCACGCCGCTCTACCAGGCTGGCGCGCCGCTCTACGAAGCCTATGCCGGTGTCCTGCAGAACTTCAATATGCTTGATACGCTGCAACAGCGTCTCGGCAACCGGTCCTGGTCCGATGGCGCGGCCGACGCGGATATGTCGCACCAATCTGTCGGTGCCGAAAGCGGCACGTGGGGGCGGATCATGGCGCGCCGCGCCGGCAGCGACCCGAAATATTCGACCACTGGTGCCGATTACGACACCGCTCTCTGGCAGATCCAGGCCGGGGCCGATGGCGCGCTCTATTCGGGCGATGCCGGCAGCCTCATCGGCGGCCTATCGATGCGTTACGGCACGATCTCCGCCGATGTCTCTTCGGTTTACGGTTCCGGCTCGATCGACAGCACGGGTTACGGCGTGGGCGGCTCCCTGACCTGGTACGCCAATGCCGGGTTCTACGTCGATGCCCAGGCGAATGCGACATGGTATGACAGCGATCTGTTTTCCTCCACGTCCGGTCGCAATCTGGTCACAGGCAATGATGGCACTGGCTATGCGTTCGGCCTGGAAGCCGGGCAACAGATAGCACTCGACGGACACTGGTCGCTTACCCCGCAGGCGCAACTCACCTACTCGTCGGTGGACTATGACGACTTCAAGGATGTCTTCGGCAGCGACGTCGCGCTCAGGGGATCGCGTGACGTCAAGGGACGCCTGGGCGTTTCAGCCGATTACGAGGACAGCTGGAAGGATGCCGCGAACCAGACGAGCCGCCTCCACGCCTACGGCATCGCCAACCTCTACTACAATTTCCAGGCCGAAGCGCGCACGAGGCTCTCGGGCGTCAGCCTATCGAGCAAACCGGAAGCCCTGTGGGGCGGCGTTGGTCTCGGCGACACCTATAGCTGGGGTAATGACCGATACGCGGTTTACGGCGAAGCCATCATCGATACGAGTCTCAGAAGCCTCGGTGACAGCTACGCCCTGACGGGAAGAGCAGGCTTTAATATGCGGTTCTAGCACCTGGACCTGCGGCAATCTTGATGTTGCGACGGGGCCATGTTGCTGCTATCGGCTGTCTCGCTATGCCGAGGGGATGATATGGCGCGGCGGAAATTGAGCTGGAGCCTTCAATGGGCGGTGTGCACTCTCTGCACCATCGCTCTGATGGCGATTGGCTTTGGCCACCGCACGCCGGCGCTGGCCGTCCCAGTCTACACCCCCGCTGAAATCGCGCTCTACACGCTTCCTGACGGAACGCTACCCGACCTATGCCTCACGGGCCATGACGACGGTGGCAAGGACCATAGCCAGCCACCGACCTGCGAAGCGTGCCGTATTGCCGGCAATACCGTTGTGCCGGAACCGGCCGATATCACCGGCGCCCGTATCGCGTTCACGACCGTCTTCTATCTGCCCGTTTCGGTCGAAGGCACCTATCGCAAGCTCTTTCCGCCGAACGCGACCCCGCGCGGACCACCTGCCGTCGCCTGATCGCTGGACCGAAAGCCACCCTATGGGGCGGCTGACCTGTGCAGCCTCGCTGCTTCTTCCACCAGAAGCGGCTTACCGGGCTGTTCGTTGGTATCGACTGCATGCGTGAATTAGGGGCAAGACCCCTTATACCTCAGAGCGCTTCCGCAGCATCGTTCCCGAACGGCCTCTCATGACGATTTTTCTTGTCGATACAAGATTTTCGAGAGGTTCTCTCCATGTCTACCGTAACGGGGCTGTCAAAGCCCTCAAATGAAACGTCCGGCCTTACGCGCCGTTTCTATCTGACCGCCTGGCGCTGGCATTTTTATGCCGGCCTCTATGTCGCGCCCTTCCTCATCATGCTTGCGATCACCGGGCTCATCATGCTGTGGGCTGGCGCCCTCGTCGGCCGCGACGGCGAGAATGCATTCAAGGTCGCGCCCGGCCAGTCGGTGGCCGCTGTGTCGAAGCAGGCGAGCGCCGCCTTCATCGCCGTACCCGGGCAGGTAATCCAGTATATCGCGCCGCGCACCGCAGACGGGGTCTCGGTCTTCCGTATCGATCACGACGGCGCTGCCTCGATGGTCGCGGTCAATCCTTACACCGCTGATGTTGTCGCCCAGTGGAGCCGGCGGGATGCGCTCTACGATCTCGCCAACGTCATCCATGGCAGCTTGCTCATCGGCACACTTGGCGACAGGCTGATCGAGATCGCCGCAGGCTTCGGTATCGTGCTGGTCATCACGGGGCTCTATCTCTGGTGGCCGCGTGACGGAAAGCGATTGGGCGCAGTGCTTGTGCCTGACCTGTCGGCTAGGGGCCGACAATTGTGGAAGTCGTTGCACCTCAGCATCGGCTTCTATGTATCTTTCATTCTTGTGCTTTTCCTGCTTTCGGGTCTCACCTGGGCGGGCGTGTGGGGTGAACGCATGACGCAGGCCTGGAGCACCTTTCCAGCCGAGAAATGGGACAATGTGCCGCTTTCCGATTTCACGCATGCCAGCATGAACCATGGCGGCATCAAGCAGGTGCCATGGACGCTGGAGCAGACGCCGATGCCCGCCTCGGGCTCGGATGCCGGCATTGCGGGAACGCCCGAAGGCGAGCCGGTGACGATCGATGCCGTTGTGGCGCTGGCTCGCAAGGTCGGCTTCGATCAGCGCTTCCAGCTCACTTTCCCGAATGGCGAAACCGGTGTGTGGACGATTGCACGGGACACGATGAGCAATGACAGCTCCGACCCGTTGTCCGACCGCACGGTTCATGTCGATCAATACACCGGCAAGGTTCTCGCCGATGTCGGCTTTGCGGATTATGGCCTTCCCGGCAAGGCCATGGCCGTCGGCATCGCGTTTCACGAGGGCGATATGGGCCTCTGGAATCTCGCTCTCAACACGCTCTTCTGCCTGTCGATCGTGTTCCTGTCGGTGAGCGGTTTCGTCATGTGGTGGAAGCGTCGTCCCAAGGGGGCGGTCCGCCTTTTCGCGCCGAACATCAGTGAGCCGGGCCCGCTGTGGAAAACCGGTGCCTTTGTCATGCTGGCGGTGTCGCTGCTGTTTCCGCTGACGGGGGCTGTGCTTGTCAGCGTGCTCGTGCTGGATCTTCTGGTTATCCGCAACATACGGCCCCTGAAGAGGGCGTTGAGCTGAGGGTTGCGAGAAAAAGGACAGCCGCCGCCCGGCTTGTGCCGGGCGGCGGCTCAGGCCGTCAACCTGCGGCGAAGGGCACGGTTACGAAGGTCTGTTCGTCTTGTCGCTGCACGAGGAGCAGAACGGCCTTGCGGCCCGCCTTGCCGGCTTCGGCAACGGCGGTCTTGGCCTCGCTGGCCGAACCGACCGGCTTCTGGTTCACCGATAGAATGATGTCGCCGGGCTGGAGGCCCGCATCGGCTGCCGGCTTATCGGGGTTGACGCCCTCCACGACGGCACCCTTTTCCTCCTTCGGCAGGCCGAGGGATTGGCGCATGTCCGCCGTGAGGTCACCGAGCTGAACGCCGATGGTGGGCACGCGCTGTTCCGCCTTGCCTGATTTGCCGCCGGCGTTAGCCACGACCTGCCCCCCATCGTCATTGTTGCCGATGACCACGGCGAGGTCCTTTGCCGCACCGTCGCGCCAGACGGTCATGGTCTCCTTTTCGCCAGGGGTCAGGTCGGCCACCATGCGGGAGAGCTCGCGCGGGGAGCCCACAGGCTTGCCGCCAAGCGCGGTGATGACATCGCCGGAGTGGATGTCGCCCGCAGCAGCAGGCGTGCCGTCATCGACGCGTGCCACCAGTGCACCGGCCGGCTTGGCCAGGCCGATGGCATCGGCGATGTCAGAGGTCACCGGCTGGATTTGCACGCCGATGAAGCCGTGCTCGATGGATCCGTTCTTCATAAGCTTGTCGACGACGGTTTGCGCCTGGTCGGACGGGATGGCGAAGCCGACGCCGACGCTGCCGCCGTTCGGCGAATAGATCGCCGTGTTTATGCCGACCACCTTGCCATCGAGCCCGACCAGCGGGCCGCCCGAATTGCCGTGGTTGATCGGCGCATCGATCTGGATGAAGTCGTCATACGGCCCGCTGTGAAGGTCGCGGCCACGGGCCGACACGATGCCCGCCGTGACAGTCGTGCCGATGCCGAACGGATTGCCGATGGCAAGGATCGGATCGCCCGCCCGCAACTTGTCGGACTGGCCCCAGCCGATCGTCGCCAGCGGCTTGTCGCTTTCGATTTTCACCACGGCGAGGTCCGATTTCGGATCGGCGCCGATCAGCTTTGCGGGAAGTTCGGTGCCGTCGTCCAGCGTCACCTTTATCGTGCTCGCCTTGTCGATGACGTGGTTGTTGGTGACGATATAGCCGTCACTGGTGAGGATAAAGCCGGAGCCGAGTGCCTGCGCCTTCTCGCTGCGCTGCTTTGGCACCTGGCGTTCACCGAAGAAGTCGCGGAACTGCTGGTCGAACGGGGAGTCTCCGCTAAACGGCATGGCGCCGTCGGCCGAGGCGTTCTCGGCCTTCAAAACCGTCGTGATGGTGACGACGGCCGGTTTATCATTCGAAACGATGGAGGCGAAGGAGCCGTCCGCAAGGGGAGAATTGACGCTCGCAGGTGCTGCTGCCTGCGCGTTTCGTGCGCCGACGAGGCTGGACGTTGCGATCGGCACCGCAAGCAATGCGACACCGAGAAGCGCTGCGGCGCGATGTCTTTGAAGAATCCTGATCATGGTCGTTTCCTTTGTTCTGCTCGGTGTTGCGCTGCCTGCCCTTCGGGCGAGAGCGAGCGCTCCGGCCGCGCTGTTTGCTGGCCGGTCCTGTTGTTTCTTTGAGGTGGAAGGGGTGGCGCGTAAGGCATCAGGGTGAAGCCTGAATGCGACACCGGCCGCCGCCAAGCGCGGCGGCGGCTTGATTTCAGCGGATCAAGGATGATCCGCCTGCGGCATGTTTCAGCTCAAACGGACGATATCCCGGTCGAGCTTGCGGACGGAGGCTTCCAGACGCTGGAAGTTCGCCTTCGGAAGCGTGCCGTGATTGGCGTCGGCAACCGCCATCGCGCGCTGCCGGATGCCTTGGGCCTCGGCTTCGAGACGGCCTGCGGCGCCGGCCGAAAGCTTGTGCATGGCTTCTTCCCTGCGGATGCTCTTCTCCGCCGAGCGGACATCGGCAAGAACCTGGTGCAGGCGCGGCTTATAGGTCATGGCAGGCGTCATGCGTACGGGGGTGGGCTGTGCCGGCATCATGAAATCGTCAGCGGAGTCGTGATCCCCTGAGGAGCGGTCATAGCGGTGGTGCTCTTGCAACGCCGGATTTGGATTTGCTGGTCGGCTGGCAGCAAAGGTGCCGCCGGCGGCGAGCGAAAGAGCAGTAGCGGCAAGAGCGATGGTTTTGAGTGTCGAGCGCATGGTGCGTGTCCTCGAAAAGGGGAGACCTCTCCCCGGCAGGCTGTCCGGTGCCGTCGCGTCACGGTTTCCAACCGCCGGCGGCATCCAGCCTGACATCATTTATAGGTCCGCCCGGCTCGCGGGGTCATGTTACAATTAAATAAAGTTCCGAAGGGGGGATTTGCCAAAATATTGCCGATTTCGCGGAGCGCTGCATCGGTTTTGGCGAAAAATGTCGTTTGGATTCAACGGACTGGTCCGGCAGCCGTATTTCAGATTCGACCGCCGGCACATGACATGCCTGTAATGTTTCCCGCGCGCTGAGTGCGAGCGGACGTATCATGACATGAGCCGCTTCTTCGCGATCAGGTCGCTGCGCCGTTCCCAATAGACCAGCACGAGGCTGGCGGTCACGATGAAGATGGCGCCGATGAAGACGTTCAGGGTAGGAATCTCCGCCCAGATCGCATAGCCGTAAATGAAAGCCCAGATCAGCCCGGTATATTCGACCGGTGCAAGCGCCGAGGCCGGGGCATAGCGGAAACCCTCATAAAGCAGGTATTGCCCAATCGTCGCTATAAGACCGAGCGCCAGCATCAGCGCCCAGCCTTCCATGTCTGGTGTTCGCCAGATCCAGGGAAACGACACCGCGCAGGCCAGCCCGAACAGCAGGCTCGTCGCAAACATCTGCGTCAGCGTGCTTTCGCTACGGCTGACCAGCCGGATGAGAATCGTGCTCCAGGCCCAGCAGAAGCCGGCGACTAGGCACATGACCGCAGGGATGAGATTGGGGGAGTGCGATGGGTTTGCCGCAATCACCACGCCGGCGAAACCCACCACGCAAGCAATCCACCGACCAGCCCCAACTGCCTCCTTGAGGACGAGGATGGACAGGAACACGGTGATAATCGGCGCGGAGAAATAAAGCGTCGTCAGTTCCGCAAGCCCGAGATAACGCGCGGCATTATAATAGAGGAGCCATGCGATCAGCATCAGGGCTGCACGCAGGACGACGGTTCCTCCATAGGGGCTCTTCAGAATCGACGGATGACGGTAGAAGCGTACCAACACCCCAGAGATGAGCACAATCACCAGGCTGCGCATGAAGAGGATTTGCGGCACCTCATACGTTGCCACGAGCCACTTCACGAGTGCGTCCTGCAAGGCGAAGCAGGCGTAGCCGGCTGAGGCAAGCGCTATCCCGGCCAGCGGTCGTGAGTCGATCAGGCCCACGCTCATGGAGATTTCCTGCCCGAAGTGGCGGAAAACGGCGCCGGGTCGGCGAAAAAGTAGGGCGTGCGCATTCGGAAAGATCCAGGAAGGCCTCTGCGATACATGGCTGTGAACGCCGTATCCAGACGAGGAAGACGTGTCTGTTTGACCATATTCGAGCGGTTTGCCAAGGGGGAGGCCGTTTTCACCTCCGCCGATCGTCCGAATTTGCCCCGAATCCGGCAGGTTGCGGCCGCGCGTGTCATGATAATGCGCGGTGCTCACCAGCAAAACGAGAGAAAATGACGGTTTGCTTGCTTCAAAGCAAATGAGGGTATTGCGGCTGCCGCCGTGCACCTGTAGGTTTGCGCCCCATCGTCCATCGCTGAATTCTGGAGATAAATCATGGCGAACGGCACAGTCAAATTCTTTAACACCGACAAAGGGTTTGGCTTCATCACACCCGAAAACGGCGGAACCGACGTTTTCGTCCATATCTCCGCAGTTCAGGGCGGCGCATTGAGCGACGGACAGCGCGTGAGCTACGACATGGGACAGGACCGCAAGACCGGTAAGTCCAAGGCTGAGAACGTCCGCGTTATCTAATTGATATTACGGGCGCCGGATCAAGTCCGGCGCCCGTATCCCGGCCCCGGGTGAGTCCGAGTGCGTACTGCTGCCGCTTGCCTTTTGGCGCCAGAGAGCAGTTTCGTTTTTCCCTGAATGAACTTCTAGACGCAGCTTCAGCGCATCCGTTCGAAACGACGGCTGTATGTGTTTGAGCGCGCCATGTGGTCGGCACGAGAAAGGCGCAGCCATATTCAGCTGCGCCCTGCTTCTGCGACTTGGCAATGTACCGCGCTTGAATGGTCAACGCGCCGGCAGGGAGCTTACTTCCAGCTGATATGATCCGCGGCTGTGCAGCCAAATGGGGCGTTGCCGTTGCCAAAGCGGCTTTTCAGCTGGTCACAGCCCCACCGGTTGAGGGCCTCCGGCATCATGTTGTTGATGTCCATTCCCGGTGAATTGTACTGCGAAGGCGCGCTCGTCACGTACCAGAGCCAATAGCCGAAAATACCGCCAACGAGCAGCAGGAGGACGAGCACGAAAACGCCCGCCCTGCGTGCTAGGGACATGCCTTTGTTCGACGGCTCGGCGCGGCTGGCGGCGGACGCATGGTCAGTCGATTGCGCCAGTTCTTGAAGCGGAGCGAGCGCTGCGGCGCGTTCCTGCTCCGTCATCTCGATCCGCTCCAAGCGGTCGTCCAGCAAGACGGGAAGCGATGTGTTGCCGTGCCAGACGGCAAGCGCGACCACGTTGCTGCCGGCATCGCCGACGATAATCGGCTCCTGACCCGGCTCGAAGCGGGTGAAGGCGACGCGCTTGGTCTTCCGTTCGCTGACCCGGTCGGCATAGGTGACGTTCAGACGATTGCGTTTCGTGTCCATGGCCGTGATCTCGACAGGGACCACGGTGAGCGGGGCCGGATTGCGCAGTTGGCCGCTGACCCGCCAGAATCGCAGCAGGAGGAAGATCATGGCAAGACCGCCGCCGCCGAGCAGCAGGGTGAAGATCGACAACGTGATGACCCGGTTCCAGAGCATGTCTAGGCCGAGCGTAATGGTCGCGAGTTCGGGGTGATCACCCGACACGACAAGGCCGGCCTCGTAATCGCCGCTGTGGATGTCGACGAACATGATCTCGACATCCTTCTCGTAGCGTTGGCCGCCCTGCTCGTAGGAAAGATCGACCTCGCAGGTGGTGAAGATGGCCTTCCGCGTCTTGCAGCTGCCGTCGATCCTGCCGTCGACGAAAACCGGATTCTGGCTGATCGTGTAATCGCGCAGAATGCCCGGTGCTTCCGTCAGCATCATGAAGGCGGCGATCGCCAGCAGGACGGGGATGGAGAAGTAGTAGACGAACGGGGTGGAGATCGTCCCGCGCTTGACGGCAAGGGGGCGGGTGGGAAGCTTGATTGTCGGGAAAGTCATAATCTGCCTGAGGTGATACTGTTATTGTGCTGCCAGAGACAAGACGGCGCAGGGGTATTATTCATTCGCTGAAATTTTGCACTCCAGCACGGGCGAACCCAAGGAAGGCTTTCACTCTTCCCGGAAGGCGCGATTGAGTTGATCCGCAAGCGGCTTGACGAGATAGGAGAGGGCGGTTCGTTCCCCGGTCTGGATCATCGCCTCGGCCGGCATGCCGGGAAGCAGTGTGAGACCGCCGAGTTTCTGCAACGCTTCATGCGGCACGGCGATGCGCACGACGTAGAACGAGAGGCCAGTCCTTTCATCGACTGTGAGGTCGGCCGCGATGCGCGAGACATGACCTGAAAGTTCGGGTGTCGTGCGTTGGTTGAACGCCGATAGCCTGAGGACTGCGCGCTGGCCGGGCTGGATCTGGTCGATGTCACGCGGCGCGATGCGGACCTCAAGGGCTAGATCATCTCCTTCCGGAATGACGAGCATGATCGTTTCAGCCGGATTGATCACGCCACCGACCGTATGCACGGCGAGTTGGTGAACGATGCCCGATTGCGGGGCGAGGATATCGATGCGCTTCAATTCGTCTTCCGCGGCCACCTTGCGCTCGACATATTCGCCGATCTGCCCCTGGATTTCGCGCAGTTCTCGCCCGACTTCCGTCTTCATGTCCTGATCGATGGAGAGAATCTGGAGCCGTGTCTCTGTAATCTTGCCCTGCGTTTGTGCCTGATAGGCGATTTTCTCGCCGCGCTCGCCATCATAGGTCGCTGCCTGGGTCTTCAGGCCGTTGAGCCGCTGGACCGAAACGACGCCCTTGTCGTGCAGCGATTCCTGCGAGGCAATTTCCGTGCGCAGCACGGTGAGTCCGCCGGCATAGGCGATCTCCTGTGCTTTCAGTCCCTCCATCTCGTGCTCATACTGGGCGATGCGTTCGGCAAGCTGGGCTTTTCGGGCATTGCGGGCGTCGCGCCGAAATTCGAAGAGGCGGGTCTCGCTCCTGACCGTCGAGACGA
This sequence comes from Shinella sp. H4-D48, assembly GCF_022637395.1. GTDB lineage: Bacteria > Pseudomonadota > Alphaproteobacteria > Rhizobiales > Rhizobiaceae > Shinella > Shinella sedimenti. Next base: position 105,209 of record NZ_CP093338.1, on the reverse strand, counting down.
TGTCTGGATCAGTGCTATCCGTGCTCAGACCGGGCGGAAAGCCAATGGCTTCCCTGTCATCGCGCTCGGCTTCGAGGCGGGCCAGGCGGGCATGAAGCTCGTTCAAACGCTTCGTGACGATGGCGAGGTTGGCCCGTGTTTGCGTAGCGTCGAGCCGCAGAACGACCGCGCCTGCCTTCACGGCTTCGCCTTCCTGTACGCGTATTTCCCCAACGATGCCGCCTTTGGCGTGCTGCACCTTCTTCGGGTAGGAATCGACGACGAAATGGCCGGACGCCACCACCGCGCCGGCGAGTTTCGTCGTGGCCGCCCACCCGCCGACGCCGCCGGTCAGCAGGGTGACAAGTGCGAGGCCCGCCGCAAGGTGAATGCGGATGGAACGGGTCACGGTCGTCACATCAGGTGTTACCATCTGTCCTATCCGCCTCGCTGTGATCTTCGGATTTTGCGGGGTTTGCGACGACGCGCAGCGGCATGATCCCATGGCCGGTTGTGGTGAAGCCGTTTCTGGTGACAGGCGCCGGCTTTAACACCTGCCCGAGAACGGCGTCGCGCGGACCGAATGCCTTCTGGCGTCCGCCCTCCATCATCAAGAGCTGATCGACCACGCCGATGGCGCTCGGGCGGTGGGCGACCACCACGGCGATGCCGTTGCGTTCCCGCACCGAGGCGATGGCGCGCACGACCGCTGCCTCGCCTTCGGCGTCGAGATTGGCATTGGGCTCGTCCAGCACAACGAGGAAAGGATCGCGATAAAGTGCACGCGCCAGCCCGATACGTTGGCGCTGACCGGCTGAAAGCGAAGAGCCACCTTCACCGATGCGCGTCTTGTATCCGTCCTCGAAGCGCAGGATCAGGCCGTGGGCGCCAGCGGTCCGGGCGGCCGCTACGATATTCTCGGCGTCGGCGTCCTCTTCGAAGCGGGCGATGTTCTCCGCGATAGTGCCGCCGAAAAGCTCTACGCCCTGCGGCAGATAGCCGATGTGTCGCCCAAGTGCCGCACGGTCCCACTGATCGAGACTGGCGCCGTCCAGACGCACCTTGCCACCAGCCGCCGCCCATGCGCCGACGAGTGCGCGCGAAAGTGTCGATTTGCCCGATCCGGAGGGACCGATGATGCCGAGCGCGCTCCCAGCCTGGATATGGAAGCAGATACCGGCCACCGTCGGCCGCTTCTCGCCGGGCGGCAGAATGGTGACGTTCTCAACACGCAGGTCCCGGCACGGCGCTGGAAGGGCCATTGTCTCCGGCACGGGCGGGATTCTGCCGAGCAGATCCTGAAGGCGCGTCCAGCTCTGCCGGGCCATCAGGAAGGGTTTCCAGCTGGCGATCGCCAGATCGATGGGGGCCAGCGCCCGCCCCACCATGATGGAGCTCGCGATCATGATGCCGCCGGTGGCCTGTTGTTCGATCACCAGCCAGGCGCCAACGCCGAGCACCGCCGATTGCAGCATCAAGCGCAAGGTTCTCGACAGGCTGCCAAGGCCACCCGCGATATCGCCGGCGCGGCGGTTGGCGGCGAGGTAGTCCGCGTTCGCCTGCTGCCAACGCGCTTCCAGTCGCCCGGCAAGTCCGAGCGATTGCACGATTTCGGCGTTGCGACGCGACGCCTCGAGGAGGCTGTTGCGCATCATGTTGTGGGTGATGCTCTCCCGCACGGGATTCTGCGAAAGCGCATTGGCGAGAATGGTCAGGGCGACGAGCACGAGGGCACCCGCGAGCGCCGTCACGCCGATCCAGAAATGAAAGAGGAAGCAGATGCCGAGATAGAGCGGCATCCAGGGAAGGTCGAAAAACGCGGTCGGGCCCTGTCCCGAAAGGAAACCGCGGACATTGTCCAAATCACGCAGCGGCTGAAGCCCATCGCCCGGCATACTGGCGACAAGAGGCAGGCGCACGACAGCATCGTGCACAGGGCCGCACAGTACGCCGTCCACATGCTCGCCTATGCGCAGCAGGATGCGCGCCCGAACGATATCGAGCCCTGCCTGGAAGAGGTATAGCCCTGCCGCCAGGACGGCCAGACCCACGAGTGTAGGCACGCTGCCGCTTGCCAGAACACGGTCGTAGACCTGAAGCATGAAGAGCGGCGAGGTCAGCGCCAGAACGTTGACCACGCCGCTGATGAGCGCTATCCCCAAGGATGCTCGTCTGAGAGGTGAGGCGACCGCCGCAGTCAGAGACTGCGACGGGGCCTGCTGTGGGGCTACCAACACTACAGCAAACTTCTCAGACGAACAGGTTTAAGCCGCTGACGAGCGAATTGTTCGCAATGTCCTGGACGGAAATGCTGCCGTTCACGCCATCCGTGATGGTGGCATCGTAGAGGCCGCTGACGGTATCATAGGCGTAGGTTACGGAAAGTGCGCTGCCGGCCGCCCATGCGGAGATATCGATGATGTCTTGTGCAGCGTTGAAGTCTGTGATGACGTCGTTGCCGTCTGTTCCGCTGAAGACAAACCGGTCATATCCATCGCCGCCAGTCAGCGTGTCGTTTCCGTCGAAGCTATAGATCACGTCGTCGCCAGAGCTGCCGTTGAACGTATTGTTCTGGCTGTTCAGCACGCTGATCAGGTTCGCCGGATTGCCCTGCATGATGCCGTAGACGAAGTTGTGAACCGGGTTTGCGGCACCCGTGCCCGTCAGCCCAAGCCCGCTGATGTCGATATCCCACGATGATTGAGAGAACGTGTCCGTGCCGGCATTGTAGCTAAGCCCCTGGCCGAAGGTAGCGCCATCAACGGCACCGGCAAGAACATGGGACGTCATGTCATAATAGAGGTCGCCCGCGCTGCCGGAATCGATCACGACAGTATCGGCACCGCCGACGCCACCGACCGTCGCACTGTTGCTGTCGGCGACGGCAAACTGATTACCTGAGAAGTCAACCGGATTGGTGGAGAAGAAGCCGTAGTAGCCGGGTGTGAAGGTGGTGCCCCAGGTGTTCAGATAGGCGAGAAAGTCGACGCCTTCGCCATCGTTGTTGGCGTCGTTGAAATCGATCGTTGCCATTGTGCTTTCCTTTCTAGGATGCGCCGCATCCGGACCTCGGATGCAGCTGGTCTCACGCCGGTTCGGGTTTGAACCGGCGCGATCGCGGGATCAGAAGCGAACCTTGAGCGACAGGGTCGCCGTGCGGCCGGGTGCTGGGAAATCGGATGAGTTCATCGGGTCGACATAGGCGACGTCCGTCAGGTTGTTGACGGCGAAGCGCAGCGAGGCGTTCTCGTTGAACTCCCAGGAGCCGTAGATGTCGAAGGTGGTGAAGGGCTTGGCCTTGTAGACGGTCGAGAAGAGGCCAAGCTGTTCAGAGGGAACGACACGGTTTGCGCGAGCGCCAACATTGAGTTTGTCGTCGAAGAACCGCATGCCCACATCGGCCGTGAAGCGATACTTCGGAGCGACGGAAACATACAGGACAGTGCCATTTCCTGTGGACGTGGCATTGTCCCAGGGATTGTCGTTATAGACCTTTGAGAAATCGCCCTTCGTGTAGGTGAAGGTGCCGCCGAAATAATAAGGCCCGGCATCGTAGTTGCCCTCAATCTCGACACCGCGCAAACGCGATTCGCCCAAGAGGTTTGTATAAGCATAGAAGCTGTCGATCTGGCCGCCAGTGACTGGACTGCCCGTGACACTCCCGAGCGCAATATAGTTGTCGATCGTCTTGTCGAAATAGGCTGCCTTGAAACGAATGCTGTCTCCTGCTGCCAGCAAATCGTCGCCGCTGAGGTTAACGCCCACTTCCCACGTCTTCGACGTTTCCGGCTGTAGGTTCGCATTCGGTGCGTTGCTGATCGGTATGCCGCCTACATGGACGCCGCCAAGCAGCATCTCTCCGAGCGTACCCGGTCGAAAGCCCTCGCTGTACTTTCCGAAAACCTGGATGCCGTCCTGCGGCTTCAGCGCAATGAGAGCCTCCGGCGAGAAGCGACCAGCAGATTTGTCGATGGATATATTATGAATGATATCGCGCTGGGCATAGACCGCGGGGATACGTCTGATGCATCGGGTCGGATTTAGAGGATGGTACTGCGCGCAATATGCCTCTTGGACGATGACGAGCTCGCTTCCTCCGTTGACGAGAGAAGAGCCGGTAGTTTTATAGTAGTCATATCGTCCGCCGATCGATGCCTCGAGCCATTCCTGATGCTCATATTTCGCGGTGGCAAATGTGCTGGACAACCAACGGTCGCCGGTGGGATTCGGGCCTGTGAACCACCAGGTGTTCGTAGCATCAGTCGGGTTGCCTGCCGCAGCTTCCGTTTCGGCGCGATCGAGGAAGAGCTCCGTTCCGTAGTGCAACGAGAGATCCCCCGTGGCCAGTGCGAAGGTGCTGGTATTCTCGATGTTGAAGCCGTACGTGCTCAGGCCGTAGTCGAGATCGAACGCGCCGCTTCCGTTGCGCGCCGAGCGCCACTGATGGTTTTCCGTCCGGTTCCACCACAGCTGGCCTTTCAGGTCGAAGAGGGGATCGTCGGGCTTGTAGGTGTACGTCAGCGTGCCCGTCAGATTGCGCACATGGTTGGTGTTCTCGTTCGTGGCGAGCGCCGTGCTGGTCGTGAAGCGCGCATCGTAGCCGACGAAACCGAACTCGATGCGCTGGTCGTTCTCCAGGTCGAGGCCGGCCTTGATGAGGCCGGACGTGGTGTCCGAGCCGGTGAAGACGGGCTTGTCGCCGCCCGGATTGCTTTCCAGCGTTCCATTCTTGCCGATTTCATATGCATCGAGGTTCTTGCGGCTGAGCGCCGCCACGACGTCGATGCCGTCATCGGTACGGGCTGCGAGCGCTGCAGAGCCGTAGAATTCATAGGCGTTGGTACCCTTGGTCGCATCGATCCAGCCGCCGGCATTGCGGCCTTCAAGAAGCACATCGTCGGCCGTCAGCGTGCGAAAACCGACGACGCCACCATGGGAGCCACCGCTGCCGACGCCAGCGCCGGCATTCTTGTCAACCTCCACGGTTCTGATCAGAGCAGGGTCGACATAAACATTCGACGTGTAGCCGTGTCCTGCCTGCTGGAAGTTCTGACGTGCGCCGTCGATCGTCGTCGTTACGCGGGTCTGGTCCTGCAGGCCCCGCACATTGATGGCGACACCGGGATTCTGTGCCGCGCCGGCGACAGAAACGCCGGAAACCCCGGAAAACAGATCATAGGCGTTGCGCGGCTGCTTCTTCTCGATGGCCGCGCGCGATATGACGCTGACACTTGCCGGCGTTTCGTAGACCCAGTCAGGCGTGCCCTGGAAGCCGGCACCGCTCGCCGCGCTGCGCGGACCTTTTCCCACATTGATCGTTTCCAGCACCGTGGAGCCGTCGGTCGCCCCGAGATCCGAGGTCTGGTCGTCGCTGCTCAGGATGGCTGAATTGCCACTGACACGACCATGGATGCCGGTGCCGGCGAGCATGCGGGACAGGGCCTGCGACGGTGTGAAGCGGCCGTTAACCGCGTTTGTGCGGACGTTTCCTGCCTGCGTCGAGGAAAGGGTAACCTGAAGCCCGGATTGCCGACCAAACGCGCCCACGGCATTGGCCAATGTTTGCGCCGGGAGATTGAAGGCAATTCGTGCCGTTTCCGTCGAACTGGTCTCGGATCCGCTTTCCTGAGTCTGTGTCTCTTGTCCCAGTGTCGGTGCGAATGTGCACATCAGGGCGAGCGCCGTCGTTGTGACAAATATTGTGCGGGCGAGGCCTGTTCCGTTGCCTTTCGCAATTGGTGTCACCGGGTACTTGGTATGCATGTCTTGGTCTCTTCCTTGCAGCGCCGCTTCATGCGGCACTCAACGGAAAGACGGACAGCTGCGGATTTTTTCCCGGCTTTTTTCGTAGTTTACGCTAAACCTTGATTATCCCAGTCATATTTTTATTATCAGAAGCGGCTGATGAGACGCGCGGCCGGCGAAACACGACGCACCTTTCCGCCATAGGGCGTCACGAGCGCGTGGAGCGCCTGATCGGGATTGCGAAGGTCGTAGAAGCCTGTCACCCGCCGGCTGGCCAGTGTGCCGTCGGGCAGCGAGATCCAAGCGGGGTGGTAGCGGCGGATCTGCTCCACAACGGAGCCGATTGTGGCATCGACCACGAATATCTTCCCATCGCGCCATGTGGCGATGTCGGAAACCGGAATGATCGTGCGCGACACTTCGCCGGTGGCGCTGTTTGCGGTCAGTTGATCGCCTGGCACGAGGAACTCATCCTCCGCATCGTTGGTGACAGACGCCTTGACGGAGCCTTCCGCCAGGGCAACGACCGTGAACTCGCCGTCTGTCTGCACATCGAATTTTGTACCGAGCACGGTGACCGTGACCCCGTTGGCATCGACGGTGAAGGGGCGGCTTTTATCCGGCGTCACCTCGAAAAAGGCCTCGCCTGCCAGGAGACGCACGGAACGGCGCCCGTTCTTGAAATCCGTGGCGATGGCGCTGGCGCCGGAGAGGTGAACGAGGCTGCCGTCCTCCAACGTCACGGTACGGCTTTCCGCGGTCTGTGTCCTGTAGTCAGCTTCCACACGAAGCATGACGGTTGGTCCGACGATGAACGCGAGACAGAGCATGGCGGCAGCAGCGGCCCCGAACATGCCTGCGCGACGTGCCAAGGCTGCGCGGCGCGGGCGGTAGGATTTCGGGGAGGCCGAGGCGTGTGCGGCGTCCTTCCAGCTTTCCTTGAAGACAGGAGCGGTTGCGCCGAGGGCCTGCCAAGTGACCTGCAGGCGCGCCCATGCCTGCCGATGTTGTTCGGCTTGGTCGAGCCAATTTTCGAAACGATCCCGGCAGAGGCGATCACCTGGCTCTTCCTGCAAGGCAATCATCCACCCGGCCGCCTCGTCGGCGATCTTCTGGGGTATGTCCGTTCCTGTATCGCGCATGCCGGTCATCGCTTTCGTCTCGCCCGTACCCGCAGAAGCCCTCGCGAATGTCACTCGTTACCTATAAGACGAATAGCTTCGGGGATTTTCTCAGGATCCGGTGCGATTTCTCTTTCCTAGAGTATTTTTTTAAGCAGTTCCGCCAGGCCGGACTGGATCAGCCGATGGGCGCTTGATGTCGAAACGCCAAGGTGACGCGCGATCTCCTCGATGCGGTAGCCGCCGAAACGATGCATTTCGAGCGCTATGCGCTTTTCTGTCGGCATCGTCTCCATGATGGCCTCAACCTGGCGGACCCGATCACAGAGAAGGACTTGGTCTTCCGGTGTGTCATGGTTTTGTGGGAGGCCCCACCAGGGTGTATCATCAGGATGTCCGCGCGCTTCAAGCCGGCGCCGCCGCCTCGTGTCGAAGGCGAGATTGCGTACGATACGATACAGATAGGATTTGAGGCGGGAGGGCGATTCCGCCGCTTCCGGCACGAAGCGCACGAAGGCCTCCTGCACGATATCTTCGGCATCCTCCCGGGAGCCGAGAATCGGCGTGGCGTACCGAACCAGTTCGGCGCGATAGGCCACATAGGCTTCGTTGCGCGTATCTCGTCCCTGACTGCCCATATGCCCGCCAAGCGCCTTCCGTCACGGTCCAGCATTACCTTTCGCAGGACTCCGGCACCCCCGATTGCCGTTGGTGACTGTGATAGCCATAATAAGATGAGTTTTGCAATCATGTTATTGCGGGCAACGACATACCGCGAATACGCTGTTTTAAAACAGCGGGACGGATACAACTCCCGCAATGCGGTGCTCACCTGGTCCAGTCGACAAATCGCGCCGGTCTACGCCGCGCTGAGGTTGGCGCAGACGGCCTTTGCCGTTTCCTGATCTGTGATCAGGATGGTCGCGATGCGGGCCTTCAGCATCCCGTGGATCGCATCCACCTTTTCCGGCCCGCCACCGATACACAGACGGTCCGGCACATTCAGAAAATCGTCGATCGGCATGACAAGATGGCGGTCGTCGAAACCTGTGCGGATGATCGTGCCATCGATGTCAAAGAAATAGCCTGAGGCGAAGCCGACTGCGCCTTTGTCCTGATACTGCCGCAGAAGCTCTTCCGTCATGACGCCGGTATCTTCCAGCAGGGTGGGGCCGGTGATGTGGGTAACGCCGAAGAGCGATTTCGTGCAGTGTCGCAGGAGTTCGAAATGCTGACCGACGATCGGCTCCTGCATGAGGAGCGACTTCATGTTCGCGTTCGACACGACGCCCGGCGCGTGCAGGTTGACGCAGCGCGCATTCAGGCGCGCGGCGATGTTGGAGGTGCACAGTTCGGGGGAGAAGTCGTATGTCGCTATCGAGCTGCCGGTAACCTGGGCCACTGTGACGCCGGGCATGCTGGTCGGTGAAAGCGCCTTCGACAGCGCCATGACCGTGCGCCCCCACGCGACGCCGACGACGTCGTCCTTTTCCAGCTTCTGTTCGAAAATCCGCGCCCCGAGCCGCCCGATCTGTTCGGAAAGCGCGGCCCCACCCGATGACGAGGGCAGGACATAACACTCGGCGAGCTGCCCCTTCTCCTTCAGTTCGACAGACAGGTCGGCGCGTTCAAGGCGTGTCGGGTCGATGGTGATCGTGACGATGCCTTCGTCACGCGCCTTCTGAAGCAGGTTGAACACCGAGGAGCGGGATATGCCGAGCCGCGTGGCGATCTCGTCCTGCTTCAGTCCCTCCTCGTAGTAAAGCCAAGCCACCCACAAGGGCAAATCCGCGCCGAATTGCATGGGTGGTGCTTTTTTTCGGCCATTACGGTCCTGAGGGTGTTCTGATTGCATCAGCGTCGTTGGCCTCCTTTCTCCTCATTTGGCAGCTTTTTATCCGCAAGTCCAGTTTCGCAGGAGCGCCTGCCCGCAGCGGTTCTGGCAAATTTCATGCAACAATGAAAAATGTTGTTGACATTTTGCATGGGTGCGTGAAAATTGCCATTAACAAGTCTGGGAGGACATGATGTTGCATGCGGCACCCGCCGCCCGACGGCCTGTCGGGTGGCAAGACTGGAACACGCTTATCCGCGACGTGAGTGCCGGACGGTGGATCGACCCCGATACCGGCGTCGCCGCCGAGGTTCCCTTCAAGGCCATCTTCATCGAGGAAAGCGTGCGTGGCGGCGAGGCCGACTATGTCGCAAGCGTGATGCCGGCCTCGACCTATGCGGTCGTCGCGGACGCCGATACCTATGACGCGCTCGGCTATGCCGTTGCCCGAAGCCTCGGCGGGCGTGCAACGACCGTGGTGCTCGATCACCCCCATGCGGACGAAGCCGCGATCCGCGAGCTTCGGGAGAAAACCCGCAACGCCGACGCCGTCATTGCTGTCGGATCGGGCACAATCAACGATCTGTGCAAATACACGACGTTTCTGGATGGCAAGGACTACTGCGTTTTCGGCACTGCGCCGTCCATGAACGGCTACACGTCGACGACGGCATCCATCACGCTCGACAACGGGTTGAAGACGACGCTGAACGCACATGCCGCCAAGGGCGTCTTCCTCGATATAGAGATCAGCGCGAATGCACCTCAGTACCTGATCGCCGCCGGTTTCGGCGACAGCCTCTGCCGCTCGACTGCGCAGGTGGACTGGTATTTTTCCCATGTCATGCTCAGGACGGCCTATGCCACGTCTCCCTACATCTTACAGGAAGCGGATGAGAGGGAGATGCTGGCAAGGTCCGCTGGACTGGGCCGTCGTGAGCATGACGCCATAGGCTATCTGCACCGCATCCTGACCCTTGGCGGAATCGGAATCAGCGTGACCGGCATGAGCCATCCGGGCTCGATGGGCGAACACCAGATTTCCCACTGGATCGACAGCTTTGCCGGCGCGCGTCATCCCGGCACGGTGCACGGCCAGCAGGTCGGCGTGTCATCCGTGACGATGGCGCGGCTTCAGGAGATCATCCTGGCGAGCGAAAAGGCGCCCCAGATTAGGCCGACCCGTTTTGACGAAGCGGACATCCGGGCGCGCTATCCTGCCGCCGCGGTCGACCATTGCCTCGAGGCGTCACGCGCCAAGGTTCTCGATGCCGCCTCTGCGGACAGGTTCAACGCACAACTGGAGGCGCTCTGGCCGCAGTTGCGTCGAACCCTCGAGCAGATGGCGATCCCCTCGGCCACCCTTGCTGCGCATATCCGTGCCGCCGGCGGCGGCGCGACCCCGCAAGAGATCGGTATCGACCGCGATCTCTATCGCGATGCGGTGCGCTATTCGAAGGAGATGCGTAACCGCTATTCCATGCTCGACCTCGCTGCCGATATGGGCTTGCTCGAGCAGTTCATCGAGGAGGAGTGCTGATGCGCCCGCTCGACGAGCTTTCCGATGGCTTGCTGTCACAGGTGCAGGTCGTCCTAACCGATATCGACGACACGCTTACCTCCGAAGGCCAGCTTCGCGCCGAACCTTACGCCGCCCTGCAGGCGCTGGCGCGCGCAGGCTTCGCCGTGGTGCCCATCACTGGCCGGCCGGCCGGGTGGTGCGACATGATCGCCCGCTTCTGGCCCGTTGCAGGCGTGGTCGGCGAAAACGGCGCCTTCTATTTTTCCTATGATCGCGAGGCGCGAAAGATGCGTCAGGCCTTTTTCGCCACTGAACATGAACGTCGCGAAAATCGCCGGAAGCTTGATGCCTTGCGGGACCGGATCCTGCAAGAGGTGCCCGGCACAGGCATCGCCTCCGACCAACTCTACCGCGAGGCCGACCTAGCCATCGATGTCTGCGAGGATGTCGAACCGCTGCCGCAGGGCGAGGTGGAACGCGTGCTGGCTCTCTTCAAGGAAGCAGGCGCCGTCGCGAAGCTGTCTTCGATCCACGTCAACGGGTGGTTCGGCAGCTATGACAAGCTTTCGATGACCCGGCGTTTCGCCGCCGATGTGCTTGGAATGGATCTCGACGCCGATAAGGCACGGTTCATCTTCACCGGCGATAGCCCGAATGACGGCCCGATGTTCTCGTTCTTTCCGAACTCCTGCGGCGTGGCGAACGTGACCGACTTCGCCGGCGGCGAGACTGCGCTGCCGGCGTTTGTCGCCTCCGAGCGTGGCGGCGAGGGGTTCGTCCAGATCGCGTCCCGTTTGCTGGCTGCCCGGCCCTCCGAGATCCGCGAGCGCGCCCATGCCTGAGATCTACGACATCGCGATCATTGGCGGCGGCATCAATGGGTGCGGTATTGCCCGCGACGCTGCGGGACGCGGGCTCGATGTCTATCTCTGCGAAAAAGGCGATCTCGGCGGTGCGACGTCGTGCGCGTCAACAAAGCTGCTGCATGGCGGGTTGCGCTATCTTGAGCATTACGAGTTCAAGCTGGTGCGTGAGGCCTTGCAGGAACGCGAACGGCTTTGGGCGATCGCACCGCATTTCGTTCGCCCGCTGCGCTTCGTCCTGCCCTACATGCCCGGCATGCGGGCGAAATGGCAGCTTCGCCTCGGTCTCTTCATCTATGACCATATCGGCGGGCGCGTGCGCCTCCCCGGGACGACGAGCGTTCGGCTGGCCGGGCAGGCGCTCGGTAAAGGACTGGCATCGTCGCTGAAGTCGGGCTTCGAATATTCCGACTGCTGGGTGGAGGACAACCGTCTCGTTGTCATGAATGCCAAGGCCGCAAGCGAACTGGGCGCGGTGGTCGAAACGCAGACAGCCATGACGGCGGCGAAACGCGATGGGGACGGGTGGTCCGTGACGGTCTCGCGCGGCGGACACCAGCGCACGATCCGCGCGCGCACGCTGATCAACGCCGCCGGTCCCTGGGCCAACGACATCGTCTCGCGCACCGCGGGTCGGCCGGCGCGCGGCAAGGTCAGGCTTGTACAGGGATCGCATATCGTCGTGCCGAAACTCTATGCGCACGACCGCTGCTTCATCTTCCAGAACAGCGACAGCCGCATCTTCTTCACCATTCCCTATGAGGGCGATTACACGCTCGTCGGAACCACGGATCGCGATTTCGATGGCGATATCGACCAGTTCTCCGCGACGGAGCAGGAGAAGGCCTATCTCTGCAACGCGGTCAGCCGCTGCTTCGATAAACCGTTGACGACAGCTGATATCGTCTGGAGCTATTCCGGCGTGCGCCCACTTTATGACGATGGCGCGAGTGCAGCCCAGAAAGCGACGCGAGACTATGTGATCGAGGTGGACGAGGAGGCCGGTATCGGCCTGATCTCGATCTTCGGCGGCAAGATCACGACCTATCGCCGGCTGGCCGAGGCTGTGATGGACAGGCTTGAGCCGCTGCTTGCACGGGAGAAGGCGAAGGCCGTTGCGGCTCGTGCCGGCTGGACGGGCAGGACCGCGCTGCCGGGCGGAGACTTCGCGATCGATGCTTTAGAGGAACAGCTTGCCGCTCTACGCGCCCGATATGCTTTCCTGCCTGAAGAGCAGCTGAGGCGGCTTTTCACCTATTACGGAAGCCGGCTTCCCCTCGTGCTGGGCCATGCGAAGAGCCTCTCCGATCTCGGCAGGACCTTCGGCGCAGGCCTGACGGAAGCGGAAGTGGATTATCTCATGCGGGAGGAGTGGGCGCAGAGCGCCGAGGACATCGTCTTCCGCCGCAGCAAGCTCGGTTTGAAAATGCGTTCGGAAGATATCGCGGCACTCGACCGCTTTCTGGAGGGAAAGCGGCAGTCGCTGGCGGGTTGAGGAGCCCGCCGCGGCCGGGAGAGACGCGCGGAGGAATAAGTGGGAAAGCGGGTGCCCGAAAGGCCCGCATGGGAGGAGGAACCATGTATCTCGGTATCGATCTGGGAACGTCGGGCGTGAAGTCCATGCTGATGGATGAGAACCAGGCGCTGGTTGCAGAATCATCGTCGCGTCCGATAGGCGTGTCGCGGCCTTATCGGGGTTGGTCGGAGCAGCATCCTGAACAATGGTGGGATGCCGTCTGTGAAAGCCTCGACGCGCTTGCCACAAGCCATCCGAAGGCGATGGGCGCCGTCAGAGGAATCGGCCTTTCCGGACAGATGTATGGCGCCACGGTTCTTGATGAACGCGATACGCCCATCCGCGCTGCCATCCTGTGGAATGACACGCGCACCGAAAAGGAATGCGCCGATCTGGAAGCGCGAGCGCCAGATATCCGTCGCATCGCGGGTCGCAGGCCGACGCCCGGCGTCACCGCACCCAAGCTTGCCTGGCTGCGCGACCATGAGCCGGACGCCTTCCGCCGCATCCGCACTGTGCTGTTGCCGAAGGACTATCTGCGGCTGAAGCTCTCCGGCGAAAAGGCATCCGACATGGCGGATTCCAGTGGCACGATGTGGCTCGACCTTGCGGCGCGCGACTGGTCCGACACCCTTCTGGCGGCAACCGATCTTGATCGCAGGCAGATGCCTAAGCTGTACGAAGGTATTGATCCGACGGGGCATCTACGCGCTGAACTTGCGGAACGCTGGGGAATCTCGTCTCGCGCCGTCATCGCCGGCGGGGGTGGCGACAATGCCTGCGGCGCCTGCGGCACAGGCGTCTTCCGTGACGGGGAGGGCACCGTCTCTCTCGGTACATCGGGCGTGCTGTTCCTGGCCACCGGCGAGGTGCGCCCGAGCTACGATCACGCGATCGAAACGCTCTGCCATTCCATGCCCGGTGTCTGGCACCAGATGTCGGTGATCCTGTCGGCGACGTCCTGCATCAACTGGCTATCCAAGGTCGTGAAGCGGCCGGCATCCGAGCTTGTCGCTGAACTCGGCACGTCGCTCGGCGCACCCAGCCCGGTTCTTTTCGTGCCCTTTCTGGACGGGTGCTGGTCGCCGCGGGCGGATGTGGAAATCCGCGGTGCGCTGCTTGGCCTGCAGCATTCCTGCGATGACGAGGTCCTCACGCGCGCCGTTCTGCAAGGCGTTGCCTTCGCGCTACGTGAATGCGCCGACGCATTCCGTGCTGCCGGCTCTACCATCGGTAGCCTGCTGGCGATCGGCGGCGGATCTCGTTCGGAGCTTTGGCTGTCGATGATCGCGACGTCGCTCGGTGTGGACCTGCGCGTGCCCGAGGCGAGCGAATTGGGGGCAGCCTTCGGCGCGGCGCGGCTCGCGCTGATCGCCGAAAGTGGCGAAAGCCCGGAGAGCGTTCTCACGTCACCGCGCATCAAGCGCGTGATTTCCCCCGTGCAGAACCTCGCACCGGCCTATGCAGATGCATACGACACCTGGCTTTCGGTGATGCCGGAGGTTCGCCGGGCTTCGGTCGCTCTGGGAAAGGCGGCCTGAAATACCGCGTTGCGCCCCGAGGAGGTCGGGTCATGCGCGGGTTGTTCCCGAGCCCAGCAGGGCTCGGGTCTGGAGGATGACAATGTCTATCTGGGAGGAGACCAAGGACATGGACAAGTTCAATTTCGATATCTCACGGCGTGCCTTGCTCGGGGGCAGTGCCGCGCTCTTTGCGGCACAATATCTCGCGGCATCGGGTGCCCGTGCCGAGGCGGCGGACCGCAAGTTCGCCGCGGCACTTGGCTGGACGACCTATGATTCCGGGCGTCACCTTCAGGACGGCTTCACCGCCGCGGTCAAGGAACTTGGCGGCACGCTTACCACGACCGATGCCGGCTTCGACGCCAAAACCCAGACCGATCAGATCGACTCGCTGATATCGAGCAAGCCGGAGGCGCTGTTCATCACGCCGGCCGATGCCGTCGCCATTGCACCGGCCGTGCAGCGCGCCATCGCCGCCGGCATTCCGGTGTTCTGCGCCGACAGCGCCGTTCCCGGGGTCGCTGTCAACACGACGTCCATGTCCAACAATTTCGGTATGGGTGCCTATTCCTGCGATTTCATTGCGCGCAAGCTGAACGGCAAGGGCAATATCGCCCGCGTCCTGCTGCCGCAGAACGAAAGCTGGGATCAGCGCACGCTCGGGATGGAGTGGACGCTGCGCCGCTATCCCGACATCAAGATCGTCGCCGACTGGGCCTTCGCACTGGCGGGCAATGTCACGCCGCGCCAGGCAGTCGACAACATTCTGACGGCCAATCCGGATATCGACGCGATCTGGTGCGCCTGGGATGGGGCTGCGGTCGAAGGCACGCTTGCGGCACGCGCCGCCAATAAACCCGATCTCATCATCACCGGCATCGACGGCGGCTCGCAGGCCTTCAACTACATCGCCGGTCCCTCGCAGCTGAAGCTTTCCATGGCGCAGAGCTTTTACGAGATGGCCTATCTGTCGGTGTTCTACGCCCACCAGCATTTGGCCGGCCAGAAGACCCCGCGCCTCGTCGTCACGCCGACCTATGCCGTCGAGGAGGCCATGCTGAAGGATGGCATTCCTGACGACTTCGACGTTCCGGGCCGCGCCGACCAGCTCGGCTGGGTGCGCGCCGTCTGAACTGAGCGTCGGGCGGTTCGCTACGGCGGGCCGCCCATCCGACCAAGACAAAGCGAAGGAGTGAGACATGACGGCTCCAGCCTTGCGCGCACGGGCGATTTCAAAGCGTTTCGGCCCCGTGAATGCGCTCAGCGACGTCGATTTCGTTCTCGAGACCGGAGAAGTTCACGCCTTGCTCGGGGTCAACGGCGCGGGGAAATCGACCTTCATCAAGATTCTCTCCGGCGTCTACCGCAAGGATGAGGGCTCCATAGAAGTTGGCGGGGAGGCGATTGACTGCCGCGATCCGAAGGAAGCGATCCGGCACGGCATCGCGACCGTCCAGCAGCATCCCGAACTTGTCGCCGATTTCACAGGCTACGAGAACATCTTTCTCGGACGCGAGTCGGCTCGTTCCGGCCTGTTCTCGCGCATCGAGCGCACCGATCTCTCGCGCCGCGCCAACGCGCTTTTGAAACGTTTTCCCGTCGATATCGATCTCTCTAAGACGGTGGCGGAGATGTCTGCTGTCGAACGCGAGATCGTCGCGATCCTGCAGGCACTCGCCGGCGATCACATCCGTGTCCTCATTCTCGATGAGCCCACCTCCACGCTGACGGAAGTCGAGAAAACGGTGCTGTTCCGCCTGATCGACACGCTGCGCCACGGCGGCATTTCCGTTCTTTATATCACCCACCGCCTGGAAGAGGTGATGGAGATCGCCGACCGGCTCTCCGTGTTTCGCGGCGGGCGCATGGTGGCGAGCATGCCCGTCGCCGATGTGAAGGCGAAGAACCTTTCACTCGCCGAGCTGATGCTTGGCGAGGCGCTCGAGCACGTCTTTCCAGCCAGGGCCGAAACTGATGCCATTGGTGAGATGGTCCTGGCGGTGCGTGGCCTGACCGCGGCCGGTGCTTTTTCCAACATCGGCTTCGAGCTCAGGCGCGGAGAAATCCTCGGCATTTTCGGCCTTGTTGGTTCCGGCGCCGACGAACTTGCCAAGGCCTTGTTCGGCGCGATCCCCATCGAAGGCGGCAGCGTCGTCCTTAAAGGGCACACCATCGCGCCGCGCTCGCCGCGCGAAGCCCTGAAGGCGGGGATTTTCCTCGTGCCGGGCGATCGACGTGTCGAGGGGCTGGCGCTCACGGAAACCTCGATTTTCAATATCACGCTTGCCAATCTCAAGCGCGCCTCAGGTGCCGCCGGTATCCTGAAACGAGCGGGCAATCGCACTGCCAGCGGTGAGTTCGCCGCTCGCCTCGCGCTTAGCCCGCCGAACCTTTCCATGCCGGTCAGCGGTTTCAGTGGCGGCAACCAGCAGAAGATCGTCGTGGCCAAGGGCCTCTTCGCCGAGGCGGACGTCTACATCTTCGTGGAGCCGACGGTCGGCGTCGATATCGGTGCGCGCGCAAAGCTTTACGGGCTGATGCGCGAGTTGAGCCGCACGGCCGGCGTCATCGTATTGTCAAGCGATTGCGATGAAGCCCACGGCATCGCCGACCGTACCTTCGCGCTCTACAAGGGCCGCCAGATCGCATCGTCGGATGGTCTCCAGACCCGCAACCAGTTGCTTATGGCCGGCATCATGGGAGAATTGCATCGTGACTAGAACCTTCACGCTTCCAGCGGGAAGCGGGCGATTTCTTGCTTTCCTGCTTCTCGTCGTCCTCGTTGCGATGGCCTTCACGCTTGCCGAGCCACGCTTCCTCTCGACGCAGAATATGTCTGCCGTCACGCGCCATATGGCCGCGAACGGACTGGCGGCACTCGGCCTGACATTCGTCGTCATTGTCCGGAAATTCGATCTTTCCTTTGCCGGAACTGCCTGTTTCGCCGCCATGACCATCGGCTATCTCATAGCGCTCGGCCAACCACTTTGGATCGCGATTCCGGCCGGCATCGTCGTCGGTGCGGCCATCGGCGCGTTTAACGGTGTCGTCATCAGCTACTTCCGTTTTCCCGACATCGTGACGACCATCGCGACGGGGTCGATCGCCGCAGGCCTCGCCTTCGTCTATTCCAATGGCCGCACGATCTTCCAGAACTTCATGTCGTCGGGCATCCTCGATCTGAACGATGCGCGCGTCTTCGGTTACAGCCTGTCCTTCGTCTTCCTGCTCGGCCTCTACGCCGTCGCCTGGTTCTTCATGCACCGCACGCGTTATGGCGCGTCCTTCTACGCCACGGGCGAGAACCCGGTCGCGGCCTATTACTCCGGGGTGCCGACGAGGCTCTACACCATGCTCGCCTTCGTCGCCTGCGGCGTGACCTGTGTCTTCGCGGTACTGCTCATTCTCGCGGAATCCGGGACTGCCGATACCAATGAAGGCGCCAACCTGCTGATGCCCGCCTATGCCGGTGTCTTCCTGGGCACGGCGCTCTTGGGACGAACGTCCGTTATGGCGACGCTTGCCGGCACATTCCTCATCACCATGCTGCTCGATGGATTTTCGCTGCTCGGCATTCCGTTCTATTACAGCGACGGCGTCGTCAGCGCGATCCTGCTGGCCGGTGTGGTGTTCTTCGATGCCCGCCTGCGTGAGTTCCTGAGCGATATCGGCAGCTTTCTCCAGCCCGCATCCGTCAAGAAGGAGAAGCGTTCATGACCGACGCTATCGCCCACCGGTCCGTCGCCCGTCTCGATACGCAGAAGCCGAAGAACGGTCTCGTCAGCCGCTACTGGCTTCTCGCGACGCTCGTGTTCATGGTCGCCGTCTTTGCCTTCCTCAGACCGCAACTCGTCGACAGCTCCAACATTGCGACGATCCTGCGTTCCTCGGCTTTGACGGCGATCATGATCCTGGGACTGACCTGGGTGATCGCGGCCGGCAAGATCGATGTCAGCTTCATGCATGTCGCCGCCCTCGGAAACATGACCACGGCCTATCTTCTTGCCAGCGGTCATGGCTGGCTGGTGGCCGGGCTTGCCGGGGTCTCCGTGGGCGCAATCGCGGGTCTGTTCAACGGCCTGCTCGTAGCTGTCATGCGGCTTCAGCCGCTGATCGTCACCATCGCGACGGGCGGCATCTGCGCCTCCATCGCCGCAGCACTCGGCAAAGGCACATCCATCCGCATCGCCGATCCAGGTCCGCTTGGCGACTTCATCTTCACCAATATCGGTCCCGTGCCGGTCATCGCAATCGCCGTTGCCGTTCTCTACGCCCTGTCCTGGTATGCCCAGGAGAAGCTGACCTTCGGCCACTATATCTTCGCGACGGCGCAAAGCGAGGCCGCGGTCGATCAGGCGGGGGTCTCGGTTCGCAACCTGCTCATGCTGCTCTTCGTCTTTTCCGGGGTCATGTCGGCGCTGACCGGCGTGCTGCTGGCGGCGAGCCTTTCTTCCGGCCAGCCGATGATCGGGTCGTCCTATTTCATCGACGGCCTGACGGCGGTGCTGCTCGGCGGCATGATGCTCAGGATCGGCAAGCCCAATGTGCTCGGCACGACCACCGCCATCCTTATCCTCGCCGTTCTCGTCAGCGGCAGCGCGCTACTGGGCTGGGCCGATTACCAACGCCAGATCATCAAAGGCATCCTGCTGCTGATCGGCGTTACCGTCGCCATGCGGGCCGTGAATGGCCGGCAGTCCCAACATCCGGAGGCATCATGACCATGAACGGCAAGGCCTACTTCGTCGGGCTCGATGGCGGCACGGGCGGCGCCCGGGCCATCGTGGTGGATCAGGACGGCAACGTCGTTTCGATGGCCACGCACGACTACGAGACCACATTTCCACGTCCGGGCTGGGCCGAGCAGACGCCCGCCGACTGGTGGCGCGCCGCGTGCCTGGCGGTTCGTCAGGCGGTGCGAGAAGCGGGTATACCCGTAGCCGCCGTCAAGGCCATCTCCGCCGACGGCACGTCCAGCACGCTTGTTGCACTCGACGGCAATCTACAGCCGACCATGCCGGCGATCCTGTGGATGGACAGCCGCGCCGCCCAGCAGGCCCGCCGCATGACGCAGACCAACGATGCGGCGCTTCGCCGGTCGCGCCTTGGCGTCAGTTCCGAATGGATGCTGCCGAAAATCCTCTGGATCAAGGAATCGACGCCAGCGATCTACGAGCGCTCCCGCTGGTTCGTCGAGATGACGGACTATCTTGCACTGTGCCTCACGGGACGGCTGACACTCGGCCTCAACCACATAACCAACCGATGGTTCTACGACGGTCGACGCGGTGGCTGGCCGGAGGATTTCTTCACCCGGATCGGCCTTGACGACATCACCGCACGCTTCCCGGATGAGATTCTTCCGCTCGCCGAACCGATAGGGCCGCTGACCTCCGAGGCCGCTGACCAGTTGGGCCTTTTGCCGGGAACGCTCGTCGTGTGCGGCGGTACGGATGCCTATGTCGCGATGGTGGGCCTTGACGTCTGCCGCCCCGGTCGCACGGCCTTCATCACCGGTTCCTCGCATCTCGTCCTGCCGATGACGGACCGGGATGTGGAGGTGCCGGGCATCTTCGGGCCGCATCCCGATTGCGTGGTGCCTGGCCTGTTCGTTATGGAAGGCGGGCAGGTCTCTTCGGGGTCCATCGTGCGATGGTGGCATGATCATATCGGCCGGCTCGGCCAGGGGAGTGCGGACACTTACGGCGACATGCTTCGCCAGGCGGAGAGCATGCCGATCGGCGCCGACGGCCTTGTGGCGCTTGATTTCTGGCAGGGCAACCGCAATCCCTATACCGATTACGAACTTCAGGGCGCGCTATGGGGGCTGACGCTGAAGCACACGCCCGCCCACATGCTGCGCGCGCTGATCGAGTCCGTCGCCTACGGCACGGAAAACATTCTGCGCACGCTGCGGGCGCATGCGGTTTCCATTGAAACGATGGTGATCTGCGGCGGTGCCACCCGAACGCCGTTCCTCACGCAGATGCATGCCGATGTCTGCGGCATTCCGATTGCCGTTCCCAAAGTCTTGGATGCGACGGCCTTCGGCTCCGCGATCAATGCGGCGGTCGGCGCCGGGTTCTATGGCTCGCTGCCCGAGGCGTCGGGACACATGGTGAAAGAAAGCCATGTCGTGGAACCCGACATGGGCCGCAACGAGGCCTATGGCGCGGTGTTCGAGTTCTACCGGGAAACCCACGAGGCCCTGTCGCCACTCATGCACCGGATGGCGCGGCGTGGACACGACACGCCAAGGAGTGGCAAGGCGGTAGATCTTGCTTTGCCCGATACCGCGCCGCGCACGGCCATGGCGCAACCTGCCGAATGAAAAATGGCCCGTCTGTGCAGGACGGGCTTCTTCATATCGTCAACCGAGCAGCTTCTTCTCCCGCGCGGCGCGCAGGCGGGCGAAATCGTCTCCGGCATGGTGCGAGGAGCGCGTCAGCGGGCTCGAGGAGACCATCAGGAAGCCCTTGGAATAGGCTACCGTCTCATAGGACTTGAACTCGTCGGGCGTTACGAAGCTCATGACGGCATGATGCTTGCGGGTCGGCTGGAGATACTGCCCGATGGTCAGGAAGTCGACATCGGCCGTGCGCAGGTCGTCCATCAGCTGGAGCACTTCGTTGCGCTCCTCGCCGAGCCCCACCATGATGCCCGACTTGGTGAACATGGTCGGGTCCAGCTCCTTCACGCGCTGCAAAAGCCGCACGGAGTGGAAGTAGCGCGCGCCCGGACGCACCGTCAGATAGTTGCCCGGCACGGTCTCCATATTGTGGTTGAACACATCGGGCTTGGCAGCGACGACACGCTCCAGCGCGCCCGGCTTCTTGAGGAAGTCGGGAGTGAGGATTTCGATGGTCGTTGCGGGCGACGCCGCGCGAATGGCCCAGATCACCTTCTCGAAATGCTCGGCGCCACCGTCGTCCAGATCATCCCGGTCGACCGAGGTGATGACGACGTGGGAAAGTCCCATCTGCTTGACGGCCTTGGCGACATTCTCCGGCTCGGCCATGTCGAGCGCGTTCGGCTTGCCGGTCGCGACATTGCAGAAGGCGCAGGCGCGGGTGCAGATCTCGCCCATGATCATGAAGGTGGCGTGTTTCTTGTCCCAGCACTCGCCGATATTCGGGCAGCCGGCTTCCTCGCACACCGTCACCAGCTTGTGGGAGCGCACCAGCTCGCGCGTCTCCTGGTAACCCTTGGAGACCGGCGCCTTGACGCGGATCCATTCCGGCTTGCGCAACACTTCCGTATCCGGCTTGTGGGCCTTCTCCGGATGGCGCACGCGCGGCGCGTTCGGATCGAGATTGGTGCGGTCGAGAATGGTGACCATTTCAGGCCTCTGCCAGAACAGGAAATGCGCTTGCAATCGCCAGGAAATCCTCCGCCTTCAGGCTCGCGCCGCCGACAAGCGCACCGTCCACATGATCGATCGCCATCAGCTCGTGCGCATTGGCGCCCTTTACGGACCCGCCATAGAGCAGACGCATCCCGGCACCCTCGGCGCCGAACCGCGCGACCAGCTGGTCGCGTATGAAGCGATGCACCGACGCGACATCCTCGACGGTAGGCGTGAGGCCGGTGCCGATCGCCCAGACCGGTTCATAGGCGATAACGACGTTTTGCGCTGTCGCGCTATCCGGCACGGATTTCAGGAGTTGCCGCTCGACGACTGCAAGCGTCTTGCCTTCGGCCTTCTCTCCGCCGGTCTCGCCAATGCAGATGATGGCGGTCAGGCCCGAGGCGATGGCCGCCAGCGCCTTGCGGCAAACGAGTCCATCCGTTTCCGCGTGATCCGTCCGCCGCTCTGAATGGCCGACGATGACGAACTGGGCGCCGCAATCGGCAAGCATATCAGCGGAGACATCGCCGGTATGCGCACCAACCTGGTCGGGATGGCAATCCTGACCGCCGATTTGGATCCGGCTTGCCTTTGCTGAGGAGGCGGCTCGGTGGACAAGCGTTGCCGGAGTGCAGAGTAAAGTGTCGAAGACGTCCGGCAGGCGCGTGATCCCCTCGGCGATTGCGTCGAGGGTCGCAAGTGCGCTGGCCGTGCCGTTCATTTTCCAGTTGCCGGCGAGGAGGGGTCTGATAGCGGGTGTCATGTGAGAATCCCTAGGAAGCGTTGGAACGGAGGGCGGCTGGCACCGGCAGCAATTCCACGCGATACCGCTCGTCGAGCATCGTTACCGTCGCGGCAATTTCCGCCTCGCGGCGCTGCCTGTCCCAACCGAGCGCATCTGCGGCGATACGCGCGATGGCATCAAGACTCGCCCGCGTGACGGCGTTTTCAAACGGCATGAGCGTTCTGCGCAGCACGATATCGGAAAGTCTGGTGACGCGCTCCTCGGCCACGATCCAGCGGATTTCGCCTGCGCGATAGAGCGAGGCCTCACCCACCGTCTCGCCGCCATCGGCCGAAACATGACGCGCGACATCATCGGCCTGGCTGCCGTACCGCTCGACGAGTGCTGTGCAGACGGCCTCGTTGAGGCCGTGGCGGGCCATCAGCCCATGGATGAAGGGAAGGCGTTTTTGGGCGTCGTTGTCGAGCCCAGCGCTTCCGCCGATCGGCACATCCAGCGTGCTGCATCGGCGGCTCACGCCAAGGCGCGTCAGAACCGTATCGGCGATCTGTTCTGCGCAGGCGCGATAGGTGGTCCACTTGCCGCCGACCAGCGTTGACACGGGGAAGCGCCGATTGCCCTCCGGCTCGAAATCCCGAAGGAAGTGGTCGCGGCTGATCGCGCCGGTCGTTCCTTCACCGCTATAGGGAAGCGGACGAACCCCGGCATAGGTGAAGACGATTTCTTCGCGCCGTGCGGCCGCGCCGGGCATGATCTGTTCCAGCACATCAAAGAGATAGTCGATTTCCTCGTCCGAGCAGCGCACCGTATCAGGATCGCTTGCACGAATGTCGGTGGTGCCGAGGAGGATGTGCTCCGCGTCGAGCGCATAGACGAGGCACGCGCGGAAGTCCCGGGTCTCGAAGTAGAGCATGCCATCGCCCAGCTGGCGGGCGATGTCAGGCCGGTGCAGGACGATATGCGAACCGCGCGTGCCGCCGATCAGCCGCCCTTCGATGCCGAGTTTGCGATTTGCCTCGTCTGCCCAGGGGCCCGCACAGTTGATGACGAGACGTGGCCGCAGTGCAATCTCCTCTGCGCTGATCTCGTCGCGCAGGATGATCTGATCGCCATCTGAACCCGCCAGCGCCATATAGGGTACGGCGATGGATGCGGGGCAATCCCGTTCGGCGTCCTTGATGAGTTCCAGCGCGAGGCGTTCCGGGTGGGTCAACCGTGCGTCATAATACTCGGCCACCGCCTTGATCCGCTGCGAAAGGCTGGGCATCCGGGTCCGTAGTTCGCCGCGCGAAACGATACGATGGCCTGGCATCGCGCTCGTGGCCCGCCCAAAGCGATCGAAAAACACCAGCCCCAGCTTTACCACCGCAATTCCCTTGGCGCCCGGCGTTTTCTTCAGCTTGAGGAAACGCAGGCCTGCGGAAAACAGCCCGCCGAACCAGCTGAAGGCTGGAACCCAAACGGGCAGGGGTTTGACGAGGTGGTGGGCGTTTCGCACCAGGTGATTGCGTTCGATGACCGATTCGCGCACCAGCGCGAACTCGCCCGTCTCGAGATAACGAAGCCCGCCATGGATGAGCCGCGAGGGCGCCGCGCTGGTGCCGGAGGCGAAGTCGCTCTTGTCCACCAAGACGGAGGGCACGCCTTGCAGGGACAGGTCACGGAAGAGCCCGATCCCGTTGATGCCGCCGCCGACAATAAGGACCGGTTGTGCGGCTGTGGCAGCCCTTAACGCGGCGATTGCTTCTGTTCTGTTTCGCACGAAAGCCCCTCTTGACCGTCATCCTCAGAAGATGGGGCTGCTATAATGGCATTTTATTACTTTTGAAAGGCGTCATGTTTTGGTCGCGAACCGGAATGTAAAAAATATCACGTAATATCAGTTATTTATTTCTGTAAAAAATTTCCTTACGAATTCGATTGACAATTCAGGCTCGTCCAATAGCCTAGCTCACGAGGAACAAAGCCGATGAGACCGAATGGTCCATGTGCCGGGTGGAGACGGCGCGTCGGCGAGGAGGAGGAACCATGCGGGAACGCCTGATCGGCATCGACGCCGGTGGCACCATGACCAAGGTCGTGTTGTTCGA
Source organism: Shinella sp. H4-D48 (assembly GCF_022637395.1). Lineage (GTDB taxonomy): Bacteria > Pseudomonadota > Alphaproteobacteria > Rhizobiales > Rhizobiaceae > Shinella > Shinella sedimenti. The sequence continues at coordinate 80,923 of NZ_CP093338.1, read as the reverse complement.
CGTCAAGGGAAACGAGCTCGCCTGCGAGCGTCGCCCAAACATCATGCTTTTGCCCCAAGAGGGCTGGACCGAGCGGGACGCCGACGTCATGTGGCGCGCGACCTGCGAGTGCCTGCGCGTGCTACTTGAAAAGACCGGAACCAACCCCGCGGACATCATTGCGGTCACGCCGTCAGGCTATGGTGGCGGTGCGTATTTCGTCGACGCGGAAGGTAATGCGGTCGCCAACGGGCTGGTCTCCACCGATACGCGTTCCATACCGCTTATCGAGCGCTGGAAGCGCTCTGGACTTGCCGCCGAAGTCTCGCGGCATATCGAGCAGCAGGTCTGGCCGGGCCAGACCTTTCCCATCATGGCCTGGTTCCAGGAGAATGCGCCGGAGGTGATGCGGCGTGCCAGATACATGCTGCCCTGCAAGGATTTCCTGCGCATGCGGCTTTGCGGCGATATCTCGACGGACCCTACGGACGGCGGCTGTGCCGGCATCATCAACGTCACGAAATCCGATATTTCCCGGGAGGCCTTCGAGGCCGCCGGCATGCAGGGGTGGCTCGAAAAGCTTCCGCCGGTTCGGCCTTCCGTCGAGGTGGTAGGTTATATTCCAGCATCCGTTGCGGCCCTGACCGGACTTCGTGAAGGAACGCCCGTCGTGCGCGGCGTGTATGATGTCGTCGGTTGTGCCCTCGCGTCTGGTGCCGTGAGTTCCCGGCAGCTTGCAGCGGTTGCCGGCACGTTCAGCATCCATTCGACGGTCCATCGCAAGCCCGCACTTAACCCGCTCCCGACGATCCAGACACCCTATCCCGTCGATGGGCAGGTGTTGGCAACGACGGCGACGCCGACCTCGGCCAGCAATCTCGAATGGCTGTGCAAGACCATGCTGTCGGCGGAAGCGCAGCGCGCGGTGCTGGAGGGGCGTAGCATCTATGATGTGTGCAACGAACTCGTCGCCGGCGCCATTGACCGAACCAACGGCATCCTGTTCTTCCCGTTCCTCTATGACGGCCCGCGCGGTGCGCCGGGCGGCTTCCTCGGGCTTCGCGCCGGCGTGCAGCTTCCCGATATTGTGCGCGCGGTCTATGAGGGCGTGGTCTTCGCCCATCGCTACGACATGACCTACCTGCTGACAGGACCTGATGCGGCCAACCCCGAGGTCATTAGGCTCGCGGGCGGTCCCACGCGCAGTCGTGTCTGGGCGCAGATGTTTGCCGACGGTCTCGGCCTACCTGTCGAAATCGCCAATGGCAGTGAATTCGGCGCCAAGGGCGGTGCGATCTGCGCGGCCGTGGCAACGGGCGTCTACCCGGATGTGGCAACCGCGATCTCCAACATGGTCCATGTCGAACAGCGGCTCGAGCCGGATGGCGCACGCGCGGCCGTGCTCAGCCAGAAATACAAGACCTATCTCACGGCCATCGACATGGTGGCGGATCTCTGGTCGGCCGGCAGCGGCGATCAGGCGCTTGCCTGTGCAAGCTGAGCGCATCGCCCAACCGCATTGAAGAGGACTGAACCGTGCTTGAATTGCGCCATGTGGAAAAAATCGTGGGCCGGGATACGCATGTCCATGCGACATCGCTCGCTTTGGAGCGCGGCTCGTTGAACGTGCTGCTTGGTCCGACCTTGTCGGGCAAGACATCGCTGATGCGGTTGATGGCCGGGCTCGACACGCCGACGGCGGGGTCCGTCTGGTTCGACGGCAAGGATGTGACGGGCGTGCGCGTGCAGGATCGCGGCGTCGCCATGGTCTACCAGCAGTTCATCAACTATCCCGCCTTGACTGTCTACGAGAACATCGCCTCGCCGATGCGCATCAAGGGTGCCGACAAGGCGACCATCGACCGCGAGGTGCGCAAGGCGGCCGAACTGCTCAAGCTCACACCCTATCTCGACCGCACGCCGCTCAACCTGTCCGGCGGCCAGCAGCAGCGCACGGCTCTGGCCCGCGCCATCGTCAAGAATGCCAGCCTCGTGCTGCTCGACGAGCCGCTTGCCAATCTCGACTACAAGCTGCGCGAGGAGCTTCGCCTGGAACTGCCGAAAATCTTCGCCGCCTCCGGCGCGATCTTCGTCTATGCAACGACGGAGCCTTCGGAAGCGCTGCTTCTGGGCGGCAACACGGCAACGATGTCCGAAGGCCGCATCACGCAGTTCGGCCGCACTATCGATGTCTATCGCCGGCCGAACGATCTCCTGACGGCACGCACCTTTGCCGATCCGCCGCTGAACGCCATGGATGTCGTCAAGCGGAATGGTCAGTTCACCGCCGGCGATCGGCCGCTTCTGGCAGTGCCGCCGCACCTGTCCCAGTTGGCAGACGGTCCCTGCACCATCGCCTTTCACCCGCACCACCTCTCGCTTTCCAGCCAGGCGCCAGGTTCTGCGCCGCTTCAGGCGCGCACTGCCATCTCGGAAATCGCGGGTTCGGAGAGCTTCGTCCATATCGAATTCGAGGGTAGCCGCTGGGTCATGCTGTCGCCCGGCATTCACGACATCGAGCCCGATGCGCTGATCACCGTCCATGTCGATACACGCCATCTGATGGCCTTCGGCATGGATGGCAGGGCGCTCGGCGCGCCGGTCGCGATGGCGGCATAGAGGGAAAAGTTCATGGCACGCATCACGCTCGATCACATCCGTCATGCCTATGGGATCCGCCCCTCAGCACCGAATGACTACGCACTGCGCGAGGTCAATCACGAGTGGAGCGACGGCGGGGCCTATGCGCTGCTCGGCCCCTCCGGTTGCGGCAAGACCACGCTGCTCAACATCATCTCCGGCCTCTTGCAGCCTTCCGAGGGTCGCATCCTGTTCGATGGCGAGGATGTGACGGACCTTCCGACGGAAGCGCGCAACATCGCACAGGTCTTCCAGTTCCCGGTCATCTACGACACCATGACCGTTTACGATAATCTGGCCTTCCCGCTGCGTAACCGTGGCGTGGCCGAGAGTGCTGTGAAGCGCCGGGTCGAGGAGATTCTCGAGATGACGGGGCTCGCTGACCGGGCAAACCGCAAGGCGCGCGGGCTGACAGCGGACCAGAAACAGAAGATTTCGCTCGGCCGCGGCCTTGTGCGCAATGATGTGAACGCGATCCTGTTCGACGAGCCGCTCACCGTCATCGACCCGCACATGAAATGGCAGCTGCGCTCGCAGCTCAAGAAGCTGCACCGGCAGTTCGGCTTTACCATGGTCTATGTCACCCACGACCAGACGGAGGCGCTGACTTTTGCCGACAAGGTCGTCGTCATGTACGATGGCCAGATCGTGCAGATCGGCACGCCAGCCGAGCTCTTCGAGACACCACGCCACACCTTTGTCGGCTACTTTATTGGCTCGCCCGGCATGAATGTCCTGCCAATGCAGGTCGATGGCGCGACTGCCGTGATCGGCGGCGAGCGGATCGATCTCGGCTTCGCTCCGTCTCCGAAGGTCGCTGCTAAACTGGAATTGGGCATTCGCCCCGAATTCGTCCGCATCGGCCGAGAGGGCCATCCCGTCCGCATCGACAAGGTCGAAGATATCGGCAGGCACAAGATCGTGCGCGCAACATTTGCCGGCCAGTCCGTTGCGGCGGTGATGCCGGAGGAGGACGAGGTGCCGGCGGACGCCCGCATCGCCTTCGATCCCAAAGCCATCAACATCTATGCCGACAGCTGGCGCGTCGAAAGGGGAGCCTGAGCCATGGATAAGACCTGGAACAACAAGGCCTGGTTCATGGTGCTACCGGTGCTGCTGCTGGTCGCCTTCTCGGCGGTTATCCCACTGATGACGGTCGTAAACTATTCCGTTCAGGATACGTTCGGCAACAACCAGTTCTTCTGGGCGGGGACCGACTGGTTTACGCAGGTGCTGGATTCCGCCCGCTTCTGGGATTCGCTTGTTCGCAACCTTGCCTTCTCTGCGGTCATTCTGGCGATCCAGATCCCGCTGGGCATTTTCATCGCGCTCAACATGCCGCGTCACGGGCTTGGCGTGCCGGTCTGCCTGATCTTCATGGCGCTGCCGCTCCTCATTCCGTGGAATGTCGTAGGAACGATCTGGCAGTTGCTGTGCCGTGCCGATATCGGCCTTGTCGGATGGGGGCTGACCCAGCTCGGCTTTCCCTTCGCCTATGCCGCCGACCCGGTCGATGCCTGGGTGACGATCGTCGTCATGGATGTCTGGCACTGGACGAGCCTTGTCGTGCTGCTGTGCTATGCCGGCCTCGTCTCCATTCCAGAAGCTTACTACCAGGCAGCCAAGATCGACGGTGCGTCGCGCCTCGCTGTCTTCCGTTACATCCAGCTTCCGAAGATGAAGCGTGTTCTGCTCATCGCTATCCTGCTGCGCTTCATGGACAGCTTCATGATTTACACCGAGCCCTTTGTCGTTACCGGCGGTGGCCCCGGTTCATCGACGACCTTCCTGTCGATCGATCTCGTCAAGATGGCGGTCGGTCAGTTCGACCTGGGTCCGGCAGCCGCCATGTCGATCGTCTACTTCCTGATCGTGCTGCTGCTTTCCTGGATCTTCTATACGGTCATGACACAGGGGGATCAGGCGTGACCCCGATCTTATCGACTCCAGTTTTCAGCCTGAACCACGCCTGTTCCGCGAACTTCGAAAGGACGATGCGATGAGCCTCAACACCTCGACGGCGGCCCTCGATGCGGGGCATACCCAAAGCCGTCCGGCAACGAGCCTCGTGCTCGGCCGCCGCAAGAGCAAAGCCGGCCTGTCCTGGCTTGTGCCGACGTTTTACATCGTGTTTTTGCTTTTGCCGATCTACTGGCTTGTGAACATGAGCTTCAAGACGAACACGGAGATCATGACGTCGGTGTCGTTGTGGCCGGCGAACCCGACGCTGAGGAACTATGCGGTGATCTTCACGGATCCGGCGTGGTATTCGGGCTATATCAACTCGATCCTGTATGTGGTCATGAACACGGTGATCTCGGTGTCGGTGGCGCTGCCGGCGGCCTATGCGTTCTCGCGCTACCGGTTTTTGGGCGACAAGCACCTGTTCTTCTGGCTCCTGACCAACCGCATGGCGCCGCCGGCGGTGTTTGCGCTGCCGTTCTTCCAGCTCTATTCGGCCTTCGGCCTGATCGACACCCACATCGCGGTGGCCATCGCGCATTGCCTGTTCAACGTGCCGCTGGCGGTGTGGATCCTGGAAGGCTTCATGTCGGGCGTGCCCAAGGAGATCGACGAGACCGCCTATATCGACGGCTATTCGTTCCCGCGCTTCTTCACCAGGATCTTCGTGCCGCTGATTGCGTCGGGCATCGGGGTGGCGGCGTTCTTCTGCTTCATGTTCTCCTGGGTGGAGCTTCTGATCGCCCGCACGCTGACGACGACGGACGCCAAGCCGATCGCCGCCACGATGACCCGCACGGTCTCGGCGTCGGGCATGGACTGGGGCGTGCTGGCCGCGGCCGGCGTGCTGACGATCATTCCGGGCGCGCTCGTCATCTACTTCGTGCGCAACTACATCGCCAAGGGCTTTGCCCTTGGCCGGGTCTGAAGGGGAGGGGCTTATGGTCGCCGTCGCCAACCGCAACACTCGCTGGCCGGTCGCACTCGCCGCCGTGCTCGTCCTCTATGCCGTGATTGTCGGGCTTCTCGTCGCCGCACTGCCCGTCAAGGACGGTGCGCGCGACTGGTTCGCCTCGCTCATCCCCGGCGGCTGGATGGCCTGGTCGTTCCCGACGGCCATGTTCTTCCTGACCATCTTCCTGTTGATCGCGCTGATGGCGGTCTGGGAATATGCGCGGCCCGGCGGTTCGCCGCGCATCGGCATCCTGCGCTTCGAGACGACACGCGGCGACCGGCTGTTCGTGTCGCTGCTCGGTTCGGCGTTCATTCATCTCGCATGGCTGGGGCTTGTCGGTCCCAACCTGTGGTGGGCTCTTGCCTTGTCCGTGGTCTACGCCATCGGCGTGTTCCGCTTCGTGTGAGGCAAAGGAATGAAGGTCCCGGGAGAGAGTGGAGGGACCTTCGCACATGCAGTCGCAATCGCAAAACCTTAGGGAGGATACCATGCGAACGCAACTTCTGACGACGACGGCAGCGATCTTGCTGGCGCTTACCGGCTCCGCCTTCGCGGACATGGACGCGGCCAAGAAGTTCCTGGATGCGGAGATCGGCGACCAGTCGGCGCTCGACCGCGCCGGCCAGGAAGCCGAGATGCAATGGTTCATCGATGCCGCCAAGCCCTTCGCCGGCATGGACATCAAGGTGGTCTCGGAAACCATCACGACGCATGAATACGAATCCAAGGTGCTGGCGCCGGCCTTCACCGCCATCACCGGCATCAAGATCACGCACGACCTGATCGGCGAGGGCGACGTCATCGAGAAGCTGCAGACGCAGATGCAGTCGGGCGAGAACATCTACGACGCCTATGTCAACGACAGTGACCTCATCGGCACCCACTGGCGCTACCAGCAGGCCCGCTCGCTGACCGACTTCATGGCCAATGAGGGCAAGGACGTCACCAATCCGGGCCTCGACATCGACGACTTCATCGGCAAGTCGTTCACGACGGCGCCGGATGGCAAGCTCTACCAGCTGCCCGACCAGCAGTTCGCCAACCTCTACTGGTTCCGCTACGACTGGTTCAACGACGAGAAGAACAAGGCCGACTTCAAGGCGAAGTACGGCTACGACCTCGGCGTGCCCGTCAACTGGTCGGCCTATGAGGATATCGCGGAATTCTTCACCGGCCGCGAGATCGACGGCAAGAAGGTCTATGGCCACATGGACTACGGCAAGAAGGATCCCTCGCTGGGCTGGCGCTTCACCGACGCCTGGCTGTCGATGGCCGGCAACGGCGACAAGGGCATTCCCAACGGCCTGCCGGTCGACGAATGGGGCATCAAGGTCGACGAGAACTCGCGTCCGGTCGGCTCGTGCGTGGCGCGCGGCGGCGACACCAACGGTCCTGCGGCCGTCTATTCGATCGAGAAATATCTCGAATGGCTGAAGGCCTATGCGCCGGCTGCCGCAGCCGGCATGACCTTCTCCGAATCCGGCCCGGTTCCCGCGCAGGGCGAGATCGCCCAGCAGATGTTCACCTATACGGCCTTCACGGCCGACTTCGTCAAGGAAGGCCTGCCCGTCGTCAATGAGGACGGCACGCCGAAGTGGCGCTTTGCGCCGTCCCCGCACGGTGTCTACTGGAAGGACGGCATGAAGCTCGGCTATCAGGACGCCGGCTCCTGGACGCTGATGAAGTCCACGCCTGACGACCGCGCCAAGGCCGCCTGGCTCTATGCGCAGTTCGTGACCTCCAAGACGGTGGACGTGAAGAAGAGCCATGTCGGCCTGACCTTCATCCGCCAGTCGACGCTCGACCACCAGTCGTTCACCGACCGCGCGCCCAAGCTCGGCGGCCTCGTGGAGTTCTACCGTTCGCCGGCCCGTCTGCAATGGTCGCCGACCGGCACGAACATCCCCGACTATCCGAAGCTGGCGCAGCTGTGGTGGCAGGCGATCGGCGATGCGTCCTCGGGCGCCAAGAGCGCGCAGGAAGCGATGGATTCGCTGTGCGCCGAGCAGGAGAAGGTGCTCGAACGCCTCGAACGCGCCGGCGTCCAGGGCGACATGGGTCCCAAGCTCGCCGAAGAGCACGATCTCGAATACTGGAACAAGGACGCCGTCGCAAAGGGCAACCTCGCACCTCAGCTCAAGATCGAAAACGAAAAGGAAAAACCAACCACCGTCAACTATGACGAACTCGTCAAATCCTGGCAGAAGTAAGGTTCTTTCCTTTTGAGACAAGGCGACGGCCGGGGCATGCCCCGGCCGTTTGCATGTCGTGGCGGTGAAGTAAAAAATATTTCATGATTTTGAAGATTGATGGGACTGTTGAGAGCGCATCGCGTCGCGGCTTCTTTGAGTTATGCGCTAAACTGCGTGTGACAAATGATTTTTCGCAGCTCCGGCTAAGAAAATAATTTACAAGAATACATCTTCTTGCTAGGGAGATTGTAGCGATAGTGCTGCTTCGTCGCATGGCGTAGGCGGCGAAAACCGGCAGGTGGAGTGAAAGTCATGGCATTCGTCACTATGGGTCCGATGCTGAAGCGTGCGCAGGCGGCCCGCTACGGCATCGCCGCCTTCAACATGATCGATTACAACAGCGTGCGCTCGATCATCGAGGGCGCGGCGGAGCTGGATGCGCCAATCATCGTGCAGGTCTCGGTCAAGACGATCAAGCACTGGGGCTACAAAGCGATCGCCACCTGGGTGCGCATGCTGGCGGATGATGTCGATGTTCCGGTGGCGCTTCATCTCGACCATTGCAGTGATGCGGACGTGATCCGTCGCTGTATCGATGCCGGCTGGTCATCGGTCATGTTCGACGGTTCCTCGCTGCCCTTTGCCGAGAACAAGGCGTGCTCGGAGGAAATCTACCGCATGACCGAACAGGCCGGCGTCGGGCTGGAGGCTGAGATCGGTGCGATCGGTGGCGTCGAGGACGACAAGTTCGTGGCGGAGGATGCCGCGATCCTTGCAAACTACGACGAATGCCTCGCTTTCGTGAAGGACATGCCGAACCTCGCAGTCTTCGCGCCCGCCATCGGGACGGCACATGGTTTCTACAAAGGGCAGCCGAAGATCGCCTATGATCTTCTCGAGCGCATCACGCAATCGATTTCCGTGCCGATTGCGCTGCATGGCGGGACGGGGCTCAGCCAGGAACAGTTCGACCGCTGCATCGCCGGCGGCTGCGCGAAGGTCAACATCTCGACCATGCACAAACATCGCTTCATCGAAGGCTTTATCGGCGTGCGTGCGGAAAAGCCCAAGCTGGAAGAGCCGCTTCCTTTCATCGTCGGACAATATGACGCCATGAAGAAGGACGTCGTTGACATGATCCGCATCTTCGGATCGGCCGGCAAGGCCGCGCATGCTGCGGGGGCGTGAAACGATGCAGGCTCTGATTTTCGATTGCGACGGCGTTCTCGTCGATACGGAGCGCGACGGACACCGCGTTTCCTTCAACGAGGCCTTTGCCGAACTCGGCATAGACTGCGTCTGGTCGGTCGAGCGCTATGGCGAACTGCTTCTGACCGCTGGCGGCAAGGAACGCATGCGGCGTCATTTCGATGAGACGGGCTGGCCCGCGGGCACCGAGGACCGGGACGCGTTGATCGCGACGATCCACAAGCGCAAGACCGCAATCTTCATGCGCCTGATCGAAGAGGGCAGTCTCCCGCTTCGGCCTGGCATCGCACGCATCGTAGACGAGGCCGTCGCAAACGGTATCACGCTCGCGGTTTGCTCGACCTCGAACGAGAAGGCCGTCCAGGCGGTGGTCGATGTGATGCTTGGACCTGAAAGGTCCGAGAAGATTAGAGTTTTCGCGGGCGACGTGGTCGCCGCCAAGAAACCGGCGCCGGATATCTACAACCTCGCCGCCCGGACGCTCGGGCTCGATCCGGGTCATTGCGTGGTGATCGAGGACAGCAACAACGGGCTGCGCGCGGCCAAAGCGGCCGGCATGCACTGCGTCGTGACGATCTCGTCCTATACCGGCGAGGAGGATTTTTCGCTCGCTGACCGGGTCGTGGATGATCTGGATGCAGGAAACGTCGATATCTCTTTTTGCCGCGCACTCATCGACGCCTGACGATCGGCATTCCGCTTTGCGATCAAAGGCCGGCCGTTCGTTCAGCCGGCCTTTCCGCCTTTATGCCGATAGCGTTTCTCGAGGGCCTCGCCTGTGACCTTCAGCGCCTTGGCCGGTTCTTCGCCCGCACGAAAGATCGTGCCGACATAAAGCAAGTCGATCAAAAACAGCTGGCTGAGCCGTCCCTCCAGAAAGTCGCCGTGCAGCGGGACGAGCTGCTGTCCCGCGCTCCAGGTGGTCAGTGCGACATCGGCAGCGCGCCCGACCTCCGAACCGACATTGCTCGTGATGGCAATCGTCGTTGCCTTTCGCTCACGTGCCAGATGCAAAGCGTCCGTTACGGTCTCGGTGGTGCCGGTATGCGAGATGCCGACCATCACGTCCTTCTCGGTCATCGTCGCGGCGACGATCGTCTGGGTATAGCCGTCGCGCAGGCTGGTGGCCTCGAAGCCCGCCTTCATAAACATATGGGCGGCCTCGTCGCAGATCGCCGCCGCACCCCCTACGCCGACGAAGACGATCTTGCGCGCATTGCGCAACGCTTCCACGGCCTGCTCGAGCCTGTGGGCGTCCAGCATGCGCTGCGTGCCGTCGACGCCGGCAATCAGAAGATTGGCAAGCTTGCTCGATGTGCTGATCAGGGAGTCCGTATCTTCGATCTCGAGCGGCAGGTTGACGAAGCTCGCGCGTGCGCGTGCGCCCTCGGCAAGCGACAGTTTCATGTCCGAATAGCCGTCATAGCCAAGCGCCCGGCTTACGCGGCTGATCGTGGCTTCCGAGACGCCAAGCGTGCGGCCGAGTTCCGTAATGGATGAATCGAGACGCCGTCCGGCATTTTCCCGCAGGAAGTCCGCGACGATGCGCTCCGATTTCCTGAGCGTGCCATAGCGTTCCTGAATCCGTTCCAGAAGATCGCTCTGCTTAAGGTCGCTCAACGGTCGAGCATCAGTCATGACTTCAATCCAAGGTGCCGGCCGAGGCCGATAGGTCTGCTGAACATTGGTAGCACTATCGACTGAGGAAGAAAAGTTTACTCTCTGCTTTTCAAGTCGGTACGTGCAGCGAAAAGCTCACCGCGTGATCGCTCGTTTTGCTGCGCCATAAACACGCGCGTCAGATTGTGGAAAGAATTTTACTTTTTACTGGATTTCTCTGCTGGTTTCGCAGGCGGCACAAGGCAGAAGTTTCACTCCATTTTTTGTTTGCGATCCCATGCGACACAAAAAACCATTAAAAAACAACGATATTGGTTGCTCGTCAGCTGTTTGTGAGTGATTTCCCCGCTGAATTCAGCGCTTTCATTTATGAAGAAAATTTTCTCGACAACATGTTTTTCGGATGTTAGAACGCCATTCATCGACAAGCGATCTTCATATCGGGGAGAGAGAAATCCATGGCAGCGCAGGCTCAGAAGGCGAATGCACCCTCGCGGGAGCTTCTGGAAAAACTTTTCAGGACGGCCTACAAAATCCGTGTCTTCGAGTCCGAAGGCATCAAGCTCTATCGTCAGGGGCTGATCCGTGGATACTTCCATCCCTATCTCGGACAGGAGGGCATCGCGACGGGCGTTTGCGCCGCCTTGCAGGAGGGCGATTTCATCGCATCGACCCACCGCGGGCACGGCCACTGCATCGCCTGGGGTGCCGATGTGAAGCGTATGGTGGCCGAACTCCTGCAGAAGGAGACGGGTTACTGCCGCGGCTACGGTGGCTCCATGCACATCGCCGACATCAGGGCCGGCAATCTTGGCGCAAACGGCATCGTGGGCGCCGGTACGCCGCTCGGCGTCGGTGCGGCGCTCGCCAACCAGATCAAGGGTAACGATGCCGTTACGGTGACCTTCTCGACGGACGGCGCCTCCAACAACGGCACGTTTCTGGAATCACTCAATCTGGCGGCGATCTGGAACCTTTCCTACGTGCTCGTCGTGGAAAACAACCAATATGCCGTCTCAACGCGTATCGAGGAATCGACGCGCGACGTCGATCTTTACAAGCGCGGCCTCGCCATCGGCGTCGAAAGCCATCAGGTCGACGGCAATGACTCACTCGCCGTCTATCACCTCATGCAGGATGCGGTTGAAAAGTGCCGCCGTGGAGAAGGCCCGATCCTCATCGAGGCGAAGACCTACCGCCACATGGGCCACCATGTGAACGATCCCGGCAAGTATATGCCGGCCGACACGCTGGCCTATTACAAGGAACGCGACCCGGTCGACCGCGCGCGCAATGCTCTCGTCGAGATCGTGGGTCTCGACCAGGCCGAAATCGAAGCGATCGAAAACGAGATCAAGCAGGAATTCGAGGATGCCGTCGAATTCTCCAAGGCGAGCCGTGAGATCACGCTGGCCGAGTTCAACGAATTCGTCGAAGCCTACTGAGCAGACGGGGAGGATCACACCATGGCCAGAGAAATCATGTACCGCGATGCGCTGCGCGAGGCGATCGACGAAGAAATGGAACGCGACAGCACCGTCTTCATCATCGGCGAAGGTATTGCCGAACGCGGTGGCTCCTACAAGGTCACGGAAGGGCTGCTGTCGAAATATGGTCCCAAGCGCGTGCGTGACACGCCGATTGCCGAAGCCGGCATGATCGGCGTCGGCGTGGGCGCGGCCATTGCCGGTGCCCGGCCGATCGTGGAAATTCTCTATATCGACTTCGCCATGCTCGGTATGGACATGATCGTCAACCAGGCCGCCAAGTTCCGTCTGATGACCGGCGGCGACGGTCGGGTTCCCTTCGTCATGCGCACGCAGGGCGGTACGGGCGGCGGTGTGGCGGCACAGCATTCGCAGAGCCTCGAGGCGCTGTTCTACCACATTCCCGGTCTGAAGGTCGTCATGCCGTCGACCCCTGCGGACGCGAAAGGCCTGTTGAAATATGCGCTGCGCCAGTCCGACCCCGTCATGTTCCTGGAGCACAAGCATCTTTACATGACAAAGGGCCTCGTTCCCGATGGCGAGCACGTCATCGAGTTCGGCAAGGGCGATATCAAGCGCCCGGGCAAGGATGTGACGCTGATCGCTTGGTCGAACATGATCCCCCGTACGCTGGAAGCGGCCGAGAAACTGGCTGCCGAAGGCATCGATGCCGAGGTGATCGATCCGCGCACGCTCGTGCCGCTCGACAAGGATATGATCCTCGGCTCGGTCGCCAAGACCAACCGCGCCGTCATCGTTCAGGAGGCCGTGCGCCGCGGCGGCGTCGCCTCGGACATCGCGTCCATCATCCAGGAAGAGGCGTTCTACCAGCTGGACGCGCCGATCGAGATCGTCGCGGGCCTCAACATTCCGATCCCGTTCAATCTCGAGCTTGAAAAGGCGAGCGTTCCACAGGTGGACGACATCGTGCTTGCCGTGCGCCGCACGCTTCATTCGAAGCCGCTCGCGCAAGCCGCTGAGTGAGAAGAGAGATCGGGAGACGACCATGTCCTTGCATGTGCTGGAAAAGCTCGCAGCCACAAATCCGGACTGTGAAATCTGGTGGGATTCCTCACCCCTGATCTACGAAGGTTGGAAAGCCTCTGTCCTGAAGGATGCGCCTGCCGGAAAGCGGGCGGATTGGGAGGCGCAGTTGTCGCGCCTCTTCGACGCGGAAACTGCTGCCCGTGACGGCACGATGGGTTTTCGCGGCGTCACGACCAACCCGCCGCTCTCGCTGCAGGCGATTCAGGCCGATCCGGCCTTCTGGGCGGACGAGATCCGCAAGATCGCATCGACACGCAACGCTGATGATGTCGAGGATATCTACTGGGCGGTCTATCTCGATGTCGTGCGCCGCGGCGCGGCGATGATCCGCAAGGTCTTCGATACATCAGGCGGCAAGTACGGCTATGTCTCCGGCCAGGTCGACCCGCGTTTCGTCACGGACAAGACGCGCATGCTGGAGCAGGGGCTTCAGCTTGCAGAGATCGCGCCGAACGTCATGGTGAAGATCCCCGGCTCGAAGGAAGGCTATGAGGTCATCGAAGAGCTGACGGCCCGCGGCATCTCCACCAACAACACGACGTCCTTCACCGTTCCGCAATATGTCGCCTGCATGGACGCCGTTTCACGCGGCCTTGAGCGGGCGAAGGCAGCGGGTGTCGATCTGTCGAAATGGCGCTCCGTCATCACCCACATGTCCTCACGTCTCGGGAATGTCGGGGACCTCAAGGCCCAGGCCGATGCGCGTGGCATTGCGCTTTCGCCGGAGGAAATCCTGCTAGGCGAGATGGCGGTGCTGAAGCGTGCCTATCGCTACGGAAAGGATCGAAACCATCCCAGCAAGATGCTGCAATGCTCCATGCGCGTGCAGGACGAAGGGGAGGGCGGCAAGGCATCGAGCGGCCATATCGCGCTGATCGCCGGCGGCGACTTCGTCTATACCTGCCCGCCCGGTTACATCGCGCAGCTCATGAAGGCCGAGGACCGGCTGCCGGATTTCGATCCTGCCGCAATCGATACGGACGCGTCGGCGGAGCTCATCGAAAAGCTGCTGCGCATTCCCTATTTCCGCCAGGCCTATGAATTCGACGGCATGAAGCCGGAGGAGTTCTCACGCTTTGGCGCCTTCGCTGCAACGGCAGCGGAATTCGCAGCCGCCACCCGCAAGACCGTGGATTTCGTCGCGCAGTCCGTCGAAACGCTCCACCGTCGCGTGGCTTGAGAGGAGAACCGTCATGGCACGTCCCATTTTGATGCCGCAGGTCGGTCAGGACCTGACCGAAGGCAAGATCACGGCTATACTCGTCAAGGTCGGCGACAAGGTCAAAAAGGGCGACATCGTCGCTGAAGTCGAATCCGAAAAGGCGGTCTTTGAGGTCGAGGCCTTCGAGACGGGTACGATCCTCGAGATACGCTACAATGTCGGCGACATGGGGGTTGTTCTTGAACCCCTCATGATGGTCGGCGAAGAGGGCGAGAAGCTGGAAGTCGCCGCCGCTCCTGTCGCAGCTTTCTCCGGCGAGGATGCCCAGTCCATCGTCGAGACGGCCAAGGAGAACCTCGCCGTCTTCCCGCGGGAGTCCGTCCGCGAAAACGAGACGGCCTTCCTGAAATCGGGCGCCGGGGGTTCCTCGCCGCTTGCCCGACGGATTGCCGCCTCCGCCGGCATCGACATAAAGCGGGTGTCCGGCTCCGGCCCACGCGGTGCTGTGGTGAAGCGCGACGTGGAGGCATTCAAGCGCTCCCCAGGCTCGGGCACGCTCGTCAACTTCGGCGGCGCCGCTTCCACGGCTTCAAGCGGCCGCAGCGTCCTCAAGACGCTGCAAGCCGGTGTGGGAGACCCGGTGCTGTTCATCCACGGCTTCGGCGCCGAACTTTCCGCCTGGCGGTCGTTCATCGGCCATATCAGCGTGACCAATCCGATCCTCGCGATCGACCTTCCCGGTCACGGTGGCGCGGCGAATGCATCGGCCGACAGCTTCGACGATCTTGTCTCCGTCGTACGAGCCACACTTGCCGCCGAGAAGATCGAACGACTGCATCTGGTCGGCCATTCGCTCGGCGCGGCAGTCGCCACGGCCATCGCAGGCGGCGGGGATCTCGACGTGCGGTCGCTGACGCTGATTGCGCCGGCCGGCCTCGGACCCAAGATCAACGGCGATTATGTGAGCGGGTTCCTGTCTGCCAACAGCGAGGCGGCGCTTCAGGCTTGGCTTGGCCTTTTGGTTCATGAACCGGCGAGCCTGCCCGGTGTCCTGGTCCGCGCGACACTTTCCGGTCGCGAAGGAACGGGTATGGTGGCGAACCAGACGCGGCTTGCGGCCGGTGTCTTTGCGGGAAGCACGCAGCTCTTCTCCGTGCGCGATGCTCTGAACCGTTTCGGCGGGCCCGCCCGCGTCATCGTCGGGGAGCAGGATCGCATCGTACCGGCAGAGCACAGCAATGCGCTGCCGGCGCATGTGGGGCTGCATCGTCTCTCGCAGGTCGGGCATCTGCCGCAACTCGAAGCCGCTCCACTCGTCGGGCGCCTCGTGTCGCAGGCCATTCGAAGCGCCGGCTGAGCGCTTCGCCTCCCGGCCGTGCCACGCACCTCTCGCTGGTGCGTGGCCGCGTCGAGCCAATATCCCTCGAAAGGACTGCCGCATGCCGGCCTATGATATCATTGTGATCGGCGCTGGGCCGGGCGGCTATGTCGCGGCCATTCGTGCGGCGCAGCTGGGTCTGCGGACGGCGGTTGTCGAGCGCAGGCATCTCGGCGGCGTCTGCCTCAACTGGGGCTGCATTCCCACGAAGTCGCTGCTCCATTCTGCGGCCCTTCTGGATGAGGTCCGTCATGCTGCTACCTTCGGCATTCGCAGCGAAACGCCCTCCGTCGATTTTCCGGCCGTTGTCGCGCGCTCGCGCATGGTCGCTGGCCAGCTCAATGCCGGTGTGCAGTTCCTGCTGCGCAAGAACAAGGTCGACGTCATCTGGGGGGGCGCCGAAATCCTGGCGCCCGGCATGGTGCGCGTCACGGCCGTTGAGGGCGAGGCGCCGAAGGGCACGCTTGCACCCGGCGATTACGATGCGGCACATATCATTATCGCCACTGGCGCCTCCGAGCGCCGCCTGCCCGGCATCGTTACCGACGGCGAACGCATCTGGTCCTATCATCATGCGATGACGCCGGCTGCGCTGCCGGCTTCCATTGCCATTGTGGGTGGCGGCGCCATCGGTGTGGAGTTTGCAAGCCTCTACAGTTCGCTGGGCGCGAAAGTGGCGCTGATCGAGCGTCTGGCTCGTATCCTGCCGCAGGAAGACGCCGAGGTGGCCGAACAGATGAGCAAGTCCCTGCGCAAGCGGGGCATCGAGGTTTTGACCGGCGTTGAAATTTCGCAGGTCTCGCCCGATGTGGCCGGCGTGACGGTGCGCTTCAGCCAACCCGATGGTCCTCGCGAAATCACAGCCGATAAGCTTCTTTCCGCCGCGGGTGTCGTGGCAAATGTCGACGGGCTTGGCTTGGAGAAGCTTGGGATCGCCCTGCGCAACGGCACAATCGCTACCGATGCGGCCGGCCGGACCAGCATTTCCGGACTCTATGCCATCGGCGACGTTGCCGGCCCGCCCATGCTGGCACACAAGGCCGAGCATGAGGGCGTGCGCTGTGTCGAGGCGATCGCGGGACGTGGATTGCACGCTGGCATGGGGCCGGTCCCGTCCTGCATTTTCGCCACGCCACAGGTCGCCTCCATTGGCCTGACGGAAGAGGCCGCTCTTCAAAAAGGGCTTGTCGTCGATATCGGCCGCTTCGCTTTTCGCGGAAATGGCAAGGCGGTCACCATTGACGAAACAGACGGTTTCGTCAAAGTCCTGTTCGACAAGGTGAGCGGGCGGCTCGTCGGCGCGCACATGATCGGTCCCTCGGTCAGCGAGCTCGTGCCCGTCTTTTCCCTTGCGCTGACCATGGGCGCGACGCGCGAGCATCTTCTCCACACGATATTTCCCCATCCCACGCTGTCGGAAGCGCTGCATGAGGCTACGCTGGCCTCCGATTCACGCGCGATTCACGCATAGAGGATGGACATGAGCAAAGGCACGATTGTTTTCGATCTCGATGGCACGCTGGTAGACAGCGTACCGGACCTGGCAGGGTCTCTCGACACGCTGATGGCCGAAAGGGGGCTGGCGCCGATCGGTGTCGAAACCGCCCGTAGGCTGATCGGCCACGGTATTCCGAACCTGGTGCGCCGGGCTTTGGGCGAGCGCGGTGTGGAATGGGAGGACGACGCCGGCGCGGCCGCCGTCAAACGCTTCACCGAAATCTACGGCGCACGCGTCGCTCAGGAGACACGGCCCTATGCCGATGTCGAGACCGTGCTGGAGCAGCTTGCGGGTGAGGGCTGGAAGATGGCGGTCTGCACCAACAAGATGGAGCGCTTCGCCCGACAGATCGTCGATCACCTCGGCCTCTCGCGCTTCTTTGCCGTGGTTGCAGGGCCGGACACCTTCGGCGTCGGCAAGCCGGACCCCCGCCATCTGACGGAAACCGCGGCGGCGGCCGGCGGCGCGCATCCGGTTCTTTTCGTCGGCGATTCAGAGGTCGACATCGCAACCGGAAAGGCAGCTGGGGTGCCGGTGATTGCGCTGACCTACGGCTATACGAAAACGCCGTTGGACGATCTCGGCGCCGACCGGCTCATCGATGCCTTCGCGGAACTGCCCGACGCTATCGCCTCGCTACAGGCGCGCCGGCTGGCGGAAACATGACATCCTGATGCCGGCCGGCGCCGGCATTGCATAACTCTTGGAGAAGAAAATGGCGCTGCGGCTGTCGCTCAACACCAATCCGCTGGTCAACCGGTTCGCCGATGTCGATGATCTCATCGAAACCATCGCAGAGCGAATCCGTATCGGTCATATCCAGCTGACCCCTGAGTTCATCAATCCGTCGTGGCCGGCCTCCGTCATTACGCGCCGTGTTCGCGCCTTCCGCCGCGCGCTGGACCGAACCGGCGTGCGGGTCACGTCCGTCATGACGAGCACCTACGGTCGCCTCAATCATTTCGGTCATTCCGACCCCGATGTGCGCGCCTATTATCTCGAATGGTTCCGTACGCTGGCCGATATAGCCGGTGAACTGGGCGCGGACGGCATGGGCTCGCAGTTCGCGGTGTTCACGCAGAAGGACTACAACGACCAGACGCGGCGGCAGGAACTCATCGAAACCGTGATCGACTGCTGGAAGGACGTGGCCGAACAGGGCAAGGCGGCTGGGCTCAAATACATCTTCTGGGAGCCGATGTCGGTTGGCCGTGAGTTCGGCCAGACGATTGCCGCGTGCCGCACGCTCGACCGGCGGCTTGCGAGCGCGGGTTTCGCCATACCGTTCCGCATGATCGTGGACATCGACCACGGCGACGTGACCTCTTCGAACCCCGATGATACCGACCCCTATGCCTGGGCGGCGGCATTCCCGCAGGAATCGCCGATCATCCACGTCAAGCAGTCCTCCATGAACAAGGGCGGGCACTGGCCTTTCACCGCCGAACACAACAAGGACGGCCGCATCCAGCCTGAAAAGCTGATCCGCACCGTCAGGGAGGCCGGCGGCGCGGATAACGAAATCTGCATGGAACTGTCATTCCGCGAGCGCGAACCGACGGATGGACGCGTGGTCGAGATGATTCGGGAATCGGTCGCCTATTGGGAACCGCATATCGATACCGGCATGAACGGTTTTCGCGGCTGAGGAAGGAAGAAGACATGGCAAAATCGCTCTGGGTCGGCACAAGCTGGAAGATGAACAAGACGCTTGCCGAGGCGTTGGCTTTCGCAGACGGCCTCAAGGCGGCGGATGGTGAACGCGCGCAGCATGTTCAACGCTTCATCCTGCCCGCATTCACGGCCATCAGGGAGGTCAAGAGCCGCCTTGCGCAGACCAGCGTGAAGGTCGGTGGGCAGAATATGCATTGGGACGACGGCGGGGCTTGGACCGGCGAGATCTCGCCGGTCATGCTGAAGGACTGCAATGCCGACCTTGTCGAGATCGGGCATAGCGAGCGTCGCGAGTTCTTCAACGAGACAGATGAGGCGGTTGGCCGCAAAACCGCGGCTGCGGTGCGCCACGGACTGATCCCGTTGGTGTGCATCGGCGAGACACTTGCCGAACGAGAGGCCGGGCGGGCGGACGAAGTGTTGGCGCGTCAGGTAAGGGCGGCTCTGGCTCTGCTCACCCCGGCGGAAAAACAGGCGGAAATCCTCATCGCCTATGAGCCGGTCTGGGCGATTGGCGTGAACGGCATCCCCGCCACGATGGATTATGCCAATGCCCGTCACGAGAAGATCAGCGCGGTCGTGGAAGCGGCCATGGGCCGGCGTCTGCCGTTGCTCTATGGCGGCAGCGTCAACCCCGCAAACTGTGCGGAACTGGTGTCACAAGCGCATATCGATGGCCTGTTCATCGGCCGCTCGGCCTGGACCATCGAGGGCTATCTCGACATCCTCAAACGGGTCGCCAGCGTGGTCTGAACGGCACGGGTCCGATATGGCGCCTCAGCCGGCACGAACCGGAGAGGCGTCATTGTCACCGTTCCCGCCCGGCGCCGTGGCGGGTCGTGCGCCGAGTATGCGGTTTCGGCCAACGAGGATGACGTTCTCCATCGCCCGGCGTGCGCCGTCTTCGTCGCGCCTGCGGATTTCCTCGACGATGCGGATATGGCTCGATGAGACGTCGGTGATGCGGATATCCGCGGTTGCTGGTGAGCTCAATTCGAAAACGCCGGCAAGAGCGGCCTCGATTAGGCTTCCTACCGTGCGCATGAAGGGGTTACGCGAGGCCTCCATCACGCTCAGATGAAAGCGCAGGTCGGCGATCGCCATCGTCTCGGGGGTGTGACTGGGATCACCCATGGCGACGGCCAGATGCATCATCTGAATGATATCCGCCTCGGAGGCATGGCGCGCGGCAAGTGCGGCGGCATGCGGCTCGAAGCCGAGTCTGATCTCGCTGAGGTGCAAGAGAAAATTCTCGTCGACACCGACGGCGAAATGCCAGGTGAGAATATCGCCGTCAAAGAGGTTCCACTGGCTTTTCGGCGTCACACGCGTGCCGATGCGGGCGCGCGGCACGACCAGACCCTTGGCAGCCAGCGTCTTCATCGCTTCCCGCAAGACGGTTCTGGAAACCTCGAATCTGGCCTCCAGTTCAGCGTCGCCGGGTAGGGTCGTGCCGACGGGAAACTCTCCGGCGATGATCGCCTTGCCGAGCGCGTTCACCACCTGCCAGTGGCTTGTGCGGACACCCGCGCCCGTGATCACCGTATCGAGCACTCCCTTCCGGCGGACCATCTGCTATCGCCTTCTTTCGGGGTGGCCCCGCGGGGCGGCCTGTGCCTTTCGGATCGCGTCAGGCATGGCGTCGCCTTCGGTCGGACAGGAGGATCAGGGCCTTCTGGAGCAGGATGAACGCGAAGAGCAGCAGGCCGATGAGGATCTTGGTCCACCAGCTCGAAAGCGAGCCGTCGAAGGTGATGTAGGTCTGGATCAGCCCCTGTATCAGGATGCCGATCAGCGTTCCCGCCACGAAGCCGGAGCCGCCCGTGAGCAGCGTACCGCCGATGACCACGGCCGCGATGGCATCAAGCTCGACGCCAACGGTTGCCAGCGAGTATCCCGCCGAGGTGTAGAGTGAGAAGACAATGCCCGAAAGGCCGGCGAGAAACCCTGATAGAGCGTAGATCATGACAGTTGTGCGGCCGATCGGCACACCCATGAGCCGCGCCGTGGCGGTGCCGCCGCCCAGCGCATAGACATCGGCGCCGAAGCGCGTGCGGTGGGCGATCAGGATACCGACGAGGAAGACCACGAGCATCAGTCCGCCAATCAGCGTCAGGCGTCCGCCACCGGGCAGGACGTAATAGAAACTCTTCAGCGACGTATAGAACGGATGCTTGATCGGGATGGAGTCGATGGAAAGCACAAACGCCATGCCGCGGGCAAGGAACATGCCGGCCAGTGTGACAATGAAGGGCGGCATTTCTAGATGGTGGATGATGGCCCCCATCATCGCGCCGAAGGCTGTCGTGATGATCAGCGCCAGAGCAAACGCGGCGAGCGGATGGATCGCTGTCGATTGCAGAAGCACGGCAAGGAAGACGCCGGTGAAGGCGATCACCGCGCCGATCGACAGGTCGATGCCGCCAGACAGAATGACGAAGGTCATGCCCACAGCTGCGATGCCAAGGAAGGCATTGTCCGTCAGCAGGTTGCCGATCACGCGGGTCGACAGCATGTTGGGATATTGCGCGATGCAGACGGCGTAGGCGATGAGGAAGATCGCGACGGTCGCGGTGAGCGGAAGGTAGCGCGGGTTCATTTCGCCTCCTGCTCCTTCTTGGGCTCGGCGGCGCGGACGCGCGACATCCAGATGAAGGCCGATTGCGCGCGCGGGGACTGGATGACCAGGATCAGCACGATGATGGCCGCCTTGATGATGAGGTTGAATTCTGGCGGGAAGCCTGAAAGCAGGATTCCGGTGTTGATCGACTGGATGATCATTGCACCAAGCAGCGAGGCGGCAATACTGAAGCGGCCGCCGAGCAGGGAGGTACCGCCGACGACGACGGCGAGGATGGCGTCGAGCTCAAGCCAGAGGCCGGCATTGTTGGCGTCCGCACCGCGGATATCGGCGGCTGCAATGATGCCTGCCAGGGCTGCGCAAAGCCCGGAGAGTATGTAAGCCGCGATCAGCAGGACGCCTGTCGACACGCCGGACAGTCGGGATGCACGGCGGTTAACGCCCACGGCCTCTATGAGCATGCCGAGCGCCGTTCGCCGCACGAGCAGCGCCACGATGAGCCCGAAGCCCAGCCAAATGATAACAGGCATCGGCAGGCCGAACAGCGAGCCGCTGCCAATGAAGATCAGGCCCGGATGGTTAAAAGTGAGGATGGCGCCTTCGGTGATAAGCTGCGCGATGCCGCGCCCAGCCACCATAAGCACCAGCGTTGCGATGATCGGCTGGATATCGAGCACGGCGACGAGCACGCCGTTCCACAGGCCGCACAGGATGCCGGTCGAAATCGTAACCAGGAGGGTGAAGGCCAGGGAGTGGCCTGCGGTGATGGAGGCAGCAGCCACTGCGCCGCAGATCGCCATGACCGCGCCCACGGAAAGGTCGATGCCCTTTGTCGCGATCACCACCGTCATGCCGATGGCCAGCAGGGCGACGGGCGCGCCGCGGTTCAGGATATCGATAAGGCTGCCATAGAGGCGGTCGTTCTGGAACGACAGCTTGAAAAAGCCGGGGAAGGCGAGCGACACCATGAAGAGGATGATGGCGAGCGCCGCGACCTGCGGAAACAGCCTGACAGCATAGGCCTTGAGCGTGCCCGTCATGACGGCCTCCCTTCATGCGCGGAGGCGATCGCCTCGACGATGGCGTTGGTGGTGACCTCTTCCCCCGTCAGTTCGGCCACATGTGCCCGGTCTCTCAGCACGAGGACGCGGCTTGAATAGGCGACGAGTTCTTCCAGTTCGGAGGAAATGACGATCAGCGACATGCCCTTTTCGCACAGGGTTTCGATGAGGCGGATGATTTCCGCGTGCGCGCCGACATCGATGCCGCGCGTCGGCTCGTCGAGGATGAGGAATTCCGGATTGGTCGCCAGCCAGCGGGCCAGGATGGCCTTCTGCTGATTGCCGCCGGACAAAAGCCGGATCGGCTTTTCACGGTCACTTGTGCGGATATCGAGCGCCTTGATGTAGTGATCGGCAAGCCTGTCCTGCTCGCTCCGGCTGATCGGCCGCGCCCAGCCGCGCCGCGCCTGCAGTGCCAGCACGATGTTTTCACGCACCGAGAGATCGCCGACGATACCGTCGACCTTGCGATCCTCAGGGCAGAAGCCGAATTTCTCGCGGATCGCAGCGCGCGGCGAGGAGAGGTCGAGCGGGCGGCCATCGACCTCGGCCGTACCGCTGTCGGCGCGCTCGGCACCGAACAGAATTTCTGCCGTCTCCGTGCGGCCGGAGCCGAGGAGGCCGGCAATGCCGACCACTTCGCCGGAGGCGACATCGAGATCGAACGGTTGGATATGCCCCTTGCGACCGAAGCCGCGGAAGCGGAAGCGCGCGGCGCCGGGCGCCTTCGCTTCACTCTGTTTTGCTTCGCTGACTTCGTGCACGAGTTCACGGCCGAGCATCATGGCGATGAGTTCACGGCGCGGCAGGGCCGCGGTGTCGCGCGTACCGACAAGCTGGCCGTTGCGCAGAACGGTGATGCGGTCCGAGATGTCATAGACCTGCTCGAGGAAGTGCGTGATGAAGATGATCCCGAGGCCGCGATCCTTGAGGCGGCGCACAATGCGGAACAGCATGGCGACTTCGTGTGTGTCGAGGCTGGCCGTCGGTTCGTCGAGGATGAGCACCTTGCCGGACAGATCGACGGCGCGGGCAATGGCGATGACCTGCTGGACAGCGACGGAAAAAGACGAGAGCTCCGCCGTCACATCGATGTCGAGGTCGTATTGCGAAAGGAGCGCGCGAGCCTGCTTGTTCATCGCGCGCGCATCGACAAGACCGAAGCGACGCGGCTGGCGGCCGAGAAACAGGTTTTCGGCGACCGTGAGGTTCGCCAGCAGGTTCACTTCCTGGTAGACCGTGCCGATGCCAAGCTTCTGCGCTTCCAGAGTGTTGTGCGGATCGACTTCGGTGCCATCGAGCAGGATGCGACCGCCATCGCGCCGGTAAGCGCCTGTCAGGCACTTGATGAGCGTGGATTTTCCAGCGCCGTTTTCACCCAGAAGAGCGTGAACCTCACCGCGTGCAAGCGAGAAATCGACGCCGTTGAGCGCCCTGGCACCCGGGAAGATCTTGTCGATCCCCGTCGCCGATAGAACATAGGAACTGACCGACTGCATGATCCCGACCCGTATGACAGAAACCGGCCGCAGCGTAGCAAGGCGCGCGTCGGCAGGCAAAGCGGTGGTGTGCGCCCGGCCGTCTTAAGGCCGGGCGCAGGACCGGGTAGGGATTAGTAGCCGAGGCCCTTCTTTTCTTCGTAGACCTTCATCGGATCGTCAGCCTGGGTGTAAAGCTTCGATTCCGTCTGGATCCACTTCGGCGGCTCCTTGCCGTCCTTGATGAAGGCATCGAGCGCATCGAAGGCCGGACCGGCCATGTTCGGCGTCAGTTCGACCGTGGCGTTTGCCTCGCCGGCGGCCATGGCCTGGAAGATATCCGGAACGGCGTCGATCGATACGACGAGGATATCGGTGCCCGGCTTCAGGCCGGCTTCCTTGATCGCCTGGATGGCGCCGACAGCCATGTCGTCATTGTGCGCGTAGACTGCACAGATGTTCTTGCCGCCGTCCTCGGCCTTCAGGAAGCTTTCCATGACTTCCTTGCCCTTGGTGCGGGTGAAGTCGCCGGTCTGGCTGCGGACGATCTTCAGGTTGTCCTTGCCTGCAAGCGCTTCTTCGAAGCCCTTCTTGCGGTCGATGGCCGGCGATGAGCCTGTCGTGCCCTGGAGTTCGACGACGTTGCACGGCTTGCCGGCGACCGTGTCGACCAGCCACTTGCCGGCGACATTGCCTTCATGCACGAGGTCGGACGTGACGGCGGTGAGATAGAGATCCTTCGGCGCATCAATGGTGCGGTCGAGCAGCACGACCGGAATCTTCGCGTCCTTGGCTTCCTGCAGCACTTCATCCCAGCCGGTGGCAACAACCGGTGCGACCAGGATGGCATCGACGCCCTGCGCGATGAACGAACGCAGCGCCTTGATCTGGTTTTCCTGCTTCTGCTGGGCATCGGCGAACTTGAGGTCGATGCCGCGCTTTTCAGCCTGCTGCTTGGTCAGTGTGGTTTCTGCGGCGCGCCAGCCCGATTCGGAACCGATCTGCGAAAAGCCCACGGTCATCGCCGACGCGGAAGCCGCGCTGAAGACCGATGCAGCCAGAATCGTGGCGCCTGCGAGTGCGAATTTGAAGTTCATGGTTTCCTCCCAAACAAAGCTGCTCCTCAGCAGCGTCGATAAAACATCATATTGTATTACTATTGTAAACCGCCAAATCCGCTTGCGGACAATTTTTCTCGCGGCAGGGTAATTCTTATGCAGCGAGGTTCGCGGCAGACGCGTCACGGCCGCCGCGACCGGGCGGACTGCATGGTGGCGGCATTGCGTTTCATCGATGATGATGTGGGCGGCTCGGAAGGCTAGACTTCGACTGGCCGTGCCATCTGTCGGTCTATGCCGAACACGCGGCGATAGCGTTCGATCTCGGCTGGATCGCCCGTCGCCTTGGCGGGGTTATCGGAAAGCTTCACCGCGGGGTGGCCGTTCGCGCTCGTGACCTTGCACACGAGTGAGATCGGATCGAGCGCCGTGCCTCCGTCCGGGTCGCAGCCGCGGAAATCGTTGGTGAGATTGGTGCCCCAGCCGAAGCTCATGCGCACTCGCCCGTGGAAATGCCGGTAGGTCTCCTCGATCGTATCGACGTCCATGCCGTCGGAGAAGATCAGCAGCTTCTGGCGCGGATCGCGCCCCTTTGCACGCCACCAGTCGATGATCTGCTCGCCGCCCTCGATCGGGGGCGCACTGTCGGGCCGAAAGCCCGTCCAGTCGGCGACCCAGTCGGGTGCGTTGGCGAGAAAGGCCGCCGTGCCATAGGCATCGGGCAGCGCGATCAGCAGATTGCCGTTGTAATGCTGCCGCCAGTCCTCCAGCACCTGATAGGGGGCACGCGCCAGCGCGTCGTCGCCATCGGCAAGTGCGGATGCGACCATTGGCAGCTCGTGCGCATTGGTGCCGATGGCTTCGAGATCGGCATCCATGGCGAGAAGCACGTTGGATGTACCGATGAAACGATCCCCAAGCCCCTCCTTCAGCGCCTCCACGCACCAGCGCTGCCAGAGGAATCCGTGGCGCCGCCGCGTGCCGAAGTCGGAAATGACCAGATCCGGCAGTTTCGCCAGCCGCTCCACCTTCTCCCAGAGCCGCGCCTTCGCGCGGGCATAGAGAACATCAAGCGTGAAGCGCCCACGCCCGCGCATGCCCGCCCGCGACTTCAACTCGTTGATGATGGCGAGCGCCGGGATTTCCCACATCGTCGTGTGCGTCCAGGGTCCGTCGAAATGCAGCTCGTATTGGCCATCCACCTTGTGCAGGTCATATTCGGGAAGGCGGAAATCGGCGAGCCAGGCGATGAAGTCAGGGCCGAACATGCGCGCCTTGCCGTAGAAGCTGTTACCGGCAAGCCAGATCAGTTCCTTCTTCGTAAAACGGATTTCGCGGGCGTGATCGAGCTGCGCACGCAGCTCTCCTTCGTCGATGATGTCGCCGAGCCGCACGCTTTTCGTCCGGTTGATGAGCGAAAAGGTGGCATGCACGCCGGGATATTGCCGGCGGATCATCTGGAGCATCAGAAGCTTGTAGAAATCCGTATCCAGCAGGCTGCGCACGATCGGGTCGAGCCGGAAATTATGATCGTAGGTGCGGGTCGCGATGTCGGTAACGGCCATGCCGGCTCCTGCAAGATGATGCGTCCTGATCGTGCGCAACCTTCCTGATTGGCGGATGTATGGCAAGTGGTGAGAAATTCGTCCCCTTTCTTATGGTTGCATAATCGCCCCCCTTTATATCTAATGGTTGTATTTAGGGAGTCGTCTTCAACCGAAAAAATTTGCATGGAGGCCACATGAGCGTGTTGGGTCCGCTTCCCGAAGGTCTTGCCTGCCGTCCGATCGCCGAGGCGGATTGGCTTGACGTCGTCGATTGCCTCAGCCGTGGTTTCCCCGAGCGGTCACGACGCTACTGGGAGGAAGCGCTGGAGCGCATGTCCAACCGCCCCGCCGTGGAAGACCTGCCGCGCTATGGTTATGTTCTGGATTGCGAAGGCCGCGTTGTCGGCGTCCTGCTGGCATTGTACTTCCGTCATCCGGGCGATGCCGTCCGCTGCAATCTCTCAAGCTGGGCGGTCGACGAGGATTTTCGCTCCTATGCGGGAAAGCTCATCATGACGGCAATGCGCCGCCGGGATGTCACCTTCCTGTCGATCACGCCGGCGCCCGTAACGCTGAAGGTGACTGAGGCATTACGGTTCCGTCGTTTCGCCGACGGACAGCAGGCTTTTGTGCCGCTCCTCACCCGGGCGACGGGTGCGATCCGCGCGGTCGTTGCACGGCCGGGGCTCGCGGAACTCGACAGGCTGCTGGAAGAAGACCGGACCCTCCTGCTGGATCATGCCGCCCTTGGCTGCGACGCCGTCCTGTGCCTGGATGGAGACGACGCTTATCCCTTCGTTCTAAAGCGACGACGCGTGCTGCGCGGCATGCTTCCATGCAGCCAGGTCATCTATTGTCGCTCGCATGCCGATCTCAGTCGGTGTGCCCATGCGCTCGGGCGTTATCTCGTGCGCAAAGGGCTGCTCTTCGCCGTCGTCGACGCGTGCGGACCCGTGCCGGGGCTGGTGGGGCGCTATTTCGCCGGAACCGGTCCCAAATATGCGAAAGGCCCGAACCCGCCGTGGCCGGGGGATCTGGCCTTTACGGAATTCGCGGTCTTCGACGCCTGATGAGCGGCCGGCACCTTGCGATCGAGGTCATTGTCCCGGGCCGTTGTGCGCAGTACTGGCACCAAGTCCTGATCGAGCGTCTGGCGGCGGCAGGGCATGCGGTGGCGGTCGTTACAGACGAAGTTGCCGATCCGTGGCCGGCATGGGTGAACGGCACGCTTGGGCTCGAACGCCGCGTTTTCCGCCGACGCGAGCGGGCGCTCGCATCGCAGATCGAGTCGCTTGTGCCCGGAACACGGCATGTCGCGCCGAATTTACGCCTTGATCTTTCGGGGAATGCATCGGTGCAGGATGTGCCGACCTTCGCTTTGCTGTGCGATGGCGCATACGATGCGCGCGCGCTCCCAACATTGGTTGCGGCGGGTCGGCTGCCGGTTCTGGAAGTGGTTCTCGATGGCGTGAACGTGGTCGGCCGCGCCTGGCCGATGATCGACCGGCGCGAGGCCGTCTCGCTTGGGGTGGAGGATGTCCTTGCCCGGGCGATCACACTTTTGGTCTCCGCGGTGGAGACATTTGCGGCAAACCGGCTCAACCCGCTCGAAGACATCGCCATGGATCAGACGGAACACCAATTCCTGCCCGCTTATCTGACCTGCGCCCTGCCGCGCCTTGGCCGGGAGGCCTGGCGGCGGCTGCGCTTCCGGCAGGCGCACTGGCGGGTCGGGTATCGTTTTCATGATGGCCCAGGCGTGGTCGACACGGGGAGGCTCGGAACCGGATGGCGCGTGCTCATGGATGCGGGAGATCGGTTTTATGCCGATCCATTTGTCTTCCATTGGCAGGGGCGCGTCTTCCTCTTCGTGGAGGATTACCCGCATGCCGCAGGCAAGGCGGTGATATCCGTCGTGCCGTTCAGCGCTTCGGGCGTTCCGCAGGCAGCCCGGGTTATCTTAGAAGAGCCGCACCACCTCTCCTATCCGCAGGTCTTTTATTGGGAAGGGTCGATCTGGATGCTGCCGGAGGCCAGCGCCAGCGGGAAGCTCACCCTTTACCGTGCCGAAGATTTTCCGGATCGGTGGCGGGCGGAGGCTGTTCTAGTCGAAGGCGAGATATCCGACGCCACCCTGCTGGCACATGGCGGAAGACTCTGGCTTTTCGCGACGGACCGGGACGGTTTTGGCAGTACCTCCGATACGCTCGTGATCTTCGAGGCCGAGGCGCTCACCGGCCCCTGGCGGCCGCACCGGCTGAACCCGATCCTGATCGACCGCCGCAGCGCGCGGCCGGGTGGCGCTTTCGTGCGGGATTGCGTCGGGCGACTTCTTATGCCGGTTCAGGACGGCACGCTGGGTTATGGCGGCGGACTGGGATTATCCAAACTGCTCGCCCTCGATAGCGATACCGTTCAGTTCTCGCCGCCAATCCCCGTCTTAACCAACGGAGATTGGCCCTATCCACGCATTCACACGCTCAATCGCTCAGGTCCGCTGGAAGTGATCGATGGCATCGTGCCCATGCGAAGACCGGTGCACGAAAACAGCGCTTCATAGGCCGCGCACATTGTTGAGGGTGAATATTGCTCCCGCAGTTGGCGTCCGGCTGTCGCGAGTGTCGTGGCGAGTGCAGGATCTGCGAAAACAGATGCAAGACCGGCCGCGAGTCCGTCGACATCCGGCGGCACGAACAGTGCTGCCGGGCGTCCGTCGTCCGTTGTGAGCACCTCGCGCAGCACGTCCAGATCGCTCGCCACGACGGGCAGGCCGGCAATGGCGGCTTCCACGACCGCCAAGCCAAAGGTCTCCGTCGTCGAGGAAAAGGCATAGACGTCACCCGCCGCGAGAAAATCATGGATGCCTTCAGGGGACAGTTCGCCCACAAGATGAAGGCGGTTATGCACGTTGAGCCGCGTGGCGAGCCCGAGGAGATTTTCCCTTTCCGGGCCAGCACCGGCGATCGCAAGATGTACGCCTGGAAGCATCGCAAGCGCACCCACCAGGGCTGTATGGTTCTTCGACAGTGCCAGCCGGCCGGTCGAGACCGCAAGCGGAACGCCGGCCGGCAACCCGAAGGTCGCGCGCGCACGCTTCCTGGCCGGCAGCCGCGATGGCGCGGCGACACCGTGATCGATGCGTTGCAGGCGCTTGCGGTAGGCGGCGGGGAAGGCGGCGAACTGCGATTCGGTCCATGCGGAGTTCACGACATTGACGTGATAAAGACCCGCCATGCCCATGAACTTGTCGATTTGCGTGAGGAAACCGCGCAGGCCGTGTGCCTGTGGCGCACCGCTTTGGTTGGCGACAATGGCGCCCACACCGCAGAGCCGGGCGGCAAGTGTGCCGGCTATATTGCCATAATGCTGGAAGGAAACGACCGCATCTGGCCTGACCTTGCGTACGTGATCGACGAGGCCCAGCACCGCGAGCATCTGTTCGAGGACGCCGCGCGGCGGATGCATCAGGATGAAATCGGCGTGGGGATCACGGTCATAGACGTCGGTCTTACGATACAGGAAGACCGTTCGGACGTCATGGCCGCGGGCTCGAAGCCCTTCGCCCACCATGTCGGAGATGCGTTGTGCGCCGGCGGCTTCCGCCTGCGTCTGAACCTGGAGGATTTTCATGGCCGGCCTTTCTGGGTTGCGTTGAGGGCGAGGAGCCGCCGTCCTGAGAGGAAACCGAGGATGGAGGGATCGATGCCGATCTTGCGGCGGGTGATGGCAGCTCCGGCGAGGCACCAGACAGCCGTCGTCCCGGCCATGCCGATCGCGGCGCCCATCGGGCCATGGGTGAGTGCGAGGGCAGCAGTCGCTGCCAGACCGAGGCCGTTGACGAAGACCAGCGTGCGGAAAAGTTCGCGTTGCAGACCGGTCAACTGCATGGTGAGTTCGGTCGGCCCACAGGCGGTGCCGATGAGCACGCCGAGCCCAAGAATGACCAGCACGGAGTGCATGGTGGGCGTGGCATAGGCGGGATCGAACAGCGCCAGCACCGGATGGCCCGTGATGATGAGCCCTGCAAGTACGGCGAGCGCGGCGGTAAAGCCGGTCACGGCGACGAAACTGGTTATGTGCTGCACGTGGGGCCGGTCACCGCCATGGAAGGCGCCGGAGATCTGGGGTGCCGCCGCCTGGTTGATGCCGTTCAGGGCGAGGGCAGCAAGGCGCGTAATGCGATCGGCCACGAAAACCGCACCTGCTGTTTCCGGGCCGAGCAGTGCTGCGACGACAAGCGTGCTCGCCTGCCCGAGTGCCGGCGGCAGGGCCGTGACGCCCCACAAGCCAAGCGTTGCAGCGCGGAACTCTGCCTTTTGTGCCGGGCTGAGAGGGATTTTCGGTGCCCGCCATGTCTCACGCAGCAGCGTCACCGTCTGTGGCAGGACGCTGGCGATGAGCAGGAGCGCTGTCAGCCAGAGAGCCGAGACCGCGGTCATGCTGGTCGCAAGGTGCCCGGCGATGACAAAGACGAGGATGCTCAGGACCCGCCAGACGATATCCCGGGGCAGCAGGCTGCTGAAGAGGGCGCCTTTCGCACGCATGGCACAGGCGCAGAACTCCGACCAGCCGAGCGCTGCCGCGAGAAGGGCGGTCGCTGCGATGATCGCCGGCCATTCGGGGACAACGAGGAGCGGAAATGCGCTTGCCGCCGAGACGATGAGTGCGCAGCCAATGACGGCCACTGCCGTAATGCGGATGGACAGGGCCATGATGCTATTGGCGTGACCGTGATCGCGGCTGCCGGCATATTGCGGCCAGAAACGCAGGACGGCGGCGTGCTGGCCGGCAAGCGCGAAGAAGGAAACGAGACTGGCACCGGCATAGGCTGTGCTGAAGAGGCCGAACTGCCGCTCGTCCATCGTGGCGGCTACGACGACGAAAACCGCGAAAGTGAGGGCGGCGCTCGCGAGCTTCACGCCACCCGCGGCCACACCTTTGCCGGCGAGCACATGGAGCGGAAGCATCTGGCGCTGGATCATCGTCTTTCCCTCGGTTGTGCATCCATTTCGAATAACGCTAAGCGTGTATTAATGGATATCACAACCCGTGAGGGATGATTCAAAAAATACACCTTATAGTTACTTTTGAGGATTAATGTAACCTGAGGTGGTGATGTGCGGGGCGGCTTTGCCCTCTTGAGTTCACGCGGATGGCAGAGATGACTGCGCTTGCATCGACCGGGAGTTTTCTCCCCCCATTGTTCGACGTCGGGGATCTCTGGGCGCGCCTTTGGCGCGGGCGCTGGCGGGTGTCGGCCTGCGTTGTCGCCGCTCTCTCGCTTGCGCTGCTTTATCTCGCCGTGACAACGCCGACCTATACGGCCACTGCGTCCCTGCTCGTCGATCCGCGTGATGCGCGCTCCACACAGTTTGAGACCGTGCTGCCCGGTATCGGAGCGGACAGCGCTGCCGTCGCAAGCCAAGTCTTCGTCATCGAGTCGCGAGATCTGCTGATGCGTGTGTTCGAAAGCCAGCGCATTGCGCAGGATGCCGAATTCGCCGACCCCTGCATCCTTTCTTTCCTGACGGGGGCAGGGGGACGGGAACGGGATGCAATCTTCCGCCGTTTCGAGAAGCGTGTATCGGTTGAACGTGCGGGCTTGACCTACGTGATCAAGGTGGGCTTCAAGTCCCGCTCTGCGCAGAAGGCTGCGATGATCGCGAACGCGATCGTGGCCCGTTACACCGCAGGCCTGGCCGGCGAGCGTGAGAACGCCAATGACGACGTCAATGCACGGCTGAAGGGACGGCTTTCCGCCCTCCAGCGCAACGTCGCCGAAGCGGAGCGCGCCGTGGCCGAGTTCAAGGTTCGGCACGAGCTTCTCGATCCTGCCGCCGGTGGCACGCTGCAATCGCAGATCGACCAGCTTACCACGCAGGTGATCGACGCCCGGGTAAAGGCGGACGCCGCGCGGGGCCGCTATGAACAGGCGGTCGCGGCTGAGCGGGCACAGCCGGGCGCTGCGCGACTTTCGGAAATCGTCTCCTCGGTGGCCCTCGACGGGCTCCGCGGCGATTACAACCAGCGCGCAGCGACCATGGCCAATGCCGATACCGTCTACCAGCCGCATCACCCGACCGTGCGCCGCCTGCGTTCGGAACTGTCACGAACGAAGGCGCTGATGGCCGCCGAAGCCGGACGCATCACGCGAGAGCTGAAGGCGAAACAGGATTTGGCCGACGAGGCCGTCGAGGTTCTCGAAGCCAAGCTCGTCGAGATGCGTGCAAAGTCGCAGGCGGCCGATGCGGCAGGCGTGGAACTGCGGCGGCTGGAGGCGAAGGCCGATGCGGCCCGTACCGTTCTCGATGATGTGCTGAAACGCACCGAGGAAACCGCGCAGATGCGGGGTCTCCAGCTTTCCGAGGCACGGGTGATCGGCGTTGCGTCGCCGCCCGTCCAGCCGTCCTGGCCGACACCGACGCTGGTTTTGCCGGTCAGTGTCGGCATCGGCTTTCTCGCCGGATGCGGGCTTGCGGTGACAGGCGGATCCCCCCGGTCGGGCCGTGCCGAAGCCAAACTGCTGGACGTAACCCCGCGGGGATCACTTGCCGGCAGTCAGGCCGTGCCCGTTCATCTCGGGCGCTACGAACTGCCGGGTGTGGCGGGAATGAGCATGCCCGCCCGCATGCGCGCCATGAGGCGGCGCCTTCTCCATCCTTCTGGAGCGGTCTTTTCCAGAAGCACGCTCCAGCTCGTCCGGCGTATCGTTGCTCGCCTCGAAGAGCATCCGGCGCCCTACATGCTGCTGGTCTCCTCTGTGGATAGTCCATCGGAGGCGCAGCTGACAGGCGCGATGATCGGTCTCGGGTTGCAGCAGGCGGGCCAGAAGGTTCTCATCGTCGATTTTGTGAAACACGGGCGCTCCGGTTCGGTCATGGCCGGAGTATCCGTCAACGGGGCAAGCGGCCTGCCGACCATCGTGCGGCCGCTTGCCCCGGGCACGAATGGTCGCGCCTTCACGCTCGAGGCGCATCTTGCCGACGGCTTCGATTTCATCCTGTTGCTGGCTCCGCCGATTGGTATCGCCGGGTGGGATGCGGCGCATTTCGGTTCTGTCGATCTGATGCTATTCACCTTCACGCCGGCGGATGCCGGTGCGCGGATGCGCGACCAGCTCCGAGGCGCCCTTCGAGACAGTGACATGCAACGAAGCGCGACGCTGATCGTCGCCATCGATGATGAGCCGTGTGACAACCCCGCCATCAAAGAGCGATCCGATGCCGAAGGTTGAAGTGGCGCCTCCGGCCTCTCTTCATGTGATCGGTCCGGTAGGCGAGCCGACCGATGGCGCGTTTCATCTCTTCCTTGCCGCCATGACGATCGTAGTCGCTGTGGCATCCTTCGCGGTGTGGACACCCTTCGGCGTTGTGGCCACGGGCCTCCTAACCGCGGTTCTCGCCATTGCCGTGCCGCCGGCGCTGCCGGCCGTCATCCTCTGTGCCTTCCTGTTTCAGAATCTCGTCGTTGCATGGTTCACCCCGTTTGTGCCTGACGACGGCACGTTCGATGCGTTGCGCGGCGCCAACTTCGTCATCCTGATGACGACCTTCAGCCTCTTTGTACTGGCGGCCTTCCCGTCACGCGTGCGTGCGATGGCGGGTTTGAGGCCGTGGCTGTTTATGACGTTTATTCTTTGCCTGGTGGTCGGGTTCTACCTTCTGCTCGGCGCGGTCCGCGGCGAGCCGAAGGATGCAGTCGTCTATTTTCGCAACACGATCACCCCTGTTGCTTGTTTCCACATCGCGCTTGTCGCGGCCACCCTCTACCGCGTTGACCTGCGATTGCCGATAGTCTGCCTTTGCGTCGTCGCGATTGCGTATGGCTATCTCGAGCAAGTCTTTCGCATGGATTTCCTCGGGCTCTTTCATGGCGATCTCTATGTCCAGCGCGGTCTCAAGGCGCAGATCGAGGCGGGCGTCTGGGAGAAGACCATGCGCGAGACGGGTTTCGTGCTGCGAGGGCTTGAAGACACCATGACCGCAACCTTCTTCAACACCGCTCTTTTCGCCGATGCGTTGCCTCGGATCTTCCGCAATGCCGGGCCGAAT
The DNA here is from genome assembly GCF_022637395.1 of Shinella sp. H4-D48. GTDB lineage: Bacteria > Pseudomonadota > Alphaproteobacteria > Rhizobiales > Rhizobiaceae > Shinella > Shinella sedimenti. The sequence continues at coordinate 46,344 of NZ_CP093338.1, read as the reverse complement.
TTCCATCCGATCAGCTATGCCTATGCCCTCAGCCTCTCTTCCGCCTGGCTGCTTTTCCGGGGGCATCGTATGCTGCCGCTTGCCGCTTTCCCGCTTCTCTTGCTGATCGGCTCCAAGGGCGCGGCCTTCCTTCTGTGTGTGGCACTGGCAAGCCGTCTTCTCTGGCGGGCATCCAGCCCCCGGCTGACATTCGCGGTCGTCCTGTTGCTTGCCTCGGTCTGGACGCTCGCCGCCACGATCTACGGGGCGCGCCACGGGGATTATCATGTGCTCGGGTTCTTCGCAGGCATCCGCGATTTCCTTGGCAACCCGCTTGGACAGGGACTGGGTATCGGCGGCAATCTATCAAGCGACAGCGTCAATCTGGATTGGGACCGAGCGCAGGAGGAGGGGACTTCGGCCATTCCCGTGGAAAGCGCCGTCGGCGTTATGCTCTCTCAGATGGGGATCGGCAGCTTCGCGTTCTTCGGCTTTCTAGCGGGGATAATCGTCTCCGCCCGGCGCCGGCTGACGGAGACAGGCGAGTCCGATTTTCTCTTTGCCTTCGTGGCCGTCGTCACGATCTGTGCGAATGCCGTGCTGCAGGAAGAGGCTTTTTATGCGCCTCTTGCGCTCGGCTTCTGCCTGCTCCTCGTCGGAGTTTCCTTCGGCACGCATATCCGCGCGCAGCAGCCGACATAAAGGCAAGAGGGTACGGCCCGCCTCTCGCGGACCGTACCCGTCAAGGTGTCAGCCGATGGCCATAAGGCTGGCATTGCCGCCGGCAGCAGCGGTGTTGATGGAGGTCGAAACCTCCTCCAATAGCCAGTTGAGGCAATAGGCCTCGGGATCGTTGACTAGTTCGTCGGTTGTCGCGGCCTGTACGAGGACGAGCGGGCCGGGCAGGCCGGCAATGCGCGCATTGGCGCGCTGAATGTCCGCCGCGTCTCCTTCCACCAGCGCACCGGCAAACGGGCCGTCCTTCGTCCAGTCCGTCGACCACGACAGGCGGGCGGCAACGGCAGCCGGCACGTCCGCGATGACGGTTTTCAGGCCCTCGACATGATCGATGACGATCTGGTTGCCCGTCGCCAGTGCGGCGGCGACCTGACGCAAAAGGCCGGTTTCGGTCTTCGGAACGAGCAGCACGCGGCCGCGCGGATGAAGCGCATAGATGTTGCGTTCACCCACGGGTCCGGTCAGTTCCCGCTCCAGGCCGAGCGCGGAGCGGTTGGCGAAGCTGCGGGCCGTCTCGCCCTCGTCGGTCTTGCCCTTGCGGTCGAGCCAGGTGATGAAATCCCTGAGCGCCGGATCGGTATGCACCGAATCCTGCTGCGGCGGCACGGGGGCCTTCTGCACGAGGCGGCCGATATAGAGCGGACCGCCGGCCTTGGGGCCGGTGCCGGAGAGTCCACGCCCGCCGAAGGGCTGCACGCCGACCACCGCGCCGATGATGTTGCGGTTGACGTAGACGTTGCCGACCTTGATGCGGCTCGTGACATGCGCGATCGTCTCGTCGAGGCGCGTGTGCAGGCCGAACGTCAGGCCGTAGCCGGAGGCGTTGATATCGTCGATCAGCCGGTCGAGATCGGCGCGCCGGAAGCGGATGACATGCAGGACCGGGCCGAACACTTCGCGTTTGAGATCGGCGAGCGTTTTGAGCTCGATGATGGTCGGCGCGACGAAGGTGCCGTTTTCCGTGCCGGCCGGCAGCGGTTGCTGCTCCACCTTGTTGCCGAGGCTGCGCATATGCTCGATGTGCTTGACGATGCCGTCGCGGGCCTCGGCCGTGATGACGGGGCCGATATCGACATTGAGGCAGTCGGTGCGCCCAAGCGTCAGTTCGTTGAGCGCGCCCTTCAGCATGGTCAGCGTGCGGTCCGCAACATCGTCCTGAAGGCAGAGCACCCGGAGCGCCGAGCAGCGCTGGCCGGCGCTGTCGAAGGCCGATGCGATGACATCGCCGACGACCTGTTCGGCAAGTGCCGAGGAATCCACGATCATGCCGTTCTGGCCGCCGGTTTCGGCGATCAGCGGGATCGGCTTGCCGCCGGCCGAGAGACGTTCGGCAAGCTGCGCCTGGATGAGGCGGGCGACTTCGGTCGAACCCGTGAACATGACGCCGGCGGTCTTCGCCGCACCGACGAGGGCTGCACCGACGCGGCCTGCGCCGGGCACGAATTGCAGCGCGCCGACGGGGACACCCGCCTCGTGCAGGATCTTCACGCTTTCATGCGCGATGATCGGCGTTTCCTCGGCCGGCTTGGCGAGAACCGCGTTGCCCGCCACGAGGGCGGCGGCGACCTGCCCGGTGAAGATGGCGAGCGGGAAGTTCCACGGGCTGATGCAGACGACGGGGCCGAGCGGCAGATGCGAGGGGCCGAGCGTACGGCGCGCCTGCTCGGCGTAATAGCGCAGGAAATCGACCGCCTCGCGAACCTCGCCGATGGCGTTCGCAGCCGATTTTCCGGCTTCGCGTATGATGATGCCCATCAGCGGTTCGATGCGGGTCTCCATGATATCGGCCGCGCGGTCCAGGCAGGCGGCCCGCTCGGTTGGCGAGACGCCGGACCAGTCGGCGACATTATCCGCTGCGACGTCAACGATGCGTTCTGCATCCTCGGGTCGGATTTCCGTGACGCGGCCGACGACGTCGCGATGATCCGCCGGGTTCAGCACGTCGCTTGTCTCACCGTCACTGGCGCCATGGGCCAGCAGCGGTGCGGCATGCCATGACGTCGCAGCAGTGCCCGCGAGTTCGCCGGCAAGCGCCGCAAGCGTGGTCTCGTTGGAAAGATCGAGCCCTTTCGAATTTGCGCGGGTCTTGCCGAACAGGGCGTCGGGCAGCGCGATCTGATCATGCGGTGCGCCGACGACTGGCATCGCGGCCACGATATCGACCGGGTCGGCGATCAGCGATTCCACGGAGACCTTGGGATCGGAGATGCGATTGACGAAGGAAGAATTGGCGCCGTTTTCGAGCAGGCGGCGCACGAGATAGGCAAGCAGCGTCTCATGCGTGCCAACGGGTGCGTAGATGCGGCAGGGGCGGTCCAGCTTGTCTTTGCCGACGACCTCGTCATAGAGCGGCTCGCCCATGCCGTGCAGGCACTGGAACTCGTACTTGCCGACGGCGAAATCCGGGCCTGCGAGCTGGTAGATGGTGGCGAGGCTCTGCGCGTTGTGCGTGGCAAATTGCGGGAAGACGGCGTCCGGCGCCGCCAGCAATTTGCGGGCGCAGGCGACATAGGCAACGTCCGTATAGATCTTGCGCGTATAGACCGGGAAGCCCTCGAGGCCATCGAGCTGTGCGCGCTTGATCTCGGCATCCCAATAGGCGCCCTTGACGAGGCGCACCATGACGCGGCGGCCGGATCGGCGCGCAAGATCGATGATGTAATCGAGCACGAAGGGGCAACGCTTGCCATAGGCCTGCACCACGAAGCCGAGGCCGTTCCAGCCCTTGAGGTTCTCGTCGAAGCAAAGGCTTTCGAGCAGGTCGAGCGACAGTTCGAGGCGGTCGGCTTCCTCGGCGTCGATGTTGAGGCCGATATCGTAGCTTTTGGCGATGGCGGCCAGCGCCTTCACCTTCGGCAGCAGCTCGGCCATGACGCGCTCGGCCTGCGCGCGAACGTAGCGCGGGTGCAGCGCCGAGAGCTTGATGGAAATGCCCGGGCCGTCATAGATGCCACGACCGTTCGAAGCCTTGCCGATGGCATGGATGGCCTTCTCGTAATCGCGGTAATAGCGCTCGGCATCAGCCGCGGTCGTCGCGGCTTCGCCCAGCATGTCGTAGGAATAGCGGAAGCCACGCGCCTCAAGCGGTTTGGAGCGCTTCAGCGCTTCCTCTATGGTCTCGCCGGTGACGAACTGCTCGCCCATCATGCGCATCGCCATGTCGACGCCGCGGCGGATGACTGGCTCACCGGCGCGCGCGATGAGGCGGGTGAGGGCGGCGGAAAGACCGCGGTCGTTGACCGTGGAGGTAAGCTTGCCGGTCACGACGAGGCCCCAGGTCGCCGCGTTGACGAACATCGACTTGCCGCCGCCAATGTGAGAGGTCCAGTCCCCTTCGGCGATCTTGTCGCGGATCAGCGCATCACGCGTGTCCGTATCGGGGATGCGCAGCAAAGCCTCGGCAAGGCACATCAGTGCCACGCCCTCCTGGCTCGACAGAGAATACTCCTGCACCAGTCCCTCGACGCCCGTACCCTTGTGCTTGGCACGTAGCGCCTCGATCAACGTGCGGGCCGTGCTGCGGATGTCATAGCGCTCGCGCTCGGTAACGCGGGCCGCTGCGACAAGCGGCGGCAGGCACTCTGTCTCGGGGCGGCGATAGGCTGCGGTGATCGTCCGGCGCAGTTCACTCTGCTCGCGAATAGGCTGTGCGAAGTGCGAAAACGGCGCGACCATCTCGCCGGAGGCAGAAGTGGATGTGGCTGGAGAGTTCTGCATGGAAGGGCCTGTCGGAAACGGTTCAATGACGGGTGGTTACGGTCCAGCGGATGACACCGATGACAGGTTTGTCCTTTCCAGGACATCATGGCGGCAAGAGCTTGGGCGTCTGCTTTGAAACACCTCGAAACAATATCATTGCGCCAAAAAGCGAATTGACCTCATATTGGGAAATAATAGGCCAAATGGTTCTATTTTTCCAATAATGGAGGTTTTTTTGCCTGAGTTATCCCATGACGATGGGTCTTTGGATTCTTTCGACCGAAAAATCCTCGAGGAGCTCGCACAAAACGGCCGTATTCCGGTGGCGGAACTTGCCGAAAAGGTCGGTCTATCCAAGACGCCTTGCCAGAACCGGTTCAAGCGGCTGATCGCTGACGGCTTCATTCAGGGCTTCAAGGCGATCCTCAATCCGGCGAAGATGAACCTGGATCATATCGCTTTCGCCGAGGTCAAGCTGACGAATACGCAGGAAGAGGCGCTGATGAGCTTCAATGCGGCGGTAAAGAAGATCAGGGAGGTCGAGGAATGCCATATGATAGCCGGGCGTTTCGACTATCTTCTGAAAATCCGCACGCGTGACATCAAGAAATACCGCCTGGTGCTGGGTGAGCGTATCTCCAACCTTCCCTATGTCGCGAGCACTTCGACGAATGTGGCGATGGAGACGGTCAAGGAGCGGGGTTAAGATCGCCCGGCGAGCCCTCACTGCCAACGTATTCGGCAGGCGGAAATCGTTGGCCGGAACTGAATGCGATGTGCCTCTTGCCATAAGGGCCGATTGGCGGCCATAGTACCCGCTATAGTAGGAGATTTGGATGGGCGTAGGGGTTCGGACATCGAAGGAGATGCACGGCGCATCGGCGCCGAAGGCGCTGCGCGTCGGCTTTATCCTGTCCAAGAGTTTCACCCTCTCCGCCTTCGCCCTGTTCGTCGATACGCTCAGGCTTGCCAGCGACAGCGAGGACCGCTCGCGCCGCGTCAACTGCGACTGGGACGTGATCAGCAGCACTCGCAATTTCATCTCCTCATCGAGCGGCATCCAGGTTGCTCCGACCGCCCCCTTCGCCGACCCATCCTGTTTCGACTACATCGCCGTCGTCGGCGGCCTTCTGTCGGTCGATGAGCCGATCGACAGCTATGCCCGGGACTATCTGCGCAAGGCGGCCAAGGCCGGTGTCGGGCTGATCGGCCTCTGTACCGGCAGTTTCATTCTCGCCGAGGCCGGCCTGCTCAAGGGCCACACCGCCTGTGTGAGCTGGCTGCACCACCGCGATTTTCGCGCGCGCTATCCGGATATCGAAGCGACGTCAGAGCAGATTTTCCGTTTCGACGGCAAGGTCGCAACCTGTGCCGGCGGCAGCAGCGTCGCTGATCTCGCGGCAACCTTGGTGCGCCACCACGTTGGTGAGGCGGCTGAGCGCAATGCGCTGGAGATCCTGCAGATCCGCCACCGACGTGATGCGACGGATATCCAGCCGCGCAACCCGCTCGGCCTGGAGGCCCGCGATCGCCGGGTCCATCTCGCCATCATGATGATGGAGCAGCACACCGAGGATCTGCTTTCCATCGACAGCATCGCCAACATGACTAATGTTTCCCGCCGACAGCTCGAACGCCTCTTCGAGAGCGACATGGGCGCCTCGCCGAGCGCGGTCTACATGAAGATCCGTATGGCGGCGGCGCTGAATATGGTGATGCGCAGCAACAAGCCGCTGATCGAAGTCGCTCTCGAAACCGGTTTCGAGAGCCTGTCGCATTTCACGCGCCGCTTCCGTGCAGCCTTCGGCGACACGCCCTCGCAAATCCGTCGCGACGGCCGTCGGCAGGCGAGCTGACGGGTAATTCTGTCGCAGTGCTGGAACCAAGTTACGCGCCAATCGTTCGTGTCTCATTGCTAAGAAGGAGACCGTAATGGCAAGCAATGACGTTCAATCCCAGATTTCCGCTCTTCGTGACGAAATCGCAGCCCTCCAGAAGGATCTTGGGGAGCGTGGCGCTGAGGCTTATGAAGCGGTCCGCGAGCGTGTAGGCGATGCTGCTCGCCCTGCCGTGCGTTCGGCAACGCGCTATATGCGCAACGAAGGCGCCGCTGTTGCCCAGGCCGCACGCGAGCATCCCGCAGCGCTTTCCACCGTGGTTCTGACGGCCGGACTTGCCGGCGTCCTCATTGGTTATCTGCTCGGCTCCTATGAAAGCGAGCCTCGGCGCCAGCGCTGGTTCTAAATTCGGTCGATAAAGTTGATACGGAAAAGCCCGGCAATGCCGGGCTTTTTGATGGGCGTTTTTTTGAAAACTCAGCGGTGCCGCAGGCCGAACAGATAACCGATGAAGGCCGCGCCGGCGAGCGTGGCAAGGGGATTGGCCTGGATCGTCTGGCGCAGATCGTCGCGCAGGGATTCAGCCTTGGCGACGGCAAGCTGGCCGGTGCCTTCGGCAATCAGGCCTGCCGATTCCTTTATCCGGCTGATTTCCGTCTTCAGGGCCTCGATCTGTGCGCTGATGTCCGCCTCGGCTGCAGCAGTGCGGGCTTCCTCTGAAATGCTGTCGATACCTTCAACGACGCCGAGCGTGCGCTTTCCGGTGCTCTTTTCGTCAGCCATGGATATGTCTCCTGAATTGTTGGAATAGCGTGAGGGGAAACTTCCGCCGGGCAAGTTGGTTCCCGCCGATGATTCAAACTGTGATCTTTCCCACCTGCAAGAGCAATTGACTCTTTCGACAATTGAGAACAAATAAAGAACATTATGCCCCGACCAAGGAGTTTTTCGCCGATGTCATCCGCCGCTGCCCGCGCTATCGTCGCCGGCTTGCGTGACCGTATCCGACAGTTCGACGGCCGTGCGGAGCGCGAACGGGCAGTGCTGCCCTTCGGTGTGCCGGAGATCGACGACCGGTTGCCCGGCAGCGGGCTTGCGCTTGCGAGCCTCCACGAAGTGTGCGGGGGTGGGAACGATGCTGTCCAGGGGGCGGCCGCCATGCTCTTTGCCGCCGGTATCGCCGCGCGAACCCGGGGGCAGGTGCTCTGGTGCCTGACCCGGCCCGATCTGTTCGCGCCGGCGCTTGCACAGGCAGGCCTTTCCCCTGGACGGGTCATTTACGTAGAGGCCGGCGACGAGAAGAGCCTGCTCCTCTGTTTCGAGGAGGGGCTGCGCCATGGCGGGCTCGGAGCTGTCGTGGCGGAGGTTGCCCGCCTGCCCATGACTGTCTCACGCCGCCTGCAACTTGCAGCGGAGGCTGGCGGAACGCTCGGTCTTGCCGTGCGCCGTTTTCGCAGCCGGGCCGAGGCGGATGCCTTCACCCTGCCATCGGCCGCGGTGACGCGCTGGCGGGTTTCCGTGCGGCCATCCGTGCCGCTTCCGGTGCCCGGTGTCGGCCGGGCGCGGTGGCTGCTGGAGCTTACCCGATGCCGCGCGGGCGAGGCGGCAGAATTCGAAGTGGAGGCATCCGATGCCGAGGGTCGTATCGCTTTTTCTCCCCGGCTGGCCGATCGACCGGCTGCGGCGGGCGCTTGGCGCGGAAGCGCCTCCGCCTGACAGCCGGCTTGTGCTTGTCGGCCGCGATGGCACGCGCCGTGTCGTAACGGCGGTCAGCCGGCCGGCGGAACAGGCCGGCCTGCGCGTGGGCATGCCGCTTACCAAGGCCCATGCGCTCCTGCCTGACATCCTGACCCTTCCGGCCGATCCTGCGGCCGATGCTACAGCGCTCGAGCGTCTCTCGCTCTGGGCTCTCCAGCATTATGCCCCCATCGTCGCGCCCGATCCGCCGGATGGCCTCGTCATCGACACGACCGGCGCCGACCATCTGCACGGTGGAGAGGCACTGATGCTGAGCGGCCTTGTCAATCGCCTCGGCGCCTCCGGCATTACAGCCCGCGCCGCGGTTGCCGATACATGGGGCGCGGCTTTTGCCGCGGCACGCTTCCTTGCCGATCCGGTTCGCGTCATCCCAGCGGGGAGTGCCGTTGAAAGCGTTTCTCCGCTGCCGATCCGTGGGCTGCGCATTCCCCCGGATATCGTGGCGGGGTTGCATGTGCTCGGCTTTTCGACGATCGGCGACCTGCTCGCCGTGCCGCGTGCGCCGCTGGTACTGCGCTTTGGTCCTATTCTTGGCCGACGGCTGGATCAGATAGAAGGCGTTGTCCGCGAGCCAGTCGACCCATTGCGCGACCCTGAACGGATTGTCGCCCGCAAAGGCTTCGGCGAGCCGATCGGCGCGCCTGACACCATCGCGCGCTATACGACGGCGCTGGTCCACGACCTCTGTCAGGCCTTGGAAAAACGTGGCCTCGGCGCCCGCCGGCTCGACCTCATCTTTCACCGCGTCGACAATTCGCTACAGGCGATCCGTGTCGGCACGGCCCGTCCTGTGCGTGATGAAAAACGCCTTGCCCGGCTGCTCTGCGACCGCATCGAGACCATCGAGCCCGGCTTCGGCATCGAGGTCATGGAGCTTTCCGCGACACTGGCCGAACCGCTTGTCCTGCAACAGGCGGCGACCTCGCTGATCGAGGCCGCGCCTGCGGATATTGCCGGCCTCGTCGATGTCATCGCCAACCGCATCGGCGCCTCCCGCCTTTACCGCATCGCCCCGGTCGAGAGCGATGTCCCGGAACGGTCCTTCCAGCGTGTCGCGCCGCTGGCGCCCGATGCCGGTGCGACATGGCAGGGGCAATGGCCGCGGCCGCCACGCCTGCTGGCCCGCCCCGAACCCATAGAAGTCATGGCGCTCCTGCCGGACCACCCGCCCGCCTCCTTCACCTGGCGCGGCGTGCGGCGGCTGGTGAAACGCGCCGATGGCCCAGAACGCGTCTTTGGCGAGTGGTGGAAGCGTGACGGCGAACGCGCGGCCGTGCGGGATTATTTCCAGGTCGAGGATGCCGTGGGGGAGCGCTTCTGGCTGTTTCGCTCGGGCGATGAGGTTCAGGCCGCGCGCGGCCTCGGGCGCTGGTTCCTGCATGGGATTTTCGCATGAACCCGCGCTACGCCGAGCTTCAGGTCACGTCCCATTTCTCGTTCCTACGCGGAGCGAGCAGTTGCGCGGAACTGTTCGCCCAGGCAAGCGCGCTGGGTATCGAAGCCCTGGCAGTGGTGGACCGCAACAGTCTTGCTGGCATCGTCCAGGCGCATCGGGCAGTCAAGGAACTGCCGGCCGATGGGAACATGGTCCGTCTTGTCGTCGGCTGCCGGCTGGACCTTGTCGATGGCATGTCGCTGCTCGTCTATCCGACGGATCGCGTGGCCTATGGCCGGCTTTGCCGCCTGCTCACCACCGGCAAGAAGAAGGCTGGCAAAGGCAAATGCCATCTCGACTGGTCGGATGTGGTGGAGTGGAACGAGGGGCTACTCGCTGTTCTTGTGCCTGACGAGGCCGATGAAACGGCCGGTTTTCACCTGCGCCGATTGGCTGAAACCTTCCGGGGGCGCTGCTATCTGGCGCTCACGCTGCGCCGTCGCCCGAACGACCAGCTTCGGCTCTGGCAGCTCTCCAATCTCGCCGCCCAGCATCGCGTTCCCACCGTCGTGACCAATGATGTGCTCTACCATGAGCCAGGTCGGCGCATGTTGCAGGACGTTGTCACCTGCATCCGCAACAATGTGGTCATCGACAATGCGGGTTTTCTGCGCGAACGCCACGCCGACCGTTACCTCAAGCCGCCGGAGGAGATGCACCGGCTTTTCGCTCGTTACCCGGAGTCGCTCCAGCGCACGCTTGACATCGTCAACCGCTGCCGCTTCTCGCTGGACGAACTGCAATACCAGTATCCTGAAGAGAGAGAATACGCGCATTACACGCCGCAGGAGGCTTTGGAGAAATATACCTGGGAGGGGGCTGATGAGCGTTATCCCGAAGGTGTGCCGGAGGAAGTGCGCGCCAAGCTGAACCACGAACTGGCCCTCATCGCGCGCATGAACTACGCGCCTTACTTCCTGACGGTGAATTCCATCGTCCGTCAGGCCCGCAAGATGGATATTCTCTGCCAGGGCAGGGGATCTGCGGCCAACAGTGCGGTGTGTTTCGTGTTGGGCATTACATCGGTCGATGCCACGAACAACGGACTGCTTTTCGAGCGCTTCGTATCCGAACAGCGCGGTGAGCCTCCTGACATCGATGTCGACTTCGAGCATGAGCGGCGAGAAGAGGTCATACAGTGGATTTACGAGACCTATGGCAGAAACCATGCCGCTCTCTGTGCCACGGTCATCCGTTATCGCTCGCGCGGTGCCATGCGGGATGTCGGGCGTGCTCTGGGCATGCCGGAAGATGTGCTGAAAGCGCTGTCTTCTCAAGTCTGGGGCTGGTCGAACGCTATTCCAAAGGCGCAGATAGAGGATATCGGCTTCAATGTCGATGACCGGCGCATGCGTCTTCTTGTCGAGCTTGCGCGAGAACTGACGGGCGCGCCGCGTCATCTCTCCCAGCATCCCGGCGGTTTCGTCCTGACGCAGGACAGGCTCGATGATCTCGTACCCATCGAGCCGGCCGCCATGGACGATCGTCAGGTGATCGAGTGGGACAAAGACGATATCGAAAGCCTCAATTTCATGAAGGTCGATGTGCTGGCGCTCGGCATGCTCACCTGCATGCGCAAAGCCTTCGATCTACTAAAGGAGCACAAGGGGAAGATCTGTACGCTTTCGATTCTCGACAAGGACGAGGCGACCTTCGAGATGATCTCAAAGGCGGATACGCTCGGCACCTTCCAGATCGAAAGCCGGGCGCAGATGTCCATGTTGCCACGGCTCAAGCCCCGAGAACTTTACGATCTGGTCATTCAGGTTGCGATTGTGCGCCCCGGTCCGATCCAGGGCGATATGGTGCATCCGTATCTCAGGCGTCGGCAAGGTTTGGAGAAGGTTGAGTATCCCAAAACGGAATTCGAGAAGGTTCTAAAGAAAACCCTTGGCGTTCCTCTGTTTCAGGAGCAGGCCATGCAGGTGGCCATCGAATGCGCTGGCTTTACCCCAGGACGGGCGGATCAGCTCCGCAGAGCCATGGCAACCTTCAAGCAGACCGGCGGAATCGACAAGTTTCGCACAGAATTGCGCGAGGGCATGATCGATCGTGGTTATGACCCCGCTTTCGCCGAACGCATGTGCCGCCAGCTTGAGGGCTTCGGCTCCTATGGTTTTCCCGAAAGTCACGCCTACAGTTTCGCGATCATCGCCTATGCCTCGGCCTGGATGAAATGCCACCACCCGGATGTCTTCTGCGCGGCACTGCTCAATTCGCAGCCGATGGGCTTTTATGCCCCCGCGCAGATCGTGCGCGATGCCCAGAAACATGGGGTCAAGGTGCTGCCGGTCTGCGTCAATGAAAGCCGGTGGGATTGCACGCTGGAGCCCACGGATGATCCGGATCGTTTTGCCGTGCGGCTCGGGCTGCGGATGATCAAGGGCATGAGCGACAGGGATGCGAGCAGGCTCGTCCAGGCGCGGGCCGATGAGCCCTTCGTATCGGTGGATGACCTGTGGCGCCGCTCCGGCCTGCCGGTGGCCGCCCTTGTCGAAATGGCGGATGCGGATGCCTTCCGGCCTTCGCTCGGTCTTGCGCGGCGCGAGGCGCTCTGGGCGATCCGCGCGTTGCGTGACGAACCCTTGCCACTCTTTGCCGCGGCGGCGCGACGGGAGGAAGAGGTCATTGCGGAACTGGACGAGCCCGAGGTTGCCCTTCGCCCGATGACCGCAGGTAACGAGGTCGTCGAGGATTATGGCCATGTCGGGCTGACGCTGCGCGCGCATCCCGTCAGCTTCCTGCGGGAGGATCTGGCGCGCCAGAAGATCGTTTCCTGTCATGTCGCGACCAATCTGCGTGACCGGCAACCGATCGAGACGGCAGGTGTCATTCTCGTTCGCCAACGGCCGGGCTCGGCGAAGGGGGTGATTTTCGTGACGATCGAGGACGAGACGGGCATTGCCAATCTCGTCGTCTGGAAGAAAGTGTTTGCCGCCTATCGCAAGGTGGTGATGGGCGCATCGATGCTCGGCGTGAAGGGCTATGTCCAGCGCGAAGGGGAGGTGGTGCATGTCGTGGCGCAGCATCTCACAGATCTATCCGGCATGCTCGCCAGCGTCGGCCGGCGCGAAGGGCCATTCCCGCTGCCGCATGGCCGTGGCGACGAGTTTCACCACGGCAGTCCTTCACCCGACCGGCGCGGCATGCCAAAAATCGTCAAACCGCGCAATCTTGTCGACGGTTACGGCCATATCGACGAGATCCGAGTCAAATCGCGCGATTTTCACTAGACCAATTTCAGCCGAAGCGGGATCGCTTCGGTATCTGACAATCGCCTGAAAACAAAAATATAGAGCCTTTCCGGTGACACGGGGTCACCGGAAAGGCTTCAAATCACATGAAATCGCGCGGGATTTTCTTTTCGAAGGTCTTTTCGAAGATCTGCGTCTCGCCCTCGAAGGCGCGCACATTCGCGGAGATCAGCCAGTCCGTGGCTGTGCAGGCGATGGACGAGGTCGAGATCGTGCGCACGAACCAGCCGGGGCGCTGCATGTCACAGGTCCAGACCGAGGTGCCGGTCATCGACAGCGGATCATTTTCCGCGATGGACCAAAGTTCGTCGCGCACCTGCCGCGTCGCCAGTCCCGTACCCGGATGCTCGTGAAGGCCGGTATCCTCGTAGATAGTGTACTCCGTGAGGCCGTTCGTCAGGTCCCGTTCCACGCCGCGCGCGGTCTCGCCGGGTGCAAGCTCGGTGTATTTCGGCAAGGGATCGGTATTTTCAGGTTCAGGCAGATTGATCACGCGGTGTTCGCCGAGCTTGGGCAGGGCAAGGCCGAGCGAGGCGAGATCGATAGTTACGCCGGCATCCACCGGCGGCGGCAGCACCATGGGCCAGTAGGCGGTCGAGAGCGACAGACGGATGCGGTGACCGGGGCGGAACCGGTAACCCATAGCATCCAGCACGAGGCGGATGCGGGTTTTCTCACCCTTCGGCATCGCCTTGGGCTCGGCATTGCCGTCGCGATGAGCAAGGTTGAGCACGCCGAAGGTGACGCGCGTCGCCGTACCGTCAGGATGGATGTCGACGAGGCGGGCGCAAAGATTGCCGATGTCCGCCTCGGTCGCGACGTCGAGTTCGAGAACCGGCTGGCCGAGGAAATCCTGCGCTTCCGCAAGAGGAGCCGTTTCGATGACGAGCGATCCGGCATCGTCAAGCCGCTGGTCGAGCGCCATTTCGGCGTCCGGCTTCAGCGTGAACCACTCGCCGGCCATGAGGCCGGTGTCGAGCGGGGATTTCAGATAGCGGTCATGACCCGACGCACCTGTTATCGGCATGCCGGGCGCAAGCGTGCCGTACTGCTCGACGTAGAAAGTTGCCATATCAGGCGTTTCCCAGCTCTCCTTCGCGGCCCAGAAGCCGGGATCGAATTCCCGGCGCAATGAGGGCTTGGGCGCATCCTGAATATAGGCGCGGACCTGCGGCGTCTTCTCGATGCCGTTTTCCTCGCCGCGCAGCCAGCGATTCCACCAGGCGATGGCTTCCGCATGAAAATCCATGCGCGGCTTCGGCCAGGCGAAGTGCGGATATTTGTGCACCCACGGGCCGATCAGCGCCTTGGCCTTGTCACCGAGGCCTTCGACCGCCTTCAGAGGCGTGTTGCGATAGCCGTCCGCCCAGCCGGCAATGACAAGCGCCGGCAGCGGGAAGCCGTCGAAATCCTCGCATATGGAGCCGTGCTGCCAAAAGGCGTCGCGGCGCTGGTGCTGCAGCCACTCCTCCATAAAGAAGTCTTCCTTCTGGAGGCGTTCCAGCCACATGTCGCGCCAGCGGTCCCCCACGATCGCCGGGTCCGGCGAGCGCGACTGGTAGGCCAGCATCGTCGCGGCCCAGGAAAGCTGGGCGGAAAGGTGCGTGCCGTTCTTGTAATGGATGTCGTCGTTGTAGCGGTCGACAGTGGAGGCGATGGAAATGACGGCTTTCAGCGCCGGCGGCTTGAGGGCGGCGACCTGAAGGCAGTTGAACCCGCCCCAGGAAATGCCCATCATGCCGACAGAGCCGTTCGACCAGGGCTGTGCGGCAATCCATGCGATGAGCTCGCAGGCATTGGCCAGTTCGAGCGGCGTGTATTCGCCGTCAATGACCCCGTCGGATTCACCCGAGCCACGGATGTCGACGCGCACGCCGGCAATGCCGGCAGCGGCGAAGACCGGATAGGTGGATTCGTCGCGCGGGCTCGTGCCATCGCCCTTGCGATAGGGCAGGAACTCGAAAACGGCGGGCACGGGATCATCGATTGCCCCATCCGGCATCCAGATGCGGGCGGCGAGCCGCGTGCCGTCGGCAAGCGTGATCCATTCGTTTTCGATGACGGTGAAGGCGCGGGACATGGGCTGTATCCGTTCAGAAGGGGAGGCGGTTGGCCTGACGGGGTGGGACCACCCCGTCAGGACGATAGGACGCTGGCTCAGCTATCGAACCAGACACGGCTGGCGACGTAGCCGTTGGACACGTCGTTGCCGATGTCGTGGACGTAGCCCTTGACCTGCTTGGAGCACGCGTTGAGGTAGTCGTTGAAGACAGGCAGGATCAGGCCGCCTTCGTCGCGCACCATCAGCGCGGCTGTCCGGTAGAGTTCGCGACGCTTGGTTTCGTCCAGTTCGGCGCGTGCCTGGAGGATGATCTTGTCGAAGTCCGGGCGCTTGAAACGTGTATCGTTCCATTCCGCGGTGGAGACATAGGAGGTCGCGTAACGCGAATCCTGCGTCGGCCGGCCACCCCAGTAGGAGGCGCAGAACGGCTGGACGTTCCAGACATTCGACCAATAGCCGTCATCCGGCTCGCGCTTGACGTCGATCGTGATCCCGGCCTTCTTGGCACTTTCCTGGAAGAGCACGGCGGCATCGACGGCACCCGGGAATGCGGCATCCGCCGAGCGCAGGACGACCGCCCCGGAATGGCCGGATTTCTTGAAATGGAATGCGGCCTTGTCAGGGTCGAACATGCGCTGCTCGATATCGTCGGGCGCCAGCGCATAGGCAGCGTTGACAGGATAGTCGTTGCCGAGCTTTCCGTAACCGCCCAGCACGCGATCGAGAATTTCCTGGCGGTCGATGGCATATTTGAGCGCGAGACGCAGGTCGTTGTTATCGAACGGCGCAGTGTCGCAATGCATCAGGAAGCTGTAGAAGCCCTTGCCACCGGTCTGGAGGATTTCCACCGTCGGTGCGCGCTTCAGGAGCGCGGCGGTCTTCGGCTCGACCATGCTGATGAAATGCACCTGCCCGGACGACAATGCCGCGATACGCGCCGTCGTGTCGTTCATCACGATGATCTCGACACTGTCGACGAAGCCGCGGTCGCTGCGCCAGTCGTTTGCGTTCTTCTCGAAGGTCGCACGCACGCCCGCTTCAAAGGAGGTGAGCTTGTACGGGCCCGTGCCGATCGCGGCATGCGGGTTCTCCACGCCGCCGCCCGGCTGGACGATCAGGTGATAGTCGGAGAGAATCAACGGGAGATCGGCGTTGCCTTCGGTGAGCGTGATCACAAGGTCGCCGGCCTTCTCCTCGATGGACTTGATCGAGCCGAGAAGTCCGAGCGCGCCGGACTTGGAGCCCGCATCGCCGTGTCGCTTGAGCGTGGCCAGCACGTCAGCAACGGTCATCTCGCTGCCGTCATGAAACTGCACGCCGTTGCGGATCTTGAACGTCCATACCGACGCATCGGCCGACGGCTCCCAGGATTCGGCAAGCGAGGGCACCGCCGCCCCCGTTTCGGGATGGGATTCCACCAGCGTATCGCCCCAGCAGCGGCCGGTGACGAAGGCGACGCCGGCACTGTATCCGGCGGGATCGAGCATATCGGTCGCAGCGCCGCCATTCAGGCCAAGCTTCAGATGTCCGCCACGCTTCGGCTCCTGCGCCTGCGCGCGGCCGGGTGCGAGGCTTGTGGCGGTGGCGGCGAGAACACCAAGGGCTGCAGTGCCGCCGAGGAATTCGCGACGGTTGAGGCCGGTATTTGCGTGGAGTTCGGACTTCCAGATAGGCGTCATGTGGGCGGTTCCCGTTGTTGTAGTGACCCCGAAATGCGGCCGGGATCGTCCGGATCAGTCGTAGCGAAGATCCACGCGCGTTGATATTTCACGACTTGACGCGAAATTACGCTGGTTTACGCTGATGTGACGAAGGGGTAAACATGCAGGGCACATCATTTGCCATCAATCTCCGGCACGCTTGCAGCACGCGTAAGTCGGTGTCGGAAATCTGTCGTCAGCTGGGCGTCAACCGCCAGCAGTTCAATCGTTATGTGAACGGCGAGGCAATGCCGTCGCCGCACAATCTGGCGCGTATCGCGGCCTTTTTTGGCGTTCGACCGGGCGATTTTTCACTTGATCCGCTGAAATTCGAACAGCGCCTGCTGAGTTCATCAGGCGGCGCCTTCGAGGCGGATGCGCTTCAGGTGTGCTTTCCGGGCAATCTTCCAGCGCTCCGGCGGCATCTCGGCTATTACCAGACCTACCACGTCTCCCTGTCATGGCCTGGCATGATCGTCTGTTCGTGCACCCGGATCGACGAAAAAGACGGAGTTGTCCGTGTGAAAACCATCGAGCGTATCCAGGACCGTCCCCACGAAATCCGGCAATTCTCGAAATATGTCGGGCTGGCTTCATTCCTGCAAAACAGGATCTTTATCGTCGAGCGTAGCACGGGCGCGGAGTCGATGATCGCCGAGACGATCCTGGCGCCTTTCGAAACCCATCAGCGCATCTATCTCAAGGGTATGACACTTGGCATATCCTGGCGAAAGCAAAACCTGCCCTATGCGTCGCGGGCGATCTGGCGCCATCTCGGCACGGACACTGACCGGCGGCTCCTTCTGTCGCGCTGCGGGGTGCTGCCACAGAATTCCAGACTGCTTCCGCCAACGGTACGGGAGTTCCTGGAGGGCGGGGACAGTCCGGTCCTGTCCGCGCCGCTTGGTGGAGCCTGACAAAACGCCTCGGCTTGCCCCATCCAACAATCTCGCCTACGAAACAGGTGAGGATAGCGAGGGGGTAACATGCAGGAGCGGAAACCGGCAACGACAGATGGTCTCGATCGCGCTTACAAGGTCCTGATCGCGGATCTCGTCGGCCTGCGTTTCGATGCTGAGGGGCGGCCTGATGCCGCCGAGGTGCGCACGTATATCGAGTCCCGCGGTGGTCATTTTCACGAGGGCGCTTACAAGCGCGAGGATCTGCCGCCGGGCATTCATTTCTTCTACCAGCCCGATCTCAGTGCTGAAGTTGAGATCATCGCGCAGACTGCGGATGGCCGTTACGACGCGCTGATCGCCGCGGCGACTTTTATTCCGAAACAGGCCATCTTCCCACTCGGCGGCGTGCGCATCGGGGCCGGCACGGGCAATATGGGCTCGGTATCCTGGGGTGGCGGCAACGGCGAGGGCGGCACGGCGCCGCTTATGAACACGCCCGGAATCAACAGCCGCGCGACCGCACAGATGGTGATGAAGGCGATCCTGAAAGTGCTGCCGGATCTCCCGGTCGATGTCCTGCACCAGCGCGTGGCGACCGGCGATTTTGACACGGGGCGAGATCTGAAATCCTATCCGACCGCCAAACTGGAGGGCCGCAAGGTGGCGGTGTTCGGTTACGGCAATATCGGTCGTGAGGTGGCGAAACTGGCCCGAGCTTTCGGCATGCGGGTGTCGATCTACGCCCGCGAGAGCCACCGGCAATGGATTGAAGCCGAAGGCTTCAACTTCGCACAAACGCCTGTAGAGGCCGCGAACGGTGCGGATGTTATCTCCGTCCATGTCGGCCTCGGACGGCTGGATACCGAGACCCGCCGCTATGCCAATGCCGGGCTTGTCGGCGAGGCCGTGCTTTCCGCGATGAACAGCGGCGCCGTGCTGGTCAATTACGATCGCGGCGAGGTTGTGGAGACCGCCGCGCTGGACAAGGCATTGGCCTCCGGCCAAGTGCGCCATGCCGCAATCGACGCAGACCTTTTCAAGAATGCGGCAAGCGGCGTCCTGAGCGGGCCCATGCTGCCCTATCTCAAGGTCGCGGAGCGGCATCCGGGCAAGCTTGAGCTTCTGCCGCATGCGGCCGCCGACACTGATCATCCCTCCCGAGTGGCGGGTGCCTGCCAGGCCGTCGACCAGATCATGGACGTCATCGTCAAGCGACGCGTCAGCAACCTCAAGGGAGACCTGCCGGAAGGTTACACCGATGCAGGGGCAAAGGTGCCGCATGGCATCGGGCGCGTCTCGGTCGCCACACTTGCGGCGGCTGCGTCAGACCCGCGTTTCGTTGAGTTGCACGATGTCTCGCGCGAGATCACCGATACGCTGGAGGCCATCGTCGAGGCGGTGCAGGAAAGCATGACGCATCAGCCGACCCGTGGTGACGTGGTCGCTCTCACCACGCTCCTTCTCAGGCAGCGCCGATTGATCGACGCGCTCGGGCTGGATGGACCCGCCGAAGCCTGACGCTCGGAACTTTCATGCGGATGAGAAGTTCCCTCCCTGACATCAAATGCAGGGAGTGCTGACCATGGCCCATCAGAAAGACGAACGCGGCGATCCGATCACCCGTACCCACGAGCCCGTCCGAAAGGAATATGCGGCTCGCGAGACGAGGCAGGGTGGCCCCGGCGTTCCCATTCTGAAGGTGCTCGGCGTCAGCCTCGTCCTCGCATTTCTTGTCTGGGGCGTGGTCGAGCTCTGGGGCAACCGTATAGCCCCCTCCGACCCGGCTGATAGCGGTCAGGCCACATCGACCACCGGCACTTCGACCGGTACCGGCAACGCCACACCGGATGGAGCGATCGACGACAGCGTTCCCGATAACAGCCAGACCGTTCCGACGGATCGCGATCCCACGCCGCAGTCGGGCACGGGCGGCGAGAGCCAGCGCGTGACTCCCGATGGCACCGCGAATTGATCCTGTAATTAATTAAAACGTGACGGTCGGTGACCTATGCGGATTAGCCTGGGTCACCGATACCGTCATTTTCTGGCTCCACCGTCAGCTTGACGCGGTCCGCGGCAAACCGTGTGCGCGAATATTGAATCGGGATACCCGTGAGATCGGTGTTGATGGCCGTTGCCACAAGGATGATCGCTCCAGGCGAGAGTTTCAGGTGGCGCATGTCGTCTCCTTCGGCGTGGATCGCGGAGATCTCCGTCGACCGGCGCACATAGTCGGAAACGTCGAGTTCGCGAAACGCTGCGGTAATCGATCGCGTCCTCTCGTAAGCTTCGGCCATCTCGGCAAACCGTTCCGCAGGGAAATAATGCGTTGCACGCGATATGGGGCGCTTGTCGGCACTGTTGACGGTTTCAATTCGCACACACGGCGTTCCTGCCCCCAATCCCAATGCCTGCGCGACGACAGCGGGCGCAACGTCTGTGTCTGCCTCCAGCATCCGACCTTCGATATCATGCGCCTGATTTCCGAGGCCTTGTGAAAACCGTGTTCTCCGAGAGATCGGAAAGCTCAACCTGTCACGTCGTTCGATACGGGTGCCGACGCCCTGCATGGCGCGCACGATACCCTCATCGGCAAGCGTTGCCATGGCGCTGCGCACCGTGTGGCGGTTGACGCCAAACCGGGCGGCAAGAACCGTTTCCGGCGGCATCATGCCGGTCTCGTCGAAATCGCCATTGTTGATTGCAAGGCGCATCCGGTCTGCGATCTGCCGCCAGAGCGCAACGCCAGTTTGTCGTTCCACCATTTCGCCCCCGTATGAAATATTTGTCACACCCTTGTCATTCCCGCCGTTTAAGACAAGAATTAGATGTACGGTTGTCTAGAATAATAGACATTTGGGAGTGAGGCAATGGCGGCAGTTGAAAAATCTGCGGAGGCCGGCGTGAAGGCTGCGAATGCCGAGCGGCAGAGAGCGATCGGGCTTCTTGCAAAGGCAAGCCGGACGGAGTTGCAGTCCGCCTTCGATGCCCTTGGTGACAAGCCCGACGTGCAGCCGGTGCGCGGCCCCGAAACGGGCCTCGTGATGGTGCGCGGGCGGATTGGCGGTGGTGGCGCGCCGTTCAATCTCGGTGAGGCTACGGTCAGTCGCGCCAGTATTCGTCTTGATGACGGCACGGTTGGTCACGGCCAGACGCTGGGCACGGATGGGGCGAAGGCTCGGCTTGCGGCGATCTTCGACGCGCTTTTCCAGCAGCCGGACCGCAAAACGGAAGTCGAGATGCTTCTTGCGGCCATAGCTGCACGTGTCGTCGCTGAAGACGCCGCGAAGACCCGCCAGGCGGCCGCCACCCGCGTCGACTTCTTCACCATGGTTCGCGGAGAGGACTGATGACACTCGATACACGCACTTTCTCCGGCGGGTTCCCGGAGCCGGTTTTCGCCGCTCAGGCCGTCTTTCGCACGATGATGGACTGTATGGCCCGTCCGGGCACGGTCGGTGATATTGCCGTCGATGTTGCTCCGCCCCCACCGCTCTCGCCGGCGGCCGGCGCCGTTGCACTCACGCTGTGCGACCACGATACGAACGTGTGGTTGACCCCGGCGCTTGCCACCTCCGCCTTGCCAGGATGGCTTGCCTTCCACACTGGCGCAACCACGACCACCGAGCGACAGAACGCCCGATTCGCCTTCGTCGAGAAGGGCGGGATCCTGCCGAGCCTCTGCCTCTTCGCGCAGGGCACGCAGGAATATCCGGATCGTTCGACGACGCTCATTGTCGAGATTGAGGCCTTCGAAGGCGGGCGGTCTTTCGCCATGACCGGGCCGGGTATCCGCACGCAAGAGCACATCGCGCTGGTCGGCCTGCCGGACATGTTTGCGCAATTCTGGCTTGAGAACGGGCAGAATTTTCCCCGCGGCGTGGACATGATCCTCGTTGCCGGCATCAGGGTCCTTTGCCTGCCGCGCACCACCGTTCTGCACATCAAGGAGGGCTGACCGATGTATGTTGCCGTCAAGGGTGGTGAAGCCGCCATCGCCAATGCCCACCGTCTTCTCGCCGACCGACGCCGTGGCGACCGCTCGCTGCCGGCGATCGGTATAGAGCAGATCGTCGCGCAGCTCGGCCTTGCCGTGGACCGGGTAATGGCTGAAGCGTCGCTTTACGACCGGGCACTTGCAGCTCTCGCCATCCGGCAGGCACGTGGCGACATGATCGAGGCGATCTTCATCCTGCGCGCCTACCGCACGACCCTGCCGCGCTTCGGCTATTCCAAGCCTGTCGATACGGCCGAGATGGCGATCGAACGCCGTGTTTCCGCCACCTACAAGGACCTGCCCGGCGGCCAGCTTCTGGGCCCGACCTTCGACTACACGCACCGTCTTCTCGACCCCTCCCTGCTAACGGATGCCGATGTCGATGCGCCGCTGGAACGCGAGGAAAGTCGTGAACCGGTCATGCGCGTGTCGGACATTCTCGCCGGCGAAGGCCTTGTCGAGGATGACGGCAGCCTGCCGGATGGCCATGTACCCGGCGATATCACGCGTGAGCCGCTGGAATTCCCAATGGCCCGGGACTTGCGCCTGCAGGCGCTGGCCAGGGGCGACGAGGGGTTTCTGCTGGCGCTCGGCTATTCCACCCAGCGCGGCTACGCCCGCACCCATCCGTTTGTCGGGGAAGTGCGCATCGGCGAGGTCGAAGTGGAGATCGACATGCCGGAGCTGGGATTTGCCGTGTCGCTCGGCCGCATCCAGATCACCGAATGCCAGATGATCGCGCAGTTCAAGGGTTCGACGAAGACCCCGCCGCAGTTCACGCGCGGCTACGGGCTCGTGTTCGGCCAGAGCGAACGCAAGGCCATGGCCATGTCATTGGTCGACCGCGCCTTGCGCGCGGACGAATTCGGCGAGGATATCGTGGCGCCGGCGCAGGACGAGGAGTTCGTCATCTCCCATTCGGACAATGTGCAGGCGACCGGTTTCGTCGAGCACCTGAAGCTTCCTCATTATGTGGATTTCCAGGCCGAGCTCGCCCTCGTGCGCCGCATGCGGCGTGAATACGAGGAGAAGCTGGCCGGCAATGCCGATGACCTCGCGGAGGCGGCGGAATGATCGAGGGCCTTTCCCATATGACGTTCATCGTGCGCGATCTCGACCGGATGACGGATATTCTGCAAGGCGTGTTCAACGCAAAGCAGGTCTATGCCAGCGGAAAGCGGCAGTTCTCTCTTTCGCCGGAGCGCTTCTTCGTCATCGGCGGGCTCTGGATCGCCATCATGAAAGGCGAGGCTCTTTCCGAGCGCACTTACAAACACATCGCCTTCAAGGTGCCGGATGACACGCTGGACCTCTATCTCGAGCGCATCGAGCGGCTCGGCCTTGATGTAAGGCCGCCACGCCCGCGCGTGGAGGGAGAGGGGCGGTCCCTCTATTTCCATGACGCCGACAACCATCTTTTCGAACTGCACGGCGGCACGCTCGACGGGCGGCTGGCGACCTACGCCCGACTGGAGGCGGTGAACGAATGAGCGATCTCGCGACCTACAATTTCGCCTATCTCGACGAACAGACGAAGCGCATGATCCGCCGCGCGATCCTGAAAGCGATCGCCATCCCCGGCTATCAGGTGCCGTTCGCCTCGCGCGAAATGCCGATGCCCTATGGCTGGGGCACCGGCGGTGTGCAGGTGACCGCAGCGATCCTGGGGCCTGCCGACGTGCTGAAGGTCATCGATCAGGGTGCGGACGACACGACCAACGCCGTCTCCATCCGCGCCTTCTTCCAGAAGGTCGCCAATGTGGCTGTGACGACCAGGACGGGTGAGGCGACCATCATCCAGACGCGCCATCGCATTCCCGAGGAAAAGCTGACAGCCGGCCAGACGCTCGTCTATCAGGTGCCGATTCCCGAACCGCTGCGCTTTCTCGAACCGCGTGAGACGGAGACCCGCAAGATGCATGCACTTGAGGAATATGGCCTCATGCATGTGAAGCTCTATGAGGACATTGCCAGAAACGGCCACATCGCCACGACCTATGCCTATCCGGTCAAGGTCGAGGGACGCTACGTTATGGATCCTTCTCCGACACCGAAATTCGACAATCCGAAGATGCACAGGTCGGAGGCCCTCCAGCTCTTCGGCGCCGGGCGCGAGAAACGCATCTATGCGGTGCCGCCCCATACCGAGGTCGTCAGCCTCGATTTCGAGGACCATCCTTTCGAAATCCAGACGTTCGACAAGCCATGTGCCTTGTGCGGTGCCGAGGACGTCTATCTCGATGAGGTCGTGCTCGACGACAAGGGCGGACGGATGTTCGTCTGCTCCGACACCGACCATTGCGAAGGTCGCTGCGCAGAGGGCCATCGCGGCCATCTCGCTTATGACAAGGACGCCGCCGAATGACTGATGCTCCTCTTCTCAAGGTCTGCGATATCTCGAAGTTTTATGGCGCACGCATCGGGTGCCGGAATGTCTCCTTCGATCTTTGGCCGGGCGAAGTGCTGGCCATCGTCGGCGAATCCGGGTCTGGCAAGACGACGCTGCTCAATTGCCTCGCCACCCGGCTGATGCCGAGTTCAGGTTCCGTCGAATACCGCATGCGCGATGGGCAGATGCGCGACCTCTCCCGCATGAGCGAGGCGGAGCGCCGCTTCCTGATGCGCACGGACTGGGGCTTCGTGCACCAGAACCCGGCGGACGGCCTGCGTATGGCGGTGTCGGCCGGTGCCAATGTCGGCGAACGGCTGATGGCCGTCGGCGAGCGGCACTACGGCAATATCCGCGAGACGGCCGGCGACTGGCTGCGGCGGGTGGAGATCAGCGTGGACCGCATAGACGACCAGCCGCGCGCCTTCTCCGGCGGCATGCGTCAGCGTCTGCAGATTGCCCGCAACCTCGTGACGTCACCAAGGCTGATCTTCATGGATGAGCCCACCGGCGGTCTCGACGTCTCGGTTCAGGCCCGCCTGCTCGATCTCCTGCGCGGCCTCGTCCAGGATCTCGGTCTTTCGGCGATCATCGTCACGCACGACCTTGCCGTGGCGCGCCTGCTGTCGCACCGCATGATGGTTATGAAGGATGGCCTCGTCATCGAACAGGGCCTGACCGACCGCGTGCTGGACGATCCGCGCGAAGCCTATACCCAGCTCCTCGTTTCCTCGATCCTGCAGGTGTAACCATGCCGACTCCTCTCGTCGTTTCCGATGTCGCCAAGAGCTTCACCATGCATCTGCGCGACGGTATCCGGTTGCCGGTCATGTCCAACGTGACTTTTTCAGTAAAAGCGGGCGAATGCGTCGTGCTGGGCGGTCCCTCCGGCATTGGCAAGAGTTCGCTGCTCAAGATGGTCTATGGCAATTATGCCGTTGACGGCGGCCAGATCCTGCTCGAGCACGGTGGCCGCCTGCTCGATCTGGCGAGTGCCGATCCGCGCACCATTCTGTCCGTGCGCCGGGCAACACTTGGCTATGTCAGCCAGTTCCTGCGCACCGTGCCGCGTGTCGCGGCCGTCGATGTCGTGGCCGAGCCGCTTACGGCGCGGGGCATCGATGCGGCTGAGGCGAGGGGGATGGCCGAGGTCATGCTGGCGCGGCTTAACCTTCCGCGTGAACTCTGGCAACTGCCGCCCGCCACGTTCTCCGGCGGAGAGCAGCAGCGCGTCAACATCGCACGCGGTTTTATCACCGATCACCGCATCCTCCTGCTGGACGAGCCGACCGCGTCGCTCGATGCGAGGAACCGGACTGTCGTGGTGGACATGATCGAGGAGAAGAAGGCGGCAGGCGTGGCGCTTCTCGGCATCTTTCACGACGAGGATGTGCGCGAAAGGGTCGCCGATCGCATCGTGGATGTCTCCGCCTTCTCACCGCGAAAGGTCGCCGCATGACGAAGCTTTCCGAAACGCCACTGATCCACCCGACGGCGGTCGTCTCCGACACGACGCTCGGCCGTTATACCGAGATCGCCGAGAACTGCCGCATCAGCGAGGCGGAGATCGACGACTATTCCTACATCATGGAGGGCGGCTCCGTCTGGTGCGCGACGATCGGCAAATTCGTCAACATTGCCGCTTCCGTGCGCATCAACGCGACAAACCATCCCATGTGGCGCGCGACGCTGCACCACTTTACCTATCGCGCCAGCGACTACTGGCCCGATGCAGACCACGAGGCGGATTTCTTCGCCTGGCGGCGCGAGCATCGCGTCACCATCGGACATGACGTCTGGATCGGTCACGGTTCCACCGTCCTGCCGGGTGTCACGATTGGCAATGGTGCGGTCGTCGGCTCCGGTGCCGTCGTCACCAAAGACGTCGAACCCTACACCATCGTCGGCGGTGTTGCGGCGAAAGTCATTCGTGAGCGCTTCCCGCGAAGCATCGCAGAACGCATGGAAAAACTTGCCTGGTGGGATTGGGATCATGCCCGGCTGCGCAGCGCGCTCGACGACTTTCGCAAACTTGACGCAGAAGCCTTCCTATCCTGCTACGGCGGGTGAGGAGGCGAGCCGCGATGCCTGAAAACCAGGCCTGTGGACTGTTATTTTTCCGACATGGAACTGACATGGCCCCTTCATCAACGACGTTTAGAGCCAGTCCCGAAAGCGACAGGACCCAAGCCCGGGCGCCGAGCGAAGGAAGAGGGAGCTGCCATGTTCCGACTGAAGAATGTCACCCGCCGTTTCGGCGAGCGCGTTGCCGTCGACAACGTGACGTTCGACATCCCGCAGGGGCAGATGGTCGGCGTCATCGGCCGTTCGGGCGCCGGCAAGTCTACCATGCTGCGCATGATCAACCGCCTTGCCGATCCGAGCGAGGGCACGATCCACTTCAACGATATCGAGGTGTCGTCGCTGCGTGGCTCGGCGTTGCGCAACTGGCAGCGCGATTGTGCGATGATCTTCCAGCAGTTCAATCTCGTGCCGCGCCTGGATGTGCTCACAAACGTCATGCTCGGCCGCCTGAACCACCGTTCGACGGTCCTCAGCCTTCTGAGCATTTTCAGCCACGAGGAGCGCATCATGGCGATTGCGGCTCTTGAACGGCTCGGCATCGAGCAGACGGCGCTTCAGCCCGCCGGCACGCTGTCAGGGGGACAGCAGCAGCGTGTGGCGATCGCCCGCGCGCTGATGCAGAACCCCAAGATGCTGCTGGCCGACGAGCCGATCGCCTCGCTCGATCCGCTGAACGCCAAGATCGTCATGGACGCGCTGCGCGACATCAACGAGCGCGAAGGCATCACCGTCGTTACCAACCTGCATACTCTCGATACGGCGCGCGCCTACTGCGAGCGCATCATCGGCATGTCGGGCGGTCGTGTGGTCTTCGACGGCCCGCCCCGTGAGTTGAATGCCGAAGCCGTGCGCTCGATCTACGGCACGGGTTCCGATGGCTCGGAGATCGACGAGAGCGTCACGTCCACCGCCATTCGCAACCCTGCCCGCCAGGACAACGACCATAGCACTGACAAGGAATCCGCCAGCCCCACACCGCTGGCACTGGCTGGTCTCTGACCCGCCGGGATCGAACGCCCGCGTCAAGGGCACCACAGACCGACAGGATTCGACTGCCGGCGAGGCCGGCAAAAGGAGAACGCAATGTTGAAGAAAGCTCTGCTCGCCGCCGTCGCGATTGCCGTAACGGCCGGTTCCGCCATGGCTCAGGACGTCAAGGTCCTGCGCATCGGTCTCGACGGCTCGGAAAACGAAGCCGACCAGATCCGCAACACCCAGTGCGTTGCCGACGGCCTGAAGGCCGCGACCGGCGTGCCGGAAGTCCAGATCTTCCCGTCGCCGGACTATAACGGCGTTATTCAGGGCCTGCTCGGCGGCACGATCGACATCGCCTCGATGGGCGCGTCGTCCTACGCCGCCATCTACCTTCAGGACCCGAAGGCCGTCGACCCGATCCTGACCTACACCCAGTCGGACGGCTCCAGCGGCTATTATTCGATCATGGTTGCCCGCAAGGATTCCGGTATCAAGACGCTGGCCGACGCCAAGGGCAAGAAGATCGGCTTTGCGGACCCGGACTCCACCTCCGGCTATCTCGTTCCGAGCGTGACGCTGCCGAAGGAAATCGGCATGCCGGTCAAGGAATACTTCTCTGAAACCGGCTTCGGCGGCGGCCACGAGAACCTTGTTCTCGCCGTTCTCGACGGCAAGTTCGATGTCGGCACGACCTTCGGTTCGGGCGTTGGCAAATGGGAAGAGGGCTATACGGGCGGCAACCTCTACCAGATGGTCAACAAGGGCAATCTCGACATGGACGACATCGTCGAAGTCTGGAAGTCACCGCTGATCCCGAACGGTCCGCTGATGGTGTCCAACAAGCTGGCGGACGACATGCGCGCCAAGGTCGAGCAGTATTTCGTCGAACTGCCGAAGAAGGACCTCGCCTGCTTCCAGTCCTACACGCAGGGCGCCAACAAGGACTACATCAAGGTCGACCAGTCGTTCTACCAGACGATCATCGACGCTCGTAAGTCCGTCATCGGCGGCTGATCGCCATCAAAAAAACGGGTGGCGCTTCAGGCGCCATCCGTCCCACAGGAGAAAGCGGCATGGCGTCCGGCACAGCTGAAAACACGATGAGCGGTCTTGGACCGTCCGCCGCCGCGGTGATGCGGCACTATCAGCAACAGCTGAGGACGCGGCGGGTCTATACCGCCATCGCGATCATCGTCTTCCTCGTGGCACTCTGGGCGTCGCTCGATTTCGCCAACAGTGCGAATTCCGGCAAGTTCTTCGAACGTCTGCCCTACGTCTTCGATTTCATCCGAAATTTCGTGCCCGATAGCCCGATGGAAATCGTGCGGGCGATGTTCGACCTGCCGTCGCCCTATGCCGATGGGTCGCTGCGTTATGATTACACGTCCGAGCGGGTCTACATCACCGACGGCTTCTACATCCCGCATTTCATCTACCAGCTGATCATCACCGTGAACATCGCGCTGATCGCGACGATCATCGGCTTCGTGCTGGCCTTCCTGCTGTGCTTCTTCGCCTCGACCAATCTCGTCGGCGCGGGCGCCACGCGCTGGGTCGTGCGGCGTATCATGGAAGTCATGCGCGCCTTTCCGGAAATCGTGGTCGCCGGTCTTCTGACGGCCATCCTGTCCATCGGGCCGATTGCCGCCATTGTGGCGATCACGATCCACACGATCGGCGCGCTCGGCAAGCTGTTCTTCGAGGTCGTGGAGAATGTTGACATGCGGCCGGACGAGGGGCTGCGCGCCACCGGAGCGAGCTGGGTCGAGCGCGTGCGCTACGCTATCGTTCCCCAGGTCCTGCCGAATTTCGTGTCCTACACGCTGCTGCGCGCCGAGATCAACGTGCGCGCCTCGACCATCATCGGGGCCGTCGGCGGCGGCGGGATCGGCGAGGTGTTCCGCCTTGCCATCGGCCGCGACCATGCCGCCAAAACCTACGCGATCGTCATCCTCCTGCTCGTCACCATCATCGCGGTCGACCAGTTCTCGTCGTGGCTGCGCCGGCGCCTGATTGGCCAGCAGTTCCTGGACACCGCACGGGGAGCTGTCTGATGTCGACAACCATGATCCACGCCGCCGAGCGCGACCGGCTTCTGGCCACCTATCCCGATATCTTCCGGCGCAGTTTCTGGCAGCGTTGGGGGCTGGCGTTGTGTGTCGGCATTACAGCCATCTATCTCACCATCTGCTTTGCCGCCTTCAATGTCGGCCCGGCCTTCATGCAGGGGCGCTGGGACCGTGCCGCCATCTATGTGCAGGATTGGTATTCCTGGCGCGCGCAGCCGCGTCTGCGCTTTGTCGATGGTGCCGTCGTGCCGCAATGGTCGAGCCGCCGGCAATATCCCGAGGGTGCGGATATCGACTGGCTTCGTCCGATGGCCGACGGTGGTTACAGCGTGATCTATGAAGGCGAGGATAACCGGCTGGATGTCCATCCCGACCGCGTTGATATCCTTGTTGGCGGCACAGTCTATCCGGTCGCCATCACGGCTGATGGCGTGGTGCCGCCAGAGGGCGCGCCCGCAGGCGTCGTGTTCGACGGGACCAAGGTGATGGTCGATTACGGGTTCGAGGGAAGTGCTGAGATCCGCGGCTCGCAGGTCTATGTTCAGCGCCGCTTCCTCGGCTGGGCAAACTTCTTCTTTGACATTCGTTCGCCATTCTGGGGGAAATCGTTTGGCGAACTCACCAACCTCGCCTTCCTGGCTGAGCGCGTCGATACGGGTCGTTCGAACATCCGCCATATGGTCGATGACTTTCTCGGCAACACCGCCTGGCAGCACGCCGACATTTTGTCCAAGCTGCTTCAGACGCTGGTGATGGCGTTCGTCGGCACGCTTCTCGGCACATTGTTCGCGTTGCCGCTCGCCTTCATCGCCGCCCGCAACATCACCCTGAACCGCGCGGCGAACTGGGGCATGAAGCGGCTCTTCGATTTCCTGCGGTCGATCGACATGCTGATCTGGGCGCTGTTCTTCACGCGTGGGTTCGGCCCGGGGCCGATCCCCGGCATCGCCGCCATCTTCTTCACGGATACGGGCGCGCTTGGTAAGGTCTATGCCGAGGCGCTGGAGAATGTCGACGATAAGCAGCGCGAGGGGGTGAAGTCAGTCGGGGCATCGTCCATAGCCGTCAACCGGTTCGGCGTGCTGCCCCAGGTTCTGCCGGTCTTCGTCTCCCAGTCGCTTTATTTTTGGGAATCGAACACCCGGTCTGCGACGATCATCGGCGCCGTTGGTGCCGGCGGCATCGGCCTGAAGCTGCTGGAGGCGATGGGCACGAATGCCGATTGGGACAAGGTAGCCTATATGGTGGTGCTGATCCTCCTCGTCGTCTTCGTTTTCGATGGTATTTCCAATGCGCTGCGGTCGCGGCTGATCGGAAAACCGATGCATTGATGGCGTGGCGGCATGATGCTGCCACAGGAATCCTTTCATGATCCGGCGTCGCCTTCACGGGCGGCGTCGAACGAGTTTCACAGGAATGAGCCTTTGCGATACGCCCTTTATTTCACCCCGCCTGCCAGCGACCCGCTGACGCTTGCCGCCCAGCGCTGGCTGGGACGGAACGCCTTTACCGGCGCGGCTCTGGAACAGCCGGCCGTTAGCGGCTTCGAGGCGTCCGCCATGGCAGGGCTGACGGCAGATCCGCGCCGCTATGGTTTCCACGCCACCCTGAAGGCGCCGTTCGCATTGGCCGAAGGCCGCAGCGAAGCCGAGCTTGTCGCCGAACTCGGCCGTTTCGTTTGCGAAACGGAAGCTGTCGATATTCCGCAACTCGTCGTCGGACGTCTCGGGTCCTTCTTCGCACTGGTGCCCGGCGATCATTGCGCGCCGTTGCAAAGCTTTGCCGGCGAGGTCGTCCGGCGCTTCGAACGTTTTCGCGCGCCGCTCACCTCTGCCGACATAGCGCGCCGCAGGCCGGATGAGCTGGGTACCGCAGAGCGCCAAAATCTGGTGCAGTGGGGCTATCCCTATGTCTTTGACGAGTTCCGCTTCCACATGACGCTGACCGGCCGCGTCCCGGCCGAAAGTCGAGATGGAATGGAGGCCGTCCTTCTCGACCATTTCGCCGATTTCCATGACCGCCCGCTGACGCTTGGCGGGCTGGCACTCTTCCGAGAGCCGTCGCGCGGCGCCGATTTCACCGTCCATTCGCTCTTCCCTCTGGGGGGAGCCGCCAACAGAAAGACTGCATGAAGATGACCCGCGAAACCATTCTTTCCAATGCGAAAATTATACTTGAGGACCGGGTTCTCAGTGGCTCACTGATCATGCGCGACGGCCTCATCGCCGATATCTCCGAAGGTCCGTCAACGGTCGGCGAAGACATGGAAGGCGATTTTCTCATTCCTGGTCTTGTCGAGCTTCACACCGACCACCTCGAGGCGCATTACTCGCCGCGTCCCGGCGTTCGCTGGGGCAAGACCGCAGCCATTCAGTCCCATGATGCGCAGGTGGTCACGTCAGGCATCACTACCGTCTTCGATTGTCTGCGCATGGGCTCGGATTCGGACGGTGGTTTCGAACAGGGCGAGATGCGCGCCATGGCCGACGCGCTTTCCGAGGCGCAGGCCGAAGACCGTTTGCGAGCGGAACATCTCATTCATCTTCGGTGTGAAGTTTCTACGGATAATGTATTGGATCATTACGCAGAATTCGAGAACGATCCGATGGTCCGTCTCGTCTCACTGATGGATCACGCGCCGGGGCAGCGGCAATTCCAGACCATGGATCAGTACGTTCTCTACTACCAGAAGAAGCGCGGTCTTTCGGATGCCGAGTTCGCGGAATTCTGCAAACGGCAGCAGGAGCTTTCGGCTCGCTATGCCAAACCGCATCGCGATGCCATCGCCGCATCCTGCGCGGCGCGCAATATCTCGGTCGCCAGCCATGACGACGCGACGCTCGAGCATGTCGAGGAGGCCATTGGCTACGGTATCCGTCTGGCCGAATTCCCGACCAGCGTCGAAGCGGCCAAAGCATCGCACGGCGCGGGCATGAGCGTGCTCATGGGCGCCCCAAACATCGTGCGCGGCAAATCCCATTCCGGCAATATCGCCGCGCGCGACCTTGCCAAGATTGGGGTGCTCGACGTTCTGTCCTCCGACTATGTGCCCTTCAGTCTGATGCATGCGCCCTTCATTCTGGCCGACGAGGTCGAAGGCATCGACCTGCCAACGGCGATCGCGATGGTCTCGACCACGCCCGCGCGCACTGTCGGTCTCGATGATCGCGGTGCGATTGCCGCGGACCTGCGCGCCGATATCGTGCGCGTGCGCCGACCAGATGGCGTGCCGGTCGTTCGTTCAGTCTGGCGCCAGGGTCGCCGGGTGGCATGAGCGTAGAAGCGAACCCGCAAGCGCTGCCGACTGCCGCTGGCACGATTGTTGTGGTCGTCGGTCCGAGCGGCGCGGGCAAGGACAGTGTCATGTCTTACGCCGCCCGTCATTTCGCCCGCGAGTCATGCGTGCAGTTCGTGCGCCGCGTCATTACCCGACCTGCGGACGCCGGCGGGGAGGCGCATGAGGCCACCGATGCAGAGGGCTTTGCACGGCGCAGATCGGAAGGCGGCTTTGCCGTGTCATGGGAGGCCCATGGCCTTTCCTACGGCATTCCCGCAGAGACGCTGGCGCAACTGGAGAATGGCGTGACGTTGGTTGCGAATGGCAGCCGTTCGGCACTTCCGGCTTTTGTGGCGGCCTATCCCCGTCTCACAGTCGTGCTGGTCACGGCCCGCCCGGACATCCTTGCCGAGCGGCTCGCGGCTCGGGGCCGCGAGACTGCGGATGCGATCCGCAAGCGCCTTGCTCGCGCTGCTCCGGAAATCGTTGTTGCAGCCGACACCGTCGTCATCGACAACAGCGGCGCGTTGGAGGATGCCGGAGAAGCGCTCGTGTCGCTTCTGGCAGCCACTCTGGCTGCGAACGGTTAGGTCAGGCGGTCTTCAAGGATTTATAGGCCGCCAGGGCGCGTTCGCGCGCCTTGGCGTGATCGACGATCGGCTTGGGATAGGTCGCGCCCAGCTCGACCCCTGCCTTTTTCAGCATGTCCGCGGGCGCATCGAACGGCTTGTGGATGAAGGCCGCGTCGAGATGCTCCAGTTCCGGCACGAAGGCGCGGACATAGGCGCCATCAGGATCGAATTTTTCGCCCTGCAGGATGGGATTGAAGATGCGGAAGAAGGGCGAGGCGTCCGCGCCCGATCCCGCCACCCATTGCCAGTTGGCAGGGTTCGAAGCCGCGTCCGCGTCCACCAGCGTATCGCGAAACCATTTCTCGCCGTGCCGCCAGTCGATCATCAGATGCTTGATGAGGAACGATGCCGTGATCATGCGAACACGGTTGTGCATCCAGCCGTGCTGCCAAAGCTGGCGCATGCCGGCATCGACGATCGGGTAGCCCGTCATGCCCCGCGTCCACAGCTCGAAATCCGTGCCCGCCTTCTCCCACGGAAAGTCGTCGAAGCGCTCGTTCCAGTTCTTTTCGGCAAGCGCGGGAAAATGGAAATGCAGATGGTGGCAGAACTCCCGCCAGGCCAGTTCCTTGCGGAAATGGATCACGTCGTCCACCGGCGCTTTCAGGCCCCGCGTCGCATGCCAGACGCGGGCAGGGGAGATTTCACCGAGCGCCAGATAGGGCGACATTCTGGAGGTGGCGTCGAGTGAGGGGTGGTCGCGGTCCATCTTGTAGCCCGCGATGGCGCCTTCCACGAAGTCGTCTAGGCGTTCATGTGCTGCCGCCTCGCCGGGCGTCCAGATTTCCTTGAAGGACGCTGCCCAATCGGGTTTGGCAGGCAACAGTTCCCAATCATCGAGCGTATCGGACGGCGACGCTTTCGCTGGAGCTTTGAGGGCCGTCGGTGCGTCGATCGGTTCCGGCGGCTCGCCTTCGCGTTCCAGCGCCTTCCAGAAGGGCGTATAGACCCGATAGGGCTTTTTCTCGCCTGTCAGCAGGCGCGTCGGATCGTGCAGCAGCTGCCCGGCGAAACTGCGCACATCGATACCCTTGGCCCTGAGATCGCGCTTTATCTCCGTATCGATGGAAATGCCCGCCGGATCGTGCCTGCGGTTCCAGTAAAGTGTGTCAGCGCCCGTCTCTTCGATCAGCGCTCGAAGAGCACTGTTTGCCGCGCCGTGGCGCAACACGAGCGGTGAACCGGCTTTTTTCAGCGATGTCTCGAGCGAGGCGAGCGCGTGATGCAGCCACCAGGCTTGGGCGGCACCCAGCGGCCCTGTGCCCGCTGTGACCGGCTCGCGGATATAGACGGGGATCACCGGACGTCCCGTGTCGGTGGCCGCGGTAAGGGCAGCATTGTCATCCAGGCGGAGGTCCTTGCGGAACCAGACAATGACGGGCGCTTCGTTCTTCGTCACCATCTCAACCTTTCGGCAGCGGGCGCGTGAGGATGAAGGTGGCGCTTCCCGCTAGCACCAGCCCGACGATGATCGCTAAAAGTGGCGATGGCTGTGTGCGATACCAGAAGAAGCCGTAGCTCGCGACGATCAGGGAGACAGCCATCGTTTTCGCCCGTGCCGAGATGGCACCTTCGCGTCGCCAGTTCGTCAGCGGTGGTCCGAGCGTGCGGTGGTTGAGCAGCCATTGCTCGAGACGCGGCGAGGATCGCGAGAAGCACCAGACCGCGACGAGAAGGAACGGCGTGGTCGGCAACAGTGGCAGGAAGGCGCCGACAATGCCGAGCGCCGTCATGAAAAGGCCGGCCAGCATGTATATCCAGCGCACGGGAACCTCGTCTTGGGAGTGGTCGAGGTCCAGATAGAGCGCTTTTCGCCGGCTTCCAAGGGGGCAGGACGCCGCGGCGGGCGCAACGGCCTCCCTTCGGCGATCAGACCGGCTTGTCGGCCGCGACTTTCGCCGGTTTTGCCTTAGCGGGAGTTTTCACCGGCGCGGGCTTTTCCGCCTTGGCTTCCTTCTTCTTCGTCTTGACTGTCTGTTCCTTTGCCGGCTTTGCCTTGCCGGAGATTTCGATCAACGGCTTCCTGGCGGTCTTTTTGGCGACTGCACCCGTTTCGAAATCGGCGTGCTCCCGCTCGGCCTGATTCCAGTGCTCCGCGTCGCGGCCATCCGGCCGGCCGGCGTCCTCCCAGATCGTATAGGCTCTCTTGCTGATCCATTCCCTTCGCGTATCCGTCATCGCTGGTCCTCGAGTGAGAGTGAATTGATGTCGTGCCATGCGCTGCGGTGGGATTGCCGAGGCCAGAGCACGCAATTTTTTCGACCGCTTGGAGACAGCTCCCGCATGATCGGACTTCATCCGCCCTGCATGCCCCGAGCGGGACCACAGGCGGGCCTGCTATGTGCGATTCGCCTTGCTAGGATGCGCCCAAAGGGGCGGGGCATCAAGCCGGCCTGCACGCCGTGCGGAACACGGTTTTTCCTTCGAAACGGAAAAACATCCTGCCGTGCGCGGCAAATCGTTGCAATTTTGGAAAAATTTCATGCTCGCGGGTGGACAGCGCCGATCCGGCCAACGTATTGTCTGGATACGAAAATATCCATCAAAGACAAGCGAATCGAAAGGCAGGCGTTTGACGGGATCAAGGCGACAGTATCGGCCGTTTTATCCGGCGTTCTGCCTCCTCTGCTCTACGTTCACCTGCATTCTGCTCCTGGCATTCGCGCTCTCGGCTCCCGCATCTGGTAGCGTGACCCCACGCGTCCTTGTCCATGGCACGCAGAAGAGCGCCGGTTCTCTTGCTGCTTCCGCGCGTGTGGAGGGGGCGAAGGGGCAGGTCGCCGGAAAGCTGATGTCTTCGGACGGGCGCGGTGTCGAGCTGGTCTGTGAGCATGAAGCCGCGTTCTTCGGGGCGTTCTGCTCTGCTGCCGGCGTGGGACCGGGCCGCACGCGTTCTTTCGCCGATAGCCATCTCGTGACATCGGCGGCGCGTGCGCCGCCTGCGGATATCGCCTGACGCCGTTCGATCATTGCGGATCGCGCGGCTTTGCATGGAGCCGGCGCGCCGGCGTGAAAGAAGCACCGACGTTCGAAAGCGATCGATTAAACAATGACAGGTGAAATGGTTCTGGTCCTGCTGGTCTGCCTTCCCTTTTTGGGAAGCCTTGCGGCGATCATGCTGCTCCGGACGGATTCCCGCGTTCTCGCTGCCCGCATGGCTGGCGCCGTGACGTTCCTGTGCCTGGTGCTGACGGCTGCCGTGTATCCCGCCGTTCGCTCCGGTGGAAAGCTTCGGCTCGATATCGAGTGGCTGCCGCAGTTCGGCCTGAACTTCACGCTGCGCATGGATGGTTTTGCCTGGCTTTTCGCCATGCTGATCGCGGGAATTGGCTGCCTCGTCGTTCTCTATGCCCGCTACTATATGTCGGAAGAAGACCCGGTTCCGCGCTTCTTCTCCTTCCTGCTTGCCTTCATGGGCTCGATGCTCGGCATCGTTCTCTCCGGCAATATCATTCTGCTCTCGGTGTTCTGGGAACTGACCAGCATCTTCTCCTTCCTGCTGATCAGCTATTGGCACAACAATGCCACGGCGCGTGACGGCGCGCGTATGGCGCTCACGATAACGGGCATCGGCGGCTTCTGCCTGCTGGCGGGTCTTCTCGTACTTGGCCACATCGTGGGCAGCTACGATCTCGATGTTGTTCTGGGCGCGGGCGATCAGATCAAGGCTCATCCGCTCTACCTGACGGCGCTGGTCCTGATCCTGATCGGCGCGCTCACGAAAAGTGCGCAGGTGCCCTTCCACTTCTGGCTGCCGAACGCCATGGCGGCGCCGACGCCGGTCTCCGCCTATCTGCATTCGGCAACCATGGTGAAGGCGGGCGTTTTCCTTCTGGTCCGTTTCTGGCCTGCATTGTCGGGCACCTATGAATGGTTCATGCTGGTCGGCATTGCCGGCACCTGCACCCTGCTGCTCGGCGCCTATTTCGCCATGTTCCAGCAGGACCTGAAGGGTCTGCTCGCCTACTCGACGATCAGCCATCTCGGCCTCATCACCACACTGCTCAGCCTCGGCAGCCCATTGGCCGCGGTTGCGGCGATCTTCCACATGATGAACCACGCAACGTTCAAGGCATCGCTCTTCATGGCTGCCGGTATCATCGACCATGAGACGGGCACCCGCGACATGCGGCGATTGAGCGGGCTCTACAGGTACCTGCCGATCACGGGCACGCTCGCCATGGTGGCAAGTGCCGCCATGGCCGGTGTGCCGTTGCTCAACGGGTTCATTTCCAAGGAAATGTTCTTCGCCGAGGCGGTCGAAACGCATGCCGATTCCATGCTGGACCGCATGCTGCCCTATATCGCGACGCTCGCCGGCGCCTTCTCCGTGGTGTATTCGCTCCGCTTCATCCACACCGTCTTCTTCGGTCCGGCGCCTCTGGATCTCCCAAAGCCGAAGCCGCACGAGCCGCCGCATTGGATGCGCTTCCCCGTTGAGTTTCTGGTGCTGGCGTGCCTCGTCGTCGGTATCATCCCCGGCCTCTCAATCGGGCCTTTCCTCCATTCGGCCGTCCTCTCGGTGCTTGGCGATCGCACGCCCGAATATAGCCTTGCGATCTGGCATGGCATCAACACGCCGCTCATCATGAGCATGATCGCGCTTGCCGGCGGTGTCTTGCTTTACATCTTGCTGAAGGACTATCTCGCCCGGTGCGACGATGGTCCGCCGCTTTTCCGTCATCTTGCCGGACAGCGCATCTTCGAGCGCGTGCTGGTCACGGTGTCGTGGAAATGGGCGCGCTGGATGGAAAGCCGCTTCGGCACGCGTAATCTCCAGCCGCAGTTGCGTCTGATTGCCGCCGCGGGCCTGCTTGCGGGCGTGGTGCCGCTCTACATGGCCGGCTTCACGCCGGCGCCAGTCGCCTTCAGCGGAGTTGATCCCATCTTCGCGGCTATCTGGTGCATCGGCGCGTTCTGCGCGCTTGCCGCCGCCTATCAGGCGAAGTACCATCGGCTGGCCGCCCTCGTGTTGCTCGGCGGCGCTGGTATCACCACCTGCATTACCTTCGTCTGGCTTTCGGCGCCCGACCTCGCCATCACGCAGCTCGTGGTGGAGATCGTGACGACCGTCCTGCTTCTGCTCGGGCTGCGCTGGCTGCCGAAACGCTACGAGAAGGTCGACAACTCCGTGACGCTCGCCGCGCGCGGGCGTCGCTTCCGCGATTTCCTGCTCGCCGTTTCCTGCGGCTTCGGCATGTTCCTGCTGTCCTACGCGATCATGAAGCAGCCTGTGCCGGATGCCATCGCCAGCTACTTCCTGGAGAAGGCCTACACGGAAGGCGGCGGGCGCAATGTCGTCAACGTCATTCTGGTGGACTTCCGCGGCTTCGACACGATGGGCGAGATCGTGGTTCTCGCGATCGTGGCGCTGACAGTCTTCGCGCTGCTGCGCCGCTTCCGCCCCGCCGCTGACAGTATCGAGAAACCCGAACAGCAGCGCATCCAGGCTGCCTATGACGACGAGCGCCCCGAGCGCTCGGCCGGCGATACGGTGCGGGACTACCTGCTTGTGCCGTCTGTCATCATGCAGTGGATGTTCCCGGTCATCGTCACCTTCGCGATCTACCTGTTCATGCGCGGCCATGATCTGCCGGGTGGCGGGTTTGCCGGCGGTGTGACCATGGCGATCGCCTTCCTCCTGCAATATCTCGCGGGCGGTGTGCGTTGGGCGGAAGACAGGCTGCGCATCCTGCCCCTGCGCTGGATGGGTTTCGGCCTTCTCGTGGCGCCGCTCACGGGTATGGGCGCCTGGCTGTTCGGCTATCCGTTCCTGACGTCTCATTCGCAATATCTCGACGTACCGTTTATCGGAAAGGTGCCGATGGCATCGGCGCTGATGTTCGACCTCGGCGTCTTCTCCCTAGTCGTCGGTGCGACCGTGCTGATCCTCATCGCGCTCGCCCACCAGTCCATTCGTACGCATCGGGTTCGCAATCTCGACGCCCCCAAGGCGGAGGAAGCCTGATGGAGCTCGTTCTCGCAATCGGTATCGGCATCATGACGGGATCCGGGGTATGGCTCCTGCTGCGCCCGCGCACCTATCAGGTGATCATCGGTCTCTCGCTGTTGTCCTATGCCGTCAACCTCTTCATCTTCGCTGTCGGTGGCGTGAAATCCAATGCGGCGCCCCTCCTGGGCGAGGGCGTCGACACCTCGACGCTGACCGATCCGGTGCCGCATGCGCTGGTGCTGACGGCGATCGTCATCGGCTTTGCGACCACGGCCCTCTTCCTCGTTGTGTTGCTGGCCGCACGCGGCCTGACCGGCACGGACCACGTCGATGGTAGGGAGCAGCCGAAATGAGCGGCTGGCAGCAAAACCTCATCATCGCGCCGATCCTCATTCCGCTGCTCGCGGGCGCGATCCTGCTATTCTTTGACGAGCGCCAGCGCGTCGTAAAAGCCATGATCAGCGTGGTGTCGTGCCTCGCGCTCGTCGCCATCGCCGTCAGTCTGTTCCGCCTTGCAAGCTATGGCCCGGAACGGTTTGAGGGCGTCTATATGCTGGGCAACTGGCCGGCCCCCTTCGGCATCGTCCTGGTTGTCGACCGGCTTTCCGCTCTGATGCTCGTGCTGGCCTCCATCCTCGCCGTTCCAACGCTGGTCTACGCGCTGGCACGCTGGCACGCGGCGGGCGCGCATTTCCACTCGCTTTTCCAGTTCCTGCTGATGGGCCTGAACGGCGCCTTCCTGACGGGCGACCTCTTCAACCTCTTCGTCTTCTTCGAAGTCATGCTGGCGGCTTCCTACGGTCTCTTGATGCACGGCTCCGGCCCCATGCGCGTCAAGGCTGGTCTGCATTATATCGCGGTCAACCTGGCTGCCGCGCTGTGCTTCCTGATCGGGGTCAGCGCCATCTATGGTTCCGCCGGCACGCTGAACATGGCCGATCTCGCGGTGCGCATCGGCGAGATTGAAGGCGACCGGCGCATGCTGCTGGAGGCGGGCGCCGCCATTCTCGGCATCGTCTTCCTCATCAAGGCGGGCATGTGGCCCCTGAACTTCTGGCTTCCGGCCGCCTACAGCGCGGCCACGGCGCCCGTTGCCGGCATCTTCGCGATCATGAGCAAGGTCGGCATATACGTCATCTTGCGGCTTTCGCTCCTGGTTTTCGGCCAGGGCGAGTCTGCGGGCCTTGGCCTCAATGTCCTGCTCTACGGCGGCATGGCGACCGTGGCTTTCGGCACGATCGGCGTTCTCGCGTCCCAGGCGCTCGGGCGGCTTGCCAGCTATTCCGTGCTTGTATCGTCGGGCACGCTGCTTGCCGTGCTCGGCCTCAACAACGGCATGGTGACGGCCGGGGCGCTGTTCTACATGGTCAGCTCCACGCTCACCATCGCGGCATTCTTCCTGCTCATCGAACTCGTCGAGCGTGGCCAGGACGCCGGCGCCTCGGTTCTCGCGGTGACGATGGAAGCCTATGGCGATGCTGACGAGGAAGAGCAGGAGGTCGAGGTGGGCGTGACCATGCCTGCGACCATCGCCGTGCTCGGCGTCTGCTTCGCCGCCTGCGGTATCCTGCTTTCGGGCCTTCCGCCGCTTTCCGGTTTCGTAGCCAAGTTCACCATGCTGACGGGCATGATCGGCAGCGGCGTGTCCGCCGATGCGCCGATTCCGGCATCCGTCTGGTGGATCGTGGCGCTCCTCATCCTGTCGGGCTTGGCAGCACTCATCTCCATGACACGCGCCGGTATCCGCACTTTCTGGGCCTCGATGGAAGGCACCGTTCCACGCGTCCTCGTCATGGAAATGGCGCCGGTGTTACTGCTGATCGCGATGACGCTCGCGCTCACAGTGCAGGCCGGTCCTGTCATGCGCTATATGGAAGAGACCGTCAGCGGCCTTCAACAGCCGGCGACCTACATTGATGCGGTGATCAATGCCCGCCGTGTCGGTGTCGAAGAACCCGGCGGGCCCGAAGGCGGGGGAGGGATCTGACATGCTGCCCTATCCGCTGCTGAGCGCATCCCTCGTCATCATGTGGCTGGCCCTGAATGGTTTCACGCTCGGCCACCTTATCCTCGGCTGCATCGTCGCCGTCTTCGCCTCCTGGGGCATGGCGTCGCTGCGGCCTGCCAAGCCTCGCCTGAGGAAATGGTATCTGCTGCCCAAGCTCGTCGGCATCGTGCTCTACGATATCGTGCGGTCGAACGTCGCTGTCGCATCGATCATCCTCGGCGGACACAGACGTCAGTTCAAGTCCGGCTTCATTACCGTTCCCCTCGATGTCGAGAGCCCCATGGCGCTTGCGGTTCTCGCGGTCGTCGTAACGAGCACGCCGGGTACGGCCTGGCTTGAGTACAACTCCTTGAACCGGACGGTGCTGATCCACGTTCTCGACCTTGTCGACGAGGCCGAGTGGCAAACCCTGATCAAGGGGCGTTACGAAGCGCTGCTGATGGAGATCTTCGAATGAGCCAGACCATTCTCGCCGTTTCCCTCACATTCGCTCAAGTCTGCCTTGCCATTGCCATGGCGCTTGCCGCGCTGCGCATGTCACGCGGACCGCGGGCGCAGGATCGCGTGCTCGCGCTCGACACGCTCTATGTGAACTCGATGCTGCTGTTGATGGTCTTCGGCATCCGCACCGGCAAGGACATCTATTTCGAAGCGTCGCTGGTCATCGGCATGCTCGGCTTCGTAGCGACGGTGGCGCTGGCCAAGTTCCTGATGCGCGGGGAGGTCATCGAATGAACATCATGGATCACGCGGTCGACCTGCCGGTCTGGGCAGCGCTTCTCGTCTCGTTCTTTCTCGTCGTCGGCTCTGGGCTGACGCTGATCGGCACGATCGGTTTTTCGCGCCTGCCGTCTTTCTATGAGCGCATTCATGCGCCCACGCTCGGCACCAGCTGGGGCACCGGCGGCATCGTCATGGCCTCGATGATCTTCTTCACCGTGCTTGCCACGCGACCGGTCATCCATGAAATCCTGATCGGCATTTTCGTGACCGTTACGACACCGGTCACCCTGATGCTGCTCGCCCGTGCAGCCCTTCACCGGGACAGGGCGGAAGGCAACCCCGACGTGCTGGCGGAAGTGTCTCCCGACGAGCCGAAACGCGGACCTGCCCTCGGCGAATGAGGCCGGGTTTTACTCGCAGAGTTTTGCGCATTTCATCCGCCTGCGGCAATCCTCGGCGGGTCAATGTCTTGCGTGCTTCTGGACCCTTCTGAGGGCGCATCGAAACGGGATCGTGATAAGGATTCTGCGCCGCTCCAAAGACATTGTTAACCTTCATTTCCTAACCATCTACGCATTCCTATCGGCAATGATCGTCGAGTGTGCAGGTTCATGCGTATTTCCAGAACAAACTTCTATCCGATCCTCGAATCCGAAACGGAAACCGACGAAAACGCGTCGGATTTCTTTCATGACGACAATGGTTTGACCGAAGAGGTCGTGCCGGAAGAAGCCTGGGTCGCCGAAGAGCCGCCGGTGGCCAACGACGATACCTATCGCCCGCGCTTCCGCTCGCCCGCACTCCGCAGCTACGATCCCGGCCAGTATGCCGACGGTAGCTGGGAGAGCCACTTCTATCTGGCGCCCAATGTCCGCTTCACGCGCACGCCCGACAAGGTCTCCGCAAAGATCGATGAGGCGGCGGCCGAAGCTGCAGCGAGTACCGAATCAGTCATCGATCCGCAACCCGCGTTGACCATCGAACCTGCCGCCGAGTCGCAGCCGACTCAGCTTTCGCAGGCGGAGCTTCTTCAGCGTCTGCGTGAAGCGCTCGACGAACGGCGCCGCCGCTTCGAGGCGCAGCAGGCGCCCCAAGGCGTGCCCGCCGATCCTGTTCCCCAGTTCGTCCAGGCGGTCGTAGCCGCCGCGACGCAAGAAATACCGGAAGATGCCGCAGTCGTGTTCAAGCCTCAAAGCCCCATTCGTTCGTCCTTCCTCGCGCCGAAGCCTGCGCCGGCCGCTGAGGCCGCGCCGGTCGTGAAGGCCGATATCCACGCCGCCATCGACCGCTTTGCTCATCTCTCCGATCATGCCTTCTTCGAAACCATGACCCCGGATGAAAAGCTTGTCGCCGCGCCCGTCGTCGTGCCTGTTTCCGCTCGCAGGGTTGCCTCCGTCGTGCGCATGCCGCCGCCGGTTGCCGAAACCACCGCCTCGAAAATCCCTGTCGTTGCAGAACAGAAGGCCGGACCGGCCTCCATCGCCTCGCTCTTCCGCGTCGTCGAATGCCGTCCGGCATCCGGCCGCAAGCCGGAGACACAGAGCGTGCCAGTGGCGAGCGTCGCTGTGGTCGTCGCCGAACCCGTTGCCGCCGTCCAGCCTGTGGCCGCGGTCGTGCAGGAGCCCGCGCCCGCCGTCTTCCAGATCCCGCAAGCGCCAGTCTCGGTATCCCCGGTCGCCGTCGTCGAACCTCCTCGTGAAGCTCCGTCTTCGGTTCTGTCGCGGGCGCGGCCGTTCGAGGTGACCATGGCAACGCCTATGGGGGATACCTACGAGTATCCGCCGCGCGAACTGCTGCAGGAGCCGCCGCGCACCGTCGGCTTCGTGCTGACCCAGGAGCAGCTCGAGCAGAATGCCGGTCTTCTCGAAAGCGTTCTGGAGGATTTCGGCGTTCGCGGCGAGATCATCCATGTCCGCCCCGGTCCCGTCGTCACGCTCTACGAATTCGAGCCGGCACCGGGTGTCAAATCCTCGCGCGTCATCGGCCTGGCAGATGATATCGCGCGCTCCATGTCGGCGCTTTCGGCCCGTGTCGCCGTCGTGCCCGGCCGCAACGTCATCGGCATCGAACTGCCGAACGCGACGCGCGAGACCGTCTATTTCCGCGAGATGATCGATTCACCCGACTTCGCCAAGACCGGCTTCAAGCTGCCGATCTGCCTGGGCAAGACGATCGGTGGCGAACCCGTCATCGCCGAACTCGCGAAGATGCCGCATCTTCTCGTGGCCGGCA
Source organism: Shinella sp. H4-D48 (assembly GCF_022637395.1). Classification (GTDB taxonomy): domain Bacteria; phylum Pseudomonadota; class Alphaproteobacteria; order Rhizobiales; family Rhizobiaceae; genus Shinella; species Shinella sedimenti. Next base: position 2,639 of record NZ_CP093338.1, on the reverse strand, counting down.
CGACCGGCTCGGGTAAGTCCGTCGCCATCAACACCATGATCCTGTCGCTGCTCTACCGGTTCCGCCCGGAGGAATGCCGCCTGATCATGGTCGATCCTAAGATGCTGGAACTGTCCATCTATGACGGCATCCCGCACCTTCTGACCCCGGTCGTGACCGATCCCAAGAAGGCCGTCATGGCGCTGAAATGGGCCGTGCGCGAAATGGAGGATCGTTATCGCAAGATGTCGCGCCTCGGCGTTCGCAACATCGATGGCTACAACAACCGCGTGGCCGCTGCCCGAGACAAGGGCGAGACCATCTCGATCAGCGTGCAGACCGGCTTCGACAAGGGGACCGGCGAGGCGATCAACGAGGAACAGGAACTCTCGCTGGAGCCGATGCCCTATATCGTCGTCATCGTCGACGAGATGGCCGACCTCATGATGGTCGCAGGCAAGGAAATTGAAGGCGCTATCCAGCGGCTCGCCCAGATGGCGCGTGCCGCCGGTATCCACCTGATCATGGCGACGCAGCGCCCCTCGGTCGATGTCATCACCGGCACGATCAAGGCGAACTTCCCCACCCGCATCTCCTTCCAGGTGACGTCGAAGATCGACAGCCGCACGATCCTCGGAGAGCAGGGCGCCGAGCAGCTTCTCGGCCAGGGCGACATGCTGCACATGGCTGGTGGCGGCCGCATTTCCCGCGTGCACGGTCCCTTCGTCTCCGATGAGGAAGTCGAGAAGGTCGTGCTGCACCTGAAGGCGCAGGGCCGCCCCGAATATCTCGAGACGGTCACGGCCGGCGAGGAGGAGGAAGAGGAAGAAAAGCCCGCTGCCGGTGGCGCCGTCTTCGACAAGGGCGACATCGCGGCAGAGGATGGCGACGATCTCTACGAGAAAGCCGTCAAGGTCGTGCTGCGGGATCGCAAGTGCTCGACGTCCTACATCCAGCGCCGCTTGGCCATCGGTTATAACCGTGCAGCCTCCCTCGTCGAGCGCATGGAGAAGGAGGGCCTCGTCGGTGCCGCCAACCATGTCGGCAAACGTGAGATCATCAGCGGCGAACGCAACGCCAGTGCCCCGCAGGAGATCGGTGAGGACGACTGAGAACGTGCGCCGGGCGATTGCCCCGACTTCGGGCAATAGTCCTACTTATTTGAATTGCCGATCTTTTTTCCATCCGGCCCGTGCATGCGGGCCGGATTTTTGCTGTCCGCCCGAGAAAATTCGACGCCGTCCCCGATTTAATCGATTTGGCCTCCGGCGCGGTCCTGGGCCGCTGTTGCATCTGCCAGATGATGTGTGAATAGTGCCGCCGACCCCGATACCATGCATCCAAGGGAGGACAGGAATGGCCTTGATCACCATGCGGCAACTGCTCGATCACGCAGCGGAGAACGACTACGCACTGCCCGCATTCAACGTAAACAATCTGGAATACATCCAGGCAGTCATGCGCGCGGCGGATGCAACGGACTCTCCGGTGATCCTGCAGGCCAGCCGCGGTGCGCGCTCTTACGCCGGCGATGCCTTCCTGCGCCACCTCATTCTCGGCGCCGCCGAGGAGTATCCGCACATTCCCGTGTGCCTGCATCTCGACCACGGCGACCAGCCGTCGACCTGCATCTCGGCCATCACGAACGGTTTCACCTCCGTCATGATGGACGGCTCGCTGCTGGCCGACGGCAAGTCCATCGCCAGCTACGAATACAATGTCGACGTTACCGCTGAGGTCGTGAAGATCGCGCACGCCGCCGGTGTTTCGGTTGAAGGCGAGCTTGGCTGTCTCGGCAACCTTGAAACGGGCGCCGGCGAGAAGGAAGACGGCCACGGCTTCGAAGGCAAGCTGACGCGCGAGGAACTGCTGACCGACCCCGACCAGGCTCTGGATTTCGTTTCCAAGACCGGTGTCGATGCGCTTGCCGTCGCTATCGGCACGAGCCATGGCGCCTACAAGTTCACCCGCGCGCCGGATGGCGACATCCTGTCGATTGAGACGATAGCAAAAATCCACGCCAAGCTGCCGAACACCCACCTCGTCATGCATGGTTCGTCTTCGGTCCCACAGGATCTGCAGGACCTCTTCACCGCCTATGGCGGCGAGATGAAGCAGACATGGGGTGTTCCCGTCGCCGAGATCCAGAAAGCGATCCCGCTCGGGGTGCGCAAGGTCAATATCGACACGGACCTGCGTCTCGCCATGACCGGCACGATCCGCAAGAACTTCAAGGAAAAGCCGGAGAATTTCGACCCCCGTACCTACTTGAAGCCGGCAACAGCCCGCATGCAGGAGGTTTGCCGCGAGCGCTTCGAGGCCTTCCGCACCGCCGGCAAGGCCTCCGGCATCCGCGTCAAGCGCCTGCCGGAAATGGCGAAGTTCTACGCGGCAAGCTAAGCTGCCATCATCGACTTTCATGCCCTCCCGGTTCTCGCCGGGAGGGTTTTGATTTGACGTTTCAAGCCGCAGGAATTCGTTGCGAGGCGCTGCACGTCCTCGTAAAAGATGGCACAATCCAGTTGGAAGCGGACCATCGCGACAGCGTGGCCGGTGCGAGGACGACATGAGCGTGGAACAGGCCCTGACAATCGCAGACCTCAAGGAACAGGCGCGTCGAAGGGTGCCGAAGATGTTCTTTGATTATGCGGATTCCGGAG
>NZ_CP093337.1:3437500-3477580 GCF_022637395.1 Shinella sp. H4-D48 | reverse complement strand
TGCGGCCGGCGATGCGTGCCGTTTCGCCGGCAAAGAAATCGTCGGTCAGCGCCTTCACGATCTGCCATTGGCGCGGGCTGGTATCCTGCGCCTCGTCGACGAGGATGTGGTCGATGCCCTGGTCGAGTTTGTAATGCACCCAGGCGCTCACCCGGTCGCGGGTCAGAAGGGTCGCCGTGCGGTCGATCAGGTCGTCGAAATCGAGCAGGCTGCGCGCCCGCTTCAGGTCCTCGTAGTCGCCGGTCAGCCGCTCAGCGATCACGAGCGCCGCCTTCGTCGCCTCATACATGCGAAAGCGCCGCAGGCGGTCGTCGCAGGCAATGACATGCGCCTGCGCCGCCAGCAGGGCCGCCTCGAAATGCGGCGCACTGTCGCGCACCTTTTTCGAGAGAAAGGATCGGTCGATGCTGCGCGGGGAGCCGGTGCCCGTAAAGAACAGATCGTGCAACGCCGCCCGGCGCGCCTGCGCGTCGGTGAGACGCAAAACGCCGCGCAAGCCGGCGGCTGAGGTCTTCACCGTCTCGCTGCCGAGGCTTTCCGCCGCTGAAAGATAGGCTTCCAGCACAGAACCGTTCAGCCCGTCGAGCGGCCAGAAGGCGGCGAGAATATCGTCAGCCGTTTCCTCCGGGCCGAGACCCGTTTCCCGGCGAAGGACCGTCTCGATGCCGCCGGCCGCGTCCGCCCGCTCGAGGAAGTCGCGAATTGCCCCGCGGCTGGCGACGATATCGGAAATCAGCCGTTCCAGGCCGGTGTCGTCGGCAATGTCGAGCACGGTGGCGAAGGCATCCGCCAGTGCCTGGTCGTCCTCGCTCGCCGTTGCCGTCAGCAAGGTGCGCCGTGCATCCGCCAGCAGCACGGCGGCCGCACGGTCGTCGAGCACGGAGAAGTGGCCGGCGACATTGGCCTCGAGCGGAAACTGGTGCAGCAGCGCTTCGCAGAAAGCGTGGATGGTCTGAATCTTAAGGCCACCCGGCGTTTCGAGCGCACGCGCGAAAAGCCGCCGCGCCTCCGCGAGCTTGAAGACGTCGGGCCGCGCGCCCTCGATCGCCGCCACCCGGTCGGAAAGGTCCGCATCCGAGAGCGTCGCCCATTCGGCCAGCCGCTCGAAGACGCGGTTCGACATTTCGGAGGCGGCGGCCTTGGTATAGGTCAGGCAGAGAATGGCGGATGGCCGGCAGCCGGCGAGAAGCAGCCGAATCACCCGTTGGGTCAGCACATGCGTCTTGCCCGAGCCGGCATTGGCCGAAACCCAGGCCGAGCGGCCGGGATCGGAGGCTGCTGCCTGTTTCTGCGTGGTCCAGCTCAGCCAGGCGGCCGGGTTCGTCGATGCGGGACGGTCGTCTTCAAGCATCGTCGTTCTCCCCGCCGTTTTCGGCAGATGACCATTCGGCGACGCGCGCCAGATGGTCGTACTCTCCGCCATAGTCCCGCTCCTGCTCCGGGATGAGCCGAGAGGCGAAGCCGAAGCGCCCTTCGATCAGCCCGGTCAGCAGCTTTTCCAGCTCCGTCAGCGCTTCCTCGCCAAGGTCCAAAGCGGATTTCGGCGTCGTGCTGGCGGATTTCGTGTGTTCGTTGTTGACCTGCTCGACCTTGAAGCGTTCGCCGGGCTTCAGGCGCACATAGAGAAGGTTAGCCGGATCGCGGCGTCCCGGCCTGCGGAAGGCGCCGCGCCGCATTGCCGCCGCCTCCAGCGCCAGCTGCGGATCGAGCAGCGCGCGCGCCACCTTGAGCGACGGCGTGCTGCCGGTCTTGTAGTCGACAATGTCGGCGCTGCCGTCGGGCAGGATGTCGATGCGGTCGGCAATGCCGGTGAGGCGGATGTCGCCGACCGAAAGATCGAGCGATGCCGGCACCTCCGTCAGGCTTTCACGCACGCTGCCGGCGCGCTCGCCATGCCAGGCCACAAAGGCGCGGGCGACGGCGGCGAAGCGCGGCCGCCAGACGGCATCGATATGCGGCGGCAGCGCCACCGCATCGAATTCCTCGTGAAGGATGCGGTCGATGAGGGAGAGCGGTTCGCCGGTCTTCTCCTCGCGTACGAACCGGTCGACGATACGGTGATAGAGCGAACCGCGCTCGGCCGGCCCCGGGTCAAGGTTGAACGGCGCGATGGGATCGAGCCGCAGAATATGCCGGGCATAGATCGCATAGGGGTCGCGCCGCAGCCGCCCGACCTCGCTGAAGGAATATTTCTTTGGTTGCAACTCGGCCGGTGGTTTGGGTGATGGGCGCGGCGCGTTCGGCACGCTTTGGCCCTGATCGATCCGCCCGGCCCAATCGATCAGGTCACGGCCGCGGTTACGCAGATCGTTTGCCAGCGAAGGACCGCCCACGGCAAGCAGCCGTTGCAGCCAGCGCGAGGCGACGGTGGGCGCGGTGCCGTTGCGCAACGCCCGTGTGAGGATCAGCTTGCGCGTGCCCGCGGCCATCTGCAGGTCGTGGCCGAGCTGGCCGATGCGCCGCTCCGGCGGCTCCAGGCCGATCTCCACCTTCATGATGCGGGAGAGAAAGGCGTCGTTGGCCGCCTGGCCCGGCCAGGTGCCCTCGTTGAGCCCGCCGATGACCACGGTATCGACGCTCTGCAGGCGCGATTCGAGCGCGCCGAAGATGAAGACCCGCGGATGGCGCATCGAGCGTGGCTTGACGCTTTCGCCGGCCGCCAGCGCCTCGATGATATCGCACCATTGCGGCCCGTCGGCCTCGATCTGCCCGTCGGTCTCCATCACGCTCTTGAGCAGGTTGGCGAGGCTGTCACCCGCCTCGCCCGACCACAGCGCGGCCAGGTCGTTGCGTTCGTCGATGGCGACGGCCTCCAGCGCACGGCCGGTGCGCTCCGCCCAGTCCGAGACGGCAAGCCTGGAAGAGAAGCGTCGCCCCGTGCGGCTCTGCTGCACGAGCACACCGGCAAGCGGCTCCACCGCGTCGGTCACGCGCTTTGCAAGCGTGCGCGCCAGGGGAAGGGCGGTTTCCGGCAGCGCACTGCGCCAGCGCGGCGGGTGGCGGTCGTCGGCCTGCCGCGCCAGGGCAGGGTCGAGCAAAGGCTCCAGCGTCGAAATGTCGATTTCCGCCGTGCCGCCGCGCAGCGCCGTCAGCTCCAGCGCCGTCACCGCGTCGCGCCGGTCGTCGGCGGAAAGCCCGAAGCGGGCAAGCGGATGTTTCAGCAGCGCCACCAGCGCCACGGGATCGCCCGGGCGAAGGGCCGCCTCGGCGAGCAGGCGCAGCAGCGTGCCCTGCGGGGTGGAAAGGAGCGGCGTGCCGGCGGAATCGTCCGCCTCGATGCCGAAACGGGCAAGCTCGGCGGCGACGCGACGGCCAAGCTTGCGGTCCGGCGTGATCAGCGCGGCCTGCGCGTCCGGGCCGTCCTCCAGCGCGAGCCGCAGCGCGATGGCGATCGCCACGGCCTCCTCGCGCTCATTGGCCGCCTCCACAAGGGCGACATCTCGGAAGGCGACGGTCACGCGCTCGGCATCGAGCGTTGAGCGCACGTCGCCCCAGCCCGCCGTCGCCTGCGTCGGCAGAAATGCGCTGGAGAGGATGTGCGCGCGGTATTCCAGCGCCTCCGGCGGCATACCCAGCGGCTCGACATCGCTGCGCGTGCAGCCCATGCGGGCGAGCAGGCGGTGGAGCCCGTATTGCGGATGGCTGCGCGAGGCCGCATCCGGCTTGCGCGCTGTATCTGCCGCGCCGCCCTGATGACCGACGAGCAGCCAGTCCGTATCGGTCATGAAGCGGTCGAGGCCGGGCAGGATGACGACACCGTTCGGCAGCTTTGCCACTGCCGCGATCAGCCCTGCGGTGGCGGGAATCGAGCCCGTCGAGCCGGCGATGATCACGGGGCCGGCCGGCGGCGTATGGCGATAGCGTTCCGTTTCGGCATGCAGCGTCGCATTGCGCCTTAGGGAAGGGGAGGAGCGGCCGAGTTCAGCCAGCCGCGCTGGCCAGAAATCGCTGGCGATCTTCAGGAATTCGGCCGTCAGCTGCCACCAAAGGGCATGGTTGGAGGTATCGAGCGCATCGAGCGCCGCCCAGTCCAGCTCCTCCGTCTCCATCGCATCGATGATGTCGGCGAGATTGCGGGCAAGCCAGACGGCATCCGCCGGGCTCGCTGGGGCGACAAGCGGGCTTTCGGCATGCACCGCGGTCACGGCGGCCGGCAGCTGGTTGCGCCAGGCCAGCACGAGGCGGGCGAGTTCCAGAAGCCGCGTCGGGCCGGAGAGCGGCTCGGCCATGTTGAGCAAGGCCGGCGCCACCTCGTCGAAGAAACCGCTGTCGTCCTCGGTCTCGCCCAGCGCGCGGATGGTGGGCAGGATGGCCGAGCGGCCGCCGAACAGGTCGACAAATTCCGAGCGCAGCACGCGTGCGGAGCGGCGGGTCGGCACATAGATGGTGACATCCGCCAAGGCCAGCGGATCGGCGGGATCGTAGGTGAAGCCGGGCACGAGCCGCCCGTCGACAAGCGCTTCGGCGACCGTCTTCAGGAAGGGCAGGCTCGCCGGGATCGTGTAGATCCGGCCGCCCGGCGCGCCGCTCATGCCGCCGCCTCGCCGAACGAGGCGATCACGGCCTCCGCCGCGCCGACCGCCTCGGGCGTGCCGACGGTGATCCAGTGCCCGTCGAGCAGCATGCCGTGAAGCCGCCCCTTCTCGATGGCCCGGTCGAAATAGATGTTGAGGTTGAAGGCGTCGTCGGGCGCGTCGTCGAGCAGGCCCGGCATCAGCACCAGCGCACCGGCATAGACGACCGGCGTGCCGAAGCCGTCGCGATAGCGGGTGAGGCGTCCGGCAGCGTCGAGCGAAAAATCGATCTTGCCGTTATGGCCCGTCGTGTCCTCCAGCCGCACGCAAAGCATCAGCATGTCCATGGCGTCAGGATCGAACCGTTCGGCAAGCCGCTGGAGATTGGTTCTTTCGCCGGCTTTCTCGCCGATCCAGAAGAGATCGGCATTCATCACCATGACCGGCCCGCGCCCGAGCAGCTTCAGGCCCCTGGCCAGCCCGCCGCCGGAATTCATCAGCCGCTCCGTCTCGTCGGAGAGAAGGATTTCCGGCACCGCGCGGCGGGCGAGATGCGCACGCATCTGCTCGGCGAAGTGATGCACGTTGACGACGGCGCGCGTGATGCCCGCTGCGGCCAGCGCATCGAGCCCGTAGTCGATCATCGGCTTTCCGGCGATCGGCACCAGCGGCTTCGGCATCGTGTCGGTGATGGGCCGCAGGCGCGTTCCAAGGCCGGCGGCCAGCACCATGGCGTCTTCGATCTTCATCACTATCCCGCGCTTATGATTCGGTCGCGAGGATTCCAGCCTTTTCGCACCAGTCGCGCAAGGGGGCGAGGTCGGGATGGGAAAGCGCCCGCGTGAGATTGCGGAAGGTGCGCGGCATGTGGCGCATATAGGCCGGCTTGCCGTCGCGCTGCATGAGGCGCACCCACAGGCCGATGAGCTTGCAGTTGCGCTGCGCGGCCATGACATGCCAGTCGCGCAGGAAGCGTGTCCGGTCGAAGCCGCCTTGTGCCGCGCGCTGCGAAAGGTAATGGTCGAGCACGCCTTGCGCGACGTCGTCCGGCATGTCGACGCGCGCATCCTGCACCAGCGAGGCGACGTCGTAGGCCGAAGGACCGATCATCGCGTCCTGGAAGTCGATGATGCCGACCCGGTCCGTACCGAGGGCATCCGGCCGCCAGATGATGTTGGGCGAATGGAAGTCGCGCAGCAGCAGATTGTGTTCCCCGGCGCCAAGGCTTTCGATCAGCGCGTCCCAGATGGCGACATAGTCGCGGCGTTCGGCGTTGCTTGCCGGCGTGCCACGCTTGAAGGGCAGATACCAGTCGGTAAGCAGGCTCACCTCGATCTGCATGGCGTCCCGGTCGAAATCCGGCACGCGGTGCACGATGCCGTCGGTTACCGGCAGGTCGCGCGCGAAACCCTGACCGTGCAGATGTGCAAGGCAGGCAGCGCTTTCGCGGTAGCGCTCGGGGATCGGCGCACCCGCGGCATCGAGCACACCCTCGCTGCCGAGGTCCTCGATCAGCAGGATGCCCTGCGCGATATCCATGGCATGGATTTCCGGCGCACGCAGGCCGCGCGAAACGAGATAGCGGCCGACCGCGATGAACGGTTTCACGTCCTCGGCGATATGGGCGATCTGTTGGTAGTACTTGCCCTGCGCGAGGATCGGCCCGGGCATATGGGCCGGCGAATCCATCAGCACGAAGCGGGTCTCGCCGGTATGGATATGTTCATAGGCGCGAATGGAGGCGTCACCCGTCAGGTGGCGGCGCGTCGCGTTGCCGTAGCCGGCTTCGTCAAGAAAGGCGCGGATCGCGAGCGACCGGCGGATGCGGGCCAGCGCCGGTGCCGGGCCGTCGATGAAGACGCGCCGGCCATCGCCTTCATGCACGAAGGTCAGGCTTATGCGGTCCGCCGGCAGCGCGCCGTCTGCCTTTTCCGGCCATTCCACCAGGCAGATACCGTCCGACAGCGCCTCGTCGAAACCCAGTTCGTCGATCTCCGCGGCATCGGCGATGCGGTAAAGGTCGAAATGCGCGACGGGTATGCGCAGGTCATAGGTCTGGACGAGCGTGAAGGTCGGGCTCGGCACCTCGAGAAAGGCGTCATCGGCGACGGCGCGGATCAGCGCGCGGGAGAAGGTGGATTTTCCGGCACCCAGATCGCCTGATAGTGCGACATAGTCGCCGCGCTTCAGCGCGAGCGCCATGTCCTCGCCGAAGCGGATGGTGGCGGCTTCATCGGCGAGGACGACGTCGAGCGCCATGCTATTCCGCCGCAGCGAACGAGGTCATCGTCGCGGAAGGAATACGCACGGCGACCTTGGTGCCGCGGCCCTCCTGGCTGTCGATGGTGACGGTGCCGTGGTGCAGGCTGACGAAGCTTTCGACGATGGATAGGCCAAGGCCTGGACCCCCTTGGCGGCCGTGGCTTTCGAAGCGGTTGAACACCGTGGTCAGCACGTCCTGCGGAATGCCGGGGCCGCGGTCGGTCACGGTCAGCACAAGGTCGGCGCCCTCGCGCCAGCAGCGCAGACCGATGGCGCTGCCTTCCGGCGCGAAATTGGCGGCATTGCTGAGGAGCTTGATGAGGATCTGCTTGAGACGCTGCTGGTCGGCGACGATGGTGCCGAGATTGTCGGGCGCCGTGATCTCCAGCGTCACCTGCGCCTCGTGCAGCCGGTCGGCGAACTGCATGGACACGTCGTCGAGCAGGTCCGTCAGGTTGATCTCGGTATAGTCGAGTTCCATGATGCCGGCGTCGACGGTCGCAAGGTCGAGGATATCGTTGACGATGGTCAGCAGCACCGCGGACGAGGTGGCGATATGGTCGACATATTCGGCCTGCCGCTCGTTGAGCTCGCCCATGGTCGGCGTCTTCAGGAGGTCGGCGAAACCGATGATATTGGTCAGCGGCGAGCGCAGCTCATAGGAAACGTGCTGCACGAAATCGTTCTTCAGCGCGTCCGCCTTGCGCAGCGCCTCGTTCTTCTCCGTAAGCGCGCGGCTCACCCGCACGCTGTCGGTGATGTTGACGAAGGTCAGCATCGTCTGCGCGTTGGAGAGCGGGATGACGGCGTAATCCAGCACGAGGCCGGTGCGCAGTTCCAGCATGCCCTGCGAGGAAGGCCGTTCGTCGTCGAAGCTGGTGATCATCTGGCCGAAGCGCTTCCAGCCGTCCGGCTTGTCATAAGACGGTGCGCAGGCCTGCTCGATGGCGCGGATATGCGTGCCGGACTTCGCCTCGGCCTCGCTGATGCCCCAGATGGCGCGGAAGGCCGGGTTGGACAGGCGGATGCGTCCGTCGGGGCTGAACACCGCAACACCCTCGGCCAGGTGGTCGATCGTCTCGTCCTGCACCAGCATCAGCGTGTTGTAGCGCGTTTCGAGATCGACCTTCTCGGTCAGGTTCTCGAAGACCCAGGTGGCGCCGCCCTGCGGGCGGGCGGTCGCGAAGACGCGCAGCGTCTGGCCGTTCGGCAGATGCCAGAGGTCGCTCTGGGTGTCGATGGCGCGGTAGACGGAAAGTGCTGTGTCCTTCCACTGCTTCCAGTTCAGCTGTTCGGGCAGCTTGCCGGCGGCGCGCAGCCGGTCGAGCAGTTCGCCGTTGCCGGGCTTGCTCTCCAGGAACGCCGTGTCGAACTCCCACATGCGCTGGAAGGCCTGGTTGTAGAATTGCAGGCGCTGTTCGCCGTCGAAGGTGGCGACCGGCGTGGCAAGGTGATCGAGCGTCTCGGCATGGCTTTTCAGCGTGCGCGTCAGTTCCTCGCGCACCGCTTCGACATCCGAAACGTCGATCGCGATGCCGGCCGAGCCATTGGGCGTGCGGGCATCCACCACGTCGAAGAAGCTGCGATTGCCGCGAACGACGGTCGAGACCTTGTCGCGGAACGGTGTGTCATAGGTGCTGGTCGCGCGGATCTTTTCGCGTGCGACGGTTGGCAGAAGCTCGCGTGCCTCGCGCACCGCGGCGGCGGCATCCTTCGCCTCGACGGCCTCCGCATAGGCCTCGTTCACCCAGGCGAGCGAGCCGTCGGGCGCGCGTTGCCAGACGGGAAGGTCGATCTGGTCGATGAGGCATTGCAGCGTGCTCAGCGCGGCGACGAGCCGTTCGCGTTCCAGCTTCAGCTCGGCGGCTTCGGCCCGCAGGTTGTTGAGCGCCACGAAGCGCACGAAGGCCTGGCCGCCGGAAACGCGACCCTGCGCCTCCAGCACCTGCTCGCGGCTCGTTTCGAGTATGAGGTCGAAGCTCTGCGCCTGCGTGCGCAGCCGTTCGACGGCGCGCTCGATCTCGGCGGCGGAGGTCGGTTTCAGCCAGCGGCCGAAGGCGAGGAAATCGCGGTCGGCGACCGGCGCGCCGGTTTCCGGCGCGAGCTGGCCGAGGAATTCTGGCTTGCCCGACATGCCGTCCCACATGACGATGCGGCGGTCCTTGTCGCCGATCAGCGCCTGCAGGCGCGATACGTTGTGGCGGGCGTCGGAGAGGTGGGCGCGCAGCTCGCGGTTTTCGGCTTCCATGCGGCCGCGCTGGCGGATCATCCAGATGGCGGAGACCATGGCCGCCGACATCACGCCGAGAAGCATCGATACGGTGACGATTTCCGTGGTGGCGAGATAGGGGCCGGCGGCATGGGCCGGTCCGGCGAACATCGTGAGGGCCGATCCAGCCGCCAGCACGGATGCCAGGCGGCGCGCCACGGGGCGCATGAACCGTCCGTTAACCATAAATCCATTTTGCAGCGCAACCGAATGCGCCATGTCCCGCTCCGGCATGGCAAAAGCCTGCCCGGAACGGCCTCGTTTCAGTTCCGACATCATCCCCGGTATGTCTCCGTCCGTTTGCCGCCTGATCGACAAGACATCCCAATCCGGCGCGAAGGGTCCGCATCTGCACGCCGAATCAACGCGTTAACGATACTTGTTTACCGAATCGTCGGGAAGGGATGGGCCCAAAAAAGAGGCGGCGCGCCTGTGTCAAGCGCGCCGCCTCTAGATGTTGTGGATAATCCGGGTAAGGATCAGTACCTGTAGTGTTCGGCCTTGAACGGACCCTGCACGGTGACGCCGATATAGCCGGCCTGTTCGTTGGAAAGTTCCGTCAGCTTCGCGCCGAGCTTGGCGAGGTGAAGGCGTGCGACCTTCTCGTCGAGCTGCTTGGGCAGAACATACACTTCGTTCTTGTAGGCGTCGCCCTTGGTGAAGAGCTCGATCTGCGCCAGCACTTGGTTGGAGAACGAGGCGGACATCACGAAGGACGGGTGACCGGTGGCGTTGCCGAGGTTGAGCAGGCGACCCTCGGAAAGCAGGATCATGCGGTTACCCTTGGGGAACTCGATCATGTCGACCTGCGGCTTGATGTTGGTCCACTTGAAGTTCTTGAGCGCAGCGACCTGGATCTCGTTATCGAAGTGGCCGATATTGCCGACGATCGCCATGTCCTTCATCTCGCGCATATGCTCCACGCGGATGACGTCCTTGTTGCCGGTCGTGGTGATGAAGATGTCGGCGGAGGAAACGACGTCTTCGAGCTGCACCACTTCAAAACCGTCCATGGCGGCCTGCAGGGCGCAGATCGGGTCGATTTCCGTGACCTTGACGCGGGCACCGGCACCGCGCAGCGAAGCGGAAGAGCCCTTGCCGACGTCGCCGTAGCCGCAGACCACGGCGACCTTGCCGGCCATCATGACGTCGGTGCCGCGGCGGATGCCGTCGACCAGCGATTCCTTGCAGCCATACTTGTTGTCGAACTTCGACTTGGTGACCGAGTCGTTCACGTTAATCGCCGGGAAGGGCAGGAGCCCCTTCTGCTGCAGCTGGTAGAGACGGTTGACGCCGGTCGTGGTCTCTTCGGTCACGCCCTTGATGGCATCGCGCTGCTTGGTGAACCAGCCCGGGGAAAGAGCAAGACGCTTCTTGATCTGGGCGAAGAGAATCTCTTCTTCTTCCGAGCCCGGATTGGACAGTACGTTCTCGCCGGCTTCGGCGCGTGCGCCGAGCAGGATATACATGGTGGCGTCTCCGCCGTCGTCCAGGATCATGTTGGAGAGACCGCCATCGGTCCACTGGAAGATCTTGTCGGTGTATTCCCAGTATTCCGTCAGCGACTCGCCCTTTACGGCGTAGACCGGGATGCCGGCGGCCGCGATGGCTGCGGCGGCGTGGTCCTGCGTGGAGAAGATGTTGCACGAGGCCCAGCGAACGTCCGCACCCAGCGCCACCAGCGTCTCGATGAGCACGGCGGTCTGGATGGTCATGTGCAGCGAGCCGGTGATGCGCGCGCCCTTGAGCGGCTTGGATGCGCCGAACTCTTCGCGGCAGGCCATCAGGCCCGGCATTTCCGTCTCGGCGATCTCGATTTCCTTGCGGCCGAAATCGGCAAGCGCGATGTCGGCGACGTGGTAGTCATGCGTGGTGGTCATGAAATACTCCAGCCTTCTGGCTCTGGTTGATGCCGCTTCCTATCAGGAAACGGCGGCTGGAGCAACCAAGACATAAAGAAGTCTTTATGTCCTTATGTCTGACGGAGGATTACATCTCCTCGCCGAACCTGTCGGCGATCAGCGCGTCGAGCGCGTCGAGAACCTCCTGGGCCTGCGCGCCGGTGGCGGTGACATGCACGCTGCATCCGGGGCTGGCGGCCAGCATCATCAGGCCCATGATCGAGGTGCCGCCGACGGTCATGCCGTCCTTGGAGACGGTAACATCAGCGTCATAGCCCTCGACCGTCTGGACGAATTTTGCCGAAGCGCGGGCGTGCAGGCCGCGCTTGTTGATGATGAGAAGCTCTTTCGAGGCGGTCATGGAGGGCGGGAGACCTTACTTGCCACTGAGAACGCGGCTGGCGACGTTGATATATTTCCGGCCGGCTTCCGATGCGTCGATCAGCGCCTTTTCCATATTGTTCTCGCCGCGGATGCCGGCGAGCTTGATCAGCATCGGCAGGTTGACGCCGGCAATCACCTCGATGCCTTCGCCGTTCATCACGGAGATGGCGAGGTTGGACGGCGTGCCGCCGAACATGTCGGTGAGGATGATGACGCCGTTGCCCTGATCTGCCTCCTGGACCGCCTGCAGGATATCCTGGCGGCGCTGGTCCATGTCATCATCGGGGCCGATACAGACGGTCTCGATCGCCTTCTGCGGACCGACAACGTGTTCAAGGGCGTGCCGGAATTCCTCCGCCAGCTTGCCATGGGTGACAAGCACCAGTCCGATCATCAGCAGTCGCTCCCGTTTCCCAATTCGAACGGACGGCGGAATATCGCAATGCAACAATTCCGTCCACCATTGGGGTGGCCATCATGTCAATGAAAAGTCCGAAGGCAAGCCTAAAATGGCCATTTTTCCCTTTTGGCGCGGCTTTCGCGATCAAGTCCCGGTAATTTCCGGGTGAATTGCGGCGAGCAGCGAAAAAGCGGTGCAACCGGCGGCAAGCGGCAACCGCGTCAGCGGCAGGAGGTGGCCGGGCAGGACCTCCACGGTTTCGCCCTCCGGCGCCAGCCGTTCGGCGAATGGCGGTGCGATCGGCCGGATGGCGCGATGCAGCACCGCGGCCTCGATGGTCTCGACGGAGACGATGCCCGCACCGCGCAGCTCGGCGAGACCGGCGATGGAAGCGGGCGCCCGGGCGACGACCCGGCCGCCTTCGATGCTGACCATGACCTGGTCGTCGCTGACGAGCGCGGAAAACAACCCGCGCGACCGCGCCTCCGTCATGCAATGCAGCGCAACCATGCTCTTGCCGGCGCCGGAGGGGCCGATGAAGAGAAGCCCGGTCGTGCCGATCACGATGGCCGTTCCATGCACATTGACCGAAGCGGGGGCAGGGGGCGTCATTTCTGCTTGTCGGAGGGAAGCGAGAGGGTGAAGCGCGCGCCGGCAATCTCGCCCGTCGCCTTGTCGATGATGTTGTCGGCCTTCAGCGTGCCGCCATGCGCCTCGGCGATCTGTCGCGAGATAGACAGGCCAAGGCCGGAATTTTGGCCGAAGGCCTCGCCGGCCGGCCGGTCGGTATAGAAGCGCTCGAAGATGCGGTCGATATTCTCGGCCTGGATACCGGGGCCGTTGTCCTCGATCTGCACGAGGCAGCGGTCGCCGCGCCCGCGCGACAGACGCACCACGATGCGTCCGCCCGGATCGGGCACGAAGGATCGGGCGTTTTCGATGAGATTGGTGACAATCTGGCCGATGCGCAGCTCGTAGCCGCTGACCTCGAACCGGGCCTTCGGATTATCTTTGCGGTCGACGACGAAATCGAGCGTTACGGGCTTCTTGCGCGTATTGATCTGGCGCGAGACGTCGATGAGGTCGCCGAGCAGCTTTTCGAGATCCACCGTACGGGCATCGCTGCGTGCAAGCTCGGCGTCGAGGCGGGAGGCGTCTGAAATGTCACTGATCAGGCGGTCGAGGCGGCGCACGTCGTGCTGGATGACATCCAGCAGCCGCTTTTTCGATTCGTCCGTGCGCGCGAGCGGCAGGGTCTCGACGGCGCTGCGCAGAGAGGTCAAGGGGTTCTTCAGCTCATGGCTCACATCGGCCGCGAAGCTTTCGATCGCGTCGATGCGGTCATAGAGCGCCGTGGTCATCTGTCTGAGCGCGATGGAAAGATTGCCGATCTCGTCCTGACGGACGGAGAAATCGGGAATTTCCTCGCGCTCCTTCGCGCCGCCACGCCGCACGCGGATCGCCGCGGCGGAAAGGCGGCGCAGCGGATTGGCGATCGTGCTGGACAGCAGCAGCGACAGTGCGATGTTGACGAGGCCTGCCACGCCCGCGACGCGCATGATGGCGAGACGCTCGGCATGCACGATCTTGTCGATATCGCCGGCCTGCGTGGACAGAAGCAGCACGCCCAGCACCGCGCGGAAGCGCTGCACCGGCACCGCGACCGAGACTATGACCTCGCCCTTGTCGTTGACACGCTCCACGGCGCCGCGCACGCCTGTCAGCGCATTCATCACTTCGGGATAGATCGAGCCGTCGCCGCCCGGCGCTTCCTTGTAGAGCGGCAGCCTGCTCGGCTGCAGCATCCGGTTGAACCAGATGTTCATGCGCTCGAAAATGCCGGCGTTTTCCTGCTCGACGGGCGGCAGGTCGAAGCGCAGCACCTGGCCCTGCGTGTAGAGATGGCGCGAATCGAGCAGCAGGTTGGCGTCGGTATCGTAGATGCGGGCGCGGGTGCGCGTCGGCGAAATGAGTCGCCGGAGCACGGGCGCCACGCGTTCGGGATTGATCGGGAATTCCAGGTCCTCGTCGTTCGGCAGCGGCGTGATGCTCTGGCCGGCCTGCAGTTCGAGCAGCTTTTCCGGGTCGATGGTGATCGAGTTGGTGTCGACGGAGGCGGAGGCGGAAATCGCGCCGGCGATGATCTCGCCCTGCGTCAGCAGGCTTTCGACGCGCGCGTCGATCAGCCCCTCGCGGAACTGGTTGAGATAGAGGATGCCCGCCACGAGCACGACAAGCGCGACGAGATTGAAGAACAGGATGCGGCGTGTGAGGCTGGAAAAGACGGCATTGCCGAAGATGCGGCGCGCCAGCGTGAAAGGATGGGTCCAGCGGCGGCGCAGCGAACGCGGCATTGGCCGGCCTTCGGCATCCTCACCAGCCCTCTCCTGCACCTCCTGCAACACGCGCATCCATCCTTTCGAGCCATTTCGCAGCCGACCGCGGCATGCCATTGCCGCCGCGGTTCATGCAAGCGAAATCGCGCCTTACGCTGCCTCGCGGAAGCGGTAGCCGACGCCGTACAGCGTCTCGATCATGTCGAAGTCGGTGTCGACCATCTTGAACTTCTTGCGAAGTCGCTTGATGTGGCTGTCGATGGTGCGGTCGTCGACATAGACCTGCTCGTCATAGGCGGCGTCCATCAGCGAATCGCGGCTCTTCACCACGCCGGGGCGCTGGGCAAGCGAATGCAGGATGAGGAATTCCGTGACGGTCAGCGTCACCGGCTCGCCCTTCCAGGTGCAGGTGTGGCGCTCCTGGTCCATGACCAGCTGGCCGCGCTCCAGCGAACGGGCGGCGATCTCGCCAGCCTTGGCAGCATTGCCGGCTGCGCCGGCCGATGCGGCGGCCTCGCGGTTGGAGGAGCGGCGCAGGATCGCCTTGACGCGCTCGACCAGCAGACGCTGGGAGAACGGCTTGGTGATGAAGTCGTCCGCGCCCATCTTGAGACCGAACAGCTCATCGATCTCCTCATCCTTGGAGGTGAGGAAGATCACCGGGATGTCGGATTTCTGGCGCAGCCGTCGCAGAAGCTCCATGCCGTCCATGCGGGGCATCTTGATGTCGAAGATTGCAAGCTGCGGGGGGCGGGCGAGAAGGCCGTCGAGCGCGGAGGCGCCGTCCGTATAGGTCTCAACCTTGTATCCTTCCGCCTCAAGCGCGATCGACACGGATGTCAGAATATTCCGGTCGTCGTCGACGAGTGCGATCGTTTGCATCTTGCTGGTCTCCATAGTCATGAGCGCCTTTCCCGACCTCGGATCGAGTTCCTGTCCTGGTAAGTGATGCGCCTCTGTGAGGATAAAGGTGGAACAAATTGTGGCAAAGATAAAGGGTGACGTTCGGCGGCGGCTTTTCGAATCATTTTTAAATCGATTATTCAAACGATTAAAAAAGTAGTACAAAGATTTAAATCGATTAATTATTTGATATCATTGCCTAATTTCGATTCACTGCTTGCCTTTGTGACAGTCGCATATTAGGTTCCGCCCAGATTGACCTTGCGTCTTCGTCCACGGAGGAAAGCTGGACCATGCAGGAACTTGGCGTTCGCAACCCCGCGCTGGGGCTTACCGCGATGGGTATCCATACAAACGGCACGGTCCGGTACAACTTTGCAGCCGAAGCGCTTTATGAGGAAGCGCTCGGCCGTGGCGAGGCGGTCAAGACCGCCCACGGCGCGTTGCGCGCATTGACCGGCCAGCACACCGGCCGTTCGCCCAAGGACAAGTTCGTCGTGCGCGACGAAAACACCGAAGGCGCCATCTGGTGGGATAACAACAAGGCCGTGTCGCGCGAGCATTTCGATGCGCTTCACGCCGATATGCTGGCCCATGCGAGCGGTCGCGACCTCTTCGTGCAGGATCTGATCGGCGGTGCCGATGCCGATTACGCGCTGCCGACCCGCGTTGTGACGGAATTGGCTTGGCATTCGCTGTTTATCCGTAACCTGCTCATCCGTCCGGAAGAGAAGGATCTCTCGGGTTTCGCGCCGAAGCTGACCATCATCGACCTGCCGACCTTCAAGGCAGACCCGGCCCGCCACGGCGCGCGCACGGAAACCATGATTGCCTGCGACCTGACGCGCGGCATCGTTCTGATCGCGGGCACCTATTATGCCGGCGAAATGAAGAAGTCGGTCTTCACGGTGCTCAACTGGCTGCTGCCGTCGGAAAAAGTCATGCCGATGCATTGCTCGGCCAATGTCGACCCCGATGGCGACGCTGCCGTCTTCTTCGGCCTGTCGGGCACCGGCAAGACCACGCTTTCCGCCGACCCGAATCGCACGCTGATCGGCGATGACGAGCACGGCTGGGGCGAGAACGGCATATTCAACTTCGAAGGCGGCTGCTACGCCAAGACCATCCGCCTGTCGGCAGAAGCCGAGCCGGAGATTCATGCGACGACGCAGCGTTTCGGCACCGTTCTGGAAAACGTCGTGCTCGATGCCAACGGCGTGCCTGACTTCAACGACGGCTCGCTGACAGAAAACACGCGCTGCGCCTACCCGCTGCATTTCATTCCGAATGCCAGCGATACCGGCCGTGCGCCGCACCCGAAGACGATCATTATGCTGACGGCCGATGCCTTCGGCGTCATGCCGCCGATCGCCCGTCTGACGCCCGATCAGGCCATGTACCACTTCCTGTCCGGCTACACCGCCAAGGTTGCCGGCACGGAGCGTGGCGTGACCGAACCGGAAGCCACCTTCTCGACCTGCTTCGGTGCGCCCTTCATGCCGCGTCATCCCACGGTTTACGGCAACCTGCTCAAGGAACTGATCGCCGAGCACGGTGTTGATTGCTGGCTGGTAAATACCGGCTGGACCGGCGGTGCCTATGGCGAAGGCCGTCGTATGCCGATCAAGGCGACCCGCACGCTGCTCGCCGCTGCCCTCGACGGTTCGCTGAAGGATGCGCTCTTCCGCCGCGACGACAATTTCGGCTTCCAGGTGCCCGTCTCGGTGCCGGGCGTCGACACGAAGATCCTCGATCCGCGCTCGACCTGGTCGAACGGCCCCGCCTACGACAAGCAGGCCCAGAAGCTGGTCGACATGTTCGTGGCGAACTTCGAGAAATTCGAGGATCAGGTCGATGGCAGCGTGCGCGATGCCGCTCCAGGCCTGAAGGTCGCCGCCGAATAGGCTTGCGACAAACGATGATTCACGTGAAACCCGGCCCGCAAGGCCGGGTTTTTCGTTGCTGCAAATGGCTTTCCGTTTCCCGGTCCCGCCGTTACAACGGCGTGGAAAGGAACTCTCATGGCCAGCGATCCCCTCTATATCAGCAACACGATCACTATTGCGGGCTGGGAACTGACCGAGCAGTTCGTGCTGGCTGGCGGCCCGGGCGGGCAGAACGTCAACAAGGTCTCGACCGCCGTCCAGCTGTTCTACGACCTGCGCAACTCGCCCGCGCTCAACGAACGGGTGAAGGCCAATGCGCTGAAGCTCGCCGGCCGCAGGGTTTCCAAGGACGGCGTTCTGATGATCGAGGCCAGTCGCTTTCGCAGCCAGGAGCGCAATCGTGAGGATGCGCGAGAGCGGCTGAAAGAACTGATTCTCAAGGCCGCCGAACCGCCGCCTCCGCCCCGGCGCAAGACGAAGCCGACGAAAGGCTCGATCGAGCGCCGTCTCAAGGCAAAATCAGGCCGCTCCGACGTCAAGCGCATGCGTGCCCGGCCGGATGGCGAGTGACGGCCGCAACTTGGCCGTTTATCGGTTTGAAGAAAACAATTCCTTCCCTTTGCCGGAAGGGTCTGCTTAATTCGGCTGAAAACGGGAGGTAAACACATGGGTCTTTTCAGCTTTATCAAGAACGCGGGCAAGAAGCTGGGCATCGGCGGTGACGACGATGCGCCGGATGCCGAGGCGGTGAAGAAGGAACTGGAATCGCACGGCCTCGGCACCGATGCGGTGCAGGTCGAGGTTGTCGACGACAAGGTCGTCCTGAAGGGCAGCGTCGCAGACCAGGCCGTGTTCGAGAAAGCCATCGTCGCCGTCGGCAACACGCTGGGCGTCTCTAAGGTCGATACGGAAGGCCTCGCCGTGTCCTCCGCGCCCGCCAGGGAGCCGGTCTTCTACACGGTCAAGAAGGGCGACAACCTCTGGAAGATTGCCGAAGCCCAGTACGGCAAGGGCAAGGGCGCCAAGCACACCGTGATCTTCGATGCCAACCGGCCGATGCTGTCCCATCCGGACAAAATCTATCCCGGCCAGGTGCTGCGCATCCCGGACCTGTCGGAGACCTGATGTGACGGAGACGGGGCACGACCTCGCACCGGGGTTGCGCTATTTCCCTGATTATTTCGATCGCCCGGCGCAGGAAGCCCTCGTGGCCGCCATCCGGCAGGTCGTTGTCGAAGCGCCGCTTTACGTGCCGCGCATGCCGAAGACCGGCAAGGCGATGTCCGTCCGCATGACCAATTGCGGCGGGCTGGGCTGGGTGACGGACAAGGACAACGGCTACCGCTACCAGTCCACCCACCCGGAAACGGGCCGTCCCTGGCCGGCCATTCCGGAGACGCTTCTGGCCCTGTGGGATGCGGTTTCCGGCTTCGCAAGGCCGCCCGAGGCCTGCCTCGTGAATTTCTATGACCCTGAGGCGAAGATGGGCCTGCATCAGGATCGCGACGAGACCGATTTCGCCGCACCTGTCGTCTCCGTTTCGCTCGGCGACCAGTGCCTGTTTCGCATCGGCGGCACCTCCCGCAGCGATCCCACGCGCTCGTTCCGGCTGTCGAGCGGCGACGTCTTCTTGTTCGGGGGCGAAAGCCGGCTGATCTTCCATGGCGTCGACCGGATCTATCCCGGCACATCCACGCTGCTGCGCAATCCCGGGCGCATCAACCTGACGCTCCGTCGCGTGAATCCTTAAGAGCAATGCTTTGAATCCGGCTAAAGCTTGCGCAGCGCAACCGTCTCGATGAGGTGGTTCTCGCCCTTCTGCAGGATGAGGTCGGCACGCGGGCGCGTCGGCAGGATGTTCTGGTGCAGGTTCTTAAGGTTGATGTTGTGCCAGAGCCCTTCGGCGATGGTCAGCGCATCGGCTTCGCTGATCCGCGCATAGCGGTGGAAGTAGGAATCCGGGTTCTGGAAGGCGGTGTCGCGCAGCCGCATGAAGCGCTCGACATACCAGCTGTGGATCAGGCTTTCCTCCGCATCGATATAGATCGAGAAGTCGAAGAAGTCGGACACCATCGGCACGACCTTGCCATCGGCCGGCAGGTTGCGCGATTGCAGGACATTGATGCCCTCGAAGATCAGGATATCCGGCCGGTCGACGGCGCGGAAGGCGTTCGGAAGGACGTCGTAGGTGAGGTGCGAATACATCGGCGCCGGCACGTTCGGCTTGCCGGCCTTGATCGCCGACAGGAAGCGCAGGAGCGCGCCGGTATCGTAGCTCTCCGGAAAACCCTTGCGCTCCATCAGGTTTTCACGGCTCAGCACGGCGTTCGGATAGAGAAAGCCGTCCGTGGTCACGAGATCCACCTTCGGGCTCGACGGCCAGCGCGACAGCAGTTCCTTCAGGATACGCGCCGTGGTCGACTTGCCGACCGCGACCGAGCCGGCAATGCCGATGACGAAGGGTGTCTTCGCCTCGTTCGACAGCGCCAGGAACCGCTTGCGCTGCTCAAACAGCATCTGCGAGGATTCGACATGGGCCGACAGGAGGCGCGACAGCGAGAGATAGATGCGCCGGACTTCATCGAGATCGATCGGGTCGTTCAGCGACCGCAGGCGCTGGACTTCGTCGGCCGTCAGCGTCAGCGGTGTATCGGCACGGAACCGTGCCCATTCCTCCACCGGGAAGAACCGATACGGCGAATAATTCCGGTTGCCGAAATCATCCGGAATATCCGGCTGGTCCTTGTCGCGCGCTGCCTGGATCATCAATTCTTCCGGCTGGCCTTTTCCGCTAGGCCGGACTGGCCTGTGCGCCTCTCCAGCTCCCCCAGCACATCTTGTAGCGCCACGCCGCCGATTTTCAAGACGACCATCAGGTGATAGAGCAGATCGGCCGCCTCGCTGGTCAGCGCGGCCTTGTCGCCCTCGATCGCTGCAATCACGGTCTCGACCGCCTCTTCGCCAAGTTTTTTCGCCGCTTTCGGCTGCCCGGCCGCCACGAGCTTGGCCGTCCAGCTTTCCGATGGATCGGCCTTGGCACGGGCATCGACGATCTCGACGAGATCGGCAAGGGTGAAGCTGCTCATCGGGACCTCCTCAGTCCAGCCGCATGGCGATGCCATGCTCGGCCATGTAGCGCTTGGCTTCGCCGACCGTATAGGTGCCGAAGTGGAAGATGGATGCGGCGAGCACCGCCGTCGCATGGCCGTCGCGCACGCCCTCGACGAGATGATCCAGCGTGCCGACGCCACCCGATGCGATGACCGGCACGGAAACGCGGTCGGCGATGGTGCGGGTCAGCGCGATGTCATAGCCACCCTTTTGGCCGTCGCGGTCCATGGAGGTCAGCAGCAGCTCGCCCGCGCCGCGCTCCACCATCTTTTCCGCAAAGGCCACGGCGTCGATGCCTGTCGGCTGGCGACCGCCATGGGTGAAGATTTCCCAGCGGTCTTCCTCGCCCTCGGCCGAGACCTTCTTCGAATCGATGGAGACGACGATGCACTGGTTGCCGAACTTGTCGGCGGCCTCGGCCACGAAATCCGGATTGGAGACGGCGGCCGAGTTGATCGAGACCTTGTCTGCGCCGGCCAGCAGAAGCTTGCGGATATCGGCGACCGAGCGCACGCCGCCGCCGACGGTGAGCGGCATGAAACAATGATCGGCCGTGCGGGCCACGACATCGAAGATCGTGTCGCGGTTGTCTGAGGAGGCCGTGATGTCGAGGAAGCACAGCTCGTCTGCGCCGGCGGCATCATAGACCTTGGCCGATTCGACGGGATCGCCGGCATCGACCAGATTGAGGAAGCTGACGCCCTTGACGACGCGGCCGTCCTTTACATCCAAGCAGGGAATAACGCGGGCCTTAAGGGTCAAAGGACGGCCTCCATCTTTTCGTTTTGCGCGTCCTCGCCGCTCTGCGGCTGCGGGCGTCGCGGGCTGTCCTTCACGTCGAGACAGGGGATAACGCGGGCCTTGAGGGTCATGCGGCTTCTCCCCGTGCTGCGCGGATCGTTGCCAGCGCTTCGGCCGGATCGATGCGGCCGTCATAGAGCGCGCGGCCGGAAATCGCGCCTTCCAGCTTGCGGGCGTCGGGGGCGACGAGGCGGCGGATGTCGTCCATCGAGGCAAGGCCGCCCGAGGCGATGACGGGAATGGAGACGGCGTCGGCCAGTTCCAGCGTGGAGGCCCAGTTGATGCCGGTCAGGATGCCGTCGCGATCGATGTCGGTATAGATGATCGCGGCAACGCCGGCGCCCTCGAACTTCCTGGCAAGCTCGATGACGCCGAGTTCGGAGGCTTCCGCCCAGCCCTCGACCGCCACCTTGCCGCCCTTGGCGTCGATGCCGACGGCGACCTTGCCCGGAAACGCCTTGCAAGCCTCGATGACGAGCGCGGGATCGCGCACGGCCACGGTGCCGAGGATGACGCGGGAGAGCCCGCGCGACAACCAGCTTTCGATATGGTCGAGCGTGCGGATGCCGCCGCCGAGCTGTACAGGGTTCTTCGTCGCCTTCAGGATAGCATCGACGGCCGCGCCGTTGACGCTCTCACCAGCAAAGGCGCCGTTGAGGTCGACCACGTGCAGCCATTCGAAGCCCTGGTCCTCGAAAGCTTTGGCCTGCGCGGCCGGGTCGGGATTGTAGACGGTGGCCTGTTCCATGTCGCCGAGTTTCAGGCGAACGCACTGGCCGTCTTTCAGGTCGATGGCGGGAAAGAGGATCATGGCGTTTTCCAGTTCAGGGCTTCCAGCGGAGGAAATTGGTGAGGAGGGCCAGGCCGAGCGCCTGGCTCTTTTCCGGGTGGAACTGCGCGCCGGCCTTGTTCCCGTTGGCGACGAAGGCGGTCATCGGGCCGCCGTAGTCGACGGTCGCGACCACGTCGTCAGGGTTTTCGGCAGCGAGGTGATAGGAGTGCACGAAGTAAGCGTGCAGCGTTTCCGGGATGCCTTCGAACAGTGGATGCGCGCGTTTGCGGTCCAGCGTGTTCCAGCCGATCTGCGGGATCTTGAGGTCGGGGTCGCGCGGCGTCATCAGCACCACATCGCCCTTGATCCAGCCGAGGCCTTGCGTTGTGGTCTTTTCCAGCCCACGCGACGACATGAGCTGCATGCCCACGCAGATGCCGAGGAAGGGGCGGGCCTTGGCCTCCACCGCCTCGCGCAGCGCTTCGACCATGCCGGGCACGGCATCGAGGCCGCGGCGGCAATCGGCATAGGCGCCGACGCCCGGCAGCACGATGCGGTCGGCGGACGCCACGCGCTCGGCTTTGTCGGTGAGGTCGATCTCGGCGTCGATGCCGGCCTCGCGGGCGGCGCGCTCGAAGGCCTTGGTGGCCGAGCGCAGGTTGCCCGAGCCGTAATCGATGATTGCAACGCGCATTCTAGCGTCCTTCCTTGAAACCGACGAGGCCGAGCATGGGGGCGTGCGGGCGCGTCGCGGTTCCGGAGGCCGGCAGGGACACGCCGTCGCGCGCCTCCGTTTCGCCGGCCGGGGTTTCCATGTCGTAGATTTCTTCCGCCGTCGCGCGGTCCTCGGCCGAGATCACCGCATCGATCGTCCAGCCTTTGCGCTCAAGGCCGGCAATGACCATCGAGGGGCCTTCGAGTGCGACGACGAGGCTGCTGGCAAGGCAGATGCCAAGCCCGGCAAGCCCAAAGACGGGGTGGTCCGAGATGGCCGAGCCGAGCGTCTGCACGGCGAAGGCAAGAGCTGCGGCAAGCCAGGCGCGATGCCAGGCAAGCCAGAGGAACGGCAGGAAAAAGGCGACCCAGGAGAAGCGGTCGCGCACGAACCTGGCCTTTTCATCGCCCCTGCGGGCACCCGGCGGTATCAGAACGAGGAATGTGGCCATGACGGCCTCCGGCTTTTGTTAGCTTCGCAATTCCGGATGCAAAACCGCTTCACACTTTTGCTGGAATTGCTTTCAGGCCAGCGAACCCTTCGTCGAGGGAACGCGGCCCGCCTGGCGGGGATCGATCTCGGTCGCGGTGCGCAGCACGCGCGCGACGGCCTTGAAGCACGTCTCCGAGATATGATGGTTGTTTGCGCCGTAGATGTTCTGGATATGCAGCGTGATGCCGGCGTGCTGGGCAAGCGCGTTGAAGAACTCGCGCACCAGCTCGGTGTCGAAGGTGCCGATCTTGGGCGCCGAGAAATCGACGTTCCAGACGAGGAAGGGACGGCCGGAGACATCCACCGCGGCGCGTGTCATCGTCTCGTCCATGGCAAGGTCGAGCGAGGCGTAGCGGGTGATGCCGCGACGGTCGCCAAGCGCTTTCGCAATGGCCTGGCCGATGGCAATGCCGGTGTCCTCGACAGTGTGATGATCGTCGACATGCAGGTCGCCCTCTGTCTTGATCTCCATGTCGATGAGCGAATGGCGCGACAGCTGGTCGAGCATATGATCGAAGAAACCGACGCCCGTCGAAATGGTCGACGTGCCGGTGCCGTCGATATTGACGGTGACCGATACGGAGGTCTCGTTCGTCTTGCGCGAAACGCTGGCGGTGCGGCTCATTGCAGTCTCCGGTAAAGTATTGGCGCTCCTTAACAGGGCTCTTCATAAAACGCCAGTCTTTCGAGGGTTTCCGGCGCATGCGGCAACGATCCCGCGCGGAGGCCGCCGGGAGGGGAAGGGCATTCGGCAATCCGGAGAACCGCGCGAAAGCGTTGCCTCTGGAAAGGGGTTGTATGGTTGGCTTCGCCTTCGCGCGGCCCAGGCGTTCTTCGGGGGCGGTCTTGTCCTCCTTCAGGCATGGCAAGGCTTCGCTGCGCAGTTTGTTGGCGCATATGCCTTTTCCGAAAACCGCGTTCCGCACTTTTCGGGGATATGCGCTGCCACTCTGCCTGCATGGCGGACCCAAACCGACCCCGTGACCCGGGGAAGGGGGAAGCCCCGCACGGCGAAGGGCGTCACCCCCTCGTCGCTCCAAACCTCTTTCGCCCCTGCCGCACGTTACGGCAGACAACGAAAGCGCCTCCTCCCGCCCGCATCGACACGTTACGCGATCCGTCCGGCGGCGGAAGGACGTTCAGGATAGGCGATGCGCGGAAGGCGAGGATGATTTGCGGGTGAAAAGGGCGGCGGGGATTGGAAGAATTGGGTTTTTCCGGCGTCGATGTCCCCGTGTCCACCGTCGTTTCTCCACGCCGCAACAGCCCTGCGAAGCACAGCAAAGACGAAGACAATGGCGGGGAGGGGTGGCTCGGATCACGCCGGCACGAAAATGGGGGAGAGGGGCACCGGCGGACCGGCGCTCTTGCCCGTCATTTCTTCTTGGTGGCGCTTTCGCTGTTCTTCACCTGCGCGCCAAGGGTCGGAGCGGCTGCTGGAGCCACCTTGTCCTTCTTGGGTTTGCGGGCTTCCTTGTTGCTGCGGACCTGACCTTTGGCCATCGTCATAACCCTCACTGTGGATGGGAAACCATAACCCGCGCATTCCAAAGGGAAAGCAAGGCTTATTTTGGACGGCGGCGGCCTCTCCCATGCTTTGCGCGCGCCGGGCGCGCAACGACGGCTCCCGACCTTTGCAATCGCCGAACCGCTGCTTACATAGGGCACCACGAAGCCGCCGTGCCGGCGGTATCCTTGCCCGGTCCTCGGGCCTCAGAGGTCTGATATGAGTGAACACGATCCCTATGCTTCCATGCACGCCACGACGATCATCACCGTCCGCAAGGACGGCAAGGTTGTCATGGCGGGCGATGGCCAGGTGAGCCTTGGCCAGACCGTCATGAAGGGCAATGCGCGCAAGGTGCGCCGTCTTGCCAAGGGCGACGTCATTGCCGGTTTTGCCGGCGCGACCGCCGATGCCTTTACCCTGCTCGAGCGGCTCGAGGCCAAGCTGGAGCAATATCCCGACCAGCTGATGCGCGCCGCCGTCGAGCTCGCCAAGGACTGGCGCACCGACCGCTATCTGCGCCGACTGGAAGCCATGATGCTGGTGGCCGACAAGTCCATCACGCTGGCGCTGACCGGCAATGGCGACGTGCTGGAGCCGGAACACGGCACCATGGCGATCGGCTCGGGCGGCAACTATGCCTATGCGGCGGCCCGCGCGCTGATGGACACCGACAAGTCGGCCGAGGAGATTGCCCGCAAGGCCATGCAGATCGCAGGCGACATCTGCGTCTACACCAACCACAATGTCGTGGTGGAGACGCTGGATGCCGACCGCTGAGGCATACGCTTTCCGGCCTGTGACGGCCGCCGACCTGCCGATGCTGGAACGCTGGCTCGCCGCGCCGCATGTCCGGCGCTGGTGGGGCGATCCGGCTGAGGAGGTTGCGGGTATCGCCGCGGATTTCGACGAACCTGCAATGGCGTCCTTCATCGTCTCCCATGACGGAAAGCCCTTCGCCTATCTGCAGAGCTACAGGATCGACCCGTCGGACCTGTCCTTCGGTGACCGCCCGGACCGCACCCTTGGCATCGACCAGTTCATCGGCCCTGCCGACATGGTCGGCCTCGGCCACGGGCCGGCCATGATCGATGCCTTTGTGCAAAAGATGTTCGCCGACGGCGTGGAGCGGGTGGTGCTCGATCCGCATCCTGAGAATGCGCATGCCATCCGGGCCTATGAGAAGGCCGGGTTCCATGCTTTCGATCAACGCATGACAAAGGACGGCCCGGCGCTGATCTTGGCCCGGGACCGTTGCTAGAGGAAACCCATGACCAATTTTTCCCCCCGCGAGATCGTTTCCGAACTCGACCGTTTCATCATCGGCCAGCATGACGCCAAGCGCGCCGTGGCGATTGCGCTGCGCAACCGCTGGCGCCGCCACCAGCTTGAGCCGGACCTGCGCGACGAGGTGATGCCGAAGAACATCCTGATGATCGGCCCGACCGGCGTCGGCAAGACGGAAATCTCCCGCCGTCTCGCCAAGCTTGCCGGTGCGCCCTTCGTCAAGGTCGAGGCCACCAAGTTCACCGAGGTCGGCTATGTCGGCCGTGACGTCGAGCAGATCGTGCGCGACCTCGTCGAGGTCGGCATCGGCCTGGTGCGCGAGAAGAAGCGCGCCGAGGTAACGGCAAAGGCCCATGCCAATGCCGAGGAACGCGTGCTCGACGCGCTGGTCGGCGCCACCGCCTCGCCGGCCACGCGTGATTCGTTTCGCAAGAAGTTGCGCGCCAACGAGCTCGACGACAAGGACATCGAGGTCGACGTTGCCGACACCGGCACGCCCGGCGGCTTCGAGATTCCCGGCATGCCGGGCGCCAATATCGGCGTGCTGAACCTGTCGGAAATGTTCGGCAAGGCGATGGGCGGGCGCACGAAGAAGGTCAAGACGACGGTCAAGGACAGCTACAAGATCCTGATCGACGACGAATCCGACAAGCTGCTCGACAACGAGCAGATCCAGCGCGAGGCCATCCGCTCGGCCGAGAACGACGGCATCGTCTTCATCGACGAGATCGACAAGATCGCCGCGCGCGACGGCGGCATGGGCGCGGGCGTCTCCCGCGAGGGCGTGCAGCGCGACCTCCTGCCGCTCGTCGAGGGCACGACGGTTGCCACGAAATACGGGCCGGTGAAGACGGACCACATCCTGTTCATCGCCTCGGGCGCCTTCCATGTCTCCAAGCCCTCGGACCTCCTGCCGGAACTCCAGGGCCGCCTGCCGATCCGCGTCGAGCTGAAGGCGCTGTCGCGCGAAGACTTCCGCCGGATCCTGACGGAGACAGAAGCAAGCCTCATCCGGCAGTACAAGGCGCTGATGGGCACGGAGGATGTCGAACTCGAATTCACCGAGGACGGCATCGACGCGTTGGCCGATGTCGCCGTGCAGCTCAATTCGAGCGTCGAGAATATCGGCGCGCGCCGTCTTCAGACGGTGATGGAGCGGGTGCTCGACGAGATTTCCTTCGAGGCGCCGGACAAGGGCGGCAACCGCCTCGTCATTGACGCCGACTATGTGAAGAAGCATGTCGGCGCGCTGGCGGCCAACACGGATCTGTCGCGCTACATCCTGTGACGTTTCGGCACCGGTGGTTGTCTTAGCAACCGCCGGTGTCGCGCTTTTGCGGGCCCGCCCCCTCGACAGAACCGCGGACGCAGCCTAGGCCATTGCCGCGTCCGGCATGATGACGACACGATTGTCCTGCATCCCGTCCATGCCACTTCGAACGATTGACCAGACAGGAACCGGAACCGTGCGACAGCTCTTCCCTGTGCTTGCCCTTGCAGCCGCCCTCTTCGTGCAGAGCCAGACGACGGCGCTGGCGATCGACGTGGTGCCCGCCGGCAACCGCAACGCGGAGCAGCCCGCCATTCCAGGCGCCTCCGTCCGTCGCACCAAGGGCAACAAAACCTCCTTCGATGCGAAGTATCAGAAGGTACGCGATCTTCTATCAGGCGACCGCCAGCTGACGGGCAAGATCAGGGCGGCGGCCGGCAAATACGGCATCGACCCCATTCACATCGTCGGCGCCATCGTCGGCGAGCACACCTATAATGTGGACGCCTACGACCGCCTGCAGAGCTATTACGTGAAGGCTGCCTCCTATACCGGCAACTTCCGCTTCGCCTATGACGGCGAGGCGATCGGCGATTTCCTGAAGCGTCCGCAATTTTCCGAATGCGAGGGCAAGAAAGGCTCCTACGCGCAGTGGACCTGCCGCGAAAACGTCTGGAACCGTTCGTTCAGCGGCAAGACGGTTGACGGCACGTCCTTCCCGAGAAACCGCTTCAGCGCTGTTTTCTTCCAGCCCTTCTATGCCGGCCAGACCTTCGGCCTCGGCCAGATCAATCCGCTGACCGCGCTGACGCTGACTGACGACGTGGCGCGTTTCTCCGGCTACAAGCCGCTCGACGAGAACGATGCGGCCGGCGTCTACCAGGCGATCATGGACCCGGATATCTCGCTTGCCTACATGGCGGCCGCCATCCGCCGCTCGATCGATGCTTACAAGAAGATCGCCGGCGTCGATATCTCGAAGAATCCCGGCCTGACGGCGACGCTCTACAATATCGGCAATCCCGATGCGCGCGCCGCAGCCTTCGCCGCGCGCCGTGCCGCGGGCGAGGCGACCTGGCCGGAAGAGAACTATTACGGCTGGCTCGTCAACGACAAGCTGGACGACCTGCGCAGCCTGCTCTAACGGCCTTTCCGGCGTAAAGCGCCGGTTCACGCGGCCTTGACCGGTCGTCGCCTTCCTATCGGCCCAGTTGCGCCCCATATTGAGGGACAGGAGCCGAAGGAAGGAAGCTACCATGGATATGCGTCCCGAGCCGTTCGAACCGCCTGCGCCGATACCGCGCACGGTGCCGCCTTCGAAACTCGAGATCATCCGCACCGTCTTCCGCAATCCGCTGGAACTGTGGGGCGAGCCCTCCTATACGCTGCCCTGGATCATGACGAGCTTCATCGGCGAGAAGACGCTCATCGTCAACGATCCCGGCCTCATCAAATATCTGCTCGTCGACAACGCCGCCAACTACAAGATGGCCGTGGTGCGCCAGCTCGTGCTGCGGCCGATCCTGCGCGACGGGCTGCTCACGGCCGAAGGCCAGGTCTGGCGCCGCTCGCGCAAGGCCGTCGCCCCCATCTTCACGCCGCGCCATGCCAAGGGGTTTGCCGCGCAGATGCTCGCGCAGTCCGAGCTTTACGCGCAGAAATACGAGGGTGCGGACGGCACGGTCTTCGATATCGGCAACGACATGACGGAGCTGGCCTTCTCCATCCTGTCGGACACGCTGTTTTCCGGCGAGATCGTCACCGCATCCACCAATTTCGCCGATGACGTGGACGATCTCCTGCATTCCATGGGGCGTGTCGATCCCATGGATCTGCTGCGCGCGCCCTCCTGGGTGCCGCGCGTCACGCGTATCGGCGGCCTGCGGGTGCTCGGCAAGTTCCGCAAGATCGTGCGCGACACGATGGAGCTACGCCTCAAGCGCATGGCGGAGGGTGGCGACGCGCCGAGCGACTTCCTAACACTGCTGCTGGGCGCTGCCGGGCCGGACGGGCTGACCATGGAGGAGGTGGAAGACAATATCCTGACCTTCATCGGCGCCGGCCATGAGACGACCGCACGGGCGCTCGCCTGGACGCTCTATTGCGTCGCCAACTCGCCGCATGTGCGCGAGGCGATGGAAGAGGAGATCGACCGCGTGGTGGAAAGCGGGGCGGACCCGGTCGACTGGCTCGAGCGCATGCCCTGGACGCGCGCGGCCTTCGAGGAGGCGATGCGGCTCTATCCGCCAGCGCCCTCCATCAACCGCGAGGCGATCGCCGACGACAGCTGGACGAGCCCGGACGGCGAGGTGGTGGAGATACCCCGCAACGTGACGATCCTCGTCATGCCCTGGACGCTGCACCGCCATGAACTCCTATGGCAGAAACCGCGCGCCTTCATGCCCGAGCGCTTCCTGCCGGAAAATCGCGACCAGATCCACCGTTTCCAGTACCTCCCCTTCGGTGCGGGGCCGCGCATCTGTATCGGCGCGACATTTGCCATGCAGGAGGCGATCATCGCGCTCGGCGTGCTGATGCATCGCTTCCGCTTCGACATGACGGAAGACACCAAGCCCTGGCCGGTGCAGCGCCTGACGACGCAGCCGGCTAACGGACTGGCGTTGAAGGTGCGGGCTCGTCCGCGCGCGGCTTCGCCTTCTTGATCGTCTTGATCGCGGCGCAGGTGGCTTCCGGGTTCTTGCAGGGCTGGTAGACGACGATCTCGCTGCCGCTGCCGTCATCCCAGACGGCCTGCACGGCGATGGTCTGCGCTTCGCCCGGCTTCAGCTTGATGTAGATCCAGTTCTGGCTGTCGTCCGAGGGCAGGTTGAAGGGCAGTTCCGGGTCGCATTTCGCCATGGGGAAGGTCTGGTCGAGCGTGTCGGAATTGATGGAGTAACGCACTTCCTTGAGCCGGCAATGCATGCTCTGCAACGCCGTGAAATAGATGAGCTGCTGGCCGGCATATTCGCGGAACTGCACCCAGCCCGTGCGCTTGTTGGCGTCCAGCATCGCCTTGTAGATCGAGACGTCGGGAATCTGGGCCTGATATTCCGCCTCGTCGTCTTCCTGGGCCGACGCCGGCAGGCCTGCGGCCAGCAGGGCAGTGCCGACAAGGAGGGCTTTCAGCAGGCGGTTTCCATGACGCGGATCAAACACTCTGGGTCTCCTCGATGCTTCACAGGCATGTCGCCGGCGGGATGGTGACAACGACACCGGACATGCCATAACACCATTCCAGGCCGGCTTTGAACAGGGACGGCATGCGGTTTGGAAGTATTCTCGTGGCAGACCATTTGTTACTCGGCATCGATACCGGCGGCACCTATACGGACGCCGCCCTCTACAGTGAAACCCTCGGCGTGGTGGCGCGCGCCAAGGCGCTGACCACCCGCCACGATCTTTCGGTCGGCATTTCCGGCGCGGTGGATGCGGTGCTCGAACAGGCAAAAGTGCCGGTTTCGGCCATCGGCCTCGTCTCGCTTTCCACGACGCTCGCCACTAACGCGCTGGTGGAAGGGCAGGGCGGCCGGGCCGGGCTCGTCATGATCGGCTTCGGCCCCGACGATCTCAAGCGCGACGGCCTTGCCGAGGCGCTCGGCACCGACCCTGTCATCTTCCTGCCCGGCGGGCACAATGTGCACGGCAACGAGACGCCGCTCGACATGCGCGGGCTGGACGAGGCGCTGCCGGCGCTGTCGCAGGCCGTGTCCTCCTTTGCCGTGGCCGGCTATTTCGCCGTGCGCAACCCGGCGCACGAACAGCGCGTGCGCGAGCGCATCCGCGCGGTCTCGCATCTGCCGGTGACGTGCAGTCACGAACTCTCCTCCAAGCTCGGCGGACCGCGCCGGGCGCTGACGACGCTGCTCAATGCCCGCCTCGTCTCAATGATCGACCGGCTGATCGGCGCCTGCGAGGACTTTCTTCTGCGCCGCGGCATCCAGGTGCCGATGATGGTGGTGCGCGGCGACGGCGCGCTGATCTCGGCGGCCGAGGCGCGGCTGCGCCCCATCGAGACCATCCTGTCCGGCCCGGCGGCAAGTCTTGTCGGCGCGCGCCACCTGACGGGCCTCG
Source organism: Shinella sp. H4-D48 (assembly GCF_022637395.1). Classification (GTDB taxonomy): domain Bacteria; phylum Pseudomonadota; class Alphaproteobacteria; order Rhizobiales; family Rhizobiaceae; genus Shinella; species Shinella sedimenti. Next base: position 3,446,696 of record NZ_CP093337.1, on the reverse strand, counting down.
ACGATGCCGTGGTGTCCGATATCGGCGGCACCACGACGGATGTGGCCGTGCTCGACAAGGGTCGCCCGAAGCTCGACGCGGAGGGTGCGGTGGTCGGCGGCTACCGGACCATGGTGGAGGCGGTCGCCATGCGCACCTTCGGCCTCGGCGGCGATTCGGAAGTGCGCATCGACGACCGGGGGCTTTCGGCCCGCATCGATCTGGGGCCGCGGCGCTTCCTGCCGCTCAGCCTTGCCTCGACGCTGCATCCCGAAAGTATCCTGCCGGTGCTGGAGCGCCAGCTGCGCACCGCCCATGTCGGCCGGCACGACGGGCGTTTTGCCGTGCGCACGGGCGTTCCCGAGCGGCTGGCAAGCGGCCTACAGCCGCAGGAACAGGCGCTTTACGACAAGATCGGTGCCGCTCCGGTTCCACTCGACGGTCTGCTGATGACGACGCCGCAGAAGGCGACGCTCGACCGGCTGGTGGCGCGCGGCCTCGTGCATATTTGCGGCGTGACGCCGTCCGACGCCATGCATGTGCTGGGCGGGCAGGGGCAGTGGGATGCCGAGGCCGCGCGTCTCGGCCTTGCACTGGCCGCGCGCGTGAAGGACGGCACGGGCCGGCCCATCGCCGACAGCCCGGATGCGCTGGCGCAGCGCATCGTCGACCGCCTGACCCGGCAATCGTCCGATGTCATCCTCTCCGCCTGCCTTGCCGATGACGGTGTGGGCGCGATCGATCCGGCCGGATCCGTCGCCGTCGACCGGGCGCTGCACCGGCGTGCCGGCATCGTGCGGTTCCAGATCGAGCTTGACCGGCCGCTGGTGGGTCTGGGGGCGTCCGCGCCGGTCTACTATCCCGATATCGCCGCCATGCTCGGTGCCGAATCGGTCATTCCCGCCGATGCCGGCGTGGCCAATGCCGTCGGTGCGGTGGTCGGACAGGTCCGCAACAGCGTGACCGTCTTCGTGACCCAGCCGGAGGAGGGCGTGTTCATCGTCGCCGGGGCAGGCGAAAGCGTGCGCCATGTCGACGAGGCCGCGGCCTTCGCAATGGCCCGCGAGCGGGCGATGACGGCCGCCCTGCACGCGGCGCGCGCCAACGGCGCCGACGAGCCGGCCGTCACCTTCGCGGAGGAGATCGACGCGCCCGATGTGGAGGGCAGCCGCAAGCTGATCGAGGCCCGATTTACCGCAACCGCGAGCGGCCGCCCCCGCATCGCCCAGGAGGCTTAGACGGGATTGTTTCCGTAACGGAATAAATAATTCACGTTATTGCCGAATTGACTATGAATGAAAGCCGCGGAAAGTGGCAGCATTCGGGATACTCCCCCTTCGTCCCGTTCTTCGGAGTTTTTTCATGACCTATACGGAAAAAGCCGGTCTTTCGATCGACAGCGATCTATACGACTTTCTCGTCAAGGAGGCCCTTCCGGGCACGGGCGTTGATGCCGAGGCCTATTTTGCGGCCTTCTCCGCCATCGTGCACGAGCTTGGGCCTGAGAACCGCGCGCTGCTGGCCAAGCGCGATGCGCTGCAGGAAAAGATCGACGCCTGGTATCGCGCAAACGGCGCGCCTTCGGACATGGCGGCCTATGAGGGCTTCCTGCGCGAGATCGGCTATCTCCTGCCGGAAGGCGACGCCTTCACGGTCACGACCGACAATGTCGACCCGGAAATCGCCAGCCTCGCCGGCCCGCAGCTCGTCGTTCCCGTCATGAACGCGCGTTATGCGCTGAATGCCGCCAATGCGCGCTGGGGCTCGCTCTATGACGCGCTTTACGGCACGGACGCGATTGCCGAGACCGACGGCGCGGAAAAGGGCAAGGGTTACAATCCCGTGCGCGGCGCCAAGGTCGTCGCCTGGGCGAAGGCCTTTCTCGATGAAGCGGCGCCGCTCGATGGCGCGACGTGGTCCGACGCGGCGGGCTTTGCGGTCCACGGCGGCGCGCTCGTCGTCACGCTTTCGGGCGGCGGCACGACGGGGCTTGCCGATGCCGGCAAGTTCGCCGGCTATGTCGGCGATGCGTCGTCGCCGACCCATGTCCTGCTCGTCAACAACGGCCTGCATATCGACATCCGCATCGATGCCGAAACCACGACCGGCAAGGACGACCCGGCGCATATCGCCGATGTCGCCATCGAATCGGCGCTCACCACCATCATGGACTGCGAGGATTCCGTCGCTGCCGTCGATGCCGAGGACAAGATCGTCGTCTACCGTAACTGGCTCGGCCTGATGAGGGGCGATCTGGCGGAAGAGGTAACCAAGGGCGGCAAGAGCTTTACGCGCACGCTCAATGCGGACCGAGGCTACACCGCGCCCGACGGCTCGGCGGCCACGCTGCGCAGCCGCTCGCTGATGCTGGTGCGCAATGTCGGCCACCTCATGACCAACCCGGCGATCCGCGACCGCGACGGCAACGAAGTGCCCGAGGGTATCATGGACGCGATGGTCACCGGCCTGATCGCGCTGCACGATGTCGGTCCAAACGGTCGCCGGCAGAATTCTCCTGAAGGCTCGATGTATGTCGTCAAGCCGAAGATGCACGGGCCGGAAGAGGTTGCCTTCGCTTCGAAGCTGTTCGGCCGCGTCGAGGCCGCCATCGGCATGGCGCCCAACACGATGAAGATGGGCATCATGGACGAGGAGCGCCGCACCACGGTCAACCTCAAGGAGGCGATCCGCGCGGCGAAGGAGCGCGTCGTCTTCATCAATACCGGCTTCCTCGACCGCACCGGCGACGAGATCCACACCTCGATGGAAGCGGGCCCGATGATCCGCAAGGGCGACATGAAGCAGGCCGCCTGGATTTCCGCCTACGAGAACTGGAACGTCGACATCGGCCTGGAATGCGGCCTGTCCGGTCATGCGCAGATCGGAAAGGGCATGTGGGCCATGCCCGACCTGATGGCGGCGATGCTGGAGCAGAAGATCGCCCATCCCAAGGCCGGCGCCAACACGGCCTGGGTGCCCTCGCCGACGGCCGCGACGCTGCATGCGACGCACTACCACAAGGTCAATGTCGCCGAGGTGCAGGCGTCGCTGCGCGCGCGCCCGCGCGCCAAACTGTCGGATATCCTGTCGGTGCCGGTCGCGGTCCGGCCGAACTGGACGCCGGAGGAAATCCAGCGCGAGCTCGACAACAATGCCCAGGGCATCCTGGGCTATGTCGTGCGCTGGATCGACCAGGGCGTCGGCTGCTCCAAGGTGCCCGACATCAACAATGTCGGGCTGATGGAAGACCGCGCCACACTGCGCATCTCCGCCCAGCACATGGCCAACTGGCTGCACCACGGCGTCGTCACCGAAGCGCAGATCCTCGAGACGATGAAGCGCATGGCGAAGGTTGTCGACGGGCAGAACGAAGGCGATTCGCTCTATCGCCCGATGGCCGGAAACTTCGACGGCTCCATAGCCTTCCAGGCCGCGCTCGACCTCGTGCTCAAAGGCCGCGAGCAGCCGAACGGCTACACCGAGCCCGTCCTGCACCGCCGCCGCCTGGAGCTGAAGGCGAGGGGCTAAATTCGAGTCAAGGCGGGCAGGGGATGCATGCCCCTGCCGTCAAGCTCGTCCTCCCTTCTCACCTGCGGGGAGAGGGTTCCAGTATGCGGATGAGGGGCGCCCCCATCCACCCAAACGAAGAAGCCGCCGGAGCGATCCGGCGGCTTCTTTTTTGATGCGGGTTTCGTCCGGTTACTGCTGGACGACGACGCGGGCCGAGCGGCCGGGGCGGACGCGCTTGTAGAGGTCGATGATGTCCTGGTTCATCAGGCGGATGCAGCCCGACGAGGCGGCCGTGCCGATAGAGGCCCATTCCGGCGTGCCGTGCAGACGGAACAGCGTGTCCTGGCCCTTTTCATTGAAGAGGTAGAGGGCGCGTGCGCCGAGCGGGTTCTTCAGGCCCGGGCCCATGCCTTCCTTGACGTAGCGGGCGACGTCAGGCTTGCGGGCGGCCATCTCCTGCGGCGGATGCCAGGTCGGCCATTCCTGCTTCCAGGCGATGTAAGCCTCGCCCTTCCAGGCAAAGCCCTGCTTGCCGACGCCGATGCCGTAGCGCACGGCCTTGCCGCCGGGCAGCACGTAATAAAGGAAGCGGTTCGGCGTGTTGACGACGATGGTGCCGGGCTTTTCGTTCGTCGCATAATCGACGATCTGGCGATGGAACTTCTCGTTCACCTTGCTGATCGGGATCGCCGGAAGCGCGTAACCGTTGTCCTCAACAGCGCCATATTCCGAGGTAAAGATGGCATTCGTCGCCACCCTTTCGCCCGGCGTGGAGGTGGAGGACGACGAACAACCGGCGAGTGTGACGGCCGCTGCCAGGCCGCACAGAAGGAGGGCATTGCGGAAGCGCATGTGAGTCTCTTGGATCAGGGATTAAGAAGTTCCGGTACGCGGAGCTTTCATTGATTATGGTTTATTTTCGATTAAACCGGTCAATGCAAGTCTGCGCGCCCTTGCCTGAGCTCTGGCCAAAGCAAAAAGCCGCGGGATTGTTTTTTTGCAACAACAATGCCCGGCCGCCTGCCGCTTTCACCATGCCCGGTTTCTTGCCAAGCACGCTGCGTCGTGCCGTTCAACGGTTTTCTCTTCGTCGGCCCCTGCACGAACAGGAACCGCGCGGCGCGGTTAATGAAGTCTTGCGCACACAGGTCACGAGTGACGCGCCTTAACTTTTTCCGGAGGTTTCGAGCCATCGCGCGCGCTTCGCGCTAGAATGGCGAATCGCCGAGGTTGACCCACATGACGATCGTTTCCCTGCACAATGACAACCCTCTGCTCGACGGCCGTCAGTCGGACCGTGCCATGATGGTACGCCGCGGCGTGCAGCGCATGCTGATGGACATGCGCCATGCCGTGCTGCCGGAACTGACGCTGGCGAGCGGCCGGCGCGCCGACCTCATCAGCCTCTCCGACAAGGGCGAGATCTGGATCGTCGAGATCAAGACCTCGATCGAGGATTTCCGGGTCGATCGAAAATGGCCTGACTACCGGCGTCATTGCGACCGGCTGTTCTTCGCCACGCACAAGGACGTACCGCTCGATATCTTCCCGGAGGACTGTGGGCTCATCCTGTCGGACGGCTACGGCGCGCACATGCTGCGTGAGGCGCCCGAACACAGGCTGGCCGCGCCGACGCGCAAGGCGGTGACCTTCGCCTTTGCCCGCGTGGCCGCGGGCCGGCTGCTGCTGGCGGAGTTTTCCATGGACGGCAAGCGCGACGGGCCGGATATCTCGGCCATCGTTTCGGGACGGCGGGACACGCCGGTTTAAGGATTATTGAGGGGTTGCACCCCCTCATCCGGCCCTTCGGGCCACCTTCTCCGCGGGGGAGAAGGGAGGGCGGGATACCGTCTCGGTTTCTCCTCCTCCCCGCCGGGGAGAAGGTGCCGGTAGGCGGATGAGGCGGCCGCAAGCTTGCGATGGTTACTTCGGCGCGCGCTTTGCCAGGATACGCTGCAAGGTGCGGCGGTGCATATTGAGGCGGCGCGCGGTTTCCGACACGTTGCGGTCGCACATTTCATAGACGCGCTGGATATGCTCCCAGCGCACGCGATCCGCCGACATCGGGTTTTCCGGCAGCTCCACCTTCTCGCCCGGCCGCTGCGTCAACGCCGCGAAGATATCGTCGGCATCCGCCGGCTTGGCGAGATAGTCGACCGCACCGAGCTTCACGGCGTTGACCGCCGTCGCGATATTGCCATAGCCGGTCAGCATGATGATGCGCGTGTCGTCGCGGCGCTGGCGAATGGCGGCAATCACATCGAGACCGCTGCCGTCGCCCAACCTGAGGTCCACAACGGCGTATTTCGGCGGCGTGGTCTTGGCCTTGGCAATGCCCTCGGCGACGGATTCGGCCGTATCGACCGCAAAGCCGCGCGTTTCCATGGCCCGCGCCAGGCGGCGCAGGAATGGCGCGTCGTCATCGACGAGGAGAAGCGAGGGATCGGGGCCGATATCGTCGGTTTGCGTCTGCGGTTCGATGTTTTCTGCCATTTTACGTCTTCCGTCGCGGATTTTCGCCCATTCTTGATGGTGATCAGCTTATCACCCTTAAGATGCAGCGGGTAAAGTCATTTTGCACCCTTTGCCTCCATGCGCGCCCGCGGCCAATCGACCGATACCCGCGCGCCGGGCTGGTCGCCCGTGCGGTTGCCGAACGTCAATTTGGCGCCCGACCGCTCCAGAAGCGTCTTGGCGATGAACAGTCCCAGCCCGAGCCCGCCGGCTCGCTCGTCCTTCTGGCGCTTGGTGACATAGGGATCGCCGATGCGCTGGAGAATGTCCGTCGCATAGCCTTCGCCGTCGTCCTCGATGACGATGGTCACGCGCTCGGGCGTATGGCTCACGGTGACCGTCACCTCCGCGCGGGCGTGATCGACGGCATTTTCGAGAAGATTGCCCAGGCCGTAGAGGACGCCGGGATTGCGGGTGCCGACCGGCTCGCTCGCGCGGTCGCCGTTCTCGATGAGCTTGAGCGCGATGCCGAATTCGCGGTGCGGCGCCATGACCTCCTCCATCAGCGAGGAGAGCGGCAGCACGCGCATATGTGCCTCGTCCTCGGTGGAGAGGGTCGTGAGCCGGCGCAGGATGTCGCGGCAGCGCTCGCTCTGGCTGCGCAGCAGCTGCACGTCCTCCCGGAAGCGCTCGTCGCTGCCCAGTTCGCGCTCCATCTCGCGGGCGACGACGCTGATCGTGGCAAGCGGCGTGCCCAATTCATGTGCCGCCGCTGCCGCCAGCCCGTCGAGCTGCGACAGGTGCTTTTCACGCTGGAGGATGAGTTCGGTGGCGGCCAGTGCATCGGAAAGCTCGGTCGCCTCCTGCGACACGCGATAGGAATAGAAGGCGGCAAAAGCCGTCGTGCAGACGATGGCGAACCAGAAACCGGCCGTCAGGATCGGCGGCACGACAAGCAACGTGCCGACAAACCAGGGAAGCGGGAAAGGCGTGAAGGCAAGCGCCGTGATGCCGGCAACCGCGAGCAGGCCGAGCACGACGCTGAAGCGCACCGGCTGGAGCGAGGAGGAGATGATGACCGGAACGCAGACCAGCGGCGCGAAGGGATTGGCAAGGCCGCCCGTGATGAAGAGCAGCGCCATCAGCTGGCAGAGGTCGAAGGCGAGCAGCAGGAGCGCGGAAGGCGGCGTCAGGCGGTGGGCCGGGGGGAAGCGCACAGTGAGGAAGAAGTTCACCGCGGCAAGCAGCGCGATGAGGATGGCAGCCGGCACCAGCGGCAGCGGGAATTCCAGCCACAGGCTGACCGCGATGACGGTGATCGACTGGCCCGCCACGGCAAGCCAGCGCAGGCGGATGAGCGTTTCAAGACGCAGCCGCCGGCCGGAGCCTTCGAAGTCGATATCCTGATAGCCTGCCATGGTCTGTTCCTTCTTCGTCATCATGTGCCGCGCGGCTTGGCGCGCGTCGTCGGCATGGCCGCAGCCGGATCGTCCGGCCAGGGGTGCCTCGGGTAGCGGCCGCGCATATCGGCGCGCACGTCCCGCCACGAGCCGGCCCAGAAGCCGGGCAGGTCGCGCGTCGTCTGGATCGGCCGGTGTGCGGGCGATTGCAGCTCCAGAAGCAGCGGCAGCCGCCCGCCGGCGACGGCCGGATGCTGCTTCAGCCCGAACAGTTCCTGCACGCGGATCGCCAGCACCGGCTCCTCGCCATCATAGCGGATCGGATGGCGCTGTCCCGTCGGCGCCTCGAAATGAGTGGGGGCGAGGCGGCCGATATCGCGCTGCATCTCATAGGGCACGAGTGCCATCAGGCCCTCGTGCAGGCTCGCCGCCGTAATGTCGTCGAGGCCGCGCGTGTTCTCCTGAAACGGCACGAACCAGTCGTCGAGCCGCGCGAGAAGGGCGGCTTCGCCCGTGTCCGGCCAGGGCTCGCCGATCGAGCGGTGGAGAAAGCCGATCCGGTCGCGCAGCTGTGCCGCCTCGCGGGAAAACGGCAGGACCTGAAGGCCGAGCAGGCGCACGCCGTCGGCAAGCGCCTGCGCCGCTTTCGGCCCGCTCGGGCGCGGCAGCGGCGTCTCCTCCAGGATCATCGCGCCGAGCCGCACCACCCGGCGCGCCCGCACCTGCCGGCTCGCGCGGTCGAAGACGCACTGGTCCTCGCGCACGATCTTGTCGCCAAGCTCGGCCTCGACGGTGGTGCGGTCGATCTCGGCGGCGGCGAGAATGCGCTGGCGGCCGGCTTGGCCCGTGAGATCGGCAACGACGATCATGTCGGCGCCGGCCAGGCGTTCGGTCTCCGGCAGTTCGCCGCCACGGCCGTTGGCCAGCACGAACCGGCCGCGCCCGCCGCGCTGCAAGGCGATACGATCAGGAAAGGCATGAAGGAGAAGCGCGCCCGGTGCGCTGGCGCCGGCGGCCTTTGCCGTGCCGAAACCGTCCGCCATGCGCTGCGCCAGACGGCGGGCGGCATCGGCCCGTTCGCCGCGCTCATTGGAAAAGCGCCGCAGCCGCTCCTCGATATCGACCGCCGTGCCGCCCAGCCCCTGTTCGGTAAGCAGCACCGCCAGCCGCGCGGCGGCCAGCTGTTCGCCGTCTTCCGCCGCGTGCAGGATCATTGCCGCCAGCCGCGGCGGCAAGGCGAGCGCGCGGATGCGCTTGCCTGCCGGCGTCAGGGCGCCGGTGGTGTCGAGCGCTCCGAGCAGGCGCAGCAGGTTGCGCGCCTCCTCGAGTGCGGCGGCCGGTGGTTGGTCGACAAGACGCAGCGCCGAAGGATCGCTCACCCCCCAATGGGCAAGGTCCAGCAGAAAGCCCGAGAGGTCGCTGGAGAGAATCTGCGGCGGTGTGAAGGCCGGCAGCGCCGCCGTCTGCCCGGCATGCCACAGCCGGATCGCCACGCCGGGCTCCGTTCGCCCCGCACGGCCTGCGCGCTGGTCGGCCGAAGCTCGCGACACGCGCGCCGTCTCCAGCCGGGTGATGCCGGTCGCCGCCTCGAAGACCGGCAGGCGCTGCAATCCACTGTCGATGACGATGCGCACGCCATCGATGGTAATGGAGGTTTCGGCGATCGACGTTGCAAGCACGATCTTGCGCGTGCCTGATGCTGCCGGACGGATCGCCGCGTCCTGCTCCTTCTGTCCGAGATTGCCGAAGAGCGGCACCACCGTCGTTTCCGGCCCGAACCGGTCGGCCAGCCGCTCGGCGGTGCGAGTGATTTCGGCCTGGCCCGGCAGGAAGGCGAGGATCGATCCGGTCTC
>NZ_CP093337.1:2812500-3432500 GCF_022637395.1 Shinella sp. H4-D48 | reverse complement strand
CAGGATGTTGGCTTAGAAGCAGCCATCATTTAAAGAAAGCGTAACAGCTCACTGGTCTAAATAAGGGTCTTTGCGCCGAAAATGTAACGGGGCTAAAGCCATGCACCGAAGCTGAGGATTTGCAGTTTACTGCAAGTGGTAGCGGAGCGTTCCGTAAGCCTGTGAAGGGAGACCCGTGAGGGCTCCTGGAGGTATCGGAAGTGCGAATGTTGACATGAGTAACGATAAAGGGAGTGAGAGACTCCCTCGCCGAAAGACCAAGGGTTCCTGCTTAAAGTTAATCTGAGCAGGGTTAGCCGGCCCCTAAGACGAGGCGGACACGCGTAGTCGATGGGAACCACGTTAATATTCGTGGGCCTGGTGGTAGTGACGGATTGCGTAACTTGTACATTCTTATTGGATTGGGTGTGCAGGGAAGCGGTTCCAGGAAATAGCTCCACCGTATAGACCGTACCCGAAACCGACACAGGTGGTCAGGTAGAGTATACCAAGGCGCTTGAGAGAACTCTGCTGAAGGAACTCGGCAAATTGCACGCGTAACTTCGGAAGAAGCGTGACCCCAAGGCACGCAAGTGTTTTGGGGTGGCACAGACCAGGGGGTAGCGACTGTTTATCAAAAACACAGGGCTCTGCGAAGTCGCAAGACGACGTATAGGGTCTGACGCCTGCCCGGTGCTGGAAGGTTAAGAGGAGAGGTGCAAGCTTTGAATCGAAGCCCCAGTAAACGGCGGCCGTAACTATAACGGTCCTAAGGTAGCGAAATTCCTTGTCGGGTAAGTTCCGACCTGCACGAATGGCGTAACGACTTCCCCGCTGTCTCCAGCAGAGACTCAGTGAAATTGAATTCCCCGTGAAGATGCGGGGTTCCTGCGGTTAGACGGAAAGACCCCGTGCACCTTTACTATAGCTTTACACTGGCATTCGTGTCGGCATGTGTAGGATAGGTGGTAGGCTTTGAAGCAGGGACGCCAGTTTCTGTGGAGCCATCCTTGAAATACCACCCTTATCGTCATGGATGTCTAACTGCGGCCCGTTATCCGGGTCCAGGACCGTGTATGGTGGGTAGTTTGACTGGGGCGGTCGCCTCCGAAAGAGTAACGGAGGCGCGCGATGGTTGGCTCAGACCGGTCGGAAATCGGTCGTCGAGTGCAATGGCATAAGCCAGCCTGACTGCGAGACTGACAAGTCGAGCAGAGACGAAAGTCGGTCATAGTGATCCGGTGGTCCCGCGTGGAAGGGCCATCGCTCAACGGATAAAAGGTACGCCGGGGATAACAGGCTGATGACCCCCAAGAGTCCATATCGACGGGGTTGTTTGGCACCTCGATGTCGGCTCATCGCATCCTGGGGCTGGAGCAGGTCCCAAGGGTTTGGCTGTTCGCCAATTAAAGCGGTACGTGAGCTGGGTTCAGAACGTCGTGAGACAGTTCGGTCCCTATCTGCCGTGGGTGTAGGAATATTGACAGGATCTGTCCCTAGTACGAGAGGACCGGGATGGACATATCTCTGGTGGACCTGTTGTCCTGCCAAGGGCATAGCAGGGTAGCTATATATGGAATGGATAACCGCTGAAGGCATCTAAGCGGGAAACCAACCTGAAAACGAGTATTCCCTTGAGAGCCGTGGAAGACGACCACGTTGATAGGCCGGGTGTGGAAGCGCAGCAATGTGTGAAGCTTACCGGTACTAATAGCTCGATTGGCTTGATCGTTCTCATTGTTCATGCTCATCTCAAGGCAAACGCGAAGCGTTTGTCCTGACAGAGCAAAGGCAAAAGCCTTTGCGACAGGCCCGGCGAACACGCAGTGTTCGTCCGGTTGTTGCTGAAGACGTGTTCAAAACTTAAGACAAACGAGGAAGTTTCCTTCCTCTACCAGCTTCTCATCACATTGCCCTTAGCCGACCTGGTGGTTATGGCGGGGTGGCCGCACCCGTTCCCATTCCGAACACGGCCGTGAAACGCCCCAGCGCCAATGGTACTTCGTCTTAAGACGCGGGAGAGTAGGTCGCTGCCAGGTCTGCTAAAGGCAATGTCATCTGGTTTTTGCGGAAGCGAAATACCTCTGGTTTTTGCGGAAGCGAAATACCAGCAGGTTTTGTCGCAAGACAAATACCGACAACAATCTTCTCGACACACATTCGGCCCTGCCGAAACCAAAGGGCCGCTTCAAGCGGCCTTTATGCTTTCCAAACCTCGGATACGAGGTCAGCGTAACAAACGGTATTTTGCCTCCGGCAAAAACCGGACCGGAAATACGATCTTTGCCTTCGGCAAAAATCGGTCGGTATTTTGCCTTACGGCAAAAACCGGGTAACGCGGGGTGGAGCAGCCCGGTAGCTCGTCAGGCTCATAACCTGAAGGCCGCAGGTTCAAATCCTGCCCCCGCAACCAAATCAAAAAGCCCCGCAGGCGTAAGCCGCGGGGCTTTCTCGTTTGGGGCAGGCGAGAGCCACCGCATGTCTTCGTCAGGCAAGACAACCGTTTCTTCCCCCGTAACGAAAACAGCGCGGTATCGTCCCCGTGTTCGGCAGCGGCCCCATAATCGTTCTCCCTGAAACAGGAATGGACGACATGGACAAGACCGACAACCTCAGCCTCCCCTATATCCTGCCTTCCCAGGCGCAGAAGCACGTCACCCATAACGAGGCCATCCGCGCGCTGGACGCCATGCTGCATCTGGCGGTGCTCAGCCGTGCCGTCGCAAACCCGCCCGAAAACCCCGCCGGCGGCGACCGCTACATCGTGCCCCCGGGCGCCACAGGAGACTGGAGCGCAAAGGAAACAAGCGTGGCGGCATGGCAGGACGGCGCCTGGGCCTTCTATGCGCCGCGCGAAGGCTGGCTCGCCCATGTCCTCGACGAAAACCGCATCCTCGTGTTCAAGGCCGGCAGCTGGAGCCCCGCCGCCTTTGCCGTCGCCATTCCAGACCAGGTCGGCATCAACACCTCCGCAGACGCAACAAACCGCCTCGCCGTCGCCTCCCCAGCCTCCCTCTTCACAAATGAAGGCGCAGGACACCAGATCAAGATCAACAAAGCCGCAACCGCCCACACCGCATCACTCCTCTACCAAACAGCATGGTCCGCAAGAGCAGAATTGGGACTCGCTGGCAACGACGCCTTCAGCATCAAGGTCAGCCCGGACGGCGCCACTTTCCGTGAGGCGATCGTCATCAATCCCGCAACCGGTAAACCAGCATTCCCCAGCGGCGCGCAGGGACTGCGCGAGCAGCTTTCGGCGGACCGCACCTACCACGTCGCGCCTACCGGCGGTGACGGCAATGATGGCCTGTCGACCGGCGCGCCTTTCGCCACGCTGCAAAAGGCGATCGACACCGCGCTGGCGCTCGATTGCGCCCGCCACGACGTGACGATCCAGCTGGCGGATGGCACCCATGCAGGGGCGAGCGTTTCCCGACCGCTTCTCGGTGGCGGCCGGCTGACGATCCGGGGCAACGAGACGACACCCGCGTCCGTCATGCTGACCGGCGGTCTGTCCTTCGCCAATGGTGTCCATGCCAAGGTCTCGGGCCTTAGGATCGCCATCACCACGGACCTCATCCATGCGCTTTCTGTGGGCAACGGCGTGACGCTACGCATCGGCAGGATGGAGTTCGGCGCCGTCGGCGCCAATGCCGACCACATCTTCTGCGACAATCCCTGCAAGATCCTTCTGGAGGACAATTACACGATCACCGGCGGCGCGCGGCGTCACATGAATATCGGCGGCGGCGGTTCTCTCTCGGGTGCCGGGCGCACCTTCACGCTGACGGGCACGCCCGCCTTCACCCAGTTCGCCGCCACTAGCCATTGCGGCACGATCGCGCTGTCGAGCGCCGCCGTCGTCGGCAGCGCCACGGGCAGCCGCTACATTGCCGACACAAACGGGGTGATCAACACCTTTGGCAAGGCCGCGACCTTCCTGCCGGGATCGACCGCCGGGACGAATCCTTCGGGCGGCATTTATGCCTGAGCGCGAAACATAGCCTGCACTGTAACCCGGCGGCCTCTTGCCTTGAGGCCGCCGGGCTGGCTATGAATTGGCCATGTCACTCGAATCCGTCCGCGCCTTCTTCGCTGAAAAAGCTCCCGATATCGCCGTCATCGTCACCGAGCAGAGTTCGGCGACCGTGGCGCTCGCCGCAGCGGCGCATGGCGTCGAGCCGGCGCAGATCGCCAAGACGATATGTGCGCGGGTCGGCGAAGACATCGTGCTGATCGTCGCGGCGGGAACGGCGCGGCTCTCCAACCGGAAATTCAAGGACCGCTTCGCCGCCAAGCCGCGCATGCTGGATGCCGAGCAGGTGGTGGCGGCGACGTCCCATCCGGTGGGCGGCGTGTGCCCCTTCGGCCTGCCGACGGACCTGCCCGTCTACTGCGACCGGTCGCTCAGCGACTTTGCGGAGGTGGTGCCCGCCGCCGGCGCCACCAATGCGGCGGTGCGAATCGCACCGGAGCGCATGGCCGCGCTTGTCAACGCCGAATGGGTCGATGTGTGCGAGTGAAACGGCGCGTCCTGCCGGTAGGCCGTGAAAGAGTTTCGCTCAAATCCGGGGAAATCGCCGGCTAGCGCCAAGGCGCGGGACATCGCAATATGACAAAATCGTGATCCTGGTGACCGCCTTCGGCCGGACGCCGTTCACGGGCGCGGAATTTTCGCGCGCCCATGCTGCGCTGTTGCGCGAGATGGGCTGGAGCCGGGGTGCTGGAGGAGCTTGACCCGGAAATGTTCTTACGGTGACGCCAGGGGCGTCAGGGGGAAACAGCATGTTTGAGAAGTTTTTCAAACTGAACGAGCACGGCACGACCGTGCGCACAGAGGTGATCGCGGGTCTGACAACCTTCCTCACCATGTCCTATATCATCTTCGTCAACCCGGACATCCTGTCGACCACGGGCATGGACAGGGATGCGGTCTTCGTCGCGACCTGTCTGGCGGCCGCTCTCGGCTCGATGGTCATGGCGCTCGTCGCCAACTGGCCGATCGGCATGGCGCCCGGCATGGGGCTCAACGCCTTTTTCGCCTTCACGGTGGTCGCGGCACTGGGCTTCACCTGGCAGCAGGCGCTCGGTGCGGTCTTCATCTCCGGCATCATCTTTGTCATCCTGACAGTAACAGGCGTGCGCAGCTGGCTGATCGCCGGCATTCCGCATTCGCTGCGCAGCGCGATCGCCGCCGGTATCGGCCTCTTCCTCGGCATCATCGCGCTGAAGAGCTCCGGCATCGTGGTGGACAATCCCGCGACGCTGGTCGGCCTCGGCGACCTCAAGCAGACCGGCCCGCTGCTCGCGATCTTCGGCTTCTTCGTCATCGCCGTGCTGGATGCGCTGCGCGTCAAGGGCGCCATCCTCATCGGCATCCTGGCGGTGACCGTGCTGTCCTGGATCTTCGGCGTCAGCGAGTTCCGGGGCGTCGTCTCGGCACCGCCGTCGATCATGCCGACCTTCCTGCAGCTCGATATCATGGGCGCCCTGCATGGCGGCCTGCTGCATGTCATCCTCGTCTTCGTGCTCGTCGAGGTGTTCGATGCCACGGGCACGCTGATCGGCGTCGCCAAGCGCGCCAATCTCATCCAGGAGGGCAAGCCGAACCGTCTCGGCCGCGCGCTGCTCGCCGACAGCACGGCGATCGTCGCCGGCTCGATGATCGGCACGAGCAGCACCACCGCCTATGTCGAAAGCGCCTCGGGCGTGCAGGCCGGCGGCCGCACGGGCCTGACCGCCTTCGTCGTCGCCATCCTGTTCCTCGCCGCCCTCTTCATCTCGCCGCTCGCCGGCTCCGTGCCGACATACGCGACGGCACCGGCGCTGCTTTACGTCGCCGGCCTGATGATGCGCGAACTGACTGAGGTGGAATGGGAAGATCTGACGGAAGCGGCACCCGCCGCGCTCACCGCGCTCGTCATGCCCTTTACCTATTCTATCGCCAACGGTCTTGCTTTCGGCTTCATCAGCTATGCGGTGCTGAAGCTCTTCACCGGCAAGTGGCGGCAGATCCATCCGGCAACGGCCATCGTCGCCGTGCTCTTCATCATCCGCTTCGCCTTCTTCGCGGAGTAGGCGAACAACCAAAATGAAAAGGGCCGCGTCATCGACGCGGCCCTTTTTTCCTTTCCGGTCGTCCCTGATCTCAGCGGATCAGGAACGGTTCGTCGTAGAAATGCTCCTCCAGGTTCACGCCCTCACCGCCGCGGTCGATGACGGCAAAGTCGGAGACCGCGTCGAGCGGCGTCAGGATGCCGTGCCAGACATTGCGGCCGATATTGACGCCCTGTCCGGGCGCCGTGCGGAAGGCGATGGGATCGGCTGGGCCATCGGCGGTTTCGTGCGCCACCACAACGAGGAAGGATGCATCGCTGAGCGGGATGAACGCCTGGCTGCCGAGCGGATGGCGCTCGACCATGGTCAGTTCCAAAGGCAGCGGATAGGGTTCGCCGCGCAGCAGGCTGATCATCGGGCGGGCCTTTTCGCCCGTCGTCTCGATGTAAGCGAGGTCGTGGTAGCGCGTGCACTTGCCCGCATTGATGGGGAACTGGTGCGCGCCCTGTTGCTCGATGACCTGGCCGAAGGGCGCGAAGGCCTCCCGGGTCAGCGGCTTTATGTCGATGGTCTTCATGTTTCCTCCCACGGCGCAACGGCCAGATGCGGACAGGCACGATTGCCGTCCGGATGTGATGGCGACGGGGTGGGGAGATGCCCCGTCGCCCTATGGATACCAGAACTTTGTCAGCCTGGCAGCAGAGCTTTCAACCGCAGCAGCGCGATCCGCTCGACCTGCTTGCAGGCGGTGGCGAATTCCGTATCGCGGTCGTTGGCGATGCGCGTTTCGAAGGCGGCGAGAATGCTCTCCTTGGTGTTATCGCGCACGGCGATGATGAAGGGGAAGCCGAACTTCGCGACATAGGCATCGTTGAGCGCGGTGAAGCGGTCGCGCTCGGCGTCGGTCAGCGCATCGAGCCCGGCGGAGGCCTGCTCTTCGGTCGAGCTTGCCGTCAGCCGCTTCGCCTGCGCCAGCTTGCCGGCGAGATCGGGATGCGCGACGAGCACGCCCAGCCGCTCCTCGGCGCTGGCGGCACGGAACTGGAACGTGAGGGCTGCGGCAAGGCCGATGGCCGTATCGTTGGCCGGCGAAAGTTCACCGGCAAAGGCGCGGCGCGCGATCCACGGCGAATGCTCGAAAATATCGCCGAAGCGCGCCACGAAGGCCGCCTCATCCATGCGCGACGGGCGCTCGGCCACGGCCTGCGGCGGATGGGTCCTCGCCCAGTGTTCGGCGATATCGACGCGGCGGGCAACCCAGACCTTGTCATGGCTCTGCACGTAGTCGATGAAGCGGGCAAGCGCCATGACGCGGCCGGGGCGGCCGATCAGCCGGCAATGCAGGCCGATCGACATCATCTTCGGGCTGCCGGCCGCGCCCTCGGCATAGAGCGCGTCGAAACTGTCCTTGAGGTAGCTGAAGAACTGGTCGCCGCTGTTGAAACCCTGAGGCGTGGCAAACCGCATGTCGTTGGCGTCGAGCGTATAGGGAATGATGAGCTGCTGGCGGCCTGCGTGCTCGTACCAGTAGGGCAGGTCGTCGGAATAGGTGTCGGAGATATAGTCGAAGCCGCCGGTCTCGGTGACGAGGTCGACGGTATTGACCGAACAGCGGCCGGTATACCAGCCGCGCGGCCGCTCGCCGGTGACGAGCGTGTGCAGGCGGATCGCCTCGGCGATGGCCTGGCGCTCCTCGTCGGCCGGCATGTCCTTGTGCTCGACCCATTTGAGGCCGTGCGAGGCGATTTCCCAGCCGGCCTCGAGCATGGCGGCGACCTGCGCCGGCGACCGCTGCAGCGCGGTTGCCACGCCGTAGACCGTGACGGGCACGGCCTTTTCCGTCAACAGCCGGTGCAGGCGCCAGAAGCCGGCGCGCGCGCCGTATTCGTAAATGGATTCCATGTTCCAGTGGCGCTGGCCGGCCCATTGCGCCGCGCCGACGATCTCTGAAAGGAAGGCTTCGGACGCCGCGTCGCCATGCAGCACGCAGTTTTCACCGCCCTCCTCGTAGTTCAGCACGAACTGCGCCGCAATGTGGGCGCCGTCAGGCCATTGGGCTGCCGGCGGGGTCTCGCCATAGCCATGCATGTCGCGGCAATATCGCATGAACGCTCCTCCAACGTTGGTATGGCGCATGTCTAGCCGAAAACCGCGCGCGTAATTTCCCCGGAAAATTTGAAAGTCTCGAACGATCTCGCTGCTTTTCAGCGGATTGGGGCTGACAGATAGTGAATGCAGGCGCATTGTGTTCGGGAGGGTAACATGCAGTCTCATCGCCAGGGAGCCGGACGGCTCACGACCCATGTTCTGGACACGGCGCGCGGCAGGCCGGCAGAGGGCCTGCGCATTGATCTCTATCGGGTAGACGGCGACGCATTCCACCTGATCGCCACGACGAAAACCAATGACGACGGGCGTTGCGATGCGCCCTTGCTTGCGGGCGAAACGATGAAGGCCGGCACCTACGAACTGCGCTTCCATGCCGGCGATTATCTGGGCCGCAGCGCGGAAGGGCCGCTTTTCCTCGATATCATCCCGATCCGCTTCGGGCTTGCCGACGAGGACGCGCATTACCATGTCCCTCTTCTCGTCTCGCCTTTCAGCTATTCCACCTATCGCGGGAGCTAGAGCCATGACAGCCGCAACGATCCGCTCCGAACTGCGCTTCGTCCTCAACGGGCAGGATGTGACGCTGCGGGATGTCGCGCCCGACCAGACGCTGCTCGACTGGCTGCGCGTCTCGCGCCTGCTCAAGGGCACCAAGGAAGGCTGTGCGGAAGGCGACTGCGGCGCGTGTACCGTGCTCATCGGCCGGCTGACCCCGGCGGGCGGCCTCGTTTATGAGGGCGTCAATGCCTGCATCCGCTTCATGGGCTCGCTTGACGGTTGTCACGTCGTGACGGTGGAGCATGTCGCCGCGCGCGACGGCACGCTGCATCCCGTGCAGCAGGCCATGGTGGATTATCACGGCTCGCAATGCGGCTTCTGCACGCCTGGCTTCGTCATGTCGCTCTATGCGCTGTGGATGGAGGCGCCGAACCCCAGCGATCAGCAGATCGAGACGGCGCTGCAAGGCAATCTCTGTCGCTGCACCGGCTACGAGCCGATCCTGCGCGCCGCCCGCGCCATTTCGAGCTATGGCGGCACGGACAGGGATCCGCTGCTTGCCGAGCGCGCCGCGATGATCGAACGGCTCAAGGCGCTGAAGGACGGCGCGCGCGTCGAGATGGGCACCGGCAGGAACCGCTTCGTGGTGCCGGCAAACCTTGACGACTTCGCGGCTCTGCTGGCGGCCGAGCCCACCGCGACCGTGGTCGCCGGTTCCACCGATGTCGGCCTGTGGGTGACGAAGCAGATGCGCGACATCACGCCCGTCGTCTTCATTGCAGGGCTTGACGAACTCAAGTCGATCGCGATGCAGGACGGCACGGTGTCCATCGGCGCTGGCGTCACCTACAGCGAGGCCTTCGAGACCCTGTCCGCGCAGATCCCGGCACTCGGCCCGCTGATTGCCCGCATCGGCGGCCAGCAGGTGCGCAATATGGGCACGATCGGCGGCAACATCGCAAACGGCTCGCCGATCGGCGACACGCCGCCCGCACTGATCGCGCTCGCCGCCACGCTGACCTTGCGCAAGGGCGCGGAGCGGCGCACCATCCGCCTTGAAGATTACTTCATCGCCTATGGCAAACAGGACCGCCAGCCGGGCGAATTCGTCGAGGCCGTGCATGTGCCCGTGCCGAAGGCGGCGGAGCGCTTCGCCGTCTACAAGGTGACCAAGCGGCGCGACGAGGACATCACGGCCACGCTCGGGGCTTTCCGGCTTTCGCTCGCCGCCGATGGCACGGTCGAGGATATCTGCATCGCCTATGGCGGCATGGCGGCGACACCGAAGCGCGCCTTTGCCGTGGAAAAGGCGCTGATCGGCCAGCCGTGGAACGAGGCCACCGTGGAGGCAGCCATGGCGAAATATGCCGAGGACTACCAGCCGTTGACCGACATGCGTGCCACGGCCGAATACCGCGCGCTGGTCGCAAGGAACCTGCTGATGCGGTTCTTCCTGGAAACGACATCCGCCGCGACGCCCGCCCAGGTGTCCAGATACGAGGCTGCGTGAGGCCATGAACAAGCACACCCCCGACCTCAAGGCCGAGAAGATCGAAGGCGGCGTTCATGCGAGCGTGCGCCACGATTCCGCGCACAAGCATGTCGCCGGCAGCGCCGTCTATATCGACGACATCACCGAGCCCGCCGGCACGCTGCATGCCGGGCTCGGCCTTTCCACCGTCGCGCATGGCACGATCCGGGCGATCGATCTTTCGGCGGCGCTTGCCGCCCCGGGCGTCGTCGACGTGCTGACCCATGCGGACATTCCCGGCGAAAACGACATCTCGCCATCGGGCATGCATGACGATCCCGTGCTTGCCGCCGGCAAGGTGCAGTTCCACGGCCAGCCGATCTTCTGCGTGATCGCCGAGACGCGCGAGCAGGCGCGTCGCGCCGCGCGCCTCGCGAAGGTCGATTATGAGGAAATGCCTGCCGATATCGACATCTGGGATCTCGATGCCGCGACCCACCCGCAGGTCTTCCCGCCGCTCACGCTGAAGCGCGGCGAGGCGGCGGTTGCGCTTGAAAGCGCGCCGCGTCGCATCAAGGGCCGCATGCGGCTCGGCGGGCAGGATCAC
Source organism: Shinella sp. H4-D48 (assembly GCF_022637395.1). Classification (GTDB taxonomy): domain Bacteria; phylum Pseudomonadota; class Alphaproteobacteria; order Rhizobiales; family Rhizobiaceae; genus Shinella; species Shinella sedimenti. Next base: position 3,421,776 of record NZ_CP093337.1, on the reverse strand, counting down.
TTCTACCTTGAGGGACAGGTGTCGCTGGCGGTGCCCGGAGAGGACGACGAAGTTCTCGTCTACTGTTCTACGCAGGGGCCGAGCGAGACGCAGCACATGGTCGCCCATGCTCTGGGCGTGCCGAGCCATGCCGTGACCATCGAGGTGCGCCGCATGGGCGGCGGCTTCGGCGGCAAGGAAACCCAGGCCAACCAGTGCGCAGCGCTTGCCGCCATTGCCGCCAAGCGCCTGAACCGCGCGGTGAAGCTCCGGCTCGACCGCGACGAGGACATGGTGGCGACCGGCAAGCGGCACGATTTCGCCATCGATTACGATATCGGCTTCGACGATGAAGGCCGCATCCACGCCGTCGATTATACTTTTGCACTCAGAGCCGGCTTTTCGGCCGATCTTTCCGGGCCGGTCGGCGACCGCGCGCTGTTTCACTGCGATAACGCCTATTTCTTCCCGCATGTGCACGCAAAGACCGCGCTGCTGCGCACCAACACCGTCTCCAACACCGCGTTCCGCGGCTTCGGTGGCCCGCAGGGCATGGTGGGCGCCGAGCGCGTCATCGACGAGATCGCCTTTGCAACTGGCAAGGACCCGCTGGACATCCGCAAGCTGAATTTCTACGACGCGATGGGCGTCGAAGGGGAACGCAACCTCACGCCTTATCACCAGAAAGTTGGGGACTGCATCATCCAGCGCATCGTCGCGGAGCTGGAGGAAAGCGCCGATTATGCCGGTCGCCGCAAGGCGATTGCCGACTTCAACGCCGGGAGCCGCATCGTCAAGCGCGGCATCGCGCTGACGCCGGTCAAGTTCGGCATATCCTTCACCAAGACGGAATCCAACCAGGCCGGCGCGCTGGTGCATGTCTATACGGACGGCTCCGTGCACATGAACCACGGCGGCACGGAAATGGGCCAGGGCCTGCACCTGAAGGTCGCGCAGGTGGTGGCCGAGGAGTTCCAGATCGATCTCGACCGGGTGAAGATCACGGCGACGACAACGGCCAAGGTGCCGAACACCTCGCCGACGGCGGCTTCTTCGGGCGCGGACTTGAACGGCATGGCCGCGCAGGACGCAGCGCGTCAGATCAAGAACCGGCTGATAGACTTCGCCGCCGAAAGCCATCAGGTGCCGCGCGACCAGGTGGTGTTCCTGCCCAACCGGGTGCGCATCGGCAATTCGGAAATGGCCTTCAACGATCTGGTGAGGAAGGCCTATGTGGCCCGCGTCCAGCTCTCGGCCGCCGGCTTCTACAAGACGCCGAAAATCCACTGGGACCGCTCCAAGGGGCGCGGCCACGCCTTCTATTATTATGCCTATGGCGCGGCCTGCTCGGAGGTCTCCGTCGACACGCTGACCGGCGAATATGTCGTCGAGCGCACCGACATCCTGCACGACGCCGGCCGTTCGCTGAACCGGACCATCGATATCGGCCAGGTCGAGGGCGGCTTCATCCAGGGCATGGGCTGGCTGACGACGGAGGAATTGTGGTGGGATGGCAAGGGCCGGCTGCGCACGCATGCGCCTTCCACCTATAAGATCCCGCTCGCCTCCGACCGCCCGAAGATCTTCAACGTCGCGCTGACGGACTGGTCGGAGGCCTATGAGCCAACGATCCACCGCTCGAAGGCGGTGGGCGAGCCGCCGCTGCCGCTCGGCCTTTCCGTGTTGCATGCGCTGTCGGATGCCGTGGCAAGCGTCGCCGACCACTCGATCTGCCCGCGCCTCGATGCGCCAGCAACGCCTGAGCGCGTACTGATGGCCATCGAGCGCCTCAGGGCCGAAAAGCGGGGCTAGGGCAATGTCCGGCGCGCGCGAAGATATCCGCGATTTCCTGCGCCGCGTGCCGGCCGCCGTGCTGGTCGAGGTGACGGGCGCGGCGGGCTCGACGCCGCGCGACACCGACGCCTGGATGCTGGTGTCGGAACGGGCGATCTTCGCCACCATCGGCGGCGGCCAACTCGAATATATGGCGATCGATCAGGCTCGCCGGGCGCTGCGCTCGGGCCTGGCCGCCGAGCCGATGACCGTGCCGCTCGGGCCTGACATCGGCCAGTGCTGCGGTGGGCGCGTCGGCCTGTCCTTTGCAGCCGTCACGCCTGATATCGCAGCGCGGCTGATCGCGAAAAGCGACAGCGAGATGGCGTCGCGCCCGCATGTCTACGTCTTTGGTGCCGGCCATGTCGGCGATGCGCTGGCTATGGCGCTGTCGCTTGCGCCGCTGCGCGTCGTGCTGGTGGATACGCGCGAGGATGCGCTGGAGGCCTCGACCGTTCCGCGCATCGAGACCTGCCTGACGCCCATGCCGGAAGCCCTGGTGCGCGATGCGCCTGATGGCAGCAGCTTCGTCGTCCTCACCCACGACCACGCGCTGGATTTCCTGATCGCCGCCGAGGCGCTGAAACGGCCTGACGCCGCCTATGTCGGCATGATCGGATCGAAAACCAAGCGCGCCACCTTCCGCAACTGGCTGTCGCGCGAAAGCGCAAACCCCGCCCTGATCGAAAACCTCGTCTGCCCCATCGGCGGCGCCACGGTGAAGGACAAGCGCCCCACCGTCATCGCCACACTGGCCGCCGCAGAAATCCTGACGGCGGCGCTGGCGTGGCGGGCGGGAAACCTTCAGTCCGCCGGAGAGGCGCCAGCCGGCTCATCATCGAGCAGCTTGCCGATCAGACGCTGACAGCGTTCGGCCATGAAGTCGATCATCAGGCGGACCTTGGGGTCCTGGAAGCGCTTGTGCGGATAGATGGCTGCGAGCTGGGCGGAGGCGGGCGGGGCGTCCTTGAGGATCTCCACAAGGCGGCCCTCCGAAAGATGCGCCTTCACTTCGAACAGCGGCTTGTTGATGATGCCGCGGCCCTCCAGCGCCCATTGGGTCAGCACGTCGCCGTCGTCGCTGTCATAGGGGCCGGCCACCTCGAACTTGCGCGGGCCCTCGGCCGTCACCAGCGTCCAGTAATATTCCTTCGATCCGGGATAGCGCAGCAGAAGACAGTCATGCTTGTCGGAAATCAGCGCATCGGCGTTGGTGGGCGTGCCGCGGCGCGCCAGGTATTCGGGCGCCGCGCACAGCACGCGCTCGCATTTGAGGATGCCGCGCATACGCAGATTGGAATCCTCGAGCACGCCGAGCTTGAAGGCGATATCGACGCCTTCGGCGAGGATATCGACATTGTGGTCGGACAGGCGCAGGCGCACCTCGATATCGGGATACTGGTCGTGGAATTCGGGAATGCCCGATGCGATAAGGCGCCGGCCGATGCCGAGCGGCGCGGTGATCCTGAGCGAGCCCTTCGGGTTGCGCGACAGGTCGGCAATGGCGCCTTCCGCCTCGTTCACCGCCTCGATGATCTTGACCGCACCATCGTAGAAGACGCGGCCATGCTCGGTGGGCGATAGCTTGCGCGTCGTGCGGTTGAACAGCCGCACGCCGAGATGGCGCTCCAGTTCCTTGATGCGATTGCTGGCGACGGCCGGGGTCACGCGCTGGTCGCGCCCTGCTGCCGAGAGCGTACCGAGTTCGACCACGCGAACGAAGACGCGCACATTATCGAGATAGGACATGCGTCTTTCTACCACATCGCCGTGTAGAGCAAAGAGCCGTCCATCTTATAGATTTTTTTGAAAGTGTTCGGGACTTCCCGGGATTTCAGCGAAAATCACTTGATGGCACACAAGCCGGTGAAGATCGGGAGGAGGCCCCCATGTACGAATACGCCATCGCCTGGGACTGGCTGATGTTCGCCGTCCGCTGGCTGCATGTCATCACCGCCATCGCCTGGATCGGCTCGTCGTTCTACTTCGTCGCGCTCGATCTCGGCCTGAAGAAGCATCCCGCGCTGCCGCCGGGCGCGCATGGCGAGGAGTGGCAGGTGCATGGCGGCGGCTTCTACCACATCCAGAAATACCTGGTGGCGCCGGCCAACATGCCCGAGCACCTCGTCTGGTTCAAATGGGAGAGCTACGTCACCTGGCTTTCCGGCTTCGGCATGCTCTGTCTGGTCTATTATGCCGGGGCGGATCTCTATCTGATCGATCCGGCCGTGCTGGACGTTTCCAAGCCCGTGGCCATCGCCATCTCGCTCGCCTCGCTCGGCATTGGCTGGATCCTCTACGATCTCATCTGCAAATCGCCCTTCGGCAACGACAACACGCGGCTGATGGTGGCGCTTTATTTCATCCTCGTCTTCGTGGCCTGGGGCTACACACAGCTCTTCACCGGCCGCGCCGCGCTGCTGCATCTCGGCGCCTTCACGGCCACGATCATGTCGGCCAACGTGTTCTTCATCATCATTCCCAACCAGAAGATCGTCGTCGCCGACCTCATCGCCGGCCGCACGCCCGATCCGAAATACGGCAAGATCGCCAAGCAGCGTTCCACGCACAACAACTACCTGACGCTGCCCGTGCTCTTCCTGATGCTGTCGAACCATTATCCGCTGGCCTTCGGCACGCAATTCAACTGGATCATCGCCTCGCTGGTCTTCCTTATGGGCGTCACCATCCGCCACTATTTCAACACCCGCCATGCCAACGCCGGCAACCCGACCTGGACCTGGCTGGTCACCGCGCTTCTCTTCGTCGCCATCATGTGGCTGTCGACGGTGCCGAAGGTGCTGACGGGCGAGGCTGAGAACGCAAAGGTTTCGGCCGGCCAGCAGCCCTTTGTGACGGCGGAGGCCTTCCCGAAAGTGCGCGATACCGTGCTCGGTCGCTGCGCCATGTGCCATGCCAAGGAGCCGGGCTGGGAAGGCATGGTCGCGCCGCCCAAGGGCGTCGTGCTGGAGACCGACGGCGAGATCGCCGCCCATGCCCGCGAAATCTACCTGCAGGCGGGCCGCTCGCATGCCATGCCGCCCGCCAACGTGACCCAGGTGTCCGACGAGGAGCGCCGCCTGTTCGTCGCCTGGTACGAAAGCACCGTAAACGGGGAGAAAACCCAATGACCGAACGTCTCATTCGTGGCCGCGTGCTGAGCTTCGTGGCCGAACCACAGGGCATAGACGACACCGCCTCCTATCGCTACTTCGAGGACGGCGCCGTCCTCGTGCGCGACGGCCGGATCGTCGAAACCGGCGACCACGCGGATGTGCGCCGCGGCGTCGGTGCCGATGTCGAGATATGCGACCACCGGCCGAACCTCGTCCTGCCGGGCCTCATCGACACACATCTGCATTTCCCGCAGACGCAGGCGATTGCCTCCTACGGCGCACAGCTTCTCGAATGGCTGAACACCTATATCTTCGTCGAGGAGCAGAAATTCGCCGAGGCCGCCCATGCGGGCGCTGTGGCGGATCGCTTCATGGACGAGCTTCTGGCCAATGGCACGACGACGGCCGTCGCCTATTGCTCGGTGCATCCCGAAAGCGTCGACGCCTATTTCACGGCGGCCGAGGCGCGCGGCATGCGCATGATCGGCGGGAAGGTGATGATGGACCGCAACGCGCCGGATGCGCTGCGCGACACGCCGCAGCAGGGTTATGACGAGACGGCGGCGCTGATTGGGAAATGGCACGGCCGCGGCCGCGCTCGCTACGCCATCAGCCCGCGTTTTGCCATTACCTCGACGCCGGAGCAGATGGAGATGAGCCAGGCGCTCGTCGCCGAAAATCCGACCTGTTACGTCCAGACCCATCTTTCGGAAAACCACGACGAGATCGCGTTTGCCACCTCGCTCTATCCTGACGCGAAGGACTATACGGACATCTATGCGCGCTATGGCCTGCTCAACGAGCGCATGCTGCTCGGCCATTGCATCCATCTGAGCGACCGGGAGATCGGCGTCCTGGCGGAAACGCGCAGCGTCGCCGTCTTCTGCCCCACGTCGAACCTTTTCCTCGGTTCGGGGCTCTTCGACCGCGACCGCTTCGACAAGGCGGGTGCCCGCTGGTCGGTGGCGACCGATGTCGGCGCCGGCACCAGCTTCTCCATGCTGGAAACGATGGACGAGGCCTACAAGGTGCTGCATCTCAACGGCCAGAAGCTGACCCCGTTCAATTCCTTCTACCGCATGACGCTGGGCAATGCCCGTGCGCTCGGGCTGGAAAAGGAGATCGGCACCCTCGACGCAGGGACCGAGGCCGATATCGTCGTGCTCGATTCCCGCGCCAAATCGGCGATGGAATACCGCATGCGCACGGCGAAATCGCTGCTCGAGGAACTGTTCATTCTGCAAACGATGGGCGACGACCGCTGCGTTGCGGAGGTCTACGTCGCGGGCAAGCCGATGAAGGGGCGCAGCCTGAAGCGAGAGGCGGCGACGGGCCGCCAGCTCGAGAACGCCTGATTACTTGACGGTGCAGATGCCGTTGGCGCCGCCGTGTCCCGTATAAGAGACGGCGACCGAGCCGTCGGGGTTGATGCTCAGCGAGATCGTCACCCCGTACCCCTTGGCCTCGTAGTAGTTGTCGTTGAAGACGTGCAGCTTGGCTTCCTTGCCGTTGATGTAGATCGGCCCGCCCTCGTCCGCATGCACCTCGATGTTTCCGGGACAGGTGGCATTGACGAGCGGGACTTTCGCCAGCGCCGGGCCGACGGCGATGACAATGGCGGTGGCGATGGCAAGACGGGCACGGGTCATCGTAGAATCCTCTCTTATCCGGTCCTGCAGACTGACGTGTGTGCTGCCGGAGTCAAGCGCGCCGGGAACGCCCGCCCATCGCCTTTGTCAGGCTTGCCGCCGCTGCCATGACGACCGGGCCGAAGGCTTCGATCTTGCTGTCGGGCAGGCGAACGGCCGGGCCGGAGACGGAGATGCCGGCGACAGCTTCGCCATATTCGTCGAAGATGGGCGCGGCCACGCAGCGCATGCCGAGCGTATGCTCCTCGTCATCGATCGACCAGCCGCGTGTGCGGATCGCCGCGATGTCGTCCAGCAGCGTCGGGATCGTGTCGCGGGTCTTTTCCGTGAAATGCTGCAGCGTGCGGCCGGCTAGCAGCGCCTCGATGCGGGCATCCGGCCAGGTCGACAGGATCGCCTTGCCGATGCCCGAGGCATGGATCGGCCCGCGCCGGCCCGGCCGGAAAAAGGCGCGCATCGGCGCATGGCTTTCCACCTGAGAGATGAACACCACGTCGCCGTCGTCCTCGATGGCGATGTTGGCTGTTTCGCCGCAACCTTCCATCAGCTGTTTCAGGAAGGGCCGGCTGATCGTGCCGAGCTTGCGGAAGCGCAGATAGGCGGTACCGATCTCGAAGGCCTTTACGCCGATTGTCCAGGCGCCGGTCTCCGCGTCATGGGCGACCATGCCATGCTGGGCAAGCGAGGTCAGCAGCCGGTGCACGGTCGAAGGCGCCATGCCGGACTGGTCGGCAAGGTCGCTGAGGCCGGCGCCGTCTGCCTGCGCGACGAGGTCGAGCAGCTTCAGGCTCCTGTCCAGCACCTGCACGGAGGAGGGCGCCGAATCCGCCGCCGGTTTGCGACCGGGGCGTCCCCGCGTCTTCTCCTGATGCTCCGCCATGCGCTTTTCTCCTGTCACCGCCGTCATGACATAGCCGCCCCGGATCGATTGTTCCAGATTTGTTGAAAATGTTTATTTCCACATAATGGGATTGATTTCCATTTTATGATTGCGCACCGCCCGGGATGCGATACCTTTGTCATCAGAGACGGAGGAAATCCCATGGCGAAAATGCGAGCTGTCGATGCAGCGGTGCTGGTTCTGGAGAAGGAAGGCATCGATTGTGCCTTCGGCGTTCCCGGTGCAGCGATCAATCCTTTCTATGCGGCGCTGAAGGCGCGGGGCTCCGTGCGCCACATCCTTGCCCGGCATGTCGAGGGCGCAAGCCACATGGCCGAGGGCTATACCAGGGCGCGCGCCGGCAATATCGGCCTGTGCATCGGCACGTCGGGGCCGGCCGGCACCGATATGATCACCGGCCTCTATTCGGCCTCTGCCGATTCGATCCCGATCCTCTGCATCACCGGCCAGGCGCCGCGGGCCCGCCTCGACAAGGAGGATTTCCAGGCGGTGGATATCGCCAAGATCGCGGCTCCCGTCACCAAATGGGCCGTCACGGTCATGGAGCCGGGGCTTGTTCCCTATGTCTTCCAGAAGGCGTTCCACACCATGCGGTCAGGCCGTCCCGGCCCTGTTCTCATCGACCTGCCGATCGACGTCCAGCTTGCCGAAATCGAATTTGATATCGATGCCTATGCGCCGCTCGAGCCCTACAGGCCGGCGGCGACGCGCGCCCAGGCGGAAAAGGCGCTCGCCATGCTGAACGCAGCCGAGCGGCCGCTGATCGTGGCGGGCGGCGGCATCATCAATGCGGATGCCTCGGACCTGCTTGTCGAATTCGCCGAAATCGTCGGTGTGCCCGTCATTCCGACCCTGATGGGATGGGGCGTCATTCCGGACGATCACCGTCTGATGGCCGGCATGTGCGGCCTGCAGACCTCGCATCGCTACGGCAATGCCACGCTGCTCGCGTCCGACTTCGTGCTCGGCATCGGCAACCGCTGGGCCAACCGCCACACCGGCAACATCGCAACCTATACGGAAGGCCGGACATTCGTGCATGTCGATATCGAGCCGACCCAGATCGGCCGTGTTTTCACGCCGGATTTCGGCATCGTCTCGGATGCGGGTGCCGCGCTGAAGGTCCTGCTCGATGTCGCCACCGAATGGAAGGTCGCCGGCAAGCTGCGCGACTGGTCTGCCTGGGGTGACGAATGCCGCGAGCGCAAGCGCACCATGCTGCGCAAGACGCATTTCAACCAGACCCCGCTCAAGCCGCAGCGTGTCTACGAGGAGATGAACAAGGCTTTCGACCGCGACACCTGCTACGTCTCGACCATCGGCCTTTCCCAGATCGCCGGCGCGCAGTTCCTGCATGTCTACAAGCCGCGCAACTGGATCAACTGCGGCCAGGCCGGCCCGCTCGGCTGGACGCTGCCGGCAGCACTCGGCGTGCGAGCGGCCGATCCCGACCGCCCCATCGTCGCGCTGTCGGGCGACTACGATTTCCAGTTCCTGATCGAGGAACTGGCCGTCGGCGCCCAGCACAAGCTGCCCTATCTGCATGTGGTCGTGAACAATTCTTACCTGGGGCTGATCCGCCAGGCCCAGCGCGGCTTCAACATGGATTTCGAGGTGTCGCTCGCCTTCGACAACATCAATGCGACGGCTGATTCGGAAGCCGGCTATGGGGTCGATCACGTCGCAGTCGCCGAAGGCCTCGGCTGCAAGGCGCTGAGGGTGCGCAGCCCGAACGAATTCCAGGAGGCGTTCGCCACCGCGCAGCGGCTGATGAAGGAGCATCAGGTGCCCGTCGTCATCGAGTTCATCCTTGAGCGCGTCACCAATATCGCCATGGGCGCCGACATCAACGCCGTGGTCGAGTTCGAGGAACTGGCCGAGCGCGGCGAGGATGCACCCACGGCGACACTTGCGGCCCTTCTGGATTAAGAGTGGGTCGGATTGAATTCGGGAGACAATGACATGCCGAAATTTGCGGCCAACCTGACCATGCTATTCAACGAAGTGCCCTTCATGGAGCGCTTCGCGCTTGCCGCCAAGGCCGGCTTCGAGGCGGTGGAATATCTCTTCCCCTACGATTTCGACCGCGAGGCGCTGCGTGCCGCGCTCGATCTGCACGGTCTGACGCAGGTGCTTCACAACCTGCCGGCCGGAAACTGGGCCGGCGGCGAGCGCGGCATTGCCGTGCTGCCCGACCGTATCGACGAATTCCGGCGCGGCGTTGCGACCGCCATCGACTACGCCACGGCGCTGGGCTGCAAGCAGGTCAACTGCCTGTCCGGCATCGCGCCGGTCGGCGTGTCGGACGACGTGCTGCGCAACACGTTCGTTTCGAACCTGAGGCTCGCCGCTGATGAATTCGAAAAACACGGAATCCGGCTTCTGATCGAGCCGATCAACCGGTTCGATATTCCCGGCTTCTACCTCAATACGCCCGATCAGGCCGCCTCTGTTATAGCGGAGGTGGGCTCCGGCAATCTGTTCATCCAGTACGACCTCTACCACCAGCAGCGCACCGAGGGTGAGCTGATCGGTACGTTCCGGAAGCACCAGGCGAAGATCGCCCATATCCAGCTGGCCGACAATCCGGGCCGTAACGAGCCGGGCACCGGCGAAATCGCCTGGCCCTTCGTGTTCCGCACGCTGGATGCGCTGGGCTACGACGGCTGGATCGGTTGCGAATACAAACCGCGCACCACCACCGCAGAAGGCCTCGGCTGGCTGACGGATATCGGCCGCTGAGCCGGCAAAGAGTTTCAGGATCGGGAGTAAATCATGGCAAATATCGGTTTCATCGGCCTCGGCATCATGGGCACGCCCATGGCGCGCCATCTTCAGGATGCCGGGCACACGGTCGTCACGTCGCGGCACTCGGTGGCGCCACGCCAGGAGCTGATCGATAACGGCCTTGAGGTCGTCGACAGCCCGAAGGTGCTGGCCGAAAGCGTCGATACGATCATCCTGATGTTGCCCGACACGCCGGAAGTGAAGGACGTGCTGTTCGGCGAAAACGGCGTGGCACTCGGCCTCTCCGCCGGCAAGCTCGTCATCGACATGAGCTCGATCTCACCGATCGAGACGAAGGAATTTGCAAAAAAGGTCCGTGAGACGGGCGCGGAATATATCGATGCGCCGGTCTCCGGCGGTGAGGTCGGCGCGCGCAACGCCTCGCTCTCCATCATGGCGGGCGGATCGCAGGCAAGTTTCGACCGGGCGCTGCCGCTGTTGCAGCTGATGGGCAAGAATATCACGCTGGTCGGCGATTGCGGCGACGGGCAGGTGACCAAGGTCGCCAACCAGATCATCGTGGCGCTGACCATCGAGGCGGTCGCCGAGGCGCTGGTCTTCGCCTCCAAGGCCGGTGCCAATCCGGCCCGCGTGCGTGCTGCGTTGATGGGTGGCTTCGCCTCTTCTCGCATTCTGGAAGTGCATGGCGAGCGCATGGTCAAGCGCACCTTCGATCCTGGCTTCCGTATCGCGCTGCACCAGAAGGATCTCAATCTCGCGCTGCAGGGCGCCAGGGCGCTTGGCGTATCGCTGCCCAACACGGCGGCCACGCAGGAGCTTTTCAACCAGTGCGCCGCCCATGGCGACGCGGGTCTCGATCACTCAGGTCTCGTCACGGCGCTGGAGCGCATGGCGAACCACGCCGTCGCCTGACGACGGCCTGGCCGGGCGGGGAGGGGAGCCCCGCCCGGCACCCTTTCCACCCGGTAGAGCCAGCGTATGGGCATGAGGTATGGTCGGGCGTTTCCCCCTCTCCCCCAAGGAGGAAAGGGGAAGGTGGCGTGCTTCCGATTTTATACGCGACGGCCCGTTTGCCAGATAACCATAACCTCCGCCCGGCCGCGTCGTTGCCATCCGGGAGGCGACGCCGGCTTGCGGATGAGGGGTTATGTTTTATAAGAGCAGCGCAGACCCGGAGGAGCCAGATGCCCGTAATCGCAGACCCGCGTGCCTTTCTCGAAGAGCTGTTCTCCGTCGCGGTCGCTGCCGCTGATCCCGAGAAGGTGCTGGCGGCCAATCTGCCGGAAAAGCCGAAAGGCCGCACGGTGGTGATCGGTGCCGGCAAGGGCGCCGCGCAGATGGCGCGCGCTTTCGAGCGTCTGTGGGACGCGCCGCTGACCGGCGTGGTCGTCACGCGCTACGGCTACGCCGTCGCCTGCGAGCGCATCGAGGTCCTTGAAGCCGCCCATCCCGTGCCCGACGAGAGCGGGCTGACCGCCTCCGGCCGGCTGATGGCCGCCGTGCGCGATCTCACTGCTGACGACCTCGTGGTCGCGCTGATCTGCGGCGGTGGCTCGGCGTTGCTGCCGGCGCCGGCTGGCGACCTGACGCTGGCCGACGAGATCGCCGTCAACAAGGCGCTGCTTGCCTCCGGCGCGCCGATCAGCGCCATGAACGCCGTGCGCAAGCAGGTCTCGCGCATCAAGGGCGGCCGGCTGGCCGAACTGGCCCACCCCGCCCGCGTCGTCTCGCTCGTCGTGTCGGATATTCCGGGCGACAATCCCGCCCTCGTGGCCTCCGGCCCCACCATTGCCGACGAAACCACCCGCGCCGACGCGCTGCGCCTCATCGAACGCTACCGCCTCGATCTGCCCGAGGTCGTGATGCGTCATATCGAGGCCGGCCAGGATGAGCCCCCGCTGCCGGGCGATGCCTGCTTTGCCCGCAACGAAGTGAAGCTGGTGGCGTCTGCCGCGGTCTCGCTGGAAGCCGCGGCGGATGCCGCCCGTAAGGCCGGCGTCGAGGCCGTCATCCTGTCCGATGCCATCGAGGGCGAAGCGGCCGAGGTGGGCCGCGTGCATGCCGCCATCGCCGCCGAGGTGGTGCGCCGCGACCGGCCGTTCCACAAACCCGTCGTCGTCCTGTCGGGCGGTGAGACAACGGTGACGATCAAGGGCAAGGGCAAGGGCGGCCGCAACGGCGAATTCCTGCTCTCCTTCGCCTGCGCGACGGATGGTCTGGACGGCCTTTCGGCGCTTGCCGCCGATACGGATGGCATCGACGGTTCCGAAGACAATGCCGGTGCTTTTGCCGACGGCACCACGGTTGCGCGCCTTGCCGACAAGGGCAAGGACGCCGCCGAATTCCTGGCGCGCAACGACAGCTGGACCGCCTTCGATGCGCTGGGCGACCTCTTCGTGCCCGGCCCGACCGGCACGAATGTCAACGACTTCCGCGCCATCCTCATCCAGTAGGCAAAACAAAACCCCGCCGGAAGCGGCGGGGTTGAAAGTGTCGTTCCGTCTTGAAGCGTGGCTCAGTGCGCGCCGGACATGTCGCCGAGAACGTCCTTCGACTTCACCGTGGAATCGGCATTCAGCACATAGACCATCGGTACGCCGGTCGCGAGGTTGAGCTTGAGGATCTCCTCCTTGCTCAGCTTGTCCAGCACCATCACCAGCGAGCGCAGCGAATTGCCGTGCGCGGCGACCAGCACCTTTTCGCCGCGCAGCACGCGCGGCAGGATGTCTGTGAGATAATAGGGCCAGACGCGGGCGCCGGTGTCGCGCAGGCTTTCGCCGCCCGGCGGGGGAACGTCATAGGAGCGGCGCCAGATATGGACCTGCTCCTCGCCCCACTTGGCGCGGGCATCGTCCTTGTTGAGACCCGAGAGATCGCCATAGTCGCGCTCGTTCAGCGCCTGGTCGCGGATCGTCTCGAGGCCCGGCTGGCCGATTTCGTCAAGGATGATCTTCAGCGTCTTCTGGGCGCGCGACAGGTCCGACGTATAGGCAACGTCGAACTTGATGCCGGTCTCGGCCAGCGCCTTGCCGCCCGTCTTGGCTTCCTCGACGCCAAGCGCGGTGAGGTCAGGGTCGCGCCAGCCGGTGAAGAGGTTCTTCAGGTTCCACTCGCTCTGGCCGTGGCGAACGAGGACAAGGGTTCCGCTCATAAGGTTGTCTCCCGAGGTTGCGGCACCGTCTCGAAAACGGTGCGAAATGAGGTCGATGGGTCAGCCGAGCCCGAGCACGTCGAGCATCGAATAGAGGCCGGGTTTCTTGTCGCGCGCCCACAGTGCCGCCTTGACGGCGCCGCGCGCGAAGATCGTGCGGTCTGTCGCGCTGTGCGACAGCGTCACCGTCTCGCCCTCGCCGGCAATCATGACGGAGTGTTCGCCGATGACGGAGCCGCCGCGCAGCGTGGCAAAGCCGATCGTGCCGGTAGGGCGCGGGCCGGTATGGCCGTCGCGTACGCGCACCGAATGGTCGGCAAGCGAAATGCCGCGACCCTTGGCGGCGGCCTGGCCGAGCAGCAGTGCGGTGCCGGAGGGCGCATCGACCTTGTGCTTGTGGTGCATTTCCAGGACTTCGATGTCCCAGTCATCGGGTCCGAGCGCGCGCGCAGCGGTCTCGGTCAGCACGCTGAGCAGGTTCACGCCGAGGCTCATATTGCCCGACTTCATGATGCGGGCATGGCGCGCGGCGGCCTTGATCTTCTCGTCGTCGGCAGCCGAGCAGCCGGTGGTGCCCACGACATGCACGATGCGAGCCTGCGCGGCGAGGCCGGCGAATTCGACGGTCGCGGCCGGCGCGGTGAAGTCGAGCACGCCTTCAGCCGCGACAAAGGCCTCGAGCGGTTTGTCCGTTATGGCAACGCCGATCGGGCCGAGGCCTGCAAGTTCGCCCGCGTCACGCCCGACGAAGGGCGAGCCCTCGCGCTCGATGGCGGCGAAGAGTTCCGCGCCCTCGATGGCGTTGATGGCGCGGATCAGCGTCTGGCCCATGCGGCCGGCTGCGCCGACGACGACCAGCTTCATTGCGTTGCCGCTCATATCCCGGCTCCCGTTTCCTGTGATGTCTGCGCGGCGCCGGCAGTGGGCGCCTGAAGGTTGTTGAGGCGAGCGTAGAGCCCGTTTTCACGCGCCGCAAGCGCCGCATGCGTGCCTTCCTCGACGACCTGGCCGGCCTGCATGACGATGATCTTGTCGGCGCGCACGACGGTCGACAGCCGGTGCGCGATGACGACGACGGTGCGCCCGCTCATTGCCTCGTCCAGCGCCTTCTGCACCGCCTGCTCCGATTCCGTGTCGAGCGCGGACGTGGCCTCGTCGAGCAGCAGGATCGGTGCGTTTCGCACCAGCGCGCGGGCAATCGACAGACGCTGGCGCTGGCCGCCGGAGAGCGTCACACCGTTTTCGCCGACCGGGGTGTCGTAGCCGAGCGGCTGGGCGAGGATGAAATCGTGCGCATAGGCATGGCGCGCGGCTTCCTCGATCTCGGCATCGGTGGCGTCCGGCCGGCCGTAGCGGATGTTGTCGCGGATCGTGCCTTCAAACAGGTAGGGCTGCTGGGACACATAGGCGATGGCGTTGCGCAACGACTGCTTCGTCACATGCGCGATGTCCTGCCCGTCGATCAGGATTTCGCCCGCCGCCGGATCGTAGAAGCGCGGTATGAGGCTGATGACGGTGGATTTGCCGGCACCCGAGGGGCCGACAAGCGCCGTCGTCTTGCCGCCCTCCGCCGTGAAGGACACGTCCTTCAGGATGGTGTCGTTATCCGTATAGCCGAAACGCACGTCGCGGAAGGTGATCGTCGCATCGCTGATCGCCAGCGGCCTGGCATCGGCGCGGTCGGCCTGGCGCGGCTGGATGTCGAGGATCTCGTAGATCATGCGGGCGTTGACGGCGGCGCGTTCGAGCGAGACCTGGAGGCGGGCGAGGCGCCGTGCCGGATCGTAGGCCATCAGCAGCGCCGTGACGAAGGAGAAGAACGCGCCCGGCATCACGCCGTCATAGATCGAGCGATAGGCGGCATAGGCAAGGACGCCCGAAATGGCGAAGCCGGCGAAGGTCTCGGTCATCGGTGCCGTGCGCTCGGTCAGCCGCGCGATGCGGTTGGAGCGGCTTTCCGCCTGGCCGATGATGGTCTCGACCTTATCCTTGAGCTGGGCCTCCATGGTGAAGGCCTTGACGATGGTGATGCCCTGCACCGTCTCCTGCATGGCGCCCAGCACGTGGCTGTTGAGTTCCACGGCGTCGCGTGTCGCGCTGCGCAGGCGCTTCGACACATAGCGCAGGCCAAGCAGCAACGGCGGCGCGACAACGAAGACCAGCAGCGTCAGCAGCCAGTCCTTGGAGATCATCACGCCGATCAGCGCCACGAGTGTGAGCACGTCGCGGGCAAGCGAGGTCACCGTCATGTTCAGCACGTCGCGAATGCCGGTGACGTTCTGGCTGATCTGCGCGGCCAGATAGGCCGAGCGGGATTCGTTGTAATAGCCGACGCTGAGCGCCATCAGGTGCGAATAGAGGCGGCGCTGGTAGCGCGCGACGATGTTGTTGCCGATCTTCGAAAGGATGACGGCTTCGAAATAGGTGGCAAAGCCGCGCAGCACGAAGGCCACGAAGATCGCGCCGCAGATGATCATGACGAGGTCGGCGCGCTTGTTGGCGAAGGCCTCGTTGACGACCGATTCCATGATCCAGGCGGTGAAGGCCGTGGTAAGCGCCACCACCACGAGGCAGCCGATCGCTATGGCATAGCCGCGAACGTGATCACGGCCGTTTTCGGCAATCACACGCTTGAGCACGGTGGCGACGGTGTCGGAACTGATGGATTTGCGCTCGGTTCGACTCTGATCGGCCAATGACTTGCTTCCTGAACGGTCTCGACGGCGGGCGATGGAAAAACCGCCCTGCTGGCCGCTCTATAGGGGCTCGATCCCCCTTTGGCTACTCTGCCGGGCTGTCCGGCGCGGCGTGGGACGTCACCTTTTCCAGCGGCGTCCCTCGGTTGCAACACCAAAACGGTCCGGCATGCGCGCGAAGGCGGCAAGCCCTGCGAGCGCGGCGACGGGGTGGGTGACGACATAGGTCGGGATGGTTTTGAGCAGCGCGCTGTGCGGCGCCTTGTCCTCGAAGGCGGCGCGGAATTCCGGGCCGCGCAGCGCCGGCAGGATCTTCTGCGAGATGCCGCCGGCGAGGAAGACACCGCCCTTGGCCATGAAGATCATCGCCATGTCGCCCGCGACGCGGCCAAGATAGGTGGAAAACAGCGCGATGGTCTCGATGGCGGCACGGTCGTCCTGTGCCAGCGCCCGGGCCGAAACGTCGGACGGTTTCTGCAGCGGCGCATCCACGCCGTCGGCGGCGCAGACGGCACGGTAGATGTTCATGATGCCGCGGCCGCAAAGCAGCTGTTCGGCGGAGATGCGCCCCTCGATGGGCTCCAGGAAAGGCCAGATATGATAGTCGCGCTCGCTGCGCGGGCCGACATCGATATGGCCGCCTTCGCCAGGCACCGGGATCCAGCTATGGCGGGCGTAGACCAGGCCGGCCACACCGAGACCCGTACCGGGGCCAAGCACGGCGCGCGAGGCCGTCTGACGCTCCGTGCCTGGGCCGATCTTCTCGCGGTTGGCGTCGTCGAGCGAGGCCACGGCCAGCGCCTGCGCCTCGAAATCGTTGACCAGCAGTATATCCTCGAAGCCGAGATTGGCGATCATGTCGCGCGGCCTGACCACCCAGGGGCAATTGGTCAGCGGTACCTCGTCGCCCTCGATGGGGCCCGCCAGCGCCAGAATGGCCGAGCGCGGCTGCACGGAACTCTTGTCGAGGATGCACTGCTGCAGGGCCTGATCGATATTGGCGAAATCGGCGGTCTGGACGATGGGGAACTGCTTGGGCTCGGCAAAGGCGTCGAGCAAAAGCGAGAAGCGCGCATTGGTGCCGCCGATATCGCCGACGAGGATGGGGAAGGGGAAATTCGCGTCGTTGTCGGCCGGCCGTGCCATCGAGCTGTTCCGTTCTGCTGGTGGGGTCCGCTTTTTCGCTACCGTCGCTGAGGGATGTCGTCAACCGGTCGTGGCGGCGACGAGCAGATCTTCGGCCGTCGCACGGTTGAGCGCCATCGGGATGTCGTAGACGATGGCGAGCCGCATCAGCGCCTTCACGTCCACGTCATGCGGCATGGGCGTCAGCGGATCGACGAAGAAGATGAGAAGATCGACCTCGCCGGTGGCGATGAGGGCGCCGATCTGCTGGTCGCCGCCGAGCGGTCCGCTTTTGAGCCGCGTCACGTCGAGGCCTGGGCAGGCCTCCAGCACCCGTCCACCCGTTGTGCCGGTCGCGACGATCCGCGCCTGCGACAGCATTTTTTCGTGCCGCGCCGCAAAGGCTGCCATATCGTCCTTCTTCTCGTCATGCGCGATGAGCGCGATGCATTTCTGGCGAGACATGGACGTTTCTCCGGGAGTGGCGGGGAAATTTAAATCGATTTGATCGCTTTATACAAAAGCGGCAGGACCTTGAAAAGCCCTGTGCGTGGTGCCCCTCATCCCGTTGCCGCCATCTCTCGGCGCGGAGAAGGTACCGACAGGCGGAGGAGGGGCTTTTGAAGCGCTGGCTGTTAGTTGAACGGACGCGGGATCGGGATTGGCACGATGGCCGGCAGGGTGGTATCGGCGTTGATGATGGCCTCGACGGCTGCGCCCGCGCTCTGGTCGCTGCCCGAGAAGGCGAGCGCCGTTGCCGCGCTGCCGCCGCGATAGGTCACTTCCTGTTCGGAGGCGGGTGATGCGCCGGCGAGAACCGTGCTGCAGGCCTTCGGAAGGTCAGACAGGGTGACATAGCGCGGCTTGACCGGCTTGGCGCCGGGGTTCGGCTTCGCCTTGGCCCACGGCTCCTTGGTGAACCACCAGGCGAGCGAGGCGTCGCAGCCGTCACCCGGCGGCACCTTTGCCTGCGGCTTGCAGCCGGGCGAACCTTCAGGGCACTTGATGCGGATATGGAAATGCGCATCGTGGCCGTAGATCGGCCGCACCTTGCCGAGCAGTGCACGGTCGCCCTGCCAGGTCTCGCAGAGTTTCTTCTTGATTGCCGGATTGACGAAGACGCGGTCGACCTGCGGATAGCTCGCGGCCTTCATGACGAGGCGGGCATGCGTGGAGGTCCAGCGCCGCGAATCGACCGTCAGGAACTTGCTTTCGTCGAGCATGGAGGTGAAGGGCAGCTTCTCGCGCTCCTCGGCCGACAGCCGGTGATCGGGCATCGGCGTGAACCAGATGTCGGCATCGAGACCGACCTGGTGCGAGGCGTGGCCCGACAGCATCGGTCCGCCGCGCGGCTGTGAGATATCGCCGAGCAACAGGCCGGGCCAGCCGATCTGCCGGGCATCCTGCGAAAACTGCTCCAGAAGCGCGATCATGTTGGGATGGCCCCAGCGCCGGTTGCGCGACAGGCGCATCGCCTGCCAGCCCGGCCCGTCCGTGGGAATGGCAACCGCGCCGGCAATGCAGCCCTTGGCGTAGGAGCCGTAGGGCGCCGTCGCCATCTTGGCCGGCAGGCGTTTGGCGCCGAACAGCTCCTTGGCGGGCCGTTCCTCGGCGGCGAGCGGCAAGGCGAGCGCCGTCAGCGTCATGCCGGCGGCGATCAGGCAGGTTGTCAGTCGGGCAAGCATGGGCATGGGTCCGTCTCGATGCGTCATCGTTGCGAAAGGCTAAAGGATCATCCTTTCGCAGAAGTGAATCGTCGTGCCGGATAGGGGCGGCAAAAATCGCCGCTTTCATGGCAGGCCTGTCATTTGCCCGGATTTTGCCTATTCTCTGCGGCAAGCTTCGGCAAACATCATGAAAGGGTAAACGCATGAAGGTAGCCTTCGGGAGAACATTGGTCACGGCGGCGCTGGCTCTGGCGCTCACGGCCACGACGGGCGCGGCGCAGGACGCCGCAAGTCCCGTCTGGCGCACCGGCATCTCCACGATCGGCGACCTCAAGCGCCCCGACGGTTTCGAGCGCTTCGACTATGTCAATCCCGATGCGCCGAAGGGCGGCGAGCTGAAGCTCTCCGAAACCGGCACCTTCGACACGTTCAATCCGATCCTCGCAAAGGGCGAGGCGGCGACCGGCGTCGGTTCCCTCGTTTTCGACACGCTCCTGAAGTCCGCCGAGGATGAGATCACGGCCTCCTACGGCCTGCTGGCCGAGGGCGTCTCCTATCCCGACGACTTTTCGAGCGCGACTTTCCGGCTGCGCGCGGAGGCGAAGTGGGCGGATGGCCAACCGGTGACGCCGGAGGACGTGATCTTCTCCTTCGACAAGTCGAAGGAGCACAATCCGCTGCTCGCCAACTACTACCGCCATGTCGTTTCGGCGGAAAAGAGCGGTGAGCGCGACGTCACCTTCCGCTTCGACGAGAAGAACAACCGCGAATTGCCCAATATTCTCGGCCAGTTCCCCATCGTGCCGAAGCACTGGTGGGAAGGCACGGACGCCAAGGGCAACAAGCGCGACATCGGCCGCACCACGCTGGAGCCGGTCATGGGGTCCGGTCCCTACAAGATCGCGTCGTTCCAGGCCGGGGGCTCGATCCGCTTCGAACTGCGCGACGATTATTGGGGCAAGGACCTCAACGTGAATGTCGGCCAGAACAATTTCCGCATCATCAGCTACACGTTCTTCGGCGACAAGAACGTGGAATTCGAGGCCTTCCGCGCCGGCAATGTCTCGTTCTATCAGGACAACAGCGCCAGCCACTGGGCGACCGCCTATGACTTCCCGGCCGCGAAGGACGGCCGTGTGATCCGCGAGGAGATCGAGAACCCGCTGCGAGCCGCCGGCATCATGCAGGCCTTCGTGCCGAACATGCGGCGCGACAAATTCAAGGACCAGCGGGTGCGCGAGGCGCTGAATCACGCCTTCGACTTCGAGGACCTTAACCGAAGCCTCGCCTACAACGCCTATCAGCGCGTCGACAGCTATTTCTGGGGCACCGAGCTTGCCGCGTCCGGCCTGCCCGAGGGACGCGAGAAGGAAATCCTGGAAGAACTGAAGGATAAGGTGCCGGCGTCCGTCTTCACCACACCCTATACCAACCCCGTCAACGGCGAGCCGAAGAAGGTGCGCGAAAACCTGCTCAAGGCGCTCGCGCTCCTGAAGGAGGCGGGATACGAACTCAAGGGCAACAGCCTCGTCGATACCAAGACCGGCCAACCCTTCACCTTCGAGATCCTGCTGCCCAGCGCTTCCTTCGAGCGCACGGTCTCGCCCTTCGTCAACAGCCTGAAGAAGATCGGCATCACGGCGACGATGCGCACCGTCGATGCCTCGCAATACACCAACCGCGTGCGCAGCTTCGACTATGACATGATCTACGGCATCTGGGCGCAGTCGCTGGTTCCCGGCAACGAGCAGAGCGACTACTGGGGCTCGACCTCCGTCGACAAGGAAGGCTCGAAGAACTATGCCGGCATCGCCGATCCCGCCATCGACGCGCTCATCCGCAAGATCATCTTCGCCCCGGACCGCGAGGAACTGATCGCGACGACCCATGCGCTCGACCGCGTGCTGCTGGCGCACAATTATGTGATCCCGCTGTTCTATTCGAAGGCACAGCGCGTCTCCTACTGGAACAACCTCGCTCACCCGCAGGAACTGCCCTATTACAGTCTCGGCTTCCCGGGCGTCTGGTGGTCGAAAGACGCGGCGAACTGAGGCGGGGGTTGCGCCGGCCCGCCGGCTGGGCTCCATATAGCGATGACGAATCACCGCCTCGATGGCGGCGGAAGAACGGAAGGATCGGGCTTGAGCGGCTTGACATCGACGCGGTGCATTCCGGAGGGTGATCGCTGATGGGCGCCTATATCCTGCGCCGCATCCTGCTGATGATTCCGACGATCTTCGGCATCATGGCCATTTCCTTCGCGATCGTGCAGTTCGCGCCCGGCGGGCCGGTCGAGCAGGTCATTTCCGACCTGACCAGCCAGGGCGGCGGCGACCGGCTTTCCGGCGGCGGCAGCATGGTCCAGGAGGTCGGGCAGGACAGCGCCTATCGCGGCGCGCGCGGGCTCGATCCTGAATTCATCGCCAAGCTCGAAAAGCAGTTCGGCTTCGACAAGCCGCCGCTCGAGCGCTTCTTCACGATGATGTGGGACTACATCCGCTTCGATTTCGGCGAGAGCTTCTTCCGCAACACCTCGGTGATCGACCTCATCGCGCAGAAGATGCCGGTCTCGATCTCGCTCGGCGTGTGGATCCTCATCTTCTCCTATGCCATCTCCATTCCGCTCGGCATCAGGAAGGCGGTCAAGGACGGGTCCACCTTCGACGTCTGGACATCGGGCGTCATCGTCGTCGGCTATGCGGTGCCGAGCTTCCTGTTCGGCATCCTGCTGATCGTGGTCTTCGCCGGCAATTCGTTCTTCAACTGGTTCCCGCTGCGCGGCATCGTTTCCGACAATTTCGACAGCCTGACCTGGTGGCAGAAGCCGCTCGACTACATGTGGCACATGACGCTGCCGCTGATCACGCTTCTGCTTTCGGCCTTCGCCACGACGACGCTGCTCACCAAGAACTCGTTCATCGACGAGATCAAGAAGCAGTATGTCACGACGGCGCGCGCCAAGGGACTGACCGAGCGGCAGGTGCTGTACGGCCACGTCTTCCGTAACGCCATGCTGATCATCATCGCCGGCTTCCCGGGCGCCTTCATTTCGGCCTTCTTCACCGGCTCGCTGCTCATCGAATACATCTTCTCGCTCGATGGCCTCGGCCGCCTCGGCTATGATTCCATCGTGCGCCGCGACTATCCCATCGTCTTCGCCACGCTCTTCATCTTCTCCCTCATGGGCCTCGTCGTCAGCCTCGTCTCCGATCTCATCTATACCTGGGTCGATCCGCGCATCGATTTCGACCGGAGGGATGTGTGATGAGCGCCGTTGCCGACACGCAACCCGTCGCCCCGCCGCGCAAGGGTCTGCTGAACCCGACAAACCTGCGCCGCTGGGAGAACTTCAAGGCGAACCGGCGCGGCTACTGGTCGCTCTGGATCTTCCTCGTCATCTTCGTCTTGAGCCTGTGCGCCGAGCTGATCGCCAACGACCGGCCGATCATCGCCTCCTACAAGGGCGAAATCCTCTTTCCCGTGGTGGTCGACTATCCGGAAGAAAAATTCGGCGGCTTTCTCGCGACGACGGACTACCGCTCCGATTTCATCGCCGAGGAGATCGAGGCCAATGGCTGGATGATCTGGCCGCCGATCCGCTATTCATACAGCACCACCAATTCCAACATCCCGCATTCCGCGCCGACCGCGCCGTTCTGGCTGATGTCGAAGGAAGAGCGCTGCGCCGGCTATCCCGGCGGGGCGGCGGACCCGAACTGCACCCTCAGCAACCTCAACTGGCTGGGCACGGACGACCAGGCGCGCGACGTGCTCGCCCGCGTCATCTACGGCTTCCGCATTTCCGTGCTGTTCGGCCTCACCCTGACGATATGCTCGGCTGTCGTCGGCGTCACCGCCGGTGCCGTACAGGGCTATTTCGGTGGCTGGACGGACCTTCTGATGCAGCGCTTCATCGAGATATGGTCCTCGATGCCGGTGCTCTACATCCTGCTCATCATCGCTTCGATCCTGCCGCCCGGTTTCTGGATTCTGCTCGGCATCATGCTGCTGTTTTCCTGGGTCGGCTTCGTCGGCGTGGTGCGCGCGGAATTCCTGCGCGCGCGCAATTTCGAATATGTGCGGGCCGCCCGCGCGCTCGGGGTTGGCAACGCCACGATCATGTACCGGCACCTGCTGCCGAATGCCATGGTCGCCACGCTCACCTTCTTGCCCTTCATACTGTCCGGCTCGATCACCACGCTGACCTCGCTCGACTTCCTCGGTTTCGGCATGCCGCCGGGATCGCCGTCACTGGGCGAGCTGATCGCGCAGGGCAAGGAAAACCTCCAGGCGCCGTGGCTCGGCCTCACCGCCTTCGTCGTCATGTCCGTCATGCTGTCGCTGCTGATCTTTGTCGGCGAAGCGACGCGCGACGCCTTCGATCCGAGGAAGACCTTCCGGTGAGCGCTCCCGAAACCATTCTGTCCGTCCGCGATCTGTCGGTTGCCTTCCACCAGGGCGGCAACACGACGCTTGCAGTCGACCGTGTCTCCTTCGACATCAGGCGCGGCGAGGTCGTGGCGCTGGTCGGCGAATCCGGCTCCGGAAAGTCGGTGACGGCCAATTCCGTGCTGCGCCTGCTGCCCTATCCCGCCGCCAGCCACCCGTCCGGCGAAATTTTCTTCAAGGGCCAGGACCTGTTGAAGGCGTCGGATGCCGCGTTGCGCGACGTGCGCGGCAACGACATCACCATGATCTTCCAGGAGCCGATGACCTCGCTTAACCCGCTGCATTCCATCGAGCGGCAGATCGGCGAGATCCTCAAGCTGCACCAGGATATCGAGGGTGCCGCCGCGCGCACGAAAATCCTGGAACTGCTGAACCAGGTCGGTATCCGCGAGCCGGAAAAGCGCCTTGCCGCCTATCCGCACGAACTGTCCGGCGGTCAGCGCCAGCGCGTGATGATCGCCATGGCGCTCGCCAACCGGCCCGAACTGCTGATCGCCGACGAGCCGACGACGGCGCTCGACGTGACCGTGCAGGCGCAGATCCTCGAGCTGCTGAAGAACCTCAAGGAAGAGCACGGCATGTCCATGCTCTTCATTACCCACGACCTCGGCATCGTTCGCAAGTTCGCCGACCGGGTCTGCGTGATGACCAAGGGCAAGATCGTCGAGACCGGCCCGGTCGAGGAGATCTTCACCAACCCGCAGCATCCCTATACGCGCCATCTCCTGGCCTCCGAGCCGAAGGGCGAGCCGCGCCCGGCCGACGACAGCCAGCCGGTCATCATGCAGGCCGAGGACGTCAAGGTCTGGTTTCCGATCAAGGCGGGCTTCCTGCGCCGCGTGGTCGACAATGTGAAGGCGGTCGACGGTATCGATCTTACTTTGCGCGCCGGCCACACGCTCGGCGTGGTCGGTGAATCCGGCTCCGGCAAGACGACGCTCGGCCTCGCCCTGACGCGGCTCATAGCCTCAAAGGGCCGCATCGCCTTTGTCGGGCAGGACATTGCCGGTCATTCCTTTGCCGAGATGCGGCCGCTGCGCAGGCGCATGCAGATCGTCTTCCAGGACCCCTTCGGCTCGCTGTCGCCGCGCATGTCGGTCGCCGATATCGTCGCGGAGGGCCTGAAGATCCACGAGCCGTCACTGTCGGAGGGCGAGCGCGACCGGCGCGTCGCCGCAGCCCTTGAGGAAACCGGCCTCGATGCGGCCACCCGCTGGCGTTATCCGCACGAATTCTCCGGCGGCCAGCGACAGCGCGTCGCGATTGCCCGTGCCATGGTGCTGAAACCGGAATTCGTCATGCTCGACGAGCCGACCTCCGCACTCGACATGAGCGTGCAGGCGCAGGTGGTCGAACTCCTGCGCGACCTGCAGGCAAAGCACAATCTCGCCTATCTCTTCATCAGCCACGATCTCAAGGTCGTGCGGGCGCTCGCCAACGATATCATCGTCATGCGCAGCGGCCGCGTGGTGGAGAAGGGTCCGGCAAAGGACATCATAGAACGGCCGACAGAAGCCTATACCAAGGCCCTGATGGCCGCCGCCTTCAACCTCGAAGCCATCCGCAGCGAGGCAATCAGCCAGTAGCAGGCATAAAGCAGGACACAGCATGCACACGAAAAGCCCCGTCATCATCGATCTGAAATTCGATCAGGAGCAGGTCGCAGCCGCGCTGAAAGGGGCCTTTCCGGACCGCGAGGTCATCAATCTCCTGCATCCGGCCAGCCGCAAGCGCGATCTTTCCGGCATCGACTATGCGGTGGTCTGGCGCCCGGGCGCCGATCTTTTCGAGCGGGCGAAGGATTTGAAGGTCGTCTTCTCCGGCGGTGCCGGCGTCGACCATGTGCTGACACTGCCCGGCCTGCCGGATGTGCCGCTGGTGCGCTTCGTGGACGAGACGCTCACGACGCGCATGAGCGAATGGGTCGTCATGCAATGCCTCCTGCATCTGCGCCAGCATACCGCCTATGAGGCACTGCGCCGCGACCGTATCTGGCGCGAACTCGACCAGCCGGAGGCAAGCGACATGACCGTCGGCATCATGGGCTTCGGCATTCTGGGGCAGGATGCGGCGCGCAAGCTGAAGACGCTGGGCTTCAATGTCATCGGCTGGTCGAAGAGCGGCCGCGCGGTCAAGGGGTTCGAAGTCTTCGATGAGGCCGGGCTGAACACCTTCCTGGCCAAAACCGATATTCTCGTCGGCCTGCTGCCGTTGACGCCCGATACGAAGGGCATCTTCAACACCGGCCTGTTTACCCGGCTTTCCCGAAAGGGCCCGTTCGGCGCGCCCGTCTTCATCAATGCGGGGCGCGGCGGCAGCCAGGTCGAGGCCGATATCGTCGCCTCCATTAACGACGGCACGCTGCGCGGCGCTTCGCTCGACGTCTTCGAACAGGAGCCGCTGCCGCTGGAAAGTCCGTTCTGGTCGATGGACAGGGTGTTCCTGACGCCGCATGCGGCGGCGGCGTCCGATGTCGGCGCGCTGTTCGACCACGTCGCCATCCAGATCGCGCGTTACGAGAGCGCCAAGCCGCTGGAGCATCTGGTCGACCGCAGCGCCGGCTATTGAACGCCTCAGGGGCGGCGATAGCCCGTCGGCTGCTGGTAGAGCCAGCCGATCCGCTCGATCGCCGCATCCAGCCCCTCGCGCGCCACGCTCATCGTGTGGCCGTTGGCATGCAGGATGGTCTTGTCGTCCTCCATGATGGCGACATGGCCCTTCCAGAACACGAGATCGCCACGTTGCAGGTCTGCGCGGTCGATGGGTCTGCCGAGGCCGGCGGCCTGCATGTCGGAATC
Organism: Shinella sp. H4-D48; assembly: GCF_022637395.1. Taxonomy (GTDB): domain Bacteria; phylum Pseudomonadota; class Alphaproteobacteria; order Rhizobiales; family Rhizobiaceae; genus Shinella; species Shinella sedimenti. Next base: position 3,395,664 of record NZ_CP093337.1, on the reverse strand, counting down.
CCTTGGCGCGGTGCGGCCCACCATCATCATGGAGAGCTGCACCAGGGCCGAGCAATCGAGCCCGAAGCCGGAGCGCCCGCCCCACAGATAGGGTGTTTCGAGAAAGCGCGCCGCCACGCCGACATAGTCGTCGCCCGACATGGCGTCGATGGGGAGGCAATGGCCCGCCACGACGGATTGCCCGCCTTCCAGCGTCAGATAGCGCGTGCCGCGCGTCTCGCTTTCGCCCACAACGGTTAGCCGGCTTCCGATGGAAAGCGCAAATGCGGCCGGCGTGCGCAGATCCCCGCCCGTATAGGCAAAGGTGCGCGGGACCGCGACGCGATGGGTGGCGGCACCGCCTTCACCCAGCGCCGCCTCTTCGACATAGCCGACATAACCGTCGAAATCCGACTTCACCCACGCCCAGCCGTCCGCCCGGTCGAAAACGCGCACGGTCTCGCCGAACAGCACTTCGGTATCGATCCCTGCAGCAAGGTCCGGGCGCGGTCGTAGCGCCGCGACGGGTGCGCAGATGCGCGCCGGCGTGCCGGTGACATAGCGTTCGGCGGGCACATTGCCGCGCAGCGCCTCCTCCGCAAGGTCGGGGCGATAGGCGTTGAGGCGGCGGTCGGGCAGGGTGGTCATGGCAGTCTCACAGCGGCTGTGTGCGTCCCTTGGCGATGATGAGGTCGCCCAGGCGCTCGAGATAGAGCGCACCATCCACGGTGCGCTTGATGATGACGTTGCGCCGGTCCCGCTCGTCGCGGACCCGCGTGACGAGACCGAGCTCGCCCATCGTATCGAGTGCGCGGGTGATGACCGGCTTCGTGACGGCGAGCTTGGCTGCCAGCCCCCGCACGGTATGCGGCGGCGGCACGAGGTAGATTTCGAGCAGGATGGCGAGCTGGCGCAGCGTCAGGTCGCGCCCGTCCTCCTGTACCTGCTGCAGCGTCACGGCATGCCAGAGGCCGAGCGCCTGCGATGGGGTCAGATCTACCGGCAAGGGGCCTCCGGGGGCGAACGCGATTTCGTTACGCTACCGTATCGTTCGCATCCTGACAATCGCCTGCCGGTTTCCCTCTCAGGCCGCGAAGCCGCGCATGTGATGGTAGAGCGCGCGGATCGCCTGCGCTTCGCCGCCGATGGGCGAATGCGGACGCTCGCTTTGCGCCCAGGCAAAGATGTCGAAATGCGCCCAGTGGCGATTGCGCGTCACGAAACGCTTGAGGAAGAGGGCGGCGGTAATCGCGCCCGCCATGCCGCCGGCCGGCGCATTGGTGAGGTCGGCGATGCGGGCGGACACGTCCTTGTCGTAGCCCATATAGAGCGGCATGCGCCACATCGGATCGTCGACCGAAAGGCTCGCCTCGGCAAGATCCTGGGCGAGATCGTCGTCGTCGGTGAAGAAGGGCGGCAGGTCCGGCCCGAGCGCGACGCGCGCGGCCCCCGTCAGCGTCGCCATGTCGATGATGAGATCGGCGTCTTCCTCGTCGGCATAGGCGAGCGCGTCGGCAAGGATCAGCCGACCCTCGGCATCGGTATTGTCGATCTGCACGGTCAGGCCCTTGCGGCTTCTGTAGATATCGCCGGGGCGGAAGGCATTGCCGGAGATCGAGTTCTCCACGACAGGCACCAGCACGCGCAGGTCCACCTTCAGCTTGGCGTCCATGATCATCAAGGCCAGGCCCATCACATTGGCCGCGCCGCCCATATCCTTCTTCATCAGCAGCATGGACGCAGCCGGCTTGATGTCGAGGCCGCCGGTGTCGAAGCACACGCCCTTGCCCACCAGCGTCACGCGCTTGTGGCCCTTCTTGCCCCAGCGCAGCTCCAGCAGGCGCGGCGCCTGTTCGGAAGCGCGGCCCACCGTGTGGACGAGCGGGAAGTTCTCCTTCAGGAGGTCGTCACCGGCGATGACGGAGACCTTGGCCTTGTAATGCGCACCGAGGCCCCGGAACACGTCTTCCAGCGCGTCCGGTCCCATGTCGTTGGTCGGCGTGTTGATGAGGTCGCGTGCCAGGAAGACGCCGGCGAGCTGGCGCTTGATATCGGCCGCGTCCGCATCGGCCGGAATGAGCAGGGTCGGCGCTTCGGAGGCGGATGCCTTGTAGCGCTCGAAGCGATAGCTGCCGAGGCCGTAGCCCAGCGCGAGCCGGTTTGCCGTCAGCGGTGCGGTCTCGATATGCCAGTCGCCGGCCGGCAGCGTGCGGGCGAGCTTGCCGGTGAGATAGGGGGCGTCGGAGGGGTTCTTGCCAAGGCCGAAAAGCGCGCCGCCGAGATGGCCGTCCGCCGTCGGCACCATCAGCAGACCGCCGGATTCCGCCTTGAAACCGGCCTTCTTCGCCCAGTCCAGCGCAACCGGATCGATGGTCCCCGTCTCGATATGCGCGGGCGTGATCGCGAAGATCGGCAGCGTCTTCCCGTTCTTCGTGTTGAAGGGGGAGGGCCGGTCGATGAACTGGAAGGGGGCCATGGCGGAACCTTTGGAAGAGCCTTGAGAATCGCAGCAATTAACACTCTGTTAGGGTTAACAGATTATTGCTGGAGCGGAGATTGCGGCGTGATTCCTTAACCGCCGCGATGTTGGGGAAACCGCTTCGGGGACTGATCATGGCTGCACGCCGCCTGCCTTCGTCAATTCGACCGGCGCTTTTGACGGGCGCGGCACTCGTGGTCATCGGCGTCGCGCTGGCAGGCTGCGCCGGCAAGAGCAACCTGACCACCGGTTCCATCCGGCCGTCCTCCGCCGCTACAGGCACGATGAACGCGACAGAGCTGCGCGGCGCTGCCGACAGCATCGGCCGGGCCTACGAGAAAAACCCCAAGGACGCGGCGACCGGCATCAACTACGCCACGGTGCTGCGCATGAACGGCCGCAACACGCAGGCGCTCGCCGTCATGCAGCAGGTCGCCATCAGCAATCCGAACAACCGCGAGGTCCTGGCCGCCTATGGCAAGGCGCAGGCCGCCGCCGGGCAGCTGGAGCAGGCGCTGAACACCATTCTGCGCGCCCAGACGCCGGATCGGCCGGACTGGCGGCTGAAATCGGCCGAAGGCGCGATCCTCGATCAGCTCGGCCGTTCGAACGAGGCACGCCAGCGCTATCGCGAGGCGCTGGATATCCAGCCCGACGAGCCTTCGGTCCTCTCCAATCTCGGCATGTCCTATCTTCTGGCGAAAGACCTGAAGACGGCCGAAACCTATATGCGCGCTGCCGCCAGGCAGCCGGGCGCCGACAGCAGCGTGCGGCAGAACCTCGCGCTGACTGTCGGTCTCCAGGGCCGTTTCCAGGAGGCCGAAACCATCGCCCGGCAGGAACTGACCTCGGGACAGGCGGAAGCCAACGTCGCCTATCTGCGCTCCATGCTGGCCCAGCAGAACGCCTGGAAGAAGCTCGCCGCCGACGACGCCGGCAGCACCAACTAAAGACCCAATCGTCCTCCCAGGACAAACGAAGAAGCCCCGGCCGATCGTCTCGCGCCGGGGCTTCTCTATTTTTCTGCGAAGCGATCAGAAGCGGTCGGAGACCTGGATGCCGGCCGGGCCGAGAATGACGGCCACCAGAACGGGCAGGAAGAACAGGATCATCGGCACGGTGAGTTTCGGCGGCAGCGCGGCGGCCTTCTTTTCCGCCTCGTTCATGCGCTGGTCACGGCATTCCTGCGCCAGAACGCGCAGCGCCTGGGCGAGCGGCGTGCCGTAGCGCTCGGCCTGGATGAGCGCCTGCGTCACGGATTTCACAGTGTCGAGGCCGATACGCGTACCCAGGTTCTCATAGGCCTGGCGGCGTTCCTGGAGGAAGGAAAGCTCCGCTGTGGTCAAAACGAGTTCCTCGGCCAGTTCCGGCGAGGCCATGGCGATTTCGTCGGCCACGCGCTTGAAGGCGACCTCGATCGAGATACCCGATTCCACGCAGATGAGCATGAGGTCGAGCGCATCCGGCCATGCGCGACGGATCGATTGTTGGCGCTTGGAGACCTTGTTGGAAATGAAGATGTTCGGCGCGTAGAAGCCGAGATAGGCGATGCCCAGCGTTGCCAGGATGCGGATCGAGAACGGTTTGTCGCCGAGAAAGCCGAGATAGAAGATGTAGAAGGCCGCGATCGCCAGGAACAGAAAGGGCAGGGTGAAGCGGGCGAAGAGGAAGATGTTGAGCGCGTTCTGCGAACGATAGCCGGCCTGTCGCAGGCGGTTCATCGTGTTGGCGTCGACGAGGGCCTCGCGCAGGTTCAGCCGCTCCACCACGTTGCGCACCGATGTGTTGTGCTGCGCTCTGAGCGATGCCTTGTTCTGGACCGTTTCGGCCGACAGCCGCGCCCGCTCGCGCGCCCGCATCTGCTCGCGCTCCAGCGCGACGCTCTTCATGCGCTTGTCGAGATCGCCCCGTTCGAAATAGGGCATCGCCAGCGTGTAGAACGTGGCGAGCACGGCGATCACCACGAAGGCGGGCAGGAGAACCGCGGGATCGGTGAGCATGGCGATCATGATCTGGGTTCCTAGATGTCGAAGTTGATCATGTTGCGCATCACGAGAATGCCGATGGACATCCACACGCCCGATATGCCGAGAATGAGATGACCGCGGGGATCCTGGAACAGCACCATGATGTATTCCGGCGATGTCAGATAGACGAGCAGCGTCACGATGAAGGGCAGCGCCCCGATGATCGCGGCCGACGCCTTGGCTTCCATAGACAGCGCACCGACCTTGGCACGCATCTTCCGCCGTTCGCGCAGCACGCGCGACAGGTTGCCCAGCGCTTCGGAAAGGTTGCCGCCGGCCTGGCTCTGGATGGCGATGACGATGGCGAAGAAATTGACTTCCTGAAGCGGAATGCTCGTGAACATGCGCGCACAGGCATCCGACACGCTGAGGCCGACCTGCTGGCTTTCGACGATCTTGCGGAACTCGGTCCTGACCGGTTCCTGGCCCTCGGCCGCGATCAGCCGCAGCGCGTCCGTCAGCGGAAGGCCGGACTTGATGGATCGCACCATCACGTCGAGCGCGTTGGGAAACTCCTCGAGGAACTTGTTCTGCCGGCGCTTGACGAGAAAGCCGATGAACCAGCGCGGAAGGCCGGCGCCGGCGATGAACGCGATGCCGAGCGCGACCAGCGGCCCCATGCCGCCGATGAGTGCGACGACGAAGGCGAAGACGCCGAAGATCGCGCTGAACACGTAAAACTTGGTCTCGGTGATCGACAGGCCCGCCTGGGACAGCCTGGCTTTCAGCGTCGTGGCGATCCGCTTGGATTGCTCCTGCTGCTTCTTTTCGAGGTCCTTCAGCGAATCCTGCACGGACCGGCGGCGCTTGGAAAGCTCCTGCACGCGGTCGCGCGCGGCCTTGGCCCGCGACTGATCGGTCTCGGCGGACTGGACACGGCGCATGCGGCTTTCGGTCTTCTTCTCCGTCTCGATGCGCGAGAAGAGCAGGCCATAGGCAAGGCCGGCGGTGGAGAGTGCCGCCAGCGCGAAGATCGCCACGATGGTGATATCCATTCCGAACATCGCGTCTACCCGCCCCTTACGGCTTCTCCATCGCGTCGAGCGTTGCCGCCAAACGCTTGTCCTCGTTGAAGTAGCGGGCCCGATCCCAGAAATGCGGTTTGCCGATGCCGGTGCCGGTGTGCTTGCCGATGAGCCGCCCGTTGGCGTCCTCGCCCTGGATCTCGAAGCGCATCAGGTCCTGGGTGACGATGACGTCGCCTTCCATGCCTACCACTTCGGTAATGTGGGTGATGCGGCGCGAGCCGTCGCGCAGGCGCGAGGCCTGGATGATGATGTCGATGGAGCCGGCGATGATCTCGCGCACGGTCTTGGCGGGCAGCGTGTAGCCGCCCATGGCGATCATCGATTCCATACGCGAAAGGCATTCGCGCGGCGTGTTGGCGTGGATCGTGCCCATCGAACCGTCGTGGCCGGTGTTCATTGCCTGCAGAAGGTCGAAGACTTCAGGTCCGCGCACTTCGCCCACGATGATGCGCTCGGGGCGCATACGCAGGCAGTTCTTGATGAGGTCGCGCATGGTGATCTCGCCCTCGCCCTCGATGTTCGGCGGGCGGGTTTCGAGACGCACGACATGCGGCTGCTGCAGCTGAAGTTCGGCCGAGTCCTCGCAGGTGATGACCCGCTCGTCCCGGTCGATATAGTTCGTCAGGCAGTTCAGCAGCGTCGTCTTGCCCGAGCCCGTACCGCCGGAGATGACAAGGTTGCAGCGCACACGGCCGATGATCTGAAGAAGGGCCGCGCCCTCGGGCGTGATCGATCCGAACCGGACGAGCTGGTCGAGGGTCAGCTTGTCCTTCTTGAACTTTCGGATGGTGAGCGCCGTGCCGTCGATGGCGAGCGGCGGGGCTATGACGTTGACACGCGAGCCGTCGGGAAGGCGCGCGTCGCAGATCGGGCTCGATTCGTCGACGCGGCGACCGACCTGGCTGACGATGCGCTGGCAGATGGAGAGAAGCTGGGCATTGTCGCGGAAGCGGATTTCCGATTCCTGCACCTTGCCGCCCACTTCGATATAGGTCTTGCCCGCACCGTTCACCATGATGTCGGCGATGTCGTCGCGCGCCAGAAGCGGCTCCAGCGGGCCGTAGCCGAGAACGTCGTTGCAGATGTCGTCGAGCAGTTCCTCCTGCTCGGAAATCGACATCGCGAAGTTCTTGATGGTGATGATGTCGTTGACGATATCGCGGATTTCCTCGCGCGCGCTTTCCGTGTCGAGCTTGGCAAGCTGCGACAGGTCGATCGTGTCGATCAGCGCGGAGAAGACCTGGCTTTTGGTATCGTAATAGTCTTCGTTGCGCGGCGTGCGACGACGCACGGCCGCGGCGGGTGCAGGACTGGGCGCGGCAACCGGCGACGGCTCTGCGACGGGTTGTGCGACAGCGGCGGCAACCGGCCGTTCCGCCGTCACGGTCGCGCCGGAGGCCGCACCGGCATGGGCCGTCTGGCCTGCCGTGCCGCTCTTGCCGAAGCCTTCATTTCCGCGTTTGCCGAACATTCCACTCATCCAGTCTGTTGCACCGCCCGTCCGGGCTTACTTGCGGCCGAGGAGACCCAGCATCTTGCCGATCCCGGCCTTCTTGGGCTTCTTCACCGTCGCGCGCCCCGTCACGAGATGGGCGATCTGCGAGAAGGTTTCCGCCGTCGGTGACTTGCGATCCATTTCCGCGATCATGCGTCCGCTGTTGGAGGCCGCGCCGAAGAGCTGGGCGTCGAACGGGATGATGGCGACGGGCTCCACGCCAAGTGGCTCGCAGAAGTCGGAGGGCGAGATCTCCGGCCGTTTCGGCAGGCCGACCTGATTGAGGATCAGGTGCGGTGGCTTGTCGTTGGGCCTCAGCTTCTTCAGCGCGTCGAGCATGTTCTTGGCGTTGCGAAGGTTGGCGAGATCGGGAACGGCGGTGATGACCAGCTCGTCCACTTCCGAAAGCAGCGTGCGCGTCCATTCCGACCACGCATGCGGCACGTCGAGCACGGTGACCGGCGCGCTGCGCTGAAGCACTTCGAGGATCGGCTGGAACGAGCCGCGCTCGAGGTCATAGCCGCGGTCGAGCATGGAGGGTGCGGCCAGCAGGGAGAGATGCTGCGAGCACTTGGCGAGCAGACGATCCAGGAAAACCTCGTCGAGGCGATCGGGCGCATAGATCGCCTCGGATATCCCCTGCGGCGGATCCTGGTCGAAGTCGATATTGGCGGTGCCGTAGGGCAGATCGAGATCGGCCAGAATGACTTCGGTCTGGAACAGGTTCGAAATGTCGAAGGCGCAATTGTGCGCGATCGTCGAGGAGCCGCAGCCGCCCTTGGCGCCGATGAAGGCGACGCTGCGCCCGAGCGGCTCGGCATCGGGATCGACGAAGATCGCCGACATGGCGGCCAGCACGTCGGCCATGCCGACGGGGCCCACCATATATTCCGAGATGCCGTTGCGGATCAGCTCGCGGTAAAGCGGGATATCGTTGTAGCGGCCGACGATGATGACCTTGGTGCTGGGATCGCAGACCTCGGCAAGCGGCGCCAGCTCCTCCATGATATCGCCGGGCTGCGCGGACGTTTCAAGGATCAGCAGGTTCGGCGTCGGCGCGGAGGCGAACATGTTGGCCGCCGCCGCGATGCTGGCGCTCGATATCTTCAGGCTCACCTTGGCCAGGCGCCGGTCCTGGGCGCAGCGCTCCATGGTGCGCAGCATCGCCTCGCTCTCGCAGAAGGCGTGCACGGAGATGCGCGGCAGCGGGCGCATCGCTTCCAGCTCCGCCGGACGGATCGCGTCATCCGCCTCGTCTGCGGCATCGTTCTTGAAAGTGTAGTCGACCGTGCTCATGGCGTTACCTGGCTTGGAGACGCAAGCAGCGTCAGTTCATTTCTCTAAGTTCGGTATAGGACTCGCGATAGCGCTTCATGGCATTGCCACGCTGGGTCGCGTCGGCCGGGGTCATGCGGCGCGGACCGAGCAGATCGTTGGGGTCGGCGATCTGGGCCGCAAGGTTGTTCTGCTGGGCGCAACCGAAGTTATGATAGTTCTTGTTCCCGTATGTATTGATCAGCAGGTCCTCCGGCCACTGGCCGCAGGCCGGCGTCGAGGCCGTGATAGCGAAATAGCTGAGGCGGATCGGCGCCGCTTCGGCCGGGTCGGCGGCGGTGTAGCTCTCGACGATCACCTTGCTTGCGGGAACGCCCTGGCGCGTGACGACCTTGCGGATATGTCGGCTGGTCACGGCGGCTGCCGCGTCGTTGCGGGCACCGTGCGGCACGATGATACGGAACGTGCCCGACGTGCTGGAGGTGTAGCCATCAGCGAAGCCGGCGATCACCTCGGCCTGGCCGCGCGTCAGTTGTGTTGCGCCGGTCGCGATCGGGATATCGATGGTCTTCTCCTGCTCGCCCACCACGATCGGGTGGCGTGTGCGGTAGTCGTCCGGCAGCGAACCGGTCGTCGTGGCATCCCGGTTGGCGCAGCCTGAGGCGACCGCGACGAGCGCCGCCATCGCGAACAGGGTAACGGCTCGTCCGGCGTTAAGACGCCGGGTGCGGTTCGTGGAGTGCATTTCGTTTGCCATCGGCTGGGCCCGTCCCTTTTTCACGTCGCACCCGTTCACTTGTAGATGAAGCCAACGCTGCCTTCGTAGCGCTGGGCGGGCAGGTTGCTCTTCCTGCCGTAGATCTGGTTGACCTGGCCGAGGAAGACGCTCGCCGCGTCATTGGCCGGATTGAAATTGTCGTCCGGCCGCGCCAGCGCGTTGCGGTTGACCGGCTTCACGAGATAGGGCGTGGCGATGATCACCAGCTCGGTCTCGTTGCGTTCGATGGTTTTTTGCCGGAACAGCGCGCCGAAGATCGGAACCTTCGAGGCGACCGGTGTGCCGTTCATGCTCTGCTGCACGTCGTCACGGATGAGACCGGCAAGCGCGATGGAGCCTCCGGAGGGCAATTCGACAACGGTTTCGGCATCGCGGCGGCGATATTCGGCGCTTGTTGCGCCGGCAACCGGCTCGGAAACCTTCGTCTGGATGCGCAGACTGATGCGCCCCGAGGACAGCACCGTCGGTGTGAAGCCGAGCGAAATGCCATATTGATAGGTCGTCGTGGTATAACCGCCGTCGCCATCGCGAACCGCATAGAGCCGCTCACCGCCCGAATTGAATGTAGCCGCCTGGCCGGAGACCGCCGTAAGCGTCGGCTCGGCCAGGGTGCGGATTGCCTTGGCCTGTTCCAGGGCGTTGACGACGGCATCGATGCCGAGCTTGCCGACATTGCCGGAAATCGCGCCGCTCAGTCCGCTCGCCGCGCTGTTGAAGGAGAGCACGTCGAGATTGGAGCCGGACGCGCCGGCGACACGGCTGAACGTGTTGTCGAAGCCAAGCTGCTTGAGAACCTCGCGGCGGATTTCGGCCACCGTGACCTTCAGCGTCACCTGGTCCTCGCCCTGAACCTGGAGCATGTTGACGACCTGCGAGGCCTGGCGTCCTTCGCCGAAGATCGCCGCGTCACCATTGTTGCCCTGGGACACGACCGTTCGCGTGGTCGCCTCGCCGCCCTTGAGGAAGATCTGCGCGAGGTTGACGGCCTGCGTGGCGTCCTGCGGCGTGCGCACGCTGCCGCTCAGGACGATATTGTCGGAGATGATCTCGACCTGAATATCGGAGTCCGGGATGAAGCGCCGCAGGTTTGCCTGAAGATTGGAGACGTCGCGCTCGACATTGAGATCGATGCTGACGATTTCCTCGCCGCCGGGTCCGAAGACGAAGATATTGGTCTGGCCGACTTCCTTGCCGAAGAGATAGATGCGTCGCGATGTGCGCGTTACCGCATCGGCCTTCACCGGGTCGGCCACGAGAATGTCATGCGCGTCGGAGGGCAGGTCGATGACGACGGCCTTGTTGAGGCCGAGATTGATCGTCTTGCGCGCGCCCGGGCCGGCATTCTGGATGCGGATGATCGACGCGCTGGCCGCCTCGGCCGTGGCGATGACCTTGCCCGTGACGATGGCGGCAGGCAGACCGGAAAAGGCCAGGCAGAACGTCAGTCCGCCGGCGACAGAAGCCCGAAAAGTCTTTGAGAGTGCGAACACGGGTCAGCTCCTGATCATTTACTGCGCTTCAGACGCATTGCCGTTGACGATCTTGCCGGTCTTGATCACCTGCACCTGCGGTACGCCATCGGCCCCGCTGAGCAGGTAGTCTGCCGCGCCCGTATCGGGCTCCTGGGCATCGGCGACGCTGCGCAGCGCAAGCGACAGCCGTTCGGCCATCTGCTGGGCGACGCTCATCACCTTTGCCTGGTCCGGCGTGAGTTCGAGTGTGGCGGTGGTGCCCAGCACGGTCTTGGATCCGTCCGGATTTTCCTGGATCTGCTGGTCGATGGCCAGAACGCGCACATTGGACAGCACGTTTTCCGTGAGGAAGTTACCGGTGCTGCTCTTGCGCACCATGATGACGTCGACGCGGTCGTTCGGCAGGATGAAGCCGCCGGCGCCGGTCGCTACGGTGATCTCGGTGGCCACCGCGCGTTTGCCCGAAGGCAGCAGGGAGGACATGATGCGGCTGGAGGAATCGACGATCTTTTCCTGGCGAACCGGCTCGCCGTTGAAGATCGGCATGCGGGCGATGGCGCCCTCGAGCGTCTGGATCGCGTCCGGCCGGTTTTGTTCAGTAATGAAACCGTCGACGACGGAGCCCTTCGGCCATTCGGCCCAGGCAACGGAGCCGGCATTGAGCCGCGTGCCGACAGGCAGGCTTTCGGTCGCGACGAGAACCTTGATGGTCGGCTCGCGCTCGAGGACCGTCTGCGTCTCGACAACCGAAACACCACCCTTGCGGGCGACCTGCAGCGCCAGGAAACCTGCAACGCCAGCCGACACGACGGCCACTGCCAGAATGATGATTCGCGCCGGTTTCATTTGGTTTCCCTGAGCTGCGGACTCTTCTATCCGCCGACATTGCCCGGGAAAGGTATAATTATGGTTAATAGTCGCCTTACGGTTATGGTTAACGACCGGTTGATGGCGTTGCGACCTTTAGTTGCCGAGGGCGGCGAGCATGAGCGGTGAGGACGGGTAGGCGATGAATGCGCCGACGCCGATAGCAATGCCGTAAGGAATCTTCTTCGCCATGACGAGTGAGTCAGGCACAGGAAGGCCGCTGGCCAGGATCGTGTTGGTGTGCGCACGCACCGAGAGGATCGCCAGCGTCAGCACGCCGCCGAGGAACGAGACATAGACCAGGAACTCGAACAGCGAGAAGGTCAGGCCAAACCACACCGCGCTCGCGGTCAGAAGCTTCGCATCACCGCCGCCCATCACATTAAAGGCAAAAAGGGCAAAACATACGGAAAAAACGATCGCGCCGGCCGCAAGATGCGTCGCGATTTCCATCAGGCCCAGCCCGGCAAGTGGGGCCACGATGAAGAACGACGCGAGAAGGATGGCCGAAACCCGGTTGGGAATGAGCATTGTCAGGAAATCGGAACAGGCCGCAACCGCAAGGCAAAGCGGGAAAACCACGAAGATGATGGCTTGGGCCAATTGATGCCTCCACTCGACAGGAGCCTGTCATCCAAAGCGACTGATTACAAACAAAGAAAGCCGCCTCTCGGCGGCTTTCTCTCAGTTTGCAAGTATCAAGGCGCCTGATAGTTGTCAGATGTCGTCTTGGCAGTGGACATCTTTGTCGAAAGCGAGCTGAACGTATTGTTCAGCGTGCCGCCGAGCGAAGTAGCGCCGGCAATCAGGGCAACGGAAATCAGGGCAGCGATCAGGCCGTATTCGATGGCGGTTGCACCCGATTCGTCCTTCATAAGGCGAGCGAAAATCTTGGTCATGGTATTCTCCTAGCTCCACGATGTTGGTTCAGCACGTCCGCCAACTGTTTCCGTTGTTCGGATGACTGCAACCTACAGGCTCGCCATTTCCATCGACTTAAGGAAGTGAGTTAATATTTCCTTGCCGCGGTCCCGCCGGAATTATGGTCAAAAAATGGTTGATGGGGCTTTTCATATAGTTTTTCGCTCCGGATGGCCCGATAATGAACGGAAGTGCCGGAAAACGTGGAAGTTGAGTGGGTTCGGATTGCACGGCGTTTAAGCCTTCATTTACCATTCGCGGCGATGCTGTCCCTGCCTTATCTTCGGGATGACTGTTTATGGGACGCCACCGCACCTTCGCCGTTCACGCTGCAAAGCTTGTAACGGCTGCTTCTATCCTGCTCTCGGCCGGCGCCTCCGCCATGGCCCAGGAGCAGCTGATGCGCGTCTATATGGATCACGCCCGCGTGCTGAGGCTCGACCGGCCGGTCAGCAAGGTCATCATCGGCGATGCCGAAGTGGCCGATGCCACGGTCGCAGATGCCAAGACGATCGTCATCACGGGACGCAGTTTCGGAACGACCAATCTGGTTCTACTGGATGCCGACGGCAACGCCATCGTTGACGAGCGTATCCTCGTTTCTATCGACGAAGGCAACACGGTGCGTGTGTTCCGTCAGACGGAGCGGTCGGTTCTCTCATGCACGCCGAACTGCGAGGAGCACGTTTCCCGCAACAAGGCGGCCGGCAACTGATACAGCGTGCGAATGCGGGAAACCGTTCAAGTCTTCGTCGCCGCACACACGAAAAATAAACAGTCTGCCTTCTATTCTGACACGATCTGGGATTTTGGAACGGATCGCGATGTCGCTCGATCAGGATATATCCAGCCGCCGACAGCCCATGAAGGGGCTGTTGAAGCGCTTCTACCGTCGCCGCGACGGCGCGACCGCGATCGAATTCGCTATCCTTGCCATCCCTTTTTTCGTGATGATCTTCGCGTCGCTTGAAACCTTCGTGGCATTCACCGGCGAACAGCTGCTCGCCAACGCGACCGAAAACATGGCGCGCAAGATCCGCACCGGCCAGATCAAGCCGGGATATTCGGAGAAAGATTTCCGGAAGCAGTTCTGCGAAGAGATCAGCATCCTCATGCCCTGCTCGGCCAAGGAAATCGATACGCCGGACAAACTGCTTCTCGATGTCCGCAGCTTTGAAAAATATACGGATATCCCGAAGGCGGTTCCTCTCGCCGATTCCGACATCGATACGAGATCTTTCAAGTTCGCGCCGGGCGGCAAGAAGACGATCAACATCGTCCGCGCCTATTACCGGTGGGATGTCATCACCGATCTCGTGCGCCCGCTGCTCTCCAACATCAAATCGGCGAACGGCTCCCGGCAGAACTACCTGATGATCGCCACGGCAGTCGTCCAGAACGAGGATTATCCTTGATGACCGGGATTGTTTCTCGCGTGTTTACTCGCAGGGGTGAAGCCCGGTCGATGGGGGGCGTACTGTTGCGCTTGCGCCGCTTTGTCGACGATCGCCGGGGTGTCGGCGCCATCGAATTCGCGATCGTCGCGCCGCTGCTGATCATCACCTATATCGGCGCCTTCGAAGTCTCCGTCGCCGTTTCCATGTCGCGCAAAATCAGCCGTGCCTCCAGCACCGTCTCCGATCTCCTGACCCGCAGCGAGAACACCACGAAGGCTGTCCTCGACAGCATGAAGGATGTCACGCGCAACGTCATCACGCCCTTCACGCAGGACGGTTATACGCTGAAGATCACCGGTGTCGCCATCGATGCTGGCGGCAATGCGACGGTGGCCTGGTCGCGTGATCAGAATGCCGCGACGCCCTATGCCAAGGGCAGCACGGTCACATTGCCGCCGGATATCGCGGTGAAGGACGCCTTCATCGTGCGCACGGAATACACCGTGCCGCACAAGATCCTGCTGATGGCACCGGGATTGAGTTCGCATATCAACAACATCACGCTCGGCAAGACGAGCTACTTCCGCAAGCGTGCAGGCGAGAAGATCACCTGCACCGATTGCTGACGCTATCCGTTTCACCGCGCGATTTCGCTTGAACCGCCTGTCATGGCCGTGTCATGTCACCCGAATGCGGGCAGATAGTGGGTGACCATGGCAAGAGCCTTTCTCTTTGTTCTCGATTCCTTCGGCATCGGCGGCGGCCCGGATGCGGCCGCGTTCGGTGACCTCGGCGCCGACACGCTCGGGCATATCGCGGAATTCTGCGCTGCCGGTGCCGGCGACCGGCAGGGGCTGCGTCAGGGCCCTCTGAAGCTTCCCAACATGTCGGCACTCGGTCTGCTGCATGCCGCGCGCGCGGCAACGGGCAGCTTTCCCATCGGCATGGACGTGCCGCAACGCGTCTTCGGTTATCACGGCGCGGCCAGCGAGGTCTCGAACGGCAAGGACACGCCGTCGGGTCACTGGGAAATCGCCGGCACGCCCGTCACCTTCGACTGGGGTTACTTTCCCGCCGAGGGTGATGCTTTCGAACCCGATCTGGTCGCGGCCATCCGTGTGGCCGGCAAGGTGCCCGGCATCCTCGGCAACTGCCATGCGTCAGGCACGGATATCATTGCGCGCCATGGCCTCGAGCACATGCGCACCGGCAAGCCCATCTGCTACACCTCGATGGATTCCGTCTTCCAGGTCGCCGCGCATGAGGGGACTTTCGGGCTGGAGCGGCTGCTCGCCTTCTGCGAAACCGTGCGGAAGATCCTCGACGAGCGGCCGGGCGGGCGCATCGGGCGGGTCATTGCGCGTCCCTTCGTCGGCGAAAGCCCGGAGCATTTCAGACGCACCGGAAACCGTCGCGATTATTCCGTGCCGCCGCCGGAACTGACCCTGCTCGACAGGCTGACGGAGGCCGGCCGCACGGTGCACGCCGTGGGCAAGATCGGCGATATCTTCGCCCATCAGGGCATCGGCACACTGACCAAGGCCGACGGCAACATGGCGCTGCTCGACGGGACATTGCGCGTGATGGACGAGGCGAAGGACGGCGATCTCGTCTTCGCCAATTTCGTCGATTTCGACATGCTCTACGGCCATCGCCGTGACGTCGCCGGCTACGCGGCGGCGCTCGAGGCCTTCGATAGGCGCCTGCCGGAGGTGGACCGCAAGCTGAAGCCGGGCGATCTCGTCATCCTGACGGCCGATCATGGCTGCGACCCCACCTGGCGCGGCACCGACCACACGCGCGAGCGTGTGCCGATCCTGAGCTTCGGACCCGGCATCCGTTCCCGGCTGATCGAGACCCGCACCACCTTCGCCGATATCGGTGAAAGCATCGCCCGCCATCTCGGCATCGCGCCCGGCAAGCATGGACGGAGTTTTCTGTGACGACATCCATGCCCAAGGCCGAACTGCACTGCCATATCGAAGGGGCCACGCCGCCGGCACTCGCGCTGTCACAGGCCGCGCGCTACGGCATCGATACGTCCGCCTTCATCCGCGACGGCGCCTATGCCTGGCAGGATTTCACGAGCTTCGTGCAAAGCTACGACGCGACCGCCAACCTCTTCCGCACGGAGGAGGATTACGCGCTGCTTGCCGAAACCTACCTGACGGAGATCGCGCAGGCCGGCGCCATCTACAGCGAACTGATCGTTTCGCCGGACCAGGGCGACGCGATCGGGATCGGGGCAGACGCCTATATCGCCGGCCTCGCCGAGGGGGCGCAACGGGCGAGGGCGAAAACGGGTATCGAGACGCGGTTCATCATCGTCGGCATCAGGCATTTCGGGCCGGAGCGCGTGGTAAAAGCCGCGGAATATGCCGCGCGCCGGCCCCATCCGCTGATAACGGGCTTCAACCTTGCCGGCGAGGAGCGCATGCACCGCGTGGCGGATTTCGCCCGCGCCTTCGATATCGCCCGTGACGCGGGCCTCGGCATCACGATCCACGCGGGCGAGCTCTCGGGCGCCTTCAGCGTGCGCGATGCGCTGGATCATGTCCGCCCGTCGCGCATCAGCCACGGCGTGCGCGCCATCGAGGACGCCGACCTCGTAAGGCGGCTGGCCGAAGAGGGCGTGGTGCTGGAAGTCTGCCCGGGCTCCAATGTGGCGCTCGGCGTCTTCCCGGATTTCGAGAGCCATCCGCTGCGCGCCCTGCACGCGGCCGGCGTACGTGTCACGCTCAACTCGGACGATCCGCCCTTCTTCCACACCTCGCTTGCCCGCGAATACGAGGTTGCCTCCACCGTGATGGGCTTCAGCGATGTAGAAATCCTCGGCGTGACGCGGACGGCGATCGAGGCGGCCTTTGTCGACGAGCCCACGCGCCAGAGGCTTCTGGCAGCACTTTGAGGCAAGCCGGCTGGGGATGTTGCCTGGCTCCCGCTGTCTTCACTTGCGGGCCCGCGCCGTTCCGTGGAAAAAGAAGCGTTCAGATATTTTCGGAAGGTTGGCCATGGACGGCGTCACAGTCATCGATCACCCGCTCGTGCAGCACAAGCTGACCATCATGCGCAAGGAGGAGACGTCGACCGGCAGCTTCCGCCGCCTGCTGCGCGAAATCTCCACGCTGCTCTGTTATGAAGTCACGCGCGATCTGGAACTGACGACCGCACGCATCAAGACGCCGCTCGAGGAGATCGATGCGCCGGTGCTGGAAGGCAAGAAGCTCGTCTTCGCCTCCATCCTGCGCGCCGGCAACGGCCTGCTCGAAGGCATGCTGGAACTGGTGCCGTCGGCCCGCGTCTCCCATATCGGCGTATATCGCGATCACGAGACGCTGGAAGCGGTCGAATATTTCTTCAAGGCGCCCGATAGCATCGACGAACGCCTCGTCATCGTCGTCGATCCGATGCTGGCGACCGGAAATTCGGCGATTGCCGCCATCGATACGCTGAAGAGCCGCGGCGCGACGAATATCCGCTTCCTCTGCCTGCTGGCGGCGCCCGAGGGCATCAAGAGCTTCCGGGCACATCACCCCGACGTGCCGGTCTATACCGCGTCCATCGACCGCCAGCTCAATGAAAAGGGCTATATCGTGCCCGGCCTCGGCGATGCCGGTGATCGCATGTACGGCACGAAGTAGGCGTTAACCGCCGCTTTACCAAGTCGAGCGAAGATCGTGGAGAGGGGTGCCGCCAGGCGCCCCTTTTTGCCGTCCGTTAGCCGATGCTGTGCTAGTTCGGGACAAGTTGTTCCGGAGACCGGCCATGTTTGTTCGAAGCCTCGTCCTTCTTGTCGGCGGCGTGCTTGCCGCCGCGGCCTTCGTGCCAGACCTTGCCAGCCGTTATGTCGGCGAAACGCAGACCCCGACGCCCGAGGCCAGGGTGGAAACCGCTTCGGTGCAGCCGGGGCAGGGTGCCGCGCGCTATACCGGCAACCGCAGCGCCACGATCAATGCCGATGCGGGCGGTCATTTCACCGGGCTTTTCGCCATCAATGGCCGCAAGGAACAGGGCATGGTCGATACCGGCGCCAGCATGGTCGCCATCAATGTCTCGACCGCCCAGCGCCTCGGCATCGACAGGGCCGATCTCGACTTCCGCTACGCTGTGGATACCGCCAACGGCAAGGCGCGCGCGGCTTACATCCGTCTCGACAAGGTCGAAATCGGCCCGGTGCGCATGGACAATGTCGGCGCCATGGTTCTCGATGACAAGGCGCTATCAGGCACGCTGATCGGCATGAGCTTTCTGAAGGGTCTCTCGTCCTACAGGGTCGAGGACGGCAAGCTGCACCTCACGCGCTGACGCGCGACAGTATCTCGGCTGCCGGCGCCGGTGGCTCGGGGCTTATCCGGTAGAGCGCCGTCAGCCGTTGGACTGCACGGTCGGCATCTGCGTCGGTTGCCGCGTGAACGCGACCGATCACGTCGCCCTTCTCCACTTTCGCACCCAGCGGCAGAAGGCCGTCGAAGCCCACCCGGTGGTCAATGACGTCATCCGGCCGGCTGCGCCCGCCACCCAGTTCGATGACGGCCAAGCCGATGCCGCGGGTGTCGCAGGCGGCGAGATAACCGGCCTGCGGTGCTGCCACCGGCCGGATGACGGGTGCGGAGACAAGATGTCGTTCCGCTCTATCGATGAGATCGGCGGGCCCGCCAAGCGCGTGCACCATGCGCGCGAAGGTCTCGGCCGCCGCGCCGCTCGCCAGCACCCCGGCCGCCTTGGCTGACGCGGCCTCGACATTCGTTTCCAGACCTGATGACACGAGCATTTCCGCCGCGAAGGCCAGCACGATGCGCTCGAGCCGCGTGCCGGCCTTCTCACCCTTCAGGAAGGCGATGCAGTTGGCGATCTCGAGCGCATTGCCGGCGGCGTCCGCCAGCGGCTGGTTCATGTCGGTGATGAGCGCGGTGGTGCGCACACCGGCGCCATTGGCCACCTCGACCAGCGCACGGGCCAGGCTTTCCGCCTCGGCGGTATCCGCCATGAAAGCGCCGTTGCCGACCTTGACGTCGAGCACGAGGGACTGAAGCCCGGCCGCGAGCTTCTTGGAAAGGATGGAGGCGGTAATCAGCGGCACGGAATCGACCGTCGCCGTCACGTCGCGGATGGCATAGACGCGCTTGTCGGCGGGGGCGAGATCGCCGGTCTGGCCGATGATCGCGCAGCCGACATCCTTCACGGTTCGGCGGAAGCGTTCCGCCGAGGGCATGATCGTATAGCCCGGGATCGATTCCAGCTTGTCGAGCGTGCCGCCTGTATGACTGAGCCCGCGCCCGGAGATCATCGGCACGGCAAGCCCGCAGGCGGCGGCGATCGGCGCCAGCATCAGCGAGACATTGTCACCGACGCCGCCCGTCGAATGCTTGTCGGCAATCGGCCGGTCGATGTCGGGCCAGTCGAGCACATCGCCGGAATCGCGCATCGCAAGCGTCAGGGCGACGGTCTCGTCGCGCGTCATCCCGTTGAACCAGACCGCCATGGCGAGCGCGGCGACCTGTCCCTCGGACACGCTGCCCTCCGTCACGCCGGCAATGAAGGCGGCAATCTCCTCCCGGGAGAGCGCATCGCCGTTGCGCTTGCGGCGGATCGTCTCCTGCGGCAGCATCTCAGCCACCGCCGGCGATCATTTCGGCGAGAATGGCGGCAAGCCGCTTGCCGCCGATGGGCGCCATGTCCTTCGTCTCGTGGTGGCTGAGCTCATCGCCCGTCATTCCCGCACCGAAATTGGTGATGACGGAGGCGGCGGCGACCTTCAGGCCGAGATGACGCGCGATCAGCACCTCCGGCACGGTAGACATACCCACGGCGTCGGCGCCGAGCACGCGCGCCATGCGGATTTCGGCCGGCGTCTCGAAGCTCGGACCGGAGAACCACATATAGACGCCGTTCGAGAGCGGGATATCGAGCGTCTGTGCTGCCGCCTCCATGCGGGCGGCGAGGTCTGCGTCATAGGCATTGGTCATGCCGACGAAACGGTCGTCGCCGTCGAGGCCGACAAGCGGGTTGGTGCCGGAGAAGTTGATGTGGTCGGAAATCCGCATCACCGAGCCGGGCGGCATGTCGTCGCGCAGCGATCCGGCCGAGTTGGTGAGAACGAGTTCGGTGACGCCCAGCCCCTTCAGCACCTCGAGCGGTGCGCGCATGGCATTGGCGTCGCCGCGCTCATAGTAGTGCACGCGGCCCGACAGCATGATGACGGGCACGGCCCCGAGATAGCCGATGACCATCTCGCCGGCATGGCCGGACACCGAACTGACGGGAAAGCTCGGCAGGTCCGCATAGGGAATGCGGATGGCGTTCTCGACGGCATCCACGAGCGAGCCCAGGCCGGAGCCGAGCACGATGCCGTAGCGCGGTACGACGCCGCCGAGCCGGGCCAGCAGAAGGTCTGTTGCCGCGCCACTCATCCGATCACGTCCGTGCTGAAGCCGTGCGGCAGGAGTTCTTCCATGGTCATGGTCTTCTTCACGCCGGTCTCGTCGCACAGATAGATCGGCGTCGTCGCGCTGGCGAACTCCGCAATCTTCTGCCGGCAGCCGCCGCAGGGCGGGCAGAGCGGCAGCTTTTCGGCGATCACGGCCATCTCGACGATCTTCTTCGCGCCGCCCATGATCATCTGACTGATGGCGGTGGGCTCGGCGCACCAGCCCTGCGGGAAGGACAGGTTCTCGATATTGGCGCCGGCATAGATCTTTCCGTCCTCGGCGCGGATCGCCGCGCCCACGGGGAACTTGGAATAGGGGGCATGCGCAAAGGCCATCGCCGCGCGCGCCGCCTCGAACAGGTCATGGGACATTCTAGCGCTCCTTCACATAGGGCACGCCGCCGGCCTTCGGCGGAATGGCCTTGCCGATGAAGCCTGCAAGCAGGATCACGGTGAGGATATAGGGCAGTGCCTGCATCAACTGTACCGGCACCTTGCCGATCAGCGGGAAGGCATAGCCCTGGTAGCGGATGGCGAAGGCATCGAGGAAGCCGAAGAGCAGGCAGGCGAAGAGAATGTTTTTCGGCCGCCACTTGGCGAAGATCAGCGCGGCGAGCGCGATATAGCCCTTGCCGGCCGTCATGCCCTTGGTAAAGCCGGCGCCGGCGGCAAGCGACAGATAGGCGCCGGCGATGCCGCACAGGATGCCGCAGCAGATCACGCCGCGGTAGCGCAGCCAGATCACCGAAATGCCGGCCGTATCGACGGCACCCGGATTTTCGCCGACGGCGCGCAGGCGCAGGCCAAAGCGCGTGCGGTAGAGGATCCACCAGCTGACCGGCACCATCAGGAAGGCGAGATAGGTGAGCGGCGAATGGCCGGAAAGCAGGCCGGAATAGAGCGGTCCGAGGATCGGCACGTCGCGCACGGCATCGGCGAAGGGCAGCGTGACCGTGCCGAAGCGGCCGTCCGCCGAAAGGGCGGGCGTGCGCCCGCCCTGCCGGAACCACGCCTCGCCGAGGATGACGGTGGAGCCCGCCACAACGAAGTTGATGGCGACGCCCGAGACGATCTGGCTGCCGCGCTGGGTGATCGAGGCGTAGCCGTGCACCAGCGAGAGCAGAACCGACACGAGCACGGCGGCAAGCAGGCCCATATAGACCGACTGGCTGATATAGGCGACGCAGCCGGCGGCAAATGCCGCCCCCAGCATCTTGCCTTCCAGCCCGATGTCGAAAATGCCGGCGCGCTCGGTGAAGAGGCCGGCGAGTGCGGCGAGGATCAGCGGCGTGGAGAGGCGAACGGTCGATTGCGCCAGCTCGATGAAGACCTGAAAGACATCCATGATCAGGCTCCCTTCGTCACGGCGGCGTCGCGCGTCTTCGGCGACAGGCCCAGGATTACGCGGGTGATGGCCGGGCGGAACATGTGCTCCAGCGCGCCGGCAAACAGGATCACCAGACCCTGGATGATGACGATCATGTCGCGCGAGATCGAAGGCATCTCGAAAGAGATTTCCGCCCCGCCCTGGTAGAGCATGCCGAACAGCAGCGCTGCGGGAATGATGCCGGCCGGATGCGAGCGGCCCATCAGCGCTACCGCGATGCCGACGAAGCCTGCCCCCTGCACGAAATCGAGCTGCATGCGGAACTGCTCGCCCATGATCGGGTTCAGCGCCATCATGCCGGCAAGGCCGCCCGAGATCATCATGGCGATGACGATGATCTTGGCCTCCTTGATGCCGGCATAGCGGGCCGCCGCGGGGCTGTGGCCCATCGTGCGCATCTCGTAACCGAGACGCGTGCGCCA
This sequence comes from Shinella sp. H4-D48, assembly GCF_022637395.1. Classification (GTDB taxonomy): domain Bacteria; phylum Pseudomonadota; class Alphaproteobacteria; order Rhizobiales; family Rhizobiaceae; genus Shinella; species Shinella sedimenti. The sequence goes on along the minus strand of NZ_CP093337.1, from coordinate 3,373,710 downwards.
GATCAGCACCCACACGCCGAAGGCCGCGAGAAGAGCGAGCACGAACGAGATGTTGAACGGCGCCGAACCGACCGAAAGGCCGAAGATCGACATCAGCCAGTCGAGTTTCGGCAACTGGCCGCCCGTATCGAAGGTGCGGGTCTCCAGCGACATCGAGCCCATCGGCTTGAACACCCGGTTGAGCAGGTAGTTCATCAGGCTTGCCGCGATGAAGTTGAACATGATCGTCGTGATGACGATATGGCTGCCGCGCTTGGCCTGCAGCCAGCCCGGGATCATCGCCCAGAGCGCGCCGAAGAAGGCCGCGCCGACAATTGCGATCGGGAAGACGAGATACCAGGGCAGCGTGCGATCGAAGGCAAGGCACGCCAGCACCACGCCGATGCCGCCGATATAGGCCTGGCCTTCCCCGCCGATATTGAACAGCCCGCAGTGGAAGGCGACGGCGACGGCAAGGCCGGTGAAGATGAAGGTCGTCGTGTAGTAGAGCGTGAAGCCGATATATTCGCCGCGGCCGAAGGCGCCGTTCACCATGTGATAGGCGGCCTCCAGCGGACTTTCTCCGACGATCAGCACGACAAGGCCGGAAATCAGGAAGGCGACGGCGAGGTTCACCAGCGGGATCAGGCCGTATTCGGCCCAACCGGGCAGCTTCGCATAGGGAACACTCATTCAGCGGCCTCCTTGCGGCCTTCCACACCGGCCATCAGCAGGCCGAGTTCTCCTTCGGTGGCGTCGGGGGTACGCTCGCCCACCACGCGGCCGGCAAACATGACGAGGATACGGTCCGACAGCGCGCGGATCTCGTCGAGCTCGACGGAGACAAGCAGCACGGCCTTGCCCTGATCACGCATTTCGATGATGCGCTTGTGAATGAATTCGATGGCGCCGACATCCACGCCGCGCGTCGGCTGGCCGATGATCAGCACATCAGGATTGCGCTCCATCTCGCGCGCCAGCACGATCTTCTGCTGGTTGCCGCCGGAGAAGTTGGCGGTCTTGAGCCGCGGGTTGGGCGGGCGGATGTCGTAGGCGGCGATCTTCGCTTCGGCATCGGCGCGGATGGCGTCGACATCGAGCAGCATGCCCCTGCGGTATTTCGGATCGTCGTGATAGCCGAGGATCGCGTTTTCGCTTTCCTCGAATTTCAGCACGAGCCCGACATGGTGGCGGTCCTCCGGCACATGGGCGAGGCCGCGCCGGCGCAGGTCGGCCGGATCTGCATTGCCCGTCACGTCGATTTCCCTACCGCTCAGCAAAACCGTGCCGGACTTCGCGCGGCGGATGCCGGAAATCGCCTCCAGCAGCTCGGATTGCCCGTTGCCGGCAACACCCGCGATACCGACGATTTCGCCGGCCCGGATGTCGAAGGACACGTCGTCCACCATCGTCACGCCGCGGCCGTCGCGCACCGTCAGGTTCTTCACCGAAAGCTTGACGTCAGCGGGTTTCGCCTCGCCCTTCTCCACGCGCAGCAGAACCCGGCGGCCGACCATCAGCTCGGCCAGTTCCTCCACGGAGGTGTCTTTCGTCGTGCGCGTCGCCACCATCTCGCCGCGGCGCATGACGGACACCTCGTCGGTGATCGCCATGATCTCGCGCAGCTTGTGGGTGATGAGCAGGACGGTCTTGCCCTCGTCCTTGAGCTGGCGAAGGATGCGGAAGAGATGGTCGGCCTCGGCCGGCGTCAGCACGCCGGTCGGCTCGTCCAGAATGAGGATATCGGCCTTGCGGTAGAGCGCTTTCAGGATTTCCACGCGCTGCTGGATGCCGACCGGCAGTTCCTCGATCACCGCGTCTGGATCGACCTCCAGCGCATATTCCTTTTCCAGCCGCTTCAGCTCGGCGCGCGCCTTGGTGATGCCGGCATTGAGGATCTGGCTTTCCTCGGCGCCCAGCATGATGTTTTCCAGCACCGTGAAGTTTTCCACCAGCATGAAATGCTGGTGCACCATGCCGATGCCGGCGGCGATTGCCGCATTGGGATCACGGATTTTGATCGTCTTGCCGTCGATGATGATGTCGCCGTAATCGGCCTGGTAGAAGCCGTAGAGGATCGACATGAGGGTGGATTTGCCGGCGCCGTTTTCACCGATGATCCCGTGAATGGTGCCTTTGCGGACCTTCAGGTTGATGTTCCGGTTGGCATGGACGAGGCCGAAGCTCTTGTCGATGCCCTTCAGTTCGATTGCCAGTTCGCTCATGACGATCCACTCTGACGGGGATTTCAGGCCGACAGGCCGTTCTTCGGCCTGCCGTGTCGCAGTCTTGTTTCTTCCGCAGCGCTTGTCCAGTGCGATTGCGGCGCGGTGGCCTGCCCGCTATAGCTCATGCCGGCCGCATGAAGCCGAGAGGACAGCCATGACCGATCTTTCCGACGACACCGCCGATGCACGCATCGCCCGCCTGGAAGAGCATGTCGCCCACCAGGCCCATACGATCGAGGAACTCTCCGACCAGCTCGCCGAACAATGGCGTGTGGTCGAGCAGATCAGGACGAAGCTCGACCGTCTGACGGAGCGCTTTCTCATGCTGGAAGAAGGGTCTCGCGAGGCCCCGGCCATCACCCGCCCGCCGCATTACTGAGCCAGCAGCGCCGAAGCGGTTTGCGGAAAAAGGGGTCCGTGTCCGGAAACGGAATCGGCCCGTCTGCTTGGCGCAAACGGGCCGTCCGATACCCTTAGTAGGGGCAGGTCTCGTCCGACATGTAGTCGTGAACCTTCACCGTACCGGCGATGATGTCGGCGCGCGCCTTGTCGATGGCGGCCTTCATTTCCGGGGTGACGAGCGAGGCGTTGTTGTCGTCCATGGCGACGTCGACGCCGTTCTCCTTGAGGCCGAGCACGTTGATGCCGGGCTGGAACTTGTCGTCCTTGGCCGACATGAAGGCGTCGTAGACGGCGACATCCACGCGCTTGACCATGGAGGTCAGCACCTTGCCCGGATGCAGGCCGTTCTGGTTGGAGTCGACGCCGATGCCGAGCTTGCCGGCGTCGGCCGCAGCCTGCAGAACGCCCACGCCCGTGCCGCCGGCTGCGTGGTAGACCACGTCGGAGCCCTGGTCGAACTGCGACTTGGCGATTTCACCGCCCTTGACAGGGTCGTTCCAGGCGTCCGGCGTCGTGCCGGTATAGGCTTCGAGCACGTTATAGTCGGCGCCGAGCGACTTCGCGCCGCCGATATAGCCGCAGGCGAATTTGTGGATCAGCGGAATGTCCATGCCGCCGACGAAGGAAACGGTCTTCGACTTGGAGGCCATGCCCGCCATAATGCCGGCGAGCCACGAGCCTTCCTCTTCCTTGAAGACGACCGAGCGCACGTTCGGCTTGTCGACGACCATGTCGATGATGGCGAACTTGGTGTCGGGATATTCGGCTGCGACCTTCTCAAGCTGCGCAGCCCAAGAGAAGCCGGCCATCACGATCGGGTTGTTGCCGTCGCCGGCGAAGCGGCGTAGCGCCTGCTCGCGCTGGGCATCGTTGGCGATCTCGAATTCGCGGTATTCGATGCCGGTCTCGGTCTTGAACTTTTCCGCGCCGTTATAGGCTGCTTCGTTGAAGGATTTATCGAACTTGCCGCCGAGATCGTAGATGATCGCGGGCTTGATATCCGCGGCGAAAGCGCTCGCCGACATGGCAGCGGTGGCAAGAAGGGTGAGAAGGGTTTTTTTCATTGTGCAGCCCTGTTCGCTATTGATCTTATAGGGACCTTCCGGGCTGCGCCTCACGCAGCGCGCACCGAAGTCACCGACCCTTTCCCTTGGGTCAGGCTGGTGGCATCCTTGCACGGCGCCAGCAAAAATTCACCAGAAATTTTTCAGTTGGTAAAAATACCGACCGCCGCCAACAGGAATTTCAACCCGTTGGCGGCGGCGCGTGTCCAGGATGTATTTGGCGGCTGTCAGCCGATGGCGCAGGCGACGCCCGTGCCGCGCAGTCCGCAATAGCCACCCGGATTCTTGGCGAGATACTGCTGGTGCTCCTCCTCCGCAAAGTAGAGCGGGCCCGCCTTGCCGATCTCGGTCGTGATGCGGTCCGGCCGCCCGGCGGCGTCGAGCGCCTTCTGGTAGGCGTCGCGGGCCTGGCGCGCGACGGCAAGATCCGCCTCGTCGTCGAGATAGATCGCCGAACGATAGGTCGTGCCGACATCGTTGCCCTGGCGCATGCCCTGGGTGGGGTCGTGCGCCTCGAAGAACGCCTTCAGCAGCGTCTGGAGCGAGACTTCGGCAGGATCGTAGACGACGAGCACGACTTCCGTGTGCCCCGTCAGGCCTGTCGTGGTCTCACGATAGGTCGGGTTCGGCGTAAAACCGCCGGCATAGCCCACCGCGGTAACCCACACGCCGGGGATCTGCCAGAGCAGGCGCTCGGCCCCCCAGAAGCAGCCCATGCCGAGCAGCACGGTCTTGTACCCCGCCGGATAGGGCCCTTTGAGCGGGTGGCCGTTGACGAAATGGGTAACGGCAGTCGGAATAGCGTTCTCGCGGCCGGGCAGGGCTGCCTCCGGCGCGGGCATGACGGACTTCTTGCTGAACATGTCGATGTTGAACATGGTGGCCTCCTGGCCGGGCCGCTTTCGTCGCGGCGGTTTGTGTCAGGCGGTGAAGCGGCCGGCAATGGGCGGCCGCTTGTAGGCGATGATCCAGAAGAACAGCGAAACGGCGAGCAGCACGACAAAGGCCGGCTGCGACAGCACCCACATCGCCGCGGGGTCCCAGACATAGGGATGGAGATGGCGCATGATGCCATCGGCGACAAGGGCGATCGTATCGGGGCTCGCGGTGCTCCAGGCAACGGCAAGCGGCGTGAGCACAGGCTCTGAGGCCGACACGGACTGGATCGCATCGATCGTTCCCGCCATGACGGCAACCACGAGGGCAAACAGGCTGATCGCCTTCAGGATGAACCGTATCATCGACCTTACTCCGCGCGCGGTTTCCGCTCCGCTTCTCCGGCTTCCATAGATAAGAAGGCGGCGGGCCCTGCGCAATCCCTCGGGCTTTGGCGAAGAACCTTCAAAAATCTGTCAGAAAGCGGTTGATCCCTCGCCAAACCTCGGTATATATCGCGCCGTCTCGCAGAGCTTGAAAAAGCCGAAGCGACCCGCGCCGGACTGACCGTCGGCGACGAGCGGACGGACAGGTGGCCGAGTGGTTGAAGGCGCACGCCTGGAACGCGTGTATAGGGGAAACTCTATCGAGGGTTCGAATCCCTCTCTGTCCGCCATTTTCCCTCCATAGCCCTCCTTACCGCAATCGCAGCGACCCCCCACTCACCGGCTGCGAAAGCAAGCCGCGTCATATACGCCTCTCCAGGTCCGGCGGGAGTGCTCAGGCGAGAGCGGCACGGACGATTGCGCGATCCCTCCGGCGTTCCGTTGCCGACAAGCGAAAGGCACGTTGCATCCGCAACGGTTCCGTATCCTCGATCCTGCGGGCCAGTGCCCGGTCTTCCCGGTCGGCCCAAGCCCACAGGCGCATCAGCCGGTCGTCGGTCACGATCTGCCGAAGAGCGTCCAGTGCGAGCCGGTCCAAAGCGCGGATACCGTTGCGCAGCAAGGATTCGTCGGTGGCATCGTCCAGAACATAGTAGGCAGCTTCATCGACGAGATGCTCGTGGATCGTGAGATCGACCAGAACGGCCCGCGCCCGTGTCGAGTTCGCTCGTGCCAACCAGGAAAACAGATCGAAAGGGTCGACCCTGAGCATCAGGAGCGCTTCAACGATGCGTGCGGACACTGAGCTGTCCATGTCCCGGCCCGGCCTGCCCATCACGCGTTCGAATGGCACGGGATCGCCGCCATCGAACCAGTTTGAGGCGGCGCTGGAGAACAAGGCGCGCAGGCCATCCTGTTCCTCCTTCGGCCAACGCCAGAGCCCAAGTTGCATGGCGCCTTCCATCGGAGAATAATCATGCTCGGCGTTCAGGAATATCAGTTCCAGCCCGCGGGGCAGCCAATGCAGGAACGTGTCGCGGCCACCGGAGCAGTTCGGATGTTCGAAGTAGATCTGCGCGAAGCTTTCGAGCGCGGCGCGACGCGGATCGCCCGCATTTCGCGTTCGCGCCTCCGCCTCGGGCGTAAAACATTGGCGGCACCAGCCCCAATTCGGACGGTACCGGGAGAAAATCCCGTAGAGGTGCGAGAGGCAGCGACCGGCATCGGGAGGATTGCGATCGAAGCGATACAGGGTTTGCTCGACCTGACGCTCTGATGGGCGTTGAAGATGCTTCAAGGAGCGGGCGTCCCAAACGCACGATGGATCACGGCATAAGGCGATGAAACGTTCATTTGTTCTCCGCACAGAGGCATTGCCTGCTTTCCGTCGATGATCGCTCAAAAGCGGTTTGATCGCAAACCACTCCTGAAATCCATCACCTGTGACCTGACGCCTTGTCGCGGATGGGTGACCGCTATACTTCTTTCAAACGCCTCATGAGGAGGTCGACGACGGAAGGAACCGCCATGGGAATTTTCAGCTCCATCAAGGAAAAGCTTTTCGGCAAGGCGGCACAGCCGGCCGCAGTCGAAACCGCATCGAAGACGACAATCGGGGGCGCCGGCGTGGCGCCGGCGACCGCGGATGTTTCGGCCACGCCTTCTTTGAAGGACGACGCCACCGGCACGCTTGGGGGCACGCCCGCGGCGACGCCGCAATCGGTCCAGACGGGCAATGTCGACGTGGCCGCCATTCTCGACGACGCCGTTGCCAAAAACGGTCAGAAGCTGGACTGGCGCCACTCGATCGTCGATCTGATGAAGGCACTCGGCATGGATGCCAGCCTTGCCGAGCGCAAGGAACTCGCGGACGAGCTCGGCTACACCGGCGACAAGGGCGACTCGGCTGCGATGAACATGTGGCTCCACAAGGCGCTGTTGAAGGCGCTCGCCGACAACGGCGGCAAGGTGCCCGCCGAACTGCTCGACTGAGACCCGTACGCATCTGCCACCCGCCCGCCAGGGCGGGTGGTGCCGGACAAGACTATGTCCATTTCGCCAACAGCAAAAAACCGCTCACCTTTGAGGCGAGCGGTCAAATGTGCTGAACATCATCGGAGCGGGATTACCAGCTCTGGCGACCGTACCAGTCGTCGATGTCTTTCTTGGTCTGATCCTTGGCGTAGCCGTAACGCTCCTGGATCTTGCCTTCCAGCTGGTCGCGCTTGCCGTCGATGACATCGAGATCGTCGTCCGTGAGCTTGCCCCACTGTTCCTTGATCTTGCCCTTGACCTGCTTCCAGTTACCTTCGACGCGATTCCAGTCCATTTTTCTCTCCTGTTTAGGATCGTGATGAAGGCAAAACGCGCGGGAGGCGATTTTGATCCCTCGCTTTTTGTCATTATGCGTCCCGCGCCTGCCATCTGGCTGTAATCATCCGCGGCTATATCCCGCCTGCAGCCGCGCCGCTTTGCCGGCAGCCTGCTTGGTCAACGGTAGCGCCGACGGGATGGCCCATGGTCAATATTGCGGTTGCCGGCATTGGTTATGTCGGTCTTTCCAATGCCGTACTCCTTGCGCAGCACAATGGCGTAATCGCCTATGACATCACCGGCGAACGGGTCGATAGCGTGAATGCCGGCATCTCGCCGGTGGCGGACGCCGAAATCGAGGACTATCTGCGGACGAAGCCGCTCCACCTGCGCGCCACCACGAACAAGACGGATGCGTTTGCCGAGGCGGATTTCGTCGTCGTCGCAACGCCCACCAACTACGACCCTGAGTATAACTACTTCGATACGACGAGCGTCGAGGCCGTCATCGAGGATATCAGGCAGGTGAACACGCAGGCCACCATCGTCATCAAGTCCACCATCCCGGTCGGCTATACAAAATGGCTGCGCGCGGCCCGTGGAGACGAGAAAATCCTGTTTTCGCCGGAATTCCTGCGCGAGGGCAGGGCGCTCTACGACAACCTGCATCCCTCGCGCATCGTCGTGGGCGCGGATACGCCGGAAGCGCACCAGTTTGCCGGCCTGCTGCGGCAGGGCGCCGTCCGAGAAGATGTCCCCGTGCTCTTCACGGGCCCCGGCGAGGCCGAGGCGATCAAGCTCTTCGCCAACACCTATCTCGCCATGCGTGTTGCCTATTTCAACGAACTCGATTCCTACGCCATGACGCACGGCATCGATACGCGCGCGATCATCGAGGGCGTCGGGCTCGATCCGCGCATTGGCCAGCACTACAACAACCCCTCCTTCGGCTATGGCGGATACTGCCTGCCGAAGGACACACGCCAGCTGCTGTCGAACTTCAGCAATGTGCCGCAAAACCTGATCCGCGCCATCGTGGATGCCAATGCGACGCGTAAGGATTTCCTTGCTGGCGATATCGCCGCGCGCGACCCTGATGTGGTCGGCGTCTACCGGCTTGCGATGAAGACGGGATCGGACAATTTCCGCGAATCCTCGATCCAGGGCATCATGCAGCGCCTTGCGGCGCGCGGCATTCCGGTCATCGTCTACGAGCCGGATTTTCCAGGGGAAACGGTCTTTCGCCACGAGATCGTGCGCGATCTGGAGGCGTTCAAGCAGCGGGCTGACATCATCATCGCAAACCGCTGCGCCGATGATCTCGGCGATGTCGCTGCCAAGGTCTATACCCGTGACGTCTTCGGTCGCGACTGACCGGCCGGGACGCACGGGCCGCGATGGACCCGTGCGTCTTGTCGTCATTCCGTTAGCCGGCGAAATCTTCCGGCAGCAGGCCCTCAGGCATGTTCTGGTAGGAGACCGGGCGCAGGAAGCGGCGGATCGACATCGTGCCGACGCTGGTCGCGCCGAAGTTGGTGGAGGCGGGGTACGGTCCGCCATGCACCATGGAATCCACCACCTCGACACCGGTTGGGAAGCCGTTGACCAGCACGCGGCCGGCCTTGCGCTCGAGGATCGGGCGCAGGCGCTTGGCATCCTCGAGATCGCCGGCATCCATGTGGATGGTCGCCGTCAGCTGGCCTTCGAACTTGCGCGCCAGCGTCTCCATTTCATCCACCGAGCCGACCCGCACCACGAGACCGAGCGGGCCGAACACCTCTTCGGAAAGCGCATGGTCGGCAAGGAAATGCTCGCCGGAGATTTCGAAGAGGTTCGGCAGCGCCTCGCGGCCGGTGGATTCGGTCGTCAGCAGCGGCTTCACCGTGTTGCGGCTTTCGAAGCGCGCCTGACCGTCGTGATAGGCCTTGGCGATACCGTCGGTCAGCATGGTCTGTGCGCCTACCTTGGAGAGGGCCTCGACGGCAGCGGCGGTGAAGCGGTCGGCATCAGCACCGTCGGCGACGATGGCGATTCCCGGATTGGTGCAGAACTGGCCGGCGCCCATGGTAAGCGAACCCGCCCAGCCCTGGCCGAGGCCTTCCGCCCGCGCCTTCAGCGCCTCGGGCAGCAGGAACATCGGGTTGACGGAGCCAAGTTCACCGAAGAAGGGGATGGGCTCGGGGCGGGCGGCGCACAGGTTGAACAGCGCGCGGCCACCGGCAAGCGAGCCGGTGAAGCCGACGGCCTTGATCAGCGGATGCTGCACCACGGCCTCGCCGACCTGGCGGTTCCCGCCCTGGATCAGCGAGAAGACGCCTGGATGAACGCCGGTCTTCTGGATGGCGGCCAGCACGGCCTCGGCGACGATCTCGCCGGTGCCGGGATGGGCCGAGTGACCCTTGACCACGACCGGGCAACCAGCGGCCAGCGCCGCAGCGGTGTCGCCGCCGGCCGTCGAGAAGGCGAGCGGGAAGTTGGAGGCGCCGAACACTGCGACCGGGCCGATCGGCCGCTGGATCAGGCGGATTTCAGGACGCGGCGCCGGCTGGCGGTCGGGCAGTGCGGCATCGAAGCGGCGGTCGAGATAATCGCCCGTCTCGATGTGATCGGCAAAGAGCCGAAGCTGGCCGGTCGTGCGGCCGCGTTCGCCCTGCAGGCGCGCGACCGGCAGGCCGGTTTCCTGCGTGCCGATTTCGGTGATGGCGTCTGCGCGCGCCTCGATCTCGTCGGCAATGGCGCGCAGGAATGCGGCGCGGGTGGCGCGCGAGGAATAGCCGTAGCTGAGAAACGCCTCTTCGGCGGCCTCGGCGGCGCGGTTCACCAGCTCGACCGTGCCGACGGCGAATTGGTGCGAGGGCCCATGCGCTGGCGAGGAGGTGAAGGTGCCGTTGCCGTCGAGCCACTGTCCGGCCACGAGGTGTTTACCGTTGGGAGTGAAAGCCATTACACGTACCTTTCTCACGGGAAGGGGATAGCCGCCGCAAAACCGCGCGGGGCGAATTGAACTTGTCGAGGGGTTCTATACGCTGTGGGTGGAGATGTTCAATCGCCTAGCGTCGTAATAGCCAGCCTTGAAGAGATGATGATGACACAAGACACCCACCTGACGATCGCCGCCCTGCATGACCGGGTGGAAGCCATCTTCCGGCGCGCGGGCCTCAATGAGCGGCAGGCGGGCGCGCTTGCCCGTGTCATCGTGGCCGGCGAGCGGGATGCCTGCAAGTCGCACGGCATCTACCGCATCGAAGGCGCGCTGCGCACCGTCAAGGCCGGCAAGGTCAAGCCGGATGCCGTGCCGGTTCTCGATCCCAACGAGGGGTCGGCCATCGTGAAGGTCAATGCCGGCGGCGGCTTTGCCAACACTGCCTTCGAGCTCGGCCTGCCGGTGCTCGCCGAGCGCACCCGCGCACTCGGCATCGCGGCCCTTGTCATCAACGACTGCACCCATTTCTCCGCACTCTGGCCGGAGGTCGAGGCCGTGACGAAGGAGGGGCTTTCGGCGCTGGTCATGTGCCCGAGCTATGCCACTGTGGCGCCGACGGGCGGCACCAGGCCGCTGCTCGGCACCAATCCCTTTGCCTTCGGCTGGCCGCGCAGGGATGCCCCGCCCTATGTCTTCGACTTCGCGACATCGGTGGCCGCCCGCGGCGAGATCGAGTTGCACCGGCGCGCCGGCAAACAGCTTCCCGAGGGCTGGGCGATCGATGCCGAGGGCAGTCCGACGACCGATCCCGAAGCCGCGCTCGCCGGCGCCATGTTGCCCTTCGGCGGCCACAAGGGCTCAGCCATCGGCACGATGATCGAGCTTCTCGGCGCCATCATGATCGGCGACCTCACGAGCCCCGAAGTGCTCGATTATCTCGGCACGACGACGCTCGCGCCCTTCCACGGCGAACTCATCATCGCCATGTCGCCGGAGGCTTTCGCCAAGGGTCGGCCCGGCGATCCCTTCGCCCGTGCCGAACAGCTCTTTGAAGCCATCGTCGGCGGTGGTGCCCGCCTGCCGTCGCAACGCCGCTTCGCCGCCCGCGCGGTTTCCGAAACGGATGGCATCAAGCTCACCGCTGCCGAAATCGATCAGCTCGACCGTCTGCTGGAGAAGGGACTGGACGCGGTTGCGTGATGATCCAGCGCTTTCATTAGCCGGCGAAGGGTAAGGAGCGAAGCATCTGCTCGTTCGTCATCCTCGGCACATGGCTGAGGATAACCGAACGTCCGGGGTGAGATTGCCAACAAAAAAGCCCTCCACACGGAGGGCTTTTCAATGATGCGGTCCGCGTCTCAGACCTTGTAGCTCTGCACGGCGCCCGGCAGCTGGCTCCAGGCGGCATACCAGGTGTCGAACAGTTTCAGCTGGCTTTCGACATAGCCGCGCTGGCTTTCGGAGAGGGCGTCGGTCTCGTTGAAGTGCAGCGTGTATTCGGCGTCGCCCTTCAGCACCATCATATGCTTGAAATACAGCACGAGATCCGGGCCTTCGTCGAAGGAGGAGAGGACGGCGAGGGCCGATTCCAGTTCCAGCGCGCGCTGGCGTGCATCCGGGTCGCCCTTGGCTGCGCCCTGGGCGAGGTTGCACAGGTGCAGCACTTCCTTGGGCAGCACGCAGCCGATGCCGGTGATCGCGCCGACGGCACCGCAATTGACGAAGCCATGGAATACGCAGGTGTCGACGCCGATCATCAGCGAAACGTCGTCGTCGCGGCTGGTGATGGTCTCGGCCGCATAGCGCATATCGGCCGCGCCGCCGAATTCCTTGAAACCGACGAGGTTCTTGTGCTCCTCGCGCAGCGCGAAGAACAGGTCGGCGCGTGTGGCAAAGCCATAATACGGGCTGTTATAGATGACCGCCGGCAGATCCGGCGCCGCACTCAGGATCGCCTTGAAGTGGTTCTTCTGCGCGGCGATGACGGGGCCGCGCGACAGCACGCGGGGAATGACCATCAGGCCCTGCGCGCCGACCTTCTGTGCATGGGCGGCGTGCGCCACGGCCGAGGAAGTGTTGACGGCGCCGGTGCCGACGATGACCGGCACGCCGGCCTTTACCAGGCGCTCCACGCCTTCCATGCGCTGCGCGTCCGTGAGCAGCGGCCAGTCACCCATCGAGCCGCAATAGACCACGGCCGACATGCCCTTGCCGATCAGCTCCTTGCCCTTGCGCACGAGCGCATCGAAGTCGGGCGTGCGGTCGTCCTTGCAGGGCGTCATCAGGGCGGGGATCACGCCGGAAAAAATCTGCGCCTTCATGTCGGTCTCCTCTGGGCTTTGGGACGGTCGGCAGCGTCCGCGCCGTCGATCATCTGTTCTGGAGCGTGATATATCAGTCTGTATTCTATTTGTCGACAAAAAAGAATTGATGCCCTTAAAGCGGGATATCGAGCCGGTCATTGCGGCTGAAGAGTGCCTGCACCTGCACGACGATCGCCTCGGCATGGGCCTTGCCCAGGCGATCAGCGGCGTCGAGGTCATGCGCTTCGATGGCGGCGATGATCTCGGCATGCTCATCGACGAAACGCTGCGGAAACTGCTCCTCGTAGGAGCGGTAGTAGAGATGCAGCATGCGCCGCGACTCATCGAGCAGGCGGCTGAACAGGCCGGTAAAATAGGGGTTGCGGCCCGCCTCCGCGATGGCGGCATGAAAGGCCGCATTGGTGGCGATCATCGCTGACGTGTCGCGTGCGGCGACCGACGCGGCATAGTCGGCATGCAGGCGGTGAAGGGCGGGAAGGTCCTCGGCGCGGTGGTTTTGCGCGGCAAGCCGCGTCGTCACGCGGTACATCAGCACCAGCGCGTCGAAGAGCGGGCTCAGATTCAGGAAATCGATGGCCGCTACCATCGTCGAGCGGTTGGGCAGGGTCTCGATAAGCCCCTCGCCTGACAGCCGGACCAGGGCCTCGCGGATCGGCGTGCGCGACATGCCGAAGCGCTCGGCAAGCTGCACCTCGTCGATCGGGCTGCCCGGCGCGAGCTTGAGGTCGAGTATTTCGTCGCGCAGGAGGTCGTAGACCATCCTCGCACCGGAGCCGCGCTTGCGTTCGGAAGGGGTGTCGCTCATCGGAATATCCTGTTGTCGACAAGACAAATACAGCGCCGGGGCCACGCCATCAATCGCGGCCGCATCACGCCCGCCCCGCTGCTGGCGAACATGACGGTGGCATCCGCGACATCGGGCGCGCTCGCTGTCTTTCCCGGCCGCGCGCATTGGGCACATGGAGGCCGCCAAACGCTCCTTATCCCGCGTTCGGTTCGTCGAACCGTGGTGGTCGCGCATTGCAAGGGTGCTCGGCACTCACCATGGCCGACAAAAGACCCTTGGCACGAGCGCCGAAACAGATTAGGTAAGGTCATCTGATGATTTTATGAGTTGAAAATGCGGACAATCAGCAAGACCTCCCTCGCCGATACCGCCGTGCAGGCGATCCGCGCGGAAATCCTCTCCTGCCGCTGGGCGGTGGGCGAAAAGCTGCCCAACGAGGCGACCCTGTCCGCCATGCTGTCCGTCAGCCGTGGCACCGTGCGTGAGGCGGTGCGGGTTCTGGCCTCGCAGGGCTATCTCGAAACGCGGCAGGGATCCGGCACCTATGTCCTGTCCGTCGCCGATGCCGCCGGTCCGCTCGTCATGGCGCGGCGCGCCGGGCTGCGCGACCAGTTTGAAACGCGGCTTGCGCTCGATACGCAGGCCGCGCGCCTCGCGGCCGCAAGGCACGATGCCGCCGATATCGCAAACCTGCGGGCGCTGCTGGCCGCGCGCGGTCCCTCCGACGGCGCCGACCGGTCCGGTTTCATCGCGCGCGACCTTGCCTTCCACCGCGGGGTCGTCGCGGCCTCGCGCAATGCGGTGCTGATCGGCATGTACGATTTCTTCTCCACACTGATTGCCGAGACAATCGAGGCGACGCTCGGCGCCGAATTGCCCGAGCCCGACACGGCGGCCCATGCGGCCATCATCGATGCCATCGCGACCGGCAGCCCTGATGCTGCGGATGCCGCCGTGCGCGCGCTCACCGCACCCATTCTGTCGGCACTCGACCGGATGCTGCTGTCATGACCGCGCGTCCCGATCCCGGTTCCATCGAGCTGATCGAGGCCGAAGAGGGTAGCGTGCCGCCGCCGGTGGCGCATCAGCCGAAAAGCCGGCTTGCGCGCTTTCTGCTCGGCTTGAGCCTCGTGCTCATTGCCTTCAACCTGCGGCCGCTGTTTTCGAGCGCGTCGGCGCTCCTGCCGGAAATCCGCAATGTGCTCGGCCTGTCGGCCACCGGGGCGAGCTTGCTGACAACGCTGCCCGTCGTCTGCCTCGGCCTGTTCTCGCCGCTAGCCCCCCGCCTTGCACAGCGCATCGGCACGGAGCTCACGCTGCTGGGTGTCGTGGTGCTTCTGGCGCTCGGCACGGCCATGCGCGGCCTGTCCTCCATTCCGCTGCTCTTTCTGGGCACGGCCCTTGCCGGCGCCTGCATCGCGGTCGGCAATGTGCTGCTGCCCGGTCTGGTCAAACGCGATTTCCCAGACAAGGCCGCGCTGATGACAGGTCTCTATACCATGACCATGTGCGCCGGCGCGGCCGGTGCCTCCGGGCTGACGTTGCCCATCGAGCATGCGCTGGGCGGCTCGTTTTCCGCCGCGCTGGCAATCTGGGCGCTGCCCGCCCTTGTCGTCAGCCTGCTCTGGCTGCCGCAGGTGGTGATGAGCCGCGGGCAGGTGCGGCGAGCCGCCGTGCGTGTCGAAGGCCTGTGGCGCGATCGCCTCGCCTGGCATGTTACCCTGTTCATGGGCCTGCAATCCGCACTCGCCTACTGTGTCTTCGGCTGGATGGTGCCCATTCTGCGCGAGCGCGGTCTTGACGGCGTAACGGCCGGGGCCGTCGTCTCGGTGTCCATCATGGTGCAGGCCGCCGCCTGCCTCGTCGCGCCGCATCTGGCGGTGCGCGGCCGCGATCAGCGACTGATCAATGCCGCGCTGTGCGTCGTGGCCGTTGTCGCGCTCATCGGCATGCTTTTCGCGCCGCTGTGGTCCGTCTGGTTCTGGGCGGTGTTGCAGGGCATCGGGCAGGGCGGGCTGATCGCGGTGGCGCTAACCGTCATTGTGCTGCGTTCGCCCGAACCCATCGTCGCTGCGCATCTGTCCGGCATGGCGCAATGCGTCGGATATCTCCTGGCCGCCATCGGCCCGTTCGTCGTCGGCCTCATTCGCGGCTGGACGGGCAGCTTTGCCTGGAGCGCAGCGCTGTTTGTGCTGCTCGGGCTGGGCGCCGCCGTCAACGGCTGGTTTGCCGGGCGCGCACTCTACGTCAAGGCGCGGGTCGTGCAGTCATAGGGCCGAACCACCCCGTTTTCCGTCACGATCATGTCCATTGCAATGTCATGCGGCTGGGGATGGATCGTCATGCATCGCGCGCCGCTGTAGCCGACGCCGATGATGCGCGGTCTGCGCGGCAGCGCTGCCAGCGTCCGGTCGAAGAACCCGCCGCCATAGCCCAGCCGATAGCAGGCAGGGTCATAGCCCACGACAGGCGCGATTACGACATCGGGAATGACAGGATGCCGCACGGCGGGGATCGGGATGTTCCAGACGCCCCGTTTGAGCGGATCGCCCGGCTGCCAGGCATGAAATTCCAGCGCCTGACCCTTGGCAATGACCACGGGCAGGGCGGTCCGCCCGCCCGATGCGGCGAGGGTTTGCAGGAGCGGGCGCAGGTCCGGCTCGCCGCGAAACGGCCAGTAGGCGCTGACCACGAGCCCGTCCGCCGCACCGATCTCTGCCAGCACCTGCGCGGCAATCGCCGCGCCGAACGCCGCCCGTGTCTCGGCCGGCACGGCAAGGCGCGCGGCGATCAACCGTTCCCGCTCGGCCTTGCGCCAACGGTTGACCTGCGGCCAGTCGCGCGGTTCGGCGGGGTCGGGCAGCCCGGCATAGGCGGGGTCGACCTCGTGCAGCAAACAGGCCGGCGAAGCGAGGGAAGCAGGCTTGTCGTCTTCATCCATGAAACAGCCCTTGCGGGAACGCCGTCGGGTGAGGATCGCGCGCTTTCGCCCCTCGGGCAAACGAATTCACCCCTGCGGCGCGCAGATGCGTCTGGCAACAAGCGTCATTGCCGCCTTTGACTTGACTTTGCGCCCATGCTCACCCCATCTTATAGGCATGATCACGACGCCTTCCATTGCCCGGTTCTTGAAACGGTTGTTTCCTCTCGCAGGACACTAGCCCCTCGGCTCGGTCGCGTCGCGCCCCGGCCGCGGGGCATTGCGGTTCTGTGCATTTCCACATACCGCACCGGTAAAGCGCGACACCATCTCCCTTTTTCTATTCCGTGCGCCCGACGGGCCGCGAAGCAACGTGTCGTGAGGTTTCCATGACCGCAAAGACCAAGGGCAGCCGCCTGCCCACCATCACCATCGCGCGTTCCGAACATGCTCGCCTGTCCAATCTCGCCGACATGCTGGCCGAGCGCGATCCGCATTCGGCCGAGCAGCTGGCGACCGAGCTCGACCGCGCCAAGGTCATCGACGATGCGCGCATGGCGCCCGGCATCGTGCGCATGGGATCCGTCGTTGAATTCCAGATCGACGACGAGCCGGCGCAGACGGCCGAGCTCGTCTTCCCCAAGGATGCGGATATCGCCCGCAAGCGCATTTCCGTGCTGACATCAGTCGGTGCTGCGCTCATCGGCATGTCGGCCGGCCATAAGATCGAATGGTCCGCGCGCGACGGCAAGCCGCGCCGCCTCTCGGTCATCGCCGTGCATGACGGCGTGCCGGATGCCCACGCCTCCTAGGCCGCCACACCCATGAAGTTCCTGTCCTTCCCCGCATCCGGGCGCATCGGAGGCTGCCTCGTCACAGGATCGTGACCCCCTGTGCCGCGTGGCCAGGGGGCTCTCCACCATGGATATCTGGAACCCGCCCTCCGGGCGGATGGAGAACACGATGAAACGCGAACCGGGAATGCTTGTGGCGCGCGACGCCTATGTGCTGGAAAAGATGGCGCGCGACCGCCCGCCGCTGACGCAGGAATGGAAGGCGCTGCTCGACCGCAAGCTTGTCGCCGCCCGCCTGCCGGCGCAGAGCACTGTGCCCTCCGACCTTGCGATGATCGATGCGCGCGTGACCTTCCACTGCGCAAGCGGCCTCACCGATACCCGCACGCTCTGCCTTCCCGGCACATACGTGCCCGGTGGCGCTTTCCTGCCGATCACCACCTTCTACGGCCTAGCCTTGCTGGGGCTCCGCGAAGGCGAGATGATCGCCTTTGCCCGCCCCGAGGGCCGGCGTGACTGGCTCGCACTGGAACGGGTGCATTTCCAGCCCTTGATGGGCGAGGCCGCACCGGCGCAAAGGCCGGCCTTCCGCCTCGTCGCGGGCGGGTTCGAACAACGCAACTTCGTGCCGGCCAACGAAAACGGCCCGGGAGAAGGTCCCGGGCCGTCGGCTGCCTGAGAGGCGAAGCGGTCAGATCACGCCCTGCGCGCGCATGGCTTCCGCTACGCGGATGAAGCCCGCGATATTGGCGCCGAGCACGTAGTTGCCCTTGGCGCCATATTCGTCCGCCGTCTCGGCGCAACGGTCGTGAATGCCCTGCATGATCTGGCCGAGGCGCTCGCGGGCCTGCTCGAAGCTCCAGCTATCGCGGCTGGCATTCTGCTGCATTTCCAGAGCCGAGGTCGCGACGCCACCGGCATTGGCCGCCTTGCCCGGGCCAAACAGCACGCCGGATTCCTGGAAGGCGCGCACGGCTTCCGGCGTGGACGGCATGTTGGCGCCTTCCGCGACCGCGATGACGCCGTTTGCGATCAGCGTCTTGGCGTCCTTGCCGGTCAGCTCGTTTTGTGTGGCGCAAGGCAGTGCCACGTCGCATGCCACGTCCCAGATCGAGCCCTTGCCGGTCGGAATGAAATGCGCCGACTTCTTCAAGCGCACATAGTCCGACATGCGTTCGCGGCGCACTTCCTTGATGTCCTTGACGAGGTCGAGGTCGATGCCGTCGGCGTCATGCACGTAGCCGCTGCTGTCGGAGCAGGCGACGACGGTCGCACCGTACTTGATCGCCTGTTCCATGGCGTAGACGGCGACGTTGCCGGAGCCCGAGACCGTGACCTTCTTGCCTTCGAAATCCGTGCCGCGGCTTTCGAGCATGGCGCGGGTGAAGTAGACCGCGCCGTAGCCGGTCGCCTCCTTGCGTACCAGCGAGCCGCCGTAGCTCAGGCCCTTGCCCGTGAAGACGCCGGCCTCGAAACGGTTGGTGAGGCGCTTGTACTGGCCGAACATCCAGCCGATCTCGCGGCCGCTGACGCCGATATCGCCGGCCGGCACGTCCGTATGCTCACCGAGATGGCGGTGCAGTTCGGTCATGAAGGACTGGCAGAAGCGCATGATCTCGCCTTCCGAGCGGCCCTTCGGGTCGAAGTCCGAGCCGCCCTTGCCGCCGCCGATGGGCAGGCCCGTCAGCGCGTTCTTGAAGATCTGCTCGAAGCCGAGGAACTTGATGATGCCGAGATTGACGGAAGGATGGAAGCGCAGGCCGCCCTTGTAGGGGCCGAGCGCCGAGTTGAACTGCACCCGGAAGCCGCGGTTGATGTGCACCTGGCCCTTGTCGTCCACCCACGGAACGCGAAAGATGATCTGGCGCTCCGGCTCGCAGATGCGCTCGATCAGCGCATCCTTCAGGTAGTCCGGATGCTTCGTCACGACGAGGCCCAGGCTCTCCAGCACTTCGCGCGCCGCCTGGTGGAATTCCGGTTCGGCCGGGTTACGCTGTAGAACCTGGGCGAGGATCGGTTCAAGCTTTTCATCGACGGTCGGCATCGCGACGCTCCTTCGTTTCATATTCGCAGTTTTTGGCGGGGCCGTCCGTCAGGACAGGCCCCGGTGACATCGTGCGGGCATGGTCAGATACCCTGTCCGTGACCGGCCATCAGGCCGGTGCGTGCATTGTGGGAGAGGCTTCTGGCCAGGGTGGCGAGAAGATCGGTCTGGGAAACGATGCCGATGACGTGCTCGGTATCGTCGATGACGACGACCGAATGGATCGAGCCATCCGTCAGGCGTGGCAGAAGGCTCGTTGCCGGGTCGGATGGGCGCGCGGTCGCTGCCGTGGTCAGGGGCAGCGTGGCCCCCGGCTCTTCCGTCGCCAGCTCGCGAAGGCCGACCGTGCCGGCAAGGCGGCCGTTGCCGTCGAGCACGGGCAGTGTTCGGATATCGTGGTCGAGAAGCTTCCGCCGCGCCTCGTCGGGGGTGGCGCCGGCGTACACCGTCACCACGTCGCGCGACATGATGTCGTCCACAGTCAAATCGCCATGGCGACGCGCCAGCGCCTGCTGTTCCACCTCGCGCAGCAGCGCGTCGATATCCGCGCGACTGACATCGAGCGTTTCGTCGAGGCGGGCGATGGCCGCATCGATATCTTCGGCCGTGAAGCCGGCCCGCAAAGCAGCCGGCGGGTCTGCCGTTCCATGCGTGTTGACCGGGACGGCGGCCGGACGATGCGGATATTGCCGCCCCGCCAGCCGATGGAACGCCATGCCGACGAGGACGAGGATCAGCGAGTTGAGCGCGATGGGAACGATGGGAAACCAGAAGCCGGTGCGGGTGACCGCCGCGCCGCCGATGACCGCCGTCAGCGCCGCGGCACCACCCGGCGGATGCAGCGACCGCGTCAGCGACATGGCGAGGATCGCAAGGGCCACCGCAAGCCCGATGGCAAGTGCCGGATCGGAAACCAGCGAGGCGACGGCCACGCCGGCAAAGGCGGAGATCGTGTTGCCGCCGACAATCGGCCAGGGCTGGGCCAGCGGGCTGGCTGGCACGGCAAAGAGCAGCACGGCGGATGCACCGATGGGCGCGACGATCAGCGGCAGATGCGGGCCGTTGCCCATCGCCATGCCGCAGACGAGACCAGTCACGCAGATACCCAGAAGCGCGCCGAAGCAGCCGATCAGCCTTTCCTTCAGCGTGGCGCCGGCCAGAATCGGCGTAAAAAGCCGGATTTTGGACAGAATGCCCGACTTATGGGCACCGTCATGGGGTGTGGCCACGATGATCCTGATCTTTAAAAGGCATATGATTATTTTATAGGCTTATGTGCCTAACGAGGCGGCGATGCAAGCCGCAATCGCAAGATTTTACAGGGCTGAAAAAACACACGCGAAAGCGTCCTGAAGTCCGCCGGCAACGCTTGCCCCAAATGCAAAAGGCCCCCGCGAAGCAGGGGCCTTTTTGATGTTTCCCATTGCCTTAGAAGGCAACTGAAACAGGGGATTGGTGCCCAGAAGAGGACTCGAACCTCCACACCCTTTCGAGTACCAGCACCTGAAGCTGGCGCGTCTACCAATTCCGCCATCTGGGCGACGGAGAGCGATGTAGAAGGACCGCCCTCCGGTGTCAACAGGCTTTTTGAAGTTTTCGCAACAGCTTGGCGAAAAGCCTGTTTTCCGTGCCGCCGCGCCCGCGTCTAGCGGGCCGCGGCCCAGTCGCGGATGCGCGCGAGGCCGGCCTGCAGCAGCCGGACGGCGGCTGCTTCGTCGCGGGCTTCCACATAGCAGCGCATTTCCGGCGCATTGCCCGAAGGGCGCAGGTGAATGATGCTCGCATCCGCAAGCGTCACCCGTAGTCCGTCGATGTCGCTGACGCTGGCGGGTACGCCGATGGGGGCGAGGAAGGTGGCAAGCGTGTCGGCGCCGTTCCGCAATGCCGTCATCAGGGCCGCGCTGGTTTCCACCGGAAAGTTCTCCAGCCGGTCGCTGGCCGCCGCGGGAAGCGAAAAGCCGGCCGCAATGGCCGAAAGCGGCTGCCGGCGGCTCTGTGCCAGCGCCAGCACGGCGAGCACGGGCATCAGACTGTCGCGAGTCGGCAGCGGCGTCAGTGTGCGGCCATTCACGGTAAAGGGCGTGGCGGTGAGCGTGCCGCCATTGGCCTCGAAACCCACGACGGCGGTTTCGCCCGCTGCCACGGCCTCGTTCATCGCGGCAATGACGAAGGGCGAGCCGACGCGGGTGCGCAGCACGCGCCCGTCGATTGCGGCTTCGATGCCGGAATTGGAGGTGACAGGCGTGGCCACGACCGTCGCGCCGAGAAAGCGGCTGGCAATCAGGCCGATGAGGTCGCCACGCACCGGCGTTCCCGTCTCGTCGGTGACGAGCGGCCGGTCGCCGTCGCCGTCGGCCGAGACGATGGCGTCGAGGCCGTGCTCTGCCGCCCACCCGTACAGGAGGGCGATGGTTTCAGGCGAAACCGCCTCGGTATCCACCGGAATGAAGGCCTCGGAGCGGCCGAGCGCCACGACATCGGCGCCATGATGCGCCAGCACCGAAACGAAGAGGTCGCGCGCCACCGTCGAGTGCTGGTAGACGCCGATCCTGAGGCCAGAAAGGCTGCCCTCGGGCAGGAGCGTGCGGTTGCGCTCGCCATAGAGCGCCATGGCGGCCTCATGCCCGTCCGGCGCGGTCTCCTGTGCCGCATCGAAGACCGTGCCCTCGCTCCGCAAAGCCTCGGCGGCGGCATTGATCGCGGCTTCGTCCGCCTTGTCGATCTCGCCGTCGGGCCGGTAGAACTTGATGCCGTTGCGGTCTGCGGGAATGTGCGAGCCCGTCACCATGAGGCTCGCCGCGCCGCGCTCGAGGCCGAGAAGGGCAAGCGCCGGTGTCGGAAGGGTGCCGCAGTCGCGCGGCTCAAGCCCCGCCTTGCGCAGCGCCGCGATGGCAATGGCCGAAACGGCCGGGCTGGAGGACCGGAAGTCCCGCCCGACAAGTATTTCGTCGCCCGGATGCGCGATACCGGATCCCATCAGGTGGCGGGCGAACGCGGTCGCGTAAAGCGCCGTTGCGGGACCTTCGAGGTCGACCGAAAGACCGCGCAGTCCGCTGGTTCCGAATTTCAAGCTCATTGCTTACCCCTCCACTTGCGGATCGCGATTGCCGCGATACATCCAGTCCTGCCCGCGCCATCACGAATAAAACAAAATGCGTGGCCGTAATGCTAGGCAGGGACGTGACAGGGAAATATCCCGCAAGGATAGTGAGGATCAACATGTCGAAGATTCGAAATATCATTTTCGGTTGCGCGATGGGTCTTGCCTCGGCAATCGCTCCGCTTGGAACGGCCCAGGCCGCTCCGCTTGCAGTGCCTGCGCTCAAGCTCCAGACCGCAAACGACGTCACCGAAGCGCAGTTCTGCGTCGGCTATGGTTGCGAGCGGCGCTGGCATCGCCGTCATCATTATCGCCCGCATTACGGCTATGAGCGCCGCTACTATCGTCCGCGCTATGAGCGCCCGCGTTACTATGGCGGCGGACGCAATGCGCATGTGCGCTGGTGCATGAACCGCTATCGCACCTATGACCCCTACACCAACCGTTACCATGCCGGTAACGGCATCTACCGGGTCTGCTATTCGCCCTACCGCTAAGGCGGCCGGCGAGCGCACGAAGGGCGGCGGGCTTCAGGCCCGCCGTTTTCGTTTCAGGCGTCCGGGGCGGACCCGCGATCGGTATGGCCGAGATCGCGCTCCGGCTCGATGATGTCGCGCACCCGCTGCTTCAAGTCCTTCGGGCCGGGAAAACCGCCGTCGCGCTTGCGCTCCCAGATCAGGGTGTCGTTCACGCGGATTTCGAAATTGCCGCCGGTGCCGGGAATGAGCGCCACTTCGCCAAGCGAATCCGAGAAGGTCGAAAGCAGTTCCTGCGCCATCCAGCCGGCACGCAGCAGCCAGTTGCACTGGGTGCAGTAGAGAATGGAAACACGCGGCTTGGTGTCGGACATGGCTGCCTCCTTTGGAACGTCGGCAAGCTATAACAGGCATGCTGCCGCCAAGGCGATGGCCCGCGCGTCCCTCACGGAAATGTCAACTTAATTCATCATGTTTTGTCGACGGACATCTTGTCGCAGCCGCCCTCATCGCCGAGAGGATGTGCACTGCAACATTTTGAACGGAGCCCACATGACCGACGTTTCGCCCGCCCGCCCGCGCCTTATCATCCCCAAGCTTGGCGGCCTTTATGCCGCACTGCATGAAAGCGCCGAGACGATCCTGCGCGTTGCCGCCGGCCTGCTGCTCGTCACGCACGGCTACGGCAAGATCATGAACCCCTTTGGCGCGGTCGGCATGGTGGAAAGCCTCGGCTTCTATCCGGGTGTCTTCTGGTCGCCGCTGCTTGCCGCCACCGAATTCTTCGGCGGCATCCTGGTCGCTATCGGCCTGTTCACACGTCCGGCGGCCTTCGCCTCCATGATCGTGCTTGCGGTCACCGTCTACTTCCACGGTGTCGTGAAGGCTGAGGGCCTGATGGGTGCGGAGAAGTCCATTCTCTGGACGCTGATCTTCCTCTTCTTTGCGGTTCGCGGCGCCAACAGCCACTCGGTGGATGCCAAGCTCGGCCGTCAGTTCTGATCGGCATCTTCGGCCGGCTGCGCCGCTCGGTGCAGCTGCGCCCTGACCATGGCCAACAGCGTGTCGGCCTCGAAGGGCTTGGTCGCGACGGGCAGCGTCTCGAAACCGGCGACGCCCTTCTGGTGCGCCTCGCTCACCGTCGTCAGAAGCAGCGGCACGCCGGCATCGACAAGCCGCTGGATCGCCGGCGCGATGCCGGACATGTCGAGCGGAACGTCGATCAGGCACAGATCCACATCCGCAAGTGCGGCTGGGTTCCACTGGCCGAGCTGCTCGGGACGGACGAGGGTGGTGCGGCAATCGATGGCCGAGCGGATGAGATATTCCGCGTCCAAAGCGATAAGAAACTCGTGTTCGGCGATCACGATGTGGGGAAACGACTGGTCCATGGCGCGATACTCCTCGTCCATGCGAATCCGCCTGGGGGGGTGGTTGGGGAGGCGGAATGTGGGCCGTGGTCACCGATGTGTCATTTAAAAAAGACATAGTGTCAGTGCGATGGAACAACTTCGCGCCTGCCCCGTTTCGAAGGCCAGTCCGGTCGAAAAAGGGGGCAATATGGCGAGCGGAACGACGGCCAGGCAGCAAACCCGATGGCAAACGCCATGCCAGCACTGTCCCCTCCGCGGGCTCGAGACATTCCGCGATTTCACCCCCCGAGAACTGGATTTCGTCGCGCAGTTCAAGACGGGCGAACTGTCGGTCGATCGCAGTTCGACCATTCTCGTGGAGGGCATGCACAGCGCCCATCTCTTTACCGTGCTGTCGGGCTGGGCCTTTCGCTACAAGCTCCTGCCGGACGGCCGTCGCCAGATCATGAACTATGTCATGCCGGGCGACCTCGTCGGCCTGCAGGGCAGCCTCATGGGCGAGATGGACCATTCGGTCGAGGCCCTGACGCCGGTAACGCTCTGCGTCTTCGAACGCGCCAAGCTGGAACGCCTCTTCGAGCGCCATCCCTCCCTCGGTTACGATCTGACCTGGATTGCGGCGCTGGAGGAACGCATTCTCGACGAGCACCTGCTGTCCATCGGCCGGCGCACGGCACTGGAGCGCACCGCGTATCTGCTGTCCTTCATCCAGCAGCGCGCCCATAGCGCCGGGCTGAACGGCGGGCGGCTGGTCATTCCCATCACCCAGCAGCATGTCGCCGATACGCTGGGCCTGTCGCTCGTCCACACAAACAAGACGCTGCGCAAGCTCTCCGACCGCCAGCTGATGCGCTGGCAGGACCGGGGCTGCGAAATCCTCGATGCCGACGGGCTTCAGGCGCTCGCCGGCTGGGAAGGGTTGCAGCGCGGGCCGCGCCCCTTCATCTGAGGCTGGAGATCATACCACGTCCCAGTGCAGCGGGAACATCGGGTCGAACACCGTCACCGGTCCCGCACCCGTCTCGATCTTTGCCGGGAATGCGACCCGCTCCGGGCGCCTGACGAGGCGGATCGTCTCTTCATTGGCCGGCAGGCCGTACCATTGCGGGCCGTTCAGCGAGGCGAAGGCCTCCAGCCTGTCGAGCGCGCCGTCCTCTTCGAACACATGGGCGAGGCAGCTCATCGTGTTGATCGAGGTGTAGATGCCCGCACAGCCGCAAGCGCATTCCTTCAGCGGATCGACATGCGGCGCCGAATCGGTGCCGAGGAAGAAGCGTCTGTCGCCCGAGGTCGCGGCGGCGCGCAGCGCAAGGCGGTGCTCTTCCCGCTTGGCGACGGGCAGGCAGTAATAATGCGGCTTGATCCCGCCGACCAGGATGGCGTTGCGGTTGATGATCAGGTGATGCGTGGTGATCGAGCCGGCGAGGTTGGCTTTGGCGGCCTTGATGTAATCCACGCCGTTCTTCGTGGTGACGTGCTCCATCGTCACCCGCAGTTCCGGCAGGCGGGTGCGCAGCGGGTCGAGCACGGTCTCGATGAAGACGGCCTCGCGATCGAAGATATCCACCTCGGGCGTGGTGACCTCGCCATGCACACAGAGCGTCAGACCTATCCTGGCCATGCGCTCCAGCACCGGCATCGCCTTATCCATGTCGCGCACGCCGCCGTGAGAATTGGTGGTGGCGCCGGCCGGGTAGAGCTTCACGGCGCGGATGAGGCCGCTCCTGTATCCGGCTTCCACGTCATCGGGATCGGTGTGCTCGGTGAGATAGAGCGTCATCAGAGGCTCGAACCGGTCGCCACTGGGCAGGGCCGCGAGAATGCGGTCGCGATAGGCGGCGGCGTCAGCAGTGGTAACGACCGGGGGCACTAGGTTCGGCATGATGATGGCGCGGGCGAAGTGGCGGCTGGTATCGCCGATCACTCCCTCCAGCATGGCGCCGTCGCGCAGGTGCAGGTGCCAGTCGTCGGGGCGGCGAATGGTGAGGTCTATGGTCATCGGCATCTCTCCCGTCTTTGGCGTTGCGATAGCACTCGAAGGGTCGGACGACAATTCCTCAGAACAGGTCGATATGCAGGTCGGCGGGGCGGGAGTTTTGCAGAATGCGCTTTCCGTTCGGAAGATCGTTGCCGTAAAGCTTCCAGCCGATCTGGTCCTCGGGCAGGTCATAGCTCATCCAGCGGCGACGCAGGCGCTCTTCCAGCACGGCATAGGGCGGGCCCACGAAGATGGTGAAGTCGAAGACGCCGTCGAGCCGATCCCAGGGCGCATCCTTCAAGAGCAGGTAGTTGCCCTCGGCCAGCACGAAGCGGGTCTCATGCGAAATGGCGCGCGCCGCATTGATGGCAAGCTCGCGCGATCGGTCGAAGACCGGCACGAAAACCTCGTCGTCGCCGCGTTTGAGCGCATGGACGATATCGACGAAACCGCGGCCGTCGAAGGTCTCGGGAATGCCCTTGCGCGGCAGGAGGCCCCGTTCGGCCAGGATGCTGTTATCCAGGTGAAAGCCGTCCATGGGCAGGATCTCGGCACTTTCACGGCGCGCAAGAAGACCGTCCCTCAGCGCCTCGGCGAGTGTCGACTTGCCGGCCGCCGGCGGACCGGCCAAGCCGACGAGAAAGCGGCGCGCGTCCCCCGCGCGCCGCTGGATGGCATCCACGATGGTGGAAGGCGATATCATGCCGCAATGGCCTCCGTCGGCACCTTGGCGCCCGTCATGAATGCGACGGCGTCGGACATGGTGTAATCCTTCGGGTTGATGACGGTCAATCGCCGGCCGAGGCGATGGATATGGATGCGGTCCGCCACTTCGAAGACATGCGGCATGTTGTGCGAGATGAGCACGATGGGAATGCCGCGACGGCGCACGTCGAGGATGAGTTCCAGCACGCGCCGGCTTTCCTTGACGCCAAGTGCTGCCGTCGGCTCGTCGAGGATGATGACCTTGGAACCGAAGGCGGCAGCACGCGCCACCGCCACCCCCTGGCGCTGGCCGCCGGAAAGCGTCTCCACCGCCTGGTTGATGTTCTGGATCGTCATCAGGCCAAGCTCCGAGAGCTTGTCGCGGGCGAATTTCTCCATCGCGCCGCGGTCGAGCTTGCGGAACACGCTGCCCATGACGCCCGGCTTGCGGATCTCGCGGCCGAGGAACATGTTGTCGGCAATCGACAGTGCCGGCGAGAGCGCGAGGTTCTGGTAGACCGTCTCGATCCCGGCCTTCTGGGCCTCGATCGGCGAACGGAAGTTGATCGGCTTTCCCTCCAGCCGGATCTCGCCCTCGTCGGGGGAGATGGCGCCGGAGATCGCCTTGATCATCGAGGATTTGCCTGCGCCGTTGTCGCCGATCACGGCGAGAATCTCGCCGGGATAGAGGTCGAAATCGGCATGGTCGAGGGCGGTGACGCGGCCGTAGCGTTTGACGAGACCGCGCGCGGTGAGAATGGGTTCGAGAGCCATCAGCCTGCTACCTTTCTGATCCACTGGTCGATTGCCACTGCCGAGATGATGAGGACGCCGATCAGGAGATAGGTCCATTGCGGGTCCGTGCCGATGAGGCGAAGGCCAAGCGAGAACACGCCGACGATCAGCGCGCCGAAGATCATGCCGAGGATCGAGCCGCGCCCGCCGAAGAGCGATAGCCCGCCGATCACCACGGCGGTGATCGATTCGATGTTGGCGAACTGGCCGGCGGTCGGCGAGACCGAGCCGATGCGCCCGATCAGGGCCCAGCCGGCGAGTGCGCAGATGAGGCCGGACAGCGTGTAGACCGAGACGAGCATGCGCTTGACGTTGACGCCGGCCAGTTCCGCTGCGTCCGGGTCGTCACCGACGGCATAGACATGGCGGCCCCAGGCCGTCTGGTTCAGCACGTACCACAGCAGCGCTACGAGCAGCACCATGGCGATGACGCCGTAGGTGAAGACCGCGCCGCCGAAACGGATA
This sequence comes from Shinella sp. H4-D48, assembly GCF_022637395.1. Classification (GTDB taxonomy): domain Bacteria; phylum Pseudomonadota; class Alphaproteobacteria; order Rhizobiales; family Rhizobiaceae; genus Shinella; species Shinella sedimenti. Next base: position 3,345,778 of record NZ_CP093337.1, on the reverse strand, counting down.
TTGTTGCCGAAGAACTGGAGCAGCGGGGCCTGCGCGGCGAGGTCCTGCGAGCGGATCGTCTCGTTGGCCGAATAGAGGAAGTTCGAGGCGAGGATGATCTGCCACATGCCGAGCGTCACGATGAACGGTGGCAGCTTCATGCGTGCGACGAGCAGGCCGTTGATATAGCCGCACAGCGCACCGCAGGCGAGGCCGCAGAGCACCGCGACCGATGGCGGCAGGCCGTAGCGGAAGGTGAACTGCCCCATCACGACGGAGGAGAGCACCATGATGGCGCCGACCGAGAGGTCGATGCCGGCGGTCAGGATCACCAGCGTCTGCGCCGCGCCGACGATGCCGACGATCGCCACCTGCTGGAGGATGAGCGTCATCGTGAAGGCGGAGAAGAACTTTCCGCCGAGAACGATGCCGAACACGGCAACCGAAAGCACGAGCACGATGAGCGGCACGGCAGAGGGATTGCCGTGCAAGAAGTGCTGGAATTTCTGGACGGGCGTCTTGTCGTTGGTATCGAAGGACGCGACCTGCGTTGCGCTGCCGGACAGCACCTTCTCGAATTCCTGCGAAGGCTGCGACCCCTGAGCGGGTTGCGTTGCCGTCGTTGTCTCACTCATGATCCTTTTCCTCCCCTTCCGATGCCGACCGTCGCGGCAGTGCCGGATACATTGGGTGCGTGAACAATCGGTCGAGACGCTCGATGCGCACCGCCGCCTTCTTCGGGCGGTCTCCCGCGCACAGCCGCATCTTACAGCGCGGCCGCTCGCAGGGGACAAAGGTGCCCACGTCTTTTTGCGATTGTCAAAACAAGGGTGCGTTCACCCGGTCCGCCATGGCGGATGGCCGGCCCGGTCAGACCGGGCCGGCATGAGGCATCAGCCCCAGCACTTTTCCTTGCCGGCCTTGGTGTCGATCGAATCGATGCCTGCTGCCGGCTTGTCGGTGACGAGCGTCACACCCGTGTCGAAGAAGTCCTTGCCTTCGGTGGCCTTCGGCTTTTCGCCGGTGTCGGCGAACTTCTTGATGGCCTCGACGCCAAGCGCCGCCATCATCAGCGGATATTGCTGCGACGTGGCGCCGATCACGCCGTCCGCAACGTTCTGTACGCCCGGGCAACCGCCGTCGACGGAGACGATGAGCACGTCCTTCTCGCGGCCAACGGCCTTCAGCGCTTCATAGGCGCCGGCAGCGGCCGGTTCGTTGATCGTGTGCACGACATTGATCGTCGGATCCTTCTGGAGAAGGTTTTCCATGGCGGTGCGGCCGCCTTCCTCGTTGCCGTTCGTCACGTCGTTGCCGACGATGCGTGCATCGTCCTCGTCGCCGATCTTGTTGATGTCCTTCACGTCGATGCCGAAGCCCTTCATGAAGCCCTGGTTACGCAGGACATCGACCGACGGCTGCGACGGGGTCAGGTTCAGGAAGGCGATCTTGGCATCCTTGGCACCGTCGCCGAGGGTGGCGGCCGCCCACTTGCCGATGAGTTCGCCGGCCAGCAGGTTGTCGGTGGCAAACGTCATGTCGGCACTGTCGAGCGGCTCAAGCGGCGTGTCGAGCGCGATGACGAGCAGGCCGGCGTCGCGGGCCTTCTGTACGGAAGGGACGATGCCCTTGGTATCGGAGGCGGCGATCAGGATGCCCTTAGCGCCATCTGCGATGCAGGTCTCGATGGCGGCGACCTGGCTTTCGGAATCGCCGTCGATCTTGCCGGCATAGGACTTCAGCGTGACGCCGAGTTCGGCAGCCTTGGCGGTGGCGCCTTCCTTCATCTTGACGAAGAAGGGATTGGTGTCGGTCTTGGTGATCAGGCAGGCGGTGGTGTCTGCCGCAGCGGCCGGCGTCGAAAAGGCCACGCCAAGCGCCAGCGCGCCGACAGCGGCGGAAATGATGGATGTCTTCATGTAATCCTCCCAAGGATAGAACGGGATGCGCCCCTCTCCCGGGGCCATCCGGTCGCGGGTGGACAGGGTTCCTGCTGTCCGACCGGCTTCCGACGATCAAGAGAACACCAAAAGAAATGGCTGTCAATAAATAAATCGAATTGAATTATTAATCCGATGTGGCATGCTCCGGTCAACAGTGGGCGAAGGCCCCGGCTGTAACGTTTCCGGTGGAAGAGCGGAGCGCCAGCCGATAAGAGGACCGGAACAGGTGCCTTGCGCCAGGGCCGGCACGGGAGGACACGATGATCAAAGATGCCGCGTCGGCGATGGCCGCGCCGGCCGATATCCTCGATCCCAGCGGGGGAGCGAACCAGGTGCGCGTGCGCGCCTATAACGAGCGCCTCGTCATGTCGCTGGTGCGCCGGCACGGCAGCCTGTCCAAGGCCGAGATCGCGCGGCGCAGCGGCCTGTCCGCCCAGACGGTGACGGTCATCATGCGCGCGCTGGAGGCCGAGGGCCTGCTGATCCGCGGCGAACCCCTGCGCGGCAAGGTCGGCCAGCCTTCCGTGCCCATGCGGCTCAATCCGGAAGCGGTCTATTCGCTCGGCATGAAGATCGGCCGGCGCAGCGCCGATATCGTGCTGATGGATTTCGTCGGCGGTATCCGCCGGCAGGTGCGATGCACCTTCCCCTATCCCATGCCCGGCCCGCTTCTGTCCTTCGTGGAGGAGGGGCTTGCCGAGCTCGAGGCATCGATGAGCCCGCAGGAGCGCGCCCGCATCGCGGGCTTCGGCGTGGCCGCGCCCTTCGAACTGTGGAGCTGGGCAAGCGAGGTGGGCGCCCCGCAGGCCGAGATGGACCAGTGGCGCGGCGTCGATCTCGAAGCCGAGATCGCGAGACGCGTGTCCTATCCCGTCACCTTGCAGAACGATGCCACCAGCGCCTGTGCCGCCGAACTGGTGTTCGGCCGCGGCCAGCACTATCCCGATTTCCTCTATCTTTTCATCGGCTCCTTCATCGGTGGCGGCGTGGTGCTGAACTCCGCGCTGTTTACCGGCCGTACCGGAACGGCGGGCGCCATCGGCCCGCTGCCCGTGCAGGGTCGTGACGGCGAGACCGTGCAGCTGCTCAAGATCGCCTCCATCTACCGGCTGGAAAACCTGCTGCGCGAGGCCGGCATCGACCCCGTGCCGCTCTGGTATTCGCCCGACGGCTGGGTGGATTTCGGCGCACCCTTGCAGCTGTGGATCGACGATGTGGCGGCAGCACTCGCCCAGGCCGTCATCGCCTCGGCCTCCGTCATCGACTTTTCCGCCGTCATCATCGACGGCGGCTTTCCCGACTGGGTGCGCGCGCGCGTCGTCGAAGCCACCAAGGCCGCCGTCGCGCGGCTCGACCTGCAGGGCGTTACCATGCCCGAGATCGTGGAAGGTGCCGTCGGCAGCCATGCCCGCTCGATCGGCGGGGCGAGCCTGCCGCTGTTTTCCCGCTACCTTCCCGACCAGAACGTTCTCTTCAAGGAGCTTGGCTGAATGCTGAAGAATATCGATCCCATCCTGAGCCCGGAGCTGCTTTCGACGCTGCGCGCCATGGGGCACGGCGACGAGATCGCCATCGTCGACGGCAACTATCCCGGCGTCGAGCATGCCCGCCGGCTGATCCGCCTCGACGGCCTGCCGCTGGTCCCGGTGCTCAGCGCCATCCTGTCCGTCATGCCGATCGACGATTTCGTCGAGGAGGCGATCTTCCGCTCGACCTACCGGCAGGAACGCGACCGGCTGGAGCCCGTGCACAGCGAGATCATCGATTGCTGCGCCCGCCACGAGCCGCAGCGGACCGTCGTGCCGCTCGTCGGCGCCGACTTCTACAATCGCGTGCGTGCCGCCCATACGCTGGTGCAGACCGGCGAGCCGCGGCTCTATGCGAACGTCATCCTGCGCAAGGGCGTCATCTACCCCTGAACCGGTCCGCCGGGCCGGATCTCTTTCTTTCGGCGGGTCTTGAATGAACCTTCGGAGCATGGTTGTTTCGCCTCCTATCGAAAGGCAGGAGTATCGCATGCGGGTTCTGGTGGTTGAAAACGACAAGGTGACATTGCTCGGGCAGATCGGCGTCGCGCTTGAAGAAGCAGGCGCCGAGATCGACATCTGCCGCCCCCATGCCGGCGATACCATCCCCGCCGACGAGACCGCCCATGACGCCATCGTCGTGATGGGCGGCCCACAGAATGCGCTCGACGACGAGAGCCACGGCTATCTGGCAGGCCTCGCCGCCCTGATGCGCCGCTTCGGTGATGCCGACAAATCCGTGCTGGGTGTGTGCCTCGGCAGCCAGCTTCTGGCCCGCGCCTATGGCGGCGACAACGTGATCGGCACGGCGCGGGAATTCGGCTGGTGCAGGGTGTCGCTCACCGCGGAAGGTGCGGCCGACCCGGTGCTGTCCGCCGCTGCGGCCTCCTTCCCGATCTTCGAATGGCATAGCGACACCTTCACGCTCCCCGATGGCGCGGTGCGCCTTGCCGGAACCGACGCCGTGGCGAATCAGGCCTTCCGGCTTGGCCGCGCGATCTACGGCACCCAGTTTCATCTGGAGGCGAGCCGCAAGGTGGTCGATGAATGGGTCGCCACCTTCCCGGATCTCATCGCCGGCATCGCGCCGGACTGGTATGCCCGGCGCACGGAACTGGCCGCTGAAAGCGGGCCCAGTGCGGACGCCGCCGGTCTGGCGCTGGCCCGCGCCTGGGTGGCGACGGTGCGTGCCGCCGACCGCCGCCGCCGCGTCGCCTAAAGGCGCGCAAGCGCTGCCGAAAAACGCGAGGCTGCGTCCCGTAGCACCTCCGGCGCGAAGCCGGAAAAGCCGATCACCAGGCCCTGCCGTGGCGGCTGCGTGACCGCCATGGCCGAGAGCGCCCTGACGCCGAGCCCGGCTTTCCGCGCAATGTCGACCGCCAGCGTATCGGGCACACTTTCCGGCACGCCCGCGACGAGGTGGAGGCCCTGATCCGGCACGGTTGCGGCTAGGCCGGGTGCCATGTGGAGCCCTTCGAGCAAACCATCGCGCGCCGACTGCGCCTGCCGCCGGGCCCGGCGCAGATGCGCGGCGAAATAGCCTTCGCGGATGAGGTCGGTCAGCGCGGCCTCGGCGAGTGTCGGCGGGCTGCGGTCGCTCCGGGCGCGAAGCGCAACGATCCTGTCCAGCAGCGGTTCGGGCAGCACGGCATAACCGAGGCGCAAGCCGGGAAACAGCACCTTGGAGAAGGTGCCAAGATAGATCACGCGGCCGCTGTCATCCATGCCCTGCATGGCGGCGAGCGGCGGGCCGGCATAACGGAACTCGCTGTCGTAATCGTCCTCGATGATCCAGCCGCCGGTGCCGCACGCCCAGTCGATCAGCGCCAGCCTCCGGCGCATGGACATCGTCACGCCGAGCGGAAACTGGTGCGACGGCGTGACATAGACGGCGCGGGCCTCCGGCACGGCCCGGGCGATATCGGCCCCTTCGCCATCCACCGGCAGGCCAGACACGGCAAGCCCGTTGCCAATGAAGGCGGCCCGGGCGCTGGGATAACACGGGTCCTCGATCATCACCCGCTCGCCTGGCGCAAACAGGCTGCGTGCCACGAGATCGAGACCCTGCTGCGTGCCCGAAGTGAGGACGATGGACTGCGCCGTGCAGCGCACCCCGCGCGCCTGCCGCAGATAGGCCGCGAGCGCCTGTCGCAACGCCGCGCCGCCGCGCGGATCGCCATAGTGGAAGTGCTCCGGTCCGGGGCGGGCGAGGTGGCGGTTGAGCAGGGTGCGGAAGAGCGAGAGCGTGCGCGCATCGGCCATGGCGACGCCGAGCGTGCCGGGCAGCGGCATCCGCACCGCGGCGTCGTCCATTGTTGCCGGCGCGGCGGCCTGTCTGACCGTCGGCACCCGGTCGGCGACGAAGGTGCCGGCGCCGGGCCGGGCGACCGCATAGCCTTCGGCGATCAGCATCTCGAAGGCCGCGACAACGCTGCCGCGCGCAATGGCCAGTCGGGCGGCGAGATCGCGCGAGGTCGGCAGCTTGCCGCCGGCCGGCAGCGTGCCCGCCTCGATCAGCCGGCGCAGCTCGCGGTAAAGTGCCGGCGTGCGCTTGCCGGCAGCCGGCAGCACGGGAACGAGCGTCGACCAATCAGGAGAATTGGTTTGTATTTTTCGCCCTGAATTGGTGCTTTTTCGATCCAATGTCATGGCGCACCATGACGGCATCGTTTTCGAAAGGCAAGATTGCATGACCGTCGATACCGCCGCCGCCTATCCCGTCACCCCGCGCAATCGCGTCAAGCGCCTGCACGAACGCGGCAGCTATGACCGTGCCGCCGTGCACGCCATTCTCGATGCGGCGATGCTCTGTCATGTCGCGTATGTCATCGACGGCCAGCCCTATGCCACGCCCACGCTGTTCTGGCGCAAGGGCGATACGCTCTACTGGCACGGTTCGTCGGCAAGCCGCATGCTGCGCCACCTCAAGGCCGGCACGCCCGCCTGCCTCACGGTCGCCCATCTCGATGGCCTCGTGCTCGCCCGTTCCGGCTTCAACCACTCCGCCAACTACCGCTCCGCCATGTGCTTCGGCACGGCACGGCTCGTCGAGGATGCCGACGAGAAGATCGAGGCGATGCGCGACGTGGTGGAACGCTTCTATCCCGGACGCAGCGCACTTTTGCGCCCGATCACGCAACAGGAGGCCAAGGCCACGACGATCATCGCCATGGAGATCGAGGAGGCCGCCGCCAAGGTGCGCGCCAAGGGCGTGGGCGACGACGAGGCGGATTTCGCCCTGCCGATCTGGGCTGGCGTCATTCCCGTGACGACGGTGCTCGGTGAGGTGCAAACCTGCCCCCGGCTGGTGGCGGGCGTCGAGCCGCCGGAGGGCCTGTCGATCTTTGCCGAGAACGGCAGCCTGGACGACGCGCTGCTGGCCGGCCAGCGCCTCTATGAGGACGGCTGACGGCCGCCAGCACTGATATCCACGCGGCGGTTTCGCCCGTGGTTTCAAAAAGCATTCGGACGGGGCGCCGGAAGCTGCCTCGACTGAAAATGAATAGGTGACACCTTCCGGCGCCCCGTTCGGCGGTTTTTGCCCGCGACTCCGGTCTCTCTGCAAGGATCGAAAAGGCGGTGTCATTCGCCGGTTTCCGGAATGGCCAGTGCCGTTTGACAACCGTCGCGCACGCCTTGGCGCGACGTGGAAGATGTCTCCACCTCCCGGCCTTTATCCATGCCGGCGGACGATGCCGACGCATCCGCCAATCCCGATCCCCTTGTGTGCCGCACAGGCACGCCCAACGCGCCGTTCGGGGCATGAAACGGCAGGACCGGTCCGACATCCCGCCATTTCCCCCGTGTCGCCGGAGGGAGACCATTTTCCGCAGGCCCGTGACATGAGGTTTCGCGTCATCCCCTCACGCCCCGCGCCGACCCCGCCTCGCCGCAACGCCTTGCGGTGTATCCGAGGGTGGGATGGGAGGATTGTAGGCGCGGTCGGAGAAGGCGGGGAAATTGGAAACGGATTTTGTTGGAAAATCAGGGAATGCGAAGGGTTTATGTCCCCGGATGAACTGTGGAGTAAAGGACGGGAAGCGTGTCTTCACACCTTGGCAAAGACGATTATCGAAACGCCCAAAGCTGGAATGTGCTAAATAATACCTTATTCATAAAAAAGCTCATTTTCAACAGAAAGTAAAAACTTATCCTCACGCATGGAGTTCAATACGTCAATAGAGTTGTCGAATACTGTAAATTTTTTTACAACTTCAAAGAATATCTCGACATGAAAATCGTTCATTGGCGTAATTCTTTTGTCGCGCAATATTTCAAATAATCCTACCATATTTGAATAATTAGATATCGCCTCAGTAGAAAATGAAAATTTATTATTTTCTACGCTATCGGCAATTATAATGGTTCTGATCGCCCAAAGGATTCTCCTGGCAGGAAAAGGCTTAGATTTTGATTTTCTAAATTCATTGACAACCAGTTGGCCAATGGCAACAGCACGCTTCTTTTCGGAGAAATAATTTCTTTTTATATCAAGCTGGTACTTTAATAGCTCAAAATGATCTTTGGGATCAAAAAGTGCCTGTCCTTCAAGACACAAATGTATCATGAAAAGATCGCCGCTTTTTGAGCGTTCGCTTAAGTCCTTAAAATTATAAATGTGAAGGCTCGTAGAGCCGAAGCTATGTTTCTCAACCTGATTATTTTGAGATATTCCTAATAAGTCTGTGTCGGCTCGCGGCCCTGCATCGCCTCTTGCCTGGCTACCGTACAGTATAAGGGCCTCAATCATTTACCTAGCCTTGCTAACTCTGTTAACAATTGCGGAGAGAAATATGGAGTACCAGAGTATGGCTATACATAGATTAGCTATAGTTATAGCTTTTTGAAGCGGATCACACTGCTCCTTGTATAGTGTGTATCCCGCAAGAGAAAATATATTGAAGCTTCGAAAAAGTGATGAGATGTATTGTTGATCGGCACCTGAAAAAAAGTGTGCGGCGCTAAAAATCATTAAGAGCATTATTCCAATCAATATTGGTCTCGCTATGCTTTCACCCCAATTTGTAACAAAGCCCGCTGTTCGCACGGCGATCTGTTCAAAAATGTTCTTTGACAAAGATAGCCACGCATAGAAGCTATGTTTCTTAATGGAAATTTTTGATAAACAAATTTGCCTCTGCCATTGCATATATGAAATATGGTATTGTTTTAGCGCGGAATAATAGTCACTCTCCTTTCCAATATTTTGATGATTTATTAGAATATATCTACTTGTTTCAGATAATCTAGAGAGATATTTTTCTTTATCGAAATTACAATCAATATTTCGCTTTTTAATTATTTCAGAAGGCGTTTCAAAGATGTTTTTTATTAAATTTTCCGGCTCCGTGACTACGGTTTCTTGAAGTATTGTATCATTTCCAGAAAAATCTACAGAAAGCCACTTACAGTTTCGAAATTCGCATCTTACAAATGTCGCTGGAGAAAAGTTACACTTAATGAAAATGCAGTTTGAGAATTTTGTGTCATGCCATAGCGACGCGCCAAAATCGCACTCGCTAAATGTACACTTTGAGAAAGAATAATAAACATCTGTAAAGAACCCTCGAAAATCACATATTAAAAAATAGCTTTTAAAGTAAGAATTTTTGTTAAACGATGGTCGTAGATTATACGATTTATCCCTTGCAGTGATTACCTTCATGCAGTTAGATTTTCCTTCTCCACCACTAATTAACTCGGGAATAAAATAATAATTTCCATTTTCATCGTATATTGGGCGCCAATAATCATGCGTCCTCCTACGGCTAGGTCCTTCACCAAATAGTCTCATGTCCTACCTATAAAAACATCAGAATATGATATCATTACGTACGTAGATTGTTTCTTGCATTTCGGTGTTACTCGTCGCCCATCTTGAGGGCGGCGATGAAGGCTTCCTGCGGGATTTCCACCTTGCCGAACTGGCGCATGCGCTTCTTGCCGGCCTTCTGCTTGTCGAGCAGCTTGCGCTTGCGGGTGGCGTCGCCGCCGTAGCACTTGGCGGTCACGTCCTTGCGCAGCGCCGAGATGGTTTCGCGGGCGATGACGTTGCCGCCGATGGCGGCCTGGATCGGGATCTTGAACATGTGCTTGGGGATCAGCTCCTTGAGCTTCTCGCACATGTCGCGGCCGCGCTTTTCGGCGGCCATGCGGTGCACCATCATGGACAGCGCATCGACCGGCTCGCCGTTGACCAGGATCGACATCTTCACCAGATGGCCTTCCTTGTGGTCGGTGATCTGGTAGTCGAACGAGGCATAGCCCTTGGAGATCGACTTCAGGCGGTCGTAGAAATCGAAGACGACTTCGTTGAGCGGCAGGTCATAGGTCAGCATGGCGCGCGTGCCGACATAGGTCAGCTCGATCTGGATGCCGCGGCGATCCTGGCAGAGCTTCAGGATACCGCCGAGATAATCGTCGGGTGTGAGGATCGTGGCGCGGATCCACGGCTCGTGGATCTCCGAGATCTTCACGACGTCTGGCATGTCGGCCGGGTTGTGCAGCTCGCGCATCGTGCCGTCGGTCATGTAGAGCTGGTAGACGACCGAAGGCGCCGTCGCGATCAGGTCGAGGTCGAATTCGCGCTCCAGGCGCTCCTGGATGATTTCGAGATGCAAGAGGCCGAGAAAGCCGCAGCGGAAGCCGAAGCCCAGCGCCGCCGACGATTCCATTTCGAAGGAGAAGGAGGCGTCGTTGAGGCGCAGCTTGCCCATCGCCGAGCGCAGGTCTTCGAAATCGGCCGCATCGACCGGGAAGAGACCACAGAACACGACCGGCTGGGCCGGCTTGAAGCCCGGCAGGGCCTTGGCGGTCGGGCGCTTGTCCTCGGTGATCGTGTCGCCGACGCGGGTATCGGCCACTTCCTTGATCGAGGCGGTGATGAAGCCGATCTCGCCCGGGCCGAGGCTATCCATGGCCACCATCTTGGGGGTGAGCACGCCGACACGTTCCACGGTGTATTTGGCGTCCGTGCCCATCATGCGGATGGTCTGGCCCTTGGTGAGGCGGCCCTCGATGACGCGCACGAGAACCATGACGCCGAGATAGGTGTCGTACCAGCTGTCGACCAGCAGCGCCTTGAGGGGCGCCTTGTCGCCGCCCTCGCTCTTGGGCGCGGGCAGGCGCTTGACGATGGCTTCCAGCACATCGGGAATGCCAAGACCGGTCTTGGCCGAGATCAGCACGGCTTCCGACGCGTCGATGCCGATGACTTCCTCGATCTGTTCCTTGATGCGGTCGGGCTCGGCGGCCGGCAGGTCGATCTTGTTGAGCACGGTGACGAGCTCGTGGTTGTTGTCGATCGCCTGGTAGACATTGGCGAGTGTCTGGGCTTCCACGCCCTGCGAGGCGTCGACGACCAGCAGCGAGCCCTCGCAGGCCGACAGCGAACGCGAGACTTCATAGGCGAAGTCGACGTGGCCGGGCGTGTCGATGAGGTTCAGGACATAGGTCTCGCCGTCATTGGCCTTGTAGTGCAGGCGCACCGTCTGGGCCTTGATGGTGATGCCGCGCTCGCGCTCGATGTCCATGTTGTCGAGGACCTGCTCCGACATCTCGCGTTCGGCAAGGCCGCCGGTCGACTGGATCAGCCGGTCGGCGAGGGTCGACTTGCCGTGGTCGATATGGGCCACGATCGAGAAGTTGCGGATATGGTCGAGGGGCGTGGAGGAATTGGTGCTCATGCGCGCCATATAGCAGTGCGCACGACTCGCGAAAAGCGGTAAATGAAGGGTTTCCGAACGGCAAGCGCCGCTATTCCGGGGCTTTCTCGCCTTCGACCAGCGCGCCGGCATTCGGCACCTGGGCGCTTCTGATCTCGAAGCCCTCGCGTGCCTGCGGCGGTACGGTCTCGCGCAGCCGCAGCCGCTGCGCCACGAAGGCGATATAGGCGAGCGCGACGGCGATCACCGCATAGATGAAGGTCTGCGGTCCGAGGCTCGGCGTGAGCGCCGTTACGGCGAGCGGAACGAGCGTCGCGGAGACCGACCAGGCGACGAGCAGCGTGGAGGCGAGCGGCACGAAATCCTCGGGGTCCGTGCGGTCGTTGGCATGGGCGTTTGCGATGGAATAGACGCTCTCCACCGCTCCGGCCCACAGCGCGAAGACCAGCATCAGAATGACGAGCGCCTGGAAGGAGACGAACAGGGCGGCAACGGCAGCGCCCGTGATGAGCAGGCAGGTCACGATCAAAACGACGCGGCGGTCGATGCGGTCCGAGAGCGTGCCGAGCGGATATTGCACGAAGATGAGGCCGAACTGCATGACGAGCATGAGCAGCGCCACGTCCTGCTGTCCGACATTGTTTGTGGCGGCATAGATCGGCGTGAAGCCCTGCACGACCATCGACAGCCCGCCGGCGGCAAGCACGCCGATCAGCGCGACGGGTGAATTGCGCCAGGCCATGGCGAAATCGAGGCTGACGCGCGCGGGGGCCGGCGGTGTGGGCAGGCGGGTGAGGCCGATGGGCAGGATGGCGAGCGTGGTGACGAGGATGGTGAAGAGCGGCGCGAGATTGCCATCGGCCGGCATGCGGCCGAACAGCCAGGCGCCGACGCCGAGCCCCAGCACATAGGCCATGTAGAAGAACGACATGGCCCTGCCGCGCCAGCGGTTGTCGGCCGCGTGGTTCAGCCAGCTCTGGGCGATGATGAAATTGGCGTTGCCCGCCACGCCATAGATGCCGCGGGCCACGATCCACAGGATGGGATGCACGCCGAGCGCGATGAGGAAGGCGGCGATGAGCACGAGCGCCATGGAGCAGGAAAAGGCCCGCGCATGGCCGACGCGCCGGATGACCGGGCCGGCGAGGATGCAGCCGAGCAGGCCGCCGAAGGCAATGGCCGTGACGGCGGCACCCGGCGTCCACGAGGGCGCGTCGGCGCGCGACAGCACATACGGCACATAGGCGAGCATGATGCCATTGCCGATGGCGACGAGCGTCATCGAGACGACAATGGCCGTGATGGAAAAGAGCGACGATGCCCGCTGTGTCCCGACCGTCATATGCGCCGCCCCCCGTTACCCACGAAACAACTTAGCGTCACGCGTGATGTCGCATTGTCGCCTTCGCGCCATGGCGGAGAATTATTTCCAGATGGGTTGATGCCGGTTGACTCCATTATGAGGGAGGATTATTCCATGATAATGGAAAATACACATGACCCCTTGGAAAGCGCCATTGGCGAGAGGCTGAGGCTGCTGCGCGGCGCGCGCGCCATGACGCTGGACGATCTCGCCGGCGCCTCCGGCGTCAGCCGGGCGATGATCTCGCGCATCGAGCGCGGCGAGGCGAGCCCGACGGCGCAGCTGTTGTCACGGCTTTGCGCCGCGCTCGATCTGACGCTTTCGGCCTTCTTTGCCTTTTCCGAAGGTGCGGATGATCCGGTTTCGCGGCACGGGTCGCAGACGGTCTGGCGCGATCCCGAGACGGGTTATCAGCGCCGCGCCGTCTCGCCGCCGGGCACTGCCTCGCGCGTCGAGGTCATCGACGTGACGTTCCCGGCCGGCGCGCGTATCGCCTATCCGCCGGAAACGGCCAAGGCCGGCATGACGCAGCATGTCTGGCTGTTTTCCGGCAGCCTGCGCATGACGGTCGGCGACGCCGTGCACGATCTCGGCCCCGGCGATTGCCTCTATATGAGCATCACCGAGGGCCATGTCTTTGAAAACCCCGGCGACACGCCGGCCCATTACGCCGTGGTGCTGGACCGCGGCAGACCCTGAGGGACCAATGAGCGATATCAGAAGGCTCGATCCTGCCGAAGCGCAAGCCCGCATCGGCGAACTCTGCGACGTGCTGGCCGACTGCGTGACGGGTGGCGCCTCCGTCGGCTTCATGGCGCCCTATGGGCCCGCCGATGCCGTGCCGTTCTGGCAGGGCGTGATCGCGGCGGTCGCCGAGGAGGCGACGCTGCTTTTCGTGGCGGAACGCGACGGCCGCATCGTCGGCACGGTGCAGGTCGGCATCCGCCAGATGCCGAACCAGCCGCACCGGGCGGATGTGAAGAAGCTGCTCGTCTTGGAGAGCGAGCGCGGCCGCGGGCTCGCCCGCGCGCTGATGGCGGCGGCCGAGGCGGAAGCCGCACGTTACGGCAAGATGGTGCTGGTGCTCGACACTGCAACGGGCAGCCCGGCGGAAACGGTCTATGAGCGTCTCGGCTGGCAGCGCGCCGGCGTCATCCCCGACTACGCGCTCTATCCCGACGGCCGCTACTGCGCGACGACGTTCTTCTACAAGCGCGTCGGCGTGGAGGCGTAGCAGACGGTGTCGATCACTCCTCGCCTCGCGGATGGCGGAGAAGATAAGTTAGCCGGCTAAAACATGGTTTGCGCCGCCGCAACGCCAGTGGCGTCCGGTACATCTCCTCGACCTGTCATCCTCGGGCGAGGCCCGAGGATCCACGTCGTCCGGCAGCGAAGCGATGGTTACACCGGCTCCCAGCCGTCTTTTTCGCTCGCACGGTAGATGGCGTCGATGAGCTTCTGGTTGTTGACCGAGCTTTCCAGCGGCACGACCTCCTCGTTTTCGCCGCGCGCCGCCTTGCTGAAGGCCTCGACCTCGCGGCGGTACTGGCGGGCATCCTGAAAGCGGAAGATTTGGCTTTCGGCGTGGTTCTGGTTGGTCAGTTCGAGTTCCTCGGCGCCGTAACGGTCGGCGTTGAAGGGCGATTTGACCTCGATGAAACCCTTGTCGCCGTGGAACACCATGACCTGGCGCTGGGCGAGCTGGGTGGAGACGTAGAAGGACAGTTCGAAATCGCCGAAATCGGCGCGCACGCTCGAATAGATATCGGTGCCGAATTCCGGGTCGCGATCGGTGCTGGCCTGCACGCGGACAGGCTCCTTGCCGGTGACGAAGCGGGTGGTGATCGTCGGATAGACGCCGATGTCAGGCAGGCCACCGCCGCCGAGCGCCGGCACGTTGCGCATGTTGCCGGGGTCGCGGTTGAAGTAGGTGAAGGCGCCCTGGACATGGCGCAGGCGGCCGATCGCACCCTCCGAAAGGAGCGCGCGCACCTTGCGCCAGACGGGGCTGTAGGTGACCATGTAGGCCTCGGAGATCAGCACCTTGTTGCGGTCGCGCGCTGCGATCAGCGCATCGATCTCGCCGGCATGAAGCGCGATCGGCTTCTCGCACAGCACATGCTTGCCGGCATCCGCCGCCTTGATGGACCATTCGACATGCTGCGACGTCGGCAGCGGGATATAGACGGCATCGATCGTGTCGGAGGCCAGCATCTCCTCGTAGGAGCCGAAGGCATGCGGCACGGAGAAGCGGTCGGCCATGGCGCGGGCCTTGGAAAGGTCGCGGCTCGCGATGGCGGTGACGACGCAGTTCTCCGCGTCCTGGATGGCGGGCACGACGAGTTCGCGGCCGATCTTGGCCGTCGACAGAATTCCGAAACGCAGCATGATATCACTCCCTTATGCGGCCCCCGATTGCGGGCAGAGACTAGTCGCGCCGCCTTTCGCCCGCAAGTTCGGAAAAATCCGTCGCGCCGCGTGCAAAGCCCCGCGCGGCGTCCTATGGTCGGCGCACTGATTTGAGAACGTACCCCTGGAGGCTCCCATGCAGTATCGACCCCTCGGCAAGACCGGCCTGTCCATCGCACCGCTGGTTTTCGGCGGCAATGTCTTCGGCTGGACGGCCGACGAGAAGTCCTCGTTCGACCTCATGGACGCCTTTACGGGCGCCGGCTTCAACGCCATCGACACGGCCGATGTCTATTCGAGCTGGGTGCCGGGCAACAAGGGCGGCGAATCCGAGACGATCATCGGCAAGTGGCTGAAGCGCTCCGGCATCGCGCGCGACAAGGTGGTGATCATCACCAAGGTCGGCTCCGATATGGGCCAGGGCCGGCGCGATCTGCGCAAGTCATGGATCCTCGAGGAGGTGGAGGCCTCGCTGAAGCGCCTGCAGACCGACCATATCGACCTCTATCTTTCGCACTGGCCGGACGACGCGACGCCTTACGAGGAGACGCTGGAGGCGCATGCGAGCCTTGTCGCCGCCGGCAAGGTGCGCGCCTTCGGCGCCTCCAACCTCGATGCCGGCCAGCTGCAGTCCTCGTTCGACGCCGCCGACAAGGCGGGCCTGCCGCGCTATGGCGTGCTCCAGCCGGAATACAATCTCTACGACCGCGACGGTTTCGAAGGCCCGCTCGCCGATCTCTGCCGCAAGGAAGATATCGGCGTCATCACCTATTTCAGCCTCGCCTCGGGCTTCCTCACCGGAAAGTACCGCAGCAAGGCGGACACGGAAGGCACGGCGCGCGGCGAGGCCGTCCAGCGCTATCTGGACGACAAGGGCCAGCGCATTCTCGCCGCCCTCGACCAGGTGGGCGCCGAAACCGGCGCGAAGTCCGCCGAAATCGCACTCGCCTGGCTGATGGCCAAACCGGCGGTGACCGCGCCGATCGCCAGCGCCACCAGCCTTTCGCAACTGGCGAGCCTCACCAGGGCGGCGTCGCTTTCGCTGTCGGCCGATCAGGTCGCGCTGCTCGACAGGGCAGGGGCGTGACCGCCGTCGTGGCGATCCGTGACGCGGTGGCGGCGGACGAGGCGGCGTGGCGGGCGCTCTGGGCCGGCTACCTCACCTTCTACGCGGCCGACGTGCCGGAGGAGGTGACGGCCTTCACTTGGGCCCGCATCCTCGATCCCTCCTCGCGCGTCACCATGCGCATCGCGGAAGGGGACGGGCAGCTCGTGGGCTTTGCCATCCACCACTATCACGACTGCACCTGGGACATCGCGCCGGAAGGCTATCTCGAAGACCTTTATGTCGACGAGACGGTGCGCGGCAAGGGCATCGGCCGGGCGCTGGTGGACGATCTCATCGCGCTTGCGAAACGCCACGGCTGGCGCGGCATCTACTGGCACACCAACGGCGACAATGCCCGCGCCCGCAGGCTCTATGACAGCTATGCCCCGGCGGACGGCTATGTGCGCTACCGCCTGAAGACATAGACCGGCCCCGGATCGGGGCCGGTTTCTGGGCGCGCCGGCTGATCAGCCGGCGATGCCCTTCAGCGTGTTGGCGACGTTGAGACCGATCTCCGGCACGCCGTAGCCACCTTCCATGATGGTGACGACAGGCACGCCGCTTGCCGCAACCGCTCTTCCCATCGTGACGTAATCCGGCGAGGTCAGCTTGAAGAAGGAGATCGGGTCCTTCTCGAACGTGTCGACGCCGAGCGACAGGACGATCGCCTCCGCGCCGAAGGCGGAAATGCGCTTCAGCGCGTCGTGCAGGGCCTGTTCCCACACCGCATAGGGCGTGCCCGGCGGCAGCGGATAGTTCTGCGTCGTGCCTTCGCCCGCCCCCTTGCCGGTTTCCTCCGCATAACCGAGGAAATGCGGGAAGGCTTCCGCCGGATCGCCATGCAGCGAGGCGAAATAGACGTCGCCGCGTTCGTAGAAGATATCCTGCGTGCCGTTGCCGTGGTGGAAATCGACATCGAGAACGGCGACCTTCTTGGCACCCTTGTCGAGCAGGCGCTGGGCGGCGACGGCCGCATTGTTGATGAAGCAGTAGCCGCCGAACGCATCGATACCGGCATGGTGGCCCGGTGGGCGGCAGAGCGCGAAGGCGGCCTTTGCGCCGGACGCGAGGATATCGGTGGCCGTCAGCGCGGTGCGCATGGACGAAAGCGCCGCCTCCCAGGTGCCCGGCGAGATCGCCGTCTCGGCGGCGTTGCAGTAATAGCCGAGCAGGCCGTCGATCTGGGTGGGAATGCGCGGCGAGGTGCGGCGCACGGGGAAGGAGGTGGCGATGGCCTCGCCCCGGTAGCCGGCCGCCTTCCACTGGTCCCAGGCGGTTTCGAGGAAGGACAGGTAGCCGGCGTCGTGCACCTTCAGTGCGGTTTCCAGGCCGTAATCGTCAGGGGCGGCGATGTCGGTGAAGCCGCCATCCTTGACGGCCGCCAGGATCCATTCTGCCCGGAACGGCGCCTCGAACGGCGGCACCAGTTCGCCGCCGTGAAGTTCGCTGCGGGCGTTCCTGAGCTTGTGGTCCTCGGAAAAGATAACGCGCATGAAGGGCTCCCCATTTTCATTCGGGCGCGACGGTAGTGCATTTTTTGCGCAAGGGGAATCGGCGGGATGAAGGGGAAATGTTTTCTGTCTCCCCTTCGCTCGCGTTGCCCGTCAGGCCATGGCAGTGCATTGCTGCCTGGCAAGGCCGATCTGCTTGAGAAGCAGGATATCCGCAACGGCGACGGCGGCCACGGCGATAAGGATGATGCCCGTCAGCGTAAGGCCGTCGCGACCGGCGATAAGGACGGCGACGCTGGTGATGACCCAAAGCCCGTCGCCGGCGATGGCGAGGCGAACCGCGGCAGCCGAAGGCTGCGCCTGTCGTGCGAGCGCGAGGTGGAACGCGCCCCAGAGCAGGAAGAATGCCGCCAGTCCATTGATGAGCATCGGCGTGGCGAATGGTCCGACGAGCGACCCGATCGGCCCGGGAACGGCGAAGAACAGCGCCGCGACGGCAAGCGAAAAGACGCCGTCGGCGAAGAGGACGGATTGCAGGAGATTGCGGTTGAGGGCGGCAAACATGATGGGCTCCTTCGTTGTCGATGAGGCCATCCTGCCGGCCGTCATGCAGCAAACCAATTACCTTGGAGGTAATGGAAATCATGTCCTGCCTGCTGTTTACTGCGCGCCGGTCTGGAGGAAAGCATGGAATTCGGCGAACATCTGAGGGAATGGCGCGGCCACCGCCGCATGAGCCAGCTGGAGCTGGCAAGCGAGGCCGGCATTTCGGCGCGCCATCTGTCCTTTCTGGAAACCGGCCGGTCGCGCCCGTCGGAAGGGATGATCCTGCGGCTCTCCGCGGTGCTCGACATTCCCGCGCGTGACCAGGGCGCGCTGTTTTCCGCTGCCGGCTTCAGGCCACGCTTCGCCACGACGCCATCCGCCAGCCTCTCCGCCCTTCCGGCGGCGGTGGTCGAGGCCATCGGTCTCATCCTCGGCCGGCACGATCCCTATCCGGGTGTGGTTTTCGACCACGACTACAATGTGCTGACGGCCAACCAGGCCTTCATGAGCCTCGCCGGCATGGCGGGGATTGCCGTTTCACCCGGCGACAATTTTCTCGATGCATATCTCGGTCCCACGCCGCTGCGATCCATCGTCGTGAACTGGCCGCGCTCGGCCGCCGACCTCGTGAACCGCATCCGCGCGGAAGCCCGTCTCCAGGGGCCGCGCAGCCCGCTGCTCAAGCGCATCGAGCGGCTGGCGGCGGCTGACGACGTCCGGGCGGCAATTAACGATTTTCCCGCCACCGAACGCCTGCCGGTGCTGCCTATCGAGATGCGGATCGGCGCGAAGCACTTCAGCTGGATCACCACGCTCACCTCCTTCGGCTCCGCGCAGGATGCCCTCGTGCAGGGCGTTCTGATCGAGAGCTTCTTCCCAGCCGATGCGCAGACGCGGGCTCATTTCGAACCGCAAGTCAGCCGTTGATGACGAGCATTCCACCAATGATCAGCACGGCGCCGATGGCGTAACGCATTGTCAGTGCTTCGCCGAGGATGAGGCTCGCAAGCAAAGGCACGAAGCAGAATGTCAGCGCCATAAAGGAATAGCCGATTGTGAGCGGCACCGCCTTCAATACGAAAATCCAGATGATCGTGCCTGTGCCGTAGATTGCCAGTGCCGCCAGAAGCAGAGGATTGAGCAGCAGGGCTGCGATACCCCGCGCGCCGAACTCTCCGGTGGTCTCACTCGTCAGCTTGAAGAGTACCTGCCCCGCAGCGATCAGGAGCGGCGTGCCGAGCAGGCCCGCCCAGATGGTGGGGCTATAACCGCCCGAAGTCACGCGCCCAGCTCCATGCGCTCTTCCATGTAGAAAATGTCACGTCCGATATCGACGCAGACGTGGCGTGCGGGAACGGGATGCACGGCCCGCAGGAAGGAGTGGGTGTAGGGGAAGAAGTTGAAATGCGGGTTGAAGCTGTAGCGGTACTCGCGCTCGCGCGGCACCACAATGATCAGGCGCCTGCGAGCGATGCGACGCAGTTCGGCTATCGCCTGACGGTATTCCAGAACGTGCTCGATGACATGAGTGCATACGACGGTATCGAATTCGCCGTCCTCGAAGGGCAGCTTCTCGATCATCGCCGCGACATACTCGACGCCAATTATTCCGGCCGCGTCATCGATGACGAAATCCACGCCGGTCAGGCGATTGAGCCCGGGGTTGCCCGCCTTGATATGACGCAGCAGAGCTCCAGTGCCGCAACCGACATCGCAGACGCTCTCGCCCGCAATCGAGGCCACGATGCGGTCGATGCATGCCCGGGAGTTGTCGGTCCCGGCATGGACGCGTGGATGTTCGCGGTAGAGATCGGCATATTCTTCAGCGGTGAGAAAAGGCGCGCGCTCGCGGAATTTCGCGAGCTTGCCGATATGTTTCCCCCAGACGAGGCTCGCTGCCTGTCGAAAGAGTGTGGAATCGCGCAGGATCGGCGGCAATACGTCTTCGATCACGAAGCGGATGCGGTTTGTCGTTTCCCTGTTCATGTGGATGTCCTGTTCGATCCGTCTCAGGCGGCCAGATGACGGGCGGGCGTCTCGGACTTTATGCGGGCGGTTCTGGCGTGCCGGCCGGCCGGCAGGTTCATGTAGTGGATGCGCAGTTGCTCGGCGCGGGCGCGGGCGAGCGAATCGAGGATCATGCCGGCGGAGAAGACGAGGAAGGAGATCATCATCAGCACGAGCGAGAAGACCCAGGTCGGCATGCGCTCGACGAGCCCGGTCTCGAAATAGGCGACGAGCACCGGCGCCATGAAGATCAGGCTTGTCAGAAGGAAGCCGCCGCTGATCGCGCCGAAGAAGGTGAAGGGCCGGGTTTCCTTCATCAGCATGGCAAACATCCACAGGATCTTGCCGCCATCGCGGAAAGTGGAGAGCTTGGAATGCGAGCCATCCGGGCGCCGGCCGTAATCGAGTTCAAGCTCGGCGACGGGCAGGCGCAGCCGCGAGGCGTGCACCGACATTTCCGTCTCGATCTCGAAGCCGCCGGAGACGGCGGGGAAGCTCTTGGCGAAGCGGCGCGAGAAGGCGCGGTAGCCGGAGAAGATGTCGGAGAAATCGTTGCCGAACAGCGACCGGTAGAGCGTGTTGAAGATGCGGTTGCCGAAGGCATGGCCCTGCCGGCCGGCATCGGCACGCACGCCCCGGCGCGTGCCCACGACCATGTCGGCGCCCTCGGTGATGAGCGTGCGGATGAGCTCGGGTGCATCGGAGGCCGCATAGGTGCCGTCGCCGTCAGCCATGATGTAGATGTCGGCCTCGATATCGGAGAACATGCGGCGCACCACATTGCCCTTGCCTTGGCGGCGTTCGCGCACGACGGTCGCGCCGGCAAGGGCGGCCCGCAGCGCGGTCGAATCGGTGGAATTGTTGTCGTAGACGTAGATGCGGGCCATCGGCAGCGTGGCGCGGAAGGCGGCAACGACATCGCCGATCGTCTGGGCCTCGTTGTAGCAGGGCAGGAGCACGGCGATATCGAGGTCTTCCATCAGGGCTTCCGTCATGGGGTGCAATCTCCCGTCCACGCCGCCTCATGCGGGCGCCGTTTTACTATTTCTTGAGAAGGTTAAGGCTAGGTTTCGGGCGGCTTCGAACGCTGCACGAAAGGGCCAAGACATGCCGGAAACCACGCCCTCGGCCCTGCCGCTCGCCGCCGCCGAAGTGCAACCGCGCCGCCAGGGCATGACGGCGGGCGTGCTGGCGCTCTATGCAGCCGTCGCCATCGTGCTGCTGCTCGCCGTTTCGCTGCCGTTTGCCACCGATTATGTCGGCGCCGACAATGACGACACGATGCGCCTCGTCATGGTGCGCGATCTCATGGCCGGTCAGGGCTGGTTCGACATGACGCAGTATCGCCTCGGCCTCGACGGCGGCACACTGATGCACTGGTCGCGTTTCATCGACCTGCCCATCGCCAACCTGATCGGCTTCTTCTCGCTTTTCGTCGAACAGCCGCGCGCGGAAGCACTGGCGCTGGCGGTCTGGCCGGTCATGCTGGTCGTGCCGGTGCTATTCGGCATGGGGCTGGCCGGCTACCGGCTGGGCGGCACCGCCGCCATGCATGCAACGCTGGTCCTGACGACGATCTTCGTCGTGGCGCTCAACCGCTTCCAGCCGGGTTCGATCGATCACCACAATGTGCAGCTCGCCATCGTCGCCGGCATCGCAGCCATGCTGCTCGATCCGGGCTTGCGCGCGCGCGACCATGCCGTGGCCGGCGTGCTGGCGGGGTTCGCCATTGCCATCGGCGCGGAAACCACGCCGCTGATCGGTGCGGTCTGTCTCGTCGTGGCGCTGCGCTGGCTCTGGCTGGGCCCGGCGTTTCGTGCGGTCGCTGCCGCCTTCGGGCTGGCGCTGGCGGCGACGGTGACGCTCGCCTTCTTCGCCACGGTCGCGCCCGCGCGCTACACGCAGGTGACCTGCGACAGCCTGTCCTACGGCTTCTATGCGCTCGCCACCTTTGGCGGCGCGATGCTGTTCCTGGTCGCCTCGCTCACCAGTGACCGGTCGTTCGGCGGCCGGCTCGCCGCCCTTGCTATCGGCGGTGCGGTGATCGCCGGTGCGGTCCTCGTCGTCGCGCCCGGCTGCCTGTCCAACCCGCTCGACACGCTCGATCCGTTGCTGAAGACCTTCTGGCTGTCCGGCGTCATCGAGGCGCAGTCTGCCGTTGCGCAGTTCCGGCTGGAGCCGGCCTCCATCGGGACCTATTACGCGCCGGCCTTGCTCGCGCTTGTGGTCTGCGTCTGGCGTATCCGCCGTGGCGAGGCCGTCGGCGGACACCTGACGATGCTGGCGCTGATCGGCGTCGCCTTTGCCGTCTCGCTTATCCAGATCCGCGGTGCGATCTTCAGCAACATGCTGTCGGCGCTGCCGCTCGGCCTTGCCATTGCCGACCTGCGCCGGGCCTCCAACGCCCATCCGAAAAACCTCGGGCTGGGCCTCGCCTTTGCCGGCCTGACGCTGGCCGCCGTGCCCGCCACCTGGGCGCTTGCCGGCGCGCTTTTGCCCGGCCGCTCTCAGGAGAAATTGCAGGCCGGCCTTGCCGGCACCGCAAAGCTGCGCGCCTCCTGCACCGCACAATCCTCCATCGCGCCGCTTGCGGGCGAGCCGGTGGGTGTGGTGTCCGGGCCGTCCAATCTCGGCGCGCAGATCCTGCGCTACACGCCGCACCGGGTGCTCTCGGCGCCCTATCATCGCAACCAGGGCGGCATGCTGACGGAACTGCATATCGGCCTGTCCAACCCGCACCAGGCCGAAGCCTTCCTGCGCGGGGCGCATGTCACGCTCGTCGCCTTCTGCGTCGACGACACCCAGACCCGCGACCTCGCCAAGGCAGAGCCGGAAGGTCTCTACGCCGACCTGCTGAAGGGCCAGGTGCCGGATTATCTGGAGCCGATTGCCGGAACGGAGCAGGCCGCCTTGCAGCTCTTCCGGGTGAAGCCGCAATAGCGGCACTGGGCTGGGGACGCAGCCCGCACCGACCTGTCATCTGCCGGCAAACGCATTAAAGTTGGCGGCATGAGCTTCTTTTCGGAAAATGATTCGCCCAGCAACCTTGCCGAATATTCGGTGTCGGAGCTGTCCGGGTCCATCAAGCGCACGGTCGAGCAGGCCTTCGACCAGGTGCGCGTGCGCGGCGAGATTTCCGGCTATCGCGGCCCGCATTCCTCGGGGCACGCCTATTTCTCGCTGAAGGACGACCGCGCGCGCATCGATGCCGTCATCTGGAAGGGCAGCTTCTCGCGCCTGCGCTTCAAGCCGGAAGAGGGCATGGAGGTGATCGCGACAGGCAAGATCACCACCTTCCCGGGTTCCTCGAAATACCAGATCGTCATCGAGACGCTGGAGCCGGCCGGCGCCGGCGCGCTGATGGCGCTTCTGGAGGAACGCCGCCGCAAGCTGGCGGCCGAAGGCCTGTTCGATGCGGAGCGCAAGAAGCCGCTGCCCTTCCTGCCGAAGGTGATCGGCGTCGTGACCTCGCCGACCGGCGCCGTCATCCGCGATATCCTGCACCGCATCGCAGACCGTTTCCCGGTTCATGTCGTGGTCTGGCCGGTGAAGGTGCAGGGCGAAGGATCGGGTCAGGAGGTGGCCGCCGCCATCGAGGGCTTCAATGCCCTCGTTCCCGGCGGGCCGATTGCGCGGCCCGACGTGCTGATCGTGGCGCGCGGAGGCGGCAGCCTGGAGGACCTGTGGAGCTTCAACGACGAGATCGTCGTCAGGGCCGCGGCAGCCTCGCGTATTCCGCTGATCGCCGCCGTCGGCCACGAGACGGACTGGACGCTGATCGACCATGCCGCCGACCGCCGCGCGCCCACCCCGACCGGGGCGGCGGAAATGGCGGTGCCGGTGAAGGCCGATCTTCAGGCCGAGATCGCTTCCCTTGCCGCGCGGCTCGGCGGCGCGATGGCACGGCAGATGGACAATCGCCGTCAGGGCGTGCGCGCGCTTGCCCGCGCGCTGCCCTCGCTCGACCAGCTTCTGGCCCTGCCGCGCCGCCGCTTCGATGAAGCCGCCGCCGGTCTCGGCCGCGGATTGCACATGAACACCGTCAACAAGCGCCGCAGCTTCGAGCGGGTCTCCGCGCATCTGCGTCCCGACATGCTTCTGACGCGCATCGCCGAGCGCCGCCAGCGCGTCGACGAGCGGCTGCTGCGGGCGGAGCGCGTGATCGAGCGCCGGCTGGACCAGCTTCGCGCGCGGCTTTCGGCTTTCGACGTGTCCCTGCGGGCGACACCCGCCCGCATCAGGACGCAGACCGAGCGCTCGCGCGACAGGCTCAAGGGTCTGGCGCTGCGGGGAGAAAGCGCGCTTGCAGGCGACCTGGCACGTCGCCGCGCGCTCCTGCAGGCTCAGGATCGCGTGCTGCAATCGCTCTCCTACCGCAACGTGCTGAAGCGCGGCTATGCGCTGGTGCGCGACGAGGACGGCGCGCCGGTGAAGGCGGCTGGCGAACTCGGCCCCGGCCGCGCCATCGCCATCGAGTTCGCCGATGGCGTCGTCGATGCCGTCACTGGCTCGGGCGGCGGCGGGGCCGCGAAGAAAAAGGCGCCGAAGGCGGAGGCGGAAAAGCCCGCCACGCGCCAGGGCTCGCTGTTCTGAGGCCGCCATGCGCATCCTGCTCGTGCTCGCCCATCCGCTTTCCGACAGCTTCGCCGCCAGTCTCGCCGAGACGATTGAGCGCCGGCTGACGGAAAACGGCCATACGGTCGACCTGCTGGACCTCTATCGCGAAGGCTTCGATCCACGGCTGACGGAAAGCGAGCGCGCGCGCTATTTCGAGCCGGATTACGACCCCGCCGAGGCCGAACCCTTCGTCGCGCGCCTGAAGCAGGCGGACGGGATTGTGCTGGTTTTTCCGCAATGGTGGTTCAATTTTCCGGCCATCCTGAAGGGCTTTTTCGACCGGGTCTTCGTGCCCGGCGTCGCCTTCGAGAACGATCCCGCCGGCGGGCGCATCCAACCCAGGCTCGGTAATATCCGCCTGTTCTGGGCCTTCACCACGACGGGCTCGCCCTGGTGGGTCGTCAATCTCTACATGGGCAACCCGGTCAGGAAGCTGCTGAAGCGCGGCATCGCCGCTTTCTGCGCCAAAGGCCTCGATTTCCGCATGGTCAATCTCTACGACATGGACCGCGCGGACGAGGGCAAGCGCAGGGCGCATGTCGCGCGCATCGAAAAGCTCGTCAGCCGTATCTGAAGTCCCGGCCGCGCGAACGCGGCCGGAACAAGCTGCCAATCAGGCCCATTCGCCGGCGCGCATGACGGGCGTGCGGCTTCCATCGGCACGAACGCCGTCGATATCGACCTTGTCGGAGCCGATCATCCAGTCGATGTGGATGAGGCTTTCATTGCCGCCCTGCGCCCGGATCTGCTCAGGCGTCAGGCTCGCGCCGTCGAGGAAGCACTTCGAATAGCACTGGCCGAGCGCGATGTGGCAGGAGGCGTTTTCGTCGAACAGCGTGTTGTAGAACAGGATGCCGCTCGCCGAGATCGGCGAGGAATGCGGCACCAGCGCCACTTCGCCGAGCCGGCGCGCGCCCTCGTCGGTATCCAGCACCTTGTTGAGTACCGCCTCGCCCTTCGACGCCTTCGCCTCGACGATGCGGCCGCCCTCGAAGCGCACTTGGATATCGTCGATCAGCGTGCCCTGGTGGGACAGCGGCTTGGTGGAAGAGACATGACCTTCGACGCGCAGCGCATGCGGCGTGGTGAAGACCTCCTCGGTCGGAATGTTCGGATTGCAGGTGATGCCGTTCTTGGCCGTGGAGGCGCCGCCGTGCCATTCGTGACCGTCGGCCAGCCCGACCGTCAGGTCGGTGCCCGGGCCGGTGAAGTGGAGGGTGGAGAAGCGCTCGCCGTTCAGCCAGGCGGAACGCTTGGCGAGGTTGGCATTGTGCGTGGCCCAGGCCGCGACCGGATCGGCCACATCGACGCGTGAGGCGGCGAAGATGGCGTTGGCGAGCTTTTCGACCGCCACGTCTTCAGGGTCGTTTGGGAAGACCTGCTTGGCCCAGGACGGGTTGGGATAGGAGACGATGTTCCAGTTGATGTCGAAATTGGCGATCTTTTCCAGCGCCGGCTTGTAGGCCATGGAGTTCGCCTTGTTGGCGCGCGCGACCTTGGAAGGGTCCTCGTTGGCCAGCAGCATCGGGTTGTCGCCGGCAATGGCGAGGCGCGCCGCGCCGTTGGCATAGGCCTTGGCCATGCCCTCGTAGAGCCAGTCCGAGGCGCGATCGAAGCTTTCGTCCGGCGCGTGGCGGTAGCGGGCGAGCGTCGCCTCCTCGTCGGCATAGAAGGTGCTGACGAGCCCGGCGCCGGCCATATAGGCGTGCTTGGTGATGAGCCGCACCAACGGCAGGGCGGCAATCGGCGCCGTCATCACGAGGTCCTGCCCCTTCTGGAGCTGGAGGCCGACGCGCACGGCGACTTCGGCGAGCTTGTCGAGTTTGAGGGGATCGACGGGGGAGGCGGGATGGGTCATGGCATGCCTGTCTGTTGCGAGGGATAGGGCAAACTTAGTGTGCCGGAGGGATGATGAGAAGAAGGGGCGATGAGAAGATGCGTCAGGCGATGACCGGCGCGGCGATGGCTTTCA
The DNA here is from genome assembly GCF_022637395.1 of Shinella sp. H4-D48. Taxonomy (GTDB): domain Bacteria; phylum Pseudomonadota; class Alphaproteobacteria; order Rhizobiales; family Rhizobiaceae; genus Shinella; species Shinella sedimenti. The sequence goes on along the minus strand of NZ_CP093337.1, from coordinate 3,319,193 downwards.
GCGCCGCCACCACGTCGCGCGGTGCAAGCCGTACCTGAAGGCCGCGCTGGCCGCCGTTGATATAGACGGCCTCATGCGCCAGCGCCTCTTCCTCGATGGCCGTCGGCACCTGTTTCTTCTGGCCGAAGGGACTGATGCCGCCCACCACGAAGCCGGTCAGCCGCTCCGCGTCCGCCGGCTTCATCATCGCGGCCGACTTGCCCTTGAAGGCGCTGGCGAGCTTCTTCATGCTGACTTCGCGGTCGGAGGGCACGATCACGCAGACCGGCTTGCCGTCGACCTCGGCCATCAGCGTCTTCAACACGATCGACGGGTGCTCGCCGATCGCTTCCGCCGCCTGGAGGCCGACGCGGTCGGCGGTGGGGTCGTAGTCGTAGGTGTGGAGGGTGAAGGAAACGCCGGCCTTGGCGAGGGCCTGGGTGGCGCGCGTGGTCTTGGACATGGGGCTGCCGTCATCGAAGCGAAAAGAATGTTTCCATGGGTGGCAGGTGGCGGGCCTGCCTGTCAATGCGCGGGCCGTCGCACCGCGTCATCTTGACAGTGTGCTGCGCATTCCCAACTTTCGGACGGACAACAGGAGAGCGCCATGAGCGACGACGACGAGAGCAAGCTCACCCGCACCAAACGCCAATGGGCGGACGAGGGCCGGTTCCTCACCGGGCGCATCACGCGGCCCGAAACCGACCGCCTGCCGCCCGGCCAGCATCTCGTGAAGAACTGGCCGGTGCTCGATCTCGGCCAGCAGCCGGTGATCCGGCCTGAAAGCTGGCGGCTGGACGTGAAGGGCGGGGCGGAAAACCCGATGTCCTTCGACTGGGCGGCCTTCCTCGCCCTGCCGCAGAGCGACCGGCTCACCGACATCCATTGCGTGACCACCTGGTCGCGATACGACAACCGCTGGCAGGGTGTCGCCACGCGCGATCTGCTGGCGCTCGTCATGCCGCGGCCGGAGGCGCATTTCGTGATGCTGACGAGCTATGACGGCTACACGACCAACCTGCCGCTTGCCGATTTCGCCGCCGAGGATGCCATCCTCGCCACCCATTGGGAGGGCCAGCCGCTCACCGTCGAGCATGGCGGTCCGATGCGGCTCGTCGTGCCGCATCTCTATTTCTGGAAAAGTGCCAAGTGGCTGACGCGCATCGACTTCCTGCCCGGCGACCAGGCGGGCTTCTGGGAGCGCAACGGCTATCACATGCGCGGCGATCCCTGGGCCGAGGAGCGCTACTCCGACGACTGACGTTTAGAACAGGGTGTCGTAGATCTCCGGCTTGAAGCCGGCGGTCAGCGCGCCGTCGCGATCGAGGATCGGGCGCTTGATCATCGAGGGCTGGGCGAGCATCAGGGCAATGGCCTTGCCGGCATCGAGGTCCTGCTTGTCGGCATCCGGCAGGGCGCGGAAGGTGGTGCCGGAGCGGTTGAGCACAGTTTCCCAGCCGAGCGTTTCCACCCAGCGCTTCAGGCTCTCAGCGTCGATGCCCTCGGCCTTGTAGTCGTGGAACCGGTAGGCGATGCCCTTGGCGTCCAGCCAGGTGCGGGCCTTCTTCATCGTGTCGCAGTTCTTGATGCCGTAGATGGTGACGGTCACGCATGCCTCCTTCTGTCGTTTTCGCCTTCTTAAGGTGCGAACGCGATCACGTCACGCCCAGATAGCGGCCGGGACGATGGTTGATGGCAAGCGTCATGTTGACGATGACGGCGCCGATCAGCGACAGCGCAAGCCGGTCGGCCGGGATGACGAACCAGGCGGCGGCGAGGATCGCGAGGTCGACGGCAAGCTGGAAATAGCCGGCGCGCAGGCCGAAACGGTCCTGTAGGTAGATGGCGAGAACATTGATGCCGCCGAGCCCCGTGCGGTGCCGGAACAGGATGAGCAGGCCTGTGCCGGCCAGCGCCCCGCCCATGACGGCCGCATAGAGCGGATCGAGATGGGAGAAGCCGACGAGTTCGGAGGTCAGCCGGCTGAGGATCGAGACGAGCGTGACGGCCGCGAAGGTGCGCAGCGTGAAGGCCCAGCCGAGCTTCTTCACCGCCAGCACGTAGAACGGCAGGTTGATGAGGAAGAACAGCCACCAGAAACCGATGCCCGTCGCATATTGCAGCAGAAGCGCCAGACCCGACGTGCTGCCGGTGAGCAAAACGGCCTTGGTGTAGATCACCACGCCGAGCGCCACGAACATCGTGCCGATGAGGATGGCGATCACATCCTCATAGACGGAGTGCCGTTCCGGCGAGGTCATGGTCTCGGTCGTCATGGGACCCTCAGAGGCTCAGGAATTTTTCGATGACGGTATCGACTTCGGCCGACTTGAGGCCGGCAATGTTGATGCGGCCGGAGGCGGGCATGTAGATGGCGTGTTCGGCGCGCAACTTCATGACATCGGCTTCCTCGAGCGGCAGCAGCGAGAACATGCCTTCCTGGGCGCGGATCGCCGTCAGCACCTGCCATCGGGCGGAAAGGCCGGCGGCGAGGCGTTCGCGGATCGATGTGATGCGCTGACGCATGGTTTCCAGTTCCGCCATCCAGTCGGCCTTGAGTGCCGCATCGCCAAGAATGGTGGCGACCACGGCCGCGCCGTGGTCCGGCGGCATGGAATAGCTGGTGCGGGCAAGCGAGGCGAGGTTGCTGCGCACGGAGAGCGCCGTTTCGGCATTGCCGCAGGCCGCGTAGATCGCGCCGGTGCGCTCGCGGTAAAGGCCGAAGGACTTCGAGCAGGAGACGGCGACCAGCGCCTCGGGAACGGCCGAAAGCAGCGTGCGCAGGCCCGCGGCATCCTCGTCCAGCCCGCGGCCGTAACCCTGATAGGCGATATCGACGAGCGGCAGCAGGCCGCGCGCGGCGATGAGATCGGAGACGGCGCGCCACTGGTCGTCGGTGAGATTGGCCCCGGTCGGGTTGTGGCAGCTGGCATGCAGAAGCACCGCATCTCCGGCAGACGCGCCCGAAAGCGCCTCCATCATGCGATCGAACAGCACGGTCTGCGAAGGGATATCGAAGAAGGGATAGCCGACGACTTCGAGCCCGGCGACCTTGAAGATCGCGGCATGGTTCGGCCAGCTCGGCAGGCCGAGCCAGACGCGCTTCGTGCCCATATGCGCCATGAGATCTGCGGCGAGACGCAGCGCACCGGAACCGCCGGGCGTCTGGAGGCCGGCGGTCGCCCGGCCCTTGCCGGCCTCGCGCGTCGTCAGCGCCCAGAGATGATCGAGAAAGACGGGATCGCCTTCGGGGCCGACATAGGCCTTGCTCGATTGCGTCTCGACGAGGCGGCGTTCTGCGGCTTTAACGGCGCGAAAGATCGGGGTTGCGCCCGTCTCGTCGCGATAGACGCCGACGCCCAGATCCACCTTGCCGGCGCGTGCATCCGCGCGGAAAAGGCCGATCAGCGCAAGCAGCGGATCATCGGGCTGGCGGGCGAGGGCGTCGAACATATCAAGAGATCCTGTCTGGATGGGAATATCGGTGGTGTAGGGGAAACCTCCCGCAAAATCGACCATGATTTTGCGGAGATTGCGCAACAGGCTTTTGTCTTCTTGCGCAAATCCGCTAGATTGATGCGAGTTTTTGCTGGTGGGACTGACATGGACAGGAAAATTGCCGATGAGGTCGTGCTGGACCAGACGGATCGGCGCATCATCCGCCTGCTCGTGGAGGACGCGGGTCTCTCCAACAACCAGCTCGCCGAAAAGGTCGGCCTGTCGCCTGCACCCCTGTCACGCCGGCTTGCGCGGCTGGAGGCGAGCGGGGTCATCCGCCACACGGTGATTGTCGATCCGCGTGCCGCCGGCATCGGCTTCCAGGCCTTCCTGGAAGTGTCGCTCGAGCGCACCGGCCCGCGTGTCGGCGAACGGTTCATCGATCTCGTGCGGCGCATGCCCGAGGTCGTGGAGTGCCATACGGTCGCCGGAAGCTTCGATTTCCTGCTGAAAATCGCGGTGAAGGACGCCGGGGATTACCGCCGGCTGCTGTGGAGCGAATTCGAGCGCATGGGTGAGATCAAGACGCTGCGCTCGACCATCCTGCTCGACAGCCCGAAGATGCAGGTGAGCCCGCTGCCGTGATTTTTCCGGAACCTTCCAGCGGCCGGGTGGTTGCCGGAAAGGCGCGCGCGCCCATATGATGCATGGGTGCCACGAGGAAGGTGCATTGGATAGAAACAGCAGGACGACATCCGCCACATTGCTGACGGCCATCCGCAATCGCCGCGGTTATCGACCGCCGGAAAGCAATCGCCCGGGTGACACGGTGATCGCCTCCTACAATGTGCACAAATGCGTCGGCGTCGACCGGCGCTTCGATCCCGAACGCACGGCGAGCGTGATTGCCGAGATCGACGCGGACGTGATTGCTGTGCAGGAAGCCGACAAGCGCTTTGGTGAGCGCTCGGGCCTGCTGAACCTCGAGGCGCTGGAGCGCGACTGCGGGCTGGTTCCGGTGCCGATCACCGCGCTCTCGTCGTCCGGCCATGGCTGGCACGGCAACATGATCATGATCCGCAAGGGTGCGGTCGGTGCCGTCCGGCAACTGAAGCTGCCGGGCGTGGAACCGCGCGGCGCGCTCGTCGTGACGCTCGACCTGCCGCGCGGAAAACTCCGGCTCGTCGCCGCGCATTTCGGCCTGCTCAAGCGCTCGCGCGAGCAGCAGGCCATGGCGATCCTCGCCTCGGTGGCCGAGGAAGAGGTCATGCCGACGCTGCTTGTTGGCGATCTCAACGAATGGCGCGTGGGCCGGCGTTCCTCGCTCGCCCGCCTCCAGCCGACCTTCGACCCGGCTTCGGGTGCGGTGCCGAGCTTTCCCTCGCGTTTTCCGGTGCTGGCGCTCGACCGTGCGCTTGGCCATCCGCACGATCTCGTGACCTCCGTCGAGGTGCACGACACGCCGCTGGCGCGGATCGCCTCCGATCACCTGCCGATCAAGGCGCATATCGATCTGGAAGCGGTGTCGAGCCGGGCTGTGGACCTCACAGATACGGCGAGCCAAGCCAGGTAATGTGTTCGACGAGGCGCTGGACGAAGGGCCGCGACCTGAGTTCCTCCAGGGTCACCTCGTGGGCACCGGCAAGGGCGGTGTCGATGCGCTCGCCGATAAGGCCGGCGAAGCCGGCATCCACCACCTCGATATCCACCTCGAAATTCAGCCGGAGCGAGCGCGGGTCGATGTTAGACGAGCCGATATAGGTCCAGGCGTCATCGACGACCGTGAGCTTGGAATGGTTGAACACGCCGGCAGCGCGCCAGATGCGGCAGCCGTGCTTGAGCATCTGGTCGAACTGGGCGCTCATCGCGAGATCGACCAGTTTCAGGTTGTTGGAATAGGGCACGACGATATCGATCCTGACTCCGCGCCGCGCGGCCGTGAGAATGGCGCTGATGAGTTCGCGGTCGGGCAGGAAGTAAGGCGACATGATGCGGATGTGCTTCTTGGCGACGGAGACCGCACCCATCAGAACGCGATGGTTGGTTTCGAGGCTCTTGTCCGGCCCTGACGGCACGACGCGGGCCAGCATGCCGCTGCCCGGCGCATCCGGCGGCGGGGCGATATGCCAGGCCTCGCCGGAAAGCTCGTCGCCGCCGGAAAAGCGCCAGTCCTCGTAGGCAAGGCGGAAGAGATCGCCCACCACGGGGCCGGTGACCCGGAAATGCGTATCGAGCGCCGCCGCGGCGCCGGCGAATTCCGTGCAGAAGCCGGCGCGGATGTTGAGCCCGCCGGTAAAGGCGACGCTGCCATCGACGATGAGGATCTTGCGGTGGGTGCGCAGGTTCGCATAGGGCAGCCGGAGACCCATGACGATATTGCCGTTGAACACGTCGACCGGCACGTTCGCCCGCTTCAGTTCCGACACGACGGAGGGAATGGAATAGCGCGCGCCGACGGCATCGATCAGCACTCGCACCTCAACACCGCGCTCCACCGCATCGGCCAGCGCCGCCACGAAACGCCCGCCGGCATCGTCCCGGTCGAAAATGTAGGTTTCGAGCAAAATGGAGCGTTCGGCGGCGTCGATGGCGGCCAGCATGGCGGCATAGGCCTCGTCGCCGCTCGACAGGAGGCCAATGCGGTTGCCCGAGGTCAGCCGGAAGCGGCCGACCGTATCGCCCAGCCGCTGCATGGCGGCGAGCGCTCCGCCGAAGGCAACCTGCACATGCTCGTTGGACACGTCATATTCGGCGCGGTGTTCCCAGCCGGAGGCAAGCAAACCCTCCCGGCTGAGACTGAGCGTCTTGCGGCGGATGCGGTTCACCCCGACGACGTAGTAGATGACAGCTCCGACGACGGGCGAAAGCACGATGACGCCGACCCAGCCGATGGCGGCGCGCACCTCCTCCTTCGTCATGGTCGCGTGGATCGCGGCCGGAACGCCCAGCGCGATGGACAGTGCGACGAGGATATGCGGCCAGTAGACGGCGAGGGTGTCAAACATGATGCATTCGGCTCATCCCGCGGGCGGCAAGCCCGCCCCCGTTATATATTGCCCCTGACAATGCGAATGCGAGAGGAGATTATGCCGCCCGCCGGAAGATTTTTGTCCCGGCGTCAATCCTCCAGCGTGCCGGGCTTGCGGTCGCGCCCTGTCGGCTCGTGGCCGGCGATCTTCATGAGGTCGTCGCCGCGCCGCGCATAACGCGCGGAGCTGCGGGTGGCGATCAGGCCGTTATGGCGCGCGGCCACGTCGACCGTGCCATCGGGGTCGCCCGGGCGGGTGATCAGGGTCGCGAGGATGTCGCCCGCCTTGACCGTCTCGCCGATATCGCGGTGGAAGAGGATGGTGCCCGGCTCGGGCGCCTTCACCATCTCGATATTGTCGAGCGGCACGGCCGGGCCGGTATAGGGGCGCACGGTCAGTGCGGGATCGGCGACCACGCCGCGGCCTGCAAGGAAGGCCCACAGGCCCTCGGCATCGCGCTGGGTTATATCGGCATAGACGTCGCGGCGGCCGCGCAGCTCCAACGTCACGGCGAGGCGCCCGGGCACGGACTTCAGCTTGTCGCCGCCCTGGCGCTTGAAGGCGTGGCCGACGGCTTCCTCGAAGGCGGTGCTTTCGCCGTCGGAGAGGAAGATCGCCTGCATGTCGAGTGCTGATGCGAGATCGGCCGCCTCCGGCCAGAAGGCATCGTCGATATAGGCATATTGCAGGGATTCGTCGTCGCAATGCAGGTCGAGCACGAGGTCGTGACCGAGTGCGGTGTGGAGCAGCGTGCGCTTCAGCCGGTCGACGGCGCTGCGGCGGTCCATGCCGTCGATCAGCGTGTCGCGCTCGGCGAGCGCCACGAGCGGAAAATCCCGGTTGAAGTTGGTGCGCGAGCCCAGGTCGAACCGGCCTTCCATCTCGCCGAAATGGGACTGGGCAAGCCCGATCGGGTTGGCCTGCGGGATGACGGTGATGTCGCCGCGTATGGCGCCCTCGGTATCCGCCTTGCGTAATCTTTCGAGGAGGAAATGCGAAAGCGCCACGCCGGGCAGTTCGTTGGCGTGGAGAGCGGCCTGGATATAGACCGACGGCGCCGTGGCATCGCTGCCCTTGAAGCGGAACACCGGCAAGCGCCATTCGATGCCGGCCGTATCGCCGCCGATGATGATCTCTGTCCGTTCCACGTCATGCCCTCGCTGCTTCGTTTCGCCCGGTTATGCGAAGGGACGGCGCATCGCGCAAGCCCCGGCAAGAATCGGGTTGAAAGCGGCGGGCCAAAGCCCGATCTTGGGCGAAACGGGAAAGGAGCCGATCATGCCCGGCGATATCCGATACCTGATCTTCGAAACGCAGGGCGGCCCCTGCGGCATCGCCTGGACCGCGGCCGGCATCGTGCGCTTCCAGCTGCCCGGCGAGGACGCGGAAACGACACGCCGCCTGCTGACGCGCCGCTTGCCCGAGGCGCAGGCCGGGCCGCCGCCGCCGGATGTCGCCCGCGCTGTAGATGCGGTGAAACGCTATTTCGCGGGCGAGGCGGTCGATTTCAGCGGTGTCGCGCTCGACCTCTCGGACCAGAGTGATTTCTTCCTCACGGTGTACGATGCCGCGCGCCGGGTGCCGTGGGGCGCAACGACGACATATGGCACGATAGCCCGCGATATCGGCGCAGGCCCGGAAATGGCGCGCGAGGTCGGCCAGGCGATGGCCAAGAACCCTGTCGCGCTCATCATTCCCTGCCATCGGGTGCTTGCCGCAGGCGGTAAGGTCGGCGGCTTTTCCGCGCCGGGCGGCTCGTCCTCCAAGCTGAAGATGCTGGCGCTGGAGGGCATTTCCTTCGCGCCGCCCGCGCCGGCGCAGCAGTCCTTCGGCTTTTAACGACGGCCTGATCGTACTGAAAAGGAATTGGCTTGCTTTTCGACCTACTAGTTGGTAGGTAAACGGCATGAGCAATCTTCCTTCTACCGCCAACGATATTCTTCGCTGCGCTCGCACACTCCTTGTGCGAGGAGGCTACAACGGTTTCAGTTACGCCGATATCGCTGCGGTGGTCGGCATCCGCAAGGCCAGCATCCACCATCACTTTCCGGCAAAGGCCGATCTCGTGCGGGCGGTCGTCGCGCAATATCGCGAGGAGGCGCGGCAGGGCATGGCGGACCTGGAACAGGCCGTCGCCGATCCGCGTGCGCAGATCGAGGCCTATCTCGGCTATTGGGAGACCTGTATCGCCGACGCGTCCCATCCCTTCTGCGTCTGTGCGCTGCTCGCCACGGAAATGCAGGTGCTACCGGAGGAAGTGGCGCTGGAAGTGCGCGGTCATTTCCGGCATCTTTCCGGCTGGCTCGCCTGCGTGCTGGAGCGCGGCGCCGCGCAAGGCCGCTTTACACTGAGCGGAACGCCTGACGATAATGCGGAGCTGTTCATGGCGGCCGTGCATGGTGCGATGCTTTCGGCGCGTGCCTATGGCGAGCCTGCTGCATTCGGCATAGTGGCGCGCTCCCTCCTGGAGCGCATCGCCGCCTAGACCTGCAAATTTCAACGACACAGCGCTTACGCCGATCACCTACCAACTAGTAGATAGCTAACCTTTCATCCTCAAGTAAAGGACAGTTTGATGTTCGGAATTTCACCTCTCGGCTGGGTCCACACACTCGGCAGCCTGCCGGCTATTCCCGTGGCGGTCTATATGTTCGCCCGGCACGGCCGCATCGTTCCGCGCTCGGGCGCGGGCATGATCTATCTCGTGTCCATGCTGATCGGTGCGACGACGGCGTTCCTCGTTGCGCGCCAGCCCGTGAGCTACGGCATTGCAGGGGCGACGATCCTGTTTCTGGCCGCAGGTTACTGTGCAGAGTGCCTGTTCGGCCGCACGCGTCTTGAACGATATGTCGAGACCATCTGTCTCACCTTAAGCGCATTTCTTCTGATGCTGCCGACGATCACCGAGATCCTGCGCCGGGTTCCGGATGGACATCCGCTGGCGCCCGATCTGGATTCGCCGCTGCTGCTCGGCGCGCAGGCGACGCTGCTGGCCGTCCTGATCATCGGCCTGGCGGCACAGATCATTTTCCTGAGGCGGCAGAACAGGGCTGTCGTGGGCGCATGAGCTGCCAAGCCATGGCCCGATAAAGTTTGTCCCGGCGATGGGAGACTATCGCCGGGACAAAACCATCATTCCCACTCGATCGTGCCCGGCGGCTTCGACGTGACGTCGTAGACGACGCGGTTGATGCCGCGGACTTCGTTGATGATGCGGGTTGCCGCACGGCCGAGGAAGTTCATGTCGTAGTGGTAGAAGTCGGCGGTCATGCCGTCGACGGAGGTGACGGCGCGCAGTGCGCAGACGAATTCGTAGGTGCGACCGTCGCCCATGACGCCGACGGTCTGGACCGGCAGCAGCACGGCGAAGGCCTGCCAGATCTTGTCGTAGAGGCCGGCCTTGCGGATTTCGTCGAGATAGATCGCATCGGCTTCGCGGAGAATCTCCAGCTTGTCGCGGGTGATGCCGCCCGGGCAGCGGATGGCAAGGCCCGGACCCGGGAACGGGTGGCGGCCGATGAAGCTCTCGGGCAGGCCGAGCTCGCGGCCGAGCACGCGCACCTCGTCCTTGAAGAGCTCGCGCAGCGGCTCCACGAGCTTCATGTTCATGCGCTCGGGCAGGCCACCGACATTGTGGTGCGACTTGATCGTGACCGAGGGGCCGCCGGTAAACGAGACGCTTTCGATGACGTCGGGATAGAGCGTGCCCTGCGCGAGGAACTCCGCGCCGCCGAGCTTGCCGGCTTCTTCCTCGAAGACCTCGATGAACAGGCGGCCGATGATCTTGCGCTTGGTCTCGGGATCCGAAACGCCTTCCAGCTCGCCGACGAAGCGGTCGACGGCGTCCACGTGGATGAGGTGCAGGTTGTAGTGTTCGCGGAACATGGCGACGACGTCGGCCGCCTCGTTCTTGCGCATCAGGCCGTGGTCGACGAGGATGCAGGTGAGTTGTGCGCCGACGGCCTCATGGATGAGCAGCGCCGCAACGGAACTGTCGACGCCGCCCGACAGCGCGCAGATGACGCGCTTGTCGCCGACCTGCTCGCGGATCGCTTCCACGGCGCGGGCGCGATAGGCCGACATCGACCAGTCGCCCTTGATGCCGGCGATTTTGTGCACGAAGTTCGACAGCAGCTTGGCGCCGTCGGGCGTGTGCACCACTTCCGGGTGGAACATCGTCGTGTAGTAGCGCTTCGCCTCGTTGACGCAGATGGCGAAGGGCGCGTTTTCCGAGGTGCCGATGACCTCGAAGCCTTCAGGCGCCTCGGTGACGCGGTCGCCGTGGCTCATCCAGACCGGATATTTCTTGCCGACGTCCCAGAAGCCTTCGAAAAGCGGGCTGGGCTTGAGGATCTCCACATCGGCGCGGCCGAACTCGCGGGCATGGCCGCCTTCGACGGTGCCGCCGAGCTGCAGGCTCAGCGTCTGCTGGCCGTAGCAGATGCCGAGGATCGGCAGACCGGAATCGAAAACCACCTGCGGCGCGCGCGGGCTGCCCTGATCGAGAACAGAGGCGGGGCCGCCGGAAAAGATGATCGCCTTCGGCTTCATGCGGTGGAAGGCTTCTTCCGCCGACTGGAAGGGGATGATCTCGCAATAGACGCCTGCTTCGCGCACGCGCCGCCCGATGAGCTGGGTCACCTGGCTGCCGAAATCGATGATGAGAACGCTGTCGGGATGGGCTGTCTGGGTCATGGCGAGCCTTTAATGAATATCCGTGCGACACGCAACCGGGGACAGGCCGGATTTTCAGCCTTTCAGCACGATCGTACCGTCGCGCAACGACGCTTCCAGCCGGTCGACCGCCGCCGCGAGCTTTTCGTCGATGACGCCGAGATACTGCGTCCAGTCGCCGATATGGCTGAGTTCGGTCTTGCCGTCGGAAATGCCGCGCAGGCCGATGAGCCTTACGCCGAAGGCCTGGCAGGCGCGCAGCGACGCATAGGTTTCCATCTCCACCATATCGGCGTCGATGGCCGCATAGGCCGCGCCCGAGACGATATTGGCGCCGGTGGAAAGCCGTGCCTCGGCAATGCCGGGAATGCGCGCGGGAAGCGCCACTTCCGCCGGCAGCGCGAGAAAGGGCGTGGCACCCTTGGTGAAGCCGATGGCCGAGGCATCCATGTCGCGATAGGAAACCGAGGTCGCCTGGTAGATGCCGGTCTGTTCCAGCGTGGCCGAGCCGGCCGAGCCGAGAGAGACGACGAAATCGGGCAGGCGAGCCTCGGCCTCGAGATGGCCGAGCGCCAGCGTCAGCTGCACGGCGGCCTCGACGGGGCCGACACCGGTCAAAAGCGGCGTGATGCGCGATTTCAGATGCGGGCCGTATTCGGCATCCACGGCCATGACATAGAGAACACGATGATTGCCGACCGACTTGAGAGTGACGCTCATCCCGCGACGTCCTCGCGCCCGCGCACCACCATCATGGTGCCTGTCATGGAGGCGATGAGCTTAGCCGGGCCGTCGGACACGGCGTAGCCGCGCCCGTCGGCGACGATGATGTTGGAGCCGGGCTTGGTGACCTCGCCGCGGAACAGGAAGCGCTCTCCGCGTCCCGGCGACATCAGGTTGACCTTGAATTCGATGGTGAGGATCGAGGCATCGGGGTCGATGACGGAATAGGCGGCATACCCGCAGGCCGTGTCGAGCGCGGCGGAAATGATGCCGGCATGCAGGAAGCCGTGCTGCTGCGTCAGTTTCTCGTCGAAGGGAAGCTCGATTTCCACCGTGCCGTGGGAAACGCGGGTAAGTTCCGCGCCGATCAGGCGCATGGCGGCCTGACGTTCGAAACTCCTGGCGATGCGGTCGGCGAAACCCGACGGAGGAAAGCCTGTCATGATACTCACACGGTTGCCGGCGCGCCGGCCGAAAGCGGGACAGGCGGAGGTTTGCATGGCCGATGCTGCACTGCAAGCGTCATGATGGGACGCATGTCAGTTCAGCATGACGATTGCGGTGTTGAGTGCCGTCGCGAAGGCGACCCAGGCGAGGTAGGGCACGAAGAGCAGGGATGCCGTGCGATCCTGCCGCCAGGAGGCGACCATGAAGCCGATGACGGCGACCAGCAGGCCGAGAATGACGATGAGCGCGGAGGAGGGATCGCGCCAGCCGAAGAACAGCGGCGACCAGGCGAAGTTCAGGATGAGCTGGGCAAACCACAGCCGCATCGCCATCGTACCGCGGAAGGAAAGCCATGTCCGCGCCCCGACCACGCCGATGATGACGTAGAGGATGCTCCAGACCGGCGCGAAGACCCAGTTGGGCGGGTTGAACGACGGCTTGGCGAGGGATTGATACCATTCGCCGGGCACGTTGTTGGCGCCGATGAGAAGGCCGCCGCCGAGAACGACGACGATGAAGACGAGATAGGTCAGGGTCTTGTTGCTCATGGTGCGCAAATTAGGGCGTTGCAGGGGATCGTCCAGACGGTTTCAGTGGTTGGCCAAGAGTTTTGCGATGTGCTGGTCCCAAGCCACGGGCTCGCGCCGCCCGGCAAAGCGGCCGTCATAGGAGGAGACGGCAAAACCGTGCGGTGCCGCGGCAATGCCGGCCGCGTCCGTGAGGGCGTCGTCCCTGATAATCCGGCCGCTCTCGGCCTCCAGCACGACGAAGCGCCCGCCGTTGGGTGAGGTGAGGCCGACAAGCCCTTCGCTTCGGTTGACGGCGATGGCGCCGACATAATTGGCAAGCCCGATGGTCGTTTCGGCCGGCAGCGACAGGAAGGTCAGGTCCTCGCCCTTGCCAAAATGGCCGACGAGCGGCGGCAGGTCGTTGCGTGGCCCCTCATACTGGCACGCAAACCAGATCCGTCCCTTGTCGTCGAGATCGATGTGGCGGGTGGAAAGCTGGCGCAGCTTTTCCGGCAGGGCATGGCGTTCGACGAGCGCGCCGGTTGCCGCATCGATCAGCGCGAGCGAGGGCTCCATATGGTCGAGATTGAGCTTGGTGCGGCCGAAATCCGGGTGGGTCTCGATGCCGCCATTGGCGGCGATCAACAGTTTGCCGTCGTCACTGACCGACAGATCATGGGTGCCGATGCCGTAGGTCTGGTATTCGCCGATGCGGCGATAGCCGTCGCGGGCATCGTAAAGGCCGATGACGCCGCGGCGGTTGTCGAAATCGTTCTCGCTGGCATAGAGCAGCCGTCCGTCAGGCGAAAAGCAGCCGTGGCCGAAGAAATGCCGGTCCTCGGCGGCGGCGATGGTGACGGGTTCCGCACTGCCGGTGCGGTCGATCACCAGCGCGAAAGTGCCGGGCCGTCGCGCGAAAGCGACGAGGTGGCCGGTCAGGGGCGAGAAGGCCATGCCGTGGCTGCGAGCGGGAAGCGGCGTGCGATCAATGACGGTGCCGTCCTCGGCAAGCACGGCGATGCCGAACGTTCCGTCACGGTCGCGGTAACCGGAAGCGAAGACTGCATCGGTGCGCGACAGGGCGAAGGACGGGCGCGGCGCAAGCGCTGCGACGAAGCCCACGCCCGCCATGCGCAGGAAGGCGCGGCGCTCGATTGCCCCACTTGGCCGGCCCGCCGCGCGCATCAGTCGCCGTCCGCGAAGGAGAAGCCTGCGCCCAGCCCCATGGCCGTGCCGTATTCGCCGTTCAGCCGCTCGATCAGGTCACGCGAGTTGACGAGCAGGAAGGCGATCTTCTGCTGCTCCTCGGGCGTCGACACCGCCTTTTCGATATCGGTATCGATGGTCGGCGTGACGCGTGCCAGCGCTTTCAGCACGAAATCGATATTGCCGCCGATGGAAACGAAGCTGGGATCGATGAGGCCCGCCATGCCCGACGTGTCGAACAGGGCGCGCAGGCCCTCGATATTGGCCCCGATCGACACCCAGGTGTTGCCGGAGCGCCAGAACAGCGCCGACTTCGGGCGCGCGATGCCGCCGTGCCGGTAGAAGGTCTCGATTCGCTGGTCGCGCACGGCTTCTGCGCCATGCACGAGGATGCCGAGCAGCGCCGTCATCGCCTCGCGGCCGGTGCGGAAGACCGGGTTCTGCGGGCCGGGATGTTTCCAGTGCTGCTGCACGCCGTCGGGTGCGTCCCAGGCGGCGACGAGCTGCCCCGCCGTCTTCTCGATATGGCTGGCGACGGCGGCGGCATAACGGCAGCGGAAGCTTTCCGGCCCGGTCATCAGCGCGTCCGCGCCCGTGCCGTAAAGGGCGAATTCCAGCGCGCCGAAGCCCTGGATGGCGACGCTTCTGGCGCCCATCGTCGCGGCGTCGGCATCCGCGGGGTCCTGCTTTTGAAGAAGCGCCTGCACCTGCTTGAGGCCGGTGCTCTTGCGGTCGGGGTAAAACAGGATGCGTTCGAAGCGGTTGTCGTCGAGCACCGGACCGATGCGCACGATCTCGATACGGCCCCATTCGGCGACGGCTTGCCGAAATGCGGTATCGACCGCCTGCCGCGTCTCGGCGGATGGGGCCGCGCAGAAGGCGTCGGTCGCCTTGGCGAGCGCGCCGGCAGAGGCGTGGAAGGCACGGTAGCCGGGGCGGATGACCTCATCCACGGCCTTGGTCATCACGCCGACGACATTCTCATCGGTGAGATCAGGCGGCACGGGGGCGGTGCCCTCCTGCGCCAGCGCCGGAAGCGTGGCCGACAAAAGAAGACCGCCCGCAAGCATGGGCAGGAGGCGGGCAAGGGACAGGCGCCGGGTCATCAGAGGCTCTCCAGGAAGGTAAGAAGGGCGTCGCGGTCGTGTTTTTCCAGCGCGGCGAAGCGGTCGCGCGCCGCCTGGGCCTCCCCGCCGTGCCAGAGAATGGCCTCGGTGAGGTTGCGGGCGCGCCCGTCATGCAGGAAGAACGTATGACCGTTGACGGTTTTTGTAAGGCCGATGCCCCAGAGCGGCGGCGTGCGCCAGTCGCGGCCTGTTGCAACCCCGACAGCCTGCCCGTCGGCAAGGCCTTCGCCCATGTCGTGCAGCAGGAAATCGGAATAGGGCCAGATCAGCTGGAAGGCATGCGCCTTGTTGTCGGCATCGCGCCGCGTCACGAATTTGGGGTGGTGGCAGGACACGCAACCCGTCTCGTAAAAGACGCGCTTACCCGCCAGCGTTTCGGGGAAACTCGCCTTGCGCCGGGCGGGGACGGCGAGGTTTTCGGCATAGAAGGTGACGAGGTCCATGATCGGCGGCGGCGCTTCCACGTCGCCAAGCCGCGGCTGAACGCCGTTCGGCCGTTCCAGGCAGGCGGTTTGCGCTAGCGTGCAATCGCCCTGGTGCAAGGGCACCTCCGGCGTCGATATGCCGATATCGAAGGCGAAGGCTTCCGCGCTCTGCCGGCGCACGGTGGCGGACTGTGCCTTCCAGCCGAAACGCCCGAGCGCCTGCTTGCCGGTTGCGGGATCGATAGCGATGGCCGCGCGGCCGCGGATGCCGTCGCCGTTCGCATCGTCAGGATCGGCAAGCGCGCGAATATCGGCCTCGTGGATCGCCTGGATCAGCCCGAGGCCGAGCATCGGCTGCGTAACGCGCGGTGAAAGCGTCGTGGCCGGGTCGAGGTCGCCATAGGCGAGGTCGGTGACGGAATAGTGCGGCCGTCGCAGCATGACGACCTCGCCGCCGGCAAGCGTTACCGGCTGCTCGGTATAGGTGACGGCCATGCGGCCCTCGGCCTTGAGGCCCGGCACGGCCTGATCCTGCAGCTGGCGCCCGTAGACCGGGTCGGGCAGGCTCATCTGGCTGAAACTGTCGAGAGCCGCCTTTTCGTCTTCCGTGCGCGCCGGGCGGGCAAGCCGCAGGAACATGGAGGTGGCGTCGGCCGCGCCTTCCGGCGGATGGCCACGGCCATCGCGGATATGGCAGGTCTGGCAGGAGCGCGCATTGTAGAGCGGGCCGAGCCCGTCGGACGCCTGCGTGGAGGACGGCGAGGACACCCAGAGCTTCTGGAACAGCGCGTTGCCGAGCTTGAAGCTCTCCCGCTCTTCAAAAGTGATGTTTTCGGAAAAATGCGAGAAGCTGTTGATGTCGGTTCGCGCAAGCGACGTCGCAGCCCCGCCGGACATCGCCTCGTACTGCTCCGCCTTGGAAAAATCGGTGGCCAGCGCGGTCGCGGCCTCCACGCGCTTTTGGTCTTTCGCAGAGAGATCGTCACGGGCGCGGCCGGAGGAGTGGGCCGTTCCAAGCGCAAAAACGCCCGCCGACACGGCAACCGCGGCGCAAACCGCGAGCAGACGGCGGGCAGGGCGTTTCGTCATGCGTGAAATCGGGCCGCAATCCACGGGGACGGCGGCCCGCCTTCTTTCTTATTTGAAGACAGCGTTAGGATTATCCAGGCTGTCGGAGCCTTCAAGCTCGATCTTGCCGAGATCGAGCGACGCAACGACGCGCTCGATCGTCTTGGTCTGGTCGACCAGCGTATCGATGGCGGTCTGCACGACCTTGTTGCCCTCGGCATTGCCCTCGCCGATCATCTGGTCATAGGCCTCGCCGCCTTCCGCGCGGTCCACCAGCGCCTTGAAGGCTGCATGACTGGCGTCCAGCTTCTCGTTCATCTCCTTGTCGAGTGCCGCGTCCTTTTCGGCGACGAGCTCGTGCAGCGACGGGCCCGTCATCTTGGTGCCGTCAGGGCGGGTATATTCGCCCGTATAGACGGTCTGGATGCCGACGACGTCATAGTAATGCGAGTTGTGCGTGTTGTCGGAGAAGCAATCGTGTTCTTCTTCCGGATCGTGCAGCAGGAGGCCGAGCTTCATGCGCTCGCCGGCAAGCTCGCCATAGGAGAGGGAGCCCATGCCGGTCAGCATGGCGGTGATGCCGGCCTTCGGATCCGCGGTCACGTTCTTGGTGGCGTCGCCTTCCGGCGCCCAGGCGGCGACCATTTCCTGCAGGTCGGTGACGAGCAGCGAGGAGGCGGCCTTCAGGTAGGCGGCGCGGCGGTCGCAATTGCCGTTGGTGCAATTGGCCGTGTCATAGTCGCTGGCCTGGCGGTTGCCCGCACCCGGACCGGTGCCGTTCAGATCCTGGCCCCATAGCAGGAATTCGATGGCGTGGTAGCCGGTCGCCACGTTCGCCTCGACTTCGCCGGCCTCGTGCAGTTCCTGCAGGACTTCGGGCGTGATGGTCGTGGCGTCGATGGCCTTGCCGGCGATCTCGAGCTTCGGATTGGCAATGACATTGCCGACGAACAGCGCGTTCGTGTCGCTCTCGGTGCCGTAGCTCGGGTCGACATAATCGATCAGGCCTTCATCGAGCGGCCAGGCGTTGACCTTGCCTTCCCACTCGTCGACGAGCGGGTTGCCGAAGCGGTAGGCTTCCGTCTGCTGGTAGGGCACGCGGGCCTTGAGCCATGCCTCGCGCGCGGCCTTCAGCGTTTCGTCGCTCGGCTTGGCGATCAGCGCGTCGACGGCGGCGTCGAGCGCCTTTGCGGCATCGAGCGAGTCCGAGAATTTCGCATGCGCGATCTCGGCATAATGCTTGACGATGGCGGCCGGATCGGCAGCCGCATGCGCCGTGCCGATGGCAAGGCCGGATGTCGCGGTGGCGAGTGCAAAGACGGCCGCGCGAAGGAAGGAAGTGGTCATGACGTCTCCTGGTGTCCTGTTTGGCGTGTCCCCCGACGCCGGACAGCAGCCGATGGCCGCAGTCCGGACGGCCCGTAAAGCCGGGGCCGGGTCTGTTCAGGCCAGCATGTCATGGACCAAATAAAAACTTGTGTCAAAGTGTATAGTTTAGAACGGTTTCAAGCTGTTCCGCGCTTTTGACACAACGCAAACGTCAGCGCTTGCGCGCCATGGCGCAGAAGAAGAAACCGTCCGTGTCGGTGGTCGCCGGCGTGAGCGTCACCGTCCTGCCGTCGCGCGAGCGGGGCTGCGGCTTGTCCTTGCCGAAAAGCGTGCCCCAGGTCTCGGTGGCCGGCAGGATTTCGAAGCCGGGATGGTCTTCGCAGAAGCCGTTTACCTGCTCTTCGTTCTCCTGCGGCAGGATGGAACAGGTGACGTAGAACAGGAAGCCGCCCGGCCGCACGAAGGCGCTGGCATTGGCAAGCGCCTCCCGCTGCTGGGCAAGGCGCTCCTCAAGATTCTTTTCCGTGAGACGCCACTTGGTATCGGGGCGGCGGCGCCAGGTGCCGGTGCCCGTGCACGGCGCATCGACCAGCACGCGGTCGAAGCGTTCCTTCAGCGGCATGAGGCTGGAAAGGTCCTCGTGGACCTGGACATTACGGGTGCCGGCACGCTTCAGCCGCTCGATGATCGGGGCGAGGCGCTTGCGGTCCGTGTCATAGGCATGGACCTGGCCCTTGTTGTGCATGGCAGCCGCCATGGCGAGCGTCTTGCCACCGCCGCCGGCGCAGAAATCGAGCACCTGCTCGCCTTCGCGCGGCACGGCGAGATCGGCAACGATCTGCGAGCCCTCGTCCTGCACCTCGAACCACCCCTTCTGGAAGGCGAGGTCGGCGGTGACATTGGGCAGGCGCGATGCGCCCTCACCGGCGGGAATGCGCACGCCCTGGCGGGCGATGGCGGAGGCGACGGCACCGTTGCGTTCCAGCGCCTTCAGCACCTTGTCGCGGTCCGCCTTGAGGGTATTGGCGCGAAGATCGAGGGTCGGCCGACCCGCCAGCGCCTTGGCCTCATCCAGCCAGTCGCTTCCGAAATTCGTCTCGAAGGCGGGCTGGATCCATTCGGGGATGTCGCCCTGAACGTGGGGCGCGGCATCGTCGAGATTGCGGGAACGGAAGGCGGCGAGCTTTTCCTCGCCCAGCGGTTCCGGCGCGAAGCGGTCGCCGTCGAATTCCGCGGCAAGGGTTTCGGGCGTGAGGCTCCACTGGCGCAGCAGAACGGCATGACCCAGCGCATTCGGGCTGTCATCGTCCATCAGATAGGCGTGCGACAGTTTCATGCGCAGCGCGTCATAGACGATATTGCCGATGGCGGCGCGGTCGCCGGAGCCTGCGAACCGATGGGAGAGGCCCCAGTCCTTGAGCGCATCTGCGACGGGGCGTCGCCGCGTCTCGATATCCGTCAGAACCTCGATGGCTCCCGAGAGCCGCCCACCCAATCGCATCCGTTTACTCCGTTTTGCGTCGTGGTAGCGGCGGAATGCAGCAAGAGCAAGCCGGAGCCGACAGAATTCAAGATCAGCCGATGACCTCGTAGCAGATCTTGGCATGGCCGGAGCGGATCATGCCGATGTTGGAAGCGGCGGCCTTGGAGAGATCGAGAACACGGCCGCGGATGAACGGGCCGCGATCATTGATGCGCACGACGACACTCTTGCCGTTGTTGGCGTTTGTGACCTTGACCTTGGTACCGAAGCGCAGGCTGCGATGGGCGGCCGTCATGAGGTTGGGGTTCATGCGCTCTCCGGAGGCCGTGCGCGAGTGCAGCGCATACCAGGAGGCGCGGCCACAACCGGCGGCCTGCGCATCGGAGAACGACACGAAGGAAGAGGAAGCGGCGACAAGCGCGGCAATGGCGATGCTGGAGAGCTTGGACGTCATATATCGATGGACCTTCAGGGCAGGTTGTAGGCTTTCGCTGTGATTGGCGCCCTATGAGGAAGCAAAAATGGCGAAAACGTGCCTCAACCCGCCACACTTGCTGTCGCAAGCCCGCAGGATATACAGTCCATCGCCCGCGATGGATTTTTAACCTTGGTTAATGAGGTGGGAAAAGTTCTTTCGAATCAGTCGATAAACTGTCTCTACCTGAAAAGCGGAATGGTCTTCCGGCATTAGTGCAATTTTTCGGAAAAAACTTTCAATGTCGGCCGGAATTGCACAGGAATTCGGCGGCAATAATGTGGCAGATAAATTTTAGGTTGTATTAAATCGCAAAAGACAGCGCCAGCCGCCTCCCGCCCTCAACCGCGCCAGCGGCCGGAGGAATAGAGTTCGGCGAGCGAAAGGCGGTAGTTCGGATACTTGAAACCGAAGCCCGCCGCGCGCAGTTTCGCATTCGAAACCCGCTTGTTCTCCCCGTAGAAAGACCGAGCCATGGGAGAAAGTTCCGCCGTCTCGAAGGGAATATCCGGCGGTATGGGGTAGCCCATCAGGCGGGCGGCTTCCGCCACCACGTCCTGCGGCGGGCCGGGCTCGTCGTCAGTGATGTTCCAGACGCCGCCGAGGCTCCGGTCTGCCAGGAAGAGCGCTGAGCCGCCGATATCCTCGACGCGGATACGGTTGAACACCTGGTCCTTCTTGATGAGGCGGCGGGCGGTGCCGTCCTCCATGTTGCGCAGCGCGTTGCGGCCCGGTCCGTAGATGCCGGAAAGACGCAGCACTGCGACGGGAAGGCCGGAGACCTGGCCGTAGGCGAGCCAGTGGTTCTCCGCTTCGACACGCTCGATGGAACGGGCGGAGACAGGGTTCAGCGGCGTGTCCTCGTCAACCCAGGCGCCCTTGTGATCGCCATAGACGCCGACGGTGGAGAGATAGCCGGCCCATGCGAGCTTGGGCATCAATGTGGAAAGCGCAGGGCTTCCGGCGCGAAAGAGCGGGTCGCCGTCCCTGCCGGGGGCGATGGACTGCACGACATGCGTGGTGCGCGCCATGGCGGCGAGGAGCGCGTCGGACAGGTCGTTGCCGTCATAGACGATCGGCTCGATGCCGAGTGCGCGAAGGCTTTGCGCCTTCTCCTCAGAGCGGGTGGTGCCGGAAACCGTATAGCCGGCCGACCTGAAGGTTTCGCCGATGGCCTTGCCGGAAAAGCCGGCACCGAGGATCAGGAGGTGCTTCAACGCGTGTCTGCCTTTGCTCTTTCATATTCCGCGCGCACGTCCTCGTCCGCGTCTTCCACCCTTCCTGCCGCAAATTTTGCGAATTCGCCAGCATCCATCAGCCGGGAAAGCGCCCATGCGGCCATGCCACGCACCATGGGCGCCGTATCGTCCGCCAGACGGATGCAAGACACGATCAGGCCGCGATCGCGCGAATTGCCGGCGGCGATCAGCGTGTTGCGCACGAAGCGGTCGCGGCCGATGCGCTTGACCGGCGAACCGGAGAAATGGCTGCGGAAGGCGGGATCATCCAGCGCGAGCAGATCGGCGATGGCGGGCGCCTTCAGCTCATCGCGCGCGACGAGCTTCATTTCCGCGGCCGCGGCCGCGAACTTGTTCCACGGGCAGGCGGCGAGGCAATCGTCGCAGCCATAGATGCGGTTGCCGATCTTCTCGCGCAGGTCGGGCGCAATCGTGCCCTTGTGCTCGATGGTGAGATAGGAGATGCAGCGCCGCGCATCGAGCTTGTAGGGCGCGGGAAAGGCATCCGTCGGGCAGGCATCGAGGCAGGCGCGACAGGAGCCGCAATGATCGCGCTCGGGCTCGTCGCGCAGGAGATCGGCGGTGGTGAAAAGGCTGCCGAGAAAGAGCCACGAGCCATGCGTGCGGCTGACGAGGTTCGTGTGCTTGCCCTGCCAGCCGAGCCCTGCGGCGGCGGCAAGCGGCTTTTCCATGACGGGCGCGGTATCGACGAAGACCTTGACATCCTTTCCGCCGCGCGCGGCAAAACGGGTTGCCACTTCCTTCAGCTTGCCCTTGATGATGTCGTGATAGTCACGGTTCTGGGCATAGACCGAGATCGCCGCCCTGTCCGGCATGGCAAGCACGGCGCGCGGATCGTGCGCCGGACCATAGTTCATGCCGAAAAGCACGATGGAACGAACGTCGTTCCACAGGACGCGCGGATCGGCACGGCGGGCTTGCGTCTCCGCCATCCAGTCCATGGTGCCGTGGTAGTCGGCGGCCAGGAAATCGGCAAGCCGGGCAGGTGCCTCGGGAATGGAATCGGGAGCGGTGATGCGACAGAGGTCAAACCCCTTGTCGGCCGCTTCCGCCTTGATGAAATCGGTCAGGCGGCGCCGGATCTTCTCGTCGCCCGACATGATCAGGTCCTCAGAAATCCAGGTCCGCGTAGTGCGAGACCGGGGTGACACCGCGCACGCGCTCGGCCAGCAGCGGCCGGAAGGAGGGGCGCGATTTCAGCCGCTGATACCAGTCTTTGGCCTGCGGCGCGTCTGCCCAGTTGATCTCGCCCATATAGTCGAGAACGGAAAGACAGGCCGCGGCGGCCAAATCAGCATAGGAGAGGCGATCGCC
Organism: Shinella sp. H4-D48; assembly: GCF_022637395.1. Taxonomy (GTDB): domain Bacteria; phylum Pseudomonadota; class Alphaproteobacteria; order Rhizobiales; family Rhizobiaceae; genus Shinella; species Shinella sedimenti. The sequence goes on along the minus strand of NZ_CP093337.1, from coordinate 3,296,708 downwards.
GGCCAGATAGGTGCGCGAGCCGGCCAGCCAGGACAGATATTTCATGTGCTGGCGGATATTGGCGCGCGAGTTGCGCAGGATCTTGCTGTCCGGCGGCCCGCCGCCCTGGTCGGACGTCATCTGGAGCTTGAAGATACGCTCGCGCACGAGGGGACGGGTGACGTCCTGCTCCATCTTCTGCAGGAACCATTCCGTGAGGCGGCGGATTTCCGCGCGCTGGAAGGGATCTTCCGCCAGCAGGCGACGGTCGCGCTTCAGAACGCCATGGGTCTCGTCGAGATATTCCGAGATGATGCTGGCGCCACAGAGCGCGCGCATGCTGTCATCGACATAGACGGGAAGCGTGCCGGCCGGATTGAGCGCCAGGAAGTCGCGCCGGTTCTCCCAGGGCTGTTCCTCGGCAAGCTCCGTCTGGAACCCGTATTCCGCAAGGATGAGGCGGACGAAGCGGGAGGCGGCAGACATCGGGTGATGATAGAGTGTTGGCATGAACGCGGCTTTTACTCATCGTGCGGAAAGGAATATGCCGGACCCGCCGACTCATGCGGAACTGATTTGGCCACGGCTGATTTGACGAACCTATAGAAATTTGGTGGTACAAACACAAGCGAATCGGGCCTCGTGCTGCACGCCCGCTTTCGCTTCTCGCCTTTCCTCCCAAAGACTCAAGGAAGTTTCATGGCAGACCAGTCCATCGTCAGCGCCCTCATCCTCGGCCTCATCGAGGGCCTGACCGAATTCATCCCGGTGTCTTCGACCGCCCATATCCTGCTTGCCGGACATTTTCTCGGCTTCAAGTCGCCGGGCAACACCTTCGCCGTGCTCATCCAGCTCGGTGCGATCCTCGCGATCCTGTCCGTCTACGCGGCGAAACTGTGGAAGATCGCCGTCGCGCTGCCGTCGAGCCCCGAGGCGCGGCGCTTCGTCATCAGCGTCCTCGTGGCCTTCCTGCCGGCGGTCGTCATCGGCATGGTCGCGCATGATTTCATCAAGACGGTGCTGTTCGAAACGCCCATGCTGATCTGCGTGGTGCTGATCGTCGGCGGCATCATCCTCTATGTCATCGACCGCATGCCGCTTCAGCCCCGCTATACGGATGCGATGAAATATCCGCCGTCGCTCGCCTTCAAGATCGGCCTTTGCCAGTGCCTGGCCATGATCCCCGGCACCTCGCGCTCGGGCGCCACCATTGCCGGCGCGCTGCTCATGGGCACGGACAAGCGCTCGGCCGCGGAATTCTCGTTCTTCCTGGCAATGCCCACCATGCTCGGCGCCTTCACGCTCGACCTCTACAAGAACCGGGACGCGCTGTCCTCCGACGACATCCTGATCATCGGTGTCGGCTTCATCGCCGCCTTCTTCGCCGGTCTCTTCGTCGTCCGCTCGCTGCTCGACTTCGTGTCGCGCCGCGGCTTCACGATCTTCGCCATCTGGCGGATCATCGTGGGAACGCTGGGCCTGATCGCCCTTCTGATCTGGGGTTGAAAGACCGGCTTCGGCCGGTCGCTCCAGACTGGCCGGAGCTTACTTGACCGACGCGGTCGTGCAGGGATCGACGCCATAAGCCGGCGTGCAGCCGTGCTTGCCGGCGGAAACCGTCGAGGGGGCGGCAAAGGATCCGGCCACGATGATCAGAGCCGAAAATCCGAAGAAGATTGCAATTGCCTTGCCCATTTGCGCCGAAAGCCTCTCGAGGTGCTGAAGTAAGCCGCACGCTGCTTTTCTGCAGGACGCGACGGGGGCGGTGTTTATTCTCTGACCCGGAGACAAGCAATATCGCGACATGCTGAATCCCGCGTAAATGCCGCAACGCTTTTTTTAACCGCTGCATAAGTGCAACAGCCGCCGCGAAGCCCCTTGCGGGAAAAGCAAAGGCCGCCGCGCGAGGCCTCGCGCAGCGGCCGTTTTCATGCGGGAAAGACAGGCTCAGGCGGTGCGGTCGAGGCGCGTGAACTGGCCCTGCTGGCGATAGCGCACGAGGTAGCTCGGCAGGATGGCTTCGACGAGCGCCGGCTCGATGCCAATGGCCTCCAGCGTGCGGCCTTCGCTGATGGCGGCCTGCGAAACGACGTTGTCGGAGCGCAGCAGAGTCACCTGATCGGAAGTCAGCGGCGGCTTCACGAAGGGCACCAGCGAGGCGATGGAGCCGATCAGCGATGCGACGCCGAAGGGAAGCGAGACGAAGGGGTTCTTGCGGTCCGTGATGCGCAGCATGGTCTCGAGACACTGGCGGAAGGTCAGGACCTCCGGGCCGCCGAGTTCATAGACGCGGCCGCGGGCGATCGTGCCATCGACGGAGCGGGCGACGGCCTCGGCGACATCGGCGACATACACCGGCTGAAGCTTCGTGTAGCCACCGCCGATCAAAGGCAGGACCGGCGAGAAGCGCGCCATGGTGGCGAACTTGTTGAAGAAGCCGTCCTCCGGACCGAAGACGATGGACGGGCGCAGGATGACGGCATCCGGAACCGCGCGCAGCACGGCAGCCTCGCCGCGCGCCTTGGTGCGGGAATAGCTGGAGGCGGATTTGTCATCGGCGCCGATGGCGGAGATGTGGGTCAGCGTGGCACCGGCCGCCCGGGTGGCCTCTGCGACGGCCCGCGCGCCGAAATCCTGGACCGCGTCGAAGGTGTTGCGGCCGCTTTCCAGCAGCAGGCCGACGCAGTTCACGACATGGTCGGAGCCGGCAACGGCGCGATCGACCGAAAGCCGGTAGCGCAGGTTCGCCTGGACGAAGGAGATCTGGCCGACGCCGCCGATCGGCTGAAGGAAACCGGCGAGATCGGGACGGCGCACGGCGACGCGGATGCGGTAGCCGCGGCGTGCCAGCGCGCGCACCACATGACGCCCGACGAAGCCCGAGCCGCCGAAGACGGTGACGAGCGGCGGAAGGTTGGACAAGGTCATGAGGCTGCTCCTGAGGAATAGGATCGGTAGGTGAGGCCTACATAGCCCAAAGCATCGGCAAGGTGAAGCGCGGCGAAGCGTCTCGCGCGCCGGTTTTTCAGGCGTCGGCCCGCAGGATGCTCACACGCCCTCGACGACGACCATCTCTGCGTCGGCCACTTCCTGCCGGATGGCGGCGGCGACCTGATACTCCGGCGAGTTGTAGCAGTCGACGGCGGCCTGAAGCGACGGGAACTCGATCACCACGTTGCGGGCACGCACCTGGCCTTCCAGCCGCTCGAAAGCACCGCCGCGGGCCAGAAAGTTGGCGCCGTACTTCTCGAAGGCCGGCTTTGCGGCGGCGACATAATCCTTGTAGCGCTCGGCGTCGCGAACATCGACCCGTGCAATCCAGTAACCCTTCGCCATGGTTCTCTCCCTGTGGTTATGCTGTCAGCGTGCCGTCCATCTCGGCAAGGATTGCCCGCGCGGCGGCGAGCGGATCGGCGGCCTTGACGATGGGGCGGGCGACGACGAGATGGCTGGAGCCGGCCTTCAGGGCATCGGCCGGCGTCATCACGCGCTTCTGGTCGCCAAGCTCGGCACCGGCCGGGCGGATGCCTGGCGTGACGATGGCCATGTCGGGGCCGACGATCTTGCGCACGGCGCGCGCTTCCTCGGCGGAACAGACAACACCGCCCATGCCGGCGACGCGGGCCTGTTCGGCGCGGCGTAGCACCAGCGTATGCGGATCGTATTCATAGCCGGCGTCGATGACGTCCTTGGCATCCATGGAGGTGAGCACGGTGACGCCCAGCAGGCAGAGGTCAGAGCCTTTCGCCGCGGCGACAGCGGCCGCCATCGCCTTCGGATAGGCGTGCAGGGTGAGCATGGACATGCCCATCCTGACGATGTTCTCGACGCCTTTGGCCACCGTGTTGTCGATGTCGAGAAGCTTCATGTCGAGGAAGACCTTCTTGCCGTCCTTGGCAAGGTCGCGGGCGAATTCCAGGCCGCCGGCAAAGACCAGCTGGTAGCCGATCTTGTAGAAGAGGGCGGTATCGCCCAATGTCCGGACCACCTTTTCCGCCTCCGCGATGGTCGGTACATCGAGGCCAACGATCAGGCGGTCGCGCGCGGACATGGTCAAAACCCTTTCCAAGATTCCATTGCCGTCCAGTCGCATGTGACGGTGCGGTCCGCAAGACGGAAAGCGAAAAGATTGCCGCCGCCGGCGAGCTGGTCGCCGTCGCGCGCAATCGGCCTGCCCTGGAGGTGGCATTTGAGCAGCGTGCCGACCCCGCCATGGCCGACGAAGGCGACGGGAACGGCGGGATCATGCCCGGCCAGTGTCCGTTCGACGGCGGCGACGATGCGGGCCTGCGCATCCACTGCCCGCTCCCAGCCTCTGAAGCTTTCCGCGGGATGCGCAAAGAACCAGTTTGCGGCGTTCTCGAAGGCGTCGGGCGGGAGGTAGCCGGTGGCGGAACGGTCGTTCTCGCCCATGGCGTGGTCCGTCTCGATCGTTACGCGTCCGGCGGAGAGGATTTCGGCCGTCTCGACGGCCTTGCGCTCGGTGCTCGCGGAAAAGCGGCCGATCTGCGCCGCCCAGCCGGAGGAGGCCGCAAGCCGCGCCCTCTCAAAGCCTCGTTCCGAAAGGCCCCAGTCGGGCACTGGCACGGCCGGGTCGATGGCGACCTGCGGATGGGTGATGTAGACGGCGAACACCGGCAGCGCCTTAGTGGGTGCGGCGGTAGGTCCACAGCTGCGCCGGCGGAATGTTGCGCACGACGAAGTCGAGATGGCTGATCTGGTAGCGGTCCGGCATGGCGACGACGGGGGAAAGCGGCCCGTAGGAAATCTGCACGACCGGCCGGCCGACGGGGATGCGCGACAGGAGGTCCTCGATCAGCTCGACGCGGCGGTGCATGGGGAAATTGAGCAGCGGCACGGCGGAAATGACGCTGTCGAAGGTCGTGTCCTTGAGGTCGCCAAGCGTCTTGTCGAGATCGAAGGCATCGCCGTTGATGAAATTGACGCCGTGGAAGCGTTCGACGAGGTAATTGTAGAAGTCCGTCGAGAACTCCACGGAAACCAGCTTTTCCGGGGCGATGCCCGCGCCGAGGATCGCCTTGGTGATGACGCCGGTGCCCGGGCCGAGCTCAAGGACAGGCAGGCCGGAGGCGGTGGAAACGACGCTCGCCATCCGCCGGGCTGTCACGGAAGAGGTCGGGATGATCGCGCCGACCGCCTTGGTGTTGCTCACCCAGCCTTTGAAGAAACGGATTTCGTCGTCGAATTTCTTGCCGAAGCGTTCCTTCACCTTCATGCGCAGCGTCATATCGTTCCCCTTCATGGTTCATCCGCAAGCCGCTGGTGGGTTATGCCCCCTCGACTCATCGGCCCGGCGAATATGCGACGCGGTTTGCGTCAAAAACAAGTCTGATTGCGTCGCTGTCAGGCGTTTCCGGGCAGGGCCCGGATAAAAAAGAAACCCGCCGGCAGGCAGCGGGTTCCGGAACGGTTTCCCAATGCCGCGCGAACGGTCCTAGACGCGCATAGGCATCAGAACATAGAGCGCGTCGTCGCCGGCGAGATCCCGCACGAGCGTCGGCGAGCCCGGATCGGCCAGCATGAACACGGCTTCCGAGCCCGAGAGCTGCGCGGTGATGTCGAGCAGGTACTTCGCGTTGAAGCCGATTTCGAGCGGATCGTTGTCGTAGCCGACCGCCAGCTCTTCCGTCGCACTTCCCGAATCCGGGTTGTTGACGGTGAGCGTCAGCTGGCCCTCGGCCAGCGCCAGCTTCACGGCGCGGCCGCGCTCCGACGAGATGGTGGAGACGCGGTCGACGGCCTGCGCGAAAGACTGGCAGTCGATCTTCAGTTCCTTGTCGTTGTTGGTCGGGATCACGCGCTGGTAATCCGGGAACGTGCCGTCGATCAGCTTGGAAGTCAGAACGATGGAGCCGATGGTGAAGCGGATCTTCGCATCGGACACCTCGACGGTGACCACGAGTTCGGGGTTGTCGACCAGCTTCTGCAACTCGCCGACCGTCTTGCGCGGGATGATGATGCCCGGCATGCCCTCGGAACCCGACGGCGCTTCCACGTCGGCGCGGGCCAGGCGGTGACCGTCAGTGGCGACGGCGCGCAGCTTCAGCTGGCCGGTGCTCTCGATCGTGTGGATGAAGATGCCGTTGAGGTAATAGCGGGTCTCCTCCGTCGAGATCGCGAACTGCGTGCGATCGATCAGCATCTTGAGATCCGTCGCCTTGAGGCGGAACGTATGCGAGAAGCTGCCGGCGGTGAGATCGGGGAAATCGGACTGCGGCAGGCACTGCAGCGAGAACTTCGAACGGCCCGATGTGACCGACATGGAAGAGCCGTCGGCATTGGTGGCGAGCGCGACTTCCGAACCGTCGGAGAGCTTGCGCACGATATCGTAGAGCAGGTGGGCCGGAACGGTGGTGGCGCCGGCCTGGTCGACCTGCGCCGGCGTTGCCTCGGTGATCTCGAGGTCGAGGTCCGTCGCCTTCATGTCGAGGCTGGCGCCATCGCAGCGCAGCAGAACGTTCGAGAGGATCGGGATCGTGTTGCGCCGCTCGACCACGCGATGAACGTGGTTCAACGACTTCAGGAGATTGGACCGCTCGAGAGTAATGCGCATGAACTGTACCGCTTTCGACCGCTGGCACGCCGGAAACCGGCGCGGCATTGCCTTGAAACTCCGGCCAGGCCGGAAAGATGGGACGGGCAAAATGGCAGAATTTCGCGGCGGATTGCAAGTGCTAACGGTGCGTGACACGCGATAGTCAACCGTCGTCTCTTGCGACTGTGCCGGCGCTCGCCCATAAGGAGTGAAATACGCGGCCGTTCACCCGGCCTGAAAGGCGAAGGATCGATGCGGGACGAAGGCGTGGCAGGCGGGTCGGGCGAAGGCGGCAGGACGTTCCGGCTGCACAATGCCGTGGTGCCCGCCCGGCCGCAGGAGCCGGCGCTCTATCTGGTCGCGACCCCCATCGGCAACCTCTCCGACATCACGCTGCGCGCGCTCGAAACGCTGGCCGGTGCCGATTTGCTCGCCTGTGAGGACACGCGCGTGACCCGTGTGCTGCTCGACCGTTACGGCATCGTCAACCGTCCCTATGCCTACCATGAATACAATGCCGACGAGGTCGGCCCGCGCCTGATCGCGGCGCTTGAGGCCGGCAAATCCGTGGCGCTGGTGTCGGATGCCGGCACGCCTCTGGTCTCCGATCCCGGTTATCGCCTGGCATTGCTCGCCATCGAGGCTGGCCATCGCGTCGTGCCGATCCCGGGTGCCTCGGCGCCGCTCGCCGCCCTTGTCGGCGCCGGTCTTCCGAACGATGCCTTCTTCTTCGCCGGTTTCCTGCCGTCGAAGGACAAGGCCCGGCGCGACCGGCTTGCCGAGCTTGCCGGCGTTCCCGCTACCCTTCTCTTCTTCGAATCGCCCCACCGCATTGCGGCCACGCTCGTGTCCGCCGCCGATGTGCTGGGGGACAGCCGGCCGGCCTGCGTCTGCCGTGAGCTGACAAAGACCTTCGAGGAATTCCGCCGCGGCACGTTGGGCGAGCTTGCCGCGCACTATGCGCAGGCGGGCGCAGTAAAGGGCGAGATCGTGCTGGTGATCGGCCCGCCGGGCGAGGCCGCCGCACCCGAGGCGGAGGATGTCGACCGGCTGCTCGCACAGCTCGTCAAGGACATGCCGGCCGGCAAGGCGGCGACCGAGGCGGCTCGCCAGACGGGCCTGCCGCGCCGCGATCTCTACCAGCGCCTGCTCGACCTGAAGGACGGCGATGCGCGATAGGCCGGCGGATCCGAACCGGCTCAAGGCCTTCCGCCGCGGGCATGTCTCGGAATATCTCGCCGCGCTCTATCTCCTCGCCAAGGGCTACCGCATCCGCGCCATCCGATACCGTACGAAGGCCGGAGAGATCGACATCATCGCCCGGCGCGGCGATCTGGTGGTCTGCGTGGAGGTCAAGGCACGCCGCGATGTCGACAGCGCCGTCTTTGCGGTTACCGGCACGGCCCAGCACCGTATCCGCGCGGCCAGCGACATCTGGCTCTCCCGCCAGCCCGATGCCCACCGCATTTCCGTGCGTTACGACATCGTTGCGGTGCAGCCGTGGCGGCTTCCAAAACACCTCGCGGATGCGTTCTGATCAAGGCGAAAAACCGACATGAACCGTGACGCATCCATCACGGGTCCGCCTTATAACAAGTCCAGTTCACGAGACGCCCGGGGGTTGCGCATTTGCGGCAGCGCGATAGCCTGTTTCCGCTTGCATGCCGAATGGGGAAAAAACCATGCGAAACACGATCCTGTACAGGGCGAGAACCGCCGTCCTTGCGCTTGCCGCGTCTTGCATGGCGCTGGCGCCTGTGGCGGAGGCCTGCACCCGCCTCGTCTATCTCGGGCCCGACGACAACGTCATCACCGCCCGCTCGATGGACTGGAAGCTCGACGTCGCCACCAATCTCTGGGCATTCCCGCGGGGCATGAAGCGCAACGGCGAGGTCGGGCCGAACTCCCTGGAATGGACCTCCCGCTACGGCAGCGTCATCGCGACGGGCTATGATGTCTCGACCACGGACGGAATGAACGAGCGTGGTCTCGTGGCCAACGTGCTGTGGCTGGTGGAATCGGAATATCCGAAGCCGGAGCCCGGCAAGCCGGGCCTCACCATCGCGGCCTGGGCGCAATATGTGCTCGATAATTTTGCCACCGTCGCGGAAGCCGTCGACGCGCTGGAAAAAGAGCCTTTCATCCTCATTTCGGACAACGTGCCGGGCGAGACGCGGTTGACGACACTGCATCTGTCGATGTCCGATGCGTCCGGTGACAGCGCCATCATCGAGTATATCGGCGGCAAACAGGTCATTCACCACGACCGCGCCTATCAGGTCATGACCAACTCGCCCGTCTTCGATCAGCAGCTGGCGCTCGATGCCTACTGGAAGCAGATCGGCGGCACGGTCATGCTGCCGGGTACCAACCGGGCGGCCGACCGCTTCGCCCGCGCCTCCTTCTATGTGAACGCCATTCCGAAGGCCGAGGATCCGAACCGCGCGCTGGCCAGCGTGTTCAGCGTCATCCGCAACGTGTCCGTTCCCTTCGGCATCACCACGCCGGAAGAGCCCAACATTTCTTCGACCCGCTGGCGGACGGTCGCCGATCACAGGCGCGGTCTCTATTTCTTCGAGTCCGCCGTCACGCCCAACACGTTCTGGGTCGATCTTCGCAAGATCGATTTCACGCCGCAGACGGGCAAGGTGCTGAAGCTCGATCTCGGCACGGATCAGGACCATACCTATTCCGGCGACGCCACCGCGGACTTCGTCCCGTCGGAGCCGTTCCGTTTCCTCGGCGTGGAGCCTTGATCTTATTCTTTTGGCGCGGATTTCGCCTCCGGCCGGCGTTGTCTTCGCGCCCGCGGCGTCCTAAATGTGTGCGGCATTTCTGAGGGGACTTTTCATGGCTAAGATCAAGAACGTCGCGGTCCAGATGGACCATGTGTCGACCATCAGCATCGCCGGCGATTCCACCTTCGCCATGAGCCTCGAGGCGCAGGCCCGCGGCTACAAGCTCTTCCATTACACGCCCGAACGGCTGAGCCTGCGTGACGGCAAGGTCTATGCGAGCGTCGAGCCGATGGAGCTGCGCGACGTGAAGGGCGACCATTATACGCTGGGCGAGGCCGAGCGCGTCGATCTCGCCACCATGGATGTGGTTCTGCTGCGCCAGGATCCGCCCTTCGACATGGCCTACATCACCTCGACGCATCTGCTCGAGCGCATTCACCCGAAGACGCTTGTCGTCAACGATCCGGCCTGGGTGCGCAACTCGCCGGAGAAGATCTTCGTCACCGAATTCGCCGACCTGATGCCGAAGACCCTGATCACCCGCGATCCCGCCGAGATCCGCCGCTTCCGTGACGAGATGGGCGACATGATTCTCAAGCCGCTCTATGGCAATGGCGGCGCCGGCGTATTCCATTCGACCAAGGACGACCGCAACCTGTCGTCGCTGCTCGAAATGTTCGGCCAGATGTTCCGCGAGCCCTTTATTGCCCAGCAATATCTTCCTGATGTCCGCAAGGGCGACAAGCGCATCATCCTCGTCGATGGCGAGCCGGTGGGTGCGATCAACCGCGTGCCGGCCGAGCATGATGCGCGCTCCAACATGCATGCCGGCGGCCGCCCGGAGCCGACGCAACTGACCGCGCGCGAAAAGGAAATCTGCGCCCGCATCGGCCCATCGCTGCGCGAACGCGGCTTCCTGCTCGTCGGTATCGATGTCATCGGCGACTACATGACCGAGATCAACGTCACCTCGCCGACGGGGCTGCGCGAGGTCAAGAAATTCGGCGGCGCCGACATCGCGGCCCTGCTTTGGGATGCCATCGAAAGCAAGCGCTGAGGCCGGCGGCGGGGCCTGCGGTTCGCCGTCGCCCCGCCTTTGTTCCGCCGATGCAACCGCCTGCAACCAAGGCGTGGATAATTCTCTCGCAAGTTCTATAATTGTTCTTGTTCCATTCCGCGTTCCGTGCCAGATTTGCAATTGCAACCCTGGGGCGGGTTGATGGTCCGTTTTCGGCTGAAGCGAGCGGGGGCAGTCATGGTGGCGCGTGTCGGGACAATAGCGTTTCAGGGTATCGAGGGCGTGCCTGTCGATGTGCAGGTGATGGTCGCGCCCGGCAAGGTGGGCATGCAGATCGTCGGTCTCGCCGACAAGGCCGTGGCGGAAAGCCGTGAGCGGGTTCAGGCCGCATTGCACGCCTCCGGTCTCTCGTTGCCGCCCAAGCGGGTCACGATCAATCTGGCGCCGGCCGACCTGCCCAAGGAGGGCAGCCATTACGACCTCGCCATTGCGCTCGGGCTGATGACGGCGCTGGGTGCGGTGCCCGGCGATGCGCTGGATGACTATCTCGTCATCGGTGAACTCAATCTCGACGGCACGATCGCGCCGGTTGCCGGTGCCCTCCCGGCGGCCATGGCGGCCAATGCCCTGGGCAAGGGGCTGATCTGCCCGGCGGAAAACGGCGCGGAAGCGGCCTGGGCCGGCGGCGGCCTCGATATTCTGGCGCCGCGCAGCCTCATTGCGCTCGCCAATCATTTCAAGGGAAGCCAGGTCCTGTCGCGGCCGGCACCGGCTATTCGCGCCGCCGCTACCGGCCTGCCCGATCTCGCTGATATCCGCGGGCAGGAAAGCGCCAAGCGCGCACTGGAAGTGGCGGCGGCGGGCAACCACAATCTGCTGATGGTCGGGCCGCCCGGCTCGGGCAAGTCCATGCTCGCCGCGCGGCTGGCCGCCATCCTGCCGCCACTCTCGCCGGCGGAACTACTCGATGTCTCGATGATCCATTCCATCGCCGGCCAGCTTTCCGGCGGGCGCCTGTCGGATCGCAGGCCGTTCCGCGCACCACATCATTCCGCGACCATGGCCGCCCTTGTCGGCGGCGGCTCGCGTGCCCGACCCGGCGAGGTGTCGCTGGCCCATAACGGCGTGCTGTTTCTCGACGAACTGCCGGAATTCTCGCCGCAGGCGCTCGATGCGCTGCGCCAACCGCTCGAAACCGGCGAATGCATCATCGCGCGGGCTAACCACCGCGTCAGCTACCCCGCCGCCTTCCAGCTTGTCGCGGCGATGAACCCCTGCCGCTGCGGCATGGCGGGTGAGCCGGGACGCAGTTGCGCGCGCGGACCGCGCTGCATGAGCGAGTACCAGGCGCGCATTTCCGGCCCGTTCATGGACCGGGTGGATATCCGCATCGATGTGCCCGCGGTTTCGGCGAGCGATCTCATCCGGCCCGTGGCCACCGAGCCGAGCGAGGCGGTTGCCCGGCGCGTCGCGACCGCGCGCGCCCTGCAGATCGACCGGTTTGCCCGTCTGGGCATGCCACAAGTGACGAGCAATGCACGTGCCTCCACCGCGCTCGTCGAACGCATGGCGGAGCCCGATCCCGCCGGGCTGCAATTGCTGCGCGATGCCGCCGAGAAGATGCGCTTTTCCGCCCGCGGATACCATCGGGTGCTGAAGGTTGCGCGCACGCTCGCCGATCTGGAGGACGTGCCGCTCATCGGGCGCATCCATCTGGCCGAGGCGATCTCCTATCGTATTGCAGGCGAACGCATGCATGCGGCGGCCTAGGCTTGCGCATGCGACCGGCCGGCCGTGTGACGGAGGATCGGAGATCGGAAGGCCGGGCCGCTGCCGCCGGCCGTGTCGTCAGGCCGGCTCCTGACGGACGGCTTCGATGTAGTGGCCGCCGGGATCGATGACGGCGGCGGCATAGTCGGTTTTGCCATAGTGGGCGAATGCCCGGTACTCCATCGTCGTCGCCCCGCGAAAAGCGCCGCCGCGTGGAAACGGTCGACCGTCGGCCGGTCGGGTGCCGCGAAGAAGATGGGAATCCAGGGACGGGCGGTTGCGTGGCATCGGCCCTTTCCTTGAGTGCGAACCTGCCGCTGCCGCCGGCACCGGACCATAGCCGACAGCCTGATCGGTCTTGCCGAGCCAGATATCGGGTCGGATGCGGCGGCCAGAGTCGAGTCCCGCCATCCGCGTGGCATCATAGAAGGCGAGGGCGCGTTCAAGATCGCGCATGACAGGGTAGAGGTGGTGAAGCGTGGTGGCTCTACGCAGGGGGCCTGTGCATGGGAAAGCCCGCCGATGGTTACTCGGCGGGCCGTCGTCGTCTCAGCCGAGGCCGTCGAAGAGCGCGGTCGACAGATAGCGTTCCGCGAACGACGGAATGATCACGACGATCGTCTTGCCGGCATTTTCCGGGCGGCTGCCCACCCTGGCGGCGGCCGTCAGAGCGGCGCCTGAGGAGATGCCGACCGGAACGCCTTCGAGGCGGGCGACCAGACGGGCATTCTCGAAGGCCTCGTCATTGGTGACGGTGACGACCTCGTCATAGACGGACTTGTCGAGGATGGCAGGCGCGAAGCCGGCGCCGATACCCTGGATCTTGTGCGGACCGGGGTTGCCGCCCGACAGAACTGGGCTGTCGGCCGGTTCGACGGCGACGACCTTGAATCCGGGCTTCCTGGCCTTCAGAACCTGCCCGACACCGGTGATCGTGCCGCCGGTGCCGATGCCGGACACGAGGATGTCGACGGCGCCGTCGGTGTCGTTCCAGATTTCCTCGGCCGTGGTCTTGCGATGGATTTCCGGGTTGGCTGGGTTCTCGAACTGCTGCGGGATGACGGCTCCGGGAATGGTGCTTGCCAGTTCCTCGGCCATGGCGATCGCACCCTTCATGCCCTTGGGGCCTTCTGTCAGCACGAGTTCGGCGCCGAGCAGCGCAAGCATCTTGCGGCGCTCGATCGACATGGTCTCCGGCATGGTGAGGATGAGGCGATAGCCCTTGGCAGCCGCCGCGAAGGCAAGCGCGATGCCGGTATTGCCAGAGGTTGGCTCGACCAGCGTCGACTGGCCGGGCGTGATCTTGCCCTGCGCTTCCAGAGATTCGATCATCGCCACGCCGATGCGATCCTTCACCGATGCGATCGGATTGAAGAATTCGAGCTTGCCGAGCAGATTGGCGACGACGCCCTTTTCCTTGGCGAACTTGTCGAGGCGCACGACGGGCGTGTCGCCGATCGTCTCGGTGATGGATGCATAGACGCGGCCGCGGCCGGGTTTGCGGGTATCGCTCATCGGATTCCTCCTGGTTTTCGTTGACGCGAATGTAGGAGGGAATAGGGCTTTAGACGAGTCCGGATTTCGCGGCAAAAGCGCCGGTTGTGGAATAATCCGGTCATTCCACGCCGAAAGTCCGCTCCCTCAGGCCGCCCTGGTCGCGATATAGGCGGCTGTGCCGGCAAGAACGCTTGCAGCGATACGGTTCAGCCTTTGCAGGGCCCTGGGCTGTCTGAGAAGCAGCCGGGCGCGAGAGGCGAGCGCGATATAGGGGATGAGCACGGCGAGGAGCACGATAAAGGTCGCGGCCAGCAGCAGGCCATAGTCGCCGAGGCCGACGGCATTGAGATCGACAAGCGTCGGCACGAGCGCCACGTAGAACAGCATCGTCTTGGGATTGCCGAGTGTCACGAGCAGGCCGGAAAGGAAGGCGGCGCCGATGCTCGTGGAGCGACGGGCCTCGATATCCTGCGGCAGGAGCCCGGCGGTCCAAAGCTTCCAGGCGATGTAACCGAGATAGAGCGCACCGGCGATCTTGATGACCATGAAGGCCGTGGTGAAGGTCTGCGCGATGAAAGCGAGGCCGAGGATGACGGCCGTCAGATAGACCATGTCGCCGAGAATCAGCCCGAGCCCCATGAAGAAGGTCGGCCGGAAACCGGAGCCGAGCGCGCGCGCGACGATGGCCGTGATGCCGGGACCGGGAATGATGGCGGCGATGAAAAGCGCGCCGGAATAGGCGAGGAGAACGGCGAGAGACATGGTGAGCTCCTTGATCGACCCCTCTTACGCCCGACGTCGTTTTCCGGCAATGGGTCGATTTCGCGCACTGAATCCGCGATCTGGATCGGCGCCAACAAGGCGGGCGTGTAAGCCGGAGAGCCCGGTTCTTCCGGCAGCTTGCCCGAGTGGAAGGTGCCGTGGAGCCTGCATTTTCGCAAACCATATGCCACGCAGCTGATGGCCCATTTGTCACCGAGACAAGTGTCATCCTTGCGACGGCGGGAAGCGAGGGATACGCCTTCGGTGTGCATCAGGGAGAAATGTCCGTGCCCGATCTGACAAGTCTTGCCGCCTTCGCCCTCATCGCCTTCGGCATGGTTCTGACGCCGGGGCCGAACATGATCTATCTCGTTTCCCGCTCGATCTGCTAGGGTCCGGCGGCTGGTCTCGTCTCGCTTGGCGGCGTCGCTCTTGGCTTTGTCTTCTATGTGCTGTCGGCTGCGCTCGGCATCACCGCGTTCCTGATGGCGGTGCCCTTTGCCTATGATGCGTTGCGGCTTGCCGGCGCGCTCTATCTCGCCTGGCTTGCCTGGCACGCGCTGCGCCCGGGCGGTCGCTCGGCCTTCGAGGTGAAGGCGCTGCCGCGCGACAGCAACCGCAGGCTTTTCTTCATGGGGCTGTTGACGAACCTGCTGAACCCGAAGATCGCCGTCCTCTATCTCTCGCTTCTGCCTCAGTTCATCGATCCGGTGAAGGGAAACGTCCTCGGGCAATCGCTGGTGCTTGGCGGCGTGCAGGTCGTCATCAGCGTCAGCGTCAATGCGCTGATCGCCGTGTCGGCCGGCTCCGTCGCGGCGCTTCTCGCGACGCGCCCGCGCTGGGTACTCGTGCAGCGCTGGCTGATGGGCACGGTGCTGGCCGGACTGGCGCTGCGCATGGCGACCGAAGCGCGCCGCTGATCAGAATTCGGCCATCGGCGGCAGGGCGAACGGCAGGGCGGGCGGCAGACCGTCCGGGCCGCGCAGCATGAGAACCATCTCGCCGTCGTCAGCAAGGGCCTCGCCATTCCACGCCAGGTGATCGGGCGCGAAATGCACGGTCACGCGCTGCGCGGCGACAGCGAGGCTGGCGAGAATGTCCGCGAGGCCGGGCATGCGTGTGCCGATGATATCGAGGATATCGACATTGCCCTCGTCATCCGCCTGCCACGCAACGACCACGCCCGCTTCCTCCAGGAGGTCGAGCTTGAGGTCCGGCATCAGCGACGCGTTGAACAGGAACATTTCTTTCTGCCGGAGCGGCGCGAAGCGGTCGGAAACCGGTGCGCGGCCATCGAGCAGCTGGCTGAGCAGCGTGAGGTCCGCCTCGTTCGCGAGGTGAAGCCGGCGGGTCGCGAACGCCCGCCCGCCCGTGGGAGGCACGCCGGCGAAGCGGTGCTGCGGGAGCGGGCGGAAGCCGTGTTTCTCGTAGAGCGCCGGCGTGTCCGTGAGCAGCACGACCGCCTCGAAACCCTCGGCGTCGCAATGATCGAGCGCTGCCTCCATAACGGCGCGGTAGAGCCCGCGGCCGCGGTGGTCTGGCCGGACCGCGCCGGATTGCAGGCCGGCCGCGCGCACGAAGACGCCGTCGATGACGAGCGGCATGGCGAAAGCGGTGATGTTGGCGATGCAGGCACCGTCGGCGTCAAAGAAGCCGAAGGGCGCGCTGGTCGGGTCCGGCCCGCCGAGCCGGTCCATGCCGGAAACATCGATCTCGAATATGTCCTGGAGCAGGTCGCATAGACCCTGCCAGGCGGCCCGGTCGTCGAAGTAATGCGCGAGGAAGACGAGGCCCGCTTTGTCGGCCGCGATCACCGGACGCCGGTGGAGCCGAAGCCGCCCGCGCCACGGGCGGTTTCGCTCGCCTCCACGGCCTCGCGCACGGCCACCTGCGTCACAGGCGCGATGACCATCTGGGCGATGCGCATGCCGCGTTCGATGGTGAAGGCTTCCTTGCCGAGATTGACGAGCAGCACCTTCACCTCGCCGCGATAATCGCTGTCGATCGTGCCGGGCGTGTTAAGGCAGGTGACGCCGTGCTTGAAGGCGAGCCCGGAGCGCGGCCGGATCTGGGCCTCGTAGCCCTGCGGGATCTCGAAGACGAAGCCGGTCGGCACGAGCGCGCGTTTTCCCGGTTCCAACGCGATCGGCGCATCGGCATCCACGGCCGCGCGCAGGTCCATGCCGGCGGCGCCCGTCGTTTCGTAGGCGGGAAGCTCGATATCCGCGCCGTTCGGCAGGCGGACGAGGGAGAGCGTGGGCTTCGTGGGGGCGTGCGCGTTCATGGCACCCATAAGCCGGTCGCAGGCGCGGGCCGTCAATTGCATCTTCGCGGCGGAGCCTGTAAAGACCGCGCCAACTCACAGGATATTGCTTGAACATGGCCGAAACCCTTGCCGAGGCGGTCTCCCGCCGCCGCACCTTCGCGATCATCGCGCACCCGGACGCCGGTAAAACCACACTCACCGAAAAGCTGCTGCTGTTCGGTGGCGCCATCCAGCTCGCGGGTGAAGTGAAGGCGAAGAAGGACCGCATCCAGACCCGGTCCGACTGGATGAAGATCGAGCGCGAGCGCGGCATCTCCGTCGTGACTTCGGTCATGACCTTCGAATATGACGGCAACGTCTTCAACATTCTCGACACGCCCGGTCACGAAGACTTCGCCGACGACACCTACCGCACGCTGACGGCGGTGGATGCGGCCGTCATGGTCATCGATGCCGCCAAGGGTATCGAGCCGCGAACGCTGAAGCTGTTCGAGGTCTGCCGCCTGCGCGATATCCCGATCATCACCTTCGTCAACAAGATGGACCGCGAAAGCCGCGATCCCTTCGAAATCCTCGACGAGGTGGAAGAAAAGCTGGCGCTCGATACGGCACCGGTGACCTGGCCGGTCGGCCGCTCCAAGACCTTCTGCGGCTCCTATCATCTGGCCGACCGCACTTTCCGCGGCTCGGACACGCAGGTCCAGCCGACGAAGATGGACGATGCGGCCGAGGTCGCCAAGCACCTGCCGGAAAACGAGCGCCAGACCTTCATCGACGAGATGGAACTGGCTCGCGAGGCATGCCGCCCGTTCGATCGCGAAGCCTTCCTCGAAGGCCATATGACGCCGGTCTTCTTCGGCTCGGCGCTTCGGAATTTCGGTGTGCGCGACCTCATCAACGCGCTCGGCGCCTTCGCGCCGCCGCCGCGCGACCAGGTGGCGGATGTGCGCAAGGTCCACGCCGCCGAAGACAAGATGACGGCCTTCGTCTTCAAGATCCAGGCCAATATGGACCCGAACCACCGCGACCGCATTGCTTTCGCGCGCGTCTGCTCCGGCATGCTGGAGCGCGGCATGAAGGTGCGGCTCGCCCGCACCGGAAAGACGATCGGGCTTTCGGCGCCGCAGTTCTTCTTCGCCTCGCAGCGCCAGCTCGCCGACACGGCCTATGCCGGCGACGTGGTCGGCATCCCCAACCACGGGACGCTGCGCATCGGCGATACGCTGACGGAAGGCGAGGCGCTGGTGTTCGAGGGCGTGCCGAACTTCGCGCCGGAAATCCTGCGTCGCGTGCGGCTGGAAGACGCGATGAAGGCCAAGAAGCTCAAGGAAGCGCTCCAGCAGATGGCCGAAGAGGGCGTCGTGCAGCTCTTCTCGCCGGAAGACGGCACGCCGGCCATCGTCGGTGTCGTCGGCGCGCTGCAACTCGACGTTCTCAAGGAGCGCCTGCAACAGGAATACGGCCTGCCGGTGTCCTTCGAAATGTCGCGTTTCTCCGTCTGCCGCTGGATTTCCTCCGAAAACGCGGCCGAACTCGACAAGTTCGTCACCCAGCGCCGCGGCGACATTGCCCGCGACCTCGATGGCGATCCGGTGTTCCTGGCGCAGGACAGTTTCTCGCTGCGCTACGAGGCGGAGCGCTATCCCGATATCAAGATGGTCGCTATCAAGGAGTACCACGTCACCAAGGCGTGACGGCGGCCTGTCACTTTCAGGGTGACAGGCGCCTCTCCATTTGCGAAAAGCGTTGCCAGACAGGGGCGTCCGCGCAGGCGGGCTGAGAAGCACCCTTTGAACCTGAACCGGATCATGCCGGCGGAGGGAGTCGCTGGCACTGCCGTTGCCCCGCGTCCGCCTCCGTCCGCAAGGAGGCGAGATGGCAGACACAATCGCAAACATTCTCTCGATCGCAGGCTCCGACCCCTCGGGCGGCGCCGGCATCCAGGCTGACCTCAAGACCTTCGCCGCCCGCGGCACCTATGGCATGGCGGTGTTGACGGCGCTCACGGCGCAGAACACGCAGGGCGTTTCGGGCGTGCATCTCGTGCCGCCGGCCTTCGTCGCGGCACAGATCGCCGATGTCTTCGCCGATGTGCGGGTGGGCGCCGTCAAGATCGGGATGATCGCCTCGGGCGAGATCGCCGAGGCGGTGGCGAATGCGCTGTCGCCGCATCGCTCCGTTCCCATCGTGCTCGATCCCGTCATGATCGCCAAGGGTGGAGCCTCGCTTCTGGCCGGAGAAGCCGTGGAGGCCCTGACGCGCCGGCTGCTGCCGCTGTCCACCCTGCTCACGCCGAACCTGCCGGAGGCGGCCGCCCTGCTCGCCGAGGCCGAGGCGACCGACCGTGCGGCCATGGAAAACCAGGCGAAACGCCTGCTGGCGCTCGGACCGAAGGCGGTTCTGCTGAAGGGCGGGCATCTGCCGGGCAACGAGAGCCCCGACGTGCTGGCGATGCCGGGCGGGCTGCGCTGGTTCGAGGGCGTGCGCGTGCTCACGCGCAACACCCACGGCACCGGCTGCACGCTGTCGAGCGCGGTGGCGGCGGAACTGGGCAAGGGGCATTCGCTGCCCGATGCCGTGGCGGCGGCCAAGAGCTTCGTCGCCGGTGCCGTGCGCGGATCCGATGCGCTGACCGTCGGCACGGGCCATGGCCCGCTGCACCATTTCCACGCGCTCTGGGCGTGACGCTCAGCGATCCGAAAGCGCCAGCCGCAGGCCCATGAGCCCCAGGGCCGCGGCGAAGCTGCGCTGCATCCAAGTCATCACCGCCGGCCGGCTCAGCACCTGTCGGCGCAGGCTTGCCGCAAGCGCCGCATACGCGGCGAAGACGAGGAAGGTCAGCAGCATGAACACGCCGCCGAGCAAGAGCATCCGCGCCGTCAGGTGCGGCGCGCCATCGGGCACGAACTGCGGCAGGAAGGCGAGGAAGAACAGCGAGAGCTTGGGGTTGAAGACATTGGTGAAGGCGCCCTTGCGTACGATGCGCGCGGCCGTCTCGACCGGCTGTTCCGGTCCCATATCGAGCGTGCCGCTGTCCCGAATCATGCTCCAGGCGATGAAGAGCAGGTAGGCGACGCCGACGATGCGTAGGACTTCGAAGGCAAGCGCGCTGGCATGCAGGATGGCGGCGAGCCCGGCGATGCTGGCCAGCATATGCGGGATGATGCCCAGCGTGCAGCCGAGGGCCGCAAGCAGGCCGGCGTGAAAGCCGCCGCTGACCCCGCGTGCCACGGTGTAGATGACGCCGGTGCCCGGAAGCAGGATGACGATGAGCGAGGTGACGAGGAATTCCGCGGTCATTTCGGGTTTCCATGTGCTTGAAGAGGCGGCAGGAAACACCGGGTGGCCCTTTCGGTCTTGAACGAAATTGCAGGTCAGGCGAGGGCGGCAAGATAGGCGCCCGGCGTGTAGCCGTAACGCCGCG
This sequence comes from Shinella sp. H4-D48, assembly GCF_022637395.1. Lineage (GTDB taxonomy): Bacteria > Pseudomonadota > Alphaproteobacteria > Rhizobiales > Rhizobiaceae > Shinella > Shinella sedimenti. The sequence goes on along the minus strand of NZ_CP093337.1, from coordinate 3,276,698 downwards.
TGAAGTTGCGCGTCATGTGACTCTGGTCGGCGAAGCCGGCGCCGGCCGCGGCATCCGCAAGCGGATTGCCGGCAGCGATGAGGCGGCGGGCAAGGTCCGTTCGGCGCTGGATGAAATAGGCGTGGGGTGTCAGCCCCGTGGCGCGGGCGAAATCCCGCACCAGCCGGAAACGGCCAAGGCCGCAATCGGCGGCCAGCGCGTCGAGCGTGACGGGCGAGACCGGGTCGGCGTCGATCCGCTCGCGTGCGCGGGCGATGCCGGCAGCCGCAATGCCCTCGCGGCGCGGCGCCTGTTCGCGCAGCACCGCCGCCAGCAGCAGGAGAAGACGCTCATCGCGGCAGATTGCGGCAGCCTGTGTGTCGACCAGCGCTACGAGCGCGGCTGCGACAAGCCGGCCGACGCGGCTGTCGTCCAGCACGGGCGCATGAAACTCCTCGCGGGCGCGTCCTTCGAAAATGTCCTGTGCGGCGGCCGCGACGATGTCGGGCTGAATGTAGACCATTCGCCAGGCGCGGGATGCGCCGCCGAGCGGCGCGCCGTCATGCACCTCGCCGGGATTGACGGTGATCGTGTTGCCGGCCTGCGCCTCCACGCGGCCCCGCCCGCTCGCCGACGTCTGGGCGCCGCGTTCGACAAGACCGATGCCGTAGGTGTCGTGGCTGTGGCGCGCAAAGGCATGGCTGCTGTCGGCGATGACGGCTTCGACACCGCCGATGGCCGTGCGCAGAACCTGGAAACGTCCGTTTGCCACGCTCTACTCCTGCGACGCGCCGGGCAGGGCGCCGGTCTCGCCGAACCAGTCCATGGCCGAAGAACACCAGATCTGGCGCTTCGGTTTGAGGGTGGCACGCTGGTTGATGCTGCCCCAACGGATACCCCAAAAGGCGGCCGCCGGGCAGAAATGCAGAAATCGCTCACGGCCGCTTTCGGCGATCTTGGTATAGACCTTCGGCGTCTCGCCGGTGAGGGTGAGATCTGCCTGCGGCACGCGCACGGTGACGCGGTAGGGCGAGCCGGTCAGCCGTTGGCAGTCCGTGCAGTGACAGATGAGCAGCGCATCGGGATCGATGTCAGCCTCGTAGGTCACGAAGCCGCAATGGCATTGTCCGTCGATCCGCATCTCTCGTCCTTCCGCCTCACGTCAAGACGGAAGGATAGGGGCCTGTCGCTTGCCGTCAATGCGCCGGCTTGATGAAGGTGCCGTTGCGCAGCTCGCGCATGGCCTGCTGCAGCTCGGCCTGCGTGTTCATCACGATCGGGCCGTGCCAGGCGACGGGCTCCTCGATCGGCTTGCCCGAGACCAGCAGGAAGCGGATGCCCTGCTCGCCGGCCTGCACCGTGACCTCGTCGCCTGTGTCGAACACGACGAGCGTGCGGTTGCCGGAAAGGTCGCGGATGTTCAGCTCCTCGCCCTGGAACTCCTTCTCCACCTTCACGCCGAAGGGCTTGGAGGCGTCGCGGAACGTGCCGGAGCCGGCAAAGATGTAGGCGAAAGCCGAGCGGTAGGTATCGACCGGCAGACGCTTCGTCTTGCCCGGCGGCACCGAGATGTCGAGATAGACGGGCTCGGCGGCGATGCCGTCGACCGGGCCGGTCTTGCCCCAGAAGCTGCCGGCGATGACGCGCGCCACCGTGCCGTCGTCGTCGATGGCGACGGGAATATCGGCGGACTTGATGTCCTGATAGCGCGGCGCCGTCATCTTCAGCGACGAAGGCAGATTGGCCCAGAGCTGGAAGCCATGCATCTTGCCGGCGAAATCGCCGCGCGGCATTTCCTGATGGAGGATACCGCTGCCGGCCGTCATCCACTGCACGTCGCCGGCGCCCATGACGCCCTGATTGCCGAGGCTGTCGCCGTGTTCGACGCTGCCTGCCAGAACATAGGTGATGGTCTCGATGCCGCGATGGGGATGCCACGGGAAGCCGCGGATATAGTCATCGGGATCGTTGTTGCGGAAGTCGTCCATCATCAGGAACGGGTCGGTCAGCGATGGATCGCCGAAGCCGAAGACGCGGTGCAGCTTCACGCCGGCGCCTTCCATGGCGGGGCGGGCGATGCTTTCGTGTTTGACGGGGCGTATGGACATGGAAGAAGTCCTTTCGACTGGGTTGCTTGACCGTTCCTATACGCCAGCGCGATTGTTCACGAAATCTGCCCGATGTGAAACGCAGTGTTCACCGCAGGCCACCTGGCCCGGCACCGTTTCCATTGTTCGTCAGTGCCGGAATGACACGCATGGTTTCGCCCCGTTTACTTTCGTTAACGCATTTTTACCTATTTGCGTTGAAAATCCGGGTAGTGCCATGGTTAATGCGTCGGATCAGTCACCGGTTCGAACCGGTCCAATCAAGCAGGAAATGTCATGTGCCGTTGGGCAGCCTATCGCGGAGAGCCGCTCTTTCTCGAGGAACTCGTTTCCTCGCCCGCCCATTCGCTGATCGAACAGTCCCATTGCGCCACCCGTGCCAAGACGGCCACCAACGGTGATGGTTTCGGCATCGCCTGGTATGGCGACCGCCCGGAGCCCGGTCGTTACCGCGATATCCTGCCGGCTTGGTCCGACTGCAATCTTCGCAGCATTGCGCGGCAGGTCCGCTCGCCGCTCTTCCTGGCCCATGTCCGCGCCTCGACGGGCGGCGGCACGCGGCGCGACAATTGTCATCCCTTCGTGCACGGCGTCTGGTCCTTCATGCATAACGGCCAGATTGCGGATTTCGAGCATATGCGCCGGCCGCTCGAGACCATGCTGGACAATGATCTCTATAACGCCCGCACCGGCTCGACGGATTCCGAATTGCTCTTCCTTCTGGCGCTGCAATTCGGCCTTGCCCGCGATCCGCTCGGCGCGATGGCAGAGACCATCGCCTTCGTCGAGCGGCTTGCCGCGCATCTGGAGCATCGCGTGCTGGTTCGCTTCACGGCCGCTTTCTCCGATGGCAACCAGCTTTACGCCGTGCGCTATGCGACGGACTATGCGGCACCCACGCTCTACGCCGCGCCGATGGGCGATACCGGCGGCTATTGCCTCGTGTCAGAGCCGCTGAACGACGACACGGAGGCCTGGGTGGAAATCCCGGATGGCAGCGCCGTCGTGCTCGGTGAAAACGGCGTCGACATGCGCATCTTCTCGCCTGCCGGCCGCCCGGCAGGCGCGATGGAAGCGAAGCTCGCCCTCGTCACGTAAGCCGTTCGGCAATCCAGCCGGCGAGACGATCAGCGACATCGTCCTTCGAAAGCTCTGGCCATGCCGTGATGCCATCGGCGGTGATCAGCTTCACGCTGTTCATCGTGCCGCCCATGATGCCGGTTTCCGGCGAGACATCATTGGCGACGATGAGGTCGGCGCCCTTCTTCTTGAGCTTCACCCGGCCGTTGTTTTCGACGTCCTGCGTCTCGGCCGCGAAGCCGACGACGACAGTCGGGCGCTTCGCGTGATGGCCGATGGTCTTCAGGATGTCAGGGTTTTCTGAGAGTATCAGCGGCGGTGGGCCTTCGCCGGGTTGCTTCTTGATCTTTTCCGCATTGGGCGTCGCCACGCGCCAGTCGGCGACGGCGGCCACCATGACGGCGATGTCTGTCGGTAGTGCGCCGAGCACCGCCTCCAGCATCTGCGACGCCTGCTCGACGCGGATCACCGTCACGCCTGGCGGATCGGGGATCGTGACCGGGCCGGAAACGAGCGTCACCTCGGCGCCAAGCCGCGCGAGCGCTGCGGCGATGGCATGACCCTGACGGCCCGAGGAGCGGTTTGCGATATAGCGCACGGGATCGATCGGCTCATGCGTCGGACCCGACGTGACCACGGCCCTGCGGCCGGCAAGCGGCTTCGCGCCGCCATCCAGCAGGCGCTCCACGGCCGCGACGATTTCCAGCGGTTCAGCCATGCGGCCGGCGCCGGCCTCGCCGCTCTCGGCCATCTCGCCGGCATTCGGACCGATGAAGGCAAGGCCGTCGCGGCGCAGCGTCTCGACATTGCGGCGCGTCGCGGCATGCGACCACATCTTCGGGTTCATGGCGGGCGCAAGCAGCACGGGTCGGTCGGTGGCAAGAAGCACGGTCGAGGCAAGGTCGTCGGCCAGGCCGTTCGCCATCTTGGCCATCAGGTCGGCCGTGGCGGGCGCGACGACGATGAGGTCGCAATCGCGGGCAAGGCGGATATGGCCGACATCCTGCTCGTCCTCACGCGAGAACAGGTCCGTATAGACATGGCCGGACGACAGGGCGCCGACGGCAAGCGGTGTGACGAAGTGCTGGGCGCCCGATGTCATAACAGGCCGTACCTCCGCCCCGCGTTCGCGCAGACGGCGAATGAGATCGAGGCTCTTGTAGGCGGCGATCCCGCCGGAAATGACGAGGAGGATGCGTTTTCCTGCAAGCGGCATGGCGTGTCCCGGGCTCGTGAGGCGCAAGCGGCCCCGAAGGGCGGTCATGATGTCCTATCGCGTCGAAACCGCATTTCCAAGCGCTCTTCGCCGGCCGGCTTCAACTCCCCTCGTCGGGAATGTTGAGGACATGGCCGCAGGCCTTGCAGTGTACGGCGTCGGCATCGTGGCGCGACAGGCCGCATTGCGGGCAGGGGAAGGTCACCTTGTAGGGCCGAACGATCGCCTGGGCGAGGCGCACGAAAAGCGAGATGCCGACGATCATCGTCACGATGGCGGTAAGCTTGCCGAGCGTGCCAGGCAGCACGATATCGCCGAACCCCGTGGTTGTGACGGTCGCGACCGTGAAATAGAGGGCGTCGACGAAGCCGGCAAAGCCCTCCGCGCCGTAGAAGAAATTGGAATAGACGAAGCCCGTGACGAGGAAGAGGAAGACAAGGAAGTTCAAGCAGGCCTGGATGAGGTCTTCCTTGTCGCCATGCCCGGTGCGCCGCAGCGTCAGCGTGACCAGCTTGCTCTGGCTGATCGCCCAGATGCGCAGCACCCTGAGGAAGGCGAAATTGTGCAGCTGGTTGGGAAAGAGCAGCGTGCCGAGAATGACGATATCCACCCAGGTCATCGGCCGCATGACCCAGTAGCGCAGGTTCGGCGCGATCAGGGCCCGCGCGCACAGTTCGAAGGCGATGACGGCGGCGATGAGATAGTCGACGACGACATAGGCCGAGCCCTGTCGCAGATAGGGGCCGGCAATGAAGAACGCGAGGATCGCGACATCTAGGAGCAGCATGCCGATCTGGAAACGGACCGCCTCCCGGTCCCGGCCGAAATAGAGGCCGCGCAGCTGCCGTCGCGTGCGCTCGAGAAAGGATAGGGGTTCAGTGGCGCCTTGTGGCTCTGCGGTCATGGCAAGGAGACTAGCGCCGGGCCGGCGCCGGTCAAGCGGCTCAGGTGAGCTTCCAGGCGATGTAGACGAGCGTCGCGGCGATCAGCCAGAGCGCGACGCGGCCCGAACGGCTGTGGCGGGCTTCCGAGCGGCCGATGGCCTCTGCCGTCTCCGCATCGAAGCGCAGGCCGCGCTCTGCCATCACGGTCAGGTCGTGCGAGAACTTCTCGGCCTTGGCGGCAATCTCCGGGGCGGCTTCCGCCAGCCGCAGGGCGGCATGTGCGCCGTCGCGCAGGTCGACGAGGAGGCGCTTGGGGCCGAGATTGTCGCGGATCCAGTCGCCGACGACGCCTTCCGAGGCCTTCCACATGTTGAAGCGCGGGTTGAGCGTGCGCGACACGCCTTCCACCACCACCATGGTCTTCTGCAACATGACGAGCTCGGTGCGGGTCTCCATGTCGAACAGTTCCGTCACCTCGAAAAGCAGGGTGAGCAGCTTGGCCATGGAGATGGTCTCGGCCGGCTGGCCGTGGATCGGTTCGCCGATGGCGCGGATCGCCTGGGCGAAGCTCGCCGTGTCGTGGTGAGAGGGCACGTAGCCGGCTTCGAAATGCACGTCGGCCACGCGCTGGTAGTCGCGCGTGATGAAACCGTAGAGGATTTCCGCGAGGAAGCGGCGTTCCTTCTTGCCGAGCCGGCCCACGATGCCCATGTCGACCGCGACGATGACGCCCTGCGGATCGACGAACAGGTTGCCTTGGTGCATGTCGGCATGGAAGAAGCCGTCGCGCAGCGTGTGGCGCAGGAAAGACTGGATGAGCGTGTCGGCGAGCTGGTTCAGATCGCGGCCGGCCGCGCGCAGGCCTTCGACATCCGACATCTTGACGCCGTCGATCCATTCCATGGTGACGACATCGCGCCCGGTGCGCTCCCAGTCGACCTTGGGCACACGAAAGCCGGGATCGTCGGCGGTGTTCTCGCCAAGCTCGGAAAGCGCTGCGGCTTCGAGGCGAAGATCCATCTCGACCTTCGTCGTCTGCTCCAGCGTTCGCGTCACCTCGACGGGTTTCAGGCGGCGCGTGTTGGGCAGGATCTTTTCCTGCAGCCGCGCTGCGGCATACATCGCCTCCAGATCGTGGGTGAAGCGCTGGCGTACGCCGGGCCGGATGACCTTCACGGCGACCTTGCGCTCGCCATTGGCGTCGCGCACCGTCGCAGGATGCACCTGCGCAATGGAAGCCGCGGCGACGGGATCGCCGAATGTCACATAGAGGTCATCGAGCCTTCGTCCGAGCGAACCTTCCACCGTCGCGACCGCCGCCTCGCGCGGGAACGTCGCCATGCGGTCCTGGAGGGCGGAAAGCTCCACGGCGATCTCGGCGCCGACCACGTCGGGCCGCGTCGCGAGGAACTGGCCCATCTTCACATAGGACGGGCCGAGGCGCTCGATGGCGCGCGCCAGCCGGTCGCCGCGGTCTTCGCGCGTGGCCCTTCGGCGCGCCAGAAGGCCGGCGAAGGCGTGCGCAGTGCGTGCCAGCGGCGGCATGCCCTCGGTCGGCAGGGCAGAGACGACGCCTTCGCGCACGAGAACCCAGCCCACGCGGGCGAGGCGAAGATAGGCACTGACGACGCTCATGCGGCAAGGCTGCGTGAAGACGAGAAACGGATCATGATCAGAGCTTCCAGCCCGAATGCAGCGCGGCGATGCCGCCGGTATAGTTGGTGTAGTTCACCCGCGAGAAGCCGGCGGTGCGGATCATCGCGGCGAAGTCTTCCTGGTTGGGGAACTTTCGAATGGATTCAACGAGATACTGGTAGGGCTCCGCATCGCCGGTGATCATCTTGCCGAACTGCGGGATCGCATTGAACGACCAGGCATCGTAGAATTTGTCGAGCAGCGGCATCTCCACTTCGGAGAATTCCAGGACGAGCAGGCGGCCGCCGCGCTTCAGCACCCGGTAGGCTTCCGAAAGCGCCACATCGATGCGCGGCACATTTCGGATGCCGAAGGCGATCGTATAGGCATCGAAGCTGCCCGCCTCGAAAGGCAGTTCCTCGGCATTCGCCTCGACGAAATCGAGGTTCGCCGACAGGCCCTTCTTTGCGGCCCGGTCGGCGCCGACTGCCAGCATCGAGCCGTTGATGTCGAGCACGGTGGAATGGGCCAGCCGCTCGGAGGCCTCTATGATACGAAAGGCGATGTCGCCCGTGCCGCCCGCTACATCGAGCGTCTTGTAGGACGGGTCCTTGCGCGGGTTGAGGCTTGCGATCATCGCATCCTTCCAGGCCCGGTGCAGGCCGGCGGACATGACGTCGTTCATGATGTCGTAGCGCTTGGCGACCTTGTGGAACACGTCGTTGACGAGCGCCTGCTTCTCCCCTTCGCGAACCTGGCGAAAGCCGTAGGAGGTTTCCATGCCGCCGTCTGCGGATGTGCGCTGTTCCGTCATCGTCGTCTCCATGGGCCGGTCTGTCGCAGCCGAATTGCCGCGAAGACCATAGCGAATTGGCTGTTGCCGCGCTATCTGAACGCTTCGCGGGGTATATAGGACATAGATTGCCGAGAGGGAAATGCCGGAGCGCGGCAAATGCGCCCAAGGTTAAATCCCGTTCAAGGAGATGGATATGCCGGAACTGCCGGAAGTGGAAACCGTCAAGCGCGGCCTCGCGCCCGTCATGGAAGGGTCGCGGATAAAAAGAGCCGAACTGCGCCGTCCGGATTTGCGTTTTCCCTTTCCGCCCGCCTTTTCGCAAGCGCTCGAAGGGCAGAGGATCGTGTCGCTCGGCCGGCGCGCGAAATACCTGCTGATCGATCTCGAAGGCGGCGACGTGGTGATCTCGCATCTGGGCATGTCCGGGTCGTTTCGCGTGGAAGGCCCGGCGCTGGAAGAAACGCCCGGCGATTTTCACATGCCGCGCAGCAAGGACCCGCGTCACGACCATGTCGTGCTTCATCTCGAGACCGGGGAAGGCGAACGCCGGGTCATTTACAACGATCCCCGCCGCTTCGGGTTCATGGATCTTGCGCGGCGCGAGGATCTCGCCGCCCATGCCTTCTTTCGCGATCTCGGTGCCGAGCCGACGGGCAACAGCCTGGACGCCGATTACATCGCGGCGAAGTTCCGTGGCCGGCAGACACCGCTGAAGGCGGCACTGCTCGACCAGAAGAACATTGCCGGTCTCGGCAACATCTATGTGTGCGAGGCGCTCTGGCGCGCGCATCTGTCGCCCGAACGGCTGGCGGGAACGCTGGTGACGGCGGCAGGCAAGCCGAAGAAGGAGCTGGTCGCGTTGAGCGAGTCGATCCGCCAGGTCATCGCCGACGCCATCGAGGCCGGCGGCTCCACCCTGCGCGATCACATCCGCACCGACGGTTCGCTTGGCTACTTCCAGCACACCTTCTCCGCCTATGACCGCGAGGGCGAGCCTTGCCGGACACCGGGCTGCTCGGGCACCATCAGCCGGATCGTGCAAAGCGGCCGCTCGACCTTTCATTGCCCGGTCTGCCAGAAGTAACGCCGATGCCGGGGACCGGCATTGCGCCGCAAACGAGGAGAGAAAGCATGACCTATGAAACGCTGCTGGTGGAAACGCGTGGACGCGTTGGTCTCGTCACGCTCAACCGGCCGCAGGCGCTGAACGCGCTGAACCGCCAGCTGCTCGACGAGTTGAAGGGCGTGTTGGCGCGGTTCGAGGCGGATGCCGAGATCGGTGCGATCGTCATAACGGGTTCGGAGAAGGCCTTCGCGGCCGGTGCGGACATCAAGGAAATGCAGCCCTATGGCTTCGCCGAGGCGGTGACGGAAGACCTCGCCGCCGGATGGGATGCGATTGCAGCCTGCCGCAAGCCGATGATCGCGGCCGTCAGCGGCTTTGCGCTCGGCGGCGGCTGCGAGCTCGCCATGATGTGCGATTTCATCATCGCCTCCGAGACGGCGAAGTTCGGCCAGCCGGAAATCACCCTCGGCGTCATTCCCGGCATGGGCGGCACGCAGCGGCTGACGCGTGCCGTCGGTAAGGCGAAGGCCATGGACCTCGTTCTGACCGGCCGCATGATGGATGCGGCGGAGGCCGAACGCTGCGGTCTCGTCGCCCGCGTCGTCGCGCCGGAAAAGCTTCTGGACGAGGCGCTGGCCGCGGCGGAAAAGATCGCAGGCTTCTCGCTGCCGGCGGTCATGATGGCGAAGGAGGCCGTCGGCCGGGCACACGAGACGGTGCTGTCGGAGGGCATGCGCGCCGAGCGCCGGCTGTTCCACGCGCTGTTTGCCACCGAGGACCAGAAGGAGGGCATGGCGGCCTTCATGGAGAAGCGCAAACCGACATTCAGGAACCGCTGAGCATCCGTCCGGCCTTTCTTGCAGAATCCGCGTTGACGACACCGCGGTTTCCAGCTATACGCCGCCCACAGTCTGGAAAGCCGAATTCTGAGGTTTTCCGATATTGCTCCCGAATTGCTTGGATGACAGGTCGCAGTGACCCGGCACAGCGAGGGTGGAGTTTGTGTCAGATTTCTGAAGAGAGGCATACATGGCCAATACAACCTCGGCTAAGAAGGCGACCCGCAAGATCGCCGCGCGCACCGCAGTCAACAAGTCGCGCCGCTCGCGCGTCCGCAACTTCATCCGCAAGGTCGAGGAAGCCATTGCTTCCGGTGACCAGACGGTTGCCGCTGCTGCCCTTAAGGCAGCCCAGCCGGAACTGATGCGCGCCGCCACCAAGGGCGTCCTTCACGCCAACACGGCTTCGCGCAAGGTCTCGCGCCTCGCAAACCGTGTGAAGACGATGTCGGCCTGATCGCTCAGTCCGAAGAGCTATGCATTTTTAGTCAAAGCCCGGCCATCGGCCGGGCTTTTTCTTTGCTTTTTCGGCGCCGCTATGGTTAACGCGCAAGGCTCGATCGTGTCAAAAGAGTGACGATGAAAATTGTTTAAATTCAATTACTTGCCGGAGGTTACCCGGCTTCCGGCAGCCTTTCGTTGCGGAAGTTTGACGGCAATTTGAGTCAAGCGAATTTTTATTTTTTTCGTTTTTCGCGCACTCCGAAAGCGGGTCGAAAACAAAGCCATTGATTCCTAACGGATTCTCTTGAGAGGCCTCGATTCCGAGTCAAAAACGCCCATCCGAGTCAACGGCCGGGCCTTAATTTTGCGTAAAATTCGCCATTGATCTTGCCCCCTGATCCTGCCTAAATGCTTTCCACAGGGGGCGCGGGACAAGCCTTAAAACAAGCATCGGCAAGGCCGTCTTCAACGGTGGCCATGGTTGTTTTTGTCCTCTGTGACGGAGCGGTTTGCGCTTCGTAAAATCACCCAATCGGCAAAGCTTGCCCCAGGTGCCACCGGCACGCTGGCAATGGCTTTTGTGACCCAAGGTTGTGCCGGTTGTCGATGCGTGTAAAGCGCCTCGATGGTGATACGGCGTCTGCTGCGGTTCTACGAGGGAACGGCGGTACGACACCAATCGGGACGGTCGGCTCAGACATGGATGTCCGGTCGGTCCGAAGCGACTTGTGTTTGGGAGAAGGGACTGTGCCGGAGTTTGGGGACCGGGATGGTTCGGGGCACCATATCCAGAACGGGGCGATTGGCTCACCCGGTTCGGGACATGGCAAACATGAAAGGCGCCGGCAATGCTGCCGGCGTGGCGAATAGAGCATGAAAGGCGGCAAAATGCAGATGAATTCGGCCAGGACGGCTGGTGCATTGGCAAACGGGGAAAATGCAAGACAAGCGCTCCCGCAAGCAGGGGCGCAAACAACGGACGCGGGGGTTCCATCCGACATGAAGCAAGACGCGCTTTTCGACCGAGTCAGCGCGCGCCTGAAGGCGCAGGTCGGTCCCGACGTCTATGCGAGCTGGTTCGGACGCCTGAAGATTCACTCCGTTTCCAAGAGCCTCGTGCGTCTTTCCGTTCCCACGACATTCCTGAAGTCATGGATCAACAACCGGTATCTCGATCTCATCACCTCGCTCTTCCAGCAGGAAGACGCTGAGATCCTCAAGGTGGAGATCCTGGTACGCACCGCCACCCGCGGTGCCCGCGCCGGCGTCGTCGAGGATGCCGTCGTCGAGCAGCCCGCACAGCAGGCGCAGACCCGCCGCGCCGCCTCCGGCCCGCAGACGGTGGCAAGTGCCGTCGCATCGGTCGCTGCCGCCGCTCAGCCGCGCGCCACGCAGAACACGAGCCCGCTGTTCGGCTCGCCGCTCGATCCGCGCTACACGTTCGACGCCTTTGTCGAAGGCACGTCGAACCGTGTCGCCCTTGCCGCCGCCCGCACCATTGCGGAAGCCGGTGCAGGCGCCGTGCGCTTCAATCCGCTCTTTGTCCATTCCAGCGTCGGCCTCGGCAAGACGCATCTCCTGCAGGCGATCGCACTCGGTGCGCTTTCCAGCGCCCGCAATCCGCGCGTCGTCTATCTGACCGCCGAATATTTCATGTGGCGCTTCGCAACGGCCATCCGTGACAACGATGCGCTGTCGCTGAAGGAAACGCTGCGCAACATCGATCTGCTCATCATCGACGACATGCAGTTCCTGCAGGGTAACTCGATCCAGAACGAGTTCTGCCACCTGCTCAACATGCTGCTCGATTCCGCCAAGCAGGTCGTCGTTGCCGCCGACCGTGCGCCGTGGGAGCTGGAATCGCTCGACCCGCGGGTGCGCTCGCGCCTTCAGGGCGGCGTCGCCATCGAGATGGAAGCGCCGGATTACGAGATGCGTCTGGAAATCCTCAAGCGTCGCCTTGCGGCCGCCCAGCAGGAAGACCACTCGCTCGATATCTCGCCGGAAATCCTGAGCCATGTCGCCCGCAACATCACGGCGAGCGGCCGCGAACTTGAAGGCGCCTTCAACCAGCTGCTCTTCCGTCGTTCCTTCGAGCCGAACCTGACGATCGAACGCGTCGACGAACTGCTCGGCCATCTCGTTGCCGCCGGCGAGCCACGCCGCGTGCGCATCGAGGATATCCAGCGCGTGGTGGCCAAGCACTACAATGTGTCGCGCCAGGAGCTCGTCTCGAACCGCCGCACCCGCGTCATCGTCAAGCCGCGCCAGATCGCCATGTATCTGTCCAAGACGCTGACGCCGCGGTCCTTCCCGGAAATCGGCCGCCGCTTCGGCGGACGCGATCACACCACGGTTCTGCATGCCGTGCGCAAGATCGAGGAACTCATCTCCGGCGATACCAAGCTCAGCCACGAGATCGAGCTGTTGAAGCGTCTGATCAACGAATGAGGTGATAGGCAGTAGGCATCAGGGATGGACGGCCAAGGCCGTTTCGCAACTGATCCTACTGCCCGCTGCCTTCAGCAGGCGAGATCGGCCACCACGGCATCCAGGATCAGCATCCCTGCCGGCGTGCAGCGCAGGCGGGAATTGCCAAGGCGCTCGATGAAGCCGTGTTCGATGAGGAACTGCTCGCGGTCCGGGTCCGGGTCGCGGCCCGACAGGCTCTGCCAGCGGGCAAGGTCGACGCCTTCCTTGAGGCGAAGGCCCATCAGCAAGAGTTCGTCGGCCTGCGCCTCGCGCTCCAGAAGCTCCTGCTCGATCATGCCATGCCCTTCGGTCTCCACGAGACCGAGCCAGGCTTCCGGCTTGCGCTCGGTCGCCGTCGCAATCTTCGCGCCGCCCGTTGTCAGGCGGCCATGCGCGCCCGGGCCGATCCCGACATAGTCGCCATATCGCCAGTAGGTCAGGTTGTGGCGGCTTTCGCAGCCGGGGCGGGCGTGGTTGGAGACTTCATAAGCCGGCATGCCCTCACGCTCGGTGATCTCCTGCGTCGCCTCGTAGAGCACCGCCGACTGCTCACCGTCAGGCACGATCAGCTTTCCGGCCTTGTGCAGGCCGTAGAAGGGGGTGCCTTCCTCGATGGTGAGCTGGTAGAGCGAAAGGTGATCGACCGCGTAGGACACGGCCTCCTTGAGTTCCAGGTCCCATTCCGCGACCGTCTGGTTCGGGCGGGCATAGATCAGGTCGAAGGACATGCGCGGGAAGATGTCACGTGCCAGCTTGATGGCCTTCAGCGCATCGGCGACGTCATGCAGCCGCCCGAGAAATTTCAGGTCGCGGTCGTTCAGCGCCTGAACACCGAGCGACACGCGGTTGACCCCCGCGGCGCGGTAGCCGCGGAAGCGCTCCGCCTCCACGCTCGAAGGGTTGGCCTCCAGGGTGATCTCTATGCCGTCAGGCACGTGCCAGTGCCGCGCAATGCCGTTGAGAATGGCATCCACCGTTTCCGGTGCCATCAGCGACGGCGTACCGCCGCCCATGAAGATGCTGGTAACGGTACGCGAGCCCGTCACGCGGCGCATCGTCGCCATTTCCTTCAGGAAGGCCTGCACGAAACGCGGCTGGTCGACCGGCTGGTGTCGGACGTGGCTGTTGAAGTCGCAATAGGGGCATTTGGCGGCACAGAACGGCCAGTGCACATACACGCCGAAGCCGGGATCGGAGAGATCCGTCAGGATGCTCGGCCGCATGTCGAAGGGCACTGCCGTCATGTGTCGTTTACGCCTTCAGGCAGGTTTCGACGAAGATCTTGAAGGCGCGGGCGCGATGCGACAACGCAGCCGCGTCGCCGGGCTTCCAGCCGTGCTTGTCCTCGGCGCTCATCTCGCCGAACGTCGTCTCATAGCCTTCCGGCTGGAATATGGGGTCATAGCCAAAGCCGCTGGTACCACGCGGCGGCCACACGACATGCCCCTCGACTTCGCCGCGGAAGAGTTCGGTATGACCGTCCGGCCAGGCGAGGCAGAGCACGGAGACGAAGCGCGCGGTGCGGTCCTTGGCCTCCGTTGCGCCCTTCTCGGCAAGCGCCTTCTCGACCTTTTCCATGGCCATGGCGAAGTCGCGCGTGCCGGTCGCCGTTTCCGCCCAGTTTGCGGTGTAGACGCCGGGTGCGCCATCAAGGGCATCGATGACGATGCCGGAATCGTCCGAAAGCGCGGGCAGGCCGGACGCCTTCGCCGAGGCGAGCGCCTTGATGGTGGCGTTCTCCTCGAAGGTCGTGCCGGTTTCATCGGGCTCCTCGAAGTTCAGTTCGGCGGCGGATTTCGCCGAGAAGCCGAAGGGACCGATCAGGTCCTCGATCTCGCGGATCTTACCTGCATTGTGACTGGCGACGACGATCGTCTTGGTATCGAGCTTGCGCATGAGGTTTCCCTAGGCGATGTTCCACAGGCCGGGTTCGGCACATTCGAGGCTGTTGCCGGCGGGGTCACGGAAATAGATGGAGCGGGCGCCGTTCGGCCAATGAAAATCCGCTTCGATGGTGATGCCGGCTTCTACGAGCTTTTGCACCCAGAAATCAAGCTCTGGGCCGGGAACGCGAAAGCAGACATGGCCGGGGCCCCGCGCGCCGTGCACCGGCACGGGGAAGGCATGGAGCGGCGGCGGCTCGATCGTCTCGTGCGGATTGAAGATCAGGAGAACGCCGGGGCCGCAGCGGAAGAAGACGTGGCGGTTTGCCTGCCGCGTTATCTTCTGCAGTCCGAGCAGCTCGCCGTAGAAGGCTTCCGCCGCGTCGAGGTCGTCCGCATAGAGCGCGGTTTCGAGAATACCTTCGAGCGCGGCGGCCATGGGCAAATCCCTCTCAGGCGATGGCCTGCTTCTGCATCTCGACGAGTTCGGCAATGCCGTTGCGGGCGAGCAGCATCAACGAGGCAAACTCCTCCTCGGTAAACGGCTTGCCCTCGGCGGTGCCCTGGATCTCGACGATGCCGCCCGAACCGGTCATGACGAAGTTCGCGTCGGTTTCGGCTGCGGAATCTTCGAGGTAATCGAGGTCAATCACCGACTGGGCGGCGAAGATGCCGCAGGAGATGGCCGCAACGTGATCCTTCAGCACCTTGTCGGTCTTGATCATGCTGCGGGCTTCCATCCACTTCAGGCAGTCGTGCAGGGCCACCCAGGCGCCGGTGATGGAGGCGGTGCGGGTGCCGCCATCGGCCTGAATGACGTCGCAGTCGATGGTGATCTGGCGTTCGCCGAGCGCTTCGAGGTCGACGATGGCGCGCAGCGACCGGCCGATAAGGCGTTGGATCTCCTGCGTGCGGCCGCCCTGCTTGCCGGCAGCGGCTTCGCGCCGCATGCGGTCGCCGGTCGCGCGGGGCAGCATGCCGTATTCGGCGGTCACCCAGCCCTTGCCGCTGTTGCGCAGCCACGGCGGCGTCTTGTCCTCGAGGCTTGCGGTGACCAGAACATGCGTGTCGCCGAACTTGACGAGACAGGACCCTTCGGCATGCTTGGAAACGTTGCGCTCGAAAGAAACCTTGCGCATCTGATCGGTTTTTCTGCCGGACGGCCGCATTGCGAACTCCTCATTGGTATGGTGGGAGTGCTTTAGACCGTTTCGCCGGGCGAGGGAATGCCGGTGCGGCAACTGGTTGGAAAATCCGTTTTGCGCTGCCCTTGGAAATCACTATATTCCGGTGGAGTAACAGGGTTGCAGACAGACGATGGTTTTGAGATCTCCGGGTCCTGACGTTCAGGCGGCACTGGACGAGCGTTCAGGGGAAGTCTTCCGCCGCATCGTGGAAAGCTATCTGGAAAGCGGCGAGCCGCTGGGGTCGCGAAATCTTTCCCGCATCCTGCCCATGTCCCTCTCGCCGGCCTCCGTGCGCAATGTGATGAGCGATCTGGAAGAGCTCGGTCTCATCTATTCCCCCCATATCAGCGCCGGACGGCTGCCCACGCAGCTTGGTCTTCGCTTTTTCGTCGATGCCTTCATGCAGGTCGGCAACATCTCGGCGGAGGATCGCGCCTCCATCGAGCGGCATGTGCGCCCGCATGGCCAGAAGCACGGCGCGGTCGAGACCATGATGAGCGAGGCGAGCCAGGCGCTGTCAGGCATGTCGCGCGGTGCGGGCCTCGTTATCACCACGAAGAACGACGCCGTCCTCAAGCATGTCGAGTTCATCCGCCTGGAGCCGACCAAGGCGCTGGTCGTGCTTGTCGGCGATCATGACCAGGTGGAAAACCGCATCATCGAACTTCCGGCGGGTGTCACGAGTTCGCAGCTCACCGAGGCCGCCAATTTCCTCAACGCGCATCTGGCCGGCAACACGCTGCTGGAAGCGCGTTCGCAGCTCGAGCGGCTGCGCGGCGAGATCAGCCTCGAGCTCGATCGGTTGTCGCAGGATCTCGTCGAGCGCGGCCTCGCCGTCTGGTCGGGCGACTTCGAGGAAAGCAAGGCGACGCGGCTCATCGTGCGCGGCCGGGCCAATCTTCTGGAAGGGCTGGCCGGGGCTGATGATATCGATCGCCTGCGCCTGCTGTTCGACGACCTCGAGCGCAAGGACAGCCTGATCGAGCTGCTGAACCTCGCCGAGACCGGCCCGGGGGTCCGCATCTTCATCGGCTCGGAGAACAAGCTGTTCTCGCTTTCGGGCTCCTCGCTGATCGTTGCGCCCTATCGCGACGGCGACGACAAGATCGTCGGCGCGGTGGGCGTTATCGGTCCGACACGGCTGAATTATTCCCGTATTGTGCCCATGGTGGACTATACGGCCCAACTGATGTCGCGGCTTTCGCGCTGAGAGCCGGTATTCACCCCTTCAGCCCTTGATTTTTCGGGTCTAAACCTCGATATCGGGCCCAAACCCCAACAGTTGCAATTCGGAGTACGTCATGACCGACGAGAGCAAGAAACACGGACCTGACGAAGCGGTGGACAGCAATCTCGCCGCGGATGCAGCCGCAGAGGACGCGATCATCGAGGAGGAGGCCGTCGCCACGCCCGATCCGCTGGACGTTCTGCGCGCAGAAAATGCCGATCTTCGTGACAAATACCTGCGGCTCGCCGCCGAGATGGACAATCTGCGCCGTCGCACCGAACGCGATGTGAAGGATGCCAAGTCCTATTCCGTCGCCGGTTTCGCCCGCGACATGCTGGCAGTCTCCGACAATCTGCGCCGTGCGCTCGACGCCATACCGGCCGATGCGCTGGAGAACGATGCGAGCCTGAAGGCACTGGCCGAGGGCGTGGAGATGACCGAGCGTTCCATGCTCGGCGCTCTTGAGCGCCACGGCGTGCGCAAGCTCGATCCGATGGGCGAGAAGTTCGACCCGAACTTCCACCAGGCAATGTTCGAAGTTCCCAACCCCGATGTCGCCAACAATACGGTCGTTCAGGTCGTGCAGGCCGGCTTCACGATTGGCGAGCGCGTGTTGCGCCCGGCCATGGTCGGCGTGTCCAAGGGTGGCCCGAAGGCGCCGTCCGGCGAGGCGAATGCCGCGGACGCCTGATCGTCCGATAGGTTCGACAGGACAAACAAAAACCGGCGGCCGCGAGGCCGCCGGTTTTTTCATGCAGAGATGAGCGGCCTCAGGCCGCGGACGCCTGTTCCTCGCTGAGGCAGGCATAAATGGCGCTTTCGTTGTCGGACGCACGCAACTTGGCGACCATCGCGGGATCGCGCAGCACTCGCGCGATGCGTGACAGGGCCTTGAGGTGATCTGCCCCGGCACCTTCCGGCGCCAGAAGCAGGAAGACGAGGTCGACCGGCTGGTCGTCGAGCGCCTCGAAGTCCACGGGGGTCTCGAGCCTCGCAAAGAGACCGATGATCTGGGTAAGCGCCCTCAGCTTGCCGTGCGGGATGGCGATGCCATTGCCCACGCCGGTCGAACCGAGCCGTTCACGCTGAAGGATGACGTCGAAGATCTCGCGTTCCGGAATCCCGGTGATCTTGGCCGCTTTTGCCGCCAGCTCCTGAAGCAGCTGCTTCTTGGAGTTGGCCTTCATCGCCGGAATAATCGCACTCTGCTGCAGTAGACCTGCCAATGCCATGCTTTTGTCCTCGTGCGCTGCGTGAAGGGGTTGAAGAGACGTGGTGCCGGTCACCGGCACCACGTTCCCCTCACTCAGCCTTTGATATTGGCTGCGTCGATCCAGCCAATATTTCCGTCGTTGCGTCGGTAGACGATATTGAGCTGCTCCGAGCCGGCGCTGCGGAAGAGAAGAACCGGATCGTCCGTCATGTCGAGCGCCATGACGGCACTTGCGACAGACATCGTCCTGAGTTTCTTCGTGCTTTCCGCAACGATGGTCGGTGCGTAGTCCTCGGGAAGCTCGTCGTCTTCGTCGGGGACCGAATCCATCACCGTGTAGGCTACTTCTGCAAAGGCATCGTGACCGTTGCCATTATGGTGTGCCTTGAGCTTGCGCTTGTACCGGCGCAGGCGCTTCTCGATCCGTTCCGAGGCCGACTGGAAGGCGGCCAGAGGATCGTTTGCTTCGCCATTTGCCTGCAAGGCCATCCCCGTATCGAGGTGGATCTTGCAGTCCGCGCTGTACCGCGATCCCGCTTTTTCTACGGTGACCTGGCTCGAATATCCTCCGTCGAAATACTTGGTTACGGCGTCTCCCATCTGCTCTTCAATTCGCTGACGGAAGC
Source organism: Shinella sp. H4-D48 (assembly GCF_022637395.1). Taxonomy (GTDB): domain Bacteria; phylum Pseudomonadota; class Alphaproteobacteria; order Rhizobiales; family Rhizobiaceae; genus Shinella; species Shinella sedimenti. The sequence continues at coordinate 3,258,042 of NZ_CP093337.1, read as the reverse complement.
TGTCGCCGATTTCCATATGTTTACCGGATACACGCACACTCATGGAGGTTTCCTCTCTTTCGTGATTTGCGTGCAACAGTCTATTCCAACCTCATCCACGTTCCAAGCTTTTCACGCATGTGATGTCGTGGGCATCGCCTGATAAAGGAAAACGGGGATATATCTGGAATTCCGGCCTGTCTTCCCATTGGAATTGGGGCGCGCATTAGCCCGTCTGGCCAGTGAAGTCAATCGGCGGATTCAGCGATCGTTAACTTCCGGCCGCCTCAAGGCGGTTTGTGCAGGCCTGTTTTACGAGGCCGCCGCCTTGGCCAAGGCCCGCTTTTCCCGGCGCCGCTGCACGGAAGACGGGATGTTCATCGCCTCGCGGTACTTGGCGACCGTGCGGCGCGCGAGATCCACACCACCCTTGCGCAGGGCATCGACAATATCGTCGTCGGACAGCACCGCGGCGGGGTCCTCCTGTGTGATCATGGCGCGAATGCGGTGGCGTACGCTTTCGGCGGAATGGGAATCGCCGCCCTCGGCCGAGCCGATCGAGACGGTGAAAAAATATTTCAGCTCGAAGAGGCCGCGCGGCGTCAGCATATATTTGTTGGAGGTGACGCGGCTCACCGTCGATTCGTGCATCTTGATCGCATCGGCGACCGTCTTGAGGTTCAGCGGGCGCAGATGATCGACACCATGCATGAGAAAGGCGTCCTGCTGGCGCACGATCTCGGTGGCCACCTTCATGATGGTGCGGGCACGCTGGTCGAGACTGCGGGTCAGCCAGTTGGCCGTCTGGAGGCATTCGTTCAGGAAGCCGTGATCTTCGCTGTCGCGACGCGTGCGGCTGGAGACGTTGGCGTAATAGTCCCGGTTAACGAGCACGCGTGGCAGCGTGTCGGCGTTGAGTTCGATGTGCCAGGAGCCGTCAGGCGCCGCGCGCACGATGATGTCGGGCACCACGGCCTCCGAGGCGCCCGTCTCGTAGCGCGTGCCGGGCTTGGGATCGAGCTTGCGGATTTCAGCCAGCATGTCGAGGAGGTCTTCCTCGCCCACGCCGCATAGCTTCTTGAGCGTGGCGAAGTCGCGCCGCGCGAGCAGCTCCAGATTACCCACGAGTGCGGCCATGGCCGGGTCGAACCGGTCGAGCGCCTTCAGCTGGAGAGCGAGGCATTCGCTGAGCGAGCGGGCAAACACGCCGTGCGGCTCCAGCTGCTGCAGGCTGGAGAGCACGCGCTCCACCTCGGCCACTGGCTTGGCGAGCTTCAGCGCGGTTTCGGCGATATTGCCCTGAAGATAGCCGGCATCGTCCAGCTGGTCGACGAGATGCTGTGCGATCAGCCGATCGATGGGGCTCGACAGCGTGAAGGGGATTTGTTCGTTCAGAACGTCCCGCAGTGTCTTGCGCGCGGCCACGAAGTCATCGAGGTCATAGCCTTCGCCCGCCTCGCTGCCGGGCATCGACTTCCATTGACCGATCAGCTCCGGCGCATCCGCGGTCCGTGGTCCGGCATCGTCCGGAAACACGTTGTCGAGGCCGCCGTCGAAGGTTTCGGACGCATCGCCCGCGCTGCCCATCGTTGCGTTGTCGTAGAGATCCGGCTCACCGACATCCTCATTGCCCATGCTTTCGGCAGGGCCGCGGTCGTCATTGACGAGAATATGGTCACCTGCGCCGCCACCGCCATCGTCGGCCGGTGCGATTTCGAGCAGCGGATTCTTCTCGACTTCCTGCTCGATGAACTGGTTCAGTTCGAAATGCGTCATCTGCAGCAGCTGAATCGACTGCATCAGCTGCGGTGTCATGACCAGCGACTGGCTTTGGCGCAGGAAAAGGCTGGCTGCGAGTGCCATTCGGACGCGTTACTCCCCGGAAAAACAGTTCTCGTCCGCCACGGTGGACGTGGCAAAATCCAACTGGCCCAAAAATTGCTTTTTTAGGGGGTTTGGTCAAGTCGCAGCGGCGAACTTGGTGAAGATCGCCGTTTCGGCCTCAGAGACTGAAGTTATCGCCGAGATAGAGACGGCGGACATCCGGATTGTTGACGATGTCGTTCGCCCGGCCGTGGGTCAGCACTTCGCCCGCATGAATGATATAGGCGCGGTCGATCAGGCCGAGCGTCTCGCGGACATTGTGATCGGTGATGAGAACGCCGATGCCGCGTGACGTGAGATGGCGCACCAGCGCCTGGATGTCGGAAACCGAAATGGGGTCGACACCGGCAAAGGGCTCGTCGAGCAGCATGAAGGTCGGATCGGTGGCAAGCGCGCGGGCGATTTCCAGACGACGGCGCTCGCCGCCCGAAAGCGCCACGGCCGGCGACTTGCGCAGATGGGAAATCGAGAATTCCGCGAGCAGACTGTCGAGCTTGGCCTCGCGCCGCGCCTTGTCCTTGTCGTGCACTTCCAGAACGGCGCGGATGTTTTCTTCCACCGTCAGGCCGCGGAAGATCGACGCTTCCTGCGGCAGGTAGCCGACGCCGAGCCGCGCGCGGCGGTACATCGGCATGGTGGTCACCTCGTGGCCGTTGATCTCGATCGACCCTTCGTCGACCGGCACTAGACCGGTGATCATGTAGAAACAGGTGGTCTTGCCCGCGCCGTTCGGCCCCAAAAGCCCGACCGCCTCGCCCCGTCGCACCACGAGCGACACGCCGTTGACGACGCGCCTGTCGCGGTAGGTCTTGGTCAGCCCGCGCGCGATGAGGGTGCCCTCATAGCGTGCCAGATCCGCTGCGTGCGGAGCGTGATCCTGCGCAGCTTTTTTCGGAGCGCGCGTCAGACGGGAGAGCAGGGAAGAGGCCACTGGGTAAAACGCTATATCAGTTCGTTTGCTTGCGGGACTTGGGATCCAGCTGGATCATGACGCGGCCGCCGCAGGCATCGAGGGTGGCCTCGCCGGTGCGCATGGCCACGTTGAGCTGGCAGCCGACGAAGACGTTTTCGCCTTCGGACAGAACGACCTTCTTGCCCTTCAGCTGCATGGTCTCGTTGACCATGTTGAAGGTGCCGGTGTCGCCGGTCGCTTCCTGCTTGTCAGACTTGAGATAGACCTTGTCGAAGACGTCGATCTTCTCGATGTCGGCATTGCCACTGGCAACCGAGCCTTCGCCCGACTTGTAATAGACCACCATCCGGCCGGCCTGCATCGTGGTGGTGCCCTGTACGACCTTCACATTGCCGGTGAACTCGGCCTTGCGCTCCTGGTCGCGGATCTCGAGCTTATCGCTCTGGATCTGGATAGGCTCGTCGTTGGAGAGCTGCATGCCCGTCATCTTGCTCGTCTGCTGGGCGACCACGGGGGCGGCTGCAAACGCGAAGCCCGCGACAAGAACCAAAAGGCTGGTGGCCCGGACAGGGGCGGAGAGAGTGGCGAACATGGGGCTCTTACTGTTCTTTGTTGCGGATGGCGGCCGGGTCGACATCGACGACGACCTTGCCCTCGAAGACGACGACCTTGCCTTTATCCGTCATTCGCAGCGACTGCGCAACAATGGATGCGCCGCTGGATTTGATCGAGACGGGCTTGTCCGTCGACATCGTGCCGCCGTTGATATCGAGCTGGGCGGACTGGAAGGCTGCATCGAGGCCTGTATTGAGATGGATGGTGAAGGGCGCGACCATGTCGAGCATGTTGCGGCCGCGGTCGTAGATGCCGTTCTGGGCGACGACCTCGGCGACCGTGGATTCGTTCATCGGCATTTTCGCGAGGATGTCGTGAAGCTCGATGACGTCGGGCTGCTTCATGTCCTGCAGCGCGCGTTCGGCCTTCATGGAATAGCTTATGCCGTCCTTGTTGCGGCCGGCGATAGCCGGATTGCGCATCACGATCTTGCCATCTTCGATAGACGCACTCTCCATCTGGAGATCGGAAGGCAGATAGGTGCGCACGATGGAAACGACGGCGAAAACGGCGCCGATGAGGAGAGCGGCGACAGGCAGGGCGATCTTCAGCATGCGCACGCGCGAGGAATGCCGTGTCGCGAGGCGGTAGGCCTCCACTGAATTGCCTGTGCTTTGCGCACCCGTCGGTGTGTCTGCCGCGCTGTTCAGCATCCTGCCTGCTTGAATTTGAGTATCGGCAAATCGGGTCGCCTTGGTAACGGCTCCCATATGGCGATTATTCCTGAACAAACAATGGATGCCAAGAAAGTTCGGCGACGAATTGCCATTTGCACGGCCAATGCCATATCGATAGGGCCTTCGGCAAGTCACCTGCGGGTTGGCTTCCATAGGGAATGAGGACAGGGAATGGATTACTCCGCCATCGCCGATCGCCGGCAGCTGCGTCGCAAACTCACCTTCTGGCGCGTCGTCGCCATCCTGATCGCGCTTGCCGCCATCCTCGCGACGGTCGCCTGGCGCTGGCCGGGCGCCGGAGCAGGCGACCATATCGCGCGCGTCGAGATTTCCGGCATCATCCAGGACGACAAGGACCTGCTGGAGCGCCTCGATCGCATCGCAAGCAACGACCGCGCGAAAGCCCTGGTAGTGACGATTTCCTCGCCGGGTGGCACGACCTATGGCGGCGAAGTCATCTTCAAGGCGTTGCGCAAGGTGGCGGAAAAGAAGCCGGTCGTCTCGGATGTGCGCACGCTTGCCGCCTCCGCCGGCTATATGATCGCGACCGCCGGCGATACGATCATCGCCGGCGAAAGCTCTATCACCGGCTCCATCGGCGTTATCTTCCAGTATCCGCAGTTGAAGGATCTTATGGACAAGATTGGTGTCTCCCTGGAGGAGATCAAGTCGGCGCCGCTGAAGGCCGAGCCGTCACCGTTCCATCCGGCCAGCGAAGAGGCAAAGACCATGATCCGCGCCATGGTGATGGACAGCTATGACTGGTTCGTCGATCTGGTCGCCGAGCGCCGCAAGCTTCCGCGTGCCGAGGTCCTGCGCCTTGCCGATGGCAGCATCTTCACCGGCCGGCAGGCGCTCGCCGCCAAGCTGGTGGATACGCTGGGCGGGCCGGAGGCGATCCGCGCCTATCTCACAGAGCGCAAGGTCTCGGCCGATCTTCCCGTCATCGACTATGCGCCGGCCAGCCGCACGGGCTTCCCGTTCCTCGGGTCGGGCGCGCTCGATTTCGTCCGTTCGCTTCTCGGCATGCCGCTCGACCTGCAGCCGACAATCGAAAAACTGGGTGGCCAGAAGTTGTTTCTTGACGGTCTTGTCTCCGTTTGGCAGGTTGACCATGATTGAAAAACAAGAGTTTTTGAGGGGGATACAGTGATCAAGTCCGAACTGGTTCAGATTGTCGCCGCTCGCAATCCACACCTCTACCATCGCGACGTCGAGAACATCGTCAATGCCGTGCTCGACGAGATCACCGATGCGCTTGCCGCCGGTAACCGGGTCGAGTTGCGCGGCTTCGGGGCCTTTTCGGTCAAGAACCGCCCGTCTCGTTCCGGTCGCAACCCGCGAACCGGCGATGCGGTCTTCGTCGAGGAGAAGTGGGTTCCCTTCTTCAAGACCGGCAAGGAACTGCGCGAACGCCTCAATCCCGGTCAGGCCGACCAGGACGATTGAGGCGATTCGCCAAAGGTTTCGCGGGGTTACGCGATGCCGCAGAATGGAAGCTGGGTGCTAGCCGCGCCTCGCGCCGGAAAGGTGACGTCATGGTCAAGAGAGTTGTCAACGTCCTCGTGCTGATCCCGATCGGCATTTTGCTGATCGTGCTGTCGGTCGCCAATCGCCAGCCCGTGACCCTGGCGCTCAACCCCTTCCGGCCGGAAGACAGCGTGCTATCCGTCACCGCGCCCTTTTTCGTCTACCTGTTTCTCGCAACGATCCTCGGCCTTGTGCTGGGTGCCCTGATCACCTGGTTCACGCAGGGCAAGTACCGCAAGCGTGCCCGCATCGAGGCCAACGAGGCGGTGAAGTGGCACAGCGAGGCCGAAAAGCACCGCACCCGTGCGGAAGCGATCGCCTCGCAGGCCGTTTTGCCGTCGCCCGGAAAGTGATCTAAACCGCCCTGCCGTTCAGCCTCGCCTCGAGATCGGCAAAGAAGCGCATCGCCAGCTTTCTGGCCGAGGAACCGATGAGGCGCGAGCCGAACTGCGCGAGCTTTCCGCCGACCTGGGTGTGGATGTCATAGGCGAGAATCGTTCCGGCGCCATCTTCCATCAACCGCACATCTGCGCTGCCCCTGGCGAGGCCGGCAATGTTGCCTTTGCCTTCGCCCGCAATCGTATAGCTCTCGGGCGGATTGAGGTTCGAGAGGGTGACTTCGCCGCTGAAGGTGGCCGAAACGACGCCGATCTTGAACTTCACGGTCAGGTCGAGCTCCGTCGGCGAGTGCCGGATGATCTCCTGACAGCCAGGAATGCAGGCCTTCAGCGTGTCGGGATCGTTGAGAGCGACCCAGACGGCATCGCGCGGGGCGGCTATGCGTTCCTCACCGGTCAGGTCCATCTGCGATTCTCCCTTGTGTGGTCTCAAGTTATCGTCATCGGAAAGCGCTTTGCCAAGTGGGGGAGGGATGGTATGGGAGCCGCTTGTTTTCCGGCGTTGCCGGCCAGTTTCCAACCGACGACGGACGATCCATCGTGAAGGACAGACACCGCCGGCCGAAAAGCGGCCCTGCCGCATCCGCCAAGCCGCACGGACCTGCGCGGGCGCAGACGCAGAAGGCCCCCGCCGTAAAGACAATCGCTGCGAAGCCCGCCGCGAAGAAGGAGCCGCGCCCGGCGCCGGATGCGCCCGCGCGCCCGCTGATGCGTCGTGACGGGGCAAAGCCTGCCGAGCGCGTACCGGTCATTCTCGAAACGGCCGGTTCGGATCAGTATCGCCTCATCGACAGCGGCGCCGGCGAGAAGCTGGAGCAGTACGGTCCCTATCGCATCGTGCGTCCCGAAGCCCAGGCACTATGGCAGCGAAGCCTGCCTGATGGCCTCTGGGAAAAGGCGGACGCCCTCTTCACCGGTGATACCGACGAGGACGGCATGGGACGCTGGAAGTTCCCCAAGGAGGCTCTCGGCGAAACCTGGCCGATGCAGCTCCTCGGTGTCGATTTCCATGGCCGATTCACCGCCTTCCGTCACGTCGGCGTCTTCCCCGAACAGCTTGCCCACTGGAGCTGGATGAAGGAGAAGGTCGAGACGGCCGGCCGCCCGGTCAAGGTGCTGAACCTTTTCGGCTATACCGGCGTCGCGTCGCTGGTGGCCGCCGCTGCCGGGGCCGAAGTCACCCATGTCGATGCCTCCAAGAAGGCGATCGGCTGGGCACGCGAAAACCAGGCGCTCGGCCGCATGGACAAGCTGCCGATCCGCTGGATCTGCGAAGACGCGATGAAGTTCATCCAGCGCGAGGAACGCCGCGGCAGCAAATACGACATCATTCTCACCGACCCGCCGAAATTCGGTCGCGGCCCCAACGGCGAGGTCTGGCACCTCTTCGATCATCTGCCGCTGATGCTCGATGTCTGCCGCGAAATCCTGTCACCCAAGGCCATCGGCCTGGTGCTGACGGCCTATTCGATCCGCGCCAGCTTCTATTCCATCCACGAGTTGATGCGCGAGACGATGCGCGGCGCCAGCGGTACGGTGGAATCGGGCGAACTCGTCATTCGCGAGAGCGGTACGGACGGCAAGCAAGCCGGCCGCGCGCTCTCCACCTCCCTCTTCAGCCGATGGATCAGCCCATGAGCCACGATCACCAGGGAACGCGCCGCGTCGGGCAGGTCAAGGAGGTCACGAGCCTCGCCAACCCGATCGTCAAGGACATCAAGGCGCTGTCCGACAAGAAGCACCGCGACGAGACGAAAAGCTTCATGGCCGAAGGCCTCAAGCTCGTCATCGACGCGCTGGAGCTCGGCTTCGAGATCCGCACGCTGGTCTATGCCAAGAACGTCAAGGACAAGCCGCAGGTCGTGCAATGCGCGACGAAGACGGTGGCGCGCGGCGGGCTGGTGCTGGAGGTGAGCGAGAAGGTGCTCGCCTCGATCACGCGGCGCGACAATCCGCAGATGGTCGTCGGCATCTTCACTCAGCGCTGGACGAACCTGCGCGACCTCAAGCCCGGGAACGGCGAGACCTATGTCGCGCTCGACCGCGTGCGCGACCCCGGCAATCTCGGCACGATCATCCGCACGGCCGATGCGGCGGGCGCGAGCGGCGTCATCCTCGTGGGTGAAAGCACCGATCCGTTCTCGATGGAAACCGTGCGCGCCACGATGGGCTCGGTCTTTGCCGTGCCGCTGGTCAGGACCAGCGTTGCGGACTTTCTCGCCTGGAAGAAGGGCGCGGGCGTGAGCGTCGTCGCGACCCATCTTGCCGGCGCCGTCGATTATCGCACCATCGACTACAAGACGAAGCCCGTCGTGCTCCTGATGGGCAACGAGCAGTCCGGTCTGCCGGATACGCTGGCGAGCGAGGCGGATGCGCTTGCCCGCATTCCGCAGGCGGGTCTTGCGGATTCGCTCAACCTTGCCATCGCCACCGGCGTCATGCTCTTCGAGGCGCGCCGCCATCTGCTGACGCTGGACGACCGCGCATGACCAATCGCATTCCCTTCATGTCCCGGCCGGTACCGGTCATCATCGTCATCCTGCTGGCGCTGCTGCTCGATCAGGCGGTGAAATTCGCCGTCGAGATGTGGCTTCCCTTCCAGGAGGCGGTGCATGTCATGCCGATGCTGGCGCTCTACCGCACCTACAATTACGGCGTCGCCTTCTCGATGCTGTCGGGTCTGGAGGGCTGGCTGATCGTGACGCTGCGCCTCTTTGTCGTGGCCTTCGTCGCCTGGCTGTGGCGGCAGACTCCGAAGGAGCGCGGGTTTGCCCATGCCGGTTACGCCTTCATCATCGCAGGCGCGTTCGGCAATCTCATCGACCGGGCGCTTTTCGGCTACGTGATCGACTATATCCTCTTCTACACGGAGACGTGGTCCTTTGCGGTGTTCAATCTCGCCGACAGTTTCATCACCATCGGCGCGGGCCTGGTGATCCTAGACGAGCTGCTCCTGCTGCGCCGCAAGGATCGCTAAACTTTTAGCGACTTGCTGAAGCCGATTTGAACGGTCCGCGTGATAAGCGGATCCCATGAGCGAACCCGTAAAGCTACAGAGCCGGCTTCAGGCCGAATTTGCCGAGGCACCGTCCCGGTCGGCTCGTGGCCGACTGGATGGAGAGGCGACGCTCGACGACGTAGCATCCGCCACCCCGGCACCCGCGTCGGGTAACCATGCGACGATCCGCAACGTCATTGCCGCCGTCGGCCTGCTTTGCGCCGCGCTGGTTCTGATAACCGGGATCGCATCGGGCTTCTATGTCGCAGCCGCCGGGCTCGGCCTTGCGGGCATCGCCGGTGCTGTCTTCCTGTTCCTATCCCGCCGACCGGCCGCCGGCATCGAGACGGTGCACGATCGCGGCTGGGAGCGCAGCGAGACCTCCGAAATCCTCTCGGCGATCCATGATGTGCTGGGCGATATCATCGTCACCCGCACACTTGATGGCCGTATCCTGCGGGCCAATGCCATTCTGGGCGAACTGACGGGCGTCGCCGATGTCGAAGGCTGTAAACTGGAAGCGCTCGGCCTTTCCTTCCGCTCGCAGGCAAGCGCGCATCGCTACGATGTCGACATGCAGGGCCCGGCGGGCATGCGCATCTATTCCTGGCATGATGTCACGGTGCGCGATCCCGCGTCCGGCGAGCTGGTGGTGCAGTCCATCGCTCGCGATGTGACGGAGGAGCGCCGCGCCGAAGTCGAGCGCGAGAAGGCCCGTCAGCGCGCGGAGGCGGCAAGTGACGCCAAGTCACGCCTGCTCGCCACCGTCAGCCACGAAATCCGCACGCCGCTTTCAGGCATCCTCGGCATGTCGCATCTGCTGGGACAGACCCGGCTCACGGCCGAGCAGAAGAATTACCTCGCCGGTATGCGCCAGTCCGGGCACGCCCTGGTGCAGCTCGTCGACGATCTGCTCGACTTCTCCAGCATCGAGGCCGGGCGCTTCCAGCTGCGGCCCTCCGAAGAGCCGGTGCGTCCGATGCTGGAAAGCGTCGTGGAGATGCTGTCGCCGCGCGCCCATGAAAAGGGCATCGAGATCGGTTCGTTCGTCTCCGCAGATGTGCCGGGCCTGCTTCTCTATGACGCTTCGCGCCTGCGGCAGGTGCTCTACAATGTCGTCGGCAATGCGGTGAAATTCACCCATAGGGGCGGTGTCCTGCTGGAAACGGCGCTCGACGGCGATGCCATCGTTATCCGGGTGACGGATACGGGGCCCGGCATGCGGCCGGACGAGCAGGCCCGCATCTTCGAGGAGTTCGAACAGACGGGCAGCGCTGCCCAACGCAGCGGCGGCACCGGGCTGGGGCTTGCGATTTCCGCACGCATCCTTTCCGAGGCCGGCGGCGCTCTGACACTCGAAAGCACGCCCGGCCGCGGAAGCATCTTCACCATTCGCATGCCGGTCGAGGCGCGGTCGCGCCCCTCCCGCGGCGCGCGCAAGAGCGTGCTGCGTGGCAGCCTCGTCTTTCTGTTGGCGCCGGCAGGCCCGGCATCGGCGGCGCTGGTGCACACCATCGGCGCGCTCGGCGGCGCCTGCTACCTCGCCACGTCCGTCGAGGAGGCCCAGGACGCCGCGGGCCGCCTGGCCGAGCGTGGCGAAAGCCTCACCGATATCATCGTGGACAACCGCCTGGCCGGGGCCTTTCGCCGCGAGCTGGCCGACTTGGCCTATTTCCGCGAGAGCGCCGCGCGCCGGATCTATCTCGTCAATCCCGAAGATCGCGGCAGCCGCGCCATCGGCAAGGCCGAAGGCTATGATTCCTGGCTGATCCGGCCGTTGCGTGAGCGCTCGCTCGTCGAGGTGCTGCGCGGGCGGATGAAGGGCATCGAGGTGCGCGATGCCATCAACGACAACCGCCCGATCCTGAAGGACCCGCCGCCGGTGGCGCCAGATCCGCGTCCGGCGGCATTTTCCGGCATCCGCATCCTTCTGGCAGAGGACGATCCGGTCAACGCCATGCTGGTGCGTTCTGTCCTGGAGCGCGCCGGCCATACGGTGCGCCACGTGCCGGATTATCCGGCTCTTGTCTCCGCGCTCGGCGGGGCGACGGATGCGGGGCCGTTTGCGCCTGACCTGATCGTCACCGATCTCGGCATGCCGGGTGGAGAGGCGCAGGAGATGATCGCGCGGATCGTGCGCTGCGATTACGGCAATGCCCGCCTTCCCGTGATGGTGCTGACGGCGGACAACCGCACGGGCCTCGCTGAGGAACTCCTTGCCATCGGCGCCGATGCGGTACTGGCCAAGCCCGCCGATCCCGCGCGTCTTCTGGGAGAAATCGCCCGGATCGCGCGGCGGGCACGGGCCTGACGGGCGACGCCGGCGGCTTTGCCCTATCCAAGCCAGCTTTACGTCATTATCCTGTTGCAGAATCGTGATTAAAGTCGCGAAGCTTGTTAACGGGTAGACTTCCATGACGCTCGACCTCGCCCAGACCATCGCTCCCGCGGAGATCGCTCAGAAGCCCGCCCCGGCAACGGAACGGCCGGCGTCTGACGTGCTGGGCCGCATCGGCAATCTCGAAACCCGTCTGGCGCGCTCCGTCTCCGAGATCGATGCCGCGCAGGCCGTGCGCTACCGGGTCTTCGTCGAAGAGATGAGCGCCCAGCTTTCGCCCGATGCCGTGCGCCGCAAGCGCGATATCGACGCCTGGGATATGGTGTGCGATCACCTGCTCGTGCTCGATACTTCGATCGAGGGTGACGCCGAGGAACAGATCGTCGGCACCTATCGCCTGCTCCGGCAGGATGTGGCGGCGGTTTCCGGCGGCTTCTACTCGCAGTCAGAATTCGATGTCGATGCGCTGATTGCCCGCCATCCCGACAAGCGCTTCATGGAGCTCGGCCGCTCCTGCGTGCTGCCGGCCTATCGCACCAAGCGCACGGTCGAGCTGCTCTGGCAGGGTGCCTGGGCCTATTCGCTGAAGCATGGCGTGGACGTGATGTTCGGCTGCGCCTCCTTCCACGGCACGGTGCCGGAAGAGCACGCGCTGGCGCTCTCCTTCCTGCACCACAATGTGCAGGCCAAGGACGACTGGAGCGTTTCGGCCCGGCCGGAGCTTTTCCGCGTCATGGATCTGATGCCGGCGGAAGGCATCGATGCGCGCAAGGCGCTGGTGGCCATGCCGCCGCTTGTGAAGGGCTATCTGAGGCTCGGCGCCACGATCGGCAGCGGCGCGGTGGTGGACCACGCCTTCAACACGACGGACGTGCTGATCGTTCTACCGATCGGCCAGATTTCGGGCCGCTATCTCAACTATTATGGCGCAGACGCCGGGCGTTTCGCGAGCTGAGAATGAGACAGTAGGCAACACAGGCCGCAGGGGTGTTTTCTTCCCCTGCTGCCTGCTGCCTGCTGCCTACTGCCTTAACCGCCCGAATTATACGCGGCCAGCGTCGCCATGTTGACGATGTCCGAATCCTTCGCACCCATCGAGACGATCTGCACCGACTTGTCGAGGCCGACCAGAAGCGGGCCGATGACGGTCGAGCCGCCGAGTTCCTGCAGCATCTTGGTCGAGATCGATGCCGAGTGGAACGCCGGCATTACCAGCACGTTGCCGGGGCCTGAGAGACGGCAGAACGGATACTGCTCCATGATGCGCGGATTGAGCGCGACATCGGCCGCCATTTCACCGTCATATTCGAAATCGACGCGCCGGCGGTCGAGGATCTTCACCGCCTCGCGCACCCGCTCGGATCGTTCGCCCGACGGATGGCCGAAGGTGGAGTAGGCGAGCATCGCCACGCGCGGCTCGTAGCCGAGGCGGCGGGCAAGGCCGGCAGCCTCTTCTGCTATATCGGCCAGTTCCTCGGATGAGGGCATGTCGTGCACGGCCGTATCGGCCACCAGCACGGCGCGGCCGCGGCAAAGCGCCAGCGAGGCGCCGATGACGCGGTGGCCGGGCTTGGGGTCGATGCAGCGGCGCACGTCTTCCAGCGCGGTGGAGTAGTTGCGGGTCAGGCCCGTCACCATCGCATCTGCATCGCCGAGTGCCACCATGCAGGCCGCGAAATGGTTGCGGTCGTTGTGGATCATGCGCTGTGCATCGCGGTAGAGGAAACCCTTCCGCTGGATGCGGGCATAGAGATAGTCGATATAGGCATCGTTGCGCGTCGAGATGCGGGCATTGAGCAGCTGGATGCCGGGCCGGTCGAGGTCGATGCCGGCGCGCTCAGCGATCTCCCGCATCCGGTCGTCGCGGCCAACGAGAATGGCGGTACCGAGCTGCTGGTTGGCATAGGACACGGCGGCGCGCATCATCTGCTCTTCCTCGCCCTCGGCGAAGACGACACGTTTCGGCTGGCGGCGCACGCGGGCGTAGATCTGCTGCAGCGTCGAGGCGATCGGGTCGCGCCGCGCCTTCAGGTCACGCGCATAGGCGTCGAGGTCGGGAATGTCCTTGCGCGCCACGCCTGTTTCCATCGCCGCCTTGGCCACAGCGACGGGAATGGCGGAGATAAGGCGCGGATCGAAGGGCACGGGAATGATGTATTGTGCCCCGAAACGCGGACGCACGCCCTGATAGGCGGCGGCCACGTCATCGGGCACGTCTTCCTTCGCGAGGTTGGCAAGCGCCTCGGCGGCGGCAATCTTCATGGCATCGTTGATTGTTGAGGCCCGCACGTCGAGTGCGCCGCGGAAGATGTAGGGGAAGCCCAGCACGTTATTGACCTGGTTCGGATAATCCGAGCGCCCCGTCGCCACGATCGCGTCGTCGCGGATGCGCGCGACTTCCTCGGGCGTGATTTCCGGGTCGGGATTGGCCATGGCGAAGATGATCGGGCGCGGGGCCATGGAGCGGATCATTTCTTCGGAAAACGCCCCCTTGGCCGAGAGGCCGAACACCACGTCGGCGCCGGCCATCGCCTCGGCCAGCGAGCGGCGGTCGGTCTTGACCGCATGGGCGGATTTCCACTGGTTCATGCCCTCTTCGCGGCCCTGGTAGATCACGCCCTTGGTGTCGCAGAGGATAACGTTGTCAGGCGAAAAGCCCATCGCCTTGATGAGTTCGATACAGGCGATGGCGGCCGCACCCGCGCCGTTGCAGACGAGCTTCGTCGTCTTGAAGTCGCGGCCGGTCAGCGCCAGCGCATTGATGAGGCCGGCGGCGGCGATGATGGCGGTGCCGTGCTGGTCGTCGTGGAAGACCGGAATGTCCATCAGTTCGCGTAGGCGGCTTTCGATGATGAAACAGTCCGGGGCCTTGATGTCCTCGAGGTTGATGCCGCCGAAGGAGGGGCCGAGATAGCGCACGCAGTTGATGAACTCGTCGACATTCTCCGTATCGACCTCAAGGTCAATGGAATCGACATCCGCGAAGCGCTTGAAGAGCACCGACTTGCCTTCCATGACCGGCTTGGAGGCGAGGGCACCGAGATTGCCAAGGCCGAGAATGGCCGTGCCGTTCGAGATGACGGCGACCATGTTGCCGCGTGTGGTGTAGTCGTAGGCGGTCGAGGGGTCTTCGGCGATGGCCTTCACGGGTACGGCCACGCCGGGCGAATAGGCGAGCGACAGGTCGCGCTGCGTCGCCATCGGCTTGGTGGGCGTGATCTCCAGCTTGCCGGGGCGGCCGGATGAGTGGAAGTCCAGCGCTTCCTTGTCCGTGACGCTGGCCTTCTGGCGATCGGATTTGTCGGTTCCCGGCATGCTCTCCCCCTTCATACTCCTGTGGGCGATAGGCCCACAACTCCACGCAGGTGTTGTTTTCTATAGCGGCACATGGCTAGGGTGACACCTCTTTTTTGGGAAGAACTGACTCTCCGTGAACGACCAGATCGCACGACCGAACGATATCCTGTCGACGGCCGAACTCGCCTCCGACGAAAGCCGCGCATCGGCCACGCCGATGATGGAGCAGTTTATCGAGATCAAGGCTGCCAACCCCGACAGCATGCTGTTCTACCGCATGGGGGATTTCTACGAGCTGTTCTTTCAGGATGCCGTGGACGCCTCCCGCGCGCTCGGCATCACGCTGACGAAGCGCGGCCAGCATATGGGCCTCGACATCCCCATGTGCGGCGTGCCGGTTCATGCGGCGGACGATTATCTGCAACGGCTTATCGCGCTCGGTTTCCGCGTTGCCGTCTGCGAACAGGTCGAGGACCCGGCGGAAGCCAAGAAGCGCGGCTCGAAATCCGTGGTGCGCCGCGATGTCGTGCGCCTCGTCACGCCGGGCACGCTGACCGAGGAAAAGCTGCTCTCACCCTCGGATGCCAATTACCTGATGGCCGTCGCGCGCATCCGTGGCGGAGCGGAACCCTCCATGGCGCTGGCCTGGATCGATATCTCGACCGGCATCTTCCGCCTGTCGGAGACCGCGCAGGGCCAGCTTCTAGCCGATATCCTGCGCATCGATCCGCGCGAACTGATCGTGCCGGACACGCTGTTCCACGATCCCGAGTTCCGCCCGGTGCTCGACGTTCTCGGTCGCCTGGCCGTGCCGCAGCCGGCCGTGCTGTTCGACAGTGCCACGGCGGAAGGCCGCATGGCGCGCTATTTCGGCGTCTCCACGCTCGACGGTTTCGGGACGTTTTCGCGCGCCGAAATGGCCGCAGCCTCTGCCGCCGTCGCCTATGTGGAAAAGACCCAGATCGCGGAGCGCCCGCCGCTCGGCCGGCCTGAGCGCGAAAGCTCGGCCTCGACGCTCTTCATCGATCCGGCGACCCGCGCCAATCTTGAACTGGTCCGCACGCTGTCGGGCGAGCGCAGCGGCACGCTTCTGAAGGCGATCGACCGCACCGCCACCAGCGGCGGCGCGCGACTTCTGGCCGAACGCCTGATGTCGCCGCTGACCGACCCCGAGACGATCAACGCCCGGCTCGATTCGATTGCGACGCTCGCCGACCGGCCCTCTTTCTGTGAGGACCTGCGCCGTGCCCTCAAGCAGCTGCCGGACATGCCGCGCGCGCTTTCGCGCATTGCGCTCGGCCGTGGCGGTCCGCGCGATCTGGGCGCGATCCTGCAGGGGCTTTCCACCTCCGCCGAGATCGCCCGTCTCATGGCGTCGGAAGCGCTGGAGGGCGAGCTTGCCGCCGCGCGCGACGCGATCGCCACGCTGCCGCTCGATCTGTCGCACCGCCTCGCATTCATGCTGGCCGACGAGCTGCCGCTTTTGAAGCGCGACGGCGGTTTCATCCGCGAGGCGGCGGATGCCGAACTCGACGAGATGCGGGCGCTGCGCGACCAGTCCCGCCGTGTCATTGCCGGCCTCCAGCTAGAATATGCCGAGGAGACCGGCGTCAAGTCGCTGAAGATCAAGCACAACAACGTGCTGGGTTATTTCATCGAGGTGTCGGCCGGAAACGCCTCGGCGCTGACGGATAGCGACGCGGCGAAGGCTCGCTTCATTCACCGCCAGACCATGGCCGGTGCGATGCGCTTCACTACGACGGCGCTGTCGGAACTCGAAACCAAGATCGCCAATGCTGCCGACCGCGCGCTCGCCATCGAGCTTGCCGCCTTCGACGGCCTCGTCGAGGCGGTGGTGGCCGAAGCGGAAGCGATCAAGGCGGCAGCGCGCGCGCTTGCCGTCGTGGACGTGTCCGTCGGACTGGCGGCCCTGGCGGAGGAGCAGGCCTATTGCCGGCCGGTGGTGGATGGCTCGACCATGTTCGCCATCGTCGGCGGGCGGCATCCGGTCGTGGAACAGGCGCTGCGCCGCCAGCACGGCACCGCCTTCGTCGCCAATTCCTGCGACCTCTCGCCTCAGGACGGCAAGGGCCATGGCGCGATCTGGTTGCTGACCGGCCCCAACATGGGCGGTAAGTCGACCTTCCTGCGCCAGAATGCCCTGATTGCCATCCTCGCCCAGATGGGCTCCTACGTGCCGGCCGAAAGCGCCCATATCGGTGTCGTCGACCGGCTGTTCTCGCGTGTCGGCGCGTCCGATGACCTCGCGCGCGGTCGCTCCACCTTCATGGTCGAGATGGTGGAAACGGCGGCGATCCTCAACCAGGCGACGGATCGCTCGCTTGTCATCCTCGATGAAATCGGCCGCGGCACTGCGACCTTCGACGGCCTGTCCATCGCCTGGGCTGCCGTCGAGCACCTGCATGAAGCCAACCGCTGCCGCGGCCTGTTCGCCACGCATTTCCACGAGCTGACGGTGCTGTCGGAGAAGCTCGCACGCCTTTCCAACGCCACAATGCGCGTCAAGGAGTGGGACGGCGACGTGATCTTCCTTCATGAGGTCGGCCCGGGTGCAGCGGATCGCTCCTACGGTATTCAGGTGGCGCGCCTTGCCGGCCTTCCAGCCTCCGTGGTGGCGCGTGCGAAGGACGTGCTCGCAAAGCTCGAGGATGCGGACCGCAAGAATCCGGCAAGCCAGCTGATCGACGATCTGCCGCTGTTCCAGGTCGCGGTGCGCCGCGAGGAGGTGCAACGCAGTTCCGCTCCGTCGAAGGTCGAGGAACTGGTGAAGGAGCTCAACCCGGATGACATGACGCCACGCGCGGCGCTGGAAGCGCTTTATGCGTTGAAGAAAGAACTTGGCAACCGGTAACGGCTAGGGTGATTGTCCTCGCGTGCCGAAAGGGTCTATAGGCATGCGCACCGAACGGGCGATGGACGACAAGCGGGACGCAAGCCGGAATCCGATGGAAAAGAAGCTTCTGGCACCGGCCGAATCCGGCCTTCTCGACGTGCCTGCACTGCGCGCAAGATGCGAATTCATTGCCAGCACCAATGCCGACTATCGCGACCGCATGCGCAGCGCGCTTCTGGCCGAGTTCAAGAAGGCCAATAGCGAGGGCAGGGCACGGGCGCGCGAGCTGCTGTTTGCGGACGGTAGCGGCCTGCAATGCGCCGCACGCATCTCCTGGCTTCAGGATCAGCTGATCGCGGTCCTTCACGATTTCACGCTCAACCATGTCTTCAGCGCCGGCCAGGCGCCGCCTGCCGCGCGCATCACGGTCACGGCTGTCGGCGGTTACGGGCGCGGTACGCTGGCGCCGGGCTCCGATATCGACCTGCTTTTCCTGCTGCCGGCAAAGCCTGCCGCCTGGAGCGAGCCGGCCATCGAGTTCATGCTCTATATCCTGTGGGATCTGGGCTTCAAGGTTGGCCATGCAACCCGCAATCTCGAGGAATGCATCCAGCTTTCCAAGGGTGACATGACGATCCGCACGGCGATCCTCGAGGCTCGCTTCATCTGCGGCTCGGTCGCTCTTTTCGAGGAGCTGGGCGTGCGTTTCGACCGCGAGATCGTGCGCGGAACCGGCCCGGAATTCATCGCCGCCAAGCTTGCCGAGCGCGACGAGCGTCACCGCAAGGCCGGTGACACGCGCTACCTCGTCGAGCCGAACGTCAAGGAAGGCAAGGGCGGGCTGCGCGACCTGCACACGCTGTTCTGGATCGCCAAATATTTCTACCACATCCGCGACCCGGCCGAACTGGTGAAGCTCGGCGTGCTCTCGCGGCAGGAATACAAGCTCTTCCAGAAGGCGGACGACTTCCTCTGGGCCGTGCGGTGCCACATGCACTTCCTGACCGGCAAGGCGGAAGAGCGGCTGTCCTTCGACATCCAGCGCGAGATCGCCGAGTGCCTCGGCTACCAGCCGCATCCGGGCCTTTCGGCCGTCGAGCGCTTCATGAAGCACTACTTCCTCGTCGCAAAGGACGTGGGCGACCTCACGCGCATCTTCTGCGCGACGCTGGAGGATCAGCAGGCCAAGGAAGCGCCGGGCCTGACCGCGGTGATCACCCGCTTCACCCACCGCACGCGCAAGATCGCCGGCACGCTGGATTTCGTCGAGGACCGCGGCCGCATCACCATTGCCAGTACCGATGTCTTCAAGCGCGATCCGGTCAACATCATCAGGCTCTTTCACATCGCCGATATCAACGGGCTGGAATTCCACCCGGATGCGCTGAAGCAGGTCACGCGCTCGCTGAAACTCGTCAATGCCGCACTGCGCGAGGACGAGGAGGCGAACCGCCTCTTCCTATCCATCCTGACCTCGCCGCGCGATCCCGCGCTCAGCCTGCGCCGCATGAACGAGGCGGGCGTGCTTGGCCGGTTCATCCCGGAATTCGGCAAGATCGTCGCGATGATGCAGTTCAACATGTACCATCACTATACGGTCGACGAACACCTGATCCGCGCCGTCGGCGTGCTGGCAAGCATCGACCAGGGCCGCGAGAAGGAGGCCCATCCGCTCAGCTACCAGGTGATGCCGGCCATCGAGGACCGCATCGCGCTCTATGTCGCGGTTCTGCTGCACGACATCGCCAAGGGCCGCCCCGAGGATCATTCGGTGGCCGGGGCGAAGGTCGCCCGCAAACTCTGCCCGCGTTTCGGCCTCTCCCCGAAGCAGACGGAACTGGTCGTCTGGCTCATCGAGGAACATCTGACCATGTCGATGGTCGCGCAGACCCGCGACCTCAACGATCGCAAGACCATCGTCGACTTCGCCGACAAGGTGCAGTCGCTGGAGCGCCTGAAGATGCTGCTCGTGCTGACGGTCTGCGATATCCGCGCGGTCGGCCCCGGCGTGTGGAACGGCTGGAAGGGCCAGCTGCTGCGCACCCTCTACTACGAGACCGAGCTTCTGATTTCCGGCGGCTTTTCCGAACTGTCGCGCAAGGAGCGGGCGCAGGCGGCGCGCGAGGTCCTGCTCAAGGCATTGCCGGCCGACTGGAGCCAGAAGGATCGCAAGACCTATGCGAACCTCAACTATGATCCCTATCTGCTGACGGTCTCGCTGGAGGATCAGGTTCGGCATGCGGCTTTCATCCGCGAGACCGACAAGGCCCGCCAGACGCTGGCGACCACGGTGCGAACCCACTCGTTTCATGCCATCACTGAAATCACGGTGTTATCGCCCGACCATCCGCGGCTTCTGACCGTGATTGCCGGTGCCTGTGCGGCGGCCGGCGCCAACATCGTCGATGCGCAGATCTTCACCACGTCCGATGGGCGCGCCCTCGACACGATCCTCGTCAACCGCGAGTTCCCCAACGATTCCGACGAGATGCGCCGCGCCGGCACGATCGGAAAGATGATCGAGGACGTGCTGTCCGGCCGCAAGCGCCTGCCGGAAGTCATTGCCACGCGCGCCAAGAGCCGAAAGCGCAGCCGCACCTTCACCGTCTCGCCCGCCGTCACCATCTCGAACACGCTCTCAAACAAGTTCACCGTCATCGAGATCGAGTGCCTCGACCGTCCCGGCCTGCTGTCGGAAGTCACGGCTGTGCTGTCAGACCTCTCGCTCGACATCGCCTCGGCGCATATCACGACCTTCGGCGAGAAGGTCATCGATACCTTCTACGTCACCGATCTGGTCGGCCAGAAGATCACAACGGACAACCGGCAGGCCAATATCATCGCGCGGCTGAAGGCCGTCATGGCGGATGAGGCGGATGAGCTGCGCGACCGCATGCCGTCAGGCATGATCGCGCCGGTTCCCGTGACGCCGAAAAAGGTCAGGGCAGAACAATGAGTCTCGTCAAGAAATTCGCGACGGTGGGCGGCGCGACGCTCGGCAGCCGCGTGCTCGGCTTCGCGCGTGAGACGCTGATGGCGGCCGCTCTCGGCACGGGCCCCATGGCGGATGCCTTCTATGCCGCCTTCCGCTTCCCCAATCTCTTCCGTCGCCTCTTTGCCGAGGGCGCCTTCAACGCCGCCTTCGTGCCGCTTTTCGCCAAGGAGATCGAGGAGGGGGGTGTCGATGGTGCGAAGCGCTTCTCCGAAGAGGTCTTCGGCGTCCTTTTTACGGTTCTTCTGCTCCTGACCATCGCGATGGAGCTGCTGATGCCGCTCATCGTCGCCTGGATCATCGCGCCGGGGTTTGTGGGCGACGCGGAGAAGTTCGACGTGACGGTAAAGCTTGCCGTCGTCATGTTCCCCTATCTCATGTGCATGTCGCTGACAGCCATGCTGTCGGGCATGCTGAATTCGCTACATCACTATTTCGCGGCCGCCGTTGCGCCTGTTTTCCTCAATGTCGTGCTGATCGGCGCGCTGGGCTATGCGCTCTGGCAGGGTGCCTCGCCGCTCGATACGGCGTGGTATCTCTCCTGGGGCGTGCTGGTCGCGGGCCTGTTGCAGATGGCGGTGCTTTACGCCGGTGTGCGCCATGCCGGCATCCGGATCGGCTTTCGCCGGCCGCGCATGACGCCGAACGTCAAGCGCCTGCTGTGGCTGGCCTTTCCGGCGGCCGTGACGGGCGGCATCACCCAGATCAACCAGCTCATCGGCCAGATGATCGCCTCCACCAAGGACGGCGCGATCGCCGCTTTGCAATATGCCGATCGCGTCTACCAGCTTCCGCTCGGCGTCGTCGGCATTGCCGTGGGTGTGGTCCTGCTGCCCGAGCTTGCGCGCGCGCTCAAGGGCGGGCACCAGATCGAGGCGGCGAATATCCAGAACCGCTCCATGGAGTTCGTGCTCTTCCTCACCCTGCCGGCGGCGGGCGCGCTCTGGGTCATTTCCGACGAGATCGTTCGGGTTCTCTACGAGCGCGGCGCCTTCAGTCCGGACACGACCTCGATCGTTGCCGGGACACTCGCGATCTATGGCCTCGGCCTGCCGGGCTTCGTGATGATCAAGGCGCTCAATCCCGGTTTCTTCGCCCGCGAGGATACCAAGACACCCATGCGCATCACCATGCTGTCGGTGGTGGTGAACTGCATCCTGGCTGTCTCGCTCTTTCCGCTCTTTCACGAGCGGGGCATTGCCACCGCCGAGGCCGTCTCCGGCTGGCTGACCGCGATGCTTCTCTTCGTGACGTTGGTGCGGCGCGGGCACTGGCCGCTGGAGCGGGCTCTTGCCTGGCGTGTCGCGCGCCTCATCATCGCGACCGTCGTCATGGCCGTGTCGCTGGAATATGCCTCCGGTTTCCTCGCAGATCGGCTCGCGCCCTCCTCGCCGCTCCTTGAGCAGCTGGCAGCACTCGGCCTTCTGATCGGCTTTGCCATGGTCGTGTACTTCTCGGTCGCCTTCCTCATCGGCGGCGCCGATCTCGGCATGATCCGGCGCAACATGAAGCGCAAGGCGAAAACCGTGCCGGGCGACGGGTCGGCCGAATAGCTTGCCTAGCGCGCGGCCAGCCGCGCGCGCTTTGTGAGCCGTGCGAGCCCTCCGCCGCAATGATGCCAGCGCCGCTTTGGCCCCACATCGACATGCACGATGCCGTTGCAGTAGGTGCCGATCCCGCCGATGGCGGGTGCTGAGCGTGCGGCCGCGAGGATGCGATTTATCGAAACGCCGGGAATGCGAATGTCCGCCGCCAGGCATTTGCGATGATAGGAGCCTCGCCGGCCGTTCGAGCGGTGGCCGGAGGTGACGAGCGGCCTGCGGCCCACTGCGCGGGCGATATGCGACAGCACGCCCCTGAGCTTTCCGGGGAAGCATCGGTGCCGCACGCGCGGCGTCTGGATACTGTATGTTTTCGCCACCGCACCATTGTCAGTTCTGGCGGCATGTTTTTGGCTACGGCCTGCCGTTGTCTCCGTCGCGAAAAGCGATGTCATCGCGACGACGCAGGCAAGCAAAATGGAACCGTTCCTTTGCACGGTGCCCTCCCGTTTTGCGCCCCTTCGTCACAAAACGGCCGATCGGGATCGGCCTTCCCTCAAATCCCCGCAGCTAGGAACAACCGCAAAGTGTCTTTTATAAGGACTCCCTGATGAGAGGTGCTGCCGCAAGAAACGTCCCACTTGATCGGCGTCCCTGCGCCGTGCATAAGCGCGGCGTATTTCTTTGCAGGTCCGCCCGCAAAACCGGGCCGGAAACTGCGCGTGCAACAGGACCAGGCCCTCCACCCGCCTGAAGGAAACCGTCATGAGCGCATTCAAGCCCCTCGTCTTCTCCGGCGTGCAGCCGACCGGCAACCTCCATCTCGGCAATTATCTCGGCGCGATCCGCAAGTTCGTGGCGCTTCAGGACGATAACGATTGCATCTATTGCGTCGTAGACCTGCACGCCATCACCGCGCAGCTGGTGCACGAGGACATGCGCGGCCAGATCCGCTCGATTGCCGCTGCCTTCATTGCCGCCGGCATTGATCCGAAGAAGCACATCGTCTTCAACCAGTCCGCCGTGCCGCAGCATGCCGAGCTCGCCTGGATCTTCAACTGTGTGGCGCGCATCGGCTGGATGGAGCGCATGACCCAGTTCAAGGACAAGACCGG
Organism: Shinella sp. H4-D48; assembly: GCF_022637395.1. Taxonomy (GTDB): domain Bacteria; phylum Pseudomonadota; class Alphaproteobacteria; order Rhizobiales; family Rhizobiaceae; genus Shinella; species Shinella sedimenti. The sequence goes on along the minus strand of NZ_CP093337.1, from coordinate 3,234,911 downwards.
TGGCAAGAATGCTGAACAGGTCTCGCTCGGCCTGCTCGCCTATCCGAGCCTGATGGCCGCCGACATTCTCGTCTACCGCGCGACGCATGTTCCCGTCGGCGACGACCAGAAGCAGCACCTGGAGCTGACGCGCGACATCGCGCAGAAGTTCAACATCGACTTCGGCAACCACATCCGCAAGGCCGGCACCGGCGTCGATATCGTGGTCGGCGAGGAGCCGGTGCATGCCTATTTCCCGATGGTCGAGCCGCTGATCGGCGGTCCGGCACCGCGTGTCATGAGCCTGCGCGACGGCACGAAGAAGATGTCGAAGTCGGATGCCTCCGACCTGTCGCGCATCAACCTGACGGACGATGCCGACACGATCTCCAAGAAGATTCGTAAGGCCAAGACCGATCCCGACGCCTTGCCGAGTGAGGTCGAAGGCCTGAAGGGTCGCCCCGAAGCGGACAACCTCGTCGGCATCTACGCCGCGCTTGCCGACAAGACCAAGGCCGAGGTGCTGGCCGAATTCGGCGGCCAGCAGTTCTCGGCCTTCAAGCCGGCGCTGGTCGATCTCGCCGTGACCGTTCTTTCGCCGATCACGGACGAGATGCGCCGCCTGATGGACGATACGAGCCATATCGACGCCATCCTGCGCGATGGCGGCGAAAGGGCGCGGGCACGGGCCGAAAAAACCATGAAGGAAGTTCGCGACATCATCGGTTTTGTGCAGTAAGGTCGACCCCGAAACGTCTTAGAGAGAAGGGGGCCGCATGGTTTCTCGACGACTTTCCCGCCTGGAAGGCCACCGCCGCAAATTTCTGGCCGTCATCGATGACACGCCGGAATGCCAGCGCGCCGTGCATTATGCGGGAATGCGTGCGAAGAATTCCAACGGCGCCGTTGTGCTGCTCTATGTGATCGCCAATGGCGATTTCCAGCAATGGCTGGGTGTCGAGGAGATCATGCGGGCGGAGGCGCGCGAAGAGGCCGAGGCTGTGCTGGCCAAGGCCGGCCAGGCGCTGCGCGAGGCCATCGGCATCGAGCCGGAAACCGTGATTCGCGAGGGCGTGGCGAGCGAGGCGATCAACGGCCTGATCGAGGAAGACCGCGATATCGCCATCCTCGTTCTTGCCGCCGGCTCGTCCAAGGAAGGGCCGGGGCCGCTCGTGACATCGCTCGCCAGCCGCGCGCAGGCGTTTCCGATCCCCGTCACCGTGATCCCCGATCAGCTGAGCGACGAGGAACTGGATGCGCTGAGTTGAGGTCTCGACCTTGAAGATAACGGCCGAAAGGTTTATCTTCTTTTGAACGTTTCTAAAGAATATGGCCGCGAGCCTGTCAGGCCGCACGGAGAGTAAGATGTTCATCCAGACCGAAACGACGCCGAACCCGTCGACCCTGAAGTTCCTGCCGGGCAAGGTGGTGCTGGAGAGCGGCACGGCCGAGTTTCGCGACGAGACCGAAGCGCGCGCTGCGTCTCCGCTTGCCGCCCGCCTCTTCGGCATTCCCGGCGTCACGGGCGTTTTCCTCGGCTATGATTTCATTACCGTCACCAAGGACGGCGCCGACTGGCAGCATATGAAGCCAGCCATCCTCGGCAACATCATGGAACACTTCATGTCCGGTCAGCCGGTGCTGGCCAGTGGCGCTTTCGGCGGCAACGGCGATGATGAGGGCGAGTTCTTCGAGGCGGGCGACGAGACCATCGTCGCCACCATCAAGGAACTGCTTGACACGCGCGTGCGCCCGGCCGTCGCCCAGGACGGCGGTGACATCACCTTCAAGGGTTTCCGCGACGGTGTCGTCTATCTCAACATGAAGGGCGCCTGCTCGGGTTGCCCGTCCTCGACGGCGACGCTCAAGCACGGCGTGCAGAACCTTCTTCGCCATTTCGTACCGGAAGTGCAGGAAGTTGAAGCCGTCGCATAAGGCCCGCCGCGCATATCGCCGGTGCCCGGCATGATCGTTCTCGCGATCGACACGGCGGGAACGGGCTGCTTTGCCGCACTCTATGACTCCGATAAGGATATCGTCCTCGGCGCCGCCGGGGCAGATATCGGCCGCGGCCATGCCGAGCGGCTGATGGAATTCGTCGATGCCGCGTTTGAGGAGGCCGGCATGGACCTCCCGGATATCGACCGGGTTGCCGTCACCATCGGCCCCGGCTCCTTCACGGGCATCCGCGTCGGTGTTGCCGCCGCGCGCGGCCTGGCGTTGGCGCTTGGCGTGCCGGCCGTCGGGGTCTCGACGCTTGCCGCCCTTGCTGCCGACCGGCCCGGGCCGTCGCTCATTGCCATCGATGCCAAGCGCGACGAGGTTTATTGGCAGCGTTTCGCAGCCGATGGCAGCGCGGCAACGCCCCCGGCTATTGCCTCGGTCGAGGCGGCGCGTGCCGTCGTACTGGCGGATGGCGAAGCGCTTGGCGGTTCGGCCGCAGCGTTGCTGCGCGCGGATGCCGGAGCAGAGACGGACAGCGTTTCCATCGCGACCGTTGCACGGCTCGGCGCCGGCCTCGATCCCGCGGTCAACCAGCCGAAGCCACTTTACCTGCGCGGGCCCGACGCCAAGCCACAGGCGGGCTTTGCGATCCGGAGGGCGTGATGTCTCTCAGCGACTATTTCACCCGCAAGCCGGTGTTCGAGGTCTTTCCGCTCGAAAAGGATGATGTAGGCCTGGCCGCGGCCCTGCACAGGCTGCGCTTTGCCCAGCCGTGGAACGATGGCGAGCTTCACTCGCTGTTGTCGCAGGATACCGTCTTCGGCTTTCTCGCCCTGAAGGCCGGCGTGGCGGAGCGCGCCGCCGGCGGTTTCGTGCTTGCGCGCGCCACGGCCGGCGAGGCGGAAATCCTGACCATCGGCGTCGACCAGCGCTTCGGGCGCGGCGGTCTCGGATGGCGCCTGATGCTGGCAGCGCTGCGCGAGGCGAAGATGCGCGGTGCAGAGGATATTTTCCTTGAGGTGGATGCCGCCAATCATGCGGCCTGCGGCCTTTATACAAAGCTCGGCTTCGCCAAGGTCGGCGAGCGCAAGGCCTATTATGCCTCGGCCGATGGCGCCCGCTCCACGGCGCTTGTCATGCGGCGCGATCTTCGCTAGTCCCCTTTCGGGAGGCCGGAAGAACGAGGGCAGGTCGTATGACGTATGTCGAGAAATCGCTGGAAGAGCTGTGTGTCGAGCGCGGCATGCGCATGACAGAGCAGCGCCGCGTTATCGCGCGCGTATTGGAGGGCTCGGCCGACCATCCCGACGTGGAGGAGCTCTATCGCCGCTCCTCGGCCATCGATTCGCGCATTTCCATCTCCACCGTCTATCGCACCGTCAAATTGTTCGAGGATGCCGGCATCATCGAACGCCATGATTTCCGCGACGGACGGTCGCGTTACGAAACCGTGCCGGACGAGCATCACGATCACCTGATCGACCTGAAGCACGGCCACGTCATCGAGTTTCACTCCCCGGAAATCGAGGCCCTGCAGGAGCGCATCGCCCGCGAGCACGGCTTCAAGCTGGTCGATCACCGGCTGGAGCTTTACGGCATCCCGCTCAAGGAGGGTGAGTGAGGCCCGTCGCCGCTCCCGCCCTGACATCGGTCCGGTGAGCGCTTGATTACCCGGCTGCGCATCGCCCTGGGCGTCTTTGTCCTTCTTGCGGTCACGCTCCTGCTGCTGCCGCTCCAACTCCTTGGCCTGCGCTTCAACTGGAAGATCCGCCGCGTTCTGCCGCGTTTCTGGCACCGCGTCGCCTGCCGGGTGCTCGGTATCAGGGTGCGTGTGCATGGTACGCTGGAGACGAAGCGTCCGCTGCTCCTGGCCGCCAATCACGCTTCGTGGAAGGACATTCTGGTGCTCGGTTCGGTAGCCGATGTCGTCTATATCGCCAAGTCCGACGTGCGCGACTGGCCGGTCTTCGGCATTCTCGCCCGCCTCCAGGCGACGATCTTCGTGGAGCGCGAGCAGCGCCAGAAGACCGGCGAACAGGTCAACGAAATCGCCGAGCGCCTGACAGCCGGCGAGATCGTCGTGCTTTTTCCCGAGGGAACGACCTCCGACGGCAATCGCCTGCTGGAGGTAAAATCCTCGCTCTTCGGTGCCGCCGCCTCCGCCGTGCCGCACGCGCCCGACGGTATCGTTCACATCCAGCCCGTTTCCATCGCCTATACCGGTCTGCACGGCATGGCGATGGGCCGCTACCACCGCCCGATCGCCGCCTGGCCGGGCGATATCGAACTCCTGCCGCACCTCATGGGCATCCTGCGCGCCGGGGCCGTGGACGTCGATGTCGATTTCGGCGAGCGCGTGGATTACGAGCGCACGAGCAATCGCAAGGAGGTAAGCCGCACGGTCGAGGCACGCATCCGCGCCATGCTCGGCGCACGCCTGCGCGGGCGGTAGCCTGCGGTTGCAACGGCGAAAACAAAGAAATGCTTCATTCTCCGGGCTTTTTCCACTATGGAAACGGCCATGAGCGAACAGTCCCTTTCCGCCCCCGATGTCCCCGTGGCCACGCCGAACACCCGCAAGGTGTTCGTCAAGACCTATGGCTGCCAGATGAACGTCTATGACAGCGACCGCATGACGGATGCCCTGTCGAAGGACGGCTATCAGGCGACGGACGTGCTGGAAGAGGCCGATCTGGTCCTGCTCAACACCTGTCACATCCGCGAGAAGGCAGCCGAGAAGGTCTATTCTGAGCTCGGCCGCCTGCGCGAGATGAAGAAGGCCCGCGCCAAAGACGGCCGCGAAATGGTCATCGGCGTTACCGGCTGTGTCGCCCAGGCCGAGGGCAAGGAGATCCTGCGACGCGCGCCTGCCGTCGACCTTGTCGTCGGCCCGCAGACCTATCACCGCCTGCCCGACGCGCTGCGCCGCGCCAAGGGCGGTGAGCGCGTCGTCGAGACGGACTACGCCATCGAGGACAAGTTCGAGCACCTGCCCGCGCCGGAAAAGGCCAGGACCCGTGCGCGCGGCGTTACCGCCTTCCTCACCGTGCAGGAAGGCTGCGACAAGTTCTGCACCTTCTGTGTGGTGCCCTACACGCGCGGCTCGGAGGTCTCGCGGCCCGTAGCGCAGATCGTCACGGAGGCCGAGCGTCTCGTTGATGGCGGCGTGCGTGAGATCACGCTGCTCGGCCAGAACGTCAATGCCTGGCACGGTCTCGGCCCCGATGGCAACGAGTGGGGGTTGGGCGACCTGCTTTATCGCCTCTCCGCCATCGAAGGACTGGCGCGCCTGCGTTATACCACCAGCCATCCGCGCGACATGGACGACCGCCTGATCGAGGCGCATCGCGATCTGCCCAAGCTGATGCCCTATCTGCATCTGCCAGTGCAGTCCGGCTCCGACCGCATCCTGAAAGCCATGAACCGGCGCCACACGGCCGCAGAATATGTCGCCCTGATCGAGCGCATCCGTGCCGTCCAGCCGGACCTTGCGATATCAGGCGATTTCATCGTCGGCTTCCCGGGCGAGACGGATGAGGACTTCGAAGACACGATGCGCCTCATCGAAACCGTCGGTTATGCACAGGCATTTTCGTTCAAATATTCCATCCGCCCCGGCACGCCGGGCGCGGAGATGGACGGCCATGTGGCAGAGGACGTGAAGGCCGAACGCCTTGAAAGATTGCAGGCTTTGCTGTTTCGCCAGCAGCGCGAATTCGCCAGGACCTGCATCGGCAAGGAGATCGACCTGCTTCTGGAGAAGCCCGGCCGCATGCCCGGCCAGCTCGTTGGCCGGTCGCCCTGGCTCCAGCCTGTGAATATTGATGCAAAAGGTTCTGAAATCGGTGACATTATCCGGGTACGAATCATCGATGCCGGGCCCAACAGCCTCTTCGCCGAAGCGATCGGTTGACGGGTTTCATACAAGGAGCTTGACCGCTTGAACGGACACGAACTGATGACGTCCTCGCCGCGCCAGTCGAAGACCGAGACCGACGCAAATCAATTCGTGCTCACTTTCGAGAACAATCGATACGCAAGCGAGCTTTTCGGCCAGTTCGATCAGCATCTGAAGCTCATCGAGCAGCGCCTGCATATCGATGCGCGGGCGCGGGGCAATTCCGTCGTCATCTCCGGCGATGTCGTGGCCACCAGCCAGGCCCGCCGGGCACTGGATTATCTCTATGACCGGCTCCAGAAGGGCGGCTCCATCGAGCTTTCCGATGTCGAGGGCGCCATCCGCATGGCGATTGCAGCCGACGACCAGCTGTCGCTGCCGACCATGGAGCGCAAGGCCAAGCTGAGCATGTCGCAGATCTCCACCCGCAAGAAGACCATCGCCGCCCGCACGCCGACGCAGGACACCTATATCCGCGCGCTGGAGCGCTCCGAGCTGGTCTTCGGCGTCGGCCCGGCCGGTACAGGCAAGACCTATCTCGCCGTCGCCTATGCCGCGCAGCTTCTCGAGCGTGGCGCCGTCGACCGCATCATCCTGTCGCGTCCGGCCGTGGAAGCCGGCGAACGCCTCGGCTTCCTGCCTGGCGACATGAAGGAAAAGGTCGATCCCTATCTCCGCCCGCTCTATGACGCGCTCTACGACATGATGCCGGGCGACAAGGTCGAACGCGCCATTGCCGCCAATGTCATCGAAATTGCGCCGCTCGCCTTCATGCGCGGCCGCACGCTGGCCAATGCCGCCGTCATCCTCGACGAGGCACAGAACACGACATCGATGCAGATGAAGATGTTCCTGACGCGTCTGGGCGAAAACGGCCGCATGATCGTCACCGGCGACCCGAGCCAGGTCGACCTGCCGCGCGGTGTCAAGTCGGGCCTCGTGGAGGCCCTGCAGATCCTCAAAGGCGTCGAAGGCGTTTCCGTCGTGCGCTTCAAGGATGTCGACGTGGTGCGCCATCCTATGGTCGCGCGCATCGTGCGGGCCTATGAGGCGACGACCGCCGTGCAGGACGAAAGCGAGCAGACCGACCGCTAAGCGGTCGACAAGTCCAATGAGCGAACTTGATATCCAAATTTCCATAGAGGAGGGCCTATGGCCCTCCGAGGCGCATCTGCTCGACATGAGCAAGCGGGTGCTCGGTGCTGCCGCCGATTTTCTGCGCGACAATGAAAAGCAGCCCTTTCCGAAAACAGGTGCACCGGAAGTCTCCCTCGTTTTCACCAATGACGCGGAGATCCGCGGCATCAATGCGCAATGGCGCAGCCAGGACAAGCCGACCAACGTCCTGTCCTTCCCAGCCTTCCCGCTGACGCCCGGCAAAATGCCGGGGCCGATGCTCGGCGATATCATTTTTGCAGAGGAAACATTGACCCGCGAGGCTGCCGAACTCGGCAAGTCTTTCGACGACCATCTCACGCATCTGATGGTGCATGGATTTCTGCATCTCTTCGGCTATGATCATATGGACGACGAAGAGGCGGAAAAAATGGAAGGGCTTGAGACTCGCATTCTTGCCGGGCTTGGCCTATCTGACCCATACGGGGACGATCCCGATTAACCAGTTTGGACCAATGAGCGACTTCAGAAACCAGTCCGTAGCGACGGAAAAGCACGAGGCGGATGCCTCAAGTCAGGACGAGGCGGGCAGTAGTACCAGCGCGCCGAAGCAGGAAAACGGGAGCCGGACATCTCTCTGGTCCCGTGCAACGCGGCTTTGGCGCATGACAGGGGCCTCCAGCCTCCGCAAGGACCTCGCAGAGGCCTTGATGACGGAAGAGAGCGGCGGCTCGCCGGCCTTCCTGCCCGAAGAACGGGCGATGCTGCACAACATTCTCCGGTTCCGCGAGGTGCGGGTCGAGGACGTCATGGTCCCGCGCGCCGATATCGAGGCCGTCGACCAGGACATCACGATCGCCGAGCTGATGGTAATCTTCGAGGATTCCGGCCGCTCGCGCATGCCGGTCTACCATGAAAGCCTCGATGATCCGCGTGGCATGGTCCATATCCGCGACCTGCTCGCCTATGTTACCAAGCAGGCCCGCAACAAGCGCCGAAGCGGCGCCAAGGCCGTGGCCGCAAACGGCGAAAAGCCTGTTCGCACGCCGAAAGCCGAATTCGACCTCGGCCGTGTCGATCTTTCCAAGACCGTCGCGGAAGCTGGCATCATCAGGCAGGTCCTCTTCGTGCCGCCGTCGATGCTGGCCGCCGACCTGATGGCGCGCATGCAGGCCGACCGTACGCAGATGGCGCTCGTCATCGATGAATATGGCGGCACGGACGGTCTCGCCTCGCTGGAGGACATCGTCGAAATGGTTGTCGGCGATATCGAAGACGAGCACGACGACGAAGAGGCCATGATCCAGCGCGCCGGCGACGACGTGTTCATCGCGGATGCCCGCGTCGAACTCGAGGAGCTGGCCGAAGCGATCGGTCCGGATTTCGATATTCGCGCCCAGCTGGAGGATGCCGATACGCTTGGCGGCCTTATCTTTGCATCGCTTGGACGCATTCCGGTGCGCGGCGAGGTGGTGCAGGCGGTGCCAGGCTTCGAATTCCACGTTCTGGATGCCGACCCGCGTCGCGTAAAGCGCGTGCGTGTCACCCGCAAGCGTGCCAGCGCGGTGCGCCGTCGGGAACGTCGACCCGAGGGCGAGGCGGGGGCGGTGACGCCGGAGCGTGCGACGGTTTCGGAGCCGCATGCCGACAGCACCGGCACAGACTGAGCCGTCCTCAAACAATCTTCAAAATGATCTGCGCCTTGTCCTGCCGTGACGCGGGACAAGGCGCCGGTTTTTTGGAAGACTGGCGCGGCTGATTCGGGGAAAGCGACAAGAAGGGGACGGCATGGAGCGGCTTGCGGGCACGGTCATGCTCCTGTCTGGAAAAAGACGGGCGCTTGTTGCATTTCTTGCCGGCCTGCTCGGCGTCCTGGCACTGCCGCCCTTCGGCTTCCTGGCGGCGCTGTTCGTTTCATTCACCCTGCTGGTCTGGCTTCTCGACGGTGCGACCGCCGCGCCCGAGGCCGGCTTTATTCGGCGACTGGCACCCGCCTTCCGCATCGGCTGGCTGTTCGGCTTCGGCTATTTCGTCGGCGGGCTCTGGTGGCTCGGCAATGCCTTGCTGGTGGAAGCGGATGCCTTCGCCTGGGCCGTGCCGCTCGCAGTGCTCGGGCTTCCGGCCTTCCTTGCCTTCTATTACGGCTTCGCTGCAGCGCTTGCCCGGCTGTTCTGGTCCGATGGCATGGGCCGGATCGCCGCGCTCGCCTTTGCGTTCGGCGTGGGAGAATGGCTGCGTGGCACGCTGTTCACCGGCTTTCCGTGGAATGCCGTCGGCTATGGCATGATGCCGGTCCCGCTGCTGATGCAATCCGCAGGCTTCGTCGGTATCGCCGGCATGAACGTGCTCGCCGTCTTCGTCTTCGCAGCTCCCGCGCTGCTCGGCACGCGGCAGGGAAGGGTGGCCGGCCTCGGCCTCGCCGTGATCCTCTTTGCAGCCCATGTCGGCTGTGGCGTCTATGCGCTGCATGTCGTGCCGTTGCCGGAAAACCAGGCGACGGTCATCCGTCTTGTCCAGCCGGTCATCGACCAGGCCATGAAGCTCGACGATTCCGCCCGCGCGGACATCTTCGAAAAACATCTGGCGCTGAGCGCTGCCAAGCCTGCCGAAGGGGACAAGCGGCCGGATATCGTCGTCTGGCCGGAAACGTCCATACCCTTCATTCTGACGGACAATCCCGATGCGCTGGTGCGGATCGCGCAGGTTCTGGATGACGACCAGGTCTTGATCGCCGGGGCGGTGCGCACCGAAAGCGCGGGGTCCGGCAAGGCGCCGCGCTACTACAACTCGATCTACGCGATCGACGGCAAGGGGCAGATCATCGGCGCGGCCGACAAGGTTCATCTTGTGCCCTTCGGCGAATACATGCCCTTTGCCGATGTCTTCGAAAGCCTCGGCGTCTCCCCTGTGGCCATGCCAGGCGGGTTTTCGGCGGCACGCGAGCATCCGCTGTTGAACGCGCTCGGCAAGGGTCTCTATCCGCTGATCTGCTACGAGGCGATCTTCCCTTCCGAGATCGGTCCCGCATCCGACGCGGCGGCCGCTCTGCTGAACGTCACGAACGATGCCTGGTTCGGCAACACGCCCGGACCCTACCAGCATTTTCAGCAGGCGCGTCTTCGCGCCGTGGAGCGCGGCATGCCGTTGATTCGCGCCGCCAACAACGGTATTTCCGCAATCGTCGACGCCAGGGGCGAGGTGATCTCGGGCCTGTCTTATGACATTGCCGGTTTTGTGGATGCAACCCTTACGGGTAGAATTGCGCAGGGCGAATGGTCGAAGTGGCGGGATTGGCTCTTTCCCGTTCTTCTCGGCCTTTTCTTTCTTGTGGCCAGCATTTCGCGCGTTGGTTTTAGAAACAGATTGAATTGACCAAAAACCCCTAAAATAGCATAGTGCCCGCCACCGGTCGTTCTCCTGTAATGTCGGACTCTCCGGAGGTCGCGCATACAACGTGACGTTAAGTATTCAGTAAGGGTGCCGGTCGGGGTGGGGCCATTTCCGCGTTAGGACCAAAGTGATGATGGAAAACAAGAAGAAGCCGAATCCGATCGACATCCATGTCGGCAGCAGAATTCGGCTTCGCAGGACCATGCTCGGTATGAGCCAGGAGAAGCTGGGCGAAAGCCTCGGCATCACCTTCCAGCAGATTCAGAAATACGAGAAGGGCACGAACCGAGTCGGCGCGAGCCGGTTGCAGAATATTTCGAGCATTCTCAATGTGCCCGTCGCATTCTTTTTCGAGGACGCACCCGGTGACACCGCTGACTCCCAGAGCGGTTTCGCCGACGCTTCCAGCTCCAACTATGTGGTGGATTTCCTGTCGTCCTCCGAGGGCCTGCAGCTGAACCGCGCCTTCGTGAAGATCACCGATCCCAAGGTGCGTCGCAAGCTCGTAGACCTCGTGAAGGCACTGGCAGCCGAAGCCGAAATCGAGTGATCGCTCTCAGCTTCACGGTCTGAAAAGGCGGTCCTTCGGGGCCGTTTTTTTTGTGCGTGCGCCGTTGGCCTATCTGGGCGCGTCGGAGAAGGAAATTTCGATATAAAGATATTCTTATGTCCTTCTGTTCTTGTTTTTGGGCGATGAAATGAATAACAACGTCGAAGTCTGTTTTCTTTGAGGGGACTTCCCGCATGCGCAGCAATTATCTCTTCACCAGCGAGTCCGTCGCCGAGGGGCATCCGGACAAGGTTTGCGACCGCATCTCCGACGAGATCGTCGATCTGGTCTATCGCGAGGCGGTGAAGTCGAAAATCGATCCTTGGTCGGTTCGCATCGCATGCGAGACGCTCGCAACCACCAACCGCGTTATCATCGCCGGTGAAGTGCGCCTGCCGCCAAGCCTTCTGAAGAAGGACAAGAACGGCCACGACGTCATCAACCCGTCGAAGTTCAAGTCCGCTGCGCGCAAGGCGATCCGTGACATCGGCTACGAGCAGGATGGCTTCCACTGGAAGACGGCGAAGATCGACGTTCTGCTGCATTCCCAGTCCGCGGATATCGCCCAGGGCGTCGATAACGCCGCCGACAGGCAGGGCGACGAGGGTGCCGGCGACCAGGGCATCATGTTCGGTTACGCCTGCCGTGAAACGGCGGAGCTGATGCCTGCGCCGCTCTACTATTCGCACCGCATCCTTCAGCTGCTCGCCGAGGCCCGCAAGAAGGGCGTGGGCGATGCCGGCAAGCTTGGACCGGATGCCAAGAGCCAGGTGACCGTGCGTTACGTCGACGGCAAGCCCGCCGACGTCGCCTCGATCGTCCTGTCCACCCAGCATCTCGATGAAAGCTGGGACTCCAAGAAGGTGCGCCAGGTCGTCGAGCCTTATATTCGCGAGGCCCTCCACGACATCAAGATCGCCGACGACTGCGTCTGGTACATCAACCCGACGGGCAAGTTCGTCATCGGTGGCCCGGATGGTGACGCCGGCCTGACCGGCCGCAAGATCATTGTGGACACCTATGGCGGGGCAGCCCCGCATGGCGGCGGCGCCTTCTCCGGCAAGGACACAACCAAGGTCGACCGTTCGGCTGCCTATGCCGCGCGCTACCTCGCCAAGAACGTGGTGGCCGCCGGCTTGGCCGACCGCTGCACGATCCAGATTTCCTATGCCATCGGCGTCGCACAGCCGCTGTCGATCTATGTCGACCTGCATGGCACGGGCAAGGTGAGCGAAGACGAGGTGGAAGCCGCGATCCGCAAGGTCATGGACCTGTCGCCGTCGGGTATCCGCCGCCACCTCGACCTCAACAAGCCGATCTATGCCAAGACGTCCGCCTATGGTCATTTCGGCCGCAAGGCCGGCCGGGACGGCTCTTTCTCCTGGGAGCGCCTCGACCTCGCCAAGGCCCTCAAGGAAGCCCTGAAGAACTGAGATCGCCATGACCGATGCAGAGCGCCGCAGCCGCGCGACCGAGGCCTTCTTCGGTCGTCGAAAGGGAAAACCGCTGAGGGAGCGGCAGGCGCATCATCTTGACACTCTGCTTCCGGCACTGAAGGTCGACCTTTCGGAACCCGCGCCGGTCGATATCGCGTCGCTCTACGATTTCAAGCCGGCGCGCGTGCGGCTCGAAATCGGTTTCGGCGGCGGCGAGCATCTCATTCATCGGGCGCAGGAAACCCCGGAGACGGCGTTCATCGGCGTCGAGCCCTTCGTCAATTCCATGGCGAAGCTCATCGGCAGCATCGAGGATACGGGCGCGAAGAACATCCGGCTCTACGATGACGATGCGACGGAACTTCTGGATTGGTTGCCGGCGGCCTCGATCGATCAGATCGATCTTCTCTATCCCGACCCATGGCCGAAGAAAAAGCACTGGAAGCGGCGCTTCGTGTCCAGGGTCAATCTGGATCGCTTTGCCCGCGTGCTGAAACCGGGCGGGCACTTCTGCTTCGCGTCCGACATCGACACCTATGTCAACTGGACGCTGATGCACTGCGGGGCGCATCCCGCTTTCGTATGGACCGCGGAGAACGCGGCCGACTGGCTGACGCCCTATGCAGGCTGGCCGGGAACGCGCTACGAGGCCAAGGCCAAGCGCGAAGGACGCAAGTCCGCCTACCTCACCTTCCGCCGTCTCTGACGGAAGGCTCCGGCTTCAGGATCAGTGGAGGCTCACGGTGCGCAGGTCGTCCTCGGCAGCCTTGTAGAAGGTGCTGGAACGATTGTCGGTCAGCAGGATCGGCGTGCCGTCGGCGCCGAACAGGGCCCACAGGTCGAGGCTGGGGTCGATTTCGGGCGCTTCGGGAAAGACGCGCGAAACTTCATCCGCCTTCATCTTCCTGATGTAGCCGACTTCGCCCTCGCCCAGATGTGCGAGATCTGCCTTCGAAACGGTGGGGGTAACGGTCTTCAGTCCCATCTTTGCCTCCATGGCAATGCCGGCAAGTGCCGGCCGCTGGGCGCCCGCGTCCATAAGGGAGCTCGGTGCGTCAGCGATCAGGTTACGCTCGAGACGGTCCGGCGGGGTGTTCCCGCAGGAACGGCTCATGATCTAGTCTGATACGGAAATGTTAATTTTCTTTACCATTCGCTGCGGTTCCGGCCGGATGAGATCGACCGAGAGAAGGCCGTTCTTCAACTCGGCACCCTCCACGCGCATGCCGTCGGCAAGGACGAATGTGCGTTGGAACTGGCGAGCGGCAATACCGCGGTAAAGATAATCCCGTTCGTTGCTGTCGGTCTGGCGGCCGCGGATGACAAGCTGGTTTTCCTCTGTCGTGACATCAAGCTCCTCCTCGGAGAAGCCCGCCACGGCCAGCGTGATGCGCAGGCGCTCCGGCGCACCCGTCGTGTCGTTCGGACGCAGCCGTTCGATATTGTAGGGGGGATAGCCATCGTTGCCCTTGGCGATACGCTCGAGGGTCTTTTCCATGGCGTCGAAGCCCAGCAGCAGCGGGCTTGCGAAAGGGGTCATGCGAGACATACATCCAGTCCTTGCTTTCAAGCGACCAAGACGGGACCCGATACCGGCACCCCGACGGAACCAATATGGTGACTGCGCGCCTGCCGCGCAAGACGCTTGCGAAGCGCGATTTCGCAAATATAGTCGCCGCTTCGTCCGCGCGGTGCTGGCGAAAATCATGAAGAGACAAGGACGAAACGGCATGTCTGAGCCAAGGAAAATCATCATCGATACGGATCCTGGCCAGGACGATGCCGCCGCGATCATGCTGGGGCTGGGCAGCCCGGAGCTCGAAATCCTCGGCATCACGACCGTGGCCGGAAATGTGCCGCTGTCGCGGACGTCTACAAATGCCCGAATCATTCTGGAGTTCTGCGGACGTACCGACATCAAGGTCTTCGCCGGCGCCGACAGGCCGATTGCCCGTCCGCTGGTGACCGCCGAGCATGTTCACGGCAAGACCGGCCTCGACGGCCCGGAACTGCACGAGCCGCAGATGCCGCTCCAGCCCCAGCATGCCGTCGACTTCATCATCGAGACGCTGAAGCGCGAGGCGGCGGGCACCGTCACGCTCTGCACCCTCGGCCCGCTCACGAACATCGCCCTGGCGCTGGAAAAGGCGCCCGAGATCGCCGGCCGCGTGCGCGAACTGGTCATGATGGGGGGTGGCTTCTTCGAGGGGGGCAACATCACGCCGGCGGCCGAATTCAACGTCTATGTCGATCCGGAGGCGGCGGCCGCCGTCTTCAAGTCCGGTATTCCGATCGTCATGATGCCGCTCGACGTCACACACAAGGTGCTGACGCTGAAGAGCCGTGTCGAAAAGCTCCGCGCCATCGGCAACCGCCCGGCGAAGGCTCTGGTAGAGATGCTCGAATTCTTCGAACGGTTCGATGTGGAGAAATACGGCTCCGACGGCGGGCCGCTGCACGATCCGACCGTCATCGCCTATCTCCTTAAACCGGACCTGTTCTCCGGTCGCGATTGCAATGTCGAGGTTGAAACCGCCTCGCCGCTCACCGCCGGAATGACGGTGGTCGACTGGTGGCAGGTCACCGGACGCAGGCACAATGCCCGGGTCATGAAGGATATCGATGCCGACGGGTTCTTCGCGCTGCTTGCCGAGCGCATCGGTCGCCTCTGATGCGGGGTCCGCGCGTTGCCAGCCCCGCGGTGGAGGCCCGTTTTCACAAGGAGATGGTGGGCCTCTATGACCGCTTCGCCGATCTCGGCTTTCGCCCCGTCCTGCTGCGCCGGTTCGTGCTGCTTAACGGCGGCGTGGCGGCGGCAAAAGAACTCGTCTTCAAGCCCGGCACGACCGGCCTGGAACGGCTGCTCGACGCGGGCAAGGCAGAGCTTTCCATGGAGGCGCTGATGCTGCGGCCGGAATATCAGCCGCTCTTCTCCGAGCTTGAACGCAAGGAAGCCACGCAACGGCTTGCCAACGCCACGCGGTCGCGTTCACGCGGGCGGCTGCAGGCGCAACCAACCCAGCCGAAGTAGCCCGGGCAGCCTCGTTACGGGCATGCCTTCGACTACAACGAAAAAGGCCGGCGTTTCCGCCGGCCTTTTGCCTGGATCGAAGGGTCGGCTCAGAACTCTTCCCAATCATCGTGGGCCAGCGCCGTGTTGCCCGCAACCTGCGGGACCGTACGGTTCGCCGCGCGGGCCGGCTGGTAGGACGCGCGCTGCGGCTGGACCTGCGGGCGGGAGGCCTGCTGTACCGGCTGCATGCCTGCCGCTGCCATCGAGCCGGAGCGGAAGCGGGCGACAAGCGACTTCAGCGTCTGGGCTTCGTCGTTCAGCGCCATGCTGGCAGCCGTGGTTTCCTCCACCATCGCGGCGTTCTGCTGCGTAACCTGGTCCATCTGGTTGACGGCGGAGTTGATTTCCTTGAGCCCCACGGCCTGTTCGGACGCGGAAGAGGAAATCTGGCGGATGAGGTCGTTGATCTGGTTCACCTGGTGGGCGATGTTTTCCAGCGCGTCGCCCGCACGGCCGACGAGGCTGACGCCGTCGCGCACCTGGGACTCCGACGTGTTGATCAGCGTCTTGATCTCCTTGGCGGCATTGGCCGAGCGTTGGGCGAGTTCGCGCACTTCCTGCGCCACGACCGCAAAGCCCTTGCCGGCTTCACCGGCGCGCGCCGCTTCCACGCCGGCATTGAGCGCCAGCAAATTTGTCTGGAAGGCGATGTCGTCGATGACGCCGATGATGTTGGAGATTTCTCGAGACGAACTCTCGATGCCATGCATCGCGTCGATCGCCTTCTGCACGACTTCGCCTGACCGGCTGGCGTCCTGGTTCGCGGTTTCGACGGACTTGGCCGCGATGCGGGCATTCTCCGCGCTGGAGTTGACCTGTGACGTCAGCTCGTCGAGAGCGGCCGCGGTCTCCTCGAGGCTTGCGGCCTGTTGCTCGGTACGGTGCGACAGGTCGGCCGCACCCTTGGAGATCTCGCTCGTACCGCCACCGATATTGCCGACGGAGGCGTTGACCGTCTGGATTGTCTCTTCAAGGCTGGCAATGGCGGAGTTGAAGTCGGTCTTCAGCTTGCCGTACTCGCCCGGGAAATCGCCGGAGAGACGGAACGCCAGGTTGCCTTCCGAGAGCTGGGCGAGGCCGTCGCCGAGACGCGCGACGATGTCGCGCTGCAAGGCGCTCGATTCCGCGCGCTCGGTTTCCGAACGGTTGCGTTCGGTTTCCGTCAGCTCGCGCTGGCGGCTGGCTTCGGCTTCGAGCGTGCGTGTGTTGGCGAGTTGGTGGCGGAACCCTTCCAGCGCCTTGGCGACGGCGCCGGTTTCATCGGACCGGTCCTGCCCGGCGACCGGCTGCGTATAGGTGCCGCCGCTCAGGGCATCGACGTCGCGGACGAGGCCGGCGAGCGGCTTCTGCACGAACGCGCGCACCGCAAGATAGAGCCCGGTCAGCACGGCAGCCAGAACGATGAGACCACCGATGATCATCATGAAGGTCTGATCCTGCACCGGCGCATTGATCGCTGCGCGCGGAACATCGACGAGCACGATCCAGGAGGTGTTGATGTCCGGCAGCGCGAAGGGGTAGACGACGCGGTCGAAGGCCGCGAGTTCGTCGAAGGTCATGTTCTCGACAAGGCCCGGCTTGCCCGTGGAGAGCGCGGACTTGACGATATCTTCGCCGATGCCTTCATAGGGTTTCATGACGAGGTCGGCGTTCGGCGCGACGAGCCAGTTGCCGGTCTGCGACAGCAGCAGCACACGCCCTTGGCCGAACGGCGTCAGCTTGCTCAGCTTGTCGGACAGGGTCTTCAGGGAGACGTCGACGCCGGTGACGCCGATACGCTTGCCACCGGAGACGACGGGAAAGGCGATGGAGGCCATGGTGAAGCCTTCGCCGGTCGAGCTTTCCTTGTAGGGCTGGGTCATCGCGCCCTTGCCCGAATTCGCCGCCAACGAATACCATTCGGCCTTGTAGTCGGATTCGAAGGTGGAAAGCCCGATGGAGCCGTCCTTGCGTTTCGTCCAGTAAGGGTTGAACGAACCATCTTTGAACGTGCCGGTTTCCAGAGATTCGCTCATCTCGCGCGACTTGCCGTCGAAGGCATTGGGCTCTTCCGCAAACCAGCTGCCGAGCGCGAAGTCGTTCTTCTCCGCATTGGCCTTGATGATATCAACCACTTCCTTGCGGTCGAAGTGACCGTTGGTGTGGCCCTGCTCGATCACGCCGGCCATCGAGCGCGCGGCGCTTGCAAGCTGCCCGATATCGGTCGCGATGTCCGACGCGATGGCTTTCGCTTCCGTATTCGCCTCGGAGTAGACGAGGCCGGCGACGCGATCTTGGCTCTGCTGGATGAGCACGGTGTTGGAGGCGAGCAGCACCAGGGCGATGATGCCGCCGGTCACTGCGATGAGCTTCGTCGCAAGCGACTTGGCCTGAAGCTTGAACATGAAATCCTCACGATAGGAAGCGTCCGCGACGGGTGTCGCGGAAAAGCACGTTCGATTGTCGGGATGAGCTCCATCATGGAGTGCGAGGCGCGCGACCTGCGTCCTGGACCACCCGGATCGCGTTTCGCGAGGCCGGGGGCGTGAGGATTTCAATACTCTGTAGAATATTAATAAAGAGCCAAATTTCGATCCTCATTGTCAGCAGGATCGCTGAATTACCGGGCGTTGCGGGCAAAACGACATCCGGTGTCCCCGTTGCGAAATCCTGCCCGCAACGGGGGTTGGGCGATGGCGTCAGACCTCCGCGTCGACGGCGTTTGCGAAGGGAATGGAAGGTTGGGCGCCGGGCTTCAGGCAGGCGAGTGACCCTGCGACGGCTGCGCGACGCAACGCGTCCTTGAAAGCGAGTCCGGCATCGAGCGAGGCGGCAAGGTAGCCGCAGAACGTGTCGCCCGCGCCCACCGTATCGACCGGCTCGATCTTGAGGCCGGCGGCCCGGTAGATCTCGTTCTTGCGGATGGCGACGACACCATCGGCGCCGAGTGTGACGATGATGGTCTGGCCGTTCTCGCCGTGGATGCGACGCATGACCGCTTCGCGCTCCTCACCGGAGAGTTCGCCCTTGCCGGCAAAGAGATCGAATTCGGTTTCGTTGGCGACAAGGATGTCGGCCGTACCGCCGAGCCTCTTGGCTTCGGCATTGAACGGCGCGATGTTGATGATCGAGACGACACCCTTCTGCCTGGCGGCGGCCAGCGCGGCCTCGATCGCTGTGGTCGGGATTTCGAATTGCAGCATCAGGTAATCGCCACGCGACATGGCGGTGACGGCGCGCCTGGCGTCCTCGTCACTGACAGTGCCGTTGGCGCCGGGAACGACGACGATCATGTTCTCGCCGTCGGGCGCGACGAGGATGTGGGCGGTGCCCGTCGCCTCGGCGGGATAGCGTACCGCGTTGAGGTCCACGGCAGCATCCGCCAGAAGCGCCAGCGCCTGGCTGCCCAGGCGGTCGTCGCCCACGGCGCCGGCCATGCGCACCATGGCCCCGGCACGGCGTGCGGCGAGCGCCTGGTTGGCCCCCTTGCCGCCGGCAGCGGTGGTGAAGCTGGTGCCCATCACCGTTTCGCCAGGTCTCGGCAGGCGTTCCGGCGTGGCGATGAGGTCCATGTTGATGGAGCCGAAGACGGTGATCATGAAAATAGCCCTTTGTCGTTTCCGCCGGACACTGCCTGAGGCAGTCAGTCCTCGTCAACCACCCTCAGCCGCGGCGGCGCCGTTCGGCCTTCTGCAACCGTATCAGCGCTCTCCGAAAGTGCGGTGACAGTTTCGAATTCCAGCTCGCCGATCCGCGCGCCGCGCCGTGTAAGCTTCTCAGTCGACGTCAAAATCAGGTCCACATCCTTCTGGGCGGAGGTGAAATGACCGTGCAGCTTGCGCACCCGGTCGTCGAGCCGCGTCAAATCGTCCATGAGACGCCCAACCTCGCCCTGGATGACATGGGCCTGCTCGCGCATGCGCTGGTCTTTCAGAAGGGCCTGCAGCACCTGCACCGACAGCATCAGTAGTGATGGCGAGACGATCACAATGCGTGCGCGGTGCGCCCGCTGCACGACGGCCTCGAAATTCTCGTGGATGCTGGCGAAGATCGATTCGGACGGCACGAACAGGAAGGCCGTGTCCTGCGTCTCGCCGGCAATCAGGTACTTTTCGGAGATATCGCGGATATGGATTTCCATGTCGCGGCGGAATTGCTGGGCAGCGACCTTCGCGGCTTCCGGCGAGCGCGCGTCCGACATGGCGTTCCAGGCCTCCAGCGGGAACTTCGCATCCACGACAAGCGGCGGCTGACCGTTCGGCATGCGGATCGTGCAGTCCGGACGCACCCCGCTGCCAAGCTGTGCCTGGAATTGATAGGCGCCGGACGGCAGCGCATCGGCAATGATGGTCTCCATGCGCGACTGGCCGAAGGCGCCGCGCGTCTGCTTGTTGGACAGAATGGCCTGAAGCCCCACCACATCCTTGGCAAGCGACTGGATGTTGGTCTGGGCGTTGTCGATAACCGCAAGCCGCTCCTGGAGGCGGCGCAGGTTCTCGTGTGTCGCCCGCGTCTGTTCGGAGATCGACTGACCGAGCCGTTGCGTCAGCCCGTCGAGCCGCGTGTTGATGGCCTGGTTCGTCTCGGATTGCTTCGCGCCGAAGACTTCGGCCATCGCCGCCACACGCCCCTGCATCTCCGTCTGCGCCTTCAGGAGTTCGGCGAAGCGCAGCTCCGCAATGCTTGCCGCCTCGCGCTGGCGCGCCTGGCTCCGGCGGGCCGAAAGCAGGCCGAAAATCAGGATCAGCGCGGCGAGCAGCAGGGCCAGCGCGGGCCCGGTTCCGCCGAGCCGGTCGAGTGTGGAGGTGAGAAGCGTATCAAGGGCAGGATCGATCATGGCGCGACCATACCATGGATGATGGCAAAAACCAGATCATACCGTGAACAAAGCCATTTTCCGGCCGCGCAAGCCGATTGAAAGCCCGAAAAAAGCAGGTTAAGGAGGCGCATGACCATCAAGCCGCTGATTATCCTTCCCGATCCGATCCTTCGCCAGGTCTCGCAGCCCATCGAGACCGTGGATGGCGAGGTCAAGAAGCTCGCCGACGACATGCTGGAAACCATGTACGACGCGCCGGGCATCGGCCTTGCCGCCATCCAGATCGGCGTTGCGCGCCGTATGCTCGTGCTCGACGTGTCGAAGGATGGCGATGAGAAGCAGCCGCTTGTCTTCATCAACCCGGAAATCGTCTCCGCCACGGATGCGCGCTCGGTTTACGAGGAAGGCTGCCTTTCTATCCCGGACTACTACGCGGAAGTCGAGCGTCCGGCGGCGATCAAGGTCAAGCATCTCGACCGCGATGGCAAGGAGAAGCTGACGGAGGCCGACGGCCTGCTGGCCACCTGCCTCCAGCACGAGATCGATCATCTGAACGGAGTGCTGTTCATCGACCATATTTCCAAGCTGAAGCGTGAAATGGTGATCCGCAAATTCACCAAGGCCGCCAAGCTGCGCGGCAGCAAGGCGCTCTGAGCGCGATTGCTGCGGCTTCGTTTTCACGCGGTTGCGGACGCGAGACCGCCTTGCGGTTTCACCGCAACCGCTTTCACGGAGGCTGACCGATGGCCCTTCGCATTATCTTCATGGGCACGCCGGACTTCTCCGTCCCGACCTTGACGGCACTGGCCGAGGCGGGCCACGAAATCGTCGCCGTCTATTCGCAGCCACCCCGCCCGGCCGGCCGCCGCGGCCTGGAGCTGGTCAAATCCCCCGTGCACCAGGCGGCCGAGCGGCTCGGCATTCCCGTCCACACACCCGTCAACTTCCGTGAGGAATCTGAGCGCGAGGCGTTCCGCGCCCTGAAGGCGGATGTCGCCGTCGTCGTAGCCTACGGCCTGCTTCTGCCGGAAGCGATTCTCACCGGCACACGCCTTGGCTGCTACAACGGCCATGCCTCTCTTCTGCCGCGCTGGCGGGGGGCAGCCCCCATCCAGCGGGCGATCATGGCGGGCGACGCCGAGACCGGCATGATGATCATGAAGATGGACAAGGGCCTCGATACCGGCCCTGTCGCACTCACCGGCCGCGTGACGATCGGCGAGGCCATGACCGCCGGCGAGCTGCACGATGCGTTGATGCAGGCCGGCGGCGCACTGATGGTCGAGGCCATGGGAAAGCTGGAGGCTGGCGATCTGCCGCTGACGCCGCAGGCGGAGGAGGGCGTGCTCTACGCCGCCAAGATCGACAAGGCCGAGACCCGTATCGATTTTTCCCGACCCGCCTGGGACGTGCACAACCATATCCGCGGCCTGTCACCGTTTCCCGGCGCATGGTTCGAACTTCCGATCGCCGGCAAGCCGGAGCGGGTGAAGGTTCTGGCGAGTGTGCTTGCGGATGAAACCAGTGTGCACCCCGCCGGCACGGTTCTCGACGATGCGCTGACCATCGCCTGCGGCAACGGCGCCGTCCGGCTGATGCGCTTGCAGAAGGCCGGCGGCAAGCCGCTCGATGCGGCCGATTTCCTGCGCGGCACACCGGTCGCACCCGGTCAGGTCCTGGCCTGATGCCGCGCTACAAGCTCGTGATCGAATATGATGGCACGCCCTATGTGGGCTGGCAGCGGCAGGACAATGGTCCCTCCGTGCAAGGCGCCATCGAGGCGGCGATCCTGTCGCTGACCGGCGAGACCGTCTCGATCCGCGGTGCGGGGCGCACGGATTCGGGCGTGCATGCGACAGGGCAGGTCGCCCATGCGGACCTGACGCGCGACTGGAAGGAACACACGCTCCGCAACGCCCTCAACGCCCATCTTGGCATGGCCGGCGAGCGCGTCGCGATTCTCGATGCAGCACAGGTGCCCGACGATTTCGATGCGCGCTTCTCCGCGAAGAAGCGGCACTATCTCTACCGCATCATCTCGCGCAAGGCGCCGCTGGCGCTGGAGGCGAACCGCGCCTGGTTTGTCGCCAAAGACCTCGATCACGAGGCCATGCATGCGGCTGGCCAGATGCTCGTAGGCAGGCACGACTTCACGACGTTCCGCGCGGCCCAGTGCCAGGCAAACAGCCCGGTGCGCACCATCGACCGGCTGGAGGTAACGCGCAGCGGCAATCTCATCGAGATGCGCGTCTCCGCGCAAAGCTTCCTGCACAACCAGATCCGTTCCTTTGCCGGGACGCTGAAGCTGGCGGGCGAGGGCAAGTGGACGGCGGATGATGTGCGTGCGGCGCTGGAGTCCCGCGACCGCAAGGCCTGCGGCCCCGTGGCGCCGCCGGACGGCCTTTACTTCATGGCCGTCGATTACTGAGCTAGACCGGCATCGTGCCGAGAAGGCGCTGAAGCTCCTGGCCGACGATCATCGGCGGCAGCACGAAGATCGCCGTGATGGCCGCTGCCAGAAGCGTCTGCTTGCCGACGCACATCCAGACGAGCCGATACTGCAGCACGACACTGGCTCCGAAGACCACGTAGAGAAGCAGGCCGGCAAACGGCGCGCTGGTGGGCAGCACGAGTGTCAGCGCAAAGGGCACGGCGGCAGCATAGGCAAAGGGGATCGCAACCCAGTTGCTCGCGGTCACCAGCGTTGCGAGATAGTTGCCATAGCCCAGCGGGCGGGCAAGCACTGCCAGCAATACGAGCGGCAGCATCCAGCCGACGACATCGATAACGGCGAGTTTCACCAGGAAATTGAGACCGGCGGGCGTATCGGCGGGCATGGCGGCGAGATAGTAGAGCCGCCACGACGCCCAGATCACCGCAAAGGCCGGCAGGCACCACACGATCGCCCAGAACGACCGCGTGAAGCCGCGCATCGTCAGGTCCAGCCAGCCGAAGCCTTCCTGCTTCTGGCGAAGCAGCAGAACGACGCCGGTAAGATAGTGGAGAACCTCGTCAAGCCCGGGCATTGTCGAACCAACGTTCGATGAAGGTCTCGTAGATCACCGTCAGCGTCTCGAGATCGGCGACGGCCACGCGTTCGTCCACCATATGCATGGTCTGGCCGACAAGGCCGAACTCCACGACCGGGCAATAGTCCTTGATGAAGCGGGCATCGGAGGTGCCGCCGGTCGTCGAAAGCTTCGGCGCCCGGCCGGTTACCGCTTCTACCGCGCCCGATAGCGAGGCGATCAGCTGGTTGTTGCGCGTAAGGAAGACATGGCTGGGGCGTTCGGCCCAGGCGATATCGTAGCGCACGGGGTCGCGCCCGGGACGCAGCCGCTCATCGGCGGCCGCGGCATCGAGCCGGCGCACGATCTCATTCATCACGGTCTCGGCCGTCCAGACGTCGTTGAAGCGGATGTTGAAGCTGGCGGTTGCCTTGCCCGGCACGACATTGGTGGCGCGGTTGCCGATGTCGATGGTCGTGACTTCGAGGTTCGACGGCTGGAAGTTCTCCGTGCCGGCGTCGAAGGGCGGATGCATCAGGGCGTCCGTCAGCGCGACGATGCCGCGCACGGCATTGTCGGCGAGGTGCGGATAGGCGGCATGCCCCTGCACGCCGTGCACCGTCACGGTGCCGGAGACGGAGCCGCGCCGGCCGATCTTGATCATGTCGCCGAGCTGGTCGGGATTGGTCGGCTCGCCCACGAGGCAGGCATCCCAGCGCTCGCCGCGGGCGGCTGCCCATTCGAGCAGCTTGATCGTGCCGTTGACGGCCGGACCTTCCTCGTCGCCGGTGATGAGGAAGGAGACGGAACCCTTCGGCGGACCGTGCTTCTCGATATGGCGCGCGACGGCGGCGACGAAGCAGGCAATGCCGCCCTTCATGTCCACGGCGCCGCGGCCGAACATCTCGCCGCCTGCGATCTCCGCGCCGAACGGATCATGCGTCCAGGCAGCCTCGTCGCCGACAGGGACGACATCGGTATGGCCCGCAAACATCAGGTGCGGACCGCCGGTGCCGATGCGGGCATAGAGGTTCTCGATATCGGGCATTCCTGGCTCGCTGGCCACCATGCGCTCCACCGTGAAACCGAGCGGCTCCAGCATGGCGGCAAGGGCCGTCAGCGCGCCGCCCTCGGCGGGCGTCACGGACGGGCAGCGGATCAGGGTGGCGAGATTGGCAATCGGGTCGACAGAGGTCATGGGCATGCGATCACGGCACGAAACAGAGGGAATCGAGATGTAGCCCATCGTTCGCAAGCTGTCACGCGTGGCTGGAGCGCGTGCTGCTCAGTCCTTCGGATGGTCAGGGATGTTCCCATATTCGTTCGGCCCGCGGGTGCCGGGCCAGGTAAGAAACACGAAGAGCGCGAAGAAGGAAAGCGCGGGAACGAAGAGGCAGAGGATGAGCGGGGCCGGCAGGTTCATGTCGTGCAATCGCTTGATCGAAAGCATCAGCGAGGAGATGGTCGAGAGGACCGCGGCCAGGATAAACACGAGAGCCCACAGGATGAAGGACGGATGATCCTTGGACACGGTGAGGACGCGCGTGAAGGCAGCCGACATCACCATAAGCCAGAAGGCCCAGCCGAGCGCATGGGGCGCGCGGCTGAGGCGACCCGACCAGCCGAAGAAGAGCCAGGCGAGACGCGGTCTCTGCTCTTCAACGGCTGTCACGGCTCAATCCCGGAGCAGTTCGTTGATGCCGGTCTTCGAACGGGTCTGGGCATCCACGCGCTTGACGATGACGGCGCAATAGAGGCTCGGCGCAGGCAGGCCGTTCGGCATGGTCTTGTCGGATGGCATGGAGCCGGCGACGACGACCGAATAGGGCGGCACTTCGCCATAGGTCACTTCACCGGTGGCGCGATCAACGATCTTGGTCGACTTGCCGATGAAGACGCCCATGCCGAGTACCGAGCCTTCACGCACGATACAGCCTTCAACGACTTCCGAGCGGGCGCCGATGAAGCAATTGTCCTCGATGATGGTCGGGCCGGCCTGCATCGGTTCCAGTACGCCGCCGATGCCGACGCCGCCGGACAGGTGCACATGCTTGCCGATCTGCGCGCAGGAGCCGACCGTCGCCCAAGTGTCGACCATCGTGCCTTCGCCGACATAGGCGCCGAGATTGACGAAGGAGGGCATCAGGATCGCGTTGGGCGCAATATAGGCCGAACGGCGCACGACGCAGTTCGGCACGGCGCGGAAGCCGGCCTTCTCGAATTCGTTGACGCTCCAGCCGTCGAATTTGGAGGGCACCTTGTCCCACCAGGACGAATCGCCCGGGCCGCCCTTGACGATTTCCATCGGGTTGAGGCGGAAGGAGAGCAGCACGGCTTTCTTGAGCCACTGGTTCACCGTCCAGTTGCCGTCGGCGCCGCGTTCGGCGACACGCACCTTGCCCGCATCGAGCAGGTTGAGCGCTGTTTCCACAGCGTCGCGGATTTCGCCGCGCGTGCTGGTGCTGACACCGTCGCGTTCCTCGAAGGCGCGTTCGATGGTTGCGGAAAGGGTGGCGAGATCGGACGTGCTCATCGGAATTCCTTAAACTTCGACGCTTATTTTCGCTTGTCGGGAGGCCGGAAGGTCGATTTCATCAATCAGCGAAATGCTCTAGAGCAAGTGCCGGAAAAGATGAAGCCCTTTTCCGGCAGATACTGTCGCACGGACGCAATGGTGATTCCGCGCGGCGGCAAGACAGGAAAGAGTGATGGCAAGACTGAAGAAAAAGAATCTGCGCCGCAAGGATGGCGTGTGGGATCCGTTGGCCGACAGCGCGCAGGACAAGCATCGCGCCGCCGTCGTGCCCCAGACGCCGCAATCGGCTCATCCGGCCTATCGGCTTGCCTATGTCGACGACGATTTCCTTTGCCGCGAGGAACTGCGGCCCGTGCGCCTCCAGCTGGAACTCCTGAAGGTGGAGATGATGCTGGCCGAGCACGGCATCAAGTCGACCATCGTCATGTTCGGCGGTGCGCGCATTCCTGCCCCCGGCCAGGATGCCTGGGCGGCCCGCAACGAGACGCAGCGCGCCAATCTGGAGGCGGCCTCGGTCTACTACGAGGAAGCGCGCAAGTTCGCGCGCATGTGCTCTGAGAAATCGGCGGAACTCGGCTTCAAGGAATATGTCGTCGTCACCGGCGGCGGGCCGGGCGTGATGGAAGCAGGCAACCGCGGCGCCGCCGATGTCGGTGCGCCGTCCATCGGCCTCAACATCGTGCTGCCGCACGAGCAGGCGCCGAACCCCTATGTCACGCCGGAACTCAGCTTCAACTTCCACTATTTCGCGATCCGCAAGATGCATTTCCTGCTGCGCGCCAAGGCCGTCACGGTGTTCCCGGGCGGCTTCGGCACGCTTGACGAGCTGTTCGAGACGGTCACGCTGATGCAGACCGGGCGCATGGCGCTGGTTCCGCTCATCCTGTTCGGCAAGGAATTCTGGCACAAGATCATCGATTTCGATGCGCTGGCCGCCTTCGGCACCATTGCGCCCGGCGATGTCGAGCTCCTGGAATTCGTCGAGACGGCCGAAGAGGCCTGGGACATCATCGTGAAGTTCTACGAGAAGCTCGAAGCCGAGCAGGCTGTGGCCGAAGCCTGACACGAGGCAAGCTGTACACTGCCGCCAATAAAAGACGCCCCGGCATGGCCGGGGCGTTTCAGTTGGACGTGCTGGCAGGGAATGCTCTATTTTTTGTGGTGCTTCATGACCATTTCGTCGGCAGTGATGAAGCCGTCGCCGTTGCGGTCGCGCTGCTTGAAGAGAGCGGCGGCGGCCGTTTCCATCTCGGCCTTCGTCAGGACACCGTTCTTGTCGGTGTCGGCGCGCTCGAACATACGTGCACCCATCCGGTCGATACGCGCGTCACGCATCGCCTGACGCGCGGCGTCCTTGGCTTCGCCATCGGTCGCCTTGACCGCACGAAACGCCTTGCGGGCATCCCGGAACGCTTCACGCTTGGCGTCGACTTCCGCCTTGGTCACTTCGCCGTTCTTGTCCGTATCGAACCGCTCGAAGTTTGCCGTGGCATAGGCGAGCATCTCGGCCTGCGAGATCTTGCCGTCCTTGTCGGTATCGACGCGCTCCAGCATGCGCTGCGCACGCTCTTCGCTCTTCTTGCCGTGCCACTTGCCCTTGCCGCCGGCGCGGACATCCGCCACGTCGATGGCGCCATCCTTGTTGGTGTCGCGGCGTTGGAAGATCGTCTCGGCGGCAGCCATAACTTCGGCTTCCGAAAGCGTGCCATTTTTATCGGTATCGGCGCGGTCGAACATTTTGCCGGCACCGGGCAGCATGTAGGGGCCACCGGCGCGCAGTGTCTCGCGGGCCTTGTCCTTGTCGGTATCGGCGGCGGCGCGGATCGCCTTGCGGGCATCCTTGAACGCGGCGTGGCGAGCCTTGATCTCATCCTTCGTCACCTGCCCGTCGCCATTGGCGTCGAAGGCCTTGAAGGCGTTGGCGGCATTGGCCTTGAATTCGGCAAGCGTCACCTTGCCGTCCTTGTCGGTGTCGAGCCGCTCGATCATCGCGATATGACGGGCATGATGCTTGTCGTGCTTGCCTTCGTGCTTTGCGGCGAAGGCAGGGGCGGCGATGCCCGAGAAGATAAGGCTGGCGGCAACGGCGCCGAGAAGGAGTTCCTTTTTAGCCATGGTCGTTCCTTTCATCCATTGTCGTCCCTTGGGAGCGCAGGATAGAGGGAAAGCCGAACGTGGCCAGTTACAAATTGGTAATTGAACCCTTTGGCGGGAAAGGGTTTTTTCCGTGTCGGGAATGTGGCCGCTCTCGTCAGAGAAGCGCGTTGAGGAAGGCCGTAAGGTCGGACGTCGCATAATCGATATGCTTGTCCTCTTCCGAGCGCTTCTCCCAGGCATCCACGAATTCGTGGTTGTCGTTTTGCGGAATGAGCAACACCGTCTTCATGCCGAGCGTCTTCGGCACGAGAAGATTGCGCGGCAGGTCTTCGAACATCACGGCCTGCTGCGTCTCGATCCGGTGCAGCGCCATGAACTTGTCATAGGTCGCGCCCGCGGGCTTGGGCATGTATTCGGCCGCCACGATGTCGAAGACATCGTCGAAATGGTCGAGGATGCCGAGTGCCTTCGCGGCCATCTCGGCATGCTTTACGCTGCCATTGGTGAAGATGAACTTGCGGCCCGGCAGTGCCCGGATCGCCTCGCCGAGCGACAGGTCGGGCGACAGCACGCCGTAGTCGATGGCATGCGCCTTTTCCAGGAAATCCAGGGGGTCGATATTGTGATGGAGCATCAGCCCCTTCAGCGTCGTGCCGTGGTCGTAATAATACTGCTTTTGCAGGGCGCGCGCATCTTCGCGCGACAGACCGAGCAGCGCCGAGACATAGGCCGTCATGTTCTTGTCGATCTGGGCGAAGAGATCGACGTGATGCGGATAGAGCGTGTTGTCGAGGTCGAAGACCCAGTCACGCACATGGGCGAAGTCGGCTTTGTTCGGAAGATCGGTCATGGCTGCCTTATGCCATGGGCCCGCGCGGCGGCAAACGGAAATTTCAGGCACCGCTTTCGCCGGAGATGGATTTGCCGAAACCGCCGTGCTAGCGGCAGTGCATGGAACTCTGGATCCCCATCACCATCGCCGCCGCCTTCCTGCAAAACCTGCGCTCGGCCCTGCAGAAGCATCTTCAGGGCTCGCTTGGTACGCGCGGCGCGAGCTTCGTGCGGTTCGGCTATGGTTTCCCGCTGGCAATCCTCTATGCGCTTTCGTTGCACTGGATCGCCGGCCTGGCGTTTCCGGCGCTCAACTGGACCTTTGCGGTCTGGGCGGTGATCGGCGGCCTCGCGCAGATCTTCGCGACGATGCTGCTCGTCTATCTGTTCTCGCTGAGGAATTTCGCCGTCGGCACGGCCTATTCCAAGACGGAGCCGGTCCAGGCGGCGATCTTCGGTTTCATCCTGCTCGGCGAGCGCATCACGCCCGGCGCAGTCGTCGCCATCATCGTCGGGGTTATCGGGGTCATGCTGATCTCGGTCGCCCGGTCGCCGCTGTCCTGGCGCAACACTTTCGCGGCGCTGACCGGCCGCACCGCCCTGATCGGCATCGCCTCGGGCGGTGTCTTCGGCGTGTCGGCAGTCGCCTATCGCAGCGCCGCCCTCTCGCTGGACGGGCCGGGGCCTATCATGAACGCGGCCGTGACGCTCGCCTGCGTGACGACCTTCCAGACGGCCTTCATGCTGATCTGGATGCTGTGGAAGGACAAGAACGAGATCGTTCAGGTGCTGAAGAGCTGGCGCTCCTCGTCGCTGGTCGGCATTACCGGCGTCATGGGCTCGGCCTGCTGGTTCACGGCCATGAGCCTGCAACAGGTGGCCTATGTGCGCGCACTCGGCCAGATCGAGCTGGTCTTCACCTTCATGGCCTCCTACTTCCTTTTCCATGAGCGGGTGAACCGCACGGAAGTGGCGGGATGCCTTCTCATCGTCTGCGGCATCCTCGGCCTGCTCTTCTGGTAGACCCGGCGGCGCGTTGCCGCCGGTGAGAGCCGTCAGGGCACGATCAGCGTGCCGGCGCCATGCTCGGTGAAGAGTTCGAGAAGCACCGAATGGGCCGTTTTGCCGTTGAGGATGACCACGCCCTGGACACCGGCCTTGATGGCATCGATGCAGGTCTCGACCTTCGGGATCATGCCGCCGGAAATGGTGCCGTCCTTGATGAGCGCGCGGGCCTGCGCCACCGACAGTTCCTTGATGAGCTGGCCATCCTTGTCGAGCACGCCGGGAACGTCCGTCAGGAAGAGCAGGCGCGTGGCGTTCAGCGAGCCGGCGATGGCGCCCGCGAAGGTATCGGCGTTGATGTTGTAGGTATGGCCGTCGCGGCCGGGGGCAACAGGCGCGATGACCGGGATCATCTCTGACTTGGCAAGCAGGTCGATCAGCGTGCGGTCGACTTCCACCACCTCGCCGACGAAGCCGAGGTCCAGAACGCGTTCGATATTGCTGTCGGGATCGGTGACGGTCTTCTTGGCCTTTTCGGCGAAAACCATGTTGCCGTCCTTGCCGCACAGGCCGATCGCCCATTCGCCGGTCTGGTTGATGAGCGCGACGATCTCCTTGTTGATCGAGCCGGCCAGCACCATCTCGACAATCTCGACCGTCCTCTGGTCGGTGACGCGCAGGCCGCCTTCGAACTTCGATTCGATGCCCATCTTGGTCAGCATGGCGCCAATCTGCGGGCCGCCGCCGTGCACGACGATCGGGTTGACGCCGGACTGCTTGAGAAGCGCGATGTCGCTGGCGAAAGCCTTGCCGAGCTCCGGGTTGCCCATGGCGTGGCCGCCATATTTCACCACGATGGTCTTGTTCTCGTAGCGCTGCATGTAGGGCAGGGCCTGAACGAGCAGGCGGGCTTGGTTTTCGCTTTCGGATTGGGACATGGCGGCCTCTCGGGAATGGGTGGGCGCCTGTTTAACGCATGTTTTGTGACGATGGAATGATCCTCTTTTCACAATGCGGCGGCGGGCGCGAGAAAGCGCCTTTCACAGCTGCGGCGTCGATGGCGCAATGGCGATGGGAAGATTATGATGTCCATGCGTGTCTGCTATGGGAAAATGCATCCGCGCGTTCCTATATGAGAGAAAACCACCGTTGCGCGCCATCCGCGCGAACCGAGAGAGTGCAGGAAGCGATGACGGCATTCGGCCGAGATATGGGAGAGACCCGCTGCGACGAAGTGATCGCCGGTGAATATGTGCTCGGCGCGCTTTCCCAGGAGGATTGCCGCAAGGTCGAGGCGCGGCTGGCATCCGACCGCCGCTTTGCCGCAATGGTCGGCCGCTGGCAAGAAACGCTCTTGACCTTCAGCGACGACACGCCGCCGCATACCGCGCCCGATGGCGGCCTCGGCGGTCACCGGCAGGTGCTGCATATGGGCCCGTGCGATGCGGTGTTCACCGGCAAGGTTTCGGGTGGGTGCTGGAATTCCCTCGGCTTCTGGCGCGGACTTGCCTTCGCGGGCCTTGCTGTTGCGGCCGGCCTCGTCCTGTCCCTCGGGGGCTTGCTCACGCAACGGCCCGTCGGTGCCGGCCGGCTCGTTTCCGACGCGGCCGGCGAGGGAGCCGCAATCGACCATTTCGTGCATTATGAAGAAACCAACGGCGCGCTCCGCCTCACGCCGGTTTCCGATGCGAATGAGAAAAAGCGTGCGCTCGAAGTCTGGCTGAAGAAGGAAGGCGAGGCGCCAGTGTCGCTGGGCGTTCTGCCTCATAAGGCCGGAAGCGCGCTCATCCTGTCACGATCCGGCGAGCCGCCTGAAAAGTGAGATGGGGACGGTGGATCGCCGGACTTCTCAGAACTCTTCCCAATCCGCATCCGATCTCTTCTCCTGATGTGCGCCGAATGCGCCGGCGAGCTTCTCGCTGAGTGCGAGCGCGGGAGAGGTGACGGGACGGGACTGGCTGGAAGCCGCCTTGACGTTCCATTGGCCCGGGGATTTGCGAACCGCCGCAGGCTGGGGTGTGACAGGCATCGACGGCGTCGTGGGGACGACGTGAAGATGCGGTGCCTGCACGGTTCGGCTTGACGCCGCCGCGCCGCCGACATTGAAGCGGCCGATCAGAGCGTTGAGTGCCTGCACTTCGGCGGCTAGGCCGTGGCTTGCGGCCGTGGTCTCCTCGACCATGGCAGCATTCTTTTGTGTGCCCTGGTCCATGCTGTTGACGGCTGTGTTGATTTCCTGAAGGCCCACCGACTGTTCGCGCGCCGCCTCGACGATGGCCGCAACGTGGCTGTTGATCTCCTGCACTTCGGTGACGATGGTCTGCAATGCGCGACCGGTGTCGCCGACCAGGGAGACGCCGGTGCGGACCTGCTCGCCCGAAGTGGTTATCAGCGACTTGATTTCCTTGGCGGCCTTGGCCGACCGCTGGGCCAGTTCGCGTACTTCCTGCGCCACGACTGCAAAGCCCTTGCCGGCCTCGCCTGCGCGGGCGGCTTCCACGCCGGCGTTCAGCGCCAGAAGGTTGGTCTGGAAGGCGATATCGTCGATCACGCCGATGATGCTGGTGATCTCGCTGGAGGATTTCTCGATTTCATGCATGGCCGCGACAGCGCGGCGCACGATTTCGCCAGATTTTTCCGCGCCCGTGCGCGTTCGCGAAACGAGGTCTCCGGCTTCTTCCGCACGCCGGGTCGAATCCTTGACAGTGGTCGTGATCTCTTCCAGCGCGGCGGCGGTCTCCTCGACGGAAGCGGCCTGCTGTTCCGTGCGGCGCGACAGGTCGTCGGCCGCCGAGCGGATCTGGCTTGCGCCCGCATCGATGGCTGCGGCGTTCTCGCCCACTTCGCGCAGTGCATCGCTGAGGCGCGAGACGGAGGCGTTGAAGTCCGCCCGCAGCCGGTCGAGGTCGCCCTCGAAGGGCACGTCGATGCGGCAGGTCATGTCTCCGGCGGCGAGCTTGCCTAAAGCGTCTGCAAGGCTTGCGACCGCCTGCTGGACCTGACCGCTGTCACGGGTGCGTTCCGCCTCGCGTGCCTGTCGCTCGCTGTCGGCGCGGTGGCGGTCGTCTTCGGCCTGGCGCTCGAGACGCTGGCGCTCGGCGGCATTGTCGCGGAAGACGGCGACGGTGCCGGCCATGTCGCCGATCTCGTCCTTGCGGCCGGCGCTGGGGATGGTGACGACCGTATCGCCTTCCGCCAGCCGCTTCATTGCGCCGGCAAGGCCGTTGAGCGGTCGCACAACGCGTCGGTTGACGAGGAAAATGGCAGCGATGGCGAGGCCCATCGCGGCGGCGAGCGAGGCCCAGGTCAGCGCGAAGGCGGAACCTTCCTCGCCGCGTGCGGTCTCGATCGTCTCGTCCGTCACGCTCTGGGTGTGCGCCACGAGCGCGTTGAGCGCTGCGGTGATCGCATCGGCACTTGCCTTCATCGACCCCTTGTAGATGTCGAGCGCCGGTCCCTTCGCGCCGATTGCGGAGAACTGCACGAGCTTGCCGGCTTCTTCGAGATAGGTCGTCAGCGTCGCCTTGATGGTGTCGATCCCGGCGATTGCCGCGGCGTCGCCGCTGTTGTCGGCCGCATGGGTCTTCACCATGGCATCGAAGGCTGCGGTGCGTTCCTTGATACGCGCCTCGATGCGGCCGATCTCGTCCGGGTCCATCGAAAGCAGATGTTCTGCGTAGATCGCGTTGAGATCGGAGAAGGCGTGGCTCAGCTGCAGGATCGCGCTCAACTGCGGCATGCGGTCGGTGCCGATGCGCTCGATATGGCCGGTCATCGCCGATAGCGAGCGGAAGGCAACCGCGCCTTGCAGCGCCCCCAGAACGACCATCAGAAGGAAGAGCGCCGGCAGGAGCCTGCTGATCCGGACATTGTGCATGACAGTTCCCTGGTTTTCTCGAAGACGCGCTTTGTGCGGTTGCGCGAAAGTCTAGGGCCCGTCCTTTAACGCGGCCTTAATGGAGCGTTCTCATCTCCTGCCTTGCCGGCCGGTTTTCCCCACCCTACATGCGAGGTCGAACAGGAGTTTTCGATGATCCTCGACGCCGCGCGGCTTGCGCTTGCCAACCTCTTCGCCCCCGAAACGCGTAGCGTCTTCTGGAAGGTTCTGGGCCTGACACTCCTCGCCCTCATCGTCGTGTGGTTCGGGCTGCGCGAAAGCTTCATCGCCTTCGCCTGGCCATGGCTGCAAGGCGCGTTCATGCCTGACCTGCCGCAATGGGCCGGCTGGCTCACTTTCGTGTTCGGCATCGTCGCCAGCATCGGGCTTGCGCTCGGCCTGGCGCTGCTGCTGGCCCCAGTGACCGCCATCATCGCCGGCTTCTTCCTCGACGACGTCGCCGAGGTCATCGAGAAGCGGGACTATCCAAACGAAACGCCGGGCGTTCCCTTACCGATGGGGCAGGCGATTGCCGGCTCGGTCAAATTCCTCGGCATCGTTCTCGTCGGCAATCTCATCGCGCTGTTTCTGCTGTTCATCCCGGGCGTCAATCTCATTGCCTTCTTCGCTGTCAACGGCTACCTGCTCGGCCGGGAATTCTTCGAGTTTGCCGCCATGCGCTATCGCTCGCCCCAGGAGGCGCGGCTGTTCCGGGAAAAGCACTTTTCCACGGTGCTGATCGCCGGCCTGCTGGTCGCGGCTTTCCTGGCGATCCCGATCGTCAACCTTTTGACCCCGCTTTTCGCCGCCGGCCTCATGGTGCACCTGCACAAGGCTTTGAGCCGCAAGGACCCCGGCTTCGCGCTTCCGCAGGCATGATAAAGGAAAAGCCGGCACAGGATCGTGCCGGCTTTTCGATCGTCAGATGGCGGTTCGGCTCAGTAGGCGTCTTCGTACGCCGCGCAGATCTCCGCCTGGGTCTTGCCCGCGAGATAGGCGATCTCGCCCTCCTTGTGCTTGACATAGACGTCCGCGAAGCCCTCCGGGAACCAGCCGCAAACGGTCTCGTTGCCGCGGAACCTCTGCAAAGCCGCTTCCAGCGTCTGCGGCAGGCGGACATAGCCACGGGCGGCAAGTGCATCCGTGCCGAGAAGTGAAAGATCTTCCTGCGTTGCCTCCGGCACGGCAAGGCCTTCCTCGATGCCCTGCACGCCGGCATGGACGATGGCGGCAAGCGCCAGATGCGGGTTTGCCGCACCGTCCGCCGCACGGAATTCGAAGTTGAACTGCGCGGCGCGGGCGATATCGCTGATATCGGAGACCGGGCAGATGCGCACCGAGGCCTCGCGATCGCGGAAGCCGAGATTGTTGAAGGCAGCACTCCAGCGATGCGGCGTCAGCCGCAGGTAGGAAACGACGCTCGGTGCGGTGATCGCGATGATCGAATCGAGATATTTCAGGATGCCGGCGACGAACTTGCCCGCGACATCCGAGAGCTCGTGCTTGCCAGCGGGATCGTAGGTCACGGGATTGCCGGACGCGTCCAGCATGCTCATGTGGACATGCACGCCATTGCCGACGCCGGCCGGATCGCGGATCGGCGTGAAGGTCGGATCGTAGCCGAGCTCGCGCGCGACGAGGCCGACGATCTCCCGCGTGATGATGGAATGGTCGGCGATGGTCACGCCCTTCTGCGGGCCCATCGTCACCTCGAACTGCCCGGCGCCGAACTCCTTGAGGATCGTGTCGGGCGTCACGCCGGCCGTGCGCATGCCGGCGATGATCGCCTCGCAGAAATGACGCTCCCGCTGGAAGCCGCCCAGCGTGAAGGCGCCGCCGACCTCTGACACCAGATGCTTGATCTGGAATTCATGTTCGAAGGCGCCGTAGAGCGTCACGCCCGCCACCTTTTGCAGGCGCTCGAGCGCGCCTTCGAGGATGGAGCGCGTGCAGAATTCCCACGGCCTGCCGTCGGTATAGCGGATGTTGCCGAGCACGAAGTTCTCGTTCGGCGCGCCTTCCTCGCTTTCGATGCTGACGCTGGTTGCCGGATCGGGAATGAGCACGAGGTCGCCCAGCGAGCCGAAGGGGCTTTCGGCGATGGCGTCGAAGCAGGTGATCTGGACATTGGTCGGCGTCCAGCCCACGCCGCGCTTCAGGCGCTTTTCCATCTGCGCCAGCGGAAAGGCCTTGCCCCGCACCTTGCCGGAAAGGTCGCCGCAGCAGGCAACCATCATTTCTTCACGTTTCATCGTCGTCCCCGTTGATCGTATCCTGGTCGTAGCCCGGCATGGAGAAGCGTACGCCGTCCCAATCCCTGATGCGTTTCTGTGTCGCCTCCCAATCCGCCTCGGAGACGCGCACGATCAGCGCCTCGACGAGAACGATTGCGGCCGCCACCGTATCCCAGGCCGTGCCGGCCTCGATCGGCAGGGC
Source organism: Shinella sp. H4-D48 (assembly GCF_022637395.1). Taxonomy (GTDB): domain Bacteria; phylum Pseudomonadota; class Alphaproteobacteria; order Rhizobiales; family Rhizobiaceae; genus Shinella; species Shinella sedimenti. The sequence continues at coordinate 3,198,937 of NZ_CP093337.1, read as the reverse complement.
GACGATGTGGTCGGCGCTGCGGGCGGCCGGCGACATCCACTTGTCGGTGATCACGACGATGGTGGCGCCACGCGCCTGCGCGATCGTTTCGGCAAGGCGTGCGAGGCTGAGCTGGTAGCGCCGGAAATCGAACAGCAGCACGACATCCTTCTTGCGCATGCGCAACACATGTTCCGGCCAGAACTCCGGATTGTCGGACATGTGGTAGATGCCGCTGCGGATCTGCCGCAGATGGATCGACAGGAAGGACGCGACATTGTCGCTGACACGGCCGCCGAGCAGGAAGATGTTGCGCGAGGGATCGGCGATCAGGTCGGCGAGGATATCGAACTGCGCCTGCGAGACGGTTGCCGCCATCTCCTGCGCGACGGAGGCGATGCGCCGTACATATTCCGACAGGAATTCCGAATGGCCGACCGGCGTTTGCCGCGTCTTCAGGTCGAGCGGTGAACGCTGCCCTTCCTTCAGCTCGGCGATGAGCTGACGTTGCAGATCCTGGAAGCCGCTGCAGCCGATCTTGCTCACGAAGCGGGTGATCGAGGGCGCGCTGACGCCGGTTTTCGCCGCCAGTTCCTGAATGTTCTCGAGCCCCGTGAAGGGGTAGTCGGCAAGGATGGCATTGGCGATCTTGCGCTCGCTGGCGGTCAGCTGCCCGGCCGCCTCCCGGATCCGCGTGCGGACCGTCGTCGACGATTTCCCATCGCTCATAAGTGTGTTCCCGTTATTGGGGCCGGATATTTGCGCCGTGAAAAAAATTAGTCAAATGGAAAAATCGGATTGACTATGATTGGAAAATTTCTTTGACTGGCTGTCATCGAAGCTCACGTTTCGGCCCAAGCCGATACGTTCGACGGATACCATTTCATGCTCAGTCTTGCAGATAGCGACATGTCCAGATTGCTGAATGCTGGCGACCCGGACCCCGTGGAATGGATCAACGCGACCGGGCGTTCGCCCATCTTCCTGACCTGCGAGCATGCCGGCCGCGCCGTGCCGGCCGCACTTGGCGATCTCGGTGTCGCGTCCGCGGAAATGGACCGGCACATCGCCTACGATGTCGGGGCCGAGGGCCTTGCCCGTCGGCTTGCGGAACGGCTCGATGCCGCTCTCATCCTCCAGCGCTACAGCCGTCTGGTGATCGACTGCAACCGCCCGTTCGAAGCGGAAGACTGCGTTCTCAAGCAGAGCGACGGCACGCTCATTCCGGCCAATGCCAATGTTTCCGACGCCCAGCGGCGCGGCCGTTTCGTGGAAATCCACCAGCCTCTGCATGAGGCAATCTCCGTTGCGCTGGAACGGCGGCAGGCGGCTGGCGGGCCGCTTGTCCTCGTTTCGGTGCACAGCTTCACGCCCGTCATGCGCGCCACCGGCGCGGTCCGCGATTTCGAACTTGGCCTGCTCTACAACAGGGATGCGCGCTTTGCCGAACGGCTTGCGGAAACCTTCAGCGCAGCGAATGCCGACGTGACGGTCAAGCTCAACGCGCCGTATCACGTTGACGATGTCTCCGACTACACCATCCCGGTGCACGGTGAACGACGCGGCATTCCGCATGTGCTCATCGAAGTGCGCAACGACCTCATCCAAGACGCGAGCGGTCAGGAGGCATGGGCCGAGCGCCTTGCCGGTCCGCTTCTCCTCGCAGCCCAAAGCCTTGAAGGATCTTCCGATGGCCGCTGACCATCCCTCCACCCGCAACCTGCCGCTCGATCCGGCCGCGTCCGCCATCCTCTTCATCGACGTGCAGAACTTCTCCGTGCGCCGTGACGGCGGCGAGTTCAAGGACGTCTCCGACGCCGATATCGAGGGCAAGTACGGCTACTATTTCAAGCGCATCCATGAGGTCGCCATCCCGAACATGCAGCGCCTGCTTGCCGGCTTCCGCAAGGCCGGCATCGAAGTGCTGCACACGACGATCGAAAGCCTGACGAAGGACGGCCGCGACCGCAGCCTCGATTACAAGATCACCGGCTTCAACGTGCCGAAGGGCTCGTGGGACGGCAAGGTCATCGACGAGCTGGAGCCGCTGGAGGACGAGATTGTCTTGCCGAAGAGCTCGTCGAGCGTGTTCGTCTCCACCCATGTCGATTACATCCTGCGCAATCTCGGCGTGCGGCAGATCGTGCTCTGCGGTCTCCTGACCGACCAGTGCGTGGAATCGGCGGTGCGCGATGCCTGCGACCTCAACTACCTCGTGACGCTCGTGCCCGATGCCTGCGGCACCTATTCGCAGGAGCGGCACGACTTCTCGATCAATGCGATCAAGGGCTATTGCCGGCAGATTTCGACCGACGATCTGCTCAAGGAAATCGGGCAGTAAGCGGCCCGGCACAGTTACGCGACGGGATCAACCAAGGAGCTTTCAGGCGGGCCGCACAAAACAAGAAAAAGGCCGGACCGCATGCCATTCACAGCCGCAAGGCATTCATCAAGGGGAACGATCATGATGAAAACATCCAAATTGCTTCTGGCGGCGGGCCTCGTGCTTGCCTCTTCCTCTGCATTTGCAGACGACGACAAGATCGTCATCGGCGGCGCGCTTTCGATGACGGGTATCCAGGCCCCGCTCGACACGCCCGGCTTCAACGGCGCGCAGGTCGCAGTCAAATACCTGAACGACAATGGCGGCGTGCTCGGCAAGAAGATCGAGTTCATTAACATTGACGGCAAGTCCGACCCGGTCACGGTCGGCAACGTCGCCGTCGAACTGATCGACAAGGGTGCCCAGGTGATCGTCGCACCCTGCGATTTCGATTTCGGATCACCGGCCAGCCGTGAAGCGCAGTCCGCCGATATCGTCGGCATTTCGACCTGCGCCTCCGATCCGCTTTATTCCTCGTGGTCGCTCGGCGACAAGCAGTTCACGCTCTCCATGTGGAACACCACGATGGGCGCGACGGCTGCCGATTTCGCGTTTAAGGAAAAGGGCTGGAAGACGGCTTATGTCGTGACCGATCAGTTCATTGCCTACACCAAGTCGCTCTCCAAGTACTTCGTCGAGCAGTTCAAGGCTGACGGCGGCGAAATCCTGCTGGAAGACACCTATACGAACGGCGACAACAACTTCTCCGCCCAGCTTTCGCGCCTCCAGGCGCTCGGCAAGAAGCCCGACGTCATCTTCGTTTCGTCCTACGGCACGGATATCGGCGTGATCATCCGCGCTTTGCGTGAAGTCGGCTACGATGCGCCGGTTCTCGGTGGTGACGCCTATGACGATCCGGCCATGCACGAAGCGCTCGGCGAGAAGTTCGGCAACGACGTCTATTTCGTCACCCACACCTGGATGGGCGCAGGCGCCGATCCGGAGATGGAAAAGTTCATCGGCCTCTACAAGGAGATGTTCGGCAAGGACCCGGATACTTCCTTCGTTTCGACGGGCTGGGACACGATCATGATGATCGCTCAGGCCATTACGGCGGCCGGCACGACAGAAGGTGCCGCACTGGCCAAGGCGCTTGAAGACGGCAATTTCAAGCTGCTCACCGGCGAACTTGACTATGGCACGGCCGAAGAGGGACACGTCCCGAACAAGGCCGCCGCGGTGATCGAACTCAAGGCCGGCAAGCCGAGCTTCGTTGGCTGGCGCAAGCCGGAATCCCTGCCGAAGCCCTGATCCCTGCCGTTCGGGCCGGCGCATCAGCCGGCCCATACTTTTCGGAAAAGCCATGTCTGAAGCACGTCTCGCGGTAAATGACGTGTCGGTGGAATTCACCGGCCTCCGCGCTCTCGACCATGTCTCGCTGTCCGTCGCCACCGGCGAGGTTCTCGGCCTCATCGGGCCGAACGGATCCGGCAAGACGACGATGATCAATGCGATCACCGGACAGGTGAAGCTCGCCGGCGGCACGATCACCGCCGGCGACGTCACGCTGTCGGGTCTGTCGCCGCGCGATATTGCGCTGGCCGGCGTCAGCCGCTCGTTCCAGATCGTGCGCCTGTTCAACGGCATGACGGTGCTGGAGAATGTGGAGGCCGCGGCCCTCGCCAAGGGTGTTTCCCGCGCCGTCAGCACCGAGCGCGCGGTCAGGTTGCTCGATGAACTCGGCCTGACGGACAAGGCGGATGAGCTCGGCGAGAGCCTGAGCTACGGCGACAAGCGTCGCGTCGAGATCGCCCGGGCGCTGGCCGCCGAGCCGCGCTTCCTGCTGCTCGACGAACCGGCTGCCGGCATGAACGATACCGAAACCGAGACATTGCTGCACACATTGTCCGAGCTGCCGAAGACCCGAGGCCTTGGCCTCATCATCATCGACCATGACATGGGTCTCATCATGCGACTCTGCCACCGCCTGCACGTCCTGGCCTCCGGCCGCACCATCGCCGAAGGAGACGCCGCACACGTGCGCAGTCATCCGGCTGTTGTGGAAGCCTATCTCGGAAAGGGGGCGGCCCATGCTTGATGTGCGCGAGCTCTCCGTCAGCTATGGCACGATTCGCGCGGTGCGCGGCATCAGCTTCACCGTGGGCAAGGGCGAACTCGTCAGCCTGCTCGGCGCAAACGGCGCGGGAAAGTCATCCACCATCAAGGCGATCGCCGGCGCGCTGAAGACCTCCGGCGGCGCAGTCACGCTCGAAGGCAAAGACATCACCTCGGCCAATCCCGAGCAGGTCATCCGTGCGGGGCTTGCCACCGTACCGGAAACCCGCGACGTCTTCCCGGACCTGACCGTCGCCGAGAACCTGATGCTCGGTGCCTATATCCATCGCCGCGACCACGCCGGCAACCGCCAGAACCTCGACAGGCTGCACACGCTCTTCCCGCGCCTTTCCGAGCGCGCTTCTCAGGCGGCGGGCACGCTGTCCGGCGGCGAACAGCAGATGCTGGTCATCGCCCGCGCGCTCATGGCGCGCCCGAGCGTGCTGCTTCTCGACGAACCCTCGCTCGGTCTGGCACCCGCCATCGTCGAACGCATCTTCGAGATGATCGAGACGCTGAAAAAATCCGGCCTGACCATCCTGCTCGTCGAGCAGAACGTGAACCAGGCGCTCGCCGTCGCCGATCGTGCCTATGTCATGCGACTTGGCGCGATCGTCGCGTCCGGCACGGCAGACGAGATCCGCTCCACCAGCGATCTCAGCGCACATTACCTGGGAGGCTGATCCATGGCTTTCGCGATCCAGTTCCTCATCGACGTGCTCAGCCTCGGCGGCGCCTATGCGCTGATGGCGCTTGGTCTTGTCATCATCTACGGCATCCTGCGGCTGGTGAACTTCGCCTATGGCGAACTCATCATGGTCGCCGGCTATACCATGTTCCTGACGAGCGGCTCCGGTCTGCCCTGGCTGCTCATGGCGGTTCTCGCCGTTGCGATGGCGGTCGTCTTCGGCATCCTCACCGACTACGTCGCCTTCCGCCCGGTACGCGCGAAATCGGTGACGGCGGTGCTGATCACCTCTTTCGCTTTCTCGAACCTGTTGCAGAACGCGGCCCTGCTCTTCATCTCACCGCGTCCGCGCAATGTGCCGCTGCCCGACATCTTCTCGCAGACGGTCTCGATCGGTGGGGCAATCACGCCGGTGCGCAATCTCATCACCATCGCCGCCTCCATCGTACTGCTTGCCGCCGTTGCCTTCCTGATGCGCAAGACGACGCTCGGCATCGCGATGCGCGCGGCCGCCACGAACTTCACCATGGCACGCATGCTGGGCGTTCCGGCCAACCTCATTATCTCGTCGGCTTTCGCGCTGTCGGGTTTCCTGGCCGGCGTCGTCGGTCTGCTGTGGATCGGGCGTATCGGCACGGTCGTGCCAGGAGTCGGTCTCGAGCCGCTGCTCGTCGCCTTCATCGCCACCGTCATCGGCGGAATGCGCAGCCTGCCGGGTGCGGTGGTCGGCGGCTTCCTTCTGGCGCTGATCGACACCACGCTCAACTACACCCTGTCGCAGGACCTCCTGAAGTTCCGCGATGCCTTCACCTTCAGCCTTGTGATCCTGATCCTGCTTTGGCGGCCCGAGGGCCTCATCAAGGGTCCGGCCAGCGGCCAGCGGACCTGAGGAGCGGAACCCATGAAACAGTCCTATCTCACCGCCCTCATCCTGATCGCCGTCATCGCCGTGATTGCCGTCGGCAGCCAGATGCTCGGCATCAGGCTTTACGACCGCATCGCCACAAACCTCCTGATTTCGCTTGTTCTGGTCGTCGGCCTGCAAACCTTCATGGGCAATTCCGGCCTGCTATCCTTCGCCCATATCGGCTTCATGGGGCTCGGCGCCTACACGTCGGCGGTGCTGACGATCCCGGCCCAGATGAAGGGCATGGCGCTGCCGGATCTCTATGAGTTCATGAAGGTCGTTGAAATCTCGCCGATGCTCGCCATGCTGGCCGCCGGCGTGGTCGCGGCCCTCGTTGCCGCCGTCGTCGCCTATCCTCTGATGCGGCTTTCGGATGCGGCCGCCGTCATCACCTCCTTCGCACTCCTCGTCGTGCTCTACACGGTCATGAACAACTGGAGCGCGCTCACCAACGGCCCACGCACGCTGTTCGGCCTGCCCAAGACGACGGAGATGCCGATTGCCGCGATCGTGGCCGCGATCGTGGTGGTGGTCGCACTGGCCTTCAAGGAATCGCGCACAGGCAAGCTGCTGCGCGCCTCGCGCGAAGACGAGGTCGCTGCGGCCGCGCTTGGCGCGAACATTCCGCACCTGCGCTGGCGCGCCTTCATCCTGGCGGCCTTCATCGCCGGTATCGGCGGTGCGCTGTGGGGGCATTTCATCACGTCCTTCGCGCCCAAGGCCTTCTATCTCAAGGAGACCTTCCTCATCATCACCATGCTGGTGATCGGCGGCGCCAACACCGTCACCGGCGCGGTTGCCGGCACGGTCCTCATCACAGTCGCCTATGAGGGGCTGCGCGGCACGGAAGCGGCGCTCAATGCCGGGTCCTCAGGTTCCGGCCAGGTCATCGGCCTGACGGAGATCGTGCTCGCGCTCGCGATGATCGCGGTAATGATCGTCCGGCCGGGCGGTCTCTTCCCGAACCGCGAGATCGGCCACATCCTCACCCGCAGCCGCCGAAAGAAGGAGAAGACTGCATGACCTGGAAAACCGCCTATCGCTCCTTCTACTATGCGAATGCCGAAGAGCCCGACGATATCGTGCTCGATCCGGAAACGACGGCGCTGCTCGTCATCGACATCCAGAACACCTATCTCGATCCCAAGGACACGCCCGAGGAAACCGCGCGCTGGCAGCCGTTCTACGACCGCATGCGCCAGACGGTCATCCCAAACACGGCCCGCCTGATCGATGAGTGCCGCAAGCGCAAGGTGGAGGTGATCTTCGCGCGCATCGCCTGCCTGAAGCCCGATGGCCGCGACCGTTCGCTGAGCCAGAAGAAGCCCGGCTTCAACTACCTGCTACTACCCAAGGATCTGCCCCAGGGGCAGGTGGTGCCGGAACTTGAGCCGCGCGCGGACGAGATCGTCATCACCAAGACGACGGACAGCGCCCTGACCGGCACGAACCTGCGGCTTATCCTGCACAATATGGGCATCAAGGATGTCATCTGCTGTGGCATCTTCACCGACCAGTGCGTCTCCTCGACCGTGCGCAGCCTCGCCGACGAGAGCTTCGGCGTCGTCGTCGTGGACGATTGCGGTGCGGCCGCGACCAACGAACTGCACAAGCGCGAGCTTGAGATCATCAACATGATCTACTGCCACGTCGTCCAGCTCGACGAGGTCCTGACCTTCTTCAAGAAGTAAAGGGAAAGCCCATGTCCGGCCTCTATGCGCGTGAACGTCAGTCGGTTTCCTGCATGGCGCATCTGCGGTTCTTCCCGCAGGCGGTCGTCGGGGGAAGCGGTGCGTATCTCACGGCAGACGACGGGCGGAGGCTTCTCGATTTCGCCGCATCCTGGGGTGCCGCGAGCCTCGGGCATTCCCACCCGGCGGTGCGGGCTGCGGTCGACCGTGCGCTCTCCGATCAGGCGGGAGCGAGCTACCTTTCGTCGGCGAACGAAGCCTGCGTGCTGCTTGCCGAAAAGCTCCTGTCGCTGGTGCCGGAGCGCGCGCGTGGCCGCGTCTGGTTCGGCCATTCCGGCTCTGATGCCAACGAGACCGTCGCGCGCATGGTGGTCGCGGCAACCGGCCGGTCCCGCATTCTCGCCTTCGACGGCGCCTATCACGGCGGCACGGTCGGCTCCATGGCGGTCTCGGGGCACCCGGCGCAACAGGGCACCCGCGCTGACGGCCTGACGCTCGTTCCCTATCCCAACAGCTATGCCGCGGATACGCCGCAGGCCGCGAGCGAGGCAGCCCTTGCCCATCTCGACCGGCTTTTCGAAACCGAGGTCGCGCCGGACGAGATCGCAGCCTTCTTCATCGAACCCATCCAGTCCGACGGCGGCATGCTGGTGCCGCCGGACGGTTTCTTCAGGGCCGTCGAGGAGCGTTGCCGCAGGCACGGCATCCTCATCATCTCGGACGAGGTGAAGGTGGGGCTTGGCCGCTCGGGGCGCTTCAACGCCTTCGAACATTCCGGCATCGAACCCGACATCGTCGTCTTCGGCAAGGGCCTTGGCGGCGGTTTGCCGATCTCCGCCGTCGTCGGGCCGGAAGCGATCATGAATCACGATGTGGCATTCTCGCTCCAGACCGTGCACGGCAATCCGGTCTGCGCGGCGGCCGCACTTGCCGTGCTGGAGACCATCCAGCGCGAACGCCTGACTGAGAATGCCGCCAGAACCGGTCGCGTGCTGCGCGACGGTCTGGATGCGCTCTCCCGGCGCCACGCCTTGATCGGCGATGTCCGCGGGCATGGCCTTGCGCTCGGCGTGGAACTGGTCGGCGATCGCGCCAGCCGCGCGCCTGCAACGCGGGAGACCGCCCTGACGGTCTACCGCGCCTTCCAGCTTGGGCTCGTGCTCTATTATGTCGGTGTGCGGTCGAATGTGCTGGAATTCACGCCGCCGCTCACGCTGACGGAGAGCGAGGCGCGCGAAGGCCTCGCCATTCTCGACCAGGCCCTCGCCGATGTCGCTGCGGGGCGGGTTGACGACACCTTGCTTGCGGATTTCTCGGGCTGGTAGCGTCCCTCTCCGCGATTAAGGCGTGGGGCCGTATAGCTGGGGCGGCAGTTCCACGAGCGGGGCCGGAACGTCGCAGGTCTTTTCAGGAGCCTTGCACAGATCAGCGATGACGCAGCGCTCGCATTCGGGCTTGCGCGCCTTGCAACAGTAACGTCCGTGCAGGATCAGCCAGTGATGGGCGTGGTAGAGATACTCGTCCGGGATGAGACGAACGAGCTTGTCCTCCACCTCGTCGGGCGTCTTGCCGGGCGCAAGGCGCAGGCGGTTGGCGATGCGGAAGATATGCGTGTCGACCGCCATGGTCGATTGCCCGAAAGCCATGGACAGCACGACATTGGCCGTCTTGCGTCCCACACCCGGCAGCATCACCAGTTCCTCGCGGGTGCGCGGCACGTCGCCGCCGAAGCGATCTATCAGCATCTGGCTGAGCGCGATCACGTTCTTGGCTTTGTTGCGATAGAGACCGATCGTCTTGATGTATTCGCGCAGCTTCTCCTCGCCCAGCGCCAGCATCTTCTGCGGCGTATCGGCCACCTTGAAAAGCGCGCGTGTCGCCTTGTTGACGCCGGCATCGGTGGCCTGTGCGGAGAGTGCGACGGCGACCACCAGCGTGAACGGGTTCACATGCTCGAGTTCACCCTTCGGCTCCGGCCGCTGGATGGAAAAGCGGCGAAATATTTCGCGCAGTTCGTCCTGCGAATAAAGGCTCTTCGGCCGTGCGGGCACTTTGCGGCGGGCAGGGGCGGGGGCTCTCGATTTTTTGATCTTTCCGTTTTCCATGATGCTTCTATAGTCATGCGCCATGACACAAGGCAACGCCGACACGAGCATGGCCGACATGAGCATGAACGAGCGCCCGGTCTTCTCGGCCGAGCTTCATCCCTATCGTTCGCTCGGCCGCCACGGGCATCGCATCTTCTTCCTCATCGCCGGCGTTCTCAGCCTTGCGCATGTGGCCGTCTTCCTGATTTCGGGCGCGTGGCCGGTCGCCCTGTTCTTCGGCCTCGATTTCCTCGTTCTCTTCGGCGCCTTCTGGCTCAACAACCGGGCGGCGAAGGCGCGCGAACTGGTGTCGCTGTCACGCACCAGCATCTCCATCCGCAAGATCAGCGCGTCCGGCCGCGAGACGCAATATGCCTTCAACCCGTTCTGGGCGCGCTTCCTCGTTTCCCGCAAACCGAAGATAGGCATCACGGCCATGCATGTGCGCGGCAATGGGCGCGAGACCGATGTCGGCACCTTCCTGCCGCTCGATGACCGCGAGCGCTTCGCCTCGGCCTTTTCGGGTGCGCTCGCCCGCGTGAAGCGCGGTTACTGACCGGTCGGCAGGAAACGGGTGGCGGCCACGCTAACGGCGTGCTTTTCTGGCGGCACAGGAGAAGACCATGAACATTGCCGCGACCTTGCAAACCGATATCACGCCCGATGGCCAGGACTACGCGACCGTCCGACAGGTCATCGAGATGATCACCGAGGACTACCGTCAACAGCCGGGTCTGGAAGACATTGCCGCCCGTCTCGGCCAGTCGCCGAGCCAGCTGCAGAAGACCTTCACGCGCTGGGCGGGCCTTTCGCCCAAGGCCTTTCTCCAGGCTGTGACACTCGATCATGCCAAGCGCCTGCTGCGCCAGGAGGCGCTGCCGCTGCTCGAAACGAGCTTCGAAGTCGGCCTGTCCGGCCCCGGACGGCTGCACGACCTCTTCGTCACGCATGAAGCCATGTCGCCGGGCGAGTGGAAGGCGCGGGGCGCGGGGCTAACGATCCGCTACGGCCTGCATCCGTCGCCCTTCGGCACAGCGCTCGTAATGATCACCGACCGCGGACTTGCTGGCCTTGCCTTCACCGACGAGGCGGGCGGCACAGATGCCTTCGAGGATATGTCGTCCCGCTGGCCGAATGCTCATTATGTCGAGGATGCCGAGGCAACGGCGGCGTATGCGGCCCGCATCTTCGATCCCGCGCGCTGGAACCCGGAGGAGCCGCTGCGGGTCGTGCTGATCGGTTCTGATTTCCAGGTTCGCGTCTGGGAGGCGCTGCTGCGTATCCCGATGGGTTGCGCCGTCACCTATTCGTCGATCGCCGAAAAGCTCGGCCAGCCGACGGCCTCGCGCGCCGTGGGTGCCGCGGTGGGCCGCAACCCGATCTCTTTCGTCGTGCCCTGCCACCGCGCGCTCGGCAAGAGCGGCGCGCTGACCGGCTATCACTGGGGCCTGACACGCAAGCGCGCGATGCTCGGCTGGGAATCGGGCCGGGCCTGACGGCGACCGCGAAGGGTGATGTCTGCCCGAAATGGCGCGACGGCCGCCCCTCTTTCATGTTCCCGCCGCAATCGTTAGGTTGAAGCAGAATCATCGAAGTCTCCGGGGACCCACATGTACAAAAAGGCTCTGCTTGTCGCACTTGCCGCGACTTATCTTTCCGCCTGCACGACGACCGATCCCTATACGGGCGAGCAGAAGGTTTCCAATACGGCGGGCGGTGCGGCCATCGGCGCCGGCATGGGCGCCGTCGCCGGCCTCCTCGTCGGCAACAATCCGGTGCAGCGCCGCAACGCGGCCCTGATCGGCGCCGGTATCGGCGCGCTGGCCGGCGGTGCCATCGGCAATTACATGGACACGCAGGAATCCGAGCTGCGTGCGCAGCTCCAGGGCACCGGCGTTTCGGTCACGCGTAACGGCGACCGCATCATCCTGAACATGCCCTCGAACGTGACCTTCGCGACGGACCAGGATCAGGTCATCCCGCCGTTCTACCCGACGCTCGATTCGGTTGCGACCGTGCTGCGCAAGTTCGACAAGACGCTGATCGACGTCGACGGCCATACCGACTCTGTCGGCAATGCCGGTTACAATCAGGATCTGTCCGAACGCCGCGCCAATTCGGTGGCCAACTACCTGGCCGCACGCGGCGTCGATCCCCGCCGCATGTCGGCCATGGGCTACGGCCTTACGCGTCCGATCGCCTCCAACGCATCGGAAATGGGCCGCGCGCAAAACCGTCGCGTCGAAATCTCGATCTCCCCGCTTCGTCAGGGTTAAAGGGCGTCAGGCGCGCCTGAGCGCCGGATCGTCGTCGGCCGGGTTGTAGAAGAGCGAGAGCACCAGGCTCTTTGCGATTCGCTCGGCCGTCGCCATGAACCAGGCCTTCGCCTGGGGCGAGGGCGCGATGTCGTCGAGCGTGGCGGAGAACAGGCCGAGCCAGGTTTGGAAAAGCGGCGGGTTCATGCCCGCAACGCCCTGATGCGCCATGACAGGCTTGCCGCCATAGCCGCCGTCCTTGAAGGCGACGGCAGACCAGAAACGGTTCATCTTTTCCATATGCTCCGGCCAGCGACCGGCAAGCGGCCCGTCGAAGACCGGGCCAAGCTCCGGATGAGCCCGCACGCGGCCATAGAACGTGTCTACCAGCAGCGGAATGAAATCGGCGGTGATGCCAATGGCATGCATCTCGGTTTCCGCGCGGGCCCGGATGGCGGCGAAATGGGACTGGCGGTCGGATTTTTGCTCTGTCATGTCGGCAAGATAGGTGCCGCGCGCGACCTTCGCAATCCGGCCGATCGCCGCAGAAGGTTCAGGGTCCTTCGCGTCCCGGCGCCCATTCCAGCCGTTTGTAATCGAAACCATATTTCAATGTCGGCTTCACGATCTCGAAATAGGGTGAGAGGTCGAAGTCGCGCGGCGTATAGAGCGAGTGGTGGCGGATATGCAGGATTTCTTCCCTGGAATAGGGTGAGGTCGCCGCCGCCCGGCCGGGCGCCCGCGTGACCTCCGGCAGGATCGGATAGCGGATCGACTCGAAAGCCTGTGCGATCAGCGTCGAGCAGATCGCCCGCGTCGGATCTCCCGAGCCGAAGGCGATCATGCGGCGACGCCAGCGCACCGGCACGGGCGGCGTCGGCAAGAAATAGCGCAGCATGTCGGTGATGTTCTTCAGGTCGTATTTGAGCCCGAGACGCGAGATCATGAAGCCGACCAGCGTATCGCGGTCGTCGGGCGTCAGCCCCACCGGGCGACAGATGCGCGTGTTGTAGGTTCGGTACTTGGTGAGCGGCACCGCCACGCAGCCTTCGCCGATATTGACCTCGATAAGCTGCGGCCGTTCCATCGCCGGCCGCGCCGCCTGGTCGAGCGTCAGCGGGATCTCGTCGCCGACGAAGAGCGCCGCATGGGACCAGGTCGACTGTGTCAGATACTTGATCGCCGCCGAGACCTTCTGGTTGCCCTCGACCAGAAGCACGTCGCCGGGGCGCAGCGTGCGCGACAGCGTTTCGGGATCGGAAGGCGTGTAGGGCTCATAGCCTGATGTCTGGCTTTGAAGCCGGTCGGCGACATGGCGGCCGAGACGATCGAGCAGCGTGTCGCGGCTTGTGGAAAGCGGCTTCAATCCGGCGGTCACGTCTCGTCCCTTACTGTCATACCGGCGCCACTCTAGCCCCTGGCCTGACCGCATGTCGAGCTTGACGCCGATATGGCAATTCCTATATTTAGAATAATTCTAAACTGGAATGACCGCCGATGTTCTCCCGTCTCCTCCGCCCTGGAAAACGCAGTCTCGAATCGCTCAGCGAGCAGGAAATCCTGGCACTCGCCATCTCCTCGGAAGAGGATGACGGGCGCATCTACCTCGCCTATGCCGATGCCCTGCGCGAAGCCTATCCCCACTCGGCCCGCGTCTTCGAGGAGATGTCGGCCGAGGAAAGCCATCACCGCCAGATGCTGATCGATCGTCACATCTCCCGCTTCGGCGACCGCATCCCCCTGGTACGTCGCGAGTTCGTGCGCGACTTCCCGGAGCGAAAGCCGGACTGGTTGATCGGCAACATGTCGCTGGACGCCATCCGCGCGCAGGCGGAAGCCATGGAGGCATCCGCGCATCAATTCTACCTGACGGCCGCCGCCCGCACGCAGGATGCCGCCACGCGCAAGCTGCTGGGCGATCTGGCGCTGGCGGAGAAGTCGCATGAATCGCTTGCGCGGCGGCTCGGCGAACAGCACACGCCGGCCGATGTGAAGACGCAGGAAGACCAGACGGCACGCCGGCAATTCATCCTGACCTATGTGCAGCCCGGCCTGGCCGGGCTGATGGACGGATCGGTCTCGACGCTTGCGCCGATATTCGCCGCCGCCTTCGCCACGCAGGACACCTGGCAGACTTTCCTTGTCGGCCTGTCGGCATCCGTCGGTGCGGGTATTTCGATGGGCTTCACGGAAGCCGCCCATGACGACGGCAAATTGTCGGGACGTGGTTCGCCGATCAAGCGCGGCTTGGCCTCAGGCATCATGACGGCGCTGGGCGGTCTCGGCCACGCGCTGCCCTACCTGATCCCGAACTTCATGCTGGCGACGAGCATTGCCGTCCTGGTGGTGTTCGTGGAGTTGTGGACCATCGCCTTCATTCAGAACCGTTATATGGAGACCCCGTTCCTGCGCGCGGCGATGCAGGTGGTGCTAGGCGGCAGTCTCGTTCTGGCAGCCGGTATCCTTATTGGAAATGCATAGGGACAAGAGCCGCCTTCAGCGGCGCGTCGTCCGGTTCATGTCGCGCACGACCCAGCGGTAGAAGAGATAAACGCCGAAGGCCATCAGGGCCAGCGGCAGAAGATTGGCTACAGAATCCATTTCGACCTCAATTTACCTCCCTGCGAGGCAATTAAGCGGTCGTTAACCAGACTGCAATGCCGAAAACGGCGATAGAGCGTTCACAAAACGCGACTATCGTTCATGAAACGCAAAACGGGGCGTTGCCGCCCCGTTTTGTTGTCATCAGGCACGCAACGTGCCGCCGGTGGTTTTCACCACATTGCCGACGATCCTTGTCGTCAGCGCCTCGAAATCCTCGTCCGTCAGCGTCTTGTCGACCGGCTGAATGACGACCTCGATGGCGACGGACTTCTTGCCCTCGCCAAGCGAAGCGCCCTCGAACACGTCGAAGACATTGACCGCGGCGATCAGCTTGCGATCGGCGCCCGTCGCGGCGCGCACGATGGCGCCCGCTTCCACCGTCTTGTCGACGACGAAGGCAAAGTCGCGCTTCACGGCCTGGAACGGCGAGAGGTCGAGTGCGGGCTTGGTGCGCGTCGCCTTCTTTTTCGGTTCCGGCATGGCATCGACAAAGATCTCGAAGCCGCAAAGCGCGCCGGAGACGTCGAGCGCGCCGAGGGTCTTCGGATGGAACTCGCCGAAATAGCCGAGCACGATCTTCGGACCCATCTTGATGGTTCCCGATCGGCCCGGATGGTACCAGCCCGGCGCGCCCGGCTCGATCTGCACATTGCCCATCGGCAGGCCGCAGGCCTCGATCACGGCAAGAGCGTCGGCCTTTGCGTCGAAGACATCGACCGGCTTGCCGCCGCCCTTGGCGGCATTCGACCATAGGCGGCCGGAACCGGCGAGCGTCGCCGTGCCGCGCCGCACACCGCCGGCCACGCGGCGCTGGCCCTCGGGGCGGTCGTTCTCATAGGTACCCGAGACTTCGAACAGTGCGACGTCCCCGTAACCCTTGTCGGCATTGCGCTGGGCGGCTGCGAGCAGGCCCGGCAGCAGCGAGGGACGCATGTCGGACATATCCGATGCGATCGGGTTCGACAGCGCCAGCGACGGCGCGCCGCCGCCGAACAGCTCGGCATGGGCCTTCGGAATGAAGGACCATGTGACGGCTTCCAGCATGCCGCGTGCGGCAAGCGCCCGCTTGGCGAGGCGCGTGCGGATTTGCAGCGTGGTCAGGATACGGCCGTTGACCGCGGCATGGCTTTCGAGCGGCGCCGGCTTGATGTTGTCGACGCCGTGGATGCGCATGACCTCTTCGACAAGGTCCGCCTTGCCATCGACATCCGGGCGCCAGGAGGGGACGGCGACCGAAACACGCTCGCCCGCGCCGGTCACTGTGAAGCCGAGACGGGTGAGGATGTTGGTGCTTTCGGCTTCCGAGACGTCGAGGCCCGTCAGGCGCTTCACTTCCGAGAAGGGAAAGTCCACGACCTTGGCGGTGTAGCCCTTGTAACCGACGACATCGGTCCTGGCCGGCGTGCCGCCGCACAGTTCCAGCACCAGTTCGGTAGCGCGCTCGAGGCCGGGTACCATGTATTCCGGGTCCACGCCGCGCTCGAAGCGATAGCGGGCATCGGTGATGATGCCGTGCGAACGGCCGGTCTTGGCGATGTTCATCGGATCCCAGAGGGCCGATTCGATCAGCACATCCACCGTGTTTTCATCGCAGCCCGAATGCTCGCCGCCCATGATGCCGCCGATGGATTCGACGCCGTTGTCATCGGAAATGACGACATTAGCCGGATTCAGCGTGTATTCGCGCGTGTCGAGCGCCATCACTTTCTCGCCCTCGGCGGCGCGGCGAACGACGAGATCGCCCTTCACCTTGGCCGCGTCGAAGACGTGCAGCGGGCGACCCTGGTCGAAGGTCATGTAATTGGTAATGTCGACGAGCGCGTTGATCGGGCGGAGGCCGATGGCGATAAGCCGCTGCTGCATCCAGCGCGGGCTTGGCCCGTTCTTGACGCCGCGCACGAGGCGCAGCGCAAAGCCGGGGCACAGATGGTCATCACCGCCAAGCTCCAGCTTCACCTTCACCGGCGTCTCGCCTTCGACCTTGAAGGACGGTGCCTTCGCTGTCTTGAGGGTGCCGAGGCCGGCAGCGGCGAGGTCGCGGGCGATGCCGTAGATGCTTGTGCAGTCCGGACGGTTCGGCGTCAGGTTGATCTCGATGACTGGATCGTCAAGGCCGGCATAGCCGGCATAGCTCTGACCCACAGGCGCATCCGCCGGAAGCTCGATGATGCCGTCGTGGTTGTCGGAAATCTCAAGTTCCTTTTCCGAGCACATCATGCCGCGGCTTTCGACGCCGCGGATGTTGCCGACGGAAAGCGTGACATCGATGCCGGGCACATAGGTGCCGGGCGCGGCGAAGGCGCCGATCAGTCCGGCGCGTGCGTTCGGCGCACCGCAGACGACCTGGATCGGATCGCCCTTGCCTGTATCGACCATCAGCACGCGCAGCTTGTCGGCGTTGGGATGCTGTTCAGCCGAAACGACCTTGGCGATGACAAAGGGCTTGAACGCCGCCTTGTCGTCGACCTCTTCCACTTCAAGGCCGATCGCCGTCAGCTTCTCGCAGATTTCGTCGAGCGAGGCATCGGTGTCGAGGTGGTCCTTCAGCCAGGAGAGCGTGAATTTCATGGTTGGTTTCTCCTTGGATGCCGGTTACGCGCTCAGGCCGCCGAACAAAGTCGGCATGTCGAGCGGACGGAAACCGTAGTGGCTGAGCCAGCGAACATCGGCGTTGAAGAAGTCGCGCAGGTCGGGCATGCCGTATTTCAGCATGGCGATGCGGTCGAGGCCCATGCCCCAGGCAAAGCCCTGGTATTCGTCCGGGTCGAGACCGCCGGCGCGCAGCACGTTCGGGTGAACCATGCCGCAGCCGAGGATTTCCATCCAGTCGGTGCCTTCGCCGAACTTGACGATCGGGCCCGAAGAGCGGTCGCACTGGATATCGACCTCGAATGATGGCTCGGTGAAGGGGAAGAACGACGGGCGGAAGCGCATGGTGACGCTGTCCACCTCGAAGAAGGCCTTGCAGAACTCTTCCAGCACCCAGCGCATGTTGGCGACATTCGCCTTCCTGTCGACCACCAGGCCTTCGACCTGGTGGAACATCGGCGAATGGGTCGCGTCACTGTCCTGGCGGTAGGTCTTGCCGGGGATGATGATGCGGATCGGCGGCTTTTGCGCTTCCATCGTGCGTATCTGCACGGGCGAGGTGTGCGTGCGCAGCACCTTGCGATCGCCGTTCTCGTCCGCCGGGAAGAAGAACGTGTCATGCATCTCGCGGGCCGGGTGGCCCTCGGGGAAGTTCAGCGCCGTGAAATTGTAGTAGTCGGTCTCGACATCGGGGCCCTCGGCAATCGAGAAGCCCATGTCGCCGAAGATAGCGGTGATCTCGTCGACGATCTGGCTGATCGGATGGATGCGGCCGCGCTCGGCGGGCGACGAGCGGACCGGCAGGCTGACATCGACGGTCTCGGCCTTGAGGCGTGCGTCGATGGCTGCGTCACGCAGCGCTGTCTTGCGCTCGTTGATCGCGTCGGTCACACGCGTTTTCAACGCGTTGATGGCCGCGCCGCGCGTCTGGCGCTCTTCCGGCGACATGGTGCCGAGCGTCTTCAGGAGTTCGGAGACGGAGCCTTTCTTGCCAAGTGCGGCCACGCGCACGGCTTCGATAGCCCCTTCGTCGGAGGCGGCTGCGACATCGGCCAGAAGCCCGGATTCCAGTGTTTCGAGTTCAGTCATCTTTACCTGCTTTGCTTGCATCGGCCGCGCGAGGGGCCAGGAGAACCTCGGACAGATAGCCGGTTGCGGCGAGGAAGCGCCGCAGATCACTACCCATGTGAACGCGCCCGATCAATCGGGTCGGCGACAAAAACTTGGCCAGGAACCGCATCATCGTCGCAAGCGCCGCCTCGGTTTCAGGCGGTGCGGTGGCGCGCCACGCGGCATAGGCCTGCCGGGCCGTCGCTTCGCCCAGACGGGCGCGATCCGTCAGCTGGAGAAACAACAGCCACAGGTCACGGGCCTGGGCATCGGCAAGCGGCATTGCGGCCTCCGGCTCTTCCTCGAAATCCATGAAGCCGATGCCATCGCCCGCCACGAAGAAATCGCGGGGGTGGGGCCGGCCGTGGCACAGGCCCTTGGCGTGCAGTGCGCCGAGATCGGCGGCGCATCGCACGAGCAGCGCATCGTGGGCGGCGGGGTCGGTGTCGCGCAAGGCATCCAGGCGCGCCGTCACGGTCGGCGCGACGTCGGACAGCACCAGCGCATTGCCGGAGGCGTAAAGCACCTGCGGCACCGGTACGCCGTGAGCGGCGAAAGTCTCGATGCGGCGGATCTCACGGGCGATCATGCCCTTGCTGTCGAGCGCGGGGGAGGGGCGCAGGAAGGGCAGGCGGAACAGGTTCGCCAAGCTCGTCTGTGCCTTCGTCCAGATGGGCGGCCGTTCCGTGCCGTAACGCTTGATCCAGACGGCGCCGAACGACAGGTCGACGCGCTCTACCCGGCGTGTCTCGCGGGTCAGCGCGGCAAGCAGCACCTCGATGTCCCCATCGGTCATATGGGGGATATTGCCGAGCGCGGTATGCCTGCCATCCATGGTTAGAATCCTGCGGTCCAAAGAAAAACCCGCACCGGTTCCCCGGCGCGGGTTTCACAACGAATGAAAGTGGTTGTGAGCGCCGGTTAGTTTACGGCGGCCTCAAACTCGTTCTTCGTGCCGGCGTCCTTGAGGTATTCCAGAGCCTTCTTGGAGGCAGCGACGAGCGCGCCGAAAGCTTCGGTCTCATGGATCGCCATGTCGGACAGGACCTTGCGGTCAACTTCGATGCCAGCCTTGTTCAGGCCGTCGATGAAGCGGCCATAGGTCAGGCCATGCTCGCGGACGGCAGCGTTGATGCGCTGGATCCAGAGAGCGCGGAAGTTGCGCTTGTTGACCTTGCGGTCGCGGTAGGCGAACTGCTTCGAACGATCAACCGCAGCCTTGGCGGCGCGGATGGTGTTCTTGCGGCGGCCGTAGAAACCCTTGGCGGCCTTCAGCGTCTTCTTGTGCTTGGCGTGCGAGGTGACGCCGCGTTTTACACGTGCCATGTCATGATCTCCTTAACGTATCAAATTGCTCGAGAAGTCTCAGAGACCGTTCGGCAGGTAGTTCTTGATGACCTTCTTGCCATCGGCTTCGGCCAGCACCATGGTGCCGCGCGCGTCGCGAATGAACTTGTTGGTACGCTTGATCATGCCGTGGCGCTTGCCGGCTGCGGCGGCCAGGACCTTGCCCGATGCGGTGATCTTGAACCGCTTCTTGGCAGACGATTTCGTCTTCATCTTGGGCATTTTGCTACTCCATTCTTCTTGAATTCGAGCCGCGTGACGATGCACGGCTCCAGCGTAAAGAACGGCCACGGCATGCCCTGCCGGACCGTTCGGACGGCGGCTTGTAACCGATGTCCTTTAAAAGCGCAACCGGAATCCGCTCATGCTGCGGGTCCGGCGGCGCAGAAATGGAAAAGCCGCCCCGGAGGGCGGCTTTGATCCGTTCAGCGCGGCGCGCCGAGGAAGGGGCTCACCGCGGGGCGAGCACCATCATCATCTGGCGTCCCTCGAGCTTCGGCTCGGCTTCGACCTTTGCGATCGTCAGCGTGTCTTCCTTGACCTGCTGGAGAAGCTTCATGCCAAGTTCCTGGTGGGCCATTTCACGGCCGCGGAACTTGAGCGTCACCTTCACCTTGTCGCCTTCTTCGAAGAAGCGGTTCATCGCCTTCATCTTCACGTCATAGTCGTGCGTGTCGATGTTCGGGCGCATCTTGATTTCTTTGATCTCGACGATCTTCTGCTTCTTGCGCGCTTCGGCAGCCTTCTTCTGGTTGGCGTATTTCAGCTTGCCGAGGTCAAGGATCTTGCAGACGGGCGGTTCGGAGTTCGGCGCGATCTCCACGAGATCGAGGCCGGCCTCTTCAGCCATACGGAGCGCCTGATCGGTGGGGACGGTGCCGTGGTTCTGGCCTTCGGCATCGATGAGCTGGACGCGGGGAACCCGAATTTCCCTGTTGGAACGCGGCCCGTCCTTGACGGGGGCTTCCGCTTTGAATGGTCTGCGAATGGTCGTGTTCTCCTCGAACTGTTTCGAAAGGGTATGAATCTGCGCGTCGACCAGGACATTTGCCCGCCTGCCGGCGTTTTCTCGGCAATGTGTTGATCGCGCTTATGAAGTCAATAGCACGGCGCGTGGAAAAAATCACCACCTGTCCTTGCGCTTGCGAATCTGGTCTAGGTCTGGCGCAAGGGCCGGTTTCGGGGGTGGTTTTTCGCAGCCGGGGCGCAAGAACGGGAGATAGGCATGACGGGCACGAACGACAATGGGCAGGCGGCGGAATTCATCACGGTCGGCACCGGTGAAGCGGAACGACACATCGCCATAGCCCTCCAGTCGCCCGCTGCGGGCAACGGCCTCGCGCACTTCGTCTGGCTCGGCGGCTACCGGTCGGACATGTCCGGCACCAAGGCTGTCGAGCTCGCCGGCCTTGCCGCCCGCCTCGGCACCGGCTGCCTGCGCTTCGACTATTCCGGCCACGGCGCATCCGGCGGCGCCTTCGTCGACGGCACGATTTCGCGCTGGCTGGAGGAATCGCTGGCGGCCATAAGGCACGCGGCCGGCGCCATCGGTGCCCGGCGCATCGTTCTCGTCGGCTCGTCGATGGGCGGCTGGATCGCGCTGCGCGCCGTCGCCGAGCTTGCCCGGCAGAGTGACATCGAGATCACCGGCCTCGTGCTGATCGCGCCGGCGCCGGATTTCACCTCGGAACTGATAGAGCCGAACCTGACAGACACCGAGCGGACGGCGCTGGCAGAGCGCGGCCAGTTCGAGGAGCCGACACCCTATGGCCCCGATCCGAACATCTACACGCTCAAGCTTATAGAGGACGGCAGGAAGAACCGCGTTCTGACGGGCGCCATCGAGACCGGCTGCCCGGTCCATATCCTGCAGGGCATGGCGGACCCTGATGTGCCCTATTCCCATGCCGTACGCCTGATGGAGCATCTGTCCGGCGATGATGTCGTCCTGACGATGATACGTGATGGCGACCACCGCCTGTCGCGGCCGCAGGATATCGCCAAGATCCTGGAGGCTGCCGAAACGCTGGCACGCGGGCAATAGCCGCCGGCGTGTCGCGCCGGTCACATCTTAACCATATTCCAGCATCGCCAATTCTGATGATTGACGAGAGGGCCGACTGACCGTTAACTCTTTATTAACGATAAGGGGACGGTTCATGGCACGAATGATTGGTGCAAAGGCTGGGACTGCGGCGTTTCTGGCGCTTCTCGTTTCTTCTTCCTCGGCCTTTACGGCGCCGGCATCGGCGCTCTCCATGAAGACAGGCGGCGTAACCTCCCAGCCGATCGGCCATTACGAATTCTGTCAGAGCCACAAATCCGAATGCCGCGCCGGCGCGCGTAACCAGGCGCCCGCCAAGGCCACGGAGTTCGGTTGGGCGACGGTCCGCCAGATCAATGCCCGCGTCAACCGCGACATCACGCCGATGACGGACAAGGAACTCTACGGCAAGGACGAGTTCTGGACCTATCCCGGCGACGCCGGTGACTGCGAGGACTTCGTGCTCCTCAAGCGCCGCATGCTCATGGAAAAGGGTTTCGCGGCGGGGGACCTGCTGATCACCGTGGTGCGCAAGCCCGATGGCGAGGGGCATGCCGTTCTGACCCTGCGCACCACGCAGGGCGATTTCATCCTCGACAATCTCAACAACGACGTGAAGCTCTGGACCGAGACGTCCTACCGCTATCTGAAGCGTCAGGCCTCGTTCCACGCCGGCCGCTGGGTCTCCATCGAAAATGGCGACGCCGTCATGGTCTCGTCGGTCGGCCAATAAGACCGTTCGTTTCAAAGTATCCCGAAAAGAAAAAACCCGCCGTTCAGGCGGGGTTTTTCGTATTGCGGTGACGGCCCGATATCAGGCGGCGGGCTGCTTGGTCTTGCGCAGGTAGGGCAGCACCGTGTCGAAGGAGCCGAAGCGCGCGATGGCATCCTCGTTCGAGACAGCCGCGGTGATAATTACATCGTCGCCCTGCTGCCAGTTGGCCGGGGTGGCGACCTGGTGCTTGCTGGTGAGCTGGATCGAATCGATGGCGCGCAGGATTTCGGGGAAGTTGCGGCCCGTCGTCATCGGGTAGGTGAGGATCAGCTTGATCTTCTTGTCGGGACCGATGACGAAGACCGAGCGGACCGTGGCGTTGTCGGCGGGCGTGCGGCCTTCCGAGCTCTCGCCGGCAGCAGCGGGCAGCATGTCGTAGAGCTTGGCGACGGCCAGATCCTTGTCGCCGATCAGCGGATAATCCACGTCAAAGCCGGTGGCGGTGCGGATATCGGCCTTCCACTTGGCATGGCTTTCGACCGGATCGACGGAGATGCCGATGATCTTGACGCCGCGCTTGCGGAATTCGCCCTCGATGCCGGCCATTGCACCCAGTTCGGTGGTGCAGACGGGCGTGAAATTCTTCGGGTGCGAGAAGAGAACCGCCCAGCCGTCGCCGATCCACTCATGGAAATTGATGGTGCCGGCAGTGGTTTCGGCGGTGAAGTCCGGAGCGATATCGTTGATGCGAAGGCTCATGTCTCGTCCTCTTTGTCTTGCGGGATCGCAGGCGCAGGCCCGCGAAAGTGTAACCGTGGCGGTAGATAGACCGAAAAATCGCGATTGCCTATAGCGGTATCACGTCATTCTGGCCGTGCCGGGGGCCGGAACTTTTCGTCATTTCAAGTGGTTGGAAGAAGGCTTTCGGCGAGACACGGCCGACGCGCCAAACCTTTCCACCAGGCTAGCCTTCGGTGGAAAGGCGATTTTATTTTGCCTTTTGGATCAGATGGCGCTCAGGCGTCAAATTCGGCCCGGCCGCTCGTCAGGTCGATGACGAGGCGACTCGTTTCCTCGGCCTGTTCGGCCGGGACACGGAAGAGAAGCGTTGCGCCGCTCTCATGAAACACTTCATCGTCCATCAGGACCCCCGGCAGGGCGGCAAGCCGGGCCTTGACGAGCGCAAGATCGGAGAAGCCGAGCGAGACGGCAAGGGCAGCGCGTTCGACATATTCCGTCTTGGCAGCCGCGCGCAGGCAGAGCGCCGCCGTGCCGCCATAGGCGCGGATGAGGCCGCCGCTGCCGAGAAGGATGCCGCCGAACCAGCGCGTCACCACGACCAGCGTCCTGTCCAGCGCCTGTCCGTCGATGGCCTGCAGGATCGGTTTTCCGGCCGTGCCGCTCGGTTCGCCGTCGTCGCTGAAGCGGTAGGCCTGGCCGATGCGCCAGGCCCAGCA
Organism: Shinella sp. H4-D48; assembly: GCF_022637395.1. Lineage (GTDB taxonomy): Bacteria > Pseudomonadota > Alphaproteobacteria > Rhizobiales > Rhizobiaceae > Shinella > Shinella sedimenti. The sequence continues at coordinate 3,175,026 of NZ_CP093337.1, read as the reverse complement.
ATTGTGGTTGGCGGAGGGATCGGAAACCTCGGCCAGCCGCGCCTTCGCTTCCGCCTCGGTGTCGACCGGGCAGGCAATGGCGAGGAACCGGCTCTTGCGGATGTCCTGCTCGAAGCGTTCGGTCTGGTCCAGAGTGTACAAACGGTGGTTTCCGGTGGCGTTCGCCGTCTCGTAACGCTTGGCGGCATGCGGCATCAAGGGCTGAATAGATTACAAATTTTATGGACTATTGACAGCCGCCACGTTTTTGCCATGATGATGACCGGATCTTAACCAGAACGGAAGCGATGGCATGATGTATCTCGGTGGCGTGACGCTCGGCTACTTCAACCTCTATCCGGTCGGCTTTCAGCCGAAGACCGAGGATGCGCGGTATGCCGCCAATCCCGGCGAGAAAGACGCTGCCGATGGAATGCAGGAGCCCCTGCCGCTCGAAGGCAGCCGCCTTTCCTCGTCCCGTCGTCCGGTGCATTGGCCGACCCACGTCTTCTTCTGAGAGCCATCTTCAGGGAAGCGACGGGCAGGTTCCCGGTTTTGCGGGCAGCGCACCGCCGCTCATGAGGGCAGCCAGCTGCGGGCGGTCGCCATCGGCGGTGGGTTGGATATTGAGCGGCTCGCTGGCCGGCCACCAATCTCCCGCCGCCCAATAGGTCCAGCCGGTCCATACGGCGTTTTCGCGATGGACCAGCGCGGTCATACGGGCGAGACCGTCAAGGCAGGCCGGCTCGGCCGATCCGCCGAATTCTCCCAGAAAGCCGCGCTTGCCGTTGCGCTTCAGCCAGTCGGTGAAGCGCTCCAGCGCCTTCACGGCATCGTCGGCGCGCTCGCAGGTGCTCGCCTTGCCGGAGAAATCGCCATCCAGATATTGGTGGACCTCGTAAGCGTTGTTGTCGGCCGGGTCCTGGATGCCGAGCATGACCGTGCCGTTGGCGCCGCCGTCCCGTTCCTCTTCCCAGCTGTGCGCGCCACTCCAGATCGTGCCGGGCACCAGCACGAGGTTGGTCGCGCCGGTTTCGCGGATCGCGGCGATGGCTGCGTTCGCGGAAGCCAGCCATTGAGTTGCCGGCACGTCGTGCGGCTCGTTCATCAGCCCGAACTGGACGCCCGCATCCTGCTTGTAGTCTACCGCGAGTCGGCTCCAGAAATCGGCGAAGGCGCTATCAGGCACGGCGGCCGAGCCGATCTGCTGGTCACCGTAATAGGCATAGTTGTGCGGGTCGAGGATAACGGTCATGCCGGCCTTGCGCAGGGCCTTCACCGTATCGGACAGGCGCTTGCGCTCCGCCTTGTCGAAGTTTCGGTTGAGCCGCGGCTGAAGGCGTTCCCATTTGAACGGCAGGCGCGCGGCATTGAAGCCCTTGTCCGCGAAATAGGTGATCGTCTCGTCCGACGGATAGGCGTAGTCCTTGCCGTAGGTGCCGCGCCCCTGGCCGAATTCCGCGCCCGCGAGGTTGACGCCCGAAAGGCAGGCCGCGTTCGCCTGAAGGGGAATTGCAATTGCCGTCATAGCAGCCACCAACCGAAGAACCGGCGTTGTACCGGATGGGGATCGCATGCCTTTTCTCCGTGCCATTCGTCGCGGGGATAACACTCCGATGGCCTTAAGGCGACGTTAAGGCGCGCGGCGTGCCGGCAAACAGGATTAAGAGATTGCAACCGCCGGTCCGCCCGGTTAGAGGCGGAAGCCTCCACGCCTCGTCCGTTGCCGACAACAGGTTGCCTTATGTCCGTTTCCCCGCCCTCAGCACCATTCTCCTCCGGCAAACGCCATCCGCTGCGGGTGCTGCTTTCGCTCGTCAGCGAGGAGAAGGGCCGCGTCGTCAGGGCGGTTGCCGCGTCGGTCATCAACAAGATCTTCGACGTGATGCCGGAAATCCTCATCGGCATCGCGCTGGACGTTGTGGTGCGCGGCAAGGATTCCTTCGTGGCGCAGGTCGGCATCACCGATCCCGTACATCAGCTGACGCTGCTCGGCATTGCCACCTTCCTGATCTGGTTCGGGGAATCGCTCTTCGAATATTTTTACCAGATCCTGTGGCGCGGCCTGGCGCAGGACGTGCAGCATCGCCTGCGTATCCTATGCTACGACCATGCCCAGCATCTGCCCACGAGCTTCTATGAGGAGAACCGGTCGGGCGATCTGGTGGCCGTCTTGAACGACGATATCAACCAGCTCGAGCGCTTCCTCGACCGTGGCGCCAACGAGCTGATCCAGACCTTTGCCGCTGTCGTCCTCGTCGGCGCGGTGTTCTTCATCATCAGCCCGCTGATCGCCGTCGTCGCGTTCACCCCGGTTCCGGCAATCATTGCCGGGGCCTTCTGGTTCCAGCGCCGCGCGCAGGCGCGTTACGATGCGGTGCGCGCGCGCGCCGGCGGTCTTGGCGCGCGGCTCACCACCAACCTGCAAGGTCTCCAGACCATTCGCGCCTTCGGTGCCGAGGCCCGCGAGACCGCGGCCTTGAGCAAAGAAAGCCGGGCTTATGTCGACGCCAACCGGGCGGCGATCCGCGTCTCCTCCGCCTTCATCCCGATCATCCGCATGGCGATCCTCTCGGGTTTCCTCGCCACCTTCCTCATCGGCGGCTGGCTGACGCTGACCGGCCAGATGCAGGTGGGCGCCTATGGCCTCCTCGTCTTCCTCACCCAGCGCCTGCTCTGGCCGATGACCCATCTCGCCGAAATCGCCGATCTCTACGAGCGCGCCATGGCCTCGACGCGCCGCATCCTGCGCCTGCTCGATGAACCGCGCGGCGAGCCCCACGGCGCGCACGACGCTTCGGTTTCCGGCCGCTTTGAACTGGAAGGCGTCGGCTTCCGCTATGCGACGAGCCCGGGCGGCGTCACCGATATCAATCTTGCGATCCGGGCGGGCGAAACGGTCGCGCTGGTCGGGCCGACTGGCAGCGGAAAGTCGACACTCATCAAGCTGCTCGGCCTGTTCATCCGCCCGCAGAAGGGCGCGATCCGCCTCGATGGCGTGCCGCTTGCGGACTGGTCGGGCGAGCGCCTGCGCAGGAGCATGGCCTGGGTGCCGCAGGAGGTGACGTTGTTCTCCGGCTCCATCGCCGACAACATCGCCTATGGTAAGCCGTCAGCGAGCCGCGAGGAGGTCGAGGCAGCCGCCCGGCTTGCCGAGGCCGACGGCTTCATCCGTGCGCTGCCGGACGGCTATGAAAGCCAGATCGGCGAATATGGCCAGAAGCTCTCTGGCGGCCAGCGCCAGCGCATCGCGCTTGCCCGCGCATTGCTGATCGATCCCGCCATTCTGATCCTCGACGAGGCCACGAGCGCGGTCGACAACGAGACCGAGGCGGCGATCCAGCGCTCGCTCGCCAAGATGAAGGGCAAGCGCACCGTCATTCTCGTGGCGCACCGGCTGAGCACGGTGGTCCATGCCGACGCCATCCATGTGATGGACGACGGCCGCATCATCCAGTCCGGCCCGCACGACCGGCTCGTCGAATGCCCCGGGCTTTACCGCACGCTCTGGAACATCCAGACAGGGCACGCCGAGATGAACGAGACGGCCTGATAATCCCCACCCCGCTGCGGCGACCTTCGCTCCGCTTGCGGGGGAGACGGAGCCGGCAGGCGGATGAGGGGCAACCGTCCCTTCAGTGCGCCTCGTCCCAGTTATGGGCCGCGCGCGCATCCACCTTCAGCGGCACCTTCATGGAAAGCGCCGGCATCGAGGCGTTCTCCATGACGTCGACGACGACGGGGATCGTCTTTTCGACTTCGCCGTCCTCGACTTCGAAGATCAGTTCGTCGTGTACCTGCAGCAGCATGCGGGCCGAAAGGCCGGCGGCGGCGAGCGCAGGTTCCATCTTCACCATGGCGCGGCGGATGATGTCGGCGGCCGAACCCTGGATGGGCGCGTTGATCGCGGCGCGCTCGTTGAAGGCGCGCACCGATGGATTGGACGACTTGATTTCGGGATAGTGCGCGCGGCGGCCGAAGATCGTCTCGACATAGCCGTGCTCGCGCGCAAAGGCTTTCGTGCTGTCCATGTAGTCCTTGATGCCCGGAAAGCGCTCGAAATACTTCTTGATGTACTCGCCGGCTTCCGAGCGCTCGATGGAGAGCTGGTTGGCAAGCCCGAAGGCCGAAATGCCGTAGATGATACCGAAGTTGATCGCCTTGGCGCGCCGGCGCACTTCGCCCGGCATGCCCTCGACCGGCACGCCGAACATTTCCGACGCCGTCATCGCATGAATGTCGATGCCATCGGCGAAGGCCTGCTTCAGCTGCGGAATTTCCGCGACATGGGCGAGCACGCGCAGCTCGATCTGGCTGTAGTCGGCCGAGACCAGCTTGTTGCCCGGCGTCGAGACGAAGGCCGTGCGAATCTTGCGGCCTTCCGCCGTGCGAACCGGAATGTTCTGCAGGTTCGGCTCGGAGGAGGAGAGGCGGCCGGTCGTCGTGGCGGCGAGTGCATAGGACGTGTGCACCCGCTTGGTTTCGGGATGCACGAACCCAGGCAGCGCGTCGGTATAGGTGGATTTCAGTTTGGTGAGCTGGCGCCAGTCGACAATCTTGCGCGGCAACGGAAGGCCCTGCGCAGCGAGGTCTTCAAGCACCTGCGCGGAGGTGGACCACTGGCCGGTCTTGGTCTTGGAGGCGCCTGGCAAGCCCATCTTGCCGAACAGGATGTCGCCGAGCTGCTTGGGCGAGCCGATATTGAAACGTTCGCCGGCCAGCTCGTAGATTTCCTCTTCGAAACGGGCGGCGCCCTGGGCCAGTTCGCCGGAAAGGCGAGACAGGACCTGCCTGTCGACGGTGATGCCGCGCTCTTCCATGCGCGCGAGAACCGGCACCAGCGGACGTTCCAGCCGTTCGTAGACGGTCGTCATTCGGTTTGCTGCCAGACGCGGCTTCAGCACGTGCCACAGGCGCAGCGTCACGTCGGCATCCTCTGCCGCATAGGCGGTGGCGCGGGCAATGTCGACCATGTCGAAGGTCTGCGCACCCTTGCCCGACCCGGCGACGTCCTTGTAGGCGATCGGCTTGTGGCCGAGCCAGCGTTCCGAAAGCGTGTCCATGCCGTGCGTGCCGGCGCCCGCATCGAGCGCATAGGACATCAGCATCGTGTCGTCGAAACTCTGCATGGTGATGCCGTGCCGGCGCATGACGAGGTAGTCGTATTTGAGGTTCTGCGCGACCTTCAGGACCGACGGATCCTCCAGCAGCACCTTCAGCCGTTCGAGCGCCGCCCGGATGGGGATCTGCCCCTCGGCGAGCCCTCCGCCGAGCAGGTCGCCAACACCGGTCTTGTGATTGAGCGGCACGTAGCAGGCGCGGATGGCCGCGCCGGTCGGATCCTTCGCATTATCGGCGATGGCCAGCGAGAAACCGCAGAGCTCTGCCTGCATCGCGTCGAGCGAAGTGGTCTCCGTGTCGAAGCCGACAAGACCGGTTTCCCGCGCGGCGGAAATCCAGCGGTCGAGGGCGTCGAGATCGCGCACAGTCTCGTAAGACGCATGATCGATCGGCGCGGCGGAGAAGCGCTCGGCACGGCCGCGGGCGAGAGCGGAAGGCGTGTTGGCATCCCCACCGGCAGTGGGCAGCAGCGTTGCGGCCGCTTCGGCGGCCGTCTCTTCGCCGTCAAGCTGAAGTGCCGGGCCGGCGACGTCACCCTTGTCGAGATCGGGCCCATGGGCTTCCGCACCCCATTCGACCGGCACGTTGGCTGCGTCGATGGCGCCCGCATCGCAATCGCAGGCTTCGGCGACGCGACGGGTGAGCGTGGTGAACTCCATGGCCTTCAGGAAAGCGATCAGGCGCGGGCCGTCCTGCGGGTGGAGGATGAGTTCGTCGAGCGTCGTGTCGAGCGGTGTGTCCGTCCTGAGTGTTACGAGCTGGCGCGAGAGAAGGACGAGTTCGCGGTTCGCAATGATATTCTCGCGGCGCTTGACCTGCTTGATCTCTTCCGCGCGGGCCAGCAATGTATCGAGGTCGCCGTATTCTTCCAGCAGCTGGGCCGCGGTCTTCGGGCCGATGCCGGGCACGCCTGGCACGTTGTCGGTCGAATCGCCCGTGAGCGACTGGAGGTCGATCATCTTCTCCGGCGGTACGCCCCATTTCTCGATGACCTCGGGAATGGAGATCTGCTTGTCCTTCATGCCGTCATACATCGAGACGTTCTGCGTCACGAGCTGCATGAGGTCCTTGTCGGACGAGACGATGGTCACGTCGGCTCCGTCAGCCTCGGCAAGCCGGGCATAGGTCGCGATCAGATCGTCGGCCTCGTAGCCTTCCTTCTCGATGCAGGGCAGGTTGAAGGCGCGGGTCGCATGGCGGATGAGGCCGAACTGCGGAATGAGGTCTTCCGGCGGCGCGGTGCGGTTTGCCTTGTATTGGTCATAAAGTTCGTTGCGGAAGGTCTTTGACGAATAGTCGAAGATCACGGCGAAATGGGTCGGCGTCACGCCTACATCTGTATTCCGCGCATCCTTCAGCAGCTTCCACAGCATGTTGCAGAAACCCGAGACGGCATTGACCGGCAGCCCGTCCGATTTGCGGTTGAGCGGCGGGATGGCGTGGAAGGCGCGGAAAATGAAGCCGGAGCCGTCGACGAGGAAGAGATGATCACCTTTTTTCATGGGGTGAATGGATAGCGCGGGCGGCTTTCCGCGTCCATCTTTCATTGCGCCTGGAAGGGCCTTTCACAGGGCTGAAAAGCCTCACGCGAACGTTACCAATTTGTAATTCTCGCGGGGACTTGGCTCCCTTGAAAAGCCACATTCGGAGGCACAATTATCTATCAACGGCACCTGATCAAGCCGTTGTCTGGCACACGGCCTGTCCCCCGCCGCGCCAGACAAAGGACAAAGGCCTCATCCCCCTCTCCGGGCCTTTGTCCATAATTCGAAGAAGCCGCCGCGACAAGCCTCCTGTCGTCGGCGGCTTTTCGTTTTTGGGTTCGTGGATCGCAGGCTATCCATTGTCTTCCGCCCTGAACCGGCATAGCGTTCGTGCATGGACTTTGACCGGACGGCGTCGGCAGCATACCTCGCCAATCTCCTGGCGAAGGCGGCGTCCCGTGCCCTCCAGGCACTGGCGGACGGGGCCGGCTTCGCCCCGGGGCAGTTGCCCGTCCTGCTCGAATTGTGGAACGGCGACGGTCTCACACAGCGCGAACTTCTCGACCGCCTCGACATCGAGCAGGCGACGATGGCCAACACCCTGGCCCGCATGCAGCGCGACGGCCTGATCTCGCGCCGGCGCCATCCCAGCGACCGGCGCGCGCAACTCGTTTTCCTCACGCAGCGCGGCAAGGCCCTGCGCGATACGGCCATGACGGCGGCCAGCCAGACCGAGGACGCTCTCTTCCAGGGATTCCGTCGTTTCGAGCGCGAGCTTCTGCTAGAGTACATGCGCATGCTGCTTGCCAATCTCGGCCGCGATCCGCGCGTGTGAGCGTCGCGGAAACGTCATACGATTTGCCCTCTCCGACGCGATCGGTCTAATGTCGGCATGAACACATCTGATTTGCCGCATGAAGGCCCGGGCGTCTCCGCTTGCGGCGCGGTATTCTCCGGGGATTCTACCATGACCAATATTCTGCCCGTCCTCGATCACGCCATTGCCGGTGTCCCGGCCAGCCTCGAACGCCTGTTCGAGCTGGTGCGCATCAAGTCCATTTCCACCGATCCGGCCTTCAAGGCGGAGTGCCGCAGGGCGGCCGAATGGCTGGTGGCGGAACTGCGCTCGCTCGGCTTCGACGCGACGGTGCGCGACACCCCCGGCCACCCCATGGTCGTCGCCCATCACGAAGGTGCCAAACCCGATGCGCCGCATGTTCTGTTCTACGGCCACTACGATGTGCAGCCGGTCGATCCGCTGAACCTTTGGGATCACGATCCCTTCGAGCCGGCGGTGCGTGAGTCCGCCGGCGGCCGCCGCGTCATCACCGGCCGGGGTACGTCCGACGACAAGGGTCAGCTTATGACCTTTGTCGAGGCCTGCCGCGCCTATAAGGAAACGGTGGGCGCATTGCCCTGCCGCGTTTCCATCCTCTTCGAAGGCGAGGAGGAATCCGGCTCTCCGTCGCTGAAGCCGTTCCTCGAGGCGAATGCCGCCGAGCTCAAGGCCGACTTCGCGCTCGTCTGCGATACCAATATGTGGGACGGCGATACGCCGGCCATCTCGGGCGGGCTGCGCGGCCTGGTCGGCGAGGAGATCGTCATCAAGGCCGCCGACCGCGACCTGCATTCCGGCTATTTCGGCGGCGCGGCCGCAAACCCGATCCATATCCTCACGGAGATCCTCGCCGGCCTGCATGACGAGACGGGGCGCGTCACGCTGGATGGTTTTTACGATGGTGTCGAGGAGACGCCTACGCAGATTAAGGCTGCCTGGGAGACGCTCGGCAAGACTGCTGAAAGCTTCCTCGGCGAGGTCGGTCTTTCCATTCCCTCGGGTGAAAAGGGCCGTTCCGTGCTTGAACTCACCTGGGCGCGTCCGACGGCCGAAGTCAACGGCATTACCGGCGGCTATACGGGCGAGGGGTTCAAGACCGTGATCGCGGCGGAAGCCTCGGCAAAGGTGTCCTTCCGCCTCGTCGGCAAGCAGGACCCGGCGAAGGTGCGCGATGCCTTCCGTGCCTATGTGCGCGCCAAGATCCCGGCCGATTGCTCGGTCACGTTCCACGCCCATGGCGGCTCGCCGGCAATCCAGCTGCCCTACGATTCGACGCTGCTGAACAAGGCCAAGTCGGCGCTTTCCGACGAGTGGCCAAAGCCCGCCGTCATCATCGGCATGGGCGGATCGATCCCTATCGTTGGTGATTTCCAGAAGATGCTCGACATGGATTCGCTTCTCGTCGGCTTCGGCCTGGCGGATGACCGCATCCATTCGCCGAACGAGAAATACGAGCTGCGCTCCTTCGAAAAGGGTATCCGCTCCTGGGTGCGGATTCTCGCAGCGCTCGCCGCACGTTGACGCAGATGTGATCACGAAAAGGACCGGCTTTAATCGCACACGGGTAAAGACTGGCCTACGGACAAGAGAAAGCCTGCATCGCCGCGTGCGATGACAGGCCCGGAAAATGGGGAAAGGATGAGGATGGCGTCACGATGGATCGCGAAAAACCCTTGCCGCAACAGGATGATGCCGGCAGGAGGCGAGGCAGGATGAAGCGTTTGAAGAAGTTCTTCTGGCCGCTCGTCAGCACGCTCGCCATCGCTCTGTCCATCTACATTCTCTACAAGGACCTGCGCGGTCTTTCCCTTGAGGAATTCATCGCCAGCATCCACGCCATCCCCACATCCGGCTGGCTTCTCGCCTGTGTCGCAACGCTTGTGGCCTATGCGGCGCTTGCGGCCTACGACCATCTCGCGCTGGAGCATCTCGGCCACCGCATATCGCTGTGGTACATCACGGTCACCTCCTTCACGACCTACGCGTTGTCACACAATATCGGCGCTTCGGTGTTCTCGGGCGCGCTGGTGCGCTACCGCGCCTATACGTCGAAGGGGCTGACGGGATCGGAGGTCGGCGTCCTCGTCGCCTTCTGCTCCTTCACCTTTGCGCTTGGCACGGTGATGCTCTTCGGCCTCGTCCTGGTGCTTGAACCCGAGATCATCGAGCGCTTCGCCGATTTTCTTCCGCTGGAGGCAGCCTATTCGACGGGCTTCGTGATCCTGGCGCTGGTAGCCCTCTATGTGGTGGGCAGTCTTGTGGGTTTCCGACCGATCAACACCCGGTGGCTGAAGCTTGAATATCCCAAGCCCTCGCTGGTCTTCCGCCAGCTCTTCATCGCGCCCATCGAGTTGATCGGTGCGGCTGCGATCATCTATTTCGTGCTGCCGACGGAAGGCAATCCAGGCTTCTTCGTGATTCTCGGCATCTTCCTGGCGTCCTTTTCGGTGGCGCTCCTGTCGCATGCCCCCGGTGGCATTGGCGTGCTCGAACTGGTCTTCATTGCCGGCCTGCCGGATATGGATCCGGCTTCTGTGCTCGCCGCACTCGCCGTCTTCAGGCTGTTCTACCTGATCATCCCGTTCATCATGGCGCTGGTCGTGATCCTGATCTATGAGCGGTCCCGTTATCTTGCGCGCGTGCGGGAGGGCGAAGACTAGGCAGGATCTTTCCGGTTCATACTGCGTTCATTCGAATTATTTCATTATATGAAACGTCTAGAACAACATGAAGAACTACGAACAGTAGGGAGACCGCCATGAAGACATCGATCAAGACCGGCCTGTCCGCAGTCATGGCAGCAGCCATGTTTGCAACGTCCTTTGTGGCCGCGCCGGCCGTCGCCATGCCGCTGCCCAAGGCCGGCGTTTCGCAATCCACGGACGTCGAGCAGGTGCAGTACTATCGCGAGCGTCATTATCGTGACCGCCGTGCATGGCGCGAGGATCGTCGTGGCTGGCACAATGGCCACCGCGGTTATCGTGAACATCGTCGTGGCTATCGCCGTCATTCCGATGGCTGGTGGTATCCGCTGGCTGCGTTCGGTGCCGGCGCCATCATCGGTGGTGCAATCGCCAATGACGGTTACTCGCGTCCGCGCGAAGCGGGTATCAACCCGCGCCACACCGACTGGTGCTTCGCACAGTACCGCTCCTACCGGGCTTACGACAACACGTTCCAGCCCAACTATGGCCCGCGCCGCGAGTGCCTTTCGCCTTACTATTGAGGCAGTTTCTCCGGGCGGCCTTCGGGCCGCCCGATCTCTTCACGCCGATTTGGCTCAAAGTCACGGTGACGTGTTCACCGCTTCTTAACGACCCCTTAAATCGCCGCATTTAAAGTTCATCGGACGACAACGTTTCCGAGGGCATCTCCGACCGCTTATGGCATCCAACCGAAAATCCCAGCGCATCGAACCGTCTTTTCGGGGTTCCGGACGACGAGACGACGACGATGACTTCCACGTCGGCGCCGAGGATCGTGTTGTCGATGGGGGCCGCAAGGCCCGCGGTAAAGCCCAGAAGACGTCGCGTGAAAAGCGCGCCTCGTCGCGCCGGCGCGACACGTCGGGCGGCTTTTTTGGTCTTATCCGTCGCCTGTTCTACTGGTGCATCGTACTGGGTATCTGGGGCGCGATCGGCGTCGGCGGCCTCGTGCTCTATTACGGCGCGCGCATGCCGAGTGCCACGAGCTGGGCCATTCCCGACCGGCCACCGAACATCAAGATCCTGGCCGTCAACGGTGACGCCATCGCAAACCGCGGAATGACCGGCGGCGAGGCGCTGTCGCTGGAAAACATGTCGCCCTACATTCCTCAGGCGGTGATCGCCATCGAGGACCGGCGCTTCTATTCGCATTTCGGCATCGATCCGCTGGGGCTTGCCCGCGCTATGCTGACGAACGTCACGTCCGGCCGCATGGTGCAGGGCGGCTCGACGCTCACGCAGCAGCTCGCAAAGAACATGTTCCTCTCGCCCGACCGCACGCTGGAGCGCAAGGTGCAGGAAGTGCTGCTCGCCATTTGGCTCGAGCACAAATACAGCAAGGACCAGATCCTTGCGATGTATCTCAACCGCGTCTTCTTCGGCTCGAATTCCTATGGCGTCGAGGCCGCCTCGCGGCGCTACTTCAACAAGTCGGCGCGCGACGTGAACCTCGGCGAGGCGGCGCTTCTCGCCGGTCTGCTCAAGGCGCCGTCGCGCCTGTCGCCCGCCCGCGACCCGGAAGCCGCCGAAGCCCGCGCGCAGGTGGTGCTCGGCGCGATGCGCGAGGAAGGTTTCGTTACCGACAACGAGATCAAGACCGCCATGTCGCAGACGCCTGCGCGGGCGAAGAGCTATTGGTCGGGCGCCCAGTACTATGCCGCCGACATGGTGATGGCGCAGCTGCCGGGCATGATCGGCGACATCAAGGAAGACCTGGTCATCGATACGACCATCGACCTTGATCTGGAAAAGAAGGCCGAGGAGACGCTCACCGCCCTGCTCGACAAGAACCGCGCGAAATCCAACGCCTCTCAGGCCGCCCTCGTTTCCATCGACGGCACGGGCGCCATTCGCGCGCTGGTCGGCGGGCGGGATTATGCCACGAGCCAGTTCGACCGCGCGTCCAAGGCCAAACGCCAGCCCGGCTCCGCCTTCAAGCCCTTCGTCTATGCCGCAGCGCTTGAAGCGGGGCGTTCGCCGCTGTCGGTGCGCAACGACGCGCCTGTCCGTATCGGCAACTGGACGCCCGAGAACTATGATCAGAAATACCGCGGCGAGGTAACGCTCACCTCCGCGCTTGCCCATTCTCTGAACACGATTGCGGCCCAGCTCGTCATGGAGGTCGGCCCGAACGATGTCGTCAAGCTTGCGCGCCGGCTCGGTATCGAATCGGAGTTGCAGGCCAATGCCTCGATTGCGCTCGGCACGTCCGAAGTCACCCTGGTCGAGCTGACCTCCGCCTATGCCCCCTTCATGAACGGTGGTTACAAGGCGACGCCGCACATCATCCGCCGCATCTCGACCGCCGAAGGCAAGGTGCTCTACGAGAACACCTACGACAATCCGCCCCGCGTTCTCGAACCCAACATCGTCTCGATGATGAACGGCATGATGATGCGGGTCATAACCGAGGGCACGGGCAAGGCCGCGCGCATTCCCGGCTGGCAGGCGGCGGGCAAATCGGGCACGACGCAATCCTTCCGCGATGCGCTCTTCGTCGGTTATACCAGCAACCTGACGACGGGCGTCTGGTTCGGCAACGACAACGGCGATTCGATGAAAAAGGTCACCGGCGGCGGGCTTCCTGCGCAGGCCTGGAGCCAGTTCATGACCGCTGCCCATGCCGGGCTCACACCCTCGCCGCTCTTCGGAACCGCGGGCGGCGATCCCTTGCAGGAAGGCACCCAGCCGGTGCCGCAGGAAGGCGGCGACGAACTGTTCGACGTCATCTCCCGCACGCTGGGCGTCGACGAGCGCCCGGCAGAAGGTGGCGCGGCTGTCGCGAGCGAACAGACGGGCGCGGTACCTTTCGACGATGGCATGACGCCGCCTGCCGATGTGGGCGAACAGCGCCAGCCGGCCACGCGGCGCACGACGCTGCTGGATGTGCTTCTGGGGGGCTAACGGCCGCCGCCTACTCTATCCGTAAGCTATAGTGACATTTGTTTTTCTATTGGTGGCTGGTGCGGGAATCCATTCCTCTGCATAAGGTCCGACCCCGGTCCGCGGCAACCTGATTTGGAGCGCGCGAAGCGTCGCCTCCCTTGCTATTATCTCATTGGCGGGTATCAGCCCCTCGATCGTCTCGTAAGCTTGCGGCGTTGGTTTCCAGTTCGGTTCGCGCCTGTGAACTGCCCGCAGCGCCTCCTGCATTCGGCTCGTGCTGACGGCCAGTCGCGCCTCTTGCGCGGGCGTGATGGGTTGCCATCTGCCGAGAATGCGCACCTTGCCGCTGCCGCGCGGACCGCGGGGATTGACGAGGATGGGGCGGTCTCCATCGCTTTCAGCTGTCCATTGTCCTCCATCGGGATTTCCCGCCGGGATGCGCGGCTGGTCGACGCGGAAGCCCGCCTTCAGATGGAGGGACAAGGTGAGCGCGCGCATTTCGACATGGAGCGCTGCGTACTGGTAGCGTGATTGTAAAAGATCGGAGTCGTCGGGATCAGGTTTACGCGCAATGGCTTGAATCGCGCCCGCGATTGCGCTTGATTGCAGCGTGCGCGCACGGGCCGGCAATCCTGCGCCGGATGTGCTGATTTTGCGAGCTTTGCGGCGTCGCGATGTCTTGCAGTCGTCTGGAGGGGTCCTTATATACCCCGCAAGGCTACGGATAAGTCCGGGGCTTTCGCTAAGACCATACCATTAGGGGCTGCCAAAAGAATGCCTGAATGGGTTCCGGCAGTTCGCTTGAAGGAGAGAATGACATGGCTAAAGTAATCGGTATCGACCTCGGGACGACCAATTCCTGCGTATCCGTCATGGACGGAAAGGACGCGAAGGTCATTGAGAATGCAGAGGGCGCGCGTACGACCCCTTCGATCGTCGCCTTCAACGATGATGGCGAGCGCCTGACCGGCCAGCCGGCAAAGCGCCAGGCCGTCACCAATCCGGAAAACACCCTCTTCGCAGTGAAGCGCCTCATCGGCCGCCGCTACGACGACAAGCTCGTCGAGAAGGACAAGGGCCTTGTTCCCTACAATATCGTCAAGGGCGACAATGGCGATGCCTGGGTCGAGGCACAGGGCAAGGGGTATTCCCCCTCGCAGATTTCCGCGATGATCCTTCAGAAGATGAAGGAAACCGCTGAATCCTATCTCGGCGAAAAAGTCACGCAGGCCGTCATCACGGTTCCGGCCTACTTCAACGACGCGCAGCGCCAGGCAACCAAGGATGCCGGCAAGATCGCGGGTCTTGAAGTTCTCCGCATCATCAACGAGCCGACGGCTGCGGCACTCGCCTACGGCCTCGACAAGAAGGACGGCAAGACCATCGCCGTCTACGACCTTGGTGGCGGCACGTTCGATATCTCGGTTCTGGAAATCGGCGACGGCGTCTTCGAAGTGAAGTCGACGAACGGCGATACCTTCCTCGGCGGTGAAGACTTCGACATGCGTCTGGTCAACTACCTCGCCGACGAATTCAAGAAGGATCAGGGCATCGACCTGAAGAACGACAAGCTCGCTCTGCAGCGCCTCAAAGAAGCTGCCGAAAAGGCCAAGATCGAACTGTCCTCCTCGCAGCAGACCGAAATCAACCTGCCGTTCATCACGGCCGATGCTTCCGGTCCCAAGCACCTGACGATGAAGCTGACCCGCGCCAAGTTCGAAGCTCTTGTCGATGACCTCGTCCAGCGCACCGTCGCACCGTGCAAGGCAGCCCTCAAGGATGCCGGCGTCACGGCGGCCGAGATCGACGAAGTCGTTCTCGTCGGCGGCATGAGCCGCATGCCGAAGGTGCAGGAAGTCGTCAAGCAGCTGTTCGGCAAGGAGCCACACAAGGGTGTGAATCCGGATGAAGTGGTCGCCATGGGCGCCGCCATCCAGGCCGGCGTTCTGCAGGGCGATGTCAAGGACGTTCTGCTTCTCGACGTGACCCCGCTGTCTCTCGGCATCGAAACGCTGGGCGGCGTCTTCACCCGTCTGATCGAGCGCAACACGACGATCCCGACGAAGAAGTCGCAGACCTTCTCGACCGCCGAAGACAACCAGTCGGCCGTGACCATCCGCGTCTCGCAGGGCGAGCGTGAAATGGCTGCCGACAACAAGCTGCTCGGCCAGTTCGACCTCGTCGGCATTCCGCCGGCACCGCGCGGCATGCCGCAGATCGAAGTCACCTTCGACATCGACGCCAACGGCATCGTGCAGGTCTCGGCCAAGGACAAGGGCACCGGCAAGGAGCACCAGATCCGCATCCAGGCTTCCGGTGGTCTGTCCGACGCCGACATCGAGAAGATGGTCAAGGACGCCGAAGCCAATGCCGAGGCCGACAAGAAGCGCCGTGAGGCTGTCGAGGCGAAGAACCAGGCCGAAAGTCTGATCCACTCGTCTGAAAAGTCCCTCAAGGACTACGGCGACAAGGTCACGGAAGCCGACCGCAAGGCCATCGAGGACGCGATTGCCGAGCTCAAGACCGCTGTCGAAGCATCCGAGCCGGACGCCGAGGACATCAAGGCCAAGACCAACACGCTCATGGAAGTTTCCATGAAGCTCGGTCAGGCCATCTATGAGGCGCAGCAGGCCGAAGAGGCCGCTTCCTCGGGTGATGCCGGCGACAACGTCGTCGACGCCGATTATGAGGAAGTCAAGGACGACAAGAAGTCGGCCTAAGCCTCCAGAGATGCCGGCCGCGTTTTACGCGGCCGGTGCAATTGGATAGCAGGAAGGCGGAAGTCAGCGCGAAGGGAAACAAGGCACCATGATTACTCCCGTTTTTCGCGGCGACGATGTCATGGCCTTCCCTTCGCCGGCTTCCGCCTTTTTGCATGCGCGTTTTTCGCTCGCGCAGGCTAAGGCAAGCTTCCAGGTCCATAACAAGAAGACCGTTCCCACGAAACGGACGTGAACCCGAATGGCAAAAGCTGATTTTTACGAGACGCTGGGTGTCTCCAAGACCGCCGACGAGAAGGAGCTGAAAAGCGCCTTCCGCAAGATGGCGATGAAGTTTCACCCGGACAAGAATCCCGGCGATGCTTCAGCCGAACAGAAGTTCAAGGACGTCAACGAGGCCTATGAGACGCTCAAGGACCCGCAGAAGCGCGCGGCCTATGACCGATACGGCCACGCCGCCTTCGAGCAGGGCGGCATGGGCGGTGGCGGCTTCGGCGGCGGCGGTTTCCAGGGCGGCGGCTTCTCCGACATCTTCGAAGACATCTTCGGCGAGATGATGGGCGGCGGTCGCCAGCGTCGCTCCTCAGGCGGGCGCGAACGCGGCGGCGACCTGCGCTACAACATGGAAATCTCGCTGGAAGAGGCCTACGCGGGCAAGACCGCACAGATCCGCGTACCGACGTCGATCACCTGCGATGTCTGTTCCGGCTCTGGCGCCAAGCCGGGCACCAGCCCCAAGACCTGCGCGACCTGCCAGGGATCGGGTCGCGTGCGCGCCGCACAGGGCTTCTTCTCCGTCGAGCGCACCTGCCCGACCTGTCATGGTCGCGGCCAGACGATCAGCGATCCCTGCACGAAGTGCCACGGCAACGGCCGCGTCACTGAAGAGCGCTCGCTGTCGGTCAACATACCCTCGGGCATCGAGGACGGCACGCGCATCCGGCTGGCCGGGGAAGGCGAGGCAGGCCTTCGTGGCGGCCCGGCGGGCGACCTCTACATCTTCCTGTCGGTGAGGCCGCACGAGTTCTTCCAGCGTGACGGTGCTGACCTCTACTGCGCCGTGCCGATCTCCATGACGACGGCAGCGCTTGGCGGCACCTTCGATGTCGCGACGCTCGACGGCACGAAGTCGCGGGTATCGGTGCCGGAAGGCACGCAGGCCGGCAAGCAGTTCCGCCTGAAGGGCAAGGGCATGCCGGTTCTGCGTTCCTCGCAGGTCGGTGATCTCTATATCCAGATCCAGATCGAGACGCCGCAGAAGCTGACCAAGCGCCAGCGGGAATTGCTCAAGGAGTTCGAGGAGATTTCCTCGAAGGACAACAATCCGGAATCGTCGGGTTTCTTCGCCCGGATGAAGGAATTCTTCGACGGCTGAGCCGTATTGAAAGACAAGCAAAAAGCCGGGGTGCGACGCGCCTCGGCTTTTTTTATGCCGCCCTTAGAATGAAGTTCGAGAAACGCTTCTGCACGAAGGGCGAGACGACGAACACGATGGAGAAGACCATCACGGGCGCGATGACAGCCGTACGCTGCCAGATCGTCCAGCGCTCGGTCAGCGGCAGGACGATATAAAGGATCGTCGTGATCAGCGGGTAGACGGGCACCAGCATGGCGAGGGCGAGGTGCAACTTGGAAAGCTTGCGGGGAACGGATGTGTCGGACATGGGAGGACCTTTATGGAACGGAACGTTTCGTTTATATGGAAACGAAACGTTCCGTTCAAGTGCCTACTGTGCTAGAAACATAAAAAAGGAAAATGCCATGCCCGAGACAGAAAACAGCCCGGCTCGCCGCTCGATCGGCGCCACCCGCAATCCGGCAAGTCAGGAGGCCATTCTGGCTGCTGCTGAAGCTGTGCTTCTGGAAAACGGCCTGAACGGCTTCTCCATCGAGGCGGTGGCCAAGCGCGCGCGCGCGGGCAAGCCCACCATCTATCGCTGGTGGCCTTCGCAGGCGGCCCTTCTGCTGGATGTCTACCACAGCCGCAAGCACATCAATTTCCTCTTTCCCGATACGGGCAATGTGCGAGATGATCTGCGCGCCTATCTTTCGGGCCTGCTGAAGACTTGGCGCGAACACACCAGCGGCGCGGTGTTCCGCAGTCTGGTGGCGAAGGCGCAGGGCGAGCCGGCGGCGCTGGCCGCGCTTTCTGCCTACATGGCAGACCGGCGCGCGCAGAGCGGCGAAATTATCAAGACGGCGCAGGCGCGTGGCGAAGTACGTGCGGATGCCGATCCCGAGCTGATGACGGAGATACTGGCGAGCTTCGCCTGGGGTCGCCTGTTGACGGACAGGCTCGACGTTTTGGACAAGGACATCGACGCCGTCGTCGACGCCATCCTTACCGGGATTGCGGCAAGCCCATCCGCTTGAACACTCAGCCGGCCGTGTGCACGAGCCGCAGCGTTCCATCGCTGGCGACGAGAGGGGCCACGCCGAGGTAGTTCGCGAGCTGCGGGTGGCTCGTTTCGAGCGGATGGTCGTGTGTGGCAGTGATCACTGCGACATTCGCGCCGGCGCTCTCCCCGGCAAGGATGCCGGCGAGCACGTCTTCGAACACCAGGCAATCGGCCGGATCGAAGCCAAGCCGCGCGGCACCGAGCTTGTAGCCATCCGGCGCTGGCTTGCCCTTGGTGACATCCTCAGACGTTACAAGGACATCCGGCAGCGGAATACCGGCGGCCGCAAGGCGGCGGCGGGCAAGGGCTACGGGGGCCGACGTCACGATGGCCCAGCGATCCCGAGGCAGGGCCGTCAGGAAGGCAATGGCGCCGGGCAGGGCAACCACGCCCTCCACGTCCTCGATTTCCTGCCGCTCGACCTCCAGCGCCTCCGCAGCCGCATCAACGCCCGGCAGTCCCAGTTGCGTAATGGTATCGATGCCGCGCTTGCCATGCATCATCGGCAGGAAGGTCGGCACGTCCAGCCCATGCTTCAGCGCCCAGCGCGACCAGACACGTTCGGCAGCAGCGATGGAATTGATCAGCGTGCCGTCCATGTCGAAGAGGAAAGCCGAGAAGCTGCGATCGAAAACGGGTGTGGCGTTGAGCAAGACAGAAACCTGTTGGCTGGGAGAGGAGGATGCAAGGCGCGGGCCTTTCGATTACCCGCTTGGGGCCGCGCAGGCAACCTTTCTTGCGTTATCGGCCGGGCCGGACTTGGTTGCGGCCGGCCACGACACCATCTTTCTGTTATTGCCCGATGAATATGCCCGCAAGTGATTCCACTCGCGCGAAAAATACTCTAGCTCTCAAGCCATGCCGCACAAGGTTTCCCTTTCCCGCCTCAAGCTCACGGATTTTCGCAATTATGCGAGCCTGTCGCTGCCGCTCGACGGCCGGCATGTCGTGCTGACAGGACAGAACGGTGCGGGCAAGACGAACCTCATGGAAGCCGTGTCGTTGCTGTCGCCCGGCCGCGGCCTGCGCCGCGCCGCCTATGGCGATATCCCCCGCGCCGGAAGCGCGGGTGGCTTTTCTGTCTTTGCCACGCTCGACGGCATGTCGGGAGAGGTGGATATCGGCACCGGCACGGAAGGCGGCGAGGAGGGGCAGGCGCGCAGGCTTCGCCTTAACGGCACGCCTGCCCGCACCGTGGACGAGCTTCTGGATCATCTGCGCGTGGTCTGGCTGACGCCCTCGATGGATGGCCTGTTCACCGGCCCCTCCGCCGACCGGCGCCGGTTTCTCGACAGGCTCGTGCTGTCGCTCGATCCCGAGCATGGCCGTCGGGCCGCGGATTTCGAAAAGGCGATGCGCGGCCGCAATCGTCTCCTGTCCGAGCCGCGGCCCGATCCCGCCTGGCTGTCAGCGCTGGAAAAGCAGATGGCCGAGCTTGGTATCGCCATGGCCCATGCGCGCCACGAACTCGTGGGGCTGCTGTCCGGCCTCGTCGAGGCGGCGCGCGATGATGGGCCGTTTCCGTCGGCCACGATGCGGCTGTCGGGCTTCCTGGACGAGGAATGGCAGCGCCCTGCCTATGAGATCGAGGATATCTATCTCGGCCTGCTGCAGGACGGCCGTTACCGCGATGCTGCCGCCGGCCGCACGCTGGAAGGTCCCCACCGTGCCGACCTCCTCATTCGCCACCGCGAAAAGGACATGGAGGCCGAACGCTGCTCGACGGGGGAGCAGAAGGCACTGCTCGTCGGCCTCATCCTGGCCCATGCGGGGCTTGTCGGCGGCATGACCGGCCATGCGCCGGTATTGCTGCTCGACGAGATCGCCGCCCATCTCGATGAAGGCCGCCGCGCCGCACTGTTCGACCGCGTCGATGCGCTCGGCGGCCAGGCCTTCATGACCGGCACGGACCGGTCTATGTTCGATGCGCTCGGCGAGCGCGCCCAGTTCCTAACCGTCTCGAACGGAGGCATTCTGCCATGACCGATCCGCTGAGCCCCGAAGAGATAGACCGTTACCGTCGCCATATCGTGCTGGCCGAAATCGGCGGTGCCGGCCAACAGAGGCTGAAGCAGGCAAATGTCCTTGTTGTCGGCGCAGGCGGGCTGGGCGCGCCGGTCATCCAGTATCTTGCCGCCGCCGGCATCGGCCATATCGGCGTCATCGACGACGACACTGTTTCGCTCTCCAACCTCCAGCGGCAGGTGATCCACGATACGGCGGGTCTCGGTGCGCCGAAGGTTGAGAGTGCGGCGGCTGCGGTCGCTCGCCTCAACCCGCATGTCCGCTTCACCGGCATCGCGGAACGCCTCACCGTACAGAATTCCGCGGACTTGTTAGCCGGCTATGATCTTCTGGTGGACGGTTCCGACAATTTCGATACACGCTACACGTCCGCCGATGCGGCCGAGACCGCTGGCATCCCGCTGGTCACCGGCGCGGTCGGTCGTTTCGATGGTTCGCTGACGGTGCTTAAACCCTACGAGGCCGGCGCGGACGGTACGCTATATCCCGGCTACCGCGATCTCTTCCCCACGGCCCCGCCGCCGGGTGTCGTGCCCGCCTGCGCCGAAGCCGGCATTGTCGGCGCGCTGACGGGCGTCATCGGCACGCTGATGGCGATGGAGGTGATCAAGCTCGTCACCGGCGCTGGCGAGCCGCTGATCGGCCGCCTGCTGCTCTATGACGGACTGGCGGCCCGGTTCGAAACGCTGAAATACAAAAGGCGGCGCGCCTAGAGATCACACCCGCCCCGGCAGCACGCGATCCGGCGGGCGATGGCCGTCGAAGAAGGTGCGGATGTTGATGACGACCTTCTCCCCCATGTCGACGCGGCCTTCGATCGTGGCCGAACTCATATGCGGCAGCAGCACGACCTTGCCTTCCGCCGCCAGCTTCAGAAGCTTCGGATTGACCGACGGCTCGTTTTCGAACACGTCGAGGCCTGCGCCGGCAATCTTGCCCTCGCGCAGGCACTTGATCAGCGCCGTCTCGTCGATAATGCCGCCGCGCGCCGTGTTGACGATGTAGCTCGTCGGCTGCATCAGCTCGAGCCGGCGGGCCGAAAGCAGATGGTAGGTCGCAGGCGTCGAGGGGCAGTTGACCGACACGATATCGACGCGCGCCAGCATCTGGTCGAGGCTGTCCCAGTAGGTCGCCTCCAGCGCATCCTCGGTGTCCGGACGAACGCGGTTGCGGTTGTGATAGTGGATGGAGAGGCCGAAGGCCTTGGCGCGCTTGGCGACGGCCGTGCCGATGCGGCCCATGCCGACGATGCCGAGGCGCTTGCCCCAGATGCGCCGGCCAAGCATCCAGGTCGGCGACCAGCCGGCCCATTCACCCTTGCGGTCTGTGAGGATGCGCGCACCTTCGGCAAGGCGCCGGGGCGCCGCCAGAATGAGCGCCATCGTCATGTCGGCGGTGTCCTCGGTCAGCACGTTCGGCGTGTTGGTGACCGTAATGCCGCGCCTTGCGGCCGCTTCCACATCGACATTGTCGACGCCGTTCGAGAAGCAGGCGATGAGTTTCAGCTGCGGGCCCGCTTGCTCGATGAGCGCGGCATCGATCCGGTCGCCCAGCGTGGGTACGAGAACATCCGCGCTTTTGACCGCCGCGACCAGCTCGGGCTGGGTGCGCGGCGTGTCGTCTATGTTGAGTTCAGCGTCGAACAGTTCGCGCATCCGTGTCTCCACCACCTCGGGAAGGCGGCGGGTGATATAGACCTTCGGTTTTTTCTTCTGGGTCATGGGATGTTCCGGCGTCCTGTTGACGGGTCCTTAACCAAGTTGGGCAAGGATTGCTTCATCAGGGGCATTTTCTACCAGACCCGGTCGCGAAGACAATCCGCTCAGGGAGCGGTCCCCGCGATTTGCCGCAGCGTGCCGGTTCTGAAGCCCGATGCCCTCCTCTGTTCGTGCGGATTTGCCATGCGTAACCTTGTCATGCGTTTCAGCCTCGCCACCCTCGCGGGTATCCTCGTTTCCGTCGCCGGCATCCAGATGGCCCATGCGCAGGCGGCAAAGGGGCCAAGCGGCTTGCCGTTGCCGCGCTTCGTGAGCCTCAAGGCCAAGAGCGTGAACCTGCGCGTCGGCCCCAGCGTCGATTACGCTGTCGCCTGGCGCTACATGAAGTCGGGCGTGCCTGTGGAGATCATACAGGAATATGATAACTGGCGCCGCATCCGCGATGCCGACGGCACGGAAGGCTGGGTCAACCAGGCGCTGCTGTCGGGCGAGCGCACCGCCGTCACCGCGCCCTGGATGCGCGGCAAGGGTGAGGATGTCTTCGTCAACATGCGTCGTGAAGCGCTGCCCAATGCGACGATCGTCGCGAAGATCCAGCCCGGCGTCGTCGTGAAGGTCGGCGAATGCAATGGCGACTGGTGCCGCGCCGAGGCGGAAGGCGCCGCCGGATGGGTCTCGCAAAACGAGATCTGGGGCGCCTATCCGGGCGAAGCCTTCAAATAAGACCGGCCTTTCGGGCTTCTTCCGAAAGCGACAGCAACGGGCGGGGCCCGACCTGCTGGATAACGAGCCCGGCGGCAAGGCTGCCGAGCCTGCCGCAATCGGCAAGTGTGCGGCCGGCCGTATATCCATAGAGGAAGCCGGCGGCGTAGAGATCGCCTGCACCCGTCGTGTCGACCACGCGCGTGATGTCGATTGCGTCCACCTTCGTGCGTTCGCCCTTCGTCAGGATGATGGAGCCTTCCTCGCTCATGGTCACCGCAGCAAGCCGGCAGTCCTCGGCAATACGCGTCAGCGCCTCTTCGAAATCCTCGGTCTCGTAAAGCGCAAGCGCCTCGGCCTTGTTGGCGAAGACGATGTCGACCGTGCCCGAGCGCATCAGGTCGAGGAACTCGCCGCGATAGCGATGGACGCAGAAGCTGTCGGACAGCGTCATGGAGACTTCGCGGCCATGGGCATGCGCGATGCGGGCGCATTCGCGGATCGCATCCTTGGCGCGCGGCGGATCCCAGAGATAACCCTCGAAATAGGTGACCTTTGCCTCGGCGACGACCTGCTCTTCCACATCTTCCGGTCCAAGCTCCACGCAGGCGCCGAGATAGGTGTTCATCGAACGCTCGCCGTCCGGGGTGACGAAGATCATCGACCGCGCGGTCGGCGGTGTGGTGGCGAGTGGTTTCGTTTCGAAGTGCACGCCCTGGGCGCGGATGTCGTGAATGAAGATGTCGCCGAGCTGGTCGTTGGCGACCTTGCCGAAATAGGCGGCCTTGCCGCCGAAGCTGGCAACGCCCGCGGCCGTGTTGCCGGCGCTGCCGCCGGAGGCCTCCAGTGCCGGTCCCATGCGCGAATAGAGCAGTTCGGCCCGCTCGGCATCGATGAGGTTCATCGCGCCCTTGATGATGTCATTGTCCGTGATGAAGTTCTCGTCGCAGCGCGCGATGATGTCGACGATGGCATTGCCGACCGTCAGCACGTCGAATTTGGTCATGCGGGAATCCCGTCTTCGTTGTGAAAGCCGGAGTCGGGTCTTACCGGATTTTCCGGAAGTTGAAAGCAAAAAGGCCGCCACACCGTTTCCGGCGGGCGGCCTTTCCTGAAAGAAACCGGTCAGTCCTTGGCGCGTTCCACGTACGAACCGTCTTCGGTGGCGATGACGACGCGGGTGCCGGCGGTGATGTGCGGCGGAACGAGCGTGCGAATTCCGTTCGACAGGATCGCCGGCTTGTAGGAGGACGAGGCCGTCTGGCCCTTCACGACCGGCTCGGTTTCGACGATTTCGAGCGTAACGTGGCGCGGCAGGTCGATGGCGATGGCAACGCCCTCATGCACCGACAGGACAACCGTCATGCCTTCCTGGAGATAGGCCTTGAGGTCGCCGATATCTTCGACCGACATGGTCAGCTGGTCGTAGGTTTCCGGGTTCATGAAGTGGTAGCCGTCGCCGTCCTCGTAGAGGAAGTTGTGCTCGCGGTCTTCCACGAAGGCGCGCTCGACCTGCTCGGTCGTGCGGTAGCGTTCGGAGACCTTCACGCCGTCGGAGATGCGGCGCATGTCGACCTGCGTGACCGGCGTGCCCTTGCCCGGATGGAAGTTCTGTGCCGTCAGCACGACATAGAGCTTGCCGTCGACGTCGAGCACATTGCCCTTACGGACGGAAGAAGCGATGATCTTTACCATAAGTCTTCCTTGTAACTGAATGGACCGCGTCGTAGAGGACCGTCGCACGACGTCTTCCCCGAGCGCCTGAAAAAGCGTTTTCGGGGCCGCAACTATCCTATATTCCGGCAAAACACCAGTCTCCGCCGCCGTCTGGTCCCAAGAAACCTGTCATGGAAACGCCATGAACCTGAAGCCCTCGCCCTGGTGGACGCCCGATGTCCATGCCGATCGCCGGCCGTTCCTGCTGGCGCGCAACCGTATCCAGGCGGCGTTGCGCGGCTGGTTCGCAGCGCGTGAGTTCATCGAGGTCGATACGGCGACGTTGCAGGTCTCGCCGGGAAACGAGGCGCATCTGCATGCCTTCGCAACGACCGCTATCGGTCATGCGGGTGAGAAAACGCCGCTTTACCTGCACACCTCACCGGAATTCGCCTGCAAGAAGCTGCTGGCATCAGGCGAAAGACGCATTGCCTGCTTTGCCCATGTCTATCGCAACCGCGAGCGCGGGCCGCTGCATCACCCGGAATTTACGATGCTGGAATGGTATCGCGCCGGCGAGACCTATGACGTGCTGATGGAGGATTGCGGCGCGCTTCTGAAGCTTGCCGCCGACGTGGCAGGCGTCGCGCAACTCACCTATCGCGGCGCGACCTGCGATCCCGATCTTGCGCCCGAACGGCTGACGGTGGCCGATGCCTTCCGGCGCCATGCCGGTATCGATCTCCTCGCCACCATCGATCCCGATGGCGCGACCGACCGGCAAAGGCTTGCCGCGGCCATGCGGTCCGCCGGGCTGCGCGTTGCCGAAGACGATACCTGGGCGGACCTCTTCAGCCGCGTGCTGGTGGAGAAGGTGGAACCCGAACTCGGTTTCGGCCGCGCAACGATCCTCTGCGAATATCCCGTTGCCGAAGCCGCCCTTGCCCGTCCCGCCCCGCATGACCGGCGCGTCGCCGAGCGGTTCGAACTCTACGCCTGCGGCGTGGAACTGGCCAATGCCTTCGGGGAATTGACGGACGCCGCGGAGCAGCGCCGCCGCTTCGAGCTGGAAATGGCGGAAAAGGCCCGCGTCTACGGCGAGACCTATCCGCTCGACGAGGATTTCCTCGCCGCGCTCGCCATCATGCCGGAAGCGAGCGGCATCGCGCTCGGCTTCGACCGTCTCGTCATGCTGGCCACGGGCGCCCAGCGCATCGACCAGGTGATCTGGGCGCCGGTCGCGGAGACGGCACAGTGACCGCGCTGCGCGGCCTGACGACGGTCGCCGAACTCGCGGAAGCCGGCCTTGTGCCCGAAGCGAAGCGAGCCGATGCGGCGAGGGTTGCGGAGCGCTATGCTGTTGCGGTGACGCCCGCGCTCGTTGCCCTGATCGATGCCGACGATCCCTTGGATCCGATTGCGCGGCAGTTCGTGCCTGACGCCGCCGAACTCGTCACCCTGCCGGAGGAACGCGCCGATCCCATCGGCGACCTCGCCCACAGCCCCGTCGAGGGTATCGTGCACCGCTACCCGGATCGCGTTCTGCTCAAGGCGGTGCATGTCTGCCCCGTCTATTGCCGCTTCTGCTTCCGCCGCGAGATGGTCGGGCCGGAGGGGCTGGGCACGTTGTCCGCCAAGGCGCTGGACGCGGCCATCGCCTACATCGCCGAACGGCCGGAAATATGGGAAGTGATCCTGACGGGCGGCGATCCGCTTGTGCTTTCGCCGCGACGCCTCCAGGCCATCATGGAGCGGTTGGGTGCAATCGCGCATGTGAAGATCGTGCGCTTTCACACCCGCGTCCCGGTCGTCGATCCCGCCCGCGTCGATGCCGCGCTCATCGACGCGCTGAAAGCCTCCGGCAAGACGACCTATGTCGCGCTTCACGCAAACCATCCGCGCGAATTCACGGCGGATGCGCGTGCCGCCATTGCCCGCATCGTCGATGCCGGCATGGCCATGATCAGCCAGACGGTGCTGCTGAAAGGCGTCAACGACGATGCCGATGTACTGGCTGCGCTGATGCGCAGCTTCGTCGAGAACCGGGTCAAACCCTATTATCTGCATCACCCGGACCTTGCGCCCGGCACTGCGCATTTCCGCCTGACGCTTGCCGAGGGCAGGGCACTGGTCGAGAGCCTGCGCGGCCGCGTCTCCGGTCTCTGCCAGCCGGCCTATATCCTCGATATCCCGGGCGGGCACGGCAAGGTGCGCGCGGATTCCATGGCGGTGGAAGAGGCGGATGACGGCTGTTTCCGCCTGCGCGATTTCCGCGGCGACGTGCACGCCTATCCGCCGCAGGCAGACTGAGGCGCGCAGGCCGGATTGATCAACGCGCGATCGCCGTCAGGATGGCATTGCGCAGATCATCGAGCCCGCGGCTCTTTTCCGATGATGTCGCCAGCACTTCTGGATAAGCGGCCGGGTGCTTCAGGATCTGCTGCCGGGTTTCCTCGATGAGGCGCGGCACGCCGGCATCCTTGATCTTGTCCGTCTTGGTCAGCACGATCTGGTAGGAGACGGCGGCCTTGTCGAGCAGCGCGAAAACCTCCTCGTCGTTCTTCTTGACGCCGTGGCGGCTGTCGATCAGCACATAGACGCGCTTGAGCGTGGAGCGGCCGCGCAGATAGTCGAAGACGAGCTTGGTCCAGGCATCCACCTGTTCCTTCGGCGCCTGGGCGTAGCCGTACCCCGGCATGTCGACGAGCGCCATGGGCGGAAGGTCATCTGCCGCACCGGAAAAACCATCCGGCACGAAGTAGTTGAGTTCCTGCGTGCGGCCGGGCGTATTCGAGGTGCGCGCGAGCCCCTTGTGGCCGACGAGCGCATTGATTAGCGACGACTTGCCGACATTCGAACGCCCGGCAAAGGCGATCTCCGGCGGACCCTCTGGCGGCAGGAATTTCATGGCCGGCACGCCGCGGATGAAGATCCACGGACGTCCGAAGAGGGGCTTTTCGCCGGGCGTCGTCGTCTCGGTCATTGCGTCCTGCCTTTGTTTCAGGCCCTCCGCTTCCCGGTTTTGGCCGAGAATGTCAAGCGCGACGCTGCCACCACAGCGCGGTGCCGAGCGAGAGAAGTAGCGCCGCGCAAAAGAAAACCCGGCGCGAGGCCGGATTTTGCAATCGTCGCCTGACCAGTCGTCAGGATGGTTTCGGTTTCTTGCTGAACAAGCCCTTGAGATTGTCGAACAGCTCGATCTTCACGCCCTGGCGCTTCATGATGATCGCCTGCTGAATGATCGAGAGCGTGTTGTTCCAAGCCCAGTAGATCACGAGGCCGGCCGGGAAGGTCGCCAGCATGAAGGTGAAGACCAGCGGCATCCAGGTGAAGATCATCGCCTGGGTCGGATCCGGCGGCGTCGGGTTCATGCGCATCTGCAGGAACATGGTGATGCCCATGATGATCGGCCAAACACCGATCATCAGCATGTGCGGCACCGCGAAAGGCAGCAGGCCGAACAGGTTGAAGATCGAGGTCGGATCAGGCGCGGACAGGTCCTGAATCCAGCCGAAGAACGGTGCATGGCGCATCTCGATGGTCACGTAGATGACCTTGTAGAGCGCGAAGAACACCGGGATCTGCAGCAAGATCGGCCAGCAGCCGGCCAGCGGGTTGATCTTCTCTTCCTTGTAGAGCTGCATCATGGCCTGTTGCAGCGCCATGCGGTCGTCGCCGTGCTTGGCCTTCAGCTCCTCCATCTTCGGCTGCATCTTCTTCATGTTCGCCATGGAAGCGTACTGCTTGTTGGCGAGCGGGAAGAACAGGCCCTTCACGACGATCGTGGTGATCAGGATCGCGATGCCGAAATTGCCGAAATAGCGGAAGAAGAAGTCCATCAGCTGGAACATCGGCTTGGTGAAGAACCAGAACCAGCCCCAGTCGATCATCAGGTCGAACTGCGGGATCGCATAGGTCTTCTCGTACTGGTCGATGATCGGCACTTCCTTGGCGCCGCCGAAGAACAGGTTCTTGACTTCGATCGTCTGGCCCGGCGCGACGGTGATGTCGTCCTGGCGATAATCCGCCTGGTAGCGCGAACGGCCGTCGGTGAAGTGCGAGAAGCGCGTCTCGTAAGGTGTGGCCTGCGGCGGTACGAGCGCCGTCGCCCAGTACTTGTCTGTGATGCCGAGCCAGCCGCCGGTCGCCTTGCCGGGCGTGACGGTCGTGTTGTCCTCGGTCTTGCTGTACTTCACTTCCTGCAGGCCGAGGTCGCCGAGCACGCCGATGAAGCCTTCGTGCAGGACGTAGACCGACGGATCGGTCGGCTTGAAGAAGCGCGTCGAGCGGCCGTAGGGCGACAGCGCGATGGCCGCATCCGTGCGGTTCTCGATGCTGTCGTTGATGGTGAACATGTAATGTTCATCGACCGAGATCGTGCGGGTGAAGGTAACGCCCTTGTCGTTGGTGAAGGTCAGCTTCACCGGGGTCGTCTGCGTCAGCTTGCCGGAGCCGTCCTGCGTCCACACCGTCTGGGGCCCCGGAACAGTGCCGGTCGCATCGCTGCCGACATAGCCGATTTCGGCAAAGTAGCCGTGTTCGGTCTCAGCCGGGCTGAGCAGGGTGATGATCGGGCTCGACTTGTCGACCGTCTCGTGAAATTCCTTGAGCTTCAGGTCGTCGAAGCGCGCGCCCGTCAGGTTGATGGAGCCGGAAAGCGCGGGTGTGTCGATTTCGACGCGCGCGGATTTCGCAAGCGCGGTATCACGCGCCTCGGTGGCCGTGCCTGTCGCCGTCGCGCCGGGCAGCGTTCCGCTCGTGCTCACCGCAGGCGTGGTGCCGTCGGTCGTCGTCGTTGTCTGCTGCTGTGTCTGGGTGGCCTGCTGGGCTTCCAGCGCGGCGCGATCCTTTTCCAGCTTCGGGTTCACATACAGGAACTGCCAGGCGACGAGGATCAGCACGGACAGTGCGATCGCCACGAAATAATTGCGGTTCTTTTCCATCACTCTTTCCCGGGAGCAGCTGAGGATTGCTGCCGCTTCTGTTTCTTACCTGTTGCGATCCGGTCTTTCAGGCTCGCTTTTAGGGTTTTGAAGGGCGCGTGTAACACGTCCCGTCTGGCGACAACCACATAGTCGTGTCCGGGCTCCATTGCAAACCCGGCGGATAGCCGCACCGCCTCCTTGAGGCGGCGGCGCATGCGATTGCGCTCGACGGCGTTGCCATGCTTCTTCGTAACGGTGAAGCCGACGCGAGGGGGCTCCTCCGGCATCTGCCGGTCGCGCACTTCGAGAAGGAACAGCTGTCCCCTGCGGCGCTCGCCCTCGCGCACAAAAAGAAACTGCGGACGGCTTTTCAGCCGTCCGACAGTGGATTTTCCAACAGTTTTCGTCATATGCCCGTCGCCTCTGTTCGGGCAAGCACGGCTTAGGCCGAGAGACGAGCGCGACCGCGTGCACGGCGAGCGGAGAGGACCTTGCGGCCGCCCTTCGTTGCCATGCGGGCACGGAAGCCATGACGACGCTTGCGAACAAGCTTGGAGGGTTGGTAGGTACGCTTGGACATTTATTTAATACCGCGGTGTGCGGCCCTTCTTGGGTTTGCGTTTTAGCAAGCAGCGTTTCTGTCCGGCAACGGTTATCCCTCACGGGAAGCCGAGCTTTCCGAACGTGGCCGGCTTATAAGGGCAAAAACGGTCGAAAGTCAATTGTGGGCCTGACGTCGCGCTGCCGGTCCAAGTCGTTAATGCTGTTTCCCTCAAGGGTTGTGAAACGTCGCGGCTGTTTAGTGGGCTGAGCGTCGCGTGATGAAAATCTCCGCAGGTATTCACTAAGTACCCGTCTTCAAAGACCTTCAGGCCGAAAATGAGGGGATTTTCATCAAAATCTAATTAACCTTTGAAACTTACATTTCTCCCCGAGGGGGTGAGCTGGATCGTGCCATCTTGCCGTTCCGCTTACCTATTGGAGTATGACGTGAAAATACGGGGAAAGATCTATCTCATCGTGGGCATGATGGGGCTCGTTTCTGTGCTTGTTGGTGGAATCGCCGTTCATGTGGTGTCCGAATACAGCGCCAAGCTCGGCCGGTATCAGAACGCCTCCGACCGCGCCTTCCTGGGCGAGCACCTGAACCGCCAGGTCACGGCCGTCGTGATGGAAGCCCGTGGCATCTATGCCTCCAAGGACAGCGAGAGTGCGAAGAAGTTCGCCGACGGAATCAGCAAGGAACTCGACGGCATCGACAAGACGCTGAACGACTGGCGTCCGCTCGTGCCTGAATCCCAGAAGGCCGCCTTCGATGCGGTCGTCGCCCGTGCTGCCGAATTCCGCACCTTCCGCTCGGAAACGGCACGCCTTGGTACGCAGGTTTCACCCGTTGCCGCAAACGAGCAGGGCAACAACGAGAGCAACCGCGCCAACCGCAAGGCTTTCCAGAAGGAAATCGACGCCGTCGTCGAAACCGATAACGCCAATCTGAGCGCGATCAAAAGCGACGTCGCCGCATTCGAAACGCTCATGCTCACCCTGGTTCTGGGAACGATCGGCGTTGGCCTGGCCGTCGGTGGCGGTGCAGCCTTCTACATCGCGACCAACGAGCTGAGCCGTCCGATCCAGAAGGTCACGGACACCATGAACCGTCTTGCCGGCGGCGATCTCGCGACCGAAGTGCCCTATGCCGGCCGTCAGGACGAGATCGGCGAGATGGCAGCCGCGGTGGCCGTCTTCCGCCAGAACGCCATCACCGTGCGCGATCTCAATGCGCAGGAACAGGTTCTGCGCGAGAAGAGCGCCGACCTCCAGTCCTCCATCGCCACCGTCGTACATGCCGCGGCAGCCGGTGACTTCTCCTCGCGCATCAACAAGGACTACGACAACGACGACCTCAACCGGTTCGCGCGCAGCGTCAACGAACTCGTGGCCGGCGTTGAGGAAGGCATTGCCGAAACCCGCCGCGTCATCGGCGCGCTGTCCGAGGGCGATCTCACGCAGACCATGAGCGGCAGCTTCCGCGGGGCGTTCGCCGAACTGCAGCAGAACGTCAACGCGACATTGGCCACGCTCCAGCGCACGATGCGTGAGGTGCGTTCGTCCACCGATGCGATCAACGCCAATTCCGGCGAGCTGCGCACCGCATCCGACGATCTGTCGAAGCGCACCGAACAGCAGGCTGCGGCCCTTGAGGAAACCTCCGCTGCACTCGACGAGATCACCGTCGCCGTGAAGAACTCGACGGATCAGGCAGGCGAGGCGAGCCGCATGGTCGCCGAGGCGACGCAGAGCGCCAAGCAGTCCGGCACCATCGTGCGCAATGCCATCGATGCCATGGGCCGTATCGAGCAGGCTTCGTCGGAGATCAGCCAGATCATTTCCGTGATCGACGAGATCGCCTTCCAGACCAACCTGCTGGCCCTTAATGCCGGTGTCGAGGCTGCCCGCGCGGGCGAGGCCGGCAAGGGCTTCGCTGTCGTCGCGCAGGAAGTGCGTGAGCTCGCACAGCGTGCCGCCAGTGCGGCCAAGGACATCAAGGGGCTGATCACCAAGTCTTCCGACGAGGTGTCCGTCGGCGTCAAGTACGTGCAGGAAACGGGTGCGGCACTGACCGACATCGAGGGGCGCGTCGTGACCATCAACGATCGCATCCACTCGATTGCCACGGCCGCCCGCGAGCAGGCGACAGGGCTCCAGGAAGTCAGCACCGCCATCAACCAGATGGATCAGGTCACCCAGCACAATGCCGCTATGGTCGAGGAGACCTCGGCCGCGACCCACAAGCTCAAGGCGGAAGCCGACGGCCTCGCCGACCTGGTCGCCCGCTTCCGCACCGGCGACGCGCTCCAGCGCATCGCTGTCGCCCGCACGGAGACGCGCCCGGTCGAATCGCCGGCCCGGCGCATGATGGGCAATGTCGCCCGCGCCTTCGGCGGCGGTGGCGCTGCATCGGCCGCCGCGGTCCAGGAGAACTGGGAAGAATTCTGATCGAAGGCTGAAGCCATCTCAAAATCGAACGCGGCGGTCGCAGGATCGCCGCGTTTTTCATTGCTCGGCGCTCCGTTGGAAAAATTGCCGTAATCTCCTATAATTGGCTCGCGGTCGTTATCGAGAACGCGCCGCCGAGCGGTGCCTGTGTGGTGGCGCATCGTGTGGCCGGGCCCGGGAGTTGAGACATGGTGGACAGAGACGGAACGCCGTCCTTGGCCGAGATGCCGGTGCCGAAAGTCGGCTTTCTGTCGGGGCTTTCCGGCAGGCTCCTCCTCGTGACGGCGATTTTCGTTCTGATCGCTGAAATCCTGATCTTCGTGCCTTCGGTCGCCAATATGCGGCTGATGTGGCTGCGCGACCGGCTGAACACCGCCGCTGCCGCGAGTGTCGTCATTGAAGGCCTGCCGGATCAGGAGCTGCCGCGCTCCGTGCAGCAGGAGACGCTGTTGGCGACGGGCGCCAAGGCGATCGTGCTTAAGAAGGCCGATGCCTCGCGTATGGTCGCCGCGATCGATATGCCGCCGACTGTGGACGCGCAATATGATCTGTCGGATGTCTCGACGCTCACCGCCGTTTACGATGCCTTCGATACGCTGCTTTTCGGCGGCAACCGGGTCATCCGCGTCTACGGCCCCGTGGGAGAGACGACGACGCGTATCGAACTGCTTCTCGACGACGGCGCCCTGCGCCGTGCCATGTTGCGCTACGCGCGCAACGTCTTCTTCCTCTCCCTGTTCATTTCGCTTGTTACGGCCGCCCCGATCTTCTTCGCGCTCAACCGACTGCTGATCCGCCCGGTGCGTGGCATGACGGCCAATATCCGCGAATTCGCCGCCGATCCGTCCAATCCCGCCCGCGTTCTGCGTCCGTCCGGCGGGCGCGACGAAATCGCCGTCGCAGGCATCCACTTGGCGGCCATGCAGCAGACGCTGCAACGCACGCTGAAAGAACAGAAGAACCTCGCGGACCTCGGTCTCGCGGTTTCGAAAATCAACCACGACATGCGCAACATCCTGTCCTCGGCGCAGCTCATGTCCGACCGCCTGTCGGATGTCGACGATCCCGTGGTCAAGCGCGTTGCGCCGAAGCTTCTGCGCAGTATCGACCGCGCTGTCGGTTATACGAACGAGGTCATGTCCTATGGCCGCATGCGCGAGCCGGAGCCGCGCCGCCGATTCGTTTCGCTGCGGCCGCTGGTGCAGGAGGTCTCCGAGGTGCTCGCACTGGATGCGCGCGGCGACATCGATTTCGTCGTGGAGGTCGAATCGGCCCTTCAGGTCGATGCGGATGGCGAGCAGCTCTTTCGTGTCATCCACAATCTCTGCCGCAACGCGGTCGAGGCGCTGTCGCAGGAAATTTCCGCCGCGCGCCGCACAGTCATCGTCACGGGTCTGCGCACCGGCAGCGTCGTGTCTATCGCTATCGAGGACAACGGGCCCGGCATGCCGCAAAAGGCGCGCGAGAACCTGTTCAAGGCCTTCCGGGGCTCTGTTCGCTCCGGCGGGACGGGGCTGGGCCTTGCGATCGCCCGCGAACTGGTGCTTGCGCATGGCGGCACGATCGCGCTTGTGGAAAAGGTCACGCCCGGCACGCTCTTCCGCATCGAGCTTCCTGACCGTCCCGTCCCGCTGGATGCCTTCCGCCACCGCGCGTAACCTCGTCAGCACGAGGTGCCGCAATGAAAAAAATACATTTTTCTCCGAAAGGCGCTTGCAATAACCCGAAGCACCCTTTAGAGAACCGCCTCGCAGCCGGGCAATAAACCCGCCACTGCCAGCGCACCCGTAGCTCAGCTGGATAGAGCACCAGACTACGAATCTGGGGGTCAGGAGTTCGAATCTCTTCGGGTGCGCCATTCTTCCAATCGACATTCTGCAAGCCGGTGACCGATGCGCTTCTTTGCGCGTTCGTTCACCAATGCAGCTTTTCCGCCCGTGACCGATATGTCACGGGGACGGTTCCTTGCGCGACTGTGAGCGCGCGCCCGCATGCCTTCTCTTCAAAAGCGCCCGCTGCTCGGCTAAGCAGGAGCGAGCGGAGCTTTCAGGCGCCGGCGAAACGGGAAAGTGAAGGAAGCGGGACATGACGAACCGCGAGGTGCCGCGCATGTTGCGACGTGTGATATTCGCCGGGCTCATCGTGCTGGCCGGCTGTGCCGGTCGGCCGGAGGGTGTTCTGGTGCCGAGCGGAACGGTCACCCCGGGCGTATCCACCGTCGATCTGCTGGTTGCGACCACGCGCGCGCCCTCCAGCCAGCCCGGCGTTCTGTTTTCCGGCGAGCGCGGCTCGGAGCTGGCGCTCAGCGACATCGTCGTGTCGATACCGCCCGATGACAGGCGCAAGGTCGGCCAGGTGCAATGGCCCAAGAAGCTGCCCGCCGATCCCATGAAGGATTTTTCCACGGTCAGCGTGAAGCCGGTCGATGGTGCGAAGTCTGCTCGCCTCTGGCTCGGCCGCAATCTGCCGAAGAGCCGCCGGGTGCTGATCTTCGTGCACGGCTTCAACAACCGTTATGAGGACGCCGTCTACCGCTTTGCGCAGATCGTGCACGACTCCAAGACCGATGCGGCACCGGTGATCTTCACCTGGCCCTCGCGCGCCAGCATCTTCGATTATTCCTACGACAAGGAAAGCACCAACTATTCGCGCGATGCTCTGGAGGAGTTGCTGCGGGCTGCCGTCAACACCCCACAGGTCGGTGAAATCACCATCATGGCGCATTCCATGGGCACCTGGCTTGCCGTGGAAACGCTGCGCCAGATGGCGATCCGCGACGGTCGCGTGCCGAAGAAGATCCAGCAGGTCATTCTCGCGTCGCCCGATCTCGACGTCGATGTGTTCGGCCAGCAGATGCGGGCCATCGGCAAGGACAGCAAGGATCGCCCGAATTTTACTCTCTTCGTCTCTCGCGATGACCGCGCGCTGACGCTGTCGCGCCGCATCTCCGGCAATATCGACCGGCTCGGCCAGATCAATCCGGCCGAAGAACCCTACCGGACCATGCTGGAGAAGCAGGGCATTACCGTGCTCGACCTGACGGCGCTGAAATCCGGCGACCGCCTCAACCATGGAAAATTCGCCGAAAGCCCGGAGGTGGTTCGCCTCATCGGCAATCGCCTGATCGACGGCCAGTCGGTAACGGATTCCGAGGTCGGTCTCGGCGAGCGCCTCGGCGCGGTCGCTCTTGGCACGGCGCAGACGGTCGGCAGTGCCGCGAGCATCGCGGTCTCGACACCTATCGCCGTCTTCGATCCGGTGACGCGCCGTAACTACGAAGATCAGTGGCGACGCCTCGGCAATTCCGTCGAAGACACGACGACAACCGCCGTCGGGCAGTGATGCGGCGGGGCCGTTCGGGGCCTGCTTGCCTGAACCGCCGTCAGGCGATTGCCACGTCGCGCCCGGCGATCTCGTAGTCCTCGGTGTGGACCTGAAGCCCTTCCTGCGTCACGACGACGATGCCGTAGGCGGCAGGCTCGTCCACCGAAAGCGAGGTGTCGGGCGTGTCGAACGGCATCGGCTCCTGATGCACGGGGCTCTTGAAGATGGAGAAGGGAATGCCGCGATGCGACCCGCCGATCGTGCGATGCACGTGGCCGGCGAAGATGTGGCGGACATTGCCGTGTTTCAGCACCAACTCGTAGAAGGCATCCTCGTTGCCCAGGCGAATGGCGTCCATGCCGGTGAAGCCTGTCTCGTGCGGCGGGTGGTGCATGAAGATGAGCACGGGCCGCCCGCCCGCGCCGGCCAGCGCCCGGTCGAACCAGGCGAGGCGCGTTTCGCACAGATAGCCGGCATGGCTCATCGGATAGTCGTAGGGCGGAGCAAACAAGGTGTCGAGCAGCACGACGCGGCAGTCGTCGAAATCGATCACCTGCTGGATGAAGCCGTGTTCGTCCGGCTGCACACGGGAAAAGCTTTCCAGAAAACGCGCGCGATGATCGTGGTTGCCGATGGTGATAGCGGCCGGCGGCGTCATCAGCGAGAGAAGGTCCCGCAGGCGCTCGTAGGACGGCTGGTCGGCGCGATGCGTCAGGTCACCCATGAAGATCACCCGGTCGGCATCCGCATGATAGCGGTTGACGTGCTCGATGCCTGCAAGCAGCCTGCCGTACGGGTCGAGGCCGATGATCGTGGCGCCTTCGGGCACCATGTGCAAGTCGGTGAAAACGATGAGTTTTGTCATGGAGAATCCCGTGGCGCGCAGACCACTTTCGTAGCGTGCAAACCGGCAGCATGAAAAGCGGTTGGAACGGGCGACAATCTGATATATCAGACTAGGAGAGCCGGCCAGCCGGTGGAGCGGAGATATCGATATGAGATGGAAGCGCACGATCCAGCTGCTGGACGTTCACTGCGAAGGCGAAATCGGCAAAGTGGCGATCGGCGGTGTGCCGAAAATCCCCGGCAACACGATCGCCGAGCAGCTCAATCACATCAACACGGTCGACGACAGCCTGCGCCGCTTTCTCTGCCTCGAGCCGCGCGCGGCGGCGACAGGCTCCGTCAATCTGCTGTTGCCGGCCAAGCGCCCGGAGGCCGATGCCGGCTTCATCATCCTCCAGGCCGATCAGGCGCATGCCTCGTCGGGCTCGAATTCGATCTGTGTCACGACGGCGCTCCTGGAATCCGGTATCGTCGAGATGAAGGAGCCGGAGACGGTCGTCGTGCTCGATACCGCCGCCGGCCTCGTCAAGGCGACGGCGACCTGCCGTGACGGGCGCTGCGAAAAGGTCCGGCTCACCATGGTGCCCTCCTTCGTCGAGGCGCTGGACGTGGAGATCGACACGCCCCATTGGGGCCGCGTGCGCTTCGATATCTCGTACGGCGGCATCTTCTATGCGCTTGTGGATGTCGATCAGATCGGCACCAAGATCGAAAAGGCCAATGCCCGCGCGCTGGTGGATGCCGGCATGGTACTGAAGGATCTCATCAATCGTTCCATGAAGGTCGTGCATCCCGAGATTCCCGAGATCAGCGGCATCGCCTATGTGATGTTCCGCGATCGCGATCCTGATGGTCTCGTGCGCACCGCCACCACCATGTGGCCCGGCCGCGTGGACCGCTCGCCCTGTGGCACCGGCAATTCCGCCAATCTTGCCACGCTTCACGCCCGCGGCCTCGCCAAGGTTGGCGATACGTTCCGCTCGCGTTCGATCATCGGCACGGAATTCGAGGTCGGACTGGAGGCGGAGGCCATGGTTGCCGGCCGCCCTGCGATCATTCCCAGCATTACCGGCCGCGGCTGGACCTTCGGCCTGCACCAGATTGCGCTCGACCCGACCGATCCCTTGGCAAACGGTTTTGCCATGACGGACACCTGGGGCCCGCAGGCCGGCGAGATCGTCTGACCGGACGCGAGCTTTAGCGTCTGGTGAAACGGTTGCTGTCTCCGTGGAAACAGAGGGCGCGGCCGGATCGGCGCATAAGGAGATGGCCCAAGCGGGTTGGGCGGTTGACGCCGCCGCCGCCATCGGTTCAAGTCCGCGCCACGTATATCGAAGCGAAAGACATGTCATGAGACCGTCCCATGCACTGAACCCACGCCTTTTCGGGCGACGGCTCTTCCTGGCCGGCGGGGCGCTGACGCTCATGGGGGCCGGGGTCGGAGCGGCGCAGGCCAATACCGTCATCGGCAAGGCCGTCAAGATCACCGGCGATGTGACGCGCCGGCAGGCCGGCCATCTGGAGGGCCTGAGCGCTGGCGCGAGCCTGATGGACCGCGATTTCGTGGCGACCGGCAAGGAGAGTTTCGCGGCCCTGGCGCTGGGCGACGATACGAGCCTGCTTCTTGGCAGTGAGACAGAACTGCTGATCGACAGCTTCATCGCCGGGCAGGGCGGAACGATCGAGCTCGGCACCGGCCAGATGATGTTCGACCGTGCCGAGGGGCTTACCAAGATCGATTTCAGCATGCGCACCGCCTTCGGCATGATCGGCGTGCGCGGCACGAAATTCTTCGCCGGCCCGAGCCGTGATGCGGCCTTCGCCGTCTTCGTGGAACACGGGCTGGTCGAGGTCACTGGCGATGGCGTGACACGTCAGGTCGGCCGCGGCGAGGGCGTGGATTTCGCTGCACCCGGCGCCGCACCCACGGCCGTGGCCCGATGGGGCCAAGCGCGCATCCGCGAAGCCTATGCCAGTGTAGGGGCCGGATAAGGCTGCGAACGCAAATATTCTAGTCGAGCGTGAACAGCGCCATCGTCCCGAAGCCGCGGATTTCGTGGCTGCCGATGGGACGGAGTGTTCGACTGGCTTCGCTCGCGGCGCGCGGGCCGATGCAGATCTGCGTGCCCAGGAACTTGTTGGCGTCCTGCAACCGCGCGGCGAGGTTCACGGCATCGCCATGGGCCGTATAGTCGAGCCTGCCGCCCGCACCGACTTCGCCCAACACGGCGATGCCCGTCTCGATGCCGATGCGGGTCCGGCCGAAGGCCTGTTCGAGGAACAGCGGCCGGTGGCGCATCTCTTCGGTCAGCGCGCGGATTTCGTCGGCGCAGGCCAGCGCCTTGTCGACATGGCCTTCCAGATCATCAGGCGCGTTGAAAAGAGCATGCACCGCATCGCCCACCACCTTGTCCACCATGCCGCCGTGGCGGGCAACGAGCGCGTTGACCTCGGCGAAGTAGATGTCGAGCAGTTTGACGAGATCGTGTGGGCCTATCTTCTGCGCCAGTGCAGAGAAGCCCTCGATATCGGTAAAAAGCGCCGTCACCTGCCGTGCCTCGCCCGCCACACGCCCCATGTCGGGATTGTCGATATAGCGCGAGACGACCGATTGCGGCAGATATTGCGCAAAACGCTGCCGGGCTGTCGCTTCCGCGCGCCGAACATGGGCGTATTGCATGAGGCCGGTGACGAGCGCGGCCGTGGCAACGATAAGCGATACGCCGATCGCATCGGAAAGCAGGCCGGTTCGCTCGTAGAGCAGCACCGACGCGCCGAAGATGAGTCCGATCAGGCCGAGGCCGGAAACCGCGGCGCCGAGCGGCCGAAGACGCGCCGCCGCAAGCGCCGCGGCTGCACCGGCAAACAGAGCAAAGCCGGCTTCGACGGGGGGCAGAAGCGGATCGCGCGTCGGGATGTGGCCGGTCAGGATGGCGTCCGCCAGGTCGGCGTGGATCTGCACGGATGGCTCGAGCGGCATCGAAGCGCTGGTGCGCAGCCCACCCAGATTGGGCAGGCTGCTGCCGATCAGCACGACCTTGCCGGCAAGCTTCTCCGCAGGCACTGTGCCGGCCACCACATCGGCGGCGGAGAAGGTACGTGCCGCGATGGCCCCGGCACCGCTTGCAACGAAGCGCAGGCTGCCGTCCTCATCGAGCCGCAGGACGCGGCTGTCATGGCGAAGCCAAGCCGGCTTGCCGCCCAGCACGGGTGTTCGCGCCCCCGCTGCAAGCCGGGCCACCTCCACGCCAAGCGCGGGATAGGCTGCATTCCCGACGATCGCATAGGCCTGCACACGTCGAACCACCGCATCCTCGTCCCCGACGAGGAAGGCGGCTGCCGCTGCCGATGAGCGGTCCTGAAGGAAGGTGCATGAACTTTCCGTGCCCTCGACGAACCAGAGGTCCGGCACGTCGACGGGCCGGTGCAACGCAAGCTTCGGTACGGGGCGCGGCGCACCATCGAGCGTTTCGCCGATCAGGAAGCCGAGGACGGTCGGCACCTTGCCGATGGCCTGCGCCAACGCCGCATTGGCGGGCACGTCAGGCGCGCAATCCGTACTGAAGATGAAGTCGAAGGCAATGGCGGCGGGTTTGGCGGCCGCAAGCCTTTCGACAAGCGTTGCCGTCTCGGCCCGTGTCCAGTCGCGGTTCGGCACGCTCTGGAAGGCCTTGCGGTCGATATCGACGACGACGATGCGGTCGCTTCGGGTGGCCGGAACCGCCTGGGTGAGCGCGTCGAAATAGAATTCGCGCTGCCGCTCCAGCGCCGTCTCGCCCAGGGCAAGAAGCGCCAGCGCGCCGGCAAGGCTGGCAATGAGGCCAGCGGCGAGGGACCTGTATCTCTTTGCGATCATTGCTTTCGGCAGCCTAGTCGTCGTCCGGCTCTGCTATGCCGTAAAGCCGTCTGACATGGCACTGGATGATGCCGTCCTTGCGCCGGATGGCGCCGGCTTCCTCCAGCGCGAGGATCGAGCGGTTGATCTTCGGTCGGCTCGCGCCGAGAATGCCGGCGATTTCAGTCTGGCTCAGTGCGATCTGGAGATTGGCGCTGTCAGGCAGTTCCTCTCCGTGGATGTTGCGCAGCGTAGCGAGGAAGAAGCGGGCGACCCGTGCATCGAGGTCGTAGAGCGCGATTGTTTCCAGCTGTTCCGTCGTTTCGCGCAGCTTGGTGCAGAGATAGTGGATAACGGCCTGTGCGGCCGCCGGGTTGCGGGCGAGCAGGTCGAGGAAATCGCGCTTTGCGATGACATAGCCTTCCGTCGCCACCGCCGCGGTCGCATCCGCCGAACGCGGCTGGCCGTCGAGGATCGCCATCTCACCGAGCACGGCGCCCGGTTCGAGTTGACGCAACGACAGTTCCTTGCCCTGTGGCGTGATGAGGGAGAGCTTGATGCGGCCGGTGACAAGCACGATGAGATAGGTGCCCTCGTCGCCGCGCTGGAAGATCACCGTTCCCGCCGGCCATTTGCGATAGGTCGCGATCGCAGCGATCTCGCCGATCGTCTCCTTGCTGAAACCCTCGAAAATCGGAAAGGAACGCCAGAATGCGGCACTCTTGTTGATCTCGTTCATGTCCGCGGCCCCCGGCCGGCGCCAAATGCGCCACCCGGCGGAAATCTTCGCCCAGCAGCCGGGCGCTTGCAACAGAAAAGAACGTGCCCTGGCGGCTGCTATCCGCAGATGCGCACGCGCTTCGTGACGGGCCTTCCATAGGCATCCGCCGTTCGGATGCGCTTGGTGATGCAATTCTGCTGATAGTGCCCGTAATAGCCTTCGCCGTAAGAAGCGTCCGCGTGGCTGGCTGGAGTGAAGGGGAACAAGACGCCGGCAAGGGCGAGGGCGAGCAGGGTGGGACGCATGATCTCTCCTGAAAGGGCAGGCGGTATGCACCCTTCTCGCATGGTCCCATGTGCCGCTCTGTTCCGGC
Organism: Shinella sp. H4-D48; assembly: GCF_022637395.1. Classification (GTDB taxonomy): domain Bacteria; phylum Pseudomonadota; class Alphaproteobacteria; order Rhizobiales; family Rhizobiaceae; genus Shinella; species Shinella sedimenti. The sequence goes on along the minus strand of NZ_CP093337.1, from coordinate 3,133,775 downwards.
GGGAACAGAAGTTCGTTCTCAAAAAGTGAACAATCTGTCTTCCGAACGACCGGCTAGCTTGACGAATGAAAGCTGCTATCTCTGTCGCCAACGCAAACAACGAAGCTTCAGGAGCTTTCCATGCCGCAAAACGCCGTCGTCCTCGTCGGACGCATCCTCCTCGCCCTCATGTTCATCACTGCGGGCTATCCCAAGCTGCTCGATCCCGCCGGCACCGCCGGCATGATCGCCGGTGCCGGCCTGCCGGCCGCGACCGCGCTCGCCTACATTGCCGGCATCTTCGAACTCGTCGGCGGCCTCTTCATCCTCGTCGGCTTCCAGACGAAGATCACGGCCTACCTGCTCGCCGCCTTCTGCGTGTTCACCGCACTCACCTTCCACAGCGGCGCTATCAACATTCCGGATTTCCCGGAAGGCGCAAACGGCCTGCTCACGGTCTTCAACGGCCTGATGATGTGGAAGAACATCACGATTGCCGGTGGTTTCCTCGTGCTTGCCGCCTTCGGCCCCGGTTCGCTCTCGGTCGACGCCCGCCGCGCCGCCTGAACCCGAACACCCGTCTGATCCTCCAGAAACCCTTCCCGCTCCCCGGGGAGGGTTTTTCGTTGTCTCAACGCTGGAAAGCCGACACTCTTGCTGCTATGCGCACGGGGATAGAACCCTGCGGGAGATGCCGATGTTTTCCAATTCCTTTCCGGACCGAGACGTGATGGCGGAGCTGATGGCCCGCATGCTGTGGGAGATCAAGGCGGTCCATTTCCGCCCGGAAGAACCCTACAAGCTCGCCTCCGGCATGGCCTCCCCGGTCTACATGGATTGCCGCAAGCTGCTGTCCTATCCGCGCATCCGCTCGGCCATCATGGATTTCGCCGCCGCGACCCTTACCCGCAATGTCGGCTTCGAGCGTATCGACGTGATCGCCGGTGGCGAGACGGCCGGCATTCCGTTCGCCGCCCTCCTTGCTGATCGCCTCAGCCTGCCGATGATCTATGTGCGCAAGAAGCCCAAGGGCCACGGCCGCAATGCGCAGATCGAGGGCGTGATGGCAGAAGGCGCGCGCGTGCTCGTCATCGAGGACCTCGTAACGGTCGGCGGCTCCATGTTCACCTTCATCGACGCGATCCGTGCCGCCGGCGGCGTGGTCGATCACGGCATGTCGCTGTTTTACTACGGCATCTTCAAGGAAGCCGAGGCGCGCTATGCCAATGGCGGCGTGAAGCTGCATCATGTGGCGACCTGGCGGGATGTTCTGGCCGTGGCGCGTCAGGAAAAGCTCTTCGATGACGCGACGCTCGCCTCCGTCTCCTCCTTCTTCGATGCGCCACTGGCCTGGTCGGCCGCCCATGGTGGTGTCTCGGAACTGCCGACATCCTAAAAAGCGCTGGCGCTTTCCGCCGCGATTGTTTAAATCGATTGAAATTCGGTTGGAGGAATTTCGATGATCCTGTGTTGTGGTGAAGCGCTGATCGACATGCTGCCGCGGACGACGACGCTCGGTGAAGACGCTTATGCGCCCTATGCCGGTGGCGCGATCTTCAACACGGCCATCGCGCTCGGCCGCCTCGGCGTGCCCACTGGCTTCTTCACCGGCCTGTCCGATGACATGATGGGCGATATCCTGCGCAAGACGCTGCGTGAAAGCGGCGTCGACTACAGCTATTGCGCAACGCTGTCGCGCCCGACAACGGTCGCCTTCGTCAAGCTGGTCGATGGTCATGCCACCTACGCCTTCTATGACGAAGGCACAGCCGGGCGCATGATCACCGAAGCCGAGCTGCCGGCGCTGGGGGATACGTGCGAGGCGCTGCATTTCGGCGCGATCAGCCTCATTCCGGAACCCTGCGGCACGACCTATGAGGCGCTCCTGAAGCGCGAACACGGAAAGCGCGTCATCTCGCTCGATCCCAACATCCGCCCCGGCTTCATCAAGGACAAGGACGCGCATATGGCCCGGATCCGTCGGATGGCGGCGATGGCCGATATCGTCAAGTTCTCCGACGAGGATCTCGCCTGGTTCGGTCTTGATGGCGATGAGGATGCCCTGGCCCGCTACTGGCTGCACCACGGCGCCAAGCTCGTCGTCGTAACCCGTGGCGCCGACGGCGCCGTCGGCTATACGGCGGAACACAAGGTGACGGTGCCGAGCGAACGCGTCAGCGTTGTCGATACGGTTGGTGCTGGCGATACCTTCGATGCCGGCGTGCTGGCCTCGCTCAAGATGCAGAACCTGCTCACCAAGCAGCAGGTGGCCAGGCTCGAGCAGGAGCAGATCGCCAAGGCGCTGGCGCTCGGCGCCAAGGCTGCGGCCGTCACCGTCTCCCGCGCGGGCGCCAATCCGCCCTGGGCAAACGAGATCGGGCTCGCCTGAGCGACATCCCGCTAAGGGGAGCCGCTTGGCACCCCTTCATCCCCCTGTCATCGCGGCATGGTCAAAAGGGGCCATGCTCGATCACACTGCTTCAGATTCGCTTGTACCTGTCCCGACAAATGGCCGGGCGTCCACCGTGCTCGTCGTCACCGATGCCTGGCGCCCACAGCTGAACGGCGTCGTGCACACGCTGGAGGAACTGGCGCGGTCCATGGCGGAGGAGGGGGTCGAGGTCGTCTTCCTCACGCCGGAAAAGTTCGCGACCGTCCCGCTGCCGTCCTACCCCGAAATTCGGCTGGCGCTTGCCTCCTCGCGGCGCGTGCTGGCCGAGATCGAGGCAATCGCGCCCGACTATATCCACATAGCCACCGAGGGCCCGCTCGGCATGGCGGCGCGCCGTGCCTGTCTCAGCCGCAGGCTGCCCTTCACGACGGCCTATCACACGCGTTTTCCTGAATTCATCAGCGCCCGCCTGCCCATTCCCGAAAGCTGGAGCTACTGGTGGCTGCGCCGTTTCCACAATGCCGGTGAAGGCATGATGGTGGCGACGAAGTCGCTCGGCACGGAAATGGCGGCGCGCGGTTTCGTGCGCATCAAGCGCTGGTCGCGCGGCGTGGATACCAAGCTGTTTGATCCCGCCAAACGTCGCGATCTCGGACTGCCAAGACCGATCTTTCTCAATGTCGGGCGTGTCGCGGTGGAGAAGAACCTTCCGGCCTTCCTAGGTCTCGACCTGCCAGGCAGCAAGGTCGTGGTCGGCGATGGGCCTGATCTCGCCATTCTGCGCCAGCGTTATCCCGATGTGCACTTCCTCGGCCGCAAGACCGGCGAGGATTTGGCGCGCGTCTACGCCTCGGCCGATGTCTTCGTCTTCCCGAGCCGCACGGATACGTTCGGCAATGTCATGCTCGAGGCGCTTGCCAGCGGCGTTCCCGTCGCCGCGTTCCCGGTGACGGCCCCGCGCGACGTGTTGGGTGATGCCGGCGTTCTTTCGGAAGATCTGCGTGAAGCAGCACTCGCCGCTCTCGACATCCCCAAGGATGTCGCGCTCAGCCGGGCCGCGACCTACAGCTGGCGTGCCTGCGCGCTGGAGTTTCTGGGCAATCTCGCCCGCGTGCCGCGCGGTTCCTTCGCGGCACGCCGCTTCAGCCTTCGCTAGGCATTTCCAGGCGAAGCGGGATCGCTTCGGCATCGGACAATGCGGCAAAACAGAAAGCCGGATTACTTCGCCGCCCTCAGCAGTGCGGTGACAAGGCCGGCGGTCGAGGAATCGTGGCCTGCGGCACTCTCCTTACCCTCGACGACTGGCAGTAGGCCCGTCGCGAGCTCCTTGCCCAGCTCCACGCCCCACTGGTCGAACGAGTTGATGTTGAAGAGCGCGCCTTCGACGAACACACGATGCTCGTAGAGCGCGATCAGCCGGCCGAGCGCGAAGGGCGTCAGGCTGTCGTGGACCATGGTGATCGACGGGCGGTTGCCGGAGAAAACGCGGTGCGGCGCGATCCGGTCGGCCTTCGCCTCGTCCATGCCCTTGGCGGTGAGCTGCGCCTTGGCCTCGGCGAAAGTGCGGCCCTTCATCAGCGCTTCGGACTGCGCCAGGCAATTGGCGATCAGCAGCTGGTGCTGGTGGCGCAGGCTCTTCTCGTGGCCGTTGGCCGCGATCATGAATTCGGCCGGAATGATGGCCGTGCCCTGATGGATCAGCTGGTAGAAGGCGTGCTGGCCGTTCGTGCCGGGTTCGCCCCAAACGACCGGGCCGGTCTGGCCTTCGACGGGCGTGGAATCCATCGTCACCGACTTGCCGTTCGATTCCATGTCGAGCTGCTGAAGATAGGCCGGGAAACGCGACAGCCGCTGGTCATAGGGCAGGATCGCGCGCGAGGGGTAATCCAGCACGTTGCGGTGATAATAGCCGATCAGGCCGAGCAGCATGGGGATGTTTTCGCGGATCGGCGCGGTGCGGAAATGGGTGTCGATGGCATGGCCGCCCGCCAGGAAATCGGCAAAGTTCTCCTTGCCGATAGCGATCATCAGCGGCAGGCCGATGGCCGACCAGATCGAGTAGCGCCCGCCGACCCAGTCCCAGAAGCCGAAGACGCGTTCGGCGCCGATGCCGAAGGCCGCGACCTTGTCGAGCGCCGTCGAGACCGCGCAGAAGTGGCTGCCGACCGCGGCCTCGCCCAGCGCGTCGGCGATGAACCTGCGCGCCGTCGCGGCATTGGTCATCGTCTCGATGGTGGTGAAGGTCTTGGACGCGACGATGAAGAGCGTCGTTTCCGCGTCGAGCAGCTTCAGCGTATCGGCGATATGCGCGCCGTCGATATTGGAAACGAAGTGCAGGCGCGGGCCGTCGTGATAGGGTGCCAGCGCCAGCGTCGCCATGACGGGGCCGAGGTCCGAGCCGCCGATGCCGATATTGACGACGTCCGTGATCTTCTTGCCCTTCGCGCCTTTCAGGGCGCCGGAGCGCACGCCGTCGGAAAACGCACCCATGGCATCAAGCACGGCATTGACGTCGGGCATGACATCCTTGCCCTCGACGAGGACGGGCGTGTTGGCGCGGTTGCGCAGCGCCGTATGCAGCACGGCGCGCTCTTCGGTGATGTTGATGATCTCGCCCGCAAACATCGCGTCGCGCTTCGTCTCGACGCCGGCGTTTCGGGCAAGCTCTTCCAAGCCGTCCAGCACGGCGTCGTTCACCGCGCATTTGGAGAAATCAAAGAGAAAATCTTCGACTGTGATGCTGTAGCGGGAGAACCGTTGCGGATCGGCCGCGAAGGCCGCCCTTATGTCTGTGGCATTGGTCTCGCGAACGATGGATTTCAGCTTTTCGACAAGCGCGTTCATCGGCGTGTTCCTCGGGCCTTGGGACGATGCCGGTTAGCTAGTCGCTTTGGAGGGCGCAAATCAAGACCGCAAACGCGCCTTCCGCGAAAAAATTAAATCGGTTTAACCGGGGCTGTGTCAGCCCCGGAGGTCCTTGCGCAGGATCTTTCCGACATTGGATTTCGGAAGGTCGGCGCGGAATTCGATGAATTTCGGCCGCTTGTAGTTTGTCAGGTTGGCGACGCAATGGGCCTTCACGTCGGCCTCCGTCAGGGCCTCGTCCTTCTTGACGACGAAGAGTTTCACGGCCTCGCCGGAATGTTCGTCGGGCACGCCGATTGCCGCGCATTCCAGCACGCCGGCCAGCGACATGGCCACTTCCTCCACTTCGTTGGGGAAGACGTTGAAGCCGGAGACGAGGATCATGTCCTTCTTGCGGTCGACGATCTTGGTATAGCCTTCCGAGGTCATGAAGCCGACATCGCCGGAGCGGAAGAAGCCGTCCGGCGTCATCACCTTTGCCGTCTCGTCTGGCCGCTGCCAGTAGCCGGCCATGACCTGCGGCCCGCGAATGCAGATCTCGCCGACCTCGCCGAGCGCCAGCGTCTTGCCCTCGTCGTCGCGGATCTCGATATCGGTGGAGGGTAGTGGCAGGCCGATCGTGCCGGTGAAATCGGGGCTGTCGAAGCGGTTCGCGGTGGCGACCGGCGAGGTTTCCGACAGGCCGTAGCCTTCGGTCACCGCGCAGCCCGTGATCTTCTGCCAGCGCTCCGCAACCGGCCGCTGCACCGCCATGCCGCCGCCGAGCGTCAGCACGAGCTCGGAGAAGTCCAGCTTCTCGAAGTCGGGGTTGTTCATCATGGCATTGAACAGCGTGTTGAGGCCGGGAAAGATGTGGACGCGGTACTTGCCCAGTTCCTTGATGAAGGCCGGGATGTCGCGCGGATTGGCGATCAGCACGTTGTGGCCGCCGAGCGCGATGCCCATCAGCCCGTTCACGGTGAGTGCGAAGATATGGTAGAGCGGCAACGCACAGACGAAGACGAGCTGCTCGGGCCGCTTCTTGATGCGGAAGACCGGCTCGATCCACAGCTTGATCTGCTCCATGTTGGAAAGCAGGTTGGCATGGGTGAGTGTCGCCCCCTTGGATATACCCGTCGTGCCGCCGGTATATTGCAGGAAGGCCGTATCGCCAGGCGAAATGCCCACCGGCTTCAGGCTGTTTTGCGCCCCCTGGCTCATGACCTGCTTGAAAGGTGTGTGTCCCGGAAGCGACCACGCGGGCACGAGCTTCTTGATCCTGCGCACCACGAGATTGACGATCAGCCCTTTCAGACCGAGCATGTCGCCCATCGTCGTGACGACGACGTGGCGAACGGCGGTGCGCGCGACGACCTGTGCCACGGTGCCGGCGAAATTCTCCAGCACGAACAGCGCCTTGGCGCCCGAATCCTTCAGCTGGTGTTCCAGCTCGCGCGGCGTGTAGAGCGGATTGACATTGACCACGACGAGACCGGCGCGCAGAATACCGAAGATCACAACCGGGTTCTGAAGGATATTGGGCATCATGACCGCGACGCGGTCGCCCTTTTCCAGCCCCTGCGCCTGCAGCCAGACCGAGACCTTTTTGGAGGCTGCGTCGAAGTCGCGGAAGGTGAGCGTCTTGCCCATGCTGGTGAAGGCCGGGCGGTCGGCGAAGCGGGCGCAGCAGCTTTCCACCAGAGCGCCGATCGATGAATGGCCAAGCGGTGCGATCGTTTCGGCCATGCCCTCGGGATAGGAGGCAAGCCAGAAACGGCCGGACGCTTCGGTGGATGGCTTCTGTTCAATGGCCGACATGGGGTTCCTCCTCGTGGGCGCGTGGGGCATCGTCCGTCCTGCGGTCACCGCATGGTCCTCCAACCGTCCGGTGCGAACAAGATGATGCTTTTGGCGGGCGCCATCAAGCACCATGGCTATCTTACATTGACGTAAACGTCAACAATCGCCCGTCTCGTGCCCGATAGCTTTTTCGTGAGGCCGCCCGGCTGCGGCGTCTCACCACGCCAGCGATGAAAAAACCACGTATATGTTTAACATTCTTCGGATAGACCTTATCTAGAGGCCCGGCCTGCACGGCCCCAATGGAGTAGACGAGTTTGCCGCAATCGGAACATCGCAGAAATGAGCCCCGGCTGATCGGTATGGCGCGCCCGAGCGGAGCGGCGCTCATCTCGCCGACATCGGCGGCGCGCTGGCTGCTTGTCCTCGTCGTGCTGGCCGGCATTTACTTCTTCCATGGTTTCGTGGTCCCGGTTCTGGCGGCCCTCGTCATTGCCTTCGCCAGCTGGCCGCTCTATTCGCGCCTGCTCGCACAGGTCAATGGCAACCGCACGCTCGCCGCCTCCATCGCGATCCTCCTCATTCTCGGCTTCATCATCGGGCCGATCATGATCGCGTCGACCTATGCCTTCCACGAAATCCGCGAGTGGATCGGCTGGGCGGTCGAGACCAATCGCACGGGCGCGCCTACGCCGGACTGGATCGGCGCGCTGCCTGTCATCGGCGGCTGGCTCGATATGCAGTGGACGCGCTTCCTCGATCATCCCGGCGCCATCGGCGAACTGACGCAGATCGTCAGCGGCGCCAATATCGGCAACATCTACCGCGTGGCCCTTGCGGCCGGCGGCAAGGCCTTCGGCCTCCTGCTCGCCATGCTGTTCATGCTGATTGCCCTGTTTTTCATCTATCGCGATGGCCAGTCCTTCGCCGCCCAGGTGGATCGTCTCGGCGAGCGTATCCTGCCGATGCGCTGGGAGCGCATCTCGCGCATTGTTCCCGCTACCATCAGCTCCACCGTCACGGGCATGACGCTGATCGCCATCGGCGAGGGTATCGTGCTTGGCGTCGCCTACTGGATCGCTGGCGTGCCCTCGGCCGTCACGCTTGGCGTTCTCACCGGCGTCATGGCGCTGTTTCCGGGCGGCGCGCCGCTCTCCTTCACGCTGGTCTCGATCTATCTCGTGTCCAGCGGCTCGCCCATCGCCGGCCTCGCGCTGTTCATCTGGGGCTCGGTGGAACTCTTCATCGTCGACAAGACGCTGCGGCCGCGCCTCGTCGGTGGTCCGATCAAGCTGCCCTTCCTGCCGACCTTCTTCGGCCTGATCGGCGGCGTGAAAACCATGGGCTTCCTCGGCCTGTTCATCGGCCCCGTGCTGATGGCGCTGCTGGTCGCGATCTGGCGTGAATGGATTCGGGAGATCGAGGCCACGGATCCGCCCGCCGCAATCCGCCTGGACGCCCGCCCGCAGACGCCGGACCTGCCTGAACGTGGGCGCAACGCCAGCTGACGATGCAGTTTTGCCGCGTCGTTTACGCTGCGCTTCGGCGATAGATGGCAGCGGCCGCGCCGACCAGTTCGGCATTTCCGGATGCCTGTTCGCCGTTCACGAGCAGGCGCCCGTCTTCCAATCCGATGCGGGTGGACCAGTGTTTCCGGTGTGCCTGTGCAACGAAGTGCCAGACAGTCGCGTCGAAACCGTGAAGCAGGATCGGCCGGACAATATTGGCGCTTGCAAGAACGCGCTCGATACCATCGGCAATCGCATCGGCCCTGGCGAAATCCTGCTCCTCGATCTCTATGAGGATGCGAAAGATGCGGTGGCTGTCTGCAAGTGAAGCGAACCGTTCGGCATCGGCAATGGTGGCCAGCCCCGCCTCCACGCCGACACCGATATGATGCAGCAATCCGATGACGGCGGGCGCATCCGGCTCCGACAGATTGACCGAGGCATAGTCGGGCAGCACGCGCCAGCGGGAGATGCAGTCCCGCGTCCGCTCCACGTCGCCCTCGATCCAGGCGCCCGTCGATACGCCGATGAGCGTTCTCGGGCAGGCGCGTCGCACGGCCAGCATCGTTTCATCGTTGGCCGCCAGGCTTTCGCGTCCGTCGGCACCGCGCGGGTGGATGTGCAACTCAGCCGCGCCCGCCGCAATACAGCCCGCGCCGTCGGCGGCCATGGCGTCTGCGGTAGTGGGCAAGCGCGCATGGTAGTCGTGGGGCCGTGCCCCGTTCAAACAGGCCTGTACGATCATCGCAAGCTCCGTGTAACTGCGTCAGTCTAGCGGCGTCCGCACGGTTCGCAAGGTGGCGGGGCCCCGCTAGGATGTTTCAGGGGGCGGCGTCCTTCCCGCCTTTCGCTGTCCAGTAATGCTCGACGATTTTCTGCTGATTGCCGATGAGATGGCCCGCGATGACAGGGTCGCCACCCGTCATACGCTCGGCATCGGCGCCGCACAGAAGCAGGAACATGCGTTGGTGCACGACGGCGGCAAAATAGTCCTGCGGCGGTGGAGCCTCTGACGTCTGGTCGCTTTTCCAGGCCTCCTCCACCTCTCGCGCAGCACCCTCAACCGCTGCCAGGACGGCATCCATCATCCGCGCCTGGGCATTCTCCACGATATCGTTGGCGCGCCGTTGTTCAGGCGTGGGAATAGGGCAGGTGTCGCTCATACGAGGAGGCTCCTGTAAAGGGGACGATCGAGTCTAACAGTTTACCGGATTTAACCACCAACTGCGTCTGCCTGACGGCAAGTCGAAATCATAAATGTTTTGGGGAGGAAGATGGTGCCGCTTACGTGACTCGAACACGTGACCCCGTCATTACGAATGACGTGCTCTACCAACTGAGCTAAAGCGGCCTTCATGGTCCCGAAGCGTGCCGGGACCGGAATGGGTGCGCTGATAACCGCTATGCGCGGAGATTTCAAGCGGTGAGTTTCAACTTCCGCATTTTTCCCCGCGCCATCTGGTGCGCGCCCGCTTCAGCCGGCAGCGATGCGGGCCTTGGTGGCGGCATATTCCCGCTCCAGGCGCGCGACGAGTTCGGCCGTCGGGGTAACGGACTGGACGGCGCCGATGCCCTGGCCGCAGCCCCAGATGTCCTTCCACGCTTTGGCCCCTGATGTTGCCGTCTCGAAATCCATTTTCGAGGGATCGGCCTCCGGCAGGTGATCCGGGTCCATGCCGGCGGCGGCGATGGAGGGTTTCAGGTAGTTGCCGTGAATGCCGGTGAAATAGTTGGAATAGACGATGTCGGCGGCGGCGCTGTCGACGATCATCTGCTTGTAGGCATCGCTGGCGCGGGCTTCTGTCGTGGCGATGAAGGGCGAGCCGATATAGGCCATGTCGGCGCCCATCGCCTGGGCCGCAAGAATGGCGCCGCCGGTGGAAATGGCACCGGAAAGCAGCAGCGGGCCGTCGAACCATGCGCGGATTTCCTGGACGAGTGCGAAGGGCGAGAGCGTGCCCGCATGGCCGCCCGCACCGGCTGCGACGGCGATCAGGCCGTCGGCGCCCTTGCGGATCGCGGAGCTTGCATGGCGATTGTTGATGACGTCATGCAGCACGATGCCGCCATAGGAGTGGATCGCAGCGTTCACTTCAGGCACCGCCCCCAGCGAGGAAATGACGATGGGCACCTTGTACTTCACGCACATCGCGAGATCGTGCTCCAGCCGCTTGTTGGAGCGGTGGACGATCTGGTTGACGGCAAATGGCGCGGCCGGGCGATCGGGGTGTTTCGCATCATGCGCCGCAAGGGCTTCCGTGATCTCGGCCAGCCACTCGTCGAGCTGCGATTCCGGGCGCGCGTTGAGCGCGGGAAAGGCGCCGACCACCCCGGCCTTGCATTGCGCGATGGTCAGTGCAGGGTGCGAGATGATGAAGAGCGGTGCCGCGACAACGGGCAGGCGCAGCTTGTCCTTGAGGATCGCGGGCAGGGCCATGAAGACGTCCTTCTTTGACGTTTACGAAAACGTCAAAAGGATAGCAGTGGGAATGCGCCGTGAAAAGAGGTTGAAGGCGGACGGGTAAAGGGGCGTTAGTCGGTAGCAGGCCCGAGAGCACCGGCAAGCGCCGTGCCTCGCCGATCTGGGCTCTCTGGCGATGTGGCCGGCGTGATCGCGCCGGTGTGATCCCGCTGAACCGATCCGCTGCGCGCCCAACCCGATTCGCGTTTGTGGCGGCTTGGAGCGATGGCGGCTCGCGTGCTGCGGGCTCCAGCGCAGCTTATCCCCGGAGAAGGAGGGCGGTTCGGCTGCCGAGACTTGCGAAAATTCTCGTCAAACGTTACGCAAAAACCAACAAAAGCCGGAAAGTGAAGCTCTTTCCACAGATGTGTTTGACCGCGGCGGGGAGCGGTCGCCGAGAAGGATCGGACGTGAGCGGACTGGAAGCGGCAATCAGAAACGCGCTGGCGCGCTCGGAACGCGCCAATGCCGAGGTGCGCGCACGCATCTACCAGTCGGCGCGCAACGCCCTGGAGGCGGGCCTGCGCAAGCAGGACATCAACGATCCTGAGGCGGTGGCCGCGCAACGCCATCGGCTCGAGGCGACGATCCGCCAAATCGAGACGGAAGAGCGAGCGCAGGCCGGTGCCGCCGCACGCGAGGTCCGGGCGGAGCCGCGGGTCGAGATGCGGCCCGAACCGGAGATGCGCGCCGAGCGTGATATCCGCCGTGAGCCGACGCTGGATGCCGAGCCGCGCATCGAGCCGGAGCGCAGGGCGCCGGAAGGCGATATGGGCGCGATACGTCCCGAGCGCATGGAGCGTCTCGGTGAAGGCGGTTCGACGACGACGACGGCGACTGCCGCCTCTGCTAGCCAGCCCTCCGATTTCCGCCCGGAGCGCGTCGCCAAGGCGCGCAAGCGCCGGGGGCGGCTGTTCTCCTTCCTTCTCGTGCTCGCAACGCTCATCGCGGCATTCGGCGCGCTTGCCTGGTGGGTGCGGTCGAGCGGCCTGCTGGATGACCTGCAGGACGACTCCAGGCCGCCGGCGCGGGTTTCGGCGGAGGATTTCTCCGGCGAGGACCCGATCAAGAAGGCGCTCGACACGCAAAGCCGCTTCACCTCCGATTGGCGCTCGGTCTTCGCGCCGGGCGATGTCGCAAAGCTTTCCGCCGGCGCGGCCGGACGTTTCGAATCGGTCAGCACCAGCGACGGGCAGGCTGTGCGCATCACCTCGACAAACCCGGAGCGTGCCGGCGCGGTGCAGATAGAGGTATCGCCGGAGGTTCTGGGCGAGATGGGCGGCAAAACCTCGACGATCGCGCTTACCGTGCAGGCTGCCGGTGACAAGCCGGTGCAGGTGGCCGTGGAATGCGATTTCTCCACCATGGGCGGCTGCGGGCGTCATCGCTTCACGGTGTCGGAGCGCACGGATATTCTGTTTCAGGTGGAGTTCGACCGCTCGCTTTCGCCGAGCGAGCCGGGCCATCTGCTGCTCAACAGCGACATTGCCGGCGGCGGCGCGAGCGTGAACCTTTACGCCGTTCGTATTCTGCCGGGTGAATAAGCAGCGGACCGAATCGCGGTAAGGCGCGGGACGGTCCCGCGCCTTCGCAGATTTTCGTCGGCCTACTTTACGAAGTCGGCCCCCGTGCCGACGATCTTGTCATCGATCTCGCCGATCGCCTTCTTGTCCTTGCCGTCATAGTCGAGCGTCTTGAGGATGTGGCGGATCAGGTTGATGCGCGCGCGCCGCTTGTCGTTGGCGCGGATCACGGTCCAGGGCGCGTGGTCCGAATGCGTCTCCTTCAGCATCCGGTCGCGCTTTTGTGTGTAGTCGTCCCACTTGTTGAGCGCGGCAATGTCCATCGGCGAGAGCTTCCAGACCTTGAGCGGATCGTGCTGGCGATCGTGAAACCGTTTCAGCTGCATCTCCCGGCCGATATTGAGCCAGAACTTGAAGAGATGGATATCGTCCGAAACGATCATCTTCTCGAAGCGCGGCGTTTCCTTGAGGAAGCGTTCGTATTGCTCGGGCGTGCAGAAGCCCATGACCGGTTCGACGCCGGCGCGGTTGTACCAGGAGCGGTCGAACAGCACGAATTCGCCCGATGTGGGGAAGGTGGCGACATAGCGCTGGAAATACCATTGGCCGCGCTCGGTCTCGGTGGGTTTGGTGAGCGCGACGATGCGCGCGGAGCGCGGGTTCATGTAGGACATGGTCGCATGGATCGCGCCGCCCTTGCCGGCCGCGTCCCGGCCCTCGAACACGGCCATGATGCGTTTTCCGGTCTTCTGTTGCCAGAACTGTACCTTGACCAGTTCGATCTGGAGCAGCTTTAGCGTCTTCTCGTATTCCTTGTTGTCGAGCTTCTTTTCATAGGGATAGTCGTCGGAGCCGAAGGCCTTCTCCTCGATCCAGTCGGGCAGCACGGGATTGTCGATGTCGAACACCCGCTTCTTGCCGTTGATATCCAGTTCGACAGACCGGTTTTCGGCCACTTCCGCCATCGTTTGCTCCTTCGGGTACAGACCGCGGCGCGCGCCGCTTCTTCGAAAGGTGGCCATAAGCGCATTGCGAATTCAAGCGCACCGTGAAAAACATGTCATGAAATCGCGCTATCCATCGAGAATCGGCGGGGCGCGGAGGCTGAGATGCTTGCAAGGGAATGGGTGGCGGTGACGGATCAGCGGACGGTCCTCGGCTGGCTGGCAACGCAACTGTGGGGCGAACGCGTTCTGATCGCCTCGGCCATCTTTGTCGGCTTCGTGATGTGGCTTGCCGGCCTGCATCTGGGCTGGGTGTCCTTCACCGTGCTCCTGCTCGTCATTGCCGGCCTGGTGCGAACCGACCGGCGCGCCGCCGAAGGCAATGCGCGCACCATGGCGGTGCCGGCTGTTGCGGTGCCCGAAAACGATGCCGTCGCTGCCGGGCAGGACGATCTGTCGGCCATCGCCGCCGTCCTGGGCGCGCTGGATGCGCCGGCTCTGCTGATTTCCGCCCGCGAGACCGTCAGACTGCAGAACCGTGCCGCAGAGGCGGTCTTCGGGGCTATTCCGCTCGGAAGCGATCTTGCAGGGCGCATCCGCGCACCCGGCATCCTCGACATGGTCCGCGAAGCCCTCGCGACAGGCCAGCCGCGCGAAACGGAGCATGCCGAGCGCCTGCCGTCCGAGACGGTCTATGTGGTCCGTATTGCCCCTCTGGCCGAAAAATCCGGCGAACCGCTCTGGCTCCTGACCTTCCGCGATGTCTCGCAGGCCCGCCGTATCGATCGCATGCGGTCCGATTTCATCGCCAATGCCAGCCATGAACTGCGCACACCGCTCGCCTCGCTGCGCGGCTTTATCGAAACGCTGCAAGGCCCTGCAAAAAACGATGCCAAGGCCCACGAGCGCTTCCTTGGCATCATGCATGAACAGGCCACGCGCATGAGCCGGCTTGTCGATGACCTCCTGTCGCTTTCACGCCTCGAGTTGCGGTCGAATGTTGCGCCCGATCAAACCGTCGATCTCGTACCGTTGATCGCCCATGTTCGCGACAGTCTGCAGCCGCTGGCCTCGGAGCTCGGCGTCGACATCGTGCTCGACCTGCCCGCCCATCCCGTTCTCGTCGCGGGCGAGCGGGACGAACTCGTCGAGGTTTTCGAGAACCTCATCGAGAACGGCTGCAAATATGGCCAGGATGGCAAGCGCGTCGACGTGGCGCTCTCCGGCGGCACGGGCGGGGCGCCCGTCGAGGTTTCCGTCAAGGATTACGGCCCCGGCATTCCTCCTGAACATGTGCCGCGCATCACAGAACGTTTCTACCGGGTTAATGTCGAGGCCAGCCGGTCCAAGAAAGGCACGGGCCTTGGGCTTGCGATCGCCAAGCATATCCTTACCCGCCACAAGGCACGCCTCGTGGTGCGGTCCGAGGTGGGCAAGGGAACCGTATTCACGGTCAAGTTCTGACACAAACTGTCACGACGTATCGGTCCTGTCTGGAATAAGCGATTATTTTCAGGTGTTTACACTGTCACAAATGTTTCGCGAAACTGACATAAAAGGGATGGCGATCGGGGCGTAGAGAGAAGCCGCCGGTCAGCGGCAGAGAGCGCCAGACGAGCGCTTCCCACATATGTCCTCTTCGGGAGAACCCAGATGAAATCTCTTAAGCTCACAGTTGCGGCGCTTGTAGCCTCCGCCGCATTCGCAGGCGTTGCCGTTGCGCGCGACCAGGTCCAGATCGCCGGCTCCTCCACCGTTCTTCCCTATGCCAAGATCGTCGCCGAGACGTTCGCCGAGACCTATCCGGACTTCAAGACCCCGATCGTCGAATCCGGCGGCTCTTCCGGCGGCCTGAAGGAATTCTGCAAGGGCGTCGGCCCGAACACCATCGACGTCGCCAACTCTTCGCGTCCGATCAAGGAAAGCGAAGTCGAGGCCTGCAAGGCCGCTGGCGTCACTGAAATCCAGGAAGTGAAGATCGGCTATGACGGCATCGTCTTTGCAACCGACAGCGGCAATGCCGATCTGAAGCTGGTTCCGAAGGATCTCTATCTCGGCCTCGCCGCTGAAGTCGTCGTTGACGGCAAGCTGGTCGCCAATCCCTACAAGAAGTGGTCGGAAGTCAACAAGGACCTTCCGGACGCCGAAATCGCCGCCTACATCCCGGGCGAAAAGCACGGCACGCGCGAAGTCTTCGAAGAAAAGATCCTGGCCGCCGGTTGCAAGGATGCCGGCGCGCTTGACGCGATCAAGGCGGCCGTTTCCGACGAAAAGGAACAGCACGCCAAGTGTGTTGCCGTTCGCAAGGACGGCCTGGCCGTCGATATTGACGGTGACTACACCGAAACGCTGGCCCGTATCGCTGCCAACAAGTCCGGCATCGGCGTCTTTGGCCTGTCCTTCTACGAAAACAATGCCGACAAGCTGAAGGTCGCCACCGTCAACGGTATCGTTCCGTCGACCGAGACGATCGCTTCCGGCGAATACCCGGTTTCGCGCCCGCTGTTCTTCTACGTCAAGAAGGCGCATCTCGGCGTCATCCCTGGCCTGAAGGAATATGTCGAGTTCTTCACGAGCGACGACATGATCGGCCCCGACTCTCCGCTGGCGGAATACGGCCTCGTTGCCGCTCCGGAAGCCGAGCGGGAAGAAATCCGCAAGGCCTTCGCTGACGGCAAGATCATGTAATGACCTTGGGTCGCCGCGGCGGTTTGCGCCGCGGCGACCTCTGGCTTTCGGGCGGCGACGCCCACGTCATGTTCTTCGACCGGGAATGGGGCGCCCAGTCGAACGGTCGGGGCGAGCGATTTGGCACGCTCAGGGCGGATGATCTCGCCAGGAGACTTTCCTAAAATGAGTATTTCCTTTCTTTTGCTCATCATCGCCGTGATCGGCGTGGCGGGCTATCTTTTCGGAAGCTGGCGCGCCAACGCGCTTGCCGGCGGCAAGCTCTCGAGCCTGCATTCGCGTCCGGGCTACTACGGTTCCTTCGTCGCCATCTGGTCGATCCTGCCGGCTCTCGTCGTGATACTGGTCTGGATCATCGCAAGCCCGATCTACATCAGCTCGACGGTTCGCGGCGGCTTTCCTGAAGAGGTCAAGGCCACGTCGCAGGCCGAGCAGAACCTCGCCTACAACATGATCGGCGCCATTTCGCGCGGCCTGAACACGCTGTCGGCCCAGGAGCGCGAAGCGATGTTCCAGGACAGCGCGACCGCCCGCACCGTTCTGGCTGCCAAGGGTGTTCCGCTTGCGGCCGATCCGGCGCCGTACATGCTGACATCCGCCGACGATCTCAACCGCATGACGCAGGCGAGCAGCACCTTCCTGTCGATCCTCGTCATCATCGCGGCCCTTGCCGGCGCTTTCCTCTCCTATCGCGCCATTGCGCCGAAGTTCCGCGCTCGCAACCGCGTGGAGGGTGTGATGCTGGTCAGCCTCATCGCGGCGTCCTCCATCGCGATCCTGACGACGGTCGGCATTGTGGCCTCCATGGCGACGGAAGCCATCCACTTCTTCAACATGGTTCCGGCCTGGGAATTCTTCTTCGGAACGACCTGGGATCCGCGCTTCGCCGCAGCGGGCGCCACGGCGTCGGCCGGTCAGTTCGGCCTGATCCCGTTGCTTGCAGGCACGCTCTATATCGGCTTCGTCGCCATGCTGGTCGCCGTGCCGGTCGGTCTCTTCGCCGCCATCTACATGTCGGAATACGCCTCGCGGACCGTGCGTTCCATCGCCAAGCCGCTGCTCGAAGTGCTCGCGGGCATCCCGACCATCGTCTACGGCTTCTTCGCCCTTATCACCGTCGGCCCGTTCCTGCGCGATATCTCCGCACAGCTGAACGGCCTCGTCACGGGCAACTATGCGAGCTTCATCCAGGCGCAGAGCGTTCTGACGGCCGGTATCGTGATGGGCATCATGCTCATCCCCTACGTCTCCTCGCTGTCGGACGACATCATCACCGCAGTGCCGCGCGCCCTGCGTGACGGTTCGCTCGGTCTCGGTGCCACCCGCTCGGAAACCATCAAGCGGGTCATCATGCCGGCCGCACTGCCGGGCGTTGTCGGTGCACTGCTGATGACTGCCTCGCGCGCCATCGGCGAGACCATGATCGTGGTGCTCGCGGCCGGTGTCGCCGCCCGCATGCAGCTCAATCCGTTCGAGCCGATGACAACGGTGACGGTCAAGATCGTCAACCAGCTGACTGGGGACCTCGAATTCACCTCGCCGCAGACGCTGGTGGCCTTCGCGCTCGGCATCACGCTGTTCGCGATCACGCTTTGCCTGAACATCTACGCCCTCTACATCGTGCGCAAATACCGGGAGCAGTACGAATGAGCCAGGTCTCCACCAGCCCCTCCATGGCTGCCGTCGGCGCCTCCGCCAAGCCCGAACGCCGCGATATCGGCCTGCGTGGCCGCTATGCCGCCGAACGCCGCTTCCGCTTCTACGGCATGGCCGCAATCGCCTTCGGCCTCCTGTTCCTCTTCCTTCTGCTGTTTTCGGTCGTCTCCAAAGGCTACACCGCATTCCAGCAGACGATGATCACGATCCCGGTCGAGTTCTCGCAGCAGATCATCGACAAGAACAACGAGCGCGCCACCAATCCGCAGAAGCTCGTGACCGCGAACTACCCCGTTGTGGCGCGCAACGCGCTCGCCAAGGTGCTCGGCGTCAGCGAAGACGACCGCGCCGGCTTGAAAGCCGTCAACGGCATGATTTCCGACAGCGTGCGCGTGCAGTTGCGCAATCTCGTGACGGCCGATCCGTCGATCATCGGCACGACGCAGAAAGTCACCTTCCTGGCGCACGGCGATCTCGACTCCGCCTTCAAGGGGCAGATCGATCTCAGCGTGCCCGAAACGAACCGAAAGGTCTCCGACAAGCAGGTCGGCTGGATGAACCAGCTTGCCGAAAGCGGCGCCCTTTCCAAGCACTTCAACACCGGCCTCTTCACCAACGGCGCATCGAGCCGTCCGGAGGCCGCAGGCGTGGGCGTCGCCCTCATCGGTTCGCTCTACATGATGCTGATCGTGCTGGTGCTGTCGCTGCCGATCGGCGTGGCCGCCTCGATTTATCTCGAAGAGTTTGCCCCGAAGAACCGCTTCACGGATCTCATCGAGGTCAACATCAACAACCTCGCCGCCGTACCTTCCATCGTCTACGGTCTGCTCGGTCTCGCCGTCTTCATCAACTTTGCCGGCTTTCCGCGCTCGGCGGCGCTGGTCGGCGGTCTGGTGCTGACCCTCATGACGCTGCCGACGATCATCATCGCGACCCGCGCGGCGCTGAAAGCCGTGCCGCCGTCGATCCGTGCCGCAGCGCTCGGGCTCGGTGCCTCCAAGATGCAGACCGTGTTCCATCACGTCCTGCCGCTCGCCATGCCCGGCATCCTGACCGGCACGATCATCGGCCTTGCCCATGCCCTCGGCGAGACCGCGCCGCTGCTCCTCATCGGCATGGTCGCTTTCGTCGCCGACGTCCCGGCAACGCCTATGGACCCGGCAACGGCTCTTCCGGTGCAGATCTACATGTGGGCGAACGAGGCCGAGCGCGCCTTCGTGGAGCGCACGTCTGGAGCCATCATCGTGCTCCTCATCTTCCTCATCCTCATGAATGTCGGTGCGATCCTCCTGCGCCGCCGTTTCGAACGACGCTGGTAGAAGGACCGGTCATATGAACATGATGTCAGAAGCAGCAGTCGAGAAAGCCCTGGACAGACAAATGAACGACATTTCCTACAAGATGATCGGCAAGGACGTTTCGGTCTATTACGGCGAGAAGCGCGCCCTCTACGACGTGAACCTCAACGTCCGCGAAAACACCGTCACCGCGCTCATCGGCCCTTCGGGTTGCGGCAAGTCGACGTTCCTGCGCACGCTCAACCGCATGAACGACACGATCGACGGCTGCCGCGTGACCGGCCGCATCACGCTCGACAGCGACGATATCTATGATCCGAACATCGACGTCGTGGAACTCCGCGCCCGCGTCGGCATGGTGTTCCAGAAGCCGAACCCGTTTCCTAAGTCGATCTACGAGAACGTTGCCTATGGTCCGCGCATCCATGGCCTCGCCAAGGCGAAGGCCGACATGGACGCCATTGTCGAGCAGAGCCTGCAGAAGGCCGGCCTGTGGAACGAGGTAAAGGACCGTTTGCACGAAGGCGGCACGGGCCTCTCCGGTGGTCAGCAGCAGCGCCTGTGCATCGCACGCGCCGTCGCCGTCAGCCCGGAAGTCATCCTGATGGACGAGCCCTGCTCGGCGCTCGACCCGATCGCCACCGCCAAGGTCGAGGAACTGATCCACGAGCTGCGCACCAATTTCACGATCGTCATCGTGACGCACTCCATGCAGCAGGCGGCCCGCGTGTCGCAGCGCACCGCCATGTTCCACCTCGGCAACCTCGTCGAGGAGAACGACACCGACAAGATGTTCACCAACCCGGATGACCAGCGCACGCAGGACTACATCATGGGCCGCTTCGGCTGACGCTTTCGTCGCCATAGCCCCTGAAACCCGCGTGTATTAAGGACAGAACGATGTCATCGACCCATATTGTCTCGATTTACGACGAAGAACTGAAGTATCTCTCCCGCCGCATTTCCGAAATGGGCGGCACGGCCGAGCAGATGGTGGCGGATTCGGTTCGCGCCCTTGTTTCCGCCGATGCGGCGCTGGCCCAAAAGGTCATTTCCGAGGACGTGATCCTCGACAATGCCGAACGCCAGATCAACGAGAAGGCGATCGTCACCATCGCCAAGCGCCAGCCGATGGCGGCGGACCTGCGCGAAATCATGGGCACGATCCGCATTGCCGCCGAGCTGGAGCGCGTCGGCGATCTCGGCAAGAACACTGCCAAGCGCGTGATTGCCGTTCAGAGCTCGGGCATGCCGCGCAAGCTCGCCCGCGGTCTCGAGCATCTGGCCGAACTGGCGCTGATGCAGCTCAAGGAAGTGCTCGATGTCTTCGCTACTCGCTCGGTGGACAAGGCCAAGGCCATCCGTGAGCGCGACGACGAGATCGATGCGATCTACACCTCGCTGTTCCGCGAACTCCTGACCTACATGATGGAAGACCCGCGCAACATCACGCCCTGCACCCATCTCCTGTTCTGCGCCAAGAACATCGAGCGCATCGGCGATCATGCGACGAACATCGCCGAAACCATCTACTACATGGCGACGGGCTCCCAGCCCGAGGGCGAGCGCCCGAAGGACGACACCTCGACATCCGTCGTCACGGCCGATGTCTCCGAAGCTTCCGAGTAAACTGGATAGGGTTCGCTACATGGTGCCCAGAATAGCCGTCGTGGAAGATGAGGAGGCGCTGAGCGTCCTCCTGCGTTACAATCTCGAGGCGGAAGGTTTCGAGGTGGATACGATCCTGTCCGGCGACGAGGCGGAGATGCGCTTGCAGGAGCGCATGCCCGATCTTCTCATCCTTGACTGGATGCTGCCCGGTGTTTCCGGCATCGAGCTGTGCCGGCGCCTGCGCCAGCGGCCGGAAACCGAGCGCCTGCCGATCATCATGCTGACGGCGCGCGGCGAGGAGAGCGAACGCGTGCGTGGCCTGGCCACCGGTGCGGACGACTATGTGGTCAAGCCCTTCTCCACGCCGGAACTCGTCGCCCGCGTTCGGGCCATGCTGCGCCGCGCCAAGCCGGAAGTGGTTTCTACGGTCCTGCGCTGCGGCGATATCGAACTCGATCGGGAGACGCACCGTGTTCATCGCCGCACGCGTGAAGTGCGCCTCGGCCCGACGGAGTTCCGCCTCCTGGAATTCCTGATGACTTCGCCGGGCCGCGTCTTCTCGCGCTCGCAGCTTCTCGACGGTGTCTGGGGGCACGACATCTATGTCGACGAGCGCACGGTCGACGTGCATGTCGGCCGTCTGCGCAAGGCGCTCAACTTCGCCAACATGCAGGATGTTATCCGCACAGTCCGCGGCGCCGGCTATTCGCTGGAAACCTGAGCGAACGCAATTCCTCCCAAGGACGGAAATGGGCCCTTCGGGGCCTGTTTGCGTCTCGGCGTGCCACTTGCCGCACAAACGAAAACGGAGCCTTCCGGCCCCGTTTCTATTCTTCTGTCGCTAATGTCATCGCGCGCGGCGGCGCTCGGCCGAAGGCTGGTAGGCGAGGCGCTGGTGGTAGGTGCAATAGGGAGAGTTGTCAGGGGACTCGCAGCCGCAGAAATGGAAGTCGTCGTTCAGCGGATCGCCGATCGGCCACTTGCAGGTGCGCTCGGTAAGCTGCGTCAGTTCCAGCTTGCGCGACATCGGTACCACGACGTTCTTGCCGCTGATGACGACGGGCAGGTTCTCGGTCTGTACGTCGAAATCGGTTTCGACTTCGTCCTTGGTGAGCGCATTGCCCACCGGCCGGCTGACCGGGCGGGGGGCGTTGGCCGGGCGCGCTGCGAAGTTCGAGGGGCGCGGGGTGGTCGCCGCCGGGCGCTTCGGGCGGGCCGAAGCCGGCGTGCCGCCAGCCTTGGCGCGGCCCGGCAGGTTGAGCCGGTGCACCTTGCCGATGACGGCGTTGCGGCTCACGCCGCCGAGCTGCGCAGCGATCTGGCTGGCGCTGAGGCCCTCGCTCCAGAGCTTCTTGAGTTTCTCGACCCGCTCGTCTGTCCAGTTCATGCTCTCGTCTCCGTTCGGCGCTCGCTATGCAGGAATCCCTCATCGCGCCACGAACGAATTCGCAGCCTGAGCGCCCTAACTCTGGTGGTGACTAGTTCCGCCGCATGCAGTCTAGTAATTGGCCCTTAACCTAGAGTCCGGGGGACTCTGTGACAAGAGTCGGGGGAATCGGTGCGAATCGATTTCGGAGTTTTCCCCAACTTGCTGGTAGGGTGTGACTCGATAGCGACACTGTCCATGGATGCCGTGAATCCTCACCTTGCGGGAGGTTCAGTGCGATTTGGAGCTATGCATTTTATTGACATCACGACATGAAATGCAGATAGTGCAGCATGCCGCCGCAAGGCGGCTTTTGATTTTTCTGGCAATCGGAAAGTCAAGCCCCCGAATTTCTTTTCCGCATCCCTTTTGGAGGATACGCGCCATGGCCGATGCCGCGCCGCTCTATGAAACCTATATGCGTGCGCCGCTCCGGTTCACGCACGGGGAGGGCGTCTGGCTGATCGACGAGAAGGGCGACCGATATCTCGATTTCGCCGCCGGCGTGGCCGTCAGTTCGCTTGGGCATGGTCATCCCCATCTCGTTTCCGCGCTGAAGGAGCAGGCCGACAAGGTCTGGCACCTCTCCAACCTCTACGAGATTCCGGGTCAGGAAAGCCTCGGCCGTCGGCTGACGGACGCAACCTTCGCGGAAAAGGTGTTCTTCACCAATTCAGGTGCGGAAGCGCTGGAATGCGCGATCAAGACCGCGCGCCGATACCATTTCGCCAAGGGGCATCCCGGCAAATACCACATCATAACCTTCGAAGGCGCGTTTCATGGCCGCACGATCGCGACCATCGCCGCGGGCGGACAGGAAAAGTACATCGAGGGCTTCGGCCCCAAGGCGCCGGGCTTCCTGAAGGTTCCCTTCGGCGATATCGCCGCCGTAAAGGACGCGATCACCGAGGAAACCGCCGCAATCCTGATCGAGCCCGTTCAAGGCGAGGGCGGCCTCAGGCCGGTGCCGAAGGAGTTCATGCAGGAGCTGCGCCAGCTCTGCGACGAATACGGCCTGCTGCTCATCCTCGACGAGGTGCAGACGGGCGTTGGCCGCACGGGCCGCTTCTTCGCCTATGAGCATTCCGGCGTTGCGCCCGATATCATGGCAATCGCCAAGGGCATTGGCGGCGGTTTCCCGCTCGGTGCGTGCCTTGCGACGGCCGAAGCGGCATCCGGCATGGTGGCCGGCACGCACGGCTCCACCTATGGCGGCAATCCGCTCGCCATGGCCGTCGGCAATGCCGTGCTCGACGTGGTGCTCGCCGATGGCTTCCTGGAGCATGTGCGCGATGTCGCGCTGGTCTTCCGCCAGGGCCTCGCGGCGCTTCAGGACCGCTTCCCCGACATCATCGAGGATGTGCGCGGCGAGGGCCTGATGCTCGGCATCAAGGCGCGCATTCCGGTCGCCGATCTCCTGAAGGCGGTTCGCGCCGAAAAGCTGCTTGCCGTGCCGGCGGGCGACAATGTGCTGCGCCTTCTGCCGCCGCTGATCACCACGGCGGAAGATGCACGCGAAGGGCTCGCCCGCATCGAGCGGGCCGCCGAGAAGCTGAGCGCCGCCAAGGCTGCCTGAGCGCACAAGGGACTGGGACAGGATACATCATGGCCAAGCATTTTCTCGATCTTTCCGCCGTTTCGGAAAGCGATCTCCGCGTCATCATGGACGATGCGCATGCGCGAAAGGCCGCCAACAAGGCGGGCACCGAAGCCAAGCCTTTGGCCGGTAAGATGCTTGCCATGATCTTCGAGAAACCCTCCACCCGCACGCGCGTTTCGTTCGACGTCGGCATGCGCCAGCTCGGCGGTGAGACGCTGTTCCTGTCGGGCACGGAAATGCAGCTCGGCCGCGCCGAGACGATCGGCGACACGGCCAAGGTCCTGTCGCGCTATGTCGACGCCATCATGATCCGCACGACGGATCATGCACGCCTGCTGGAACTGGCGGAGCACGCCACGGTGCCGGTCATCAATGCGCTGACGGATCTCACGCATCCCTGCCAGATCATGGCCGATGTCATGACCTTCGAGGAGCATCGCGGTTCGAGCAAGGGCAAGACCTTCACCTGGACGGGCGATGGCAACAACGTGCTGCACTCCTTCGTGGAGGGCTCGGCCCGCTTCGGCTACACCATGAAGATGGCCGTGCCGATGGGTTCCGAGCCGGATGACAAGATCCTCAACTGGGCGCGCGACAACGGCGGCAATATCCTGCTCGGGCACGATGCCGAGGCGATGGTCGACGGTGCCGATCTCGTTGTTACCGACACCTGGGTTTCGATGAACCAGGAGCATCGCGCCCGCGGCCACAACATCTTCCAGCCCTATCAGGTCAATCCGCAGCTCATGGCGCGTGCCGGCAAGGATGCGCTCTTCATGCACTGCCTGCCCGCCCATCGCGGCGAGGAAGTCACCGACGAGGTTATCGACGGCCCGCAGTCGGTGGTTTTCGATGAGGCCGAAAACCGCCTGCACGCACAGAAGTCCATCCTCGCCTGGTGCTTCGGAGCCGTTTGAGGCCGTCTTGAAAAACGGCGCTGGCGGCACGATCTAGGGCCTATCGCAGAGGCGTCGCAAGGCGCTTTCACTGGCGCATGCCCGCCTGGTATGGAATGATCCCGGCCGGCAAATGCGCAATCACGATAGAGTGCTGCCCCAAGCGGCCGGGCCTGGCGCCCGCCGGTATCGCGGCGCGTGAAGGAGTAGAATGATGATGGCGGAAACCGCCCTGAAACTCGGTGAACCCGGCTATGCCGGCGATGACCACGTCCTGCCGTTCCAGGTCGAGGGCCTGGATGTGCGCGGCCGCGCCGTGCAGCTCGGCCCGATGCTGGATACCATTCTCGGCCGGCATGATTATCCCGCACCCGTGGCCCGCCTGCTGGCGGAAGCCATCGCGCTGACCGTGCTTCTCGGAACCTCGCTGAAATTCGAAGGCAAGCTGATCGTGCAGACCAAGGGCGATGGCCCGGTCGACCTGCTCGTCGCGGATTTCTCCGCGCCGCAGGATGTGCGCGCCTATGCGCGCTTCGATCAGGCCGCGCTCGATGCCGCCATCGCTGCCGGCGCGACCGAGCCGCATGAGCTGCTCGGCAAGGGCATCCTTGCCTTCACCATCGATCAGGGCGCGCATATGCAGCGCTACCAGGGCATCGTTCCGCTCGACGGCCATACGCTGGAAGAGATCGCCGGCGTCTATTTCCGCCAATCGGAGCAGATCCCGACCAAGGTGCGCCTTGGCGTCGCCGAGCTGTACGACCGTGATGCCGATGGCAAGGCGCGTCATCGCTGGCGTGCCGGCGGCATGGTCGCGCAGTTCCTGCCGCAATCACCCGAGCGCATGCGCCAGGCCGATCTTCCCGGCGGTGACGGCGACGACGCCGGCCACAGGATCGATGAAGATGATCATTGGGCCGAGGCCAAGGCCATGGTCGAAACAATCGATGCGGATGAGCTGACGGACCCGAATGTCGGCACCGAACGGCTGCTGTTTCGCCTGTTCCACGAGCGCGGCGTGCGGGTCTACCCGCCGCAGCAGGTCTTCGACCGCTGCTCGTGCTCGCGCGAAAAGCTGAAAGGTGTGCTGGCGGCGCTCAGTGCCGACGAGATCGCCCATACGGCGGATGAAAAAGGCGAGATCGCTGTCACCTGCGAGTTCTGCTCGACCACCTATCGCTTCGAAGCCGCAGAGGTTTTGCCGCAGTAGAAGCTGCGGCATCCCCTTCATCCGGCCTGTCGGCCACCTTCTCCCCTCGGGGAGAAGGGAGCGGCAGCCGGATGAGGGGGGCCCACCCCATCCCTCAATTCAGCGTGCGTGCCTGCCCCGGCGTGTCCAGCGAAAAGGCGGGAATGGCGACGTCGAAGGCTTCGCCGTTTTCCGCTTCCATACGGTAGCGGCCGAACATGATGCCGGACGGCGTTTCCAGCGGGCAGCCGGATGAATATTCATAGGTGTCGCCGGGCCTGAGCACCGGCTGTTC
Source organism: Shinella sp. H4-D48 (assembly GCF_022637395.1). Classification (GTDB taxonomy): domain Bacteria; phylum Pseudomonadota; class Alphaproteobacteria; order Rhizobiales; family Rhizobiaceae; genus Shinella; species Shinella sedimenti. The sequence goes on along the minus strand of NZ_CP093337.1, from coordinate 3,107,665 downwards.
GCCGATCACGCCCGGCCCGTTCACCTCGTCCACCTGTCCGTTCTGGTCGGTGATGTGCCAATAGCGCGTCACCAGACGCACGGCGATGTCGGAGTGGTTGGAAATGACGACCCGGTATCCCCAGACATAGCGGCTGTCGTCGGGATCGGACTGATCGGCCAGATAATATGGCTCGACGGTCACTTCGATGTCGCGGGTCAGCGCACGATACATGGGCAAGCCTTGAACTTAACAACCCCTGCTATTCTACACGAATACGGTTTCGTCAAGGAGAAGCGCAAAGGGCACCGGCCTTGCAGCCGGTGCCCTCTTTCATTTTTCAATCCTGGCGGGATCAGGCTTGGACCTTGGAGAGCGCGCGGGCGAAATCCTCGATCAGGTCGTCGCTGTCCTCGATGCCGGCCGACAGGCGCACGGTGCCGTCAGAGATGCCGAGCTCGGCGCGCGCCTCGTCTGTCAGGTTCTTGTGCGTCGTCGTCGCCGGATGCGTGATCAGGCTCTTGGCATCGCCGAGATTGTTGGAGATCTTCACCACCTCGAGCGCATCCTGCAGCGCGAACGCCGCCTCCTTGCCGCCCTTCATCTCGAAGCAGACGAGCGTCGAACCGCCTGTCATCTGCTTGGCGATGATATCGGCCTGCGGATGGTCCTTGCGACCGGGATAGATCACGCGGGCGACCTGCGTCTGGTCGGCGAGGAAATCGGCGATACGGCTGGCATTCTCCGTCTGCTGCTTCACACGCAGCGGCAGCGTCTCGATACCCTTCAGCAGCGTCCAGGCATTGAACGGCGACATGGCCGGGCCGGTATGGCGGAAGTAGTCGTGCAGGTTCTCGTCGATCCACTGCTTGTCCGACAGAACGACGCCGCCGAGGCATCGGCCCTGGCCGTCGATATGCTTGGTGGCGGAGTAGACGACGACATGCGCGCCAAGCTCCAGCGGCTTCTGGAAGAGCGGCGTGGCAAACACGTTGTCGACCACCACCTTCGCGCCGATCTGGTTGGCGAGCTTTGCCACGCCTGCGATGTCGATGACCTCCAGGGTCGGGTTGGTCGGGCTTTCGAGGAAGAACACCTTGGTGTTCTTGCGGATCGCGCCTTCCCAGTTGGCGAGGTCGCGGCCGTCGATCAGCGTGCATTCGATGCCGTATTTCGGCGCAAGCGTTTCGACGACCCAGCGGCAGGACCCGAACAGTGCACGCGCGGCGACGATGTGGTCGCCGGCCTTGAGCTGGCAGAGGATCGCGGCGGATACGGCGGCCATACCGGAGGCGGTGGCGCGGGCGTCTTCGGCGCCTTCCAGCATGCACATGCGCTTTTCGAACATGTCGTTGGTCGGGCTGCCGTAACGGGCGTAGATGAAACCGTCCGTCTCGCCCTTGAATCGGGCTTCGGCCGCAGCGGACGTGTCATAGACAAAGCCCTGCGTCAGGAAGATGGCTTCGGCGGTTTCGCCGTGCTGGGAGCGGGTGGTTCCGCCGTGAACGAGTTGGGTGGCCGGGCGCCAGGACTTGCTCATGTGATCGTCGCCTTCAAACAAAAAAACCGGCCGCAAAAGCAAGCCGGTTTCGAACCCGGCCTTTTTAGCTACTTGTTTTACGTGGCTGCAAGCCGGCCGGCCAAATCACCACGGGATAATCTGCTAATACTGCGCGCCCGCGCTTGCGTCAATTGCCGGCATTTGGTTTTGTGCGGGGCTTCTGACGGGACGGTATGACTATGGCTTCTGTGGTGCGCAGCACGGGCATTCTGGCGGACAACGCCATCCGCGGCTTGTTCGAAAGCGGGCGGCTGAAAAGCGAAGCCGCGCTGGATGACGATCAGATCCAGCCGGCGAGCCTCGATCTGCGCCTTGGCGCCAAGGCGTTTCGCGTGCGGGCCAGCTTCCTGCCCGGCCCGTCCCATCTCGTCGCCGACAAGCTCGACCGCCTGCAGCTGCACGTCATCGATCTCAGCGAGGGCGCGGTGCTGGAAACCGGCTGCGTCTATATCGTGCCGCTGATGGAAAGCCTCGACCTGCCGGCCGAACTGGCTGCGTCGGCAAATCCGAAGAGCTCCACCGGCCGCCTCGATATCTTCACCCGCGTCATCACCGACCGGGCACAGGAATTCGACAAGATCCCGGCCGGCTATTCCGGCCCGCTCTATCTGGAAATCTCCCCGCGAACGTTCCCCATCGTGGTGCGCCGCGGCTCGCGCCTGTCGCAGATCCGCTTCCGCAAGGGCAATGCGCTTCTCAGCGAAAACGAGCTCACGGCGCTGCATGTCAGCGACACGCTCGTCGCCAGCGAAACGCCGAATGTCTCCGGCGGCGGCATCGCCCTGTCGATCGATCTCAAGGGCACGGGGCCGGACGGCCTGATCGGCTATCGCGGGAAGCATCACACTTCCGTCGTCGATGTCGATCGCAAGAACCAGCATGACATCTTCGACTTTTGGGAGCCGCTGTTCAGCCGCGGCCGCAACGAGCTGATCCTCGATCCGGACGAGTTCTACATCCTCGTTTCCCGAGAGGCCGTGCATGTGCCGCCGCTCTATGCGGCCGAGATGACGCCGTTCGACCCGCTGGTCGGCGAATTCCGCGTGCACTACGCCGGCTTCTTCGATCCCGGTTTCGGCCACGCGCCGGCCGGCGGTTCCGGCAGCCGCGCAGTGCTGGAAGTGCGCAGCCACGAGGTGCCCTTCATCCTCGAACACGGCCAGATCGTCGGCCGCCTGATTTACGAGCACATGCTCGAAGCCCCGGCAGGCCTTTATGGCTCAGGCCTCGGCTCCAACTATCAGGCCCAGGGCCTCAAGCTCTCCAAGCATTTCCGCGCGTCATAACGTAAGCACGCTGGCCAGTCCTCACAGGGCTTCCAGAAATGCCACCAGCGCGTCGCGCTCGCGCGCGGTCAGTGAAAACGGCTCCAGGAACGGCGACGTCATGCCGGCAAAGCGCATGAGCGGATTGTCGCGTTCGGCCTCGTTGCGCGCACTCGTCCTGCCGCCGCCGACTTCATAGAAGCGCACGACACGCCTGAGGTCACGGATAATGCCGTTGTGCATGTAAGGCGCGGTGCGGGAGATGTGCCGCAGGCTTGGCGTCTTGAAGCGCCCCACATCGAGAAGGCTGTTCGTGACCGTGTAGCGGCCGACATCCTCCCTTGGGCGCCCGAGAAAAGACAGCCCGAGATTATGAAACTTGTTGTCCGTCAGGAGAGGCCCGTTGTGACAGTTTGCACAGCCGCCTTTCGTGCGGAAGATATGCATGCCCCAGATCTGCTCATTGCTGAGCGCGCGATACTGACCTGAAAGGAAACGGTCCAGCCGTGTCGGCTCTTCGAGGGTGCGCTGGAAGGATGCCAGCGCATCGGCGACCTCAGCGGTGGAGGGCGCACCTCCATAAACCGATCGAAACGCCTCCTGATAATCGGCACGCTGCGCGATCCGCTCGACGACCGACGCGAGGTCGTGGTTGGCCATTTCGCGTGGGTCCGTCAAAGGCATCAAAGCCTGGGCTTCCAGGGTGTCGGCCCGCCCGTCCCAGAACAGCGGTGCCCGCAGCCCTGCATTGAACAGGGGCGGCGCATTGCGCGTTCCCTTGGCGCGATCATGGCCGAAGGAACTCTGCAGGCCATCACCCCAGCCGAGTTCCCGGTTATGACAGTTCTGGCAGGCAATCTGGCCCGAACGGGATAACATCGGGTCGCGAAACAGGCGAAACCCGAGCTGTGCTTTCTCAAGTTCCAGGCCCTCGGGCCGTGGCGGGATTGCGAGAGGCGCGAACGGCTCGGCCTCTATTCCGGGAAAGACCGAAACCGGCGGAAAATCCTCGACCGGCTGCCGATACAGTCCCGCCAGGATCACCAGGTCACGGTCGGATGGATCGCTGGGGAAGGCTTCAAGCAACACGCGTTCGCGCTGGTCCAGGGCGCGTGCTTCGATCAACGCGAAACGCTCTTCGCGGGCCGCTTCGCGTCCTTTGGCGAATTCCAGGAAGGCGGCCGTAAAAACGACCGCGGTTCCAATAGCCCAGAAGGCAATCAGCAATGGCAGAGGGCGGGTCATCAGAACGTCGCCTTCGCGCCAAGCCAGATGCTCCGCCCGGGAATCCAGGGTTGAGAGGACTTTGCAACCCGATTGCCCGTCTCGTTGAAAGCGTTTTGTACCTTCATTTCGAATTCGAGCGAACCATAGCTGGATTCGAATGCCTTGTAGGAAGCATTCAGATCGATCGTCGCAACGGGCCTGAAGTGGAAGTCCTCGTAGATGTCATGCAGGAGACCCAGACCTTCTGATCCCGCCGGCAGCTTGCACATGGCCGCTGCACTGGTTGAGGGGCTGCACTGCATGTCAGTGTTACGGACGCCGTCGTAGGATAGGTTCAGGTTACCCGAAACACCCAGGGTCAGCCGCTCATCGAACCAGGTCGTCACCAGGTCCATGGATGTCCTGACGGGAATATCCATATTCCCTCTCGCCATAGAGAATTCACCGAGGGAATAGGACTGGTCATTGTACCAGATCCGCGTGTCGGTCGGATCATCGAAATATCCGTTCGATGTTGTTCTCTCTTTCGACCATGTCAGGCTTCCGGAAAGGCGCACGGTCTCCATGTGACCCGACTGGACAGCCCATGTCTTTCCGTATTCGACGGATACTCCATGGTACTCGGAATCGCCATCATTCGTCAGTGTCATCTCCCTGCCGGTGGAATCGGGAGATTTCAGGTACTGATCTTTGCCCTGCCGGTACACGTATCGAACACGCATGTCGCCATCGGTCCAAGGATCCGTCCAGTCGACCCCGGCGGTGAATTCGTCGTTATGGGGTGTGTCGAGGTCAAGACCGGAAAACGTATAGTAACGTTGCGTACCCGCGCCGACCCAGTCGGAAACGATGCCGCTGGCGTTATGGGTGCGATTGTAGGCTCTTCCGAGCGGCTGCTGGTCGCGCACAGCGTAATAGAGTGAGTTAGCATTGTAGTAGCGGTTTACGCCAGCGGTAAATGAGAGATCCTCGCTCGCCAAAATCGTTGCGGACAAGCGTGGTGCAACGTTAAAGTTGCCGAAGAAACTCTCGTAACTTGCATGTACACCAGCTCTGACGTTCAACCAGTCCCACGTCTGGTCGAGTTCGGCATACATATCGATCGCCTCGATGGATACCTTGTTGTGATATGCTGGCGTGATCACCTTGATGTTTGAATATTGCTCATAGGAGCAGGCGATGTCGCCCGGAGCGCAGACAAAAGCAGGCACACGAGGCGTGCTGATCAGCGTTCTGTTCGCGGAATGGAGCGTGTACTCCTCTGCCCGACGATAGGCGTCGATCCTTCGGTAGTCAAAGCCGGTTGCGAATGTCCCGGCCAGAAAATCGCCATCGATATCCGCCTTGAAGCCGTTTTCCTGCTGCCCCTGCGCCTTGTTGCCGTACCCACCTTCCCGGCACAGTTGGGCAGTCCCTGTCAGACCTCCTGAGAGTGGAACGCGGCACCAAGACAGGAGGCTGGGATCGGTCGAATAGAACCAACTCGCGGGATTGTTGTTGTTGACGCTGGGTCTGGCCCAGACTGTCCGATAGATCGTCTCGTTCTCCCCGCCATCGTTAACGGTCTTCGATGTGTTGAAATAGGCTTTGGCGTCGAATTTGACGTTGGCGATCCCGAGGGGATCGAAGGCAAAGGCGGTCAGGTCGTTTTCCCAGCGCAGTTGTCCTGTAAAGCCCCTGTTCTGGCTCATGATCTGCGTGTCGCGATAGAAATAGCCGTCCCATTCCTGTTCGTAGTCGGTGTAGGACCCTTCCAGCGTGAAGACGCCGAGATCGGTGTCGTGCTTGCTGGCGAGGCGATAGAACTTGTTCTTGGAAAACTCCTCCGCCTCCTCGCTGTGGTAGCGGTAATCCTTGATCTTGTTGGTGTCGGCACCTGATTGGCTGTATTGTCCGATCAGCGCCCAGCTGTCTGTCAGCGGAACGTTGACGCTGGCGGAGGACTTGTAGCGATAGAATTCCGGTGGCGGGTTGTTCTGCGGATTGAGGCCGTCCCTCGTGCCCAGAACGAAGCTGGTCGTCTTGTCGCTCTCGAAGCCGTAGCTGAGCGAGCCGGTAACCCTGTCTGTCTTGGGTCTGGCGAGCGTGTAATCGACCACACCGCCCTGAAACTGACCGTAGCGGGCGGAGACGTTGCTATCCATCACGGTCGCGGCGTCGATGAAGTCCGCAGGCACGAACACGCTCTGTGAATGCAGGCCGAACACTTCATTGATGTTCGGCGTGTTCTCATACGTCCCGAGCGAGCCGCCGAAGGGCTCTTGCGACCCGGTGACATTGTTGATCCCGATGCCATTCAGGATGAAATTGTTCTCGTAGACTTTGGCGCCCGAGATCGAGACTTCGAGGGGCCGCAGGTTGATCATGTCCTGTCCATCGACGCCGGCGTCGTTGTCGGAATCGTTCTGGTACTGAACATTGGGAAGATTGCGCAGGATCGAGTTGGCGTCGCCAAACCCGTTGGACTTGTTCTGGATGACGACGCTCTCGAGCGACGTCGTTCCCGTATCCGAGGTCGCCTTGCCTCCAAGGCTGAGCCAGAGCGGACGCAGCTTGACGACGATCTGCTCCAGCACTGTCGGTGCATCCGATTGCGACGCGCCGTCCTGAGCGTTGACCGCAGAAACCGACAGGCTACCCAGCGTGCCGACAAGCAGGCAAGCGGATGCGTTCGCCACGCGACGTGGCGCCCTCGATATCGGATACATGTCTGAAAAGCCTCCGGAAAATTCGGCGTCATGGCGCCTCGGGGACTTCCATAATAAAACTTGCAATTATGAGTCAAGATTTAGTGCCGTAAATATGACTCAAAATTACCACTTTTCGTAACAAGGCGTGCTGTGGACGATTTTTGTTGTTTATCAGTCACCTAGGGTTGTCGTAATCAGCCGCCGCTCGTCTCGCTCGTCGGACATCCGTTCATATGGCCGACCGTTTGGCGCGGCTCGCTTGACACAATCCGCGAACTGTTGAATGGATGCGGCCTCGGCGCTGCCCTGCGGGTATGATGTAATGGTAGCCTGTCAGCTTCCCAAGCTGAACGCGCGGGTTCGATTCCCGCTACCCGCTCCAGCCGTGTTTCCCTGCATTCTTTGTCCTTGCTTCAGGAGCTTGTGCCGACCGCGGCTTCGGTTTTGACGGACGCCGGGCGGTGTGCGGTCTTGTTCCAGAAGAAGGGATTGCTGCGCAGTTCGCGAACGGCGCGCCAGGCGGCGCGAGAGGCGAGCAGCCAGTAGACGGGCGTCAGCATCCATTTTCGGCCGACAGCCGCCCGCTCGGGCGGCGTCATGCCCGCCCGTCCCAGTGCGACGAAGATGGCGTAGCTGCCAAAGATATTGGCCATATCCATGACGAACAGTGTCAGTTGCAGCGCGCCCACATTGTACGCCTGCCCCGATAGAAGCTGCCCGGTGATCAGGGCGATATAGGCGACGATCAGCGGGTGGGCGAGCGAGGACAGGATGAGCCCGCCGATCAGCACCTGGAAGACGATGCTGGCGCCGAGCCCCATTTCCCGGATCAGCATGGACGGTCGCCGCATCACCACCAGCCAGGTTTGCAGCCAGCCCTTGAACCACCGGCTGCGCTGGCCGAGCCAGGCATGCACCTCTGTCGGCGCCTCCTCGTAGGTCGGGCGGGTGAGCGTGCCGCAGCGATAGCCTTTCCGATAGAGACGCAGGCCGAGATCGGCATCCTCCGTGACGTTGAACGGATCCCAGCCGCCGACGGCCTGCAGGACGCGCGTGCGAAAATGGTTCGACGTTCCGCCGAGCGGCATCGGCATGCGCGCGGCGGCAAGGCGTGGCAACAGCACACGAAAAAGGCCGGCATATTCCAGCGCGAAGAGCGCGCTTACCCAGCTTTCCCGGGCATTGGTGATGACGAGGGGCGCTTGGAGGCAGACGGTCTCCGGCGGGCTGGCCTCGAACGTGCGCCAGGCTTCCTCCAGCTGCATAGGGTCGATGCGGTCCTCCGCGTCGTAGATCACGAGATACTCGCCGCGCGCAGCGCCCAGCGCATAGGTCAGCGCCTTAGGCTTGGTGCGCGGCCGGCCCGCCGGCACCGCCACCACCTCGTATTGCGGCCCGAGGCGCATGGCAGCCATCGCATCGAGCGTCTCCTGGTCGTCCGCCTCGCAGATCAGCTTGATGTCGAGACGGCTCGCCGGCCATTCAAGCCTGTTCAGCGTATCGATGAGTTGCGGAACGACCGCCGCTTCCCGGTAGAGGGCGACGAAAATCGAATAGATGGGACGACGGCCGGCGGGCGGTGCCGGGCGCAAACGTTTCTGTTGCCGTTTCGTGGCGACCAGCGCCACGAGGCGGATGAAGAACGTGGCGAAGAAGAAGAAGCTGAGGACGATGTGCAGGACAAGAAGGGCCGCTGTCGGCTCTGCGACGGCGAGAACAAGCGTCAGCGTGAGCGCTGCGCCGGTATAAAAGCCCTGCCGCCCCCACAGCGTGATGCGCGCGCTCGCTTCAGGCGCGCTGCCGAAGAGCTGGTCTATGCTTTCGCGCAGCCGCCGCTTTTGGCCGGCTTGCCACAGGGCGGACCGCACGGCCGATGGCGTCGTTGCCGCAAGCGTCATGCGCAGTCCCGGCGACTGCGCCAGCCGCTCCGCGAGATAGGTAAGTCGCGCCGCGCTCGGCACGATCGCGGTGATCGGCGGGCGGACGGGATGGCGCAGGCGAACGACGGTGGGATCGACAAGCTGGCTGTCGGCGCCCGCGATATCCTCGACCTGCGCGGGATCGAGCTCAGGCAGAAAGGGCAGATCCAGGATTTCGGCGAGCGCCTCGTAATAGGTGCTTTCGACGATCGCACCGTTGGCCAGAAGTTCGGCCTCCAGAGTCGTGCCGTTGCGGTTTGCCCGCACCAGCATGTTCGATATGAGCACCTTGGAAATCCCGAGCCTGCGGAAGAGACGCGCTTCCGTCAGGAACTTCGATGGAACGGATGGGTTTGGCGGCCGTGCTGCGTGACGTGCCGGCAGGATGCCGATTGCGGTGGCGAAAGCGATGTCGTCGGGATATTCTGCCAGTCGCATGCAGCCCTGCAGCCGCTTTCACGGCTGCCCCCTTTTGTAACCCCAAGTTGATTGTAATGTCGTCGCGCAAAATTTCATCCCCTAAAATTCAAGGGCTTTTGGCGCTTTGCCTGTCGATGATGGCAGCCGTGCCGTTGCCAGCCATTGCGCAGGAACGCAGCGCGGTCGATCTGCCGATCCTGTTCGACACGCGCGAGCGCATCGCCCGTCCGGATCTCTCGGGTATCGTGCGGTTGCGGTTCCTAACGACGGTGGATTTTCCGCCGTTCAACTTCATCGACCAGACGGGCAAGCTCGCCGGCTTTCATGTCGATCTCGTGCGCGAGATCTGCCGCGAATTGCAGCTTACCGATAAATGCCAGATTCAGGCTGTGACTTTCCCGGAACTTGAAACGGCGCTGCGCGACGGCAACGGCGAGGCCATCGTGGCTGGCGTCGCGGTGACGGCGGACCTGCGCAAGCGCTTTGCCTTCTCGCGTCCGTTCATGCGCCTTCCAGCCCGTTTTGCTGTCGCAAAGGCGCGGTTGCCATCAGGTGAAACGGCGGCGGCGCTCGACGGCAAGGCCGTGGGGGTCGTTGCGGCAAGCACCCATGAGGCCATGCTGAAGGCCTTCTTTCCCCGAGTGACGGCGCAGGCCTTCCCCGATCGCGCGGCCCTGCTTGCGGCATTGAAGGACGGTAAGGTCGATGCGGTCTTTGGTGACGGCATGCAGCTCGCGTTCTGGACGAGCGGTTCGGAATCGGCCGGTTGCTGCCGCCTGTTCGATGGCCCCTATCTTTCCGAGATGTTCCTTGGCGAGGGGCTGACGATCATGGTCCGCAAGGAGGACGAAGCCCTGGCCGGGGCCATGGATCACGCTCTGCTGGCTCTGTCGCGCAGCGGCCGCCTGCAGGAAATCTACCTGCGCTATTTTCCCATAAACCTCTACGGAGGGTGAGGCGGCGGCTACTGGCTCGCCCAGATGATGCGGGCGATCCAGTCGACCTCTTCCATGTCGAAACTGCGGTTCGGATGTTCGGGGTTGAGCGACAGGAGTTCGATGGCGCGCGGGCTCTGGCGGTGGAGCATCTTGGCCATGACCTCGCCCTCCCGTGTCTTGACGACCACCCGGTCGCCCCGGCGCACCTGCGCACCCGGCTCGACGATCAGGATATCGCCGTCGCGGTAGAGGGGCAGCATGCTGTCGCCCTGTACCTCGAGCGCATAGACGCCGGGCTTTCGGTCTGGAGAGGCAGGGAATTCCACCACATCCCAGCCCTGGCCGGCGGGAAAGCCGCCATCGTCGAAAAAGCCGCCGGCACCGGCCTGTGCGAAGCCGAGCAGCGGTATCGTGCCGGTTTGCGGCGGAAAGGCGCCCTGCGGCAGGCCGCTGTCGCGGCCCGTATCGCCCAGCGCGAAGAACTCATCGATGGTCGCGGATGTCGCGTCCAGCACCTTGGCGATGGATTCCGTCGAGGGCCAGCGCTGGCGACCGTCGGCCCCCTGCCGCTTCGACTTGTTGAAGGATGTCGGATCGAGCCCGGCGCGGCGGGCAAGCCCGGACGGGGAAAGACGATTTCGCTCGGCGAGGGCGTCGATCGCCGCCCATATCCGGTCATGGGAAAACATACTGCGAAAACCCTGCCAAGGCGTTGGACCAGCCAAAGCCAGTCCGATGAGGCGGACTATAGCGAAGGACGTTTTTCGAGTAAAGAAAAAAGGATTATATTCCTTTTTCGTGTCTGGCGCGGTTTTCCGCTGCGGTGCGCCTGGCTACGACGCTCTCGCGCCAGACGGTGAAAATGCCGGCGCTCACCACGATGGCGGAGCCCAGGACCATGTTCACATTCAAGGTTTCGCCGAAGACGGAGACGCCGATGATCGCCGCCATGACCACCTGGAGATAGGTGAGGGGCTGCACGGCGGCAGCATTGAGCAGGTCGTAGGCGCGGATGAGGAAGTAATGGCTGGAAATGCCGGTCACACACAAGAGCCCCATCCAGAGCCAGTCGACGGGTGCAAGATCGACCCAGAAGAAGGGGCCGATCAGCGAAAGCGCCGCGGCGCCGGCAAGGCCGGTATAGAGAAAGCTCGTCAGAGAGGAATCGTCTCGGCTGGCAAGGCGTGTCGTGATCGCATAGAGCGCAAACATCAGCGCGGCCGCCAGCGGCATGAGGACGCTGGAGTTGAACGCGCTGTCCGTGGGGTTCACGATGATCAGCACGCCCACGAGGCCCACCGAGATCGACGTCCAGCGCCGCCAGCCCACGCGCTCACCAAGCAGCGGCATGGACAGGAGCGCGACGAAGATCGGTCCGGACGCCAGGATTGCCTGCGTGTGCGCAAGGCCGACGACGTTGAAGGCCGTGATGACGACGACGATCTGGAGGGCGAGCAGCGTGCCGCGCAGAATCTGGAGGAATGGACGTTTGGACCGGATGGCGACCCCCACCCCGCCCGAGCTGCGCGCGGCCATGATCAAGGCGAAGCCCGCGAACGCCCAGAAGCGCAACATGGCGATGAAGATAGGCGAATAGAGGCCGCCGAGATGTTTTGAAATGGCATCCTGAAGGCTGAAGATCAGGATTGCGAGCAGGGTGAAAACATAGCCGAGTCGTTTGGAGTCCATGTAATTGCGCTTATACCCGCAGCGCGGCCCTTGCACGCCGAAACTGCGCGAAGCGGATATTTCATGCCCGGTATGGCCGGCAGGAAATTTTTCCTGAGCCTATGGTGGTCTGCCTTGTCAGCACTATATTCCTGCGTCACACACGCTGTCGCAGTCTTTCAAAAGAATCCGCGCGTTACGCTGATCCGCTGTTTTCAATCCGGCGGCGGAGCGATAATGTCCACCGCAAATGAAGCGGCGAAACCGGGGGGTGGAATGCCGATATCGAACGCCGCATTCGTGCGCTCGACCATAATCCTGTTCATCGCCGGCGTTTTCGCGCTGCTTGGCATTGTCGGTACATCCTTGTGGCTTGTCAGCAAGGTGCAGTCCTACTTCACGGGCTTCGTCGAACAGCGCGAGGCGCGCCGTGCGTCGGCCGATCTTCTTTCCATCCTCAAGGATGCGGAAACCGGACAGCGCGGGTTCATCATCACGGGCGACGCGGCATTCCGTGCACCCTATGACGAGGCGCTGCGCGGGGTCGCGGAGCAGAAGCAGGCCTTTGCCGACAAATTGGCCGGTCTGCCCGAATATGCTGACGATGCGCAGCGCGTCGAGCAGCTCGTGGTCGAAAAGCTCGACGAACTGGCCGGCACCGTCGAACTGATGCTGCAGGGGCGCCAGGCTGAGGCGATTGCACAGGTCAAGACCGACCGCGGCCGCGTGCTGATGGACGAAATCCGTGATCGCCTCGGGTCGATCATGGACGACGCGGACGAGCAACTGCGCAAGGGCGTGGTGGATACGCTGTGGTCGGCGGGTGCCCTGAAATGGACGACGGTGATCGGCGCGATCGCCATCATCACCGTTCTGGGCGGCGCCATCATCATCATCGTGCAATATACCCGCGACAACCTCGCGGCGCGGCGTGAGGTGGAGCAGCTGAACGCCACGCTGGAAAAGCGCGTGGACGAGCGGACCGAAGAACTGATCCGCGCCAACCAGGAGGTCCAGCGCTTCGCCTATATCGTCACGCACGACCTGCGTGCGCCACTCGTCAACATCATGGGCTTCACCAGCGAGCTGCAGGCGTCGCTCGCCTCCATCCAGAGCTACGTGCTGGCCGACGGCAAGACGCCCAGCGAGGCTGATATTCTCGAGGCGCGCCGTGCGGCGGGCGAAGACCTGCCGGAGGCGATCGGCTTCATCCGTTCCTCCACCAAGAAAATGGACGGGCTGATCAATGCCATTCTGAAGATTTCGCGCGATGGCCGCCGCGAGCTCAAGATCGAGCGCGTCAATCTCCGGGATCTCGTCGAGGCCGGCGCGTCGGCGGTCAATCATCAGGTGAGCGAAGCCGATGGCGTCATCACCATTGCCGACAACCTGCCGACGGTGGTCTCTGACCGGCTTTCGCTGGAGCAGGTATTCGGCAACCTGTTCGACAATGCCATCAAGTACCGCTTGACCGAGAAACCGTTGCGTATTTCAATCACAGCGCGCAATGCTGGGAGGGCGGGATTCGTCATCGAATTCGCGGATAACGGCAGGGGTATCGCCCCCGAGGATCATGAGCGGGTCTTCGAGCTTTTCCGGCGCTCCGGCACACAGGACAAGCCGGGCGAAGGCATCGGACTGGCCCATGTTCGTTCACTGATGCGAAATCTTGGTGGTGATATCGTCGTGAAATCCGAAATCGGGCAGGGGACGACGTTCGTTCTGCGTCTGCCGCCCGACCTCAGCAAAGTTGTCAGGAGTATGCAGGCATGAACGGATTGGGCAAGGAAGTCACCATCGTGATGATCGAGGACGATGAGGGCCACGCGCGCCTCATCGAGAAGAACATCCGCCGTGCGGGCGTGCACAACGAGGTTGTGCCCTTTACCAGCGGCACCGACGCGCTCGATTTCATTCTCGGCAAGGATCGCTCGGGCATGGCCAGCGCGGGACGGTTCCTTCTCATCCTGCTCGATCTCAATCTGCCCGACATGTCCGGCATCGATATCCTTCAGAAGATCAAGACGAACACCCACACCAAGCGCCTCCCGGTCGTCATTCTCACCACGACGGACGATGAGCGGGAAATCCAGCGCTGCTACGATCTGGGCGCGAACGTCTACATCACCAAGCCGGTCGAATATGAAAGCTTCGCACACGCGATCCGTCAGCTCGGCCTGTTCTTCTCCGTGATCCAGATACCCGAGTCGCAGTGAATGAGGGAAGGTCCGGTCCGCCTCCTCTACATCGACGATGATCCGATCCTGGCGCGCCTCGCCGAGCGCGCGCTTGGTCGTGTCGGCTATATCGTGGTGCACGCGGAGGATGTGGAGCAGGGCCGCGAGCTGTTCGCTGAAGGCGGTTTCGACGCCGTCGTGCTCGATCATTTCCTGGCGTCGGGCACGGGACTTTCCTTTCTCAAGGAACTCGCCAGCGCCCCGACTGCGGTGCCGGTCGTCTATGTGACGGGATCCAACGACGCGCAGGTGGCTGTCGAGGCGCTGAAAGCCGGCGCTGCGGACTATGTCATCAAGTCTGTCGGCGATGATTTCATGCCGCTGCTTGCCAACGCGCTCGGCCAGGCGCTCGAAAATGCCCAGCTCAAGCGCCTGAAGCTGGAAGCCGAGCGGGAGATCCGTGCGGCCAAGGAGCGCGCGGAGGTGCTGCTGGCGGAGGTCAACCACCGCGTCGGCAATTCGCTTGCGCTGGCGGCCGCGCTCATCCGCCTGCAGATGTCGAGCGCCGTGGACGACGCAGTCAAGGAGGCGCTTTCCGAAACGCAGGCGCGCATTACCGCGATTGCCGGCATCCACCGACGTCTCTACACGTCCGACGACGTTCGCAATGTCGACATGGGCGCCTATCTCTCGACCCTTCTGACCGAGCTTGGAGCCTCCATGCAGGGCCAGGACCGCGATGTGCGGCTGACCCGCACGCTGGAGCCGCTGCATGTGCCGACCGATCGTGCGGTGTCCCTCGGTGTGATCGTGACGGAACTCGTCACCAATGCCTTCAAATATGCCTATGGCGAGATCGGCGGGGAAGTGCGCGTCGGCTTCACCAAGCTCGACGGCGAAAACGCGCTGCTGTTCGTGGAAGACGACGGCATCGGCTGGCGCGGCGATGGCCCTGTGCGCGGCACCGGCCTCGGCTCCAAGATCATCGGCGCCATGGCCACCAGCCTCGGAGCCCGGCTCGACTATGCGGCGCGGGAGATCGGGACACGCGCCGAACTGCTGGTGCGTATCGTCGAGCCCTCGCGCTGACAAGAAGGCAGGTTCCTTGCGAACTGCGTCAAGCGCCACGCGGCGCGGTGCACCCGTGGGTTCAAAGAACATTCGGACGGGGTGCCGGAAGCTGCCTCGACTGAATGAATTTTAGGTGACACCTTCCGGCGCCCCGTTCGGCGGTTTTTGCCCGCGACTCCGGTCTCTCTGCAAGGATCGGAAAGGCGATGTCTTTCGCCGGTTTCCGGCGTGGGCAGTGCCGTTTTATCACCCGCGTCATACGCCTTGATGACGCGGGCGGAAGGAAACCTTCCGGCCTTCTCCATGCCGGCGGACGATGCCGACGCATCCACCAGTCCCAATCCCCTTGTGTGCCGCACAGGCACGCCCGACGCGCCGTTCGGGGCATGAAACGACAGGACCGGTCCGAAATCCCGTCGCTTCCCCCGTGTCGCCGGAGGGAGACCATTTTCCGCAGGCCCTCATGGCAAAGGCTCACGTCCTTCCCGCACCACAAGCGCCGACCCCGCCTCGCCGCAACGCCTTGCGGTGTATCCGAGGGCGGGATGGCAGATTGTAGGCACTGCTTGATCGGGCGGGGAAAAACATTGCCATCCATTCCCCGAGAAACGCGTAAAATCAATGTTCTGGTGAAAACGGAAGGGCTGGAACGTCCCCGCTTTCCGGCGCGCGGCGACAGTGCAGGACTGAGGACCTGCGAAATGAAGGTTGCCGATGCGGCCGGCCCGCCTAGTATGGCGCCCAAGAAACGGAGGACAGCAGATGGAAACGAATGAACTGCATCGCGGCCGGCTGATCGATCATATCCAGCTCGTCGTGCGCGATCTCGCGGCCAGCCGGAGGTTCTACGAGGCGGTGCTTGGTGCGCTGAACATTCCGCTCGGCGGTGCCGAGGATACGTATTTCTGGTTCGACGAACTGTTCGTTTCGAGCAGCGACAGCGTGGCCGCCGCTGGTGCCCTGACCGGACGGCATCATCTGGCGTTTCAGGCGGCGGACGAGGCGATGGTGACGGCTTTCCATCAGGCGGGGCTGGCCGCTGGCGGCACCGACAACGGCGCGCCGGGAAAGCGTCCCTACCATCCCGGCTATTTCGCGGCCTTCCTGCTCGACCCCGACGGCAACAATATCGAGGCGGTCTTCCACGGCCCGCACACGCGCAGTGCGCCTTCCGTCATGATCACGTTCTGACGACGGCCGTTCAGCGGTCTGTCAGCAAGCCGGCATAGCAGGGCCTCAGGCTTTCAAGAAAGGTTGACGCCATGACGTATCGCATCCGCACGCTTGCCGTTCTCGTCACACTGTGCCTCGCAGCACCCGCTTTTGCTGCAACGACCGTCAAGGTCGTCGAAGGCGGGGAAGGCGGCGGACCGATGACGTTGTCGGTCGACCAGCCGACGGTCAAGGCCGGCGACGTCGTGTTTCAGGTTCACAACGACGCGGTGAGCGAGGAGCATGAAATGGTACTGGTGAAGTTGAAGTCGCCGGATCAGCAAATCCCTGTCGTCGCGGCAAAGCATCGCGTGGACGAGAAGAAGCTGAAGAGCCTGGGCGAGGTCGCCGACCTCAAGCCGGGTGCCGATGGGATGCTGAAAGCAAAGCTGCAACCCGGCACTTATCTTCTGCTCTGCAATATCAAGGGCCACTACGAGGCCGGCATGCATGCCAAGCTCGTCGTGACGAAATAGGCGCTGCTTAGCGCTTCTTGGCGGCCGGGGATTTCTTTTTCTTGGCTGCCGGCTCGGCTTTTTCCTGGACGGCCTCCTGCTCGAGACGCAGGGCGCGCAGGCGTGCGGTCTTCTTTTCGCGCGCGGTCACTTCGCTGGCGATGATGGTGCGCGCGGCGCTGTCCGTCGCGGCCGCCTTGGCCTGCGAGGAAGGTTTGACCGGGGTGGAAAGCATATCCTTGGTCATGTCCATGATATCACCTTTCTGAACCGTTCTGGAGGTGTGTGCCGGGTGACGCGGTCGTCACCCGGTTTACGTGTGTCAGCGTCCCGGGCGTACGGCCTTCTTGGGAGCCGGCAGCAGGCCTTCGCGCTGCATCTTCTTGCGAGCAAGCTTGCGCTGGCGGCGGACCGCCTCGGCTTTCTCGCGGACGCGCTTTTCCGAAGGCTTTTCATAAGCGCTGCGTGCCTTCATCTCACGGAAAAGGCCTTCGCGCTGCATCTTCTTCTTCAGCACACGTAGTGCCTGGTCGACATTGTTGTCTCTGACGAGAACCTGCAAGTTATGTCCTTTCTCGCGGCGACAGCCGCATTTTGGTGGGATTCGCGCGGGCGATCCGGTTCAGATTACCGCGCGGGGCGGATGGTCAGCGGTTTCAGCCACGGGCTGCCCGCACGGGGCGCTTCGCGCTTGCCCGTGGCGCGCGGCGCACCGGCGGCCTTGTCGTCGGTCTCGATATCGCTCTGCACGATGCGGCGTTCGAAATTCTCGCCTTCCAGACGCACGCGATACTGAACTTCGCCGTGGTCTGCCGGCAGGACGCCGACGATGCGGCAGGCCCGTTCACCCGTGGTCGCGCGGGAGAGGCCGGCCCTGAGCAGGACGTGGTCTCCGATGGCGTAGGTTTTACGGCTCATGAAAATCTCCTTTGCGGATGCCCGCAAGGTTGTCGAAACAAAAAGGCCGGGCGTTACCCCGACCTCTTCCCGTCATTCGAACTCTTCACTGCCAGTACATCCGTGGTCAGCGAGGAGGAACGACAATTCTTATGCGGCGCGGAGGCCGTCGGCAGAGTTCTTGCCGGACTTGCGGTCACGGACGATGTCGTACGTGATCTTCTGGCCTTCGTTGAGCGAGCCCATGCCCGCACGTTCGACAGCCGAGATATGCACGAACACGTCGGTCGAGCCATCGTCAGGCTGAATGAAGCCGAAGCCCTTGGTGCTGTTGAACCACTTTACGGTACCTGAATTCATAACGATATCCTTTTCATCGCTAGTGTAACCGGGAGATGTTTTTCCCGTTATTGATCGATCTTGAAAGGAAATCTGACGAAGAGCAGGGCTCGGTGGCAAAGGTCGCAAGCAGTTATCGATGGGTTCTATATAAAGTTTATTCCCGATAATGCAATGGTTTTGCAAAATTTTTCTGGAGAGATTCGGACGAGACGCCGGAAAATACGGTGATCTGTCGCCGTTTTTCAAAATTCGATTTACCGCAATCGCAGTTTTATTTTTGCCTGAAAACAGGGCGCGCAAAAGAAAAAGGGCGGCCGAGGGGCCGCCCTTCTTGGTCGTGTCCGTGCGGCGCGCTCAGGCGGCCTTCTTCGCCTGCGGGGCGAAGCGGCCATAGAAGGTCTCGCCTTTGGCAGCCATGTCCTTCAGCAGGGGTGTCGGCTGGAAATGAGAGCCGTATGTCGCAGCCAGCTTCTCGCAGAGCGCGACGAAGGCCTTTACGCCCATGCCGTCGATATAGGACAGCGTACCGCCGGTATAGGGCGCGAAGCCGAAACCGAGAATGGAGCCGACATCGGCCTCGCGCGGATCGGTGACGATGCCTTCTTCCATGGTGCGGGCGGCTTCCAGTGCGATGGTGACGAGCAGGCGCTGCTTGAGCACCTGGATATCGACATCCTCGGGCTTCTGCTGCGGATAGAGGTCCTTCAGGCCCGGCCAGAGCTTCTTCTTCGCGGGCTTCGGCGGGTAGTCGTAGAAGCCCTTGCCGGCCTTGCGGCCAAGACGGCCTTCGCCTTCCACCAGCGTCGTCACCAGTTCCATGTGGCGCGGATCGACGGACTCCGCACCGAGATCGGCGATGGAGGCCTTGAAGATCTTGTAGGATAGGTCGACGGCCACCTCGTCGTTGAGCGACAGCGGGCCGACCGGCATGCCGGCCATCTTGGCGGCATTCTCGATCATCGCCGCCGGCACGCCTTCGATCAGCATGTCATAGGCCTCGGCCATGTAGCGGAAGACGCAACGGTTGACGTAAAAGCCGCGCGTATCGTTGACGACGATCGGCGTCTTCCTGATGGCGGCGACGTAATCGAGTGCGGTGGCGAGCGCCTTGTCGCCCGTTTCCTTACCCAGGATGACCTCCACCAGCATCATCTTCTCGACCGGCGAGAAGAAGTGGATGCCGATGAACTGGTCCGGGCGCTTCGAATTCTTGGCGAGGCCCGTGATCGGCAGCGTCGAGGTGTTGGAGGCGAAGATGGCGTCCTCGCGCAGCACGGCCTCGATCTTTTCGGTCACCTCCTTCTTGACGGTGCGGTCCTCGAAGACGGCCTCGATGACGAGGTCGGCATCGGCGAGTGCGGCATAGTCGGGGGTCGGGGTGATGAGGGACAGCAGCTTTTCGCCGTCCTCCTTGGTCATGCGGCCCTTGCCGATGGCGCCGGTGACGAGGCCTTCGGAATGGGTCTTGCCCTTGTCGGCGGCCTCCTGATCGCGGTCGATGAGGACCACCGGGATGCCGGCGGCGGCGGTGACATAGGCGATGGAGGCCCCCATGAAGCCGGCGCCGACGACGGCGACTTTCTTGAACTCCGCCTTGGGAATGCCGGCCGGCCGGCGCGCGCCCTTGCCGAGCTCCTGCATGGAGATGAACAGCGACCGGATCATCGAGAAGGCTTCGGTCGTCTGCAGGATATGCGTGAAGTAGCGCTGCTCGATCCTCAGACCCGTTTCGAACGGCACCTGAAGGCCTTCATAGACGCATTTGAGAATGGCGAGTGCGCCGGGATAATTGCCCGCGGTCTCGCGGCGCAGAATAGCGGGCGCGGCCGGCCAGAGCTGGGCGGAAGCGGGTGTCCAGATGCCGCCGCCCGGCGCCTTGAAGCCTTTCTCGTCCCAGGGCTGGACGGGCTTGAGGCCATCCTTGATCATCTGCTTTGCGGCGGGGATGAGCTGGTCGGGCTCGACGACCTGATGCACGAGGTTCATCGCCTTGGCGCGCGCGCCGGTCAGCGACGAGCCGGTCGTCATCATCTGGAGCGCGTCCTGCGCATTGGCAAGGCGCGGCACGCGCTGGGTGCCGCCGGCACCGGGGAAGATGCCGACCTTAACCTCGGGCAGGGCGATCTTGACGGACTTGGCATTCGAGGCGACCCTGCCGTGGCAGGCGAGTGACATTTCGAAGGCGCCGCCCATGCAGGTGCCGTTGATGGCGGAGACCCACGGCTTGCCCGATGTTTCGAGCTTGCGGAAGAGCCAGGTCATGCGGCCCGTTGTGTCGAACAGTTTCTGCACAGCCGTCGCGGGATCGGCGGCCTGCGCGTCCTTCAGGAGGTCGAAGCTCGCCTTGATCA
Source organism: Shinella sp. H4-D48 (assembly GCF_022637395.1). Classification (GTDB taxonomy): domain Bacteria; phylum Pseudomonadota; class Alphaproteobacteria; order Rhizobiales; family Rhizobiaceae; genus Shinella; species Shinella sedimenti. The sequence goes on along the minus strand of NZ_CP093337.1, from coordinate 3,087,493 downwards.
TGGAGAGATCCGCGCCGCCGGAGAAGGACGACTTGCCCGACGTGATGACTGCGCCCTTGATGGCGCTGTCGGCCACGACCTGGTCGATGATCCTGTCCAGCTCGTCCATCACCTCGACGGTGAAGACGTTCATCGACTTGTCGGGCATGTCCCAGGTGACCAGCGCAATGCCGTCGGCGTCGGTCTCGATGGTGAAGTTCTTGTATGCGCTCATGATGGGATTCCTCTCCCTTGAAATCTATCTGGCGGGACGCTGCCCCTTATCCGCCTGCCGGCACCCTCACTCCGCTTGCGGGAGAGGGTGCGCCGCGCGTCGCGAAGGCGGAGTGAGGAGCTGTCGTCCGCATGTCCTCAAACCCGTTCGATGATCGTCGCCGTGCCCATGCCGGCGCCGATGCACAGTGTCACGAGGGCGGTGTTGAGGTCGCGGCGTTCCAGTTCGTCGAGCACCGTGCCGAGGATCATCGCGCCGGTCGCGCCGAGCGGATGGCCCATTGCGATGGCGCCGCCGTTGACGTTGATCTTGTCGTGCGGGATGTCGAAGGCCTGCATGTAGCGCAGGACGACGGCGGCGAAGGCTTCGTTGAGCTCGAAAAGGTCGATGTCGGAAAGCTGCATGCCGGAGCGGGCGAGGAGCTTTTCCGTGACATCGACCGGACCCGTCAGCATCAGCGCCGGATCCGAGCCGATATTGGCGAAAGCCTTGATGCGGCCACGGGCCTTCCTGCCGAGGATGGCGCCGCCTTCCTTCGAGCCCAGCAGCACGGCGGCGGCGCCGTCGACGATGCCGGAGGAATTGCCGGCATGGTGCACGTAATTTATGCCCTCGATTTCCGGATGCGCCTGGATGGCGACGGCTTCGAAGCCGCCCATCTCGCCGGGCATCTGGAAGGAGGGGTTGAGCGAGGCGAGCGCCTGCATGTCCGTGCCCGGGCGCATGTGCTCGTCACGGTCGAGGATGACGAGACCGTTGATGTCCTTCACCGGCACGACGGAATTGTTGAAGTAGCCCTTTTCCCAGGCCTGCGCGGCACGCTTCTGGCTTTCGACGGCATAGGCATCCACATCGTCGCGGGAGAAGCCGTATTTGGTGGCGATCAGGTCAGCCGACACACCCTGCGGCATGAAATAGGCCGGGAAATTGACCGAGGGGTCCATGAACCAGGCGCCGCCCGACATGCCGAGCCCGACGCGCGACATGGATTCCACGCCGCCCGCGACGACGAGGTCATCGGCGCCCTGCGCGATTTTCGCCGCGCCGAAATTCACGGCATCGAGGCCCGAGGCGCAGAAGCGCGAGATCTGCATGCCCGGCGCCTTCGTGGAGTAGCCGGCCTCGAAGGCTGCGGCCTTCGGGATGACGGCGCCGGCATCCATGACAGGATCGACGCAACCCAAGATGATGTCGTCGACCTTTTCGGTGTCGAGCCCGTTGCGGTCGCGCACCGCTTCCAGAACCTTCGCGGCAAGGCGCACGGACGGCACCTCGTGCAGCGATCCGTCCTTTTTGCCGCGCCCGCGCGGGGTGCGCACATGATCATAGATGAAGACGTCGGTCATTCTCTTCTCCCTGATGGCGCAAGGGCGCCCTAGAATTCCTTGCCCGGCCATGGCGAATGCCCCTCATCCGCCTGCCGGCACCTTCTCCCCGCAAGCGGGGCGAAGGGACTGCTTGGCTTGCGACTGTACCCCTTCGTCCGGCTTGCGGGGAGAGGGGAGCGAAGCATCAGAATGCTTCGGCAGCCAGTTCCATCACCGTGTCCGCGCCGGCCTCGATGCGGGTCTTGCGCAGGGCGGTCTCCGGCATCAGGCGCTCCATGAAGAACGTCGCCGTGACGAGCTTGTTCTTGAGGAAATCCTCCCGCTCGCCGGCGCCGCCGGCCAGGCCCGCTTCCGCGGCCTTGGCGATCTTCGCCCACATGTAGCCGATGACGACGAGGCCGAAGAGGTGCATGTAATCGGTCGAGCCGGCGCCGGCATTGTCAGGCTTGGCCATGGCGTTCTGCATGAACCACATGGTGGAGGCCTGAAGGTCGTTCAAGCCCTTCTTGAGACCCTTCGTGAAAGGCGCAAGCTTCTCGTCGTTGCGGTTCTCCTCGCAGAAATCGCCGATTTCCTTGAACAGCGCCATGACGGCGCGGCCGCCGTTCATGCCGAGCTTGCGGCCGACAAGGTCGAGCGCCTGGATGCCGTTGGCGCCCTCGTAGATCATGGCGATGCGCGCATCGCGCACATACTGGCTCATGCCGTGCTCTTCGATATAGCCGTGGCCGCCGAACACCTGCTGAGCCATGACGGCGTGGTCGAAACCCTTGTCGGTAAGCACGCCCTTGAGGATGGGCGTCATCAGGCCAAGGATGTCATCGGCGGCCTGGCGCTCGGCCTCATCGGCGGAACGGTGGGCGATGTCGGATTTCAGTGCGGTCCACAGCGTGAAGGCGCGGCCGCCCTCCGTCCAGGCCTTGATGGTCATCAGGGTGCGGCGGATGTCGGGATGAACGATCAGCGGATCGGCCTTGCCGTCCGGGTTCTTGGCGCCGGAGAGCGAGCGGCCCTGGAGACGTTCACGGGCGTACTGGGCGGCGTTCTGATAGGCGATTTCGGCAATCGACAGGCCCTGGAGGCCGACGCCGAGACGGGCCTCGTTCATCATGACGAACATGGCGTTTAGGCCCTTGTTTTCCGCACCGATGAGAAAGCCGGTCGCCTCGTCGTAATTCATGACGCAGGTGGCGTTACCGTGGATGCCCATCTTGTGTTCGATCGCGCCGCAGGTGACGCCGTTGCGGTCACCGGGCGTGCCGTCGTCCTTGAGAATGAACTTCGGCACAATGAACAGCGAAATGCCCTTGGTACCCTCGGGCGCGCCTTCGATGCGCGCGAGAACGAGATGCACGATATTCTCCGACATGTCGTGCTCGCCGGCGGAGATGAAGATCTTCTGGCCGGAAACCTTGTAGGAGCCGTCGGCCTGCGGCACGGCCTTGCTGCGCAGCAGACCGAGATCGGTGCCGCAATGGGGCTCCGTCAGGTTCATGGTGCCGGTCCAGGTGCCCTCGACCATTTTAGGCAGGTAGGCGGTCTTCTGCTCGTCGGAGCCGTGCACGAGGATCGCGGCGATCGCGCCCTGTGTGAGACCCGGATACATGGTGAGCGCCATGTTGGCGGACGACATATATTCGCCGACGGCGGTGTGCAGCACGTAAGGAAGCCCCTGGCCGCCGAATTCTTCCGGCACGGCAAGACCGATCCAGCCGCCCTGACGATAGAGATCGTAGGCTTCCCTGAACCCCTTTGGCGTCGTCACCGTGGCGTCGTCGGCGCGCTTGCAGCCTTCCTGATCACCGGAAAGATTGACCGGAAACAACACTTCCTCGGCGAGCTTGGCGGCCTCGCCGGCAATCGCCTCCACCATGTCCCCCGTCGCATCGGCAAAGCCGGGCAGGTTGTTGTAGCGCTCCAGCGACAGGACGTCGTTCAGGATGAAAAGCGTGTCATTCACGGGGGCCTTGTAGATCGGCATCGTTTGCGTTCCTCACCTATCCCGCGGACCTCGGTCCGCTCCTTGGGAAGGATAGTATGAAATTTTGACGTTTGCGTAAACGTCAAAACGCAAGGTGCGACGCAATTCTCATTGCGGCTGGGAGCGGAGGGCAGGGGAGCGGCTGATGTTGTGTCCGGCAGCGTCGGCTTCACGATGGGCGTTGCGGTGCCACAACAGGTCGCTAGGCCTCCCGAACGAGAGTCTATGAGCAAATCGTTAAAAAAATTCCGCGTGGGTTAACCCCTTGTTTACCACGTTTCATGAATTGTGGCGTCTGAGGGCGTGGGATCGGGAATCAATTCGGCTTTCCTCTGCGGTGCCTGGATCGGGGATCCGGGTGAAGCAGGGACGATACGGTTTCCCGCACAACGCAGGAAGGGCGCAGCCGGGCGGGCCGCGCCGTCAAGGGTATCTCCCGGCAGGCCATTGGCCGCCAAAGCGAGGCGAAAGATGAACGGATCGCGAAACCCGCAACGTCATGGTGAACGGTCTTCGCTCGACGCGCTCAATCGCACCATCGAGGGGCTGGAAGCCCGCATCGAGGGGCTGATGGGCGGCCGCGATACGCGCGGGCGTGCCGAAGAGCGCTATGCGCCGCGTGCCGAGCAGCCCCGTTACGAGCCGCAGCGCAACCTGCCGCTGCGCGACGATCCGGTTTCCGAGATCATGCAGCGGCAGCGCGCCATCGAAGGCACGCGCGAGCGCGCCGCCCAGCGTATCGAGCGCCGCCCGTTCTCGAACGACCACTACGCCGCCGCCCAGCAGGCGCAGGCGGCTTATGGAAGCCATCCCGCCGCAGCCCCGGCGCGCGCAGACAATTCCGTGGAGGATATCGCCAAGGCGCTCGTTTCGCTGCGCCAGGACCTCAAGAAGGATATCGCTGACGGCCTCGAGCGGGAGATGCACACGCTGCGCTCCGAAATCCGCGGCATCCGCCAGCTGGCTGAGGGACGCGGCAACACCGACGACCTGCGGACCGAACTGCAGCGCCTTTCCACCGGCATCAACCAGCTCGGCCGCCAGTCCGGCCACACGGACGGGCTGCGCGTCGAATTCGACGAGCTGCGCTCCGTGCTCGACGGGCTGGCGCGCGAGGATTCCGTGCGGCGCATGGAAGACCGCTGGAACGGCGTCGAGCAGAAGCTATCGGTCTTTGACCAGGCGCGCGACGACGAACTCGTTGCGCTGGCCTACCGTCTTGACGAGCTGAAGAACCAGATCGGCGCGATGAGCGCCACGCCAGCCATCCGCGCGCTGGAAGACAAGATCGAGATGATCGCCGACGCCATCGACGGCCTCGGCCGGCGTGTGGAGCCCGATGGCGGCCGCTTCGTGACGGCCGTCTCCTCGCAGTTCGAAGGACTGGACGCACGCCTCGACGAGATCACTCGCGCCATTGCCGCCGCCGGCCGCATGCAGCAAGGGCCGTCCGCCGATACCGGCATGATGCAACGCCTGGAAGGCCGGATCGCCGACCTTGCCGGGCAGCTCGATATGATCGCCCGGCGCCCGGCGCCCGCGCAGGAACAGGGTCTGGGCCTGCGCCTCGAGGCGCTCGCCAGCCGCATCGAGGAAATGTCGAACGAACGCACGGCGCTGCGTCTCGAAGAGCGCATCGAAGAGCTGTCGCGCATGATGGAGCAGAGCCAGCAGGTTGCGCCGCTCGTCGGCGGCGACGAGCTTGCCTATTACCTCTCCGACATTTCCCGCAAGATCGACGCGCTCGACCAGGGCAGCGTCAATGGCGAGCTCGCCGAGCGTCTCGACACGCTTGCCCGCCGCATCGACCGGCTCGATACGCCTGTCGGCAGCCCGTTCCAGGAGGATCGTTTCTCCGAGATCGAGGGCCGCCTCACCGCGATCGCCGACCGGCTGGACGCGACCCGCACGGCACCGGCGGGTGACCAGGAGGCACTGCGCGGCCTGGAAGCCCAGATCGCCCACCTTTCCACGCTGATCGGTACGCCCTCCGCTCCGGCAGCCTTCGGCGGCACCTCGTCGGATGTCGAAAACCGTCTCGCCACCATCGAAGACTATATGGCGACCAACGACGAATACATCGTCGAGGCCGCTCGCCAGGCCGCCGAAGCGGTGATGGAAGCCTATCGCCACGCCGGCCCCGCCGTTGCCGGAAACACCGACATGGATGCGATCGCCGGCCTCGCCTCGGACCTGCGTGCGCTCGAGGAGCTGACGCGCTCCAGCGAGGACCGCACGGCCCGCACCTTCGACGCGCTTCATGAGACGCTGGTGCAGATTGCCGGCCGCCTCGAGGATTTCGACGCCCCGCGCGAAAGCTTCGGCCGTCGCGAAGCCGCCGTCATGCCGCGCGCCGAAATGCCGGCGATGGAAACCGCCTGCGCCGAAAGCGTCGGCGCTCACGACTATCCGTTCGACGACGACGGTTTCGGCACGCGGCAGCACCGCAACGCCACTGTCGACGACCATGAGGAAAGCCGCTTCCCGGACATCGCGGTCGAGCACATCCCTGCACCGCAGCGGGAAGAGCAGGACGACGCACTGGCTTCTGCCGCCGCCGCCGATCTCTCGGAAGACCTCGTCAAGGACGAGCAGCCCAAGGGCCTGCTGGCCGGCCTGAAGCGCCGCCTGTCGCCCGGCCGCAAGGAGCCTGCCGCACGACCGGTCGAGCGCCAGCATATCGAGCCGACGCCTTCGCTCGATCCCACCGATGAGCTGGCGCCGGAAGTGGCCAACGAACTTCTCGAGCCCGGGTCGGGCACGCCCGACGTGCGCCGCATTCTCGAGCGCGTGCGCGCAGGCCAGGCTTCCGGCGGCCGCGCGGGCGCTGTAAACGAGACGGACAAGGCCGATTACATCGCCGCCGCCCGTCGTGCTGCGCGTCTTGCCGCCGAGGAAAGCGATGCGATGTCGCGCGTCGCCCCCGCGAAGAAGGGCGAAAAGCCCGCCAAGGACGCGAAGCCCGCATCGGGATCTGCTTTTGGCCGTCACCGCCGGCCGATCCTGCTGGCCGTCGGCGCAGCGCTGCTTGCCATCATGTCCTATCCGCTGGTCAACACGCTGGTGCGTGGCGGCAGCGCGCCCGTCGTCGTCGAGCAGACGGCGATGACCGGTGAGACCGCCACGCAGACGGGCGAAGCGGCAACGGCGAATGCCGGCGTTGCGCCGGTTGCCGGTGAGAAGGCCGTGACCGATCCGGCACCAGCCGAGCGCGACATTGCCGGTATGAACACTGCTGATGGTACGACGCCGACGTCGGCCTCCACGCGGGGTGCGGACATGATGACCACGCCGGCGGTCACCGAAGATGCCGACACCGCCGGCTTCGAGCCGGTGACGACGCCGGAGACGGCCCCGCTTGCCGGCCAGGACACGACGCACGAGGCCGCGCCGATCGATCAGACACAGACGGCGGCGATCGTCGTTCCCGAGGCGATCACGCCGGCATCGCTTGCCAATGCGGCCAAGGACGGCGATCCGCTTGCCCTGTTCGAAATCGGCGCGCGCTACACGGATGGGCGCGGCGTTGCGGTCGATCTCAAGGAAGCCGCCCGCTGGTACGAGCTTGCCGCCGCCCGCGGCTTCGCACCGGCAGAATACCGGCTCGCCAACCTCTACGAAAAGGGCCAGGGCGTCGAGCGCGACCTGGAGCATGCCCGCAAACTCTACGAGGTCGCGGCCAACAAGGGCAATGCGAGCGCCATGCATAATCTCGCCGTCCTGCTCGCCACCGGCATCGGCAACGCGGCACCGGATTTCGACGGCGCGGCGAAGTGGTTCCAGAAGGCCTCCGAACTCGGCGTGCGCGACAGCCAGTTCAACCTCGCCATCCTCTATGCGCGCGGCAACGGCGTGAAGCAGGATCTGGAAGAATCCTACAAGTGGTTTGCCATCGCCGCTCGCGACGGCGACCGCGACGCGGCCGGCAAGCGCGACGAAGTGGCCAACGCCATGCGCCCCGAACAGCTGACCAGCGCGAAGGCGAAGGTCGAGCTGTGGAAGCCGCAGCCGCTCGATGAAAAGGCCAACTCCGCCGAACTGCCCGACGAATGGGCCGGTGCGGCGGTCAAGACCGCCAGCGTCGACATGAAGAAGGCCATCCGAAACATCCAGGCCATTCTCAACAACAACGGCTTCAATGCCGGCACGCCGGACGGAGAGATGGGCAACAAGACGGTGGCAGCCATCAAGGCGTTCCAGAAATCCGTCGGCCAGAAGCAGACGGGCGAGATCGACGATGCGCTCGTGACCGAGCTTCTGAAGCGCAACAAGCAGCCGGGCTGACCGGCTTTCTTCCTGGGGCCCCCAACAGGGGTCCTATTCGATTGACACCTTCCCAACCCGCAGGCATGACAAAGCCAAAGCGGCGCGTCGTTCACGCCGTGTAAAGAAGGCTGTGGCATTTTGAATGCACGGCATGATTCCATCCATAAATCGGCCCTGATTTACGGAATTATGCGGTGCAAATCTAAAGCCGCTTCAGGATGATATCCGTTCCTCAAACGTTATCATCGTGACGGCGGCCATGGTGGGCCGGAAGGCAGTCGCCGTGTGACGAATTCTTGCGTGATGCAAGGCGTGACCAGCCGTGACGGGGCATCCCCTCCAGCGGCGGGGCGCCTTCCTGCATTCGCAGCCTGCCGAAGAGGCGCCGCGGCGGCAGGCATTGGGTGAAAGCGACTGCCAAGGTAAGCCCGCAAGGGCAAAACTGCCGATCGGGGTTACGTTGTGACTGTCTACCTGCCCATTGCAGAGCTCTCGGTGAACATCTTCATCATTCTGGGCATGGGTGCGGCCGTCGGTTTCCTGTCCGGCATGTTCGGCGTCGGCGGCGGCTTCCTCATCACGCCACTGCTGATCTTTTACAACATCCCCCCGATCGTGGCCGTCGCCACAGGCGCAAACCAGGTCGTCGCCTCCTCCATGTCGGGTGCGCTCTCGCATTTCCGGCGCGGCACGCTGGATGTGAAGCTCGGCACGGTGCTGCTTTTCGGCGGTCTGGCCGGAGCTACCGTCGGCATATGGATATTCGCGCTCCTGCGCAGAGTTGGTCAGCTCGATCTCGTCATCTCGCTGCTCTATGTCGTGCTGCTCGGCACAGTTGGCACGCTGATGCTGCTCGAAAGCATCCGCGCCATGCGCCGCTCGGCCACGAACCAGCCTGTTTCGCTGCGCCGGCCCGGCCAGCACAACTGGGTGCATCGCCTGCCGCTGAAGATGCGCTTCAAGAAGTCGAAGATCTATCTCAGCGTCATCCCCGTCATCGGGCTGGGCTTCTGCATCGGCATCCTCACCTCCGTCATGGGTGTCGGCGGCGGCTTCATCATGGTGCCGGCGATGATCTATCTGCTGCGCATCCCCACCAATGTCGTTGTCGGGACGTCGCTGTTCCAGATCATCTTCGTAACCGCTTATACGACGGTGGTGCAGGCCACGACGAACTATTCCGTCGATATCGTGCTCGCCTTCATCCTGATGGTGGCAGGCGTGATCGGTGCGCAATATGGCGTGCGGGTCGGCCAGAAGCTGCGCGGCGAACAGCTGCGCGCGCTGCTCGCCCTGCTGGTTCTGGCCGTCGGCGCCCGCCTGGCCGTCGACCTGGTGGTCACGCCAGACGATGTCTATTCGGTCATCAGCGAGGGGGTCTACCGATGAGAGCCCTTGCTTCGCTCCTCCTGCTGATCGTCAGCCTCGTGTCTCCTGCCGCCGCGCAGGAGGATCGGCCGGCCGAAGCGCCCGAAAAGCTGGAAATCGGCATCTCCACCGACGAGATCGCCATTTCCTCGGATTTCCGCGGCGCGGACCTGACGATCTTCGGCGCGATCGAAGGATACGATCCCGCTTTGCTCGCCCAGCGCAAATACGACATTGTCGTGGCGCTGGAGGGGCCGAAGGACAACAACACGGTTCGCATCAAGGAGCGCGTCTTCGGCATCTGGGTCAACCGCCGCTCGATGACCTTCGAGCTGGTGCCGGAATCCTATTCGCTTTCGAGCACGCGCGACGTCGAAACGATTGCCGATCCGGCGGTACTGAACGGCGTGGGCGTCGGTATCCAGCACATTCGTCTTACCCCGGTCGGCTTCGTCGGCGACGGCAGCAACCTCACGGAGTTCCGGGACGCGTTCCGCCGCCTGAAAGAGAGCGGCGGCTTCTACCAGCGTGATCCGGGCGGCGTGCAGTTCATCAGCGCCAGCCTGTTCAAGGCCACGGTCAAGCTGCCGGCAAACGTGCCCAACGGCACCCATATCGTGCGCGCGCATCTTTTCCGCGACGGCGTCTTCATCTCCGAAAAGGCGCTGCCGCTGCGCGTCATGAAGACCGGTATCGAGCAGATGATCTCGACCGCGGCCTATGACCATTCGCTGGCCTATGGTGCGTTCTCGGTGTTCCTCGCCGCGCTGACAGGCTGGCTGGCGAGCGTCGTCTTCCGCAAGGACTGATTGCTCAGGCGCGGTAGACGAGCACCGGCACCTTCGAATGGCTGAGCACCTTGGTGGTGACGCTGCCCATCAGGAAGGCGCTGACGCCTCGCCGCCCATGCGAGGCCATGACGATGAGGTCGCACCCCTTCTGCTCGGCCGTGTCGATGATCCCGCGCCAGGCATCGCCCGCCGTTATTTGCAGCGTTTCGATCGCGACGCCGGCGGCATTCGCCTTTTCCGTGACGGCGCCGAGGATGCGCGCGCCGTCCTCCTTCACATGAACTTCGTAGTCCACCCGCAGCGTCGCCGTCGCGGCTGGTGTCACCGGCAGGAAATGCAACGGTTCGGCAACGGTTAGCGCCGTCACCTGCGACCCCAGCACCTTGGCGAGCGCCAGCGCCTGGTCGACGGCGGCGAGCGACAGGTCCGACCCGTCGGTGGGAACGAGAATATGCCTGTACATTCTGAATCTCCCTTTATGGCCCAGATTAGAGCCGATGGTCGGCCAAGCCTTGATGGAAATCAACCGGGCGTATGTGGGGGCGTCATTGGGGCAGTTCGAAACCGACAGGATGCGCGATAAACATTTCTTGAAGCGATGTGTTGAAACAAATCACGCTGTTGCACCCTTGCGACGTCAGGATGGCACGCGTCCATGCGACCATCACCGTACGATCAACAAGGGAACCACCATGCGCACGACCAGCTTCTTCCTCGCCGGAACCATGCTCGCCGCCACGCTTCTTGCGGCGCCGGCCTTCGCCCAGACCGCACGCACCGCCGAAACCGGCCAGGCGAATGCGCCCGACCAGAAGCCGGCCTTCGAGGGCCAGACGCGCGCCACGCTGCCTGACAGCGTCCCCCAGATCGCCGTCGATGTGGTGGCCAAGGGCCTGCCGCACCTCTGGGCCATGGAATTCCTGCCGGATGGACGCATGCTGGTGACGGCCAAGGAGGGCACCATGCACATCGTCTCGCAAGAGAACGGTGAGGCGAGCCCGGCCATCGAAGGCGTGCCTGATGTGATGTCCGAGGGACAGGGCGGTCTGCTCGATGTGGCGCTGGCGCCGGATTTCGAAAGTTCCAACCGTATCTACTTCTCCTTCTCGGAGCCGCGCGAGGGGGGTAACGGCACGTCGGTGGCGTCGGCGACCCTGACCGAGCAGGATGGAAAGTTTTCGCTGCAGGACGTGAAGGTCATCTTCCAACAGATGCCGACCTATGACGGCGACAAGCACTTCGGCTCGCGGCTGGTCTTCGGGTCGCAGGGAGAGCTCTATGTCACTGTCGGCGAACGATCCGACGCAGAGACCCGCGTTGGTGCGCAGGATCTCGGCAGCGGCTTCGGCAAGGTCTTCCGCCTCGATCCGGAGGGCAAGGCGCATGCCGACAATCCCTTCGCCACGCAGGACGGCGCGTTGCCGGAAATCTGGAGCTACGGTCACCGCAACCTGCAATCGGCGACACTCGACGGGCAAGGCCGTCTCTGGACGGTCGAGCACGGGCCGAAGGGCGGCGACGAGCTGAACCGCCCGGAGGCCGGCAAGAACTACGGCTGGCCGAAGGTGACCTATGGCATCGAATATAGCGGCGGCAAGGTGGGCGAGGGCATCACCGCGCTGGAGGGCACCGAACAGCCGGCCTACTACTGGGATCCGGTGATCGGCCCGTCCGGCATGGCCTATTATGACGGCGATGCAATACCGGAGTGGAAGGGCGCCTTCCTGATCGGCGGCCTCGTCAGCCAGGGCCTCGTGGTGCTGCACATGGACGGCGACAAGGTGGCGCATGAAGAGCGCGTTCCGCTCGACGCCCGCATCCGCGATGTCAAGGTTGCGCCCGACGGTTCGGTCTTCGCCGTGACGGAGCCGCGCGGCAGCGGCGAATCGACGATCCTGCGCCTGGTGAAGAGCTAAGGCGCCACGCCCTCATCCGCGCAGATTGGCAAACCGCACGGAATAGATGCGGTCACGGCCGAGCATGTGCGCAACCAGGCTTGCCCGGTCGAAAAGACCGGTCATTGCCCGGTGGCGCAGGTCGAGCCCGCCCGTCATGATCCCGAAGGCCGGCATCAGGAGGCGCCGGCCATCAGCTGCGAAGCAGGGGCGGCGTACCGCTTTTTCGCGACGGATGACGGTGGCGGCAGGATGAAGGTGACCGGCGATCTCGCCTTCGGGCGCGATGAGCGACGGCTCGTGCCGGAAGGTGAGCCCGGCATAATGCAGCTCGTCTGCCGACTGACCCGGCAGGCCCACGGTGCCGTCGGGGTCGTGGTTGCCGTTGATCCAGATCCATTCGCGGCCACGCGCCAGCTCCACGATCTTCCCGCGGAAGATTTCCGGCAGATGAGCGGAGCCGACGCGGTCATGGAAATTGTCGCCGAGGCTGACGACGATGGCCGGGTCGTGCCGTCTGATGACGGCTTCCAGCACCTTCAGCGTGGCGAGCGTGTCATAGGGCGGCAGCATCATGCCGCGACGGGCAAAGGCCGCACCTTTTTCGAGATGCAGATCGGAAACGACGAGCAGACGGGTTTCGGGCAGGTAGAGCGCGCCGAGCGGATCGCAGACCGCCTCGACCCCGGCAATGACGGTGCGCGCGGAAACCGCGCCGAAATCCTGTATCTCCGTCGATGCCAATGCCAGTCGCTGCACGCTTCGTCTTCCCTAAATATCAGGCCCGCCCATGGCTTCGGCGATCAGGTCGTCCGCAGCTTCCGCCAGCAGCGAATCCTGTGCCTCTCCCGCCACCGTTTCCCGGCCGATTTCCAGCATGATCGGCACGGCAAGCGGCGAGATGCGGGTCAGTTGCCGGTGGGTGATATGCCCTTTGATTCGAGCCAGCATATCGCCCAATCGCTGAATATCCAAAAGCCCCGCCGCCGCATCGTTGCGCGTCGCCTCAAGCAGGATGTGATCCGGCTCGTGGCTGCGCAGCACGTCGTAGATCAGGTCGGCGGAAACGGTGACCTGTCGCCCGGTCTTTTCCTTGCCGGGATGACGCTGCTCGATCAAGCCCGCAATCACGGCACAATTGCGGAAGGTGCGCTTGAGCATGTAGCTTTCATCGAGCCAAGCTTCCAGGTCGTCGCCTAGCATGTCCTCATCGAAGAGCGAGGACAGCGACGGACGCTCGACGGCAAAGGCGTGGCCGAGATCGTCCAGCGCCCAGATGGCAAGAGAATAGTCGGTGGCGACGAAGCCGAGCGGCCGGCGGCCGGCGCGCTCCAGCCGGCGCGTGAGCAGCATTCCGAGCGTCTGGTGGGCAAGCCGCCCTTCGAAAGGATAGGCCACCATGTAATGGCGGCTGCCGCGCGGGAACGTCTCGATCAGGAGTTCGTCGCGCCTGGGCAGGGATGAGACGTCGCGCTGCAGGGAAAGCCAGTCGCGCACCTGATCGGGCAGGGCACCCCAGCGCGCGGGATCGTCCAGCATGCCGCGCACCTGATCGGCGAGATAGGTGGAGAGCGGGAACTTGCCGCCGGCATAGGCCGGCACCTTCGGGTCGAGCGAGAAGGCCTGGCTGACGAGGCATTCGTTCTCGCGGATGCCCTCGAAACGCAGCACCTTGCCCGAGAACAGGAAGGTATCGCCGGGCGCGAGCATTTCGAGGAAATATTCCTCCACCTTGCCGAGCGATGCCCCGCCGCGCCCGACAGCACCCTTCGCGCCGCGCTTGACCATGCGCACATTGAGCATCGGCATCTCGACGATGGTGCCGAGATTGAGACGGTATTGCTGCGCGACCCCGGGGTTGGAGACGCGCCAGAGACCGTCCGCGGTCTTGCGGATACGGGCATAGCGCTCATAGGTCTTCAGCGCATAGCCGCCGGTCGCCACGAACTGCACGATGCGACCGAATTTTTCACGCGGCAGGCCGGTATAGGGCGAGGCGGAAGTGACTTCGGCAAAGAGGTCGTCCTCGTCGAAGGGCGCGGCGCAGGCCATGCCGAGCACATGCTGGGCGAGCACATCGAGCGCGCCATCGCCGACGGGAGGCGTATCCTGTGCGCCGATATAGTTGGCGTCGAGCGCCGCCTGACACTCCATCACCTCGAAGCGGTTTGCGGGCACCAGGATGGCGCGGCTCGGCTCGTCCATGCGGTGGTTGGCGCGGCCGATGCGCTGGGCGAGCCGCGAAGCGCCCTTCGGCGCACCGACATGAATGACGAGATCGACATCGCCCCAGTCGATGCCGAGGTCGAGCGTCGAGGTCGCGACGACGGCACGCAGGCGGTTTTCCGCCATGGCTTGCTCGACCTTGCGGCGCTGGCCGACATCGAGCGAGCCATGGTGCAGGGCAATCGGCAGCGTGTCCTCGTTGATGTTCCAGAGTTCCTGGAACAGGATTTCCGCCTGGCTGCGCGTGTTGACGAAGAGCAGCGCCGTCTTGTGCTGCTTGATCGCCTCATAGACCTCCGGCATGGCATACTTCGCCTGATGTCCGGACCAGGGCACGCGCTCCTCGCTCTTGAGGATGGTGATGATGGGTCGAGCCCCGCCCGGCGCGGTGACGAGGCCGGCATGGTTCTCCTCACCGGCCGATTGCGCGACCAGCCAGCGGCGCAGGTCCATCGGCTCGGCCACCGTCGCGGAAAGACCGATGGTCCTGAGACTAGGTGCGAGGCGGCGCAGGCGCGCAAGCCCGAGCGACAGCAGGTGGCCGCGCTTTGAGGTGACGAGCGAATGAAGCTCGTCGAAGATGACGTATTTCAGGTCCTTGAAGAAGCGTGGCGCCTCGCCGTTGGCAATGAGCAGCGCCACCTGTTCGGGCGTGGTCAAAAGGATGTCGGGCGGGTTCAGCCGCTGGCGCTGACGCTTTGCCTGCGGGGTGTCGCCGGTGCGCGTCTCGATGGTGATGGGCAGGCCCATTTCCGAGACGGGCTTCATCAGGTTGCGCTCGATGTCGACGGCAAGCGCCTTCAGGGGCGAGATGTACAGCGTGTGGATGCCGGTGAAGGCCGAGCCCGGCGGGATCTTGCCGCGGCGCGTCAGGTCGGTCAGCGCCGGCAGGAAGCCGGCCAGCGTCTTGCCCGCGCCGGTGGGCGCGATCAGCAGCAGGCTTTCTCCCGCGGTCGCGCGCGACAAAAGCTCCATCTGATGCGCGCGCGGCTGCCATCCCTTGCCTGCGAACCATGCAGAAAAGGTCGCGGGCAGCAGGGCACGGGCGGCTTCGGCGGAATCGGTCATGTCGAAGACAAGCTAGTCGATCCCGTCCGAAAGAAAAGAACCGCACGGAAAGGATTGACTCGTAAATAATCATGGATAATTATTGTCCATGATTTTTGGAGGTGCTGGTGAAGCTCAGTGAAGGTGTCGAACAGGCGATCCACAGTGTGGCGATGCTGGCGCAGCTCTCCGCCGACGGCGTGCTGTCGGCCGCCTCGCTCGCGGCGTATCACGGCGTGAAGACGAGCTATCTGTTGAAGCATCTCCAGGCCTTATCAGGTGCCGGCCTGCTTGCCACGTTGCCCGGCCCCAGAGGCGGCTACCGATTGGCACGCAACGCCGAGCAGATCACGCTTCTGGATATCGTGCTGGCCGTCGAGGGGCCGGAGCCGGCCTTCCGCTGTCTGGAAATCCGCCAGCGCGGCCCCAACCCGCTGCCGGGCAAGCCGACGCGGCCCTGCGAGATCAATGCCGCCATGCTGCGCGCGGAAAAGGCCTACCGCGCCGAACTGCGGCGTGTGACGGTGGCCGATATCCTCGCCGATGTAGCGGCCGGTGATGACGGATCGATTGCGGCGCGCGGCTGCGCCTTTCTTGCCATTCATGAACGCAAGCAGGGCGCATGACGCCCACAACAGGAGAACGACCATGCAGGAACGACTGAACGGCTACAAGGTGGCGCCCGATGCCTACAAGGCGATCATGGGACTGGAGACCTATATCAAGAAAGAATCAGGCCTCGATCCGGCCTTGATCCATCTGATCAAGCTGCGCGCATCGCAGATCAACGGCTGTGCCTATTGCGTCGATATGCATGTGAAGGAAGCGCGTCAGCACGGCCTTTCCGAACAGTGGATCAATCTCCTGTCGGTGTGGCGGGAATCGCCTGTCTACACCCCGGTCGAACGCGCCGTTCTGGAATGGACCGAGGCGGTGACGCGACTGGCTGACACCGGAGCGCCTGACGCGGCTTACGAACCGCTGAAGGCCTTTTTCACCGACGCCGAAATCGCCAAGCTGACGATTGCGATCGGCACGATCAACATCTGGAACCGTGTCGCCGTCAGCTTCCGCAGCCAGCATCCGCTGGACGCGGCGACAAAGGCGGCATGAGGCGTCACATCGCGATATAGCGGTCTGCGCGGTGGTTGATGGTCAGGAAGAGATTGAGCACCACCGCGCCGACGACCGAGCACAGCACGATGAAAGGGGCGGCGACCGCAAAAGCCGCTGCGAGCACGACCACGTCGAAGGCAAGCTGTACGAGGCCGGCGCGCACCCCGAAGCGATCCTGAAGATAGACGGCGAGAATGCCAACGCCACCCAGGCTGGCGCGGTGGCGGTAGAGGCCGAGCAGGCCGAAACCCAGCAGGATGCCGGCCAGCACCGCCGTCCACATCGGATCGATGCTCTCGATGCGCACGAAATGCGGCTGCAACTCGGTAATGACAGAGGTCAGCGACACCGCGATAATCGTCTTAACGGTAAAGGCGCGGCCAAGGCGCTTGAGGCCGAGCAGATAGAAGGGAATGTTTACGACCGTATAGAACAGGCCGAAGCTGTATCCGGTCAGGTAATGCAGGATGAAGGCGACGCCGGCTGTGCCGCTCGCAACCAGCCCGGCACTGCTCATGAGGGCAAGGCCCAGTGCGGCGATCATGCTGCTTGCAAACACGCCCTGCGCATCTTCCAGCGGCGTGTGGCGCGTGGGTGTGGGATTCCAGAAGCCGAAACGCCGCTTGTCGCCGTCCATGGCCGATCTCCGCTCGTGTTTTATTGTTGTATCGCGCCGCGTGTCGGACGCAAGCCTATGCCCGGCGTCTCGCCAGGAAGAGAAGACCATGCACGGGCTCGCCCGCGTCACGCCGGATCACGCTTCGTTCCACCGTCAGCAGATCGAAGCCGTCCTCGCCAAGCCTGCGGCGGATGAAGCGTTCCGGATGAGCATAGCGCAGGGAAGGGCGCAGCAGCGGCGTTTCGCCCGGCCCGCCATCCTCGACCGAAAAGGCGAAGAGCCCGCCCGGTCGCGCAAGGCGGGCAACGCTCGGAAAGACTTCGGCGAGATCGCCAAGATACATCAGCACGTCGGCGGCGCTCACGAGATCGGCGCGTACTTCCGGTCCATCGGCAAAGAGGCCGCTTGCGGCAGCCGGCAGCGACAGATCGGCCTGGGCGAGGTGATCGTAGACCGCCTTTTCGCCGGCCTTGGCCAGCATGCCGGCAGACAGGTCGAAGCCTTCGAGGCGGCCGGCATTCTGGCGGATTTCCACGCCGAACAGGCCTGTGCCGCAACCCATATCCGATACGAGGCCGAACCGGGCATCGTCACCCGCATACTTGCGCACGACGGCCGCGAGCGTCTGCGGAACGGTGTATTCCAGCCGCTCGACAAGGGCGGTGTCGAAACGGTCCGCATAATCATCGAAGAGCCGTTCGACATAGGGTGTCGGCGGCGTGGCGGGCGCCTCGGCGACGCCGAGCACGGCAAGCTTGAGGCCGGCACCGAAGATATCGGCGGGATCGAGCGCGATGACCGTGCGCAACGCCGTGGCGGCCGCCTCCTTCTGGCCCGATTTCTCGGCATATTCGGCCAGCCGGAACCAGCCGGCCGCCCAGCCTGGCACCTGTTCGAGCGCCTGTTCCATCAGCTCCGCCGCCTCCGCATACTCCCCCGATTCCGCAAACATGCGGGCGTAATCGGCGCGGCGGTCGGCAATGAGATCGCCGGAGGAGAAGTGCGGGCTCGTCATGGGGGCTCGGAGACGGGAAGCTGATGCCGCTACATGGCAGGGCCGTAACAAAAGGCAAGTGAATTCTCACACGGATGCCTCGCTTGCCGGCTGACCGGTGAGGGCTTATCTGGAGTGCAGACGAATTTATGGAGAATCAGCGGATGTCCAATGGCGTGAACGGGTTCCTCGGCGACTCGCCGCTGCGCGTGATCATCAAGCTCCTGATCCTGTCGGTGGCCGTGGGCTTTCTGATGTCGATCTTCGGGCTCTATCCCGACGATATCCTCTTTGCTGCGCGCGATTTCGTGCTCGATATCTGGAATACCGGCTTCAAGACGCTCGGCCGGCTTGGCGACTATCTCCTGCTCGGCGCAGTCATCGTCGTGCCGATCTTCATCCTCATCCGCCTGTTCAGCTATAAGCGCTGACCATGCTGACGCGCCGCACTTTCCTCGCCGCCTCCGCGGCTGCCATCGCAGCACTTGCCGCCGGCTGTTCCACCACCAGCGTTCTCGCGCCCTCGGCCGGGACGGGTAGCGACCAGACGGCTGCCTCGCTCGGCCTCGTCAACAAGCTCAGGGCCGAGCGCGGCCTGCCGCCGCTTGCCATCGACAGCCAAGCGCAGCGTGCGGCGATGGATCAGGCGAGCCGCATGGCGTCTGCCGGCAAGATGGAGCACAATATCGGCCTCGGCGCTAACTTCCTCAAGCGCATGAAGGGCATGGAGGTGCCGCTTCCGGCTGCCGAGAATATCGCGGTCGGGCAAAGCACGGCGGCAGCGGCCTTCGATGCCTGGTATCGCTCGCCCCGGCATCTGACGAACATGCTGGGTGCCGGCTATCGCGGCCTCGGCGTGGCGGTCGTCTCCAACCCCGCCTCGGGCAACAGGCCGTACTGGGCGATGGTCCTGTCGAGCTGAACGCAAAAAGCCACCGGGGGGTAAGGCGATGAATGCATCGGCGGTAAGCGAAAACGAAAGTGCCGGCCCCTTCGAGGTGACGCACCGGCTGGTGCTGTCCATCGCCATACCCATGACGCTCGGCTTCCTCACGACGCCGCTGATCGGACTGACCGATACGGCCGTGGCCGGGCGGCTCGGCTCGGCTAATGCGCTGGCGGGCATGGCCGTGGGCGCCGTGCTGTTCGACCTGCTGCTTGGCAGCTTCAATTTCCTGCGCGCCTCCACCACCGGCCTCGTCGCCCAGGCGTTCGGCCGGGGTGACCGGCGCGAGGAGCAGGCGGTGTACTGGCGCTCGCTCATCATCGCGCTCTGTTGCGGGCTGGCGATTGCGCTGCTCTCGCCTTTCCTGCTCTCGGCCGGCCTGTTCCTGATGGCGCCGTCGCCGGATGTCGCAGCCGTGACGTCGACCTATTTCCTCATTCGCGCGCTCGCCGCCCCGATGGCGCTCGGCAATTACGCGCTGCTCGGTTTCGTGCTGGGTCGCGGTCAGGGCATGACCGGGCTCATGTTGCAGGCCATCATCAACGGCGTGAATATCGTGCTGTCGATCGTTCTCGGCCTGTGGTGGGGCTGGGGCATTGCCGGCATAGCCTGGGGCGCCGTCATCGGCGAGACGACCGGGATGCTGGCGGGCCTGGCGCTCGTCGTGTCGCGCTTCGACAGAAGGCAGCGGCCTGCCCGCACGGAAATCTTTGAGCGCGAACGGCTTAAGGCGCTGTTTTCGCTCAATCGCGATATCATGATCCGCACCTTCGTGCTGATCGGCGCCTTCGCTATCATGACGCGCATCGGATCCTCCATGGGCCCGCTGGTGCTGGCCGCCAATGCGGTGCTGATGAACATCTTCCTCGTCGCCGGCTATTATCTCGATGGCCTTGCCAATGCCGCCGAACAGCTCGTGGGCCGCGCCTTCGGCGCCAATTTCCGGCCGGCCTTCGACCGGGCCGTCAAGCTCACGCTCGTCTGGTCCTTCGGCCTCGGCATCGTGACGACGCTGCTGTTCCTCGTCTTCGGCACCGATATCATCGGTCTCTTGACGACGACGGAAAGCGTGCGCGCGGAAGCAGCCAAATACCTGCCTTGGGCCGCGCTGACCGCCGTCACCGGCGCGCTCGCTTTCCAGATGGACGGGGTGTTCATCGGCGCGACATGGTCCGGCGCGATGCGTAACATGATGCTGGCGGCATTCGTCGGCTATCTCCTGGCGCTGGCGCTGTTCGTTCCGCTTCTGGGCAATCACGGCCTCTGGCTGGCGCTCAACCTGTTCCTCGCATTCCGGGGACTGTTCCTGGCGCTGCGTATGCCGGCGCTGGCGGGGCGGCAATTTGCCGGGCAAAGCCGCATCTAGATCGTTCTTTTTTAGGGTTGAACGCTGCCTCACCCCGATTACTCTGCGTTTCGTTTGCTCCATGGATCAGATGAAACGAAAACAGAGTACATGATGAAAATGAAAAGCCTTTTTACCGCTACCCTCGTTTTTCTTGCGATGAATTCCGCCGCCCATGCCGAAAGACGGCCGACGATCCTGGATCTGGCCGCGCAGGGATATGAGATCAAATCGACATCCGGAAACTATGTCTTCCTGCAGAACGAGGAGAAGATTTATGTCTGCTCTTTTCTGCAGATGAGCGAATACAACGTCGCCTCCGGTGAGGTCGACGCGATCAAGTTCGATTGCGCGGCGATCAAATGAAGATAGCCGTCTTTGCTCTTGCGCTGATACAGATGGCAATCGGCTTGATGTTCATTGTCGAGGCTGAATCGGTTCCAAGATTGACTCTTGGAACCATATCCTTCGGCCTGGGGTCGGTTTGTTTCGCACTTGCGGTGGTCATCGGGAAGCTGGATGAAATCCGTTCGAACCAACGCTGAACACCACCCATAGCCTGCCGCTTAATGCGGCCTGTCGAGCTGCGCGGCCTTGCGTATATCCTGAGTGACGGTGTTGGCATCCTCTTCGCGGATCTCCGCTCGGGCGCGCAGCCAATGGGAATATTCCCGACCTTCAGGGCTGCCTTCCTCTTTCCAGATCTGATGGGCCCTTCTGCGAATCCTGTCGTCCTGGTCTTCCATGGTGCGTCCCTCCTTGGCCATTCGGCCATAAAGGCGGGGTCGGTGCAGGCTACCGTCGATGTGAACCGCTTTTGCCGGACACTCCACCCGCCCTATAGGAATCCCGCTGGGCTGGTTTGGTTCCGTAAGGGCCGTCAGATAGGACGATCGGCCCAGTGCGCCGTGCGGATGCCGCGAAGGGCGGAGATCGTCGATACCTGCTCGCGATCGCAAAGGCGCGAGAGGCCGCTGACGATCGCACCCGGCAGGGTAGGGCCGGCATAGACCATGCAGGAATAGAGCTGCACGAGGTTCGCACCCGCGCGGATCTTTTCCGCTGCGGTCTCAGCATCCGAAACGCCGCCCACGCCGATGATCGGCATGTCGTCGCCGACGCGCCGCCGCATCTTGGCGAGCACGATGGTCGATTTCTCGAAGAGCGGCTTGCCGGAAAGCCCGCCGGCTTCGCCGGCCTGGCGGGTATCGCGCAATCCTTCGCGCGCGAGGGTCGTGTTGGAAACGATCAGCCCGTCGAGCGGATGGGCCAGCGCCACCTCGGCGATATCGTCGAGGCCTTCTTCGGAAAGATCGGGCGCGATCTTGAGGAACACCGGAACCTGCCGGCCGCTGCGCGTCGCTTCCTCGGCCCGTGCCGTCAGCACTGAAGACAGCAGCGCGTGCAGGCTTTCCTTCGCCTGCAGGTCGCGCAGGCCCGGCGTGTTGGGCGAAGAAATGTTGGCGGTGAAGTAGCGGGCGGCGTCGTAGAAGGTGCGGATGCCGGCCACATAGTCCGCGATGCGGTCGACGCTGTCCTTGTTTGCGCCGATATTGACGCCGATCAGCGCATCGCGCCGGCAGCGCTTCAGGCGTTCGAGGGCGGCGGCATGGCCGGCATTGTTGAAGCCGAGCCGGTTGATCACGGCATCGTCGGCGACGAGGCGGAAGATGCGCGGCTTGGGATTGCCCTCCTGCGCGCGCGGCGTCAGCGTGCCCACCTCCGCAAAGCCGAAGCCCAGGCGGATGAGCGCTTCGGGCACCTCCGCATTCTTGTCATAGCCGGCGGCCATGCCGAGCGGATTGGGAAAGTGAAGCCCGGCGACGGTCTGCGCCAGGCGCGGATCGGCCTTGGCCGGGCAGGCAGGCACGATGCCGGTCTTCAGCGCTGATATGGACAGGCCGTGCGCGGTTTCCGGATCGAACAGGAAGAGGCCCTTGCGGCCGAGCGAGGAAAGCAACGACATCAGAGCGGCATCTCCGGAAACTGGTGGGCGCCGTCGGGTCCGAGCGGCAGGGGCTTTTCCCAAAGGACGGCAGACAGGGGAAGCGCGGCGTAAAGGTGCGGAAAGAGATCGCCGCCACGCGAGGGTTCGTAGACGAGCGTGTCGCCGAGTACATCGCCATCGACCGCAACGAGCAGAAGGTCGCTCTGGCCGGCGAAGTGGCGTGCGGCGGTCTCCCTGGCCTGCGATGCGGTGGAGAAATGGATGTAGCCATCGGCAAGATCGATGGCCGCGCCTTCGAATATTCTGGCCGCCTTC
Organism: Shinella sp. H4-D48; assembly: GCF_022637395.1. GTDB lineage: Bacteria > Pseudomonadota > Alphaproteobacteria > Rhizobiales > Rhizobiaceae > Shinella > Shinella sedimenti. The sequence goes on along the minus strand of NZ_CP093337.1, from coordinate 3,065,094 downwards.
GCTTTTTGCCACAGACTTGACGGAACGATCTTGTAGATTGTCTTGGTCATCTCGTCCGTTTCTCCTCTGGCTGGCGCGTTTCACGCTAGCGCTTGCCGCAAAGAACGACGAATGTCCACCGGCCACAGCCCGGCAAACCGGCTCTTGGAGGATTTTGCATGCGAATTTCCGCTCTTCCCCTGACCCTTGTTACCGCGCTTGCGGCGGGCGCCGCCCATGCCGAAGGCGAAGGCCGCTACCGCATGGAAAAAACGGATTCGGGCTTCGTGCGGCTCGACACCGCCTCGGGCGACCTCTCGCTCTGCCAGGAAAAGGACGGCCAGATCGTCTGCCGCATGGCAGCCGACGAGCGCGCGGCCTTCGAAAAGGAGCTCGACCTCCTGACCAAGCGCGTCGAAGCGCTGGAAAAAGCTGTTGCAACCGGTCAGTCAACCGCAAAACCTGCTCTACCATCGGATGAAGAGATTGACCGGACCATGAGCATCATGGAAAAGATGATGCAAAGGTTCATGGGCATCGTGAAAAACCTGGAGGATGGCAAGGAGGAGCCGGCCCCCGGGAAGGACGCGGTCCCGCAGAAGACCTGACGGAACGCTTTGCCGGCCAGCGCCGTGCCTGTTCCGTCGCGGGGTCCATCAACTCTTGGGAGGGAGCGCATGGCATCGGCACTCACGATCATCATCGCGGATGACCATCCGCTGTTCCGCGGCGCGCTGAAACAGGCACTGACCGGAATGGCGGGCAATCCTGATATCGTCGAGGCAGGCGATTTCGAGGCCGCGCGCAAGGCGGCCGAGACCCATCCGGACGCGGACCTGCTGCTTCTCGATCTCGCCATGCCCGGCGTCAGCGGCCTGTCGGGCCTGATCGCGCTTCGGGCCGAGTTCCAGAGCCTGCCCGTCGTCATCGTTTCCGCCAGCGACGATCCCGCCACCATCCGCAGGGCGCTCGATCTCGGTGCATCCGGCTTCATTTCCAAATCCGCCTCCATCGACGATATCCGCGAAGGCATCGGCTCGGTGCTGGACGGCAATGTCTATACGCCGGGCGGCTATGTGCGCGCGCCCGAACAGGACGGCGAAGTCGCCGACCTCATCGCGCGCCTGCGCACCCTGACGCCGCAGCAATCGCGCGTGCTCGCCATGCTGGCCGAGGGCCTGCTCAACAAGCAGATCGCCTATGAACTCGGCGTGTCCGAGGCGACCATCAAGGCCCATGTCTCGGCCATTCTCCTGAAGCTCAACGTCGACAGCCGCACCCAGGCGGTCATCCAGCTCGGCAAGATCGGCGCCGCGCAGGCGGCAGCCTGACGTCACTCCGCGGCCGCGCGTTCCACCGTTGAAAGCTGCGTGAGCCAGGCCCGCATCGAGGCCGGGCGGACGGGCTTGTTCTGCACGAGGATATTGTCGCGTTCCGCCTCGGCGCGCACATCCGGCGTACGGTCGGCGGTGACGAGAAGGGCCGGCACCTCGCGGCCAAGCGCCTTGCGCAGCGTCGCGATCGCGGCGATCCCCGTGCCGTCGTCGAGGTGGTAGTCGGCGATGACGGCGCCGAAATCGGGTGCCCCGTCCGCCACCATTGCTTCGACCGCCGCAACGGAATCCGCCAGTGTCACGGTGCAACCCCAGCCGGACAGCAGCAGACGCATGCCGTCGAGGATCCTGGGCTCGTTGTCGATGCACAGCACCCGCAGCCCCTTCAGGGGCTCCTCGCTCGTCTGCGCGCGTGCGGACGTTTCGGCCACCGGTCGGCTTGCCGCGGCATCGATGGGCACACGGACCTTGAAACTGGTGCCGCGCCCGGGCGTCGACTGCAACTCGACCGGATGCGAGAGCACGCGCGAGATGCGATCCACGATGGAGAGCCCGAGGCCGAGCCCCGGGGCGGTGCGGGCACCCTCGTCGAGGCGAGCGAATTCCTTGAAGACCGTGCGGAACTTCGATGCTGGAATGCCGATGCCGGAATCGAGCACCTGGATATAGGCGCGGTCGCCCTTGCGCCGCACGCCGACAAGCACCTTGCCGGAATGGGTGTACTTGATGGCGTTGGACACGAGGTTCTGCACCACGCGGCGCAACAGGTTGGGGTCCGTGCGGATGGCTAGCGAGCTCGGCAGCACCTTGAAGCTGAGATCCTTGGCCCGCGCGATGGGGGCGAAGTCGGTCTCTATGCGCTTCAGCAGATCCTTGAGAAGGACGGTTTGCACCCGCGGCTTCATCGCTCCCGTATCGAGGCGCGAAATGTCGAGCACGGCGCCGAGGATCGCCTCAACCGATTCCAGCGAGGAATCGATGTTGTGGATCATCTCCCGGTTTTCCGTATCGCCCAGCCGCTCGACCAGCGAGGAGGAATAGAGCCGGGCGGCATTGAGCGGCTGGAGGATATCGTGGCCGGCGGCGGCGAAGAAGCGCGTCTTGCCGATATTGGCTTCCTCTGCTGCGGCGCGGGCCTCCGCCAGCGCCGTGTTGACGCGGGTGAGTTCGGCCGTGCGCTCGGCAACGCGATGCTCCAGCGTCTCGTTGACCTGCTTGAGGGCGCGGTCGGCCGCGACCCGGTCGGTAATGTCGGTATAGGTGGAAACGAAGCCCTTTTCCGGCATGGCATTGGTGCGCACCTCGATGATGCGCTCGCCGCCGGCCAGCACAAGCGGGAAGGCCTCATCGAAGGTCATGATGCGGGAAATCGCGCTCTGCCTGTCTTCTTCCGCGATATCGCCGCGCTCGACGAGGATCTCGACGATATCGGCGAGCGGGAAGCCGACCTGGCCGACATATTCCGGCAGGTCCAGCAACTGGCGGAAGCGCCGGTTCCAGACCGTGAGATTGCCGTCGCTGTCGAAGACGGCGATGCCCTGGTCCATCTGGCCGAGCGCGGTCTGCAGCATGTCCTGATTGTATTGCAGCGCCTCGCTGGCCTGATCGAGCAGCCAGTCCGTGTCCGTCGGCGTATCGTCGATGCGCTGGAGCACAAGCGAAAGCACGAGGCGCGCCGAGGACGAGCCGATGGCGCTGCCCAGGAGCTGTTCGGAAAAATGCACGATGGCCGCATCCGCCGGGGCGTTGTCCTCAAGCCAGCGGCCGACCTGCCGCTCATAGGTGTGGAAGGAGCGTTGCATGCGCTCCTCGCCGAGATATTTGGCGATCGTGGTCTTGAGGTCCTTGACCGTCACCTTGGTGCGGCGGCCGCGGAAGGCACGCTCGAGCCGGGGTTTGGAGCGGATGAAGGTGCCGGCCTGAAGACGCTCCAGCGATGTCGGATTGCGCGTGAGCGAGCCGATGACATAGGCGCCGACATTGACCATCATGGCGATCAGCGTCGCGTTGACCAGCGGATCGGCGGCTTCGCCGGTGAAGAGGGTGGTGCCGGGGAAGAGGAAACCCAGAATGGTCTCGGCGACATAGGCGTTGTCGGCAACCCCGATGCTGGGCAGGAACAGCAGGTAGGCCCAGACCACCAGCCCGCAGATCATGCCCGCCATCGCGCCGCGTGCATTGGCATTGCGCCAGAACAGGCCGCCGAGCAGCGCGGGCGCCACCTGCGCCACCGCGGCAAAGGCCAGCAGGCCCATCGAGGCAAGGCCGGCATTGGCGGTCGTTGCGCGATAATAGGCGTAGCCGAGCAGGATCACGAAGAAGATGGCGAGGCGGCGGATGCGCAGGAGCATGCGCGACAGGTCGTCCTGCTGCTCGACGCCGCCGATGAGGTTGCGCCGCAGCACGACCGGGATGACGATATCGTTCGATACCATGATGGACAGCGCCACCGAAGCGACGATGACCATGGCGGTGGCGGCTGAAAAGCCGCCGATGAAGGCGATCAGGGTCAGGAGAGGCTGGTCGAGCGCGAAGGGCAGCGTGAGAACGTAGAGATCGGCATCGCCCTGGCCGTTGAAGGTCAGCACGCCGCCGATCGCGACGGGCAGGACGAAGAGGTTGATGGCGATGAGGTAGAGCGGGAAAAGAATGCCCGCTGTCCGCAACTCGCCCATCGTGCGGTTCTCGACCACGGTGACGTGGAACTGGCGCGGCAGCATGACGATGGCGAAGGCCGACAGAACGATCAGCAGGATCCAGCGCGCGACGGGCGTCTCGTAGCTCAGTGCCTGCATCACGGGCACGCTTTGGGAGGCCCGCTGCCAGAGATCGCCGGGACCGTCGAACATGAAGAAGATGACGTAGAAGCCGACCGATGCCATGGCCACGAGCTTGACCACCGATTCCATCGAGATGGCGAGGATGAGGCCGTCCTGATGTTCGGTCGCATCCGTGTGGCGCGTGCCGAACACGATGGCAAAGCAGGCAAGGAACAGCGAAACGACCAGCGGCAGGTCGATAAGGCCGCCGGAGGCCGCGATGCCGAAGCCGGTCGTGTCCACCATTGCGGCGACCGAACTCGACACGGCCTTCAATTGCAGCGCGATATAGGGAATGTAGCCGATCAGCGAGATGAGCGCGACGACGGCGGCCACGCCCGGGTTCTTGCCGTAACGGGCGGCCACGAAATCGGCGATCGAGGTGAGGCGCTCGGACTTGGCGAGTGTCACGATGCGGCGCAGCAGCGGCATGCCTAGCGTGAACATCAGGATCGGCCCGATATAGATGCCGAGGAATTCGAGACCGTGCGTGGTGGCGAGGCCGACGCCGCCGAAATAGGTCCAGGAGGTGCAGTAGATCGCAAGGCTGAGCGCATAGACGAGCGGCCGGCCCTTCGACGCGCGTTCGGAGCGCCGGGCCTTGCTGTCGCCATAACTTGCGACCGCGAAGAGCAGCAGCAGATAGGCGAGCGCGAGCGCGATGATCAGCGATCCCGGCATGCTTCCTCCCGCAGTCCTTCGGCCTTTTGCGCGAGAATAGGCGAAAGCGGCGCGGAAGCAAATTATGCCTTGGGTGTAGACGCAAAACGCGTCAAGGCAGGCTGCGACGGCCGGTCGCGAAATGGCGGTGTGTAACCATCGGGAGATTGACAGTTCACAGTTCCATCGGAAGTAAAACTAAATTAGTTTCCTTCTCACTCGCAGCAAAAGGAGGCCCTCATGCTCAATGAGTTCAAGGAGTTTATCGCCCGCGGCAATGTCATGGACCTTGCCGTCGGTGTCATCATCGGCGCAGCCTTCAACAAGATCGTCGAATCCGTGGTCAACGACCTTGTCATGCCGGTCGTCGGTGCGCTGACTGGGGGCGGTTTCGATTTCTCCAACTATTTCATTGCGCTGTCGGGCAATGTCACGGCGACATCGCTGGCCGCCGCCCGCGAGCAGGGCGCGGTCTTCGCCTACGGCAACTTCATCACCGTGCTCATCAACTTCCTTATCCTCGCCTGGATCATCTTCCTGATGATCAAGGGCGTGAACCGCATGCGCGCATCGCTGGAGAAGGAAAAGGCCGCCGGTGCGCCCGAGGCTGCTACGCCGCCGGAAGATGTCCAGCTGCTCACCGAGATCCGCGATCTCCTGAAGAGCCAGAGCCGCCCGGCCGTCTGAGGCGACCTGCCCTGAGCATGAAGAGAAGGCCCGGTCTGCCGGGCCTTTTTTGTCTGTCAGGCCGTTGCGCCGGCCGTCTTGGTCTGGTGGATTTCCACAAGGCTCGGGCCCTTGCGGCCGGCGGCGCGCGCAAGCGCTTCAGGCAGGTCTCGCACATCTGCAAGCCGTTCCGAGGGCACGCCATAGGCCGTGCCGATGGCGATGAAGTCGGGCGCCGAGGGCTTGACGCCCTCAGGTGTGATGCCGGCGTCGATCATGTAGTTTTCGATTTCCTGATAGCCGTCATTGTTCCAGACGAGGAAGATGACGCGGGCATCCGCATCGACCGCCGAGCCGATTTCCGAAAGCGAGAATTGCAGGCCGCCATCCCCGACAAGGCAGATGATCGGCGCGCCGGGCTCGGCAAGGGCCGCGCCCACCGCCGCCGGTGGCGCAAAGCCGAGGGCGCCGTAGCCCGTCGCGGCGTTGAACCAGCTGCGGGCGCGCGGCGCATCGCAATAGTAGTTGCCGGCATAGACGGCCTGGGTGGAGTCACCGACGATGATCGCCTTGGGCAGCGTGCGCCAGATGGCGTCGATGACGCCGACTTCGGCCTGCATCTTCGCCGTCAGCTCACCCCACGCGCCCTTGCGTGCGGCTTCCGCGCGCTGGGAACCGTTGCTGATCGGCTTGTGGCCCTCGAGGAAGCCGAGCATGCCGGCAGCGGCCGTCTTGGCGCTGGAGAAGACAGACAGGCCCATCTGCGGCGTGCGGGCAAGCTGGGCGGCATCGATATCCACGCGGATCAGCGACTTGAGCCGCGGAAAGCCGCCGTCGACATTGATGTCGTAGTCGGTTGGGCCGAACTCGGTGCCGAAGGCGATGACGAGGTCGGCGTCCGCAAGCAGGCGGCGCACGGCCTTGAGGCTGGGGCTGGCGGGCACGCGCAACGGATGGCCGGCAAGCATGCCGCGCGCATTGACCGTGGTCACGACCGGCGCGCCGATGCGCTCCGCAAGATCGCGGATCTCCTCTTCTGCGGTCACCGCGCCGCCGCCCGCCAGGATGACCGGGCGCGAGGCATTGGTGCACAGAATGGCGGCGCGTTGCAGCGTTTCGGCGTCGGCGCGCGGACGTGTCGCGACGGCCGGCTTGAAGCTGCCGGTCTCGATCGGCTTTGCCATCACGTCCGTGGGGATCTCGATATGCACCGGGCCGGGACGGCCGGACAGGAGAACGGCGAAGGCACGCTCGACGACGAGCGGCAGGTCGGCAGGATTGAGCAGGGTGTGGGAATAGAGGGCAAGCGTCTTCATCATGCCCTGCTGGTCCGGCAGTTCGTGCAGCAGCCCGCGGCCATGGCCAAGCGAATCCCGCTTGTTGACGCCCGAGATGACCAGCATGGGCACGGAATCCTGCCGCGCCTGCGCCATCGCCGTAATGGTATTGGTGAGGCCAGGGCCGGTGATGACGAGGGCGACGCCCGGCTTGCCGGAGACGCGCGCATAGCCGTCCGCCATGAAGCCCGCGCCCTGTTCGTGGCGCGGCGTGATGTGGCGGATCTTCGAGGCGGCGAGGCCGCGATAGAGCTCCACCGTATGAACGCCGGGAATGCCGAACACGACTTCCACACCATTGGCTTCGAGCAGATCGACCAGAACTTCGCCGACGGTTTTGGTGGTCATGCGTAGCGCTCCTTCGGGCTTGTGGCGCGGGTGGCAAGCGCTGCAATGCGCTTGCAGGCCTCATCTATATGGGTATCGGGCACGGTGAGGCTGAGGCGGATGATACCCTTCGCCTCTTCGCCGAACGAAGAGCCAGGCATGACGGCGACGCTTTCCTCGCGCAGCAGCGCCCAGGCGAATTCCTCGCCGCTCAGGCCGGTACCTGAGACATCGACGACGATGAACATCCCGGCTTCCGGCGGCAACGGCACGAGGCCCGGGGCGCGCGACAGCGCCTCGGCGAAGCGCGCCGCGCGTGCCTTGTAGGTGGCGCGCATCGTGGCGGCGGTGCCGATGGGGTTGTCCAGCGCATGGGCCGTCATATCGGCGATGAAGGGCTGCCCGCCGAACAGCATGGTCTCCGAAACCGAAAGCAGGCGCGTGCAGAACTCCGCCGGGCCGACGGCCCAGCCGCTGCGAAAACCGGGCGCCGCATGGGATTTCGAGATGGAAGAGACGACGATGGTGCGCTCCGCCAGATCCGGATTGTCGAAGGGCGACGCGAAGGCGGCGCCGAAGATCAGCTGTTCGTAAACCTCGTCGCAGACGATCCACAGGTCGTGTTTGCGGCAAACCTCGCCGATCTCGGCAATCTCGTCCGCGGTCAGCACCGCCCCGGTCGGGTTGTGCGGCGTATTGAGCAGCACCGCGCGGCATTGCGGTGTGATGGCGGCCTCGAGATCGGCGGCCTTCATGTGGAAGCCGTGTTCCGGGCGCAGCGGCACCGCGATCTGTGCTGCGCCGGTCGCGCGGATGACGCCTTCATAGGTCGCATAGAGCGGATCGCCGACGAGCACGGCGTCGCCAGCCTCGACAAGGCCCAGCATGACGGCAAAAAGCGCCGTCTGCGTGCCGGGAAAGCAGAGTACGTTCTCCTCCGTCACGCCGGCCCGGCGCTTGGCGTACTTGCGCACCAGCGCGCCGACGACGGACGGCTCGCCGCGCCCGTTGGAATAGCGGTAGCGGCCGGCATGCATGGCGCGCACCGCCTCTGCCAGAAGGGTCGCGTCCGGGGGCACGTCCGGCTCGCCGATGGTCAGCTCTATGATCGGCTGACCCTCGGCCTTCATGCGCCGCGCCTCCGCATGGATCGCCCATTTCTCGGAGCCGAGATTTGCGAGCCGGTCTGTGATGGATGCGTAGCGCATGGCTGTCCTCCGCATGGGAATGATCGGTCTAGGGTCGCGGCCCGGCATCGGCCGGTCTCAGCGGCAGTCCGAGCAGCGTTTCGATGGATGTCAGTGCAATCTCGACGAGTTCGCTTTCACCGAAGAGTTCGCCGGCAAGGCAACCTTCCAGCCACAGGCCGTCGAGAAGACCGTTGATGGCGATGGCGAGCCGGCGGCAGCGCTCCGGTGAGGCATCCGCGCCGCGCTCGGCCAGAAAGTCGCCAAGCAGCGTTTCGAGCGCGTTTCGGAAGCCGAGATAGCCTTCGCGATGGATCGCCGCCAGTTCCGGATCGACGCTGACCCGGCTGATGAACGAGGCCCATAAGGAAAGGCTGCGGCTGTTGGCGACCGGCTCCGTCAGGTTGATGACGATGAAGTCGCGCAGCCGCGTTTCCGCATCGCCGGTGACGCGCTCGGCCTTTTCGGTCAGCCGGGCGATGACCACGCGATAGGCTTCCTGAAGGATGTGCTCCTTCGACTGGAAATAGTGCCGGATCAGGCCGGCCGTGACGCCCGCCTTGATGGCGATCTGCCGGACCGTCGCCCCCTGGAGCCCATATTCGGCGATGCAGTCGAGCGTCGCCTCGATCAGGTCGTGGCGGCGCTCGGCCTCGGGGGCGCGATGAAAGGTCCGGCGGGCCATGTCATCCTCTCGTTCTGGGCGGTTTCGACGGCAAATCCGCCCGTATGTGCTGGCTGGAATTGCCTCATGCAGCCTGGCGCAGCACCGGCCGCGTGAGGCAGGTCGGCCCGCCTTCGCAGGCGATGCAGAGCGCGTCGGCCTCGAAGGTCTGGACGGTGCAGCCGGCCGCTTCCATCGCCGCCCTGGTGGCCGGGAAGCCTTCCACCATGATGACGTCGTAGGGCTTCGTCGGCAAGACGTTGAGCGATAGGCCGTTGCTGGCATGGAACTCGTCGGCCGGAGCCTCGATGAGCTGTATGCCGCGCTTCTTCAAGAGCTGGTAGAAGGCAGCGGGAAGCAGCGGCGCGAAGACCAACGCGAGATTGTCGGCAAGCGGGCTCATCACACTCATCAGGTGGAGGCATGCTTCTTCGCCTTGCCAGAGCGGGAGATCGTAGGCGAGCACGCTCACGCCATGCGGTGCGAGAATGCGCGTGATCTGATCGATGCCTTCCTGGTTTGTCCGCACGCCGCGGCCGATGACGAGCGTCTTCGCATCGAGCCAGATGCAGTCGCCGCCTTCGACGGTGCCTTCACCCGTGATTCGACCGAGAATGGGAATCTGCCGCTCGGCATAGGCCTTTTCGTGCAGCGCGGTTTCGGCAACACGCAGCGGCTTGCCCATGCGCAGCAGAATGGCCCCGTGATCCGACATAAGCGACGGATCATGCGTGAACATCGCGTCGGCGAGGCCATCGCCATCGTCTTCCAGCCAGATGATTTCGGCGCCGGATTTTTCCACCATCTCCGCGAAGGCGGAATATTGTACAACTGCGCGCTCGCCATCGAATGTCGGCCCGTAATGCCATTTGGCGGGATCGGCGGCGCGCAGGCTTGCGCCGGGACGGCGCATGAGAACGCGCTTGAGAGGGGCAGACATTTCCTGCGAACCGAAGGCGGTCATTCAATACTCCTGGCAGAAACGGGATCGATGGACGGGCGCCGGAATAAAAGTCGGCGTGACGATTATTATACGCTTGAACAATTTCTTAACAAGTGCCACGATGACTTAAACAAAGCGAACGACGGGCCGAAGATGCCCGCGGGAACGTTGAAAAACAGGGGAATTTGGCATGAGTCATGCATCGGCTTTCCGTGCGCGCGAGGCAAACGCGCGATGATGGAGCGTGCCGAGGCAATCGCGGTCAGGGACCTGCACAAACGCTTCGGACCGCTCGAGGTTCTCAAGGGCGTATCGCTCACGGCACATGAGGGCGACGTCATCGCCATCATCGGCGGCTCGGGCTCGGGCAAGTCGACCTTGCTGCGCTGCATCAACATGCTGGAACTGCCGAGCGCCGGTTCGGTCACCATCCATGGCGAGACCATCGCCATGAAGAAGGATGGCCATGGCGGGCAGCTGCCGTCCGACCGCAAGCAGGTGCAGCGCATCCGCTCCCGCCTCGGCATGGTGTTCCAGAGCTTCAATCTGTGGCAGCATATGACAATCCTTGAAAACGTCATCGAGGCGCCGGTGCATGTGCTCGGTGTGCGCAAGGACGAGGCGGTCGACCGCGCCGAAACGCTGCTGCGCCGCGTCGGCCTCCATGAGAAGCGCGATGCCTATCCTGCCTTCCTCTCGGGCGGCCAGCAGCAGCGCGCGGCGATTGCCCGCGCGCTCGCCATCCAGCCGCATGTCATGCTGTTCGACGAACCCACCTCCGCGCTCGACCCGGAACTGGTGGGCGAAGTGCTCTCCGTCATCGGCGATCTCGCCAAGGAAAAGCGCACGATGATCCTCGTCACGCACGAAATGAAGTTCGCCCGCAATGTCGCGAGCCATGTCGTTTTCCTGGCCAATGGCGTCATCGAGGAACAGGGTCCGCCGGACGAACTGTTCGGATCGCCGAAGTCGGAGCGCCTGAAGAAGTTCATCAGTTCCATCCACTGAAAACCATAAGACCAACAGAGGGAAGATCATGAAGAATGCCTTGAAGACAATCGCCCTTGCCGCCGCCATCGGCATCGCCGCCGTTTCGGGCGCTGCGGCCCAGCAGGTCCGTGTCGGCTTTGCCGCTGAGCCCTATCCGCCCTTCACCTCGCCGGATGCTTCCGGCAACTGGGAAGGCTGGGAAGTCGACTTCATGAAGGCGATCTGCACCGAAGCCAAGCTTGATTGCGTAATCACGCCCGTTGCCTGGGACGGCATCATCCCGGCGCTCACCTCCAACAAGATCGACATGATCATCGGCTCGATGTCGATCACCGCTGAGCGCCTCCAGACGATCGATTTCTCCGATAAGTATTACAACACCCCGACGGCGGTCATCGGCCCGAAGGGCGAAAGCTTCGAAGCCACGCCGGAAGGGCTGAAGGGCAAGACTGTCGGCGTGCAGGTCGCGACCATCCACCAGGTCTATGCCAACAAGTATTTCGGCGAGAACGGCGCGACGGTGAAGGAATACCAGACGCAGGACGAGGCCAACAACGACCTCGCCGCCGGCCGCATCGATGCGGTGCAGGCGGATTCCATCGCGCTGTCCGCGTTCCTGAAATCCGAACAGGGCGCTGCCTGCTGCGACCTGAAGGGCAACGTCAAGGACGATCCGGATATTCTCGGTCTTGGCGTCGGTGTCGGCCTGCGCAAGGGCGAGGCGGAGCTGAAGGAAAAGATCAACGCCGCGATCAAGGCCATCCGTGCCAACGGCACCTATGACGAGATCACCAAGAAGTATTTCGATTTCGACGTTTACGGGGGCTGATGGGTTCCGATGACCACCGCGGCGGTGCCGGGCACCGCCGCGCTTCCTTCCCGAACGGATACGAGACCCCATGGCCGATGCCGGATCGCTGATCAACTGGAGCCTGCTCGCGCTCAACCCGCCCGGCTGGGGCGGCGTTCTTCTGGGAGGTCTGTGGCAGTCCGTGCAGATTGCGATCGGGGGCTATGCGCTCGGCCTGGTGCTTGGCACGGGCGGCGCGATGGGCAAGCTCTATGGCGGGCCCGTGACCAAGGATCTGCTGGAGGTCTACACCACGCTGGTGCGCGCGGTGCCGGAACTCGTGTTGATCCTCATTCTCTATTATGCGGGCACGGATGTGCTCAACAGGCTGTCGAACGCCGCTGGCTGGGGGCCGGTCGATATCAGCGGCCTGGCCGCGGGCATCTTCGTCATCGGCGTCGTGCAGGGCGCCTATTCGACCGAGGTGCTGCGCGGGGCCATCAAGGCGGTGCCGGCGGGGCAGATCGAGGCGGCGCGCGCTTATGGCATGTCGCCCGTGCAGATCATGCGGCGCATAACCCTGCCGGCCATGCTGCCGCACGCCATTCCCGGCCTTTCGAACCTCTGGCTGATCGCCACCAAGGATACGGCACTGCTGGCCGTCGTCGGCTTCAGCGAGCTGACGCTGGTGACCCGCCAGGCGGCGGGCAGCACCAAGGCGTACCTGCTCTTCTTCTGCGCGGCAGGGGCACTCTATCTGATGATCACGCTGGTTTCGAACGTGCTGATCGGCTTCATCGAGCGCCATTACCGGCGCGGCATGCCGGAGACCGTGCGATGAGCGATCCGACCGTCGCCGCCATGGCGCTGACCGAACTGCCGACGAAGCAGAGCTTCTTCAAGCCGCATCGCATCGTGCTGATGGTGATCGCCGCCGTGCTCGTCTTCTGTATCGTCTGGTTCATGCGCTGGGACTGGGTGCCGAAATATTCCGGCCGCCTCGTTTATGGCGTCGGCGTCACGCTCATGCTGCTGTTCGTGACGTCGATCCTCGGGTTCCTGCTGGCGCTGCCGATCGGCCTTGTGCAGGTCACGGGGCCGTGGCCGCTGAAGATGCTCGCAAAGGGGTTCTGCACCATCGTCCGCGGCACGCCGCTGCTGCTGCAACTGTGGCTGCTCTATTACGGCCTCGGCTCGCTCTTTCCGCAGTTTCCGGAAATCCGCAATTCGTTCCTCTGGCCCTATCTGCGCGAGGCATGGCCTTATGGGGTGGCGGCACTTACCATCTCCTTTGCCGCCTATGAGGGCGAGGTGATGCGCGGTGCCTTTGCCGGCGTGCCGCCCGGCGAGCTTGAAGCCGCACGCGCCTATGGCATGAGCCCCTTCACCGTCTTCCGCCGCATCTGGCTGCCGCGCGCCATCCATCGCGCCCTGCCGACCCTGAACGGTGAGACGGTGCTGCAACTGAAGGCGACGCCGCTCGTTGCGACGATCACCGTGATCGACGTTTATGCCGTCGTCTCCAAGGTGCGGCAGGAGACCTACATTACCTACGAGCCGCTGCTTCTCCTGGCGCTCATCTATCTCTGCCTGACCGCACTTCTCGTGGTGGGCTTCCGCTATTTCGAAAGCAGGATCCCGACGCGGGGCGCCTGATACCGGTGACGACATGACGATCCACACGACCTTGCTCAACAACATGCCCGAAATGGTGGCCATTCGCCGTGACCTGCACGAGCATCCCGAACTCGGCCTGGAGGAGGTGCGCACGTCCGATGTCATCGCGTGCCATCTCGAAAGCTACGGCTACACGGTGTCGCGCGGCCTCGCCAGGACGGGCCTCGTGGCGACGCTCACCAATGGTACAAGCCGCAAATCCATCGGCATTCGCGCCGATATCGACGCCCTGCCGATCCTGGAGGAAACCGGCCTTCCCTATGCCAGCAAGACGCCGGGCCGCATGCATGCCTGCGGGCACGATGGCCACACGGCCATGTTGCTCGGTGCGGCGAAGGCCATTGCCGAGCGGCGCAATTTCGACGGCACCGTGCATCTCATCTTCCAGCCGGCGGAGGAAAATTTCGGCGGCGCGAAGATTATGGTAGAAGAGGGGCTGTTCGACCGCTTTCCCTGCGACGCGGTCTTTGCGCTTCACAACGAGCCCGGCCTTCCCTTCGGCCAGTTCGCGCTGCGCGAAGGCCCGATCATGGCGGCAGTGGACGAGGCGCGCATCACCGTCAACGGGCGCGGCGGCCACGGCGCAGAACCGCAGGAGACGCTCGATCCCATCGTCTGCGGCGCCTCCATCGTCATGGCGCTTCAGACCATCGTGTCGCGCAACATCCACCCGATCGATCCGACGGTCGTCACGGTCGGCTCGTTCCATTCGGGTTCGGCAAGCAACATCATTCCCAGCCGCGCCGAGATCGTGGTGGGCATCCGCTCCTTCGATGCAAATGTGCGCGATGAGCTGGAGCGCCGCATCCGCCTGGTCGCCGTGGGACAGGCGGAAAGCTACGGCATGACGGCGACGGTGGATTATCAGCGCTTCTACGACGCCACCGTCAACCATAAGGCGGAGACGGATCTGGTGCGGGACCTTGCCATCCGCTTTGCCGGCGCCGACAAGGTCGTCGATCTCGAGCGTCCTTTCATGGGCAGCGAGGATTTCGCCTATATGCTGAAGGAACGTCCCGGCACGTATTTCTTCCTCGGCGGCAGGAGCGGCGAAAACGACCACTCGCTCCACCATCCCGCCTATAACTTCAACGACGACCTTCTCCCCGTCGGCGCCGCCTTCTGGACCGAACTTACGGAGCATTATCTTCGCCCGGCCTGAACAGGGAATCACGTAGGGATTCTGATAGGCATTTGGGACAACCGGTCCGCCCCGCGGACCTCTGTGACACAATTCCGTCACAATTTAGCCGGGCCGATACGGTGTTTTCCGGCACTAATTTTCTTTCTCACACCTTCGTGAAACTCTTGAAATTTCGCGCAGCGTGTAAACCGCCACATTTGTTAATGTGACAGTTCCGTGATGCACACTTTACGTGCATTCATTGCCTCATGGTGAAGGCGTTCAAATAATATTCTTTTAAATCAGATGTTTACGTTGATGATTGTTTGTGCAGATAAACAGTCCGGCCGGACGGTTCTGGTGCATTTTATCGTCTTGGGTTGTGCTCGTTAGACGCCGTTTTCATTGTTCAACAAACGTTGACAGTTGTTTCCAGAAGCAGACCCTTGCGGCCCACAAAATGAGGGACCATCTTTAAATCACGAAAGCGGCACACCCCGCTTCCGAAAGTCAACACAAGGGAAAGACGATGCCGGAACCGTTGAAGCAAAGAGAGCTGTGAGCGCCCCAGAATTGGCCCGCCCCTGCAATCGAGCAAGACCGCACCGCCGCTTCCCACACCACATATAGGAAAGGACGACCACAATGACCAAGACCCTTAACACCACCTTCGCCGCTGCCCTCATCGCAGCTTCCGTCTTCGGCGGCACCTCCGCTGCTTTCGCCAGCGGCGACTACTATGTCGGCGGTTCGCCGGATGCCGTTCAGAGCCAGAACGTCGATACGTTCCGTACCAACAGCATCGGCAACAAGCACGTCATCTCCGGCCAGTCGGCCTCTGTCGAGCAGCCTTATGACCGCGGCGACTACCGCTCGGTAGCCCCGGTTAACGGCAACTAATCCGACCGCAGACGAAACCTCCCAAGATTTGAATAGGACAAAGACCATGACCAAGACCCTGAACACCACTTTCGCCGCTGCCCTCATCGCAGCTTCCGTCTTCGGCGGCGCCTCCGCTGCTTTCGCCAGCGGCGACTACTATGTCGGCGGTTCGCCGGATGCCGTTCAGAGCCAGAACGTCGATACGTTCCGTACCAACAGCATCGGCAACAAGCACGTCATCTCCGGCCAGTCGGCCTCTGTCGAGCAGCCTTATGACCGCGGCGACTACCGCTCGGTAGCCCCGGTCAACGGCAACTAATCCGACCGCAGACGAAACCTCCCAAGATTTGAATAGGACAAAGACCATGACCAAGACCCTGAACACCACTTTCGCCGCTGCCCTCATCGCAGCTTCCGTCTTCGGCGGCGCCTCCGCTGCCTTCGCCAGCGGCGACTACTATGTCGGCGGTTCGCCGGATGCCGTTCAGAGCCAGAACGTCGATACGTTCCGCACCAACAGCATCGGCAACAAGCACGTCGTCTCCGGCCAGTCGGCCTCTGTCGAGCAGCCTTATGACCGCGGCGACTACCGCTCGGTAGCCCCGGTTAACGGCAACTAATCCGACCGCAGACGAAACCTCCCAAGATTTGAATAGGACAAGACCATGACCAAGACCCTGAACACCACTTTCGCCGCTGCCCTCATCGCAGCTTCCGTCTTCGGCGGCGCCTCTGCTGCCTTCGCCAGCGGCGACTACTACGTCGGCGGTTCGCCGGATGCCGTGAAGAGCCAGAACGTCGACACGGTCCGCACGAACAGCATCGGCAACAAGCATGTCGTTTCCGGCCAGTCGTCTTCGATCAAGCAGCCCTACGACCGCGGCGACTACCGCCCTGCCGGCAACCTGAACGACAACTAAGACTGCGGCAAATTGCCGGTAATTCTCGAAGCTCCTGGTGGAAACACCGGGAGCTTCGCTCGTTTGAAGCAAGGATTTGTCGCGGTGCGAAATGCCGCACGCGCGTGATTGTCGCGGTGCGGCAATGCGGGCGGGCTGGCGGAATTGACCTTTGCCAGCCAGGGGAACATGGTTGGGGAGATGCAGCGCCGACGCGTTGCGACGTCTTCAGAAAGGCCGGGCCGATGTTCGAATCCCTGGACGCAACGCTGCTTGCACGCTTTCAGTTTGCCTTCACGGTGTCCTTCCACATCATCTTCCCGGCGTTTTCCATCGGGCTTGCGAGCTATCTGGCTGTGCTCGAAGGGCTGTGGCTCTGGACGAAGAACGAGGTCTATTTCACGCTCTTCAATTTCTGGAAGACGATCTTTGCGCTCGCTTTCGGCATGGGCGTCGTGTCCGGCATCGTCATGTCCTATCAGTTCGGCACGAACTGGAGCGTCTTCTCCGACAAGGCCGGCCCTGTCATCGGACCCCTGATGGGCTATGAGGTGCTGACGGCCTTCTTTCTGGAGGCGGGCTTCCTCGGCATCATGCTGTTCGGCCTCAACAGGGTGGGCCCGAAGCTGCATTTCTTCGCGACGCTCATGGTTGCCGTCGGCACGCTGATTTCGGCGACATGGATTCTCGCGGCCAATTCCTGGATGCAGACGCCGGCCGGCTTCTCCATCAACGAGGCAGGTCAGTTCGTGCCCATCGACTGGTGGGCGGTGATCTTCAATCCCTCCTTCCCCTACAGGCTGGTGCACATGGTGCTGGCCGCCTACCTGACGACGGCCTTCGTGGTCGGTGGCGTCGGCGCCTTTCACCTTCTGCGCGGCGATGCGCCCAAACGGGCGCGCAAGATGTTCTCCATGGCCATGTGGATGGCGGCGATCGTCGCGCCGATCCAGATCTTTGCCGGTGACATGCACGGTCTCAACACACTCGAGCACCAGCCGGCGAAGGTCATGGCGATGGAAGGGCATTACCAGAGCCACCCGGATGGCGCGCCGCTCATACTGTTCGGCATTCCAAACTCCGCCGAGCAGCGGGTGGACTACGCCGTCGAACTCCCCAAACTGTCGAGCCTCATTCTCAAGCACGATCTGAACGCGCCGCTTGCCGGCCTCGATACCGTGCCGCGCGAACTCCACCCTCCTGTCGGCATCGTTTTCTGGGCCTTCCGCGTCATGGTGGGGATCGGCTTTGCCATGCTGGGCCTTGGCCTCTGGTCGCTATGGTGTCGCTGGCGCGGCACGCTCGGCGAGAACCGCTGGCTGCACCGCGCCGCCGTTGTGATGGGACCTGCCGGCTTCGTCGCCGTGCTCGCCGGCTGGGTGACGACCGAGGTCGGCCGGCAGCCCTATACCGTTTATGGCCATCTGCTGACGTCACAGTCGGTAGCCCCCATCGCCGCGCCGGCGGTGGCGACATCGCTGATCGCCTTCATCGTGGTCTATTTCCTGATCTTCGGTGCCGGTACCTTCTATATCCTGCGGCTGATGGGCCGCCTGCCGCGCGATCCGATGCCCGATCTCGGCGAGGGACCGATACGCTCCGCCGGCATCACGCCTGCTCCAGCCATAGCCACCAAACCCGGGAGCCAGCACCATGGCGCTTGACCTTCCCTTCCTCTGGGCAGCGATCATCGCCTTCGCGGTGCTTGCCTATGTCATCCTCGACGGCTTCGATCTCGGTGTCGGCATCCTGTTTCCCTTCTTCAAGGAAAAGCATGACCGCGATGTCATGATGAACTCGGTCGCGCCTGTCTGGGACGGCAACGAGACGTGGCTCGTCCTGGGCGGGGGCGGGCTGATGGCGGTCTTTCCGCTTGCCTATGCCACCATCCTGCCGGCGCTCTACATGCCGCTCATCCTCATGCTGCTCGGCCTGATATTCAGGGGTGTCGCATTCGAATACCGCTGGCGCACGCGGCGCGGTGAATTTCTCTGGGACTTCGCCTTTGCCGGCGGCTCGATGGTGGCGTCCTTTACGCAAGGGGTTGCGCTCGGGGCGCTGGTGCAAGGTATCGCGGTGGAAAACCGTGCCTATGCCGGCGGCTGGTGGGACTGGCTCACGCCATTCTCCATCGCGACGGGCCTGGCGCTGCTTGTCGGTTACGCGTTGCTCGGCGCCACTTGGCTGGTGATGAAGACAAGCGGCGATCTCGCCGCGCGCGCCCGTCATTATGCCATGCGCGCGGGGATCGGCACGCTCGCCGCCATGGGCATCTTCAGCCTCTGGACACCGTTTACGGAGCCGCTCTACTTCGAGCGGTGGTTCGGCTGGCCCACCGTCATCTTCAGCGTGCTCGTGCCCGCGCTCGTGCTCGGATGTTTCGCGCTGCTCGTCTACGGGCTGAAGACCCGGCACGATGCCTGGCCGTTCGTGGCGGCGCTCGGCCTCTTCGTGCTCGGTTTCGCCGGCATCGGCATCAGCTTCTATCCCTATATCGTGCCGGCGTCGCTGACGATCTGGGAAGCGGCGGCACCGCATGAAAGCCTCGCCTTCCTCATCGTCGGTGCGCTGGTGCTCGTGCCGATGATCCTCGGCTACACGGTCTATGCCTACTGGGTGTTCCGTGGAAAGGTCGACCCGGAAGAGGGATATCACTGATGGTGGAAAACTCGCTCGGCCGGAAACTGCTGTGGTTCGTGGCGCTGTGGATGGCGGGGGTTCTCGCGGTCACGGCCCTCGGTTTCGTCATCAAGCTGGCGATCGGAACCTGACTTCACGTAACGTCAATCGATCCAGCCTGACGCCAGCTTGCCGCTTTAGGTTCCGCGTCGGCCAGCATGCAGGCCCGCTAGCAGAAGACAGGACCGCACCCTCCTTCCGCTTAAGCCCCGGGCCTGCATGTGGCCTTGTGTCCCGTCACCGACAGACGCCTTTCCCCCCAAACATTCCTCTGTTATCCGGGTGCTCATGAAGGAGACCGGGATGGCGAAGACTGCGGCAGACTGCACGACGATGGCGGAAATCCGGGAAAACATCGATCGGGTCGACAAAGCCCTGATGGCGCTTTTCGAGGAACGCTGGAGCTTCATCCGCCGCGCCGCGCAGATCAAGGCGGGCCTTGGCATCCCCGCCGATGTGCCGGCGCGCGTGAAGGAAGTGCGCGACAATGCCAACCGCAATGCGCAGGCCCACGGTCTTGACGGGGATTTCTACGAGGAAATCTGGGCCCAGCTCATCGAGCATGCCATCGCCTATGAGAAGACGCAGCTCGGCGAGGGCTGAAGCGTGGCGGGTCAGCGCTGGTTGCGCTTGCCCAGATGATCTTCCCACTCAAGCGCGGTGCGCACGATAAAGGGCAGGTCGTCATATTGCGGCGTCCAGCCGAGCTCCTTCATCGCGACTGAGGGATTGGCGACGATCAGCACTGCATCGCCGGGCCGGCGGCCCGCGATGCGCACCGGAAAGTCCTTGCCTGAGACGGCCTTCACCTGCTCCAGCACTTCCAGCACGGAGAAGCCGCGCCCATAGCCGCAATTGGCGACGATCGAGCCGCCGCCGGCGCGCATGCGCTGCAGGGCCTTCAGATGCGCATTGGCAAGATCGGAGACGTGGATATAGTCGCGGATGCAGGTGCCGTCGGGGGTCGGGTAGTCCGTACCGTAGACATCCATGCCATTGCGCTTGCCGAGTGCGGCTTCGCTCGCCACCTTGATGAGGTGCGTCGCGCCCGCCGTCGACTGGCCGGTGCGGCCGCGCGGATCGGCACCGGCCACGTTGAAGTAGCGCAGCGCCGTATAGGTGAAGTCATGGGCGGCGGCGGTGTCGCGCAGCATGATCTCCGTCATCAGCTTGGAGGAACCGTAGGGAGATTCCGGGCGCAGGGCCGCGCTTTCCAGCACGGGTTCGGTGCCGTCGGGCGTGCCGTAGACGGCGGCCGTGGACGAAAAGACGAAATAGGGCACCTTTGCCGCCACGGCGGCGGCGATCAGTGCCCGTGATTTGACAGTGTTGTTTTCATAATAGGAGAGCGGATCGGCGACCGATTCCGGCACGATGATCGATCCGGCGAAATGGATGATGGCATCGATGCTGTTTTCGGCGAAGATTGTGGCAAGCAGTGCGGCATCGGCGATATCGCCCTCGTAGAACCGCGCTTCCGGCGCCACCGCCCAGCGGAAGCCCGTGGACAGGCGATCCAGCACCACGACGTCTTCGCCTGCATCCACCAGTGCCCAGACCATGTGGCTGCCGATATAGCCCGCGCCCCCTGTGACAAGAACCGCCATGGAAAATCTCCGAATCGCCTGAATTTCAGGCATATCACTCCGCCTGCCCGCAAGACGCAACCGCTTATTGCGCAGGGCCGGCGCTCCAACGGGAGGGAAATCGCATGTCCGATCGCTTCATCGTGCTGTCCGGCTGCTCCGGCGGTGGAAAATCGACCCTGCTCGACGAGTTGCGCCGGCGCGGCCATGCCACGGTCGAGGAACCCGGCCGCCGGATCGTGCAGGCGGAACTGGCGGCGGGCGGCAGCGCCCTGCCGTGGATCGACATGGCCGCCTTTGCCCGCCGCGCCGTGAATCTCGCGCTGGCGGATCGAGCCCGGATGCGCGAGCAGCCCGGCCTCGTTTTCTTCGACCGCGGGCTGATCGATGCGGCCTGCGCGTTGGAGGCCCATGGCGGCGAGGCGGCTCTGGACACGCTGGCCGCCGCACATCGCTACCATCGCCAGGTGTTCCTCACGCCGCCATGGCCGGAAATCTATGCCGGAGACGCGGAACGCCGGCACGGTTTCGAAGCCGCGCTGGAAGAATATGAGCGGCTGGTGCAGGCCTATCCGCGCCTCGGATACGAGACGGTCGTGCTGCCGAAGGTTTCGGTGGAGGCGCGGGCGGATTTCATGCTTTCCCGGCTGTGAGAGCTGTCAGCGGGCCGCGATGTAACGCGCCAGCCGGTCGGCTGCTTCCAGGATGTCTTTGGGGTCGCGCAGGAAGCAGGCGCGCATGAACAATTCGCCACCCGGTCCGAAGGCGGTGCCCGGGGCGAGGCCGACATTGGTGCGGTCGACAATGTCGAGGGCGGCAAGCCGCGAATCCGTCACGCCGTCGATTTTCAGGAACGCATAGAGCGCGCCGTCGGGTTTCAGCGTTTCCACCCGGTTGGTCGCGATCAGCGCGTCGCAGAAGACGTCTCGGTTCTTCGCCGCCTTGTCGATATTGGCCTGCACGAAGGCATCGCCCTCGTCGAGCGCGGTAATGGCGCCCTGCTGCAGGAACTGCGGCACGCCCGAGGTGGAATACTGGACGAGGTTCTCGATGACCTGGCCCATTTCCGGCGGCGCGACGATCCAGCCGACGCGCCAGCCGGTCATCGACCAGTTCTTCGAGAAGGAGTTGACGAAGATGACGCGGTCGCCTTCTTCCATCACGTCGAGGAAGGACGGCGCACGGCCGCCGGCATAGTGGTAGAGCGCATAGATCTCGTCGGCCATGATCCACAGGCCATGGCGGCGGGCCATCGCAAGAAGGTCCGAAAGATCCTCGCGCGTTGCGGTCCAGCCCGTCGGGTTGGACGGCGTGTTGATGAAGAGCGCGCGGGTCTTCGGCGTGATGGCGGCCTCCACGCGGGCGAGATCGATCTGCCAGCGGCCGTTTACGAAATCCAGCGGCACCGCGATGGGATTGGCGCCGGAAAGTTCGGCCGCCGCCGCGAAGTTCGGCCAGGCTGGTGTGAGATAGACCATGTCATCACCAGGAGAGACCAACGCCTCGATGGCAAGCTTGATGGCCTGCATGCCGGAGCCGACGACATAGAAATGCTCGGCGGGCAGCGATATGCCGAAACGCCTTGCATAATAGCGCGACAGGGCTGCCCGCAGTTCGGGGATGCCGCGCTGCCAGGTGTAGAAGGTCTCGCCGCGCATCAGGGCATCGGAGGCCGCGCGGGCGATGAACTCCGGCGTCGGCAGGTCGCCTTCCCCCACCCAGAGCGGGATCAGCCCCTTGCGTTCGCGCGCATAGTTTACAACTTCGACGATGCCGCT
Organism: Shinella sp. H4-D48; assembly: GCF_022637395.1. Classification (GTDB taxonomy): domain Bacteria; phylum Pseudomonadota; class Alphaproteobacteria; order Rhizobiales; family Rhizobiaceae; genus Shinella; species Shinella sedimenti. The sequence goes on along the minus strand of NZ_CP093337.1, from coordinate 3,042,774 downwards.
CTCCGGCGCACGCAGCGAACGGGGGCTGAGGCTTTCGGCGATGGTCATGCAAATCTCTCCGGAAATCGCGATTGGACGCTGCCCGGCGGGGCAAAGTCACCAAGCTCTAAACGGTTTTGCAGGACCATTCACGCGCGTTTCTTTGACACATGCATCGAATTCGGTGATGGGACGACCGCGCGTGGTGGGGCCATCCGCTATCGTCCCAGAAATGAAAAAAGCGAGGGTGGCCCCTCGCTTCCTCATCCCGGCCGGGCCGGGGAAGTGTTTCGCGCAGTGCCAGTACATCCGTGGTCACCGCGTTGCGAAACACGACTTTCGCGTCTGACGGCAGTTCTATCGGCGCGCTGTAACAGCGGTATGACAGGACGTAATCCGTCGGTGATATGAAGTCTCTGCTCATATGGTTAACAAAAGGTTAAAATTCCAGGGCGCGAAAAAATTCGCTTTCGTAGCGATTGAAGTGCATGTCCCAAACGTCTTCTTCGTGGTTTCAGCGCCTGCTGTGGGTGATCCTCCTGATCTCGTCGTCTTTCGATTGACAAGCCGGGGTGCGCTCCCGACAGTGGCGGCAGCGAGACGGGCAGCGGTAGGAGGACTTGATGTCTATGCGCGCAATCTTCGGTTTCTCGGCACTTCTTCTCTCCGCCGTAGCATCTCCATCCATCCCGGCCCATGCCGCGGAAACACGCACCGTCGTCACGACGGAAAACAGCGATTATTTCGGCTTCGACCTGCGCACCGTGCAGGATGTGACGCTGGACCAGTGCAAGACGGATTGCATCGACGACCTGTCCTGCCGCGCCTTTACCTACAATCCCAAGGTGAAGTGGTGCTTCCTGAAGAGCGACTTCAACCAGCTCAACCATTTCCAGGGCGCCATTGCCGGCAAGATCGTCAAGGCCGACGATGCCGCCGATATCGGCGCGCCGCCGGCGCTTTCGTTCATCAGCGAATATATGGCGGCGGATGCCCGCGCGTTCCGCGACAATCTCGCGCTCGCAAGCGGGCAGGAAGGGCAGGGTGCCGAAAGTCTTGCTTCGCTCGGCCGTATCGAGACCGCGTCGAGCCGTTTTGACGAAGCCCTCGCCGCCTACAAGGGCGCACTGTCGCTCGCGCGCGATGATTTCTTCCTGTGGATCGAAACCGCCGAATCCATGGGCCGCGCCAACAATAACAGCTACCTCGCAGGGCAGGGCGCGCTGGCAGCCATCAATGCCTACCAGCTGTCGCGCACGACCGAGACGCGCGCCCGCGCGCTGGCCGTACTCGCCGACACGCTCGACAAGTCCGGCAGCTACCGCGCCGGCATCAACGCCTACAAGGCGAGCCTCGACCTGAAGGACGACGTGGCGATCCGTTCGGCCTATCTCGGTCTGCGCGCCCGCCAGGGCTTCCGCGTGGTCAACCACACGATCGATTCCGACAGCGCGACGCCGCGCGCCTGCGTCGAGTTCTCCGAGCCGCTGGTCAAGTCCGGCGCGGACTATGCCTCCTTCGTCACGCTCGACGGTGCGGCACCCAAGGCCGTCGAAGCCAAGGACCGGCAGATCTGCATCGAGGGCCTTACGCATGGCCAGCGCTACAAGATCGCTTTTCGCCCGGGCCTGCCGTCCGCCGTGGACGAGCCGCTCGCCGCGGCCGTCGACCTCGACATTTACGTGCAGGACCGCGCTGCCACGGTACGCTTTACCGGCGACGGCTTCGTGCTACCGGGCAGCGTGCGCCGCGGCATTCCGATCGTTTCGGTCAACACCGACAGCGCCGATCTGAAGCTTTACCGCGTCGGTGACCGCGCCATTGCCGGCCTGCTCGCCGAAAGCCGCTTCCTCACCCAGCTAGACGGCTATTCCGCCAGCAATATCGAGAGCCAGAGCGGCGAACTCGTCTGGCAGGGCAAGATCGATATCTCGCCAGAGCTCAACAAGGACGTCGTCACAAGCTTCCCGGTCGACGAGGCGCTGCCTGAGCGCAAGCCCGGCGTCTACGTGCTGACCGCTGCGGCCTCCAACGGCCGGAGCAATGAATGGGATGCCAAGGCGACACAGTGGTTCGTGGTTTCCGATGTCGGCCTGACGACCTATGCCGGCACCAACGGCCTCAACGTCTTCGCCCGCTCGCTCGACAGTGCAGGCCCGCTGGAAGGGGTCGAGCTGCAACTGATCGCCAAGAACAACGAGATCCTCGGGACCGCGACCACGGATGGCGACGGTCGTGCCACCTTCACCGCCGGCCTGATGCGCGGCACGGCGGCCAACACGCCGGCCGTCATCCTCGCCAGGAAGGGCGAAGACGACTTCGTCTTCCTCGACATGACGCGCGCCGGCTTCGACCTGTCCGACCGCGGCGTCACCGGCCGCCCCGCCCCGGGCGCCATCGACGTGCTGGCCTGGACCGAGCGCGGCATCTACCGCGCCGGCGAGACGGTGCACGCCTCCGCGCTTGCCCGCGACATCGAGGCGAATGCCGTCGAGAAGCTGCCGCTGACCTTCGTCTTCAACCGCCCGGACGGGGTGGAAGACCGCCGCATGGTCTCCGACGGTGCGGCGCTGGGTGGCCATGCCATCGATCTGGCGCTCCAGCCCAACAGTATGCGCGGCACCTGGACCATGCAGGTCTTCACCGACCCCAAGGGCACGGCCATCGCCGAAAAGCAGTTCCTCGTCGACGACTTCGTGCCTGACCGCATCGAATTCGACATGACGAGCGAGGCCAAGGATATCGAGACCGGTGTTGCCGCGCCCGTATCCGTCGAAGGCCGCTATCTCTATGGCGCGCCCGGCGCGGGCCTGGAAATCGAGGGCGACGTCGCGCTGAAGCCGACTCGCCAGGACCCGGCCTATCCCGGCTACGTCTTCGGTCTCGCAGACGAAGAGGCGATCGAGGAAAGCCGCATTCCGCTGGAGGGTCTCGGTTTGCTCGATGAGGCGGGCAAGACGACGTTCGACGTGCTGGTCAACAACCTGCCCTCGACCACCCAGCGCCTTGAAGCACTCGTGACGCTGCGCATGAACGAAGCCGGCGGCCGCGCCGTCGAGCGCAGCCTCACCCTGCCGGTCAAGGCGACCGGCCCGATGATCGGCGTGAAGCCGGAATTCCAGGGTGAGCTTTCGGAAAACAGCGTCGCGAACTTCAACGTCGTGGCGGTGACACCCGATGGTGCGCGCGAAGCGATGCAGGGCCTGCCCTGGAAGCTGCTGTCCGTCGAACGGAATTACCAGTGGTATCGTGATGGCAGCTCGTGGCGCTACGAGCCTGTTCTCTCGACGAAGCAGATCGCCAACGGAACGCTGGATGTCGCGGCCGATGGCGGCAAGATTTCCGTACCCGTTACGTGGGGCCGTTATCGCCTTGAGGTCGAAAGCCCCGAGCCGGATGGCCCGGCGACGAGCGTGGAGTTTGATGCCGGCTGGTATGTCGCCGCTACATCCACGGAAACACCCGATGCGCTGGAAATCTCGCTCGACAAGGAAAACTATGCGGTTGGCGATACGGCCAAGCTGAAAGTCTCGCCTCGTCATGCCGGCCAGCTTCTCATCACGGTCGGTGCCGAAAGCCTGATCGCCACCCAGACCGCCGAAATCGGCGCCGAGGGGGGCGAGGTCGAAATCCCCGTCACCGAGGCGTGGGGGCCGGGCTCCTACATCACCGCGACGCTCTTCCGTCCGGGCTCCGACCAGGAAAGCCGCATGCCCATGCGCGCCATCGGCATCACCTGGCTGAAGGTCGATCCGGCGGATCGCAAGCTCGACGTCTCGCTCGACGTGCCGGAAAAGACGCTGCCGCGCCAGCCGCTCGACATTTCGCTGAAGGTTGCAGGTGCGGGCGCGGATGAAGAGGCCTATGTCACGGTCGCAGCCGTCGATGTCGGCATTCTCAACCTCACGCGCTACGAAGCGCCCGATCCGGCCGGCTGGTATTTCGGCCAGCGCCGCCTCGGCATGGAAATCCGCGACCTCTACGGCCGCCTCATCGATGGTTCGCTCGGAGCTACCGGCCGCCTTCGCACCGGCGGCGACGGCGGCGAGGGTGCCCTTCAGGGCAACCCGCCGACGGAAAAGCTCGTGGCCTTCTTCGCAGGCCCCGTAAAGCTCGATGCGGACGGCAACGTGAAGGTCAGCTTCGACATTCCGCAGTTCAACGGCACGGCCCGCATCATGGCCGTAGCCTGGACGAAGACGGGTGTCGGCAGCGCGTCCAAGGACGTCGTCATCCGTGATCCGATCGTGGTGACGGCAAGCCTGCCGAAGTTCCTCGCACCCGGAGACCGTTCCGACCTCAGGCTCGACATCGTCAACACCGATGCGCCCGCCGGAGACTACAGGGTCGAGATCACGCACAATGCCTCGGTGATGGTCGAGCAGACCGGTGCGGGCCAGACGCTGTCGCTGCAACCCGGCGCCAAGACCGCGCTCACCCTGCCGCTAGTCGGCGGCGAGATCGGCGATGGCCTCGTCACCGTGACGCTCACCGACGGCAACGGCCTGTCGCTCGAGCAGGCGCTGAACGTGCCCGTGCGTCCCGCGGCCATGCCGATTACCACGCGCCGGCCGATCGAGATCGCCGCCAATGGCAGCCTGACCATCGACGACCAGCTGCTGGCCGACAGCCAGCTCGGCGGCGCTTCGGTCAGCCTCAGCGTGTCGCGGGCCGCGGCCTTCGACATTCCCGCGCTGCTGATGTCGCTCGATCGCTACCCCTATGGCTGCACGGAGCAGACGACGAGCCGCGCGCTGCCGCTGCTCTATCTGAGCGAACTGTCCAAGCAGTCCGGCCTGCCGGAGGATACCGAAACGCAAAAGCGCGTGCAGGAAGCGATCTACCGCGTGCTTGCCAACCAGTCCTCCTCGGGCAGCTTCGGCCTCTGGTCGCCGGGCTATGGCGACCTGTGGCTCGATGCCTTCGTCACGGACTTCCTGACGCGGGCCCGCGAACAGAAGTTCGACGTGCCGGAACAGGCCATGCTGCAGGCGCTCTCCAACCTGCAGAACGCGCTGTCCTATGACGTCAATGTCTCCAACCAGGGCAGCGAGATCGCCTATGCGCTCTATGTGCTCGCCCGCAACCGCAAGGCCGCGATCAGCGACCTGCGCTACTACGCCGATACAAAGCTGTCGGAGTTCACCTCGCCGCTCGCCCGCGCACAGCTCGCCGGTGCGCTCGGCCTTTACGGCGATGCGCAGCGGTCCATGACGCTCTTCTCCAATGCGCTTGGCCTGTCTCGCGACAGCATCATGAATGCCAGCCTCTCGCGCAGCGACTACGGTTCGTCGCTGCGTGACGGCGCGGCAATCCTGGCCCTGGCTGCCGAAGCCCGTCCGGTGCCGACGATCATTCCCGAACTGGTCAAGCAGGTCGGCACGCAGTGGGAAAACAAGCGCTGGACCAGCACGCAGGAGCAGACCTGGATGCTGCTTGCCGCGCGCTCCGTGAAGGACGCCGACAAGAACCTCAAGCTCGAAATCAACGGCGCCGAACACGCCGGCGGCTATGCCGCGCAGATGACGGGCAAGTCCCTGCTGGAAAATCCGCTGACCATCGCCAACCGCACCGGCGAGCCGGTCTCGGCCATGCTGACGACGGTGGCGGCCCCGGCCGATCCGCTGCCGGCCGGCGGCGACGGCTTCGCCATCGAGCGCACCTACTACACGCTCGACGGCGAGGAGGCCAATATCACGGAGGCCCGGCAGAACGAACGCTACGTCGTCGTGCTGAAGGTGACCGAGCACAACGACTGGGCCTCGCGTATCATCATCACAGACCTGCTGCCAGCCGGTTTCGAGATCGACAATCCGAGCCTGGTCGATAGCGCGAAGCTCGCCAATTTCGATTGGCTCGGCGAGACCGAGACAGCGCATACGGAGTTCCGCTACGACCGCTTCGTCGCGGCCTTCAACCGCAGCGAGGGCAACAACCGCGATGTGACGGTCGCCTATGTCGTGCGCGCCGTCACGCCCGGCACCTATGACCTGCCGGCCGCACAGGTGGAGGACATGTATCGTCCGCAATATTCCGCCCGTACCGCGACCGGCCGCATGCAGGTCGTAAAGGCCGAGTAGGAGAGGGCGGACCGATGGCGCTCTGGCGCAAGCTCCTGATCGGCTCCCTCGGCGGGGCGGCGGCAATCGCCGCTCTCGCCGCAGGGCTCGACCATTTGGATCGTGCCTATCCGCCACCGGTCGATGTCGCCGGCATCGTGTCGAAGGAGGTGCTCGACCGGGACGACCGCCTGTTGCGCGCCTTCGCCACGCCCGAGGGTCATTGGCGGCTGAAGACCACGGCCGCCGATGTCGATCCGCAGTTCCTGCGCATGCTCGTCGCCTATGAGGACCGGCGGTTCGGCGCGCATTCAGGCGTCGATCCGCTGGCCCTGCTGCGTGCGGCCGGGCAGTTTCTCAGCAATGGCCGCATCGTCTCGGGCGCCTCTACGCTTTCCATGCAGGTCGCGCGCCTGATCGAGCCGCGCGAAAACCGCTCGCTTCTCGCCAAACTGCGCCAGATGGCGCGCGCCATCCAGCTCGAGCGACGGCTGTCCAAGGCCGAGATCCTCGATCTCTATCTGACGCTTGCGCCCTATGGCGGCAACCTGGAAGGCGTGCGCGCGGCGAGCCTCGCCTGGTTCGGCAAGGAGCCGAAGCGCCTGTCCGTCGCCGAATCCGCGCTGCTCGTCGCCCTGCCGCAATTGCCGGAAAAGCGCCGCCCGGACCGGCATCGTGCCGCAGCCGAAGCGGCGCGCGCGCGCGTGCTGGCCCGTATGGCGGTTTCCGAAGTGATCGGCGAGGGCGAGGCGGAGCGCGCGGGCGGCGAGGCCGTGCCGGATCGCCGGCGTCAGCTTCCGGCCTTCGCCGCGCACCTGTCGGAGCTTGCGCTGCGCAAGGACCCGAAGGAGACGGAACACCGCACGACCCTCGATCGCACCGTGCAGGATGGCCTAGAGACCGTCGCTCGCGAGGCTGCCGAGCGTCTGGGGCCGAAAGTCTCCATCGCCATGATCATGGCGGATGCCCGCACCGGCGAGATCCTCGGTGAGGTGGGTTCCGCGGATTATTTCGACGGCAGCCGCGCCGGCTGGATCGACATGACGCGTATCCGCCGCTCGCCGGGCTCCGCGCTCAAACCTTTCATCTACGGCCTTGCCTTCGAAGAGGGCCTCGTCGCGCAGGAAACCATCGTCGAGGATCGCCCGTCCGATTTTTCCGGCTATCGCCCGCGCAATTTCGACATGACCTACCAAGGTGACGTCAGCGTGCGCAAGGCGCTGCAGATGTCGCTCAATGTGCCGGCCGTGCGTCTTCTGGAAGCCGTCGGCCCGACGCGCATGATGGTGCGTTTCCGGCGCGCCGAAGTACGGCCCGTCCTGCCGCCGGGCGAAACGCCGGGCCTTGCGATCGGTCTGGGCGGTCTCGGCATCACGCTGCGCGATCTCACGCAGCTCTATGCGGCGCTCGCCAACCGCGGCGTGCCCGTGAAGCTCGGTGATGGCATCACCGGCGATGCGGGGGTGATAGACGGCGATCCGCTGCTCGATCCCGTGGCCGTCTGGCAGGTCTCGGATGTGCTTTCGGCCGTCACGCCGCCCGCCGGCAGCCGCCGTCTCGGCATCGCCTACAAGACCGGCACGAGCTACGGCTACCGCGATGCCTGGTCCGTCGGCTATGACGGCCGCCATGTGCTCGGCGTCTGGGTCGGCCGGGCCGACAACGGCGCGGTGCCCGGCCTGACCGGCTATGGCGCAGCAGCGCCAATCCTCTTCGAGGCCTTTTCCCGCTCGGGCCTCGCCATCACGGCCCTGCCACGCGCGCCCTCCGGCGCGGTGCGCATCGCCCAGTCCGAACTTCCCGCAAGCCTGCGCCGCTTCTCGACGACGGCAAACGGCCTCGTCGCGACCGTAGCGCGCGAGCCCGCCCCGCAGATCGTCTATCCGCCGGAAGGCGCGCATGTCGAACTTGGCGCCACGACCGGCGCCGACATCGCCCCCCTCGTTCTGAAGCTCCAGGGCGGCCGCGCACCTTTCCGCTGGCTCGCCAACGGCAAGGTCCTCCCCGACGCCGCCCGCCGCCGCACAACCCAATGGATGCCCGAAGGCGCGGGCTTTTCGACCCTGACAGTCATAGACGCCGCCGGCCGCGCGGCGAGCGTGCGAGTGTTCATCGAGTAAACCCGCTCGCGTGCGGCGACTCGCAAACAATCGTCAATCTTGGAAAAAATGGGTAAGAATGGTGCTGCTAGAGAGATTTGAACTCTCGGCCTCTCCCTTACCAAGGGAGTGCTCTACCCCTGAGCTATAGCAGCATCCGGCGAAACAACATCTGTTTCGCGTGAGCGAGGGCCTATTGCCATAGGTGGTTCGGCAGTGCAAGCGGCGAAATGGCGTTTGTTGCAACAAAACTGTTGGCGGCCACGCTTTTTTCATCTGCTGGAATTCGTTATGAGAAGTGGCATGAGCGGCACGGACGAAACGAAAGACAGGAAGATCAGGACGGAAGCGGAGATTCGCGCCGAGCGGCTGGCCAGGACGCTGCGCGACAATCTCCAGCGCCGCAAGCAGCAGGCGCGCGCCCGGCGTGCGGGGGCGGCCGATGAGACGACCGGTCTGCCGGCTGCGCCGGCTGCCGCAAAAAAAGACGAATCGGACGGTTAGTCGGGCCTGTCTTCAGCAGAAGGCGACGGGGGTGATTTTTCAAACCGGGGCTCGCCTGAGGCGGGCCACCGGCGCGGGCTTCATTTTTCTTTTGCGATGCTCTAAAGAGGCCGCCATCTCCGAACGCCGATATTCTTCGAGAAAGGCGGGCCCGGCCCGTAATCGCACATGGATCGTATCAGGATTGTAGGCGGCAACGAACTCAAGGGTATCATCCCGATTTCGGGTGCCAAGAATGCAGCGCTGCCGCTGATGATCGCGTCGCTCCTCACCGACGACACGCTGACGCTGGAAAACGTGCCGCATCTGGCCGATGTCGAACAGCTCATCCGCATTCTCGGCAACCACGGCGCCGATATCACCGTCAATGGGCGCCGCGAGCGCCAGGGCGAGGGCTATTCGCGCACCGTCACCTTCACATCGCGCAATATTGTCGACACGACGGCACCCTACGAGCTGGTCTCCAAGATGCGCGCCTCCTTCTGGGTGATCGGCCCGCTTCTGGCGCGTGAAGGCAAGGCCCGCGTTTCGCTGCCAGGTGGCTGCGCCATCGGTACGCGCCCGGTAGACCTTTTCATCGAGGCCCTTGCGGCGCTCGGCGCCAAGCTCGAGATCGATGGCGGCTATATCGAGGCGACCGCGCCGCAGGGCGGCCTCATCGGCGCGCGTTATACTTTCCCGAAAGTCTCCGTCGGTGCCACCCATGTCATGATGATGGCCGCGACGCTCGCCAAGGGCACGACGGTCATCGGCAACGCCGCGCGCGAACCGGAGGTGCAGGATCTCGCCAAGTGCCTCAACGCCATGGGCGCGAAGATATCAGGCGCGGGCACCTCGACCATCACCATCGAAGGCGTCAACCAGCTTTCCGGCGCGCGCCACCGTGTTCTGCCCGACCGCATCGAGACCGGCACCTACGCCATGGCCGTTGCCATGACGGGCGGCGACGTGGTGCTGGAAGGTACGGACGCGTCCCTGCTCGAAACGGCTCTTGAAGCGATCCGCCGTTCCGGCGCGGAAATCACGTCAACGGAAAGCGGCATCCGCGTTGTGCGCAACGGCGGCGGCATCAAGCCGGTCGACGTTGTGACCGATCCCTTCCCGGGCTTCCCCACGGACCTGCAGGCCCAGTTCATGGGCCTGATGACCAAGTCGAACGGCATTTCGCACATCACCGAGACGATTTTCGAAAACCGCTTCATGCATGTGCAGGAACTGGCCCGCCTCGGTGCGAAGATTTCGCTTTCCGGCCAGACCGCCAAGATCGAAGGCGTCGAGCGCCTGCGCGGCGCTCCGGTCATGGCGACCGACCTGCGCGCCTCCGTTTCGCTCGTCATTGCGGGCCTCGCCGCCGAAGGCGAAACCATGGTCTCGCGCGTCTACCATCTCGACCGCGGATTCGAGCGCCTGGAAGAGAAGCTCACACGGTGCGGCGCCATCGTCGAACGCGTCAGCGACTGACCGGTCGGCCGCGGCAGGGTTAACATGCAGACAAGGGGCGGGGCGTTTTTGTAAACGCTCCGCCCCTTGCAGTTGCAGTCGGCCGCACGCCGTCCTATCTCGTGGTCTAATATACGAGATGCCGCACAGCCTGCGCAAAGGACCCGACCATGGACAGCCTGAAATTGTTTGCCCTCGACACGGAAGATCTCTCCGTCGTATCGGCCCACCTGCAGGATGCGGTCTTCAAGACCGACGGCCTCGCCTATGACGCCCGCCATCACGTCTTCTCCGTGGTCGTCAACCGCTTCGTGTGGGAAAAGGCGGGCGGGCGCGGCAAGAGTTTCGAGCGCCGGCGGGCGGCCATCGCCTTCAAGCGCGTCAATGCGGTGCGTTCGATCGGCATTGACCGGAAGGACAAGGATGCGGTCCTCTCACTGCTCGCCATCGACTTCACGCCGAACGGCGAAGGCCCCGAGGGAACGCTGGAACTCGTGCTCTCCGGCAATGCCTCCATCGCGCTCGATGTGGAATGCGTCGAAGTTCAGCTTGCAGATACGGGCGGAGCATGGGAAACCAGCTTGAAACCCCGCCATCCAGCGGTTTGAGAGCATGAACCGGCTTTTCAGCCGGAGACGACAGGGACGGACGACTTGGCGATCAGACTTGACTACCAGAGCAGCGATTTCGAAAGCCGGTTCGCTGCGTTCCTGACCACCAAGCGAGAGGTCTCCGAGGACGTTAACGCCATTGTGCGCGCGATCATCGATGATGTGCGCGCGCGCGGCGACAAGGCGCTCGCCGACTATTCCAAAAAATTTGACGGCCTCGATTTCGCGACCACCTCCATGCGCGTCTCGCTCGAGGAAATCGACGCCGCCTTTGACGCGGTTGATCCGAAGATCATCGCCGCGCTGGAACTTGCCGCGCAGCGCATCGAAAAGCACCACGCCCGCCAGAAGCCGAAGGACGACATCTACGAGGACGATATCGGCGTGGGTCTCGGCTCGCGCTGGACGGCGATCGACGCCGTCGGCCTCTACGTTCCCGGCGGCACGGCGAGCTATCCGAGCTCCGTTCTGATGAATGCGATGCCGGCCAAGGTGGCCGGCGTGCCGCGTGTCGTCATGGTCGTTCCCGCCAAGGAAGGCGCAATCAACCCGGCCGTCCTCGCCGCCGCCCGCATTGCGGGCGTCGACGAGATTTATCGCATCGGCGGCGCACAGGCCGTCGCTGCCCTTGCCTATGGTACAGAGACCATCGCGCCCGTCGCGAAGATCACCGGCCCGGGCAATGCCTTCGTCGCCGCCGCCAAGCGCCAGGTCTTCGGCACTGTCGGCATCGACATGATCGCGGGGCCCTCGGAAGTGCTGGTCATCGCCGACAGCGACAATGATCCCGATTGGCTGGCCGCCGACCTGCTCGCCCAGGCCGAACACGATGCCGGCGCCCAGTCCATCCTCGTCACGGACAGCGTTGTGCTGGCGGATGCGGTGGAGGCGGCGGTCCACAGGCAGTTGAAGACGCTGGAGCGTGCTGAAACCGCTGCCGCCAGCTGGCGCGATTTCGGCGCCATCATCCTCGTTCCGAACCTGAAGAAGAGCATTCCGCTGGCCAACCGCATCGCCGCCGAGCATCTGGAGATCGCAACGGCCGATCCTGATGCGCTGATGGCGGAAATCCGCAATGCCGGCGCCATCTTCGTCGGTCGCCACACGCCCGAGGTGATAGGGGATTATGTCGGCGGCTCCAACCACGTCCTGCCCACCGCCCGGTCCGCCCGCTTCTCTTCGGGGCTTTCCGTGCTCGATTACATGAAGCGCACCTCGATCCTGCGGCTTGGCGCCGAGCAGCTCCGTGCGCTTGGTCCTGCCGCCATTACACTCGCCGAAGCTGAAGGGCTCGGCGCCCACGCCCGCTCCGTTGCCATCCGTCTCAACCTGGAAGGCTAGTCCATGGCCACGAAGGGCAACTTCCGCCTCTGCGATGTGGTGCTGGACGAGACGATCGGCCGCGCCACGCCGGATGTGGAGCACGAGCGTGCCGTTGCCATCTTCGATCTCATCGAGGAAAATACCTTCGAGCCCGTCGGCCATGGCGGCGGGCCCTATCGTCTCCATCTGTCGCTGGTCGATTCCAGGCTCGTGTTCGCCATACGCACGGAAGACGGCGAGCCGGTCGCCACGCATATTCTCTCGCTCACGCCCTTCCGCCGCATCGTGAAGGACTATTTCATGATCTGCGAGAGCTACTATCAGGCGATCCGGTCCGCCACGCCCAGCCAGATCGAGGCGATCGACATGGGGCGGCGCGGCATCCATAACGAGGGTTCCCAGACACTGATGGACCGGCTGTCGGGCAAGATCAAATTCGACTTCGATACGGCCCGCCGCCTGTTCACGCTTGTCTGCGTTCTCTACTGGCGCGGGTGAGTGGATGGAGGGCGTTTTCCCGGCACCCGATATCGATGCGCCGCGAACGCCCCGTTCGATTCTCTTCATGTGCCGCATGAATGCCGTGCGCTCGCCCATGGCCGAAGTGCTGGCGCGTGACATGCTGCCCGGCATCTACGTCGCCTCGGCGGGCGTGCGCCCCGGTGAGCGCGACCCCTTCGTCGATGCGGTGCTGGGCGAGGTCGACCTGTCGCTCGGCCGTCATGTGCCCCGGTCGCTGGAGGACCTGGAAGACGACTATTTCGACCTCATCGTCACGCTGGCACCGGAAGCCCACCACGCCGCGCTTGAACTCACGCGTTCCATGGCCGTGGACGTCATGTACTGGCCGACCCCCGATCCGACGGTCGCAACCGGCACGCGCGACCAGATTCTCGCCTCCTATCGCGAGGTTCGCGAGTTCCTGAAGACGCTGATTGCGAAGCGGTTGAAGGGCCCCGGCTGAGCCGCCGGATGTACAGATAGGACCAAATGCAGAAAGCCGCTGCTTCGGTGTTCACAAAGCATCGGGGATTGTGTAGTTTCCGGCAACTTTTCCGAGGCGGACATAAAGCCTGCCCCGAATCTACCTTCAAGGAATATCGCTCAAACATGGCAAAAGAAGAAGTCCTCGAATTCCCCGGCGTCGTGACGGAACTGCTTCCGAACGCGACCTTCCGCGTCAAGCTCGAAAACGAGCACGAGATCATCGCGCACACCGCGGGCCGCATGCGCAAGAACCGCATCCGCGTTCTGGCCGGCGACAAGGTGCTGGTCGAGATGACGCCTTACGACCTCACCAAGGGTCGCATCACCTACCGTTTCAAGTAAGTCCTCTTGCAAGCCGAGGGGGCCGCGCCCCCGCCCGGCCGATGGCCGACGCGCGAATAGCGGCGCACCCCGGAGCCTCCCGGAGCCTCCATGGCGCAGACCGAAAAGCTCATCCTCGCCTCCGGCTCGCCGCGCCGCGTGGAACTTCTCGCGCAGGCGGGTATAGAAGTCGCGCGCCTTATGCCGATGGATATCGACGAGACGCCGAAACGCTCCGAGCACCCGCGTTCGCTCGCCCGCCGCCTGTCGACGGGCAAGGCGCAGGCTGCGCTCGCCGCCATCAAGGGCGATCCCGCGCACGCCGGCAGCTACATCCTGGCGGCTGATACGGTCGTTTCGGTCGGCCGGCGCATCCTGCCGAAAACGGAGATGGTCGACGAGGCGTCAAGCGCGCTGCATCTTCTCTCCGGCCGCAGCCACCGCGTCTTCACCGGCGTGTGTCTCATCACGCCCGATCGCACCGTGCGCCAGAAGGTGATCGACACGAAGGTGCGCTTCAAGCGCCTGTCGACAACCGATATCGAGCAGTACCTCGCCTCGGGCCAGTGGCGCGGCAAGGCGGGCGGTTATGCCATCCAGGGCATCGCCGGCAGCTTCGTCGTCAAGCTCGTCGGCTCCTATACGAATGTCGTCGGGCTGCCGCTCTATGAGACGCTGACACTGCTGTCGGGCGAGGGCTTCGACGTGCATGCCGGCTGGGCGGATGCCTGACATGGCCGATGAGAACGAGAAAGCCGCGACCAATGTCGCGCCGCTGCGCAAGGCCGTGCCGTGCCCGATCTGCCGCCGTCCCTCAGCCAGGGAACATTATCCGTTCTGTTCCGACCGTTGCCGCGATGTGGATCTCAACCGCTGGCTTTCTGGCTCCTATGCCATCCCTGTCGCGGATGACGAAGCCAAGGCCGACGACGAGGAAATGTGACAGCCATCACCCGGGAAAAGCACAATCTTTTCCATGGCTTGAAATGCCTCTCAAATTTCCCGCAAAAAACCCGCCTTGGGGCTGGACACATTTTTGCAAGATGCTATAACCCCGCTCGCTCCCGGGGCGAAACCAAACGCCCCAAGGATTTCCAAGAGAAATCCACCCGGATGCCCGGATAGCTCAGTTGGTAGAGCAGCGGATTGAAAATCCGCGTGTCGGTGGTTCAAATCCGCCTCCGGGCACCATTAAGCTTCAAGAAAAACAATAGCTTGCGAGTTTGGCGTCAATAAGTTGGCGTCTACCATGTAGCATCTCTGAACTCTCTACCGTTTACCTACCATTTGTGGAAACCCGTGGCCTACAAGGGCTGGTCAACTTTCAAGGTCGAAGTCCCGAATTTCGTCTCTACCCGTTTCAGCTATCCTCCTACCGTTTTGCCGAATAGCGTTACGAGGGAAAAGAGCCGGCAGCATCATGTAATGGCGCTGTCGGCGTACTCGGTCCACCTACGGTTCTTGATGAGGGTGCTTTGGTACATTGACAGGCCTGCGCATCCCTCAATCGATCTGAGTGTGTCGATTACCGAATTCACCAACGGCTCCGGCATCCATGGACTGAGGATGACGTCCTTGATGCAGCCTGCCGGAAGCGCGAAGCTCTTAGCTTTGACCTCCTCCGTTTTGCTCTCGTAGATGACCCTGTACTCGCCCTCAGGCTTGTAGGGATACCGCTTGAGAAACGGGAGGCTCATCGTCTTGGGCGGATTTTTCAATCTCGCTATCTCAAGATATTCGACCTTCTGATGCCGGATGCCTAGCACGTCGCGGAAGGCTTTGAGAAGCAGGTCCTTCTGAAGAACGATACACACCCCATCGACGTTGGGCGAGAACACGCGCCAGTGACCGTAGGTGTCAGAGTCAGCGGCCAGGCACACAGCCAGTAGCGTCTTCAGTTTCAGATTGTCCTGATAAACCTGCATGAAATGTCGGTCATTTCCGTCATCCCATTTCTCAGGCGTCAGAAGCGTGATCTCGTTGCTCCTGAGCATATGGATCGCCGCGGCAAGGTTCGTATATCTCCGGTACGTTGTTCCCATGCTGACCATAATGCCCTCGTCATCCCGTCCCCGTAGGACCGCCGACCATCATTACTTAATCAGCAGGCCGCCTTCGATTCCCTTTTTGGAGTATGGCAGCGCCTTCTTGAAGACAGCACGATACAAGGTGTCGACCCCATCAAGAATTGCGGTCATAGCCTCGGTCACCTGTGCTTCTGATAATGTGTGCGCTTCCCGTGGATGCACTAAAGCGTTTCGCACCTTCAAAGCGTCTTTAAGCTTCGAGAACCAGTTGCCCTTCGCCTGCACCATGTCCGCAGAGCACTTGAACAACAAGAGTTCGATTCGATCGGTCAACCGAGAAAATTTCGATTTCGTCGATATCGAAAATCCTCCATTGTCGAAAGACATGTCTTTCTCAAGCAGAATGCCGCGCTCATGCAAGGTGAACATCTGGCTGTTTTCAAAATGTTCCGCCATGTAGTTGAGATGCGCCTCTAAAAAGGAGAAAGCATGAAGGAGGGCTGCGCGGAGATACGCCTGCTTTAGGTCAACACCATCCGCTGCTATGGCTTTCTCACGGAAGCCTTTTGCGGCTTCCATGAGGTCCCTGGAATATTCGATGAAGTCGCTCATCAGATTTTTGACTTGCTTTCTTCGTAGGCGAGGTTCGCCCGCTTCGCTTCATAGCCTTTGATCGAAGAGTCGATCATCGCCGCAGTGAATCCACCGCCTTTTTCGGCCTGCAGCCAAAAGAGTTGGGTGAACCGGCCTCGCTCCTTTGCATCAGAGCGGAAGCCCAATCCGCGATAGCTCTCGGAATCGGTATGATGTTTACCTTTGACCAGGAGCTCCGCTTTCAATGGGTCTTTCGCCTTAGGAGTGCGTAGGCCGTAGTGCCGCTCGAGCCTCGTGGGGTTGGCTTGAAGCGATCCGGCAACGAACGCCCAGGCAGCTAGGAGCGCGACGTTTTTGGTCTTGTAGATTTGATCAGCCTTGCCCTTTAGCTTTTTCGATTTAGGGTCTCGATAGAATTCGACCTGCGCATTGATCAGGGATGCAAACTCTTTGCCTGCCTTCAACAGCCCAGCGTCCGACCACAGCTCAGGATGCTTGTCTTTCACGTCTGTCCAAAGCTTTGGATTTCGTGTTCCAGATTCTACGACGACCGGAGTCGTCTCCACCGATTCGAACTTGTCCGGAGCGATGGCGCGACCGAGAAAATAGTTCACGATGAAAGTCCGAGCCTCTTTAACGGTGATCGGGTTACCTTTCTTGTTCATGTCTGCGAAGTCGCGCCCCTTCTCAAGCAAACCACACTTCTGGCACCATTCCCGTAAGTCAGTCCCTTCTATGGTAGCGAACATGCGGTCGAGCAGATCGGTGGGCACAGAGATGTTTGTATTTGAGATGACCTGGACGTCGAGCCGCTGTTCCTTGTTGAGATTGAAGTAGACCTTCAGTCCGTGATGAACGTTTATGCCTGACGAAGCGCATCCAGCGATCGCCTCAAATCTGTGCTGACCGCCGATGATCTCAAGAGACAGCTTCTTTGTGGGAGAATATTCGCAGACGATATTGCTGAATTTTCGCCCTTGTAGAGCATCCTGTTGCATCCGCTCGAACGCCGCATGGCTGTAGACCACATCACGATTGGCTCGGTATTCGGGTGCCTCGTCCGGGTCCAAAGGAACGTCAGTGGTCCCCTTGGCAATGATTCGATCCGCTTGTACGTGGCATTCAGTGAACGCCGCGCCAGTCAAATCGTCCCTCAAGATGATCATTGCGCTGCGTTCGAGTGGATCGAATTCTTCGCAGAATGTTTTCGCAGCTTCCTCTAGCTCGGCAGTGTCGACCGTTTCCTCGAACCCAGAAAAAATCACGCTATCTGTGTCATTGCCCATTCAGGTTCGCCCCAAGTCTAATTAGAGAATTAAGGGAACTGGATAGCGCAAAATGTTTACAACCACAAAGAAGTTTGCAGGATGGATGAGACAAAGCCCATTTTGAAAACCTGCACCTCGGAAGCGCGCAGCAGGAACATGTCGCGCATCCGCGCCAAAGACACCAGGCCCGAAATGGTTGTCAGGCGTCTGGCCCATTCAATGGGATATCGATATCGGCTTCACCGAAAAGACCTCCCGGGTAAACCCGACCTGACTTTCGGGCCACGTCGGAAGATCATCGAAGTTCGGGGATGCTACTGGCACGCTCATGTCCGTTACGACCCGAAGTGCTGGGAAGCTCGATCAGAAGCCAAATCGAACCAAGCATATTGGGGTCCAAAGATGGATCGCAACGTCGAGCGAGACCGAAAAAATCTAGCCGCTCTCGAGGCAGCAGGTTGGAAGGTGCTGGTCATTTGGGAATGCGAGCTTAGGGACCTGGAGGCCGTTCGCACGCGCGTATCGGACTTCCTCGGCGAAAAGTAAACATGTGGATTCTTGGTCCGTTCACCCGGATAAGCCTCGCGAAATCTTGTACGACTAGACCAGCGGATGAACCGTTGCGCTGAACGTGTCAGCGTGCTATGGCGGCAATGTTCTTGTTTTGTTCCTGTACTGGAGGCCTCCCGATGAACCTTACTTCCCTTGAGATGTGCGCTGGGGCTGGCGGTCAGGCTCGCGGTCTCGAACTTGCGGGATTTGATCACTCCGGCGTCGTGGAGATAGACAAGGACTGCTGCGAAACGCTGCGCCTTAATCGCAAACAGTGGACTGTCCACGAGGAAGACCTCACGCTTTTCGACGGAACGGGTTACCGGGGTATCGACCTTTTGGCCGGCGGCTTGCCGTGCCCGCCGTTTTCCGTCGCCGGAAAACAGCTTGGCGACAAAGACGAGCGCAATCTTTTTCCCGCTGCCATCCGCCTCGTCGACGAGACCCGTCCAAAGGCCATTATGATCGAAAACGTCCGCGGCTTTTTGAGCGCGGTGTTCGAGGACTACAGGGGTTTCATCAAAGGTGAACTCAAGAAGCTTGGCTACGATGCGCATTGGCGTCTATTCAATGCAAGCGACTATGGCGTCCCGCAGTTGCGCCCACGCGTTATCATCGTTGCGCTCAGGGACGATATAAAAGATCATTTCGAGTGGCCGTCACCGTCGCCGTTCGACGCGCCCACGGTTGGCGAAACACTTATCGACCTCATGTCGGCGAACGGCTGGAAGGGTGCTAAGACTTGGGCCAAACGCGCCAACGACGTTGCTCCGACTCTGGTTGGCGGCTCGAAGAAGCACGGTGGCCCCGATCTTGGTCCGACACGCGCTCGCATGGCGTGGGCGACACTCGGCGTGAATGGCAAGTCGATCGCCGAGGAAGCACCAGAGCGGGATTTCGTCGGTATGCCACGGCTGACTGTCCGCATGGCCGCCCGTATCCAGGGGTTCGACGACGAGTGGCAATTCCACGGTCGGAAGACCGCTGCCTATCGCCAGATCGGCAACGCCTTCCCGCCGCCAGTGGCAAAGGCCGTAGCGACCAAGCTCCGCGAAGCGATGGAGACGAGAGCAAGTCATCCCGTTTCGGCACTCGCAGGTTGAAGTCTTAACCTTCCGCTAACCATGTCCGGCGATCATCGCCGGCATGTCGCAGGTCCCTCTCGATTCGTCACATCAGGACTACCCGCTCGTCTCCAAACTGGTGACGGCGCTTCTGCGGCATGGCGGCGGATACGACAAGTTCGCGGTCGAAGTCCCCGCGCTCCTGCGTCAGGCGTTCGACGAAGTCATCGACGCGCCGCGGACGGGCCGCTTCACGCTCGCCGAGACCGAAAAGACCGAGAAGACGTATGTCGGCACCAAGGTTGAAATCCTGGTACGCAATCACCTGGACGTTCCCAAGGGGACGATCCTCGACATGCTCGTCGCCGGCGAAGAGATTGATATCAAGAACACCACCGGAAGGGACTGGATGCTTCCGCGGGAAGTGGTCGGAAGACCTGCGTTCCTAGTCCGATCATCTGAGAAAACGGCACTATGCGACGTCGGCGTCGTGGTATGCCGACCTGACTACCTAAGGATCAGCACCAATCAGGACGGCAAGGGGCAATTGCTTGCCGCGCAGCACGTGAACATCTGGTGGATACTCCGCCAGCATCCCTACCCACCGAACTTCTGGGAGATTCTGTCCGTCGCCGATCGAAATGAAATCGTGTCGGCGCGAGGTGGAACACACAGGATCGCGGCTCTGTTCGAGAAGGTCCAGGACAAGCCGATATCAAGGCAGCAGGTAAGCGCGCTTGCCCAGCAATTGGATTACATGAAACGTATTCGTAGGAACGGTGGCGCACGCGACATCCTCGCGCCGAAGGGCATAGCACTATTGTGGGGTCAGCGAGATCGAGCGCTTATTGAGCAGCTCAATCTCGGACCCGTCACGGCCGACGAATTTATTTCGTTCAGGCCCACCAGTGCCGACGATATAGCCCTGCTGAAAGACGCAGGGCATATCGATTGAGGATTACGCCGTTTCCTTGGGCGTGAGTACCTGACGGCCGCGATACATGCCGGTCTTCAGGTCGATGTGATGCGGGCGGCGCAGTTCGCCAGAGTTCTTATCTTCGACATAGGTCGGAGCCGCTAACGCGTCCGCTGAACGACGCATGCCGCGCTTCGAGGGGCTCGTCTTTCGCTTCGGTACAGCCATATTCAATATCCTTCTCGGTTCGATCCCTGCCCGCAAGGCGCGTTTGAATAATCTCGACGAGGGACAATCCGGTCTCTCTACAACGTCGTTCCGTCTTTTACCAGTGATCGGATTATCCAAGTTTATCGATTGACCACGAGGAGCGCGATATAAGGCCCCCGCAGCCGAAAGAGAGAATCATGGTGAAAACAAAGCAGAGAAAGGTCACGCAGGAGGAATACGGGAAGGTACATGGTTCGGATAGGATCGGTCCGTTCGCGAGGACGGTGTACCCTTGGTATATGTGGTGGATGCGGAATGAAATCGCCAAGGTTAAGAGTCCTAGAGATATGGCACTGCTGCACGCGACACCGAGAGCGCAAGCTTTCTGGTTTGCATGCGGCCTCGTCTGCGCCACACCCGTCATCCTCGTCATCCTCGTCATCATGTTCCTGCTGACCCGTTAACGGATCGATCGCCATTTCCGCGTCTGTCGACTTGCCGGAATCCATCGAGCCCGGCACAAGGAACGCCGACAACGACGGAGGTCGCAGATGGCAAATTTCGGTTCTCCCGCTCATACCGCGGCAATGGGCAATCTCGGCGGCATGATGCTCATCGCCGGCGGTGCGATGGCACTTGCCAACGGCATCGGCGATGCCCTCGACGCCGCGGCCGATGCCCGCCGCCGACGTGCCTATGGCAACGCCCTGTCGGCCGCTACGGCGCATGCGGACGAGATGGAAGACCTCGCACGCACGGCCGTCGGCATGGTCGCCGAACTCGAAGCTGAGGTCGCTTCTCTTCGTGCAGCGTGCAGTCAGCGGCAACAAGTCATCGACGTCCTTGCCGGACGGGGCCGCGCATGAGCGATATCACGGACGAAGAATGGCATCTCCTCAAGGAGCATTTCGGCGATCTGGCTTACGAGGAACCGCATAACCATGAGCGCTACCTCGCGACGATCCGAGGTCTTCAGCAGGTGCAAGCGGGGGAAGTCGAGGGTATCGACGATGTCATCGCAGACGTCGATGCGATTATCGGCCTGGCGGAGCTTGATCGCGGCGAGAGCGTCGACTTGGACGACGTCGTCACGAAAGCCAAGGCCATCCTCGATCAGTAACCAGAAACCAGAACCCGAATGAGAAAGCCCGCCGAGATGGCGGGCTTTCTGTTGTTATCCAAGTTTGAAGCGGTTCTCGATGTCGCGTTTGAGAAGGGCTTCGGTTTTCCATCTCCGATGATCCAGCGACGACCTTGGGGACCTGTCGTTCGCGGGGATCGGCGCGTGGACGCCGACAACGGGGACGCCGTCGACGCCGTGCTGCCTACCGTCAACAAATTTCTTGATCTGTCCCGGACCAGCACGTCCGAGCGCCGCGAGTTCATCATCGCCCATGGTCAGGAGCAATACGCGGGCGTCATCGCGGATGGCGCTCAGGTCCATACCATCTCGGACAGTCCGGCTTTTGGCATTGCAGTACTTTCTGACGGTATCGATGCCCGAGGGATCGACTGTGTGCAGAGATGCCGCAGCGCGACGCGCTTCCTTGAATTCCTCGATGATGCCAGGCTTCGTGACCGTTGGCTCGTAGTGCGGCATTGGAGCTGCTCCACCGAACAACATCCGGAATGGCCACTCGATCACGCCGTCAATCGTGCGTCCGATAGCAGGCAGCGATGCCCAGAAATCCTTGCCCATGGCGGCGATCGCTCGGGCAATGGCGGCGGCTATTCGTGAAAACATGATGTCTCTCCCTGGTTGTGAGGAGATCGTGGTCTTCGGCAAAGCAACCCACAAAAAACGGCGGAGCCGAAGCACCGCCGTCTAGCCAGATGAGGAAAGAAATCTAGATCGCTCGTCTGAGGGCCGTGCGATCTATGATTAGATTGCGGTTATCGGCAGCGATGAACAAGGCCGCCGGTGAAAATCATGGCTTCCAGCAACCGCGCTTCTCGCCCCACGAATTGTGGGTAACGACCTCACGCTTTGTTTCCGTGGACATCGTTGACACCTCGGTCCTCGTCGGGCGGATCGGCTGCCATCCAGAACATAGGCTGCCGCCGCTAGTCGCGCACCCAGCGAGCAAGCTCGCGATCAAGATCAGCGTCGCCCATTTTGCGAAACTTGCCATTCAGAGTCTCCTTGTCTTTGAGTGCGTTGAGGTCTTCGGCGACCCGCTTGGCTTCGACGTCGGCCTTGGCGGAGGCATAGATACTCGGCCTGACGATCTTTGATGCCCACAAGCAGTTCGGGCGTCGCCGACGGCGTACCGACCACGTAAAGTGAGCCTTCCGTATACGGGGTCGGGTTGTCGAGGTTTTCGCGCAGATATTGACGGTGGCCTTCGCGGAGACCGTCGGACAGCTCGCGTAGCGCCATTCTTCCCGCGCGCCGAAGGTCGGCGTCGAGGGTGCCGAGGTCGGTGTCGATATCGATTGTGATGCCCGCCATGATCGTCTCCTTTTTGAGAGATCATGGCGGGCACTATTTGCGTGAGACCAAGTCGGGATTCAGTCTAGAGGTATCCAGCCGCCTCGCGCAGGGAATGCAAGGCCATTCCGTCCACGTATACGGTCGGATCGTCTTCCCAGGTATCGTCATCCCAGTAGACGAGCTTGTCGCGACCACCGCCAGTGATGTTGCGCAAGGCGCGGGTGATACCCTTGCCGAAGCGCGTGCTGTACTCGTTCCAGTCGTCGTCGATATCGAAGATGTCCTGCATCTCCTCCCAGCCAAGCGAACCGTTGTTCTCGGCGATGCGCTTGAGGAAGCGCACAGACTTTGCATCCACACGAGCAAAGAGTTCAGTCGCCTGAGCAGGTGTGATGGGCGTGCTGATCGCGTCGTCCGTACTCTCTGCCTGCAATGCAGCGGTGATCGCCTCAAGCAGTGTTGTGACACGAATCCTTGCTTTTACGACCGTTTTACCGTCTAGTTTAAGTTCAACTTCCATTGAAGTGCTCCTTTGATGTTGGTTGTTCCCGGCAGCGTTCTTAGAGGGAGGCTGCCGGGTCAAATCGCTTAAATTGGCGACTAAGATTTCATATTGGAAATGTGACGCGTTAACAAGTGTTTTAATCAATCTGATGAGATTTGATTTGCCCTGACGCTCGTCCACGCACCTGGCGGCTAAGCGATTACATTGCAATCCGTTGTCTTATGTCGCATATATGAGACGTTATCGCAGTTAACGTATCGAGTATGAGACATGGTCGACAATCCCAAAATCACGACGACGAAAGGCACGGTCGTCCACCCGCGCGTCGAACGTGGCCTGCGAAAGTTGGGAGAAGACATCTCCCTGGCTCGCCGTGCGCGCCGCATGTCAGCCCAGGACTTCTCCGATCGATGCGGCTTCTCGAGGGCAACGCTCCATCGTCTTGAGAGCGGCGACCCGGGCATTGGCATCAATAGCTTGGCTATGGCGCTCCATGCGCTTGGCCGTCTGGACGCCTTGATCGATATCGCCGACCCGATCCATGACGCCGTGACAATGATGCAGCTGCGCGAAGCCGTGCCGCGGCGGGTCAACAAGACGCGGAAAAAGGCGGAAGTCGCGGCTGCGGAGATCGTCGAAAAGACCGGTGGCAAATACGTAGGCTTCTGATCTCTTGACATGAGATCATGGCTTGATCCCCGGGGGTATGATCCCCTCCGGAAACAGGGCATGCAGTTCGACGTCGGCGTTTATCGACGTCGTCGGCCATTCTCCTTCACCGTCGTCGCGAGGGACGAGGTCGAAACCCGGTAGCGCCGCGCTGCCGTCAAGAGCCACGAGCGTCGAAAACAAGAATCCGGACAGGCGCTCGTGGACGGGATCGCCGTCGGGGTTGGACGATGACGCCGCACTTACGTCCGCTCAGGAGATTCTGGACTACATCCAGAACGATGTTCTGAACATCGTCGGGAGCAAGGTCGCCGACAATCGAGGCATTTTCGTCAGCATGGGTGAACTTGCCTTCCTTGTAATACGAGGCATGCACGCGCTTCTTCGAATACGCAATTTCGGCCAACAGGTTTTCAGGCTTCTTTTCCGAGATCAATCATCTCCCTTGTTTTGGTGTCTGAGATGATTGTGTGCTCGCCGACGGCAGGCATCATTTTCGCCGGCACGAATTCTAAGCGATCCAGAGTTGTGTCACCACGCACGCACCGATATGCCAGTGATGCTGAATGCATGATCAGGGGGGAAAGCATGGTTTGGATTGTAGTGGTCGGGGTCGTCGTTGTCGGCCTGATTTTTCTGATGTCGAAAAGCAAAAGCTCGACGCCTCCCGCGATATCGAGCAACTCCGGCACGCCAACCGTAGAAGTTAGCCGTCAGCAACTGGCGGCCATGGTCGATCACAACAAGCGCCGTGCCGCGACCTTGCCCGATGATGAAACTAGAGAATTGGCCGAGGCTCTGCGAGTGGACGCCGAAACATATTGGTCGCATGCCTACAATGCCGCTACGTCGGACGGAAAAGACCAGAAGTTTGCGACGCAGCTAGGTCTGTTCTCTGTTGCGTGCGCTATCCTGACTGGAGAGCAGCACCCTCCGCAATCACTTTACGGTGGACTCGATCTCGAAACCGTTCCGTTTAAATCGCTACATCCAGACGAGGCGAGGCCAGCCTTCATCGAGTACTGCGTTGCCAAAGTGATGCCTTCGCAGGCTGATTGGAGCGTTCTCAACGCTTCGCTGTTGAAGTACGGGGACGAGGTGTTTGCCGAAGCCAAATCCCATAGCAACCCTGACAGCTACGTCTACGAGATGATCTACAGAGAAACGCTGGATTGGCAGAAGTTTCTGGCCGAGGCCATCAGCGTCCGCGAAAAGTCGCGAAATCAATAAAATTTTCTACAACCTGTTTCCGAGACCTCAACTTGCCCGCGCTACTGTCGTCGCGGGTTTCATGGGGAGTCGATAATGACGTTTGGTCAGCTGGTTGCGGTGTCTATGGTTGTCGCGTTCGGCGGCGGCGTCGGAGCGACATACCTATCTACCGAAGGCAGCGTGCAGCAGACGCAATCGTCGGCGGTGGCGGCCGAGGTGAAGCCTGTGTCGTTCAGGTCATACACGATGTGCAGCGGCGCGAAGCGTGTCCATTGCGTGGTAGACGGTGACACGCTCTGGCATGAGGGCACCAAAATCAGGATCGCGGATATCGATACGCCAGAGGTCGGGGAGCCGAAATGCTCGTCCGAGGCCGCGCTCGGAGCCAGAGCCACCAAGCGCATGCTCCAGCTCGTCAACGCGGGACCGTTCGAATTCCGGGCTTGGGAAGGCCGCGACGAAGACAAGTACGGGCGGAAGCTGAGGGTTCTCGTTCGTGACGGCCGTAGTCTCGGCGATATCCTAGTTTCCGAAGGCCTTGCGCGGACATGGAGCGGTCGCCGCGAACCCTGGTGCTGACCATCTCACGGCAGCCACTCCGAGGAGACACGAAAAAGCCCCCAAGGGGGGGCTAGTTGAGTACTTTGAGTTCGTAGCCGGCCGCCTGGGCAAAGCGGCCGATGCGATCAAGGACATGGGCTTCGAGACGGCCCAGGATCGCGGGCGACACCTGTCGGCCCTTAGACGCCTTCCGGTATGTCGCTATCGTCGAGGGCGCAACGCCCGCGATCTCGGCCGCTGCCGCGGAGTCTAGGCCACCGAGGTCTAGGAGCAGCGCGAGCTGCTCCTGCGACGTCATGGTGCGTCCGTCGTCGGTTATGTAGAGGGTGCTGATCACACTGCTCCCCTTTTATATGTCCGAACGGCTTCTTCGACATCCTTGGCATCGAGCCAAACGTTTTCGCCGTTGCCTGTTACGCCTGCCCTCCCGGCATCCTCGACGACGACAACGAAGATGTTTCCGTTGACATAGCCATCCTTGCCGTAAGTGTGCACGAGGTACGATTTGATACCCTCGACATTTTCAACGTAGACAGGGTCGCCATCGTAGCCAGAGATTTCGCCTGCTATTGCCAGGTCATGCAGAAGCCCTCGTCCGACTGCGAACAGCGGCACTTCCTGTGGTTGTCCATATTCCATTGTATTCTCCCCTTATTGCCCCGTAGGGCGACTTGATCGATGTGAAGGGCAGGTTCCAGATGCTCCCTCTCGGACGGCACCCACGTGAGGTGCCGTCGAAGAAGTGCATCAAGCGGCGCGGCGCTGAACCCGCTCGAGGGCCTCGACCAGGCTCAGGACCTTCGAGCCATCTAGCCTCCAGTGCCCGCGGTTGATGTCCTGGGTGCCAAAGGCTGCCCTGATGGCGGCGCGTGCGTTCAGCGTGCGGCCAGACAAGTAGCGGTATTCGTCTGCGGCGAGTTCCATCTTGAGCATCGCCATTGCTACGTCGCGACCGGCATCGCTGTCGGAGCGGCCGAGGGCTGCGTGCAGATCGTCCTGACGGGCGAAATAGACCATCAGTGCATTGGTTGGCGAGTATGCCGAGGTCTGACGCTCTGCGAGAGACACAGTGGCCTTGGGTGCAGCCTTGCGGAGCGAGACTGGCTTGGCCAGGGAAACAGTGGAAACGGTAAGTACGAACATGTGATCTTTCCTTTTATCGATGCGCCGAGTTCCAGTCGGCGGGGTAGTTGGTTTGGCTACCGCGACCGGGTTTCCCCGGTTTCGGTCCCGGCCGAGGGACCATCGTCAGGCGGCTGGGATCAGTGGGAGATAGTTCGACGGGACGTAGACGTCCCTTCCGGCGTAGTTCTCGTCGTAGAATTTCCAGAGGTTCGGGGTCTTGCGTCGGCCTTCGACGGGGCCGAGGAGGAGCGCCAGCTTCTCCATTTCGCGGCGTTCCTTCGGCAGCCTGTCGAGAAGGTGAACCCCCTCGAGATGGGCAAGGCGACCCTCGAGAAAGTTCAGGACGTCGTTCTCTGTGGCGATGTTGTGCATGATCATTCCTTCCATGTTCGCCCGGTTCCGAGGGCGGTGAGAGTGGATAATCCCTCTCCCATGCAAGTATGATTGCCTATCCCCGTGTCGGGGACAACCCAATTTTTCAATCAAAATGAAGCACAGTTCGCGTCTTGAATTATGGTGTCTAGAATTATTGAGAATTGTAAACGAATTTTTATTCAAGAACTCGCGCCGACAGTCGCGCTTTTCATGAAAAGCATGCCGATTTTTACCGGTAGTATTGTGGTCATTGTCAACACTTCTATACAGCAAGGATGCTGGGGTCCCGGGGCGGCGTATACTGTAATTGGTTGCCGACAGGGGCTTCCCATGCGGCCATCTGAGCGCCGAGGCGGGGATGGCGGCGGAAGCCGCGGAGGTCGGCGTAAATGTCTAGGCCGCGATCGACGATATCGGCGCAGCGCGGATCGCGAGCGCTGCCTGTAGCCGGTGCGGTTCGATGTCAGATGAAAGCAAGGGATCAGACGTCACACGGCGGCGGGTCTCGGGCGTGCCGAGATCGCGCTTTTCAACCGGCTTGACGGATTTCTTCTTCCTTGCCACGTAGTCGTTCCCCAACTGCTAAGTATAGCGTTGGTCTATCGGCGGCGAAGGACAAGTATGTATCGCCTTCTAGGGGCGAAATTAACCATGAACTACTTAAATTACACTTTTTAGCATTGCAGAAACGAAGAAGGCGCAGGTCATTTTTGGAACCCCTGCGCCTTCCCGGAAAGAATACAGTATGTTTCGACTGCACTCATGAGCGTAATATCCGTCGACATCGTTAATGTGTCAACGAAAAACCCCGGCGTCGGTGAGGACGCCGGGGTTCGATCTTACACGCCCTGATCTTCGAGGTATTTCTCGAAGCCCACTGCCAGGCGTTCACCCGCCCAAGCAGCGAGGCGGAAGACAGAGCGCTTGAGGCGGCGAACCTCAAGGTCTTCCTCCGGTCCCGAGAGCGGGATCGTTACCACGACGCCGCGACGGGGGTCCTCTGCTCCGACGATACGAGAGTTTGTCGGGTAGAGAAGCACTTGCCCCTCGACGAGCAGCTTGTCATTGACGCGAAGAAGACGAAGGGTCCACTTGCGCGAAATGTTGAGCTTCCCGGCGCGGGGGCCGCTGATCCAGCCCGTCAAGCCAAGGACCGTGTACTCGCGGTAAGCGCCACGTTCACGGTCATTCAGCATGATATTGTCGAAGCGAAGTACGTGGAACTTCTCTTCGTGCAAGCCAGGCCAGTACCCTTGGGGCAAAAGCTTCGGCTCGGGAGCCTCAGCGATCGGCGGCTTGGCAGGGCGAGTGACGTAGGTGTTGGTGTTCGCCATGAGCGATCTCTCCAACGGCATAGGGTGCCGGACCCACGCTGCAAACTGTCTTGCAACGTAAAAGTCCCGGTTTAGTCATGCACGCCATGTGTCACACCTCCGTTTTCGTGGACGGCCGATGTACGCGTCAGAATTCAAGAAACCCCTTCGGAAATCGTTCGAATTTTAACGAACGTGCGTCCGCGTGCACTTTTTTGGTGCTCATTTGCGCTAAAGCCGGACAGGCAGCGGCCTTGGTTTTGACTACCTGATAACGGCCGGCTGGCAGATGGCGTCGGCGGTGTCCAGGCGACACTGGTCTTCCTGACGCCTGATCCAGGCGTCGATCGATCCGTAGACCGGGATCGCACGGATCAGCCCGCTGCCGTCTAGCGCGGGGAGATAGCACTTGGTTTCCCAGTCGATATGCAGAGCGTCGTCGCCGTCGGATGCGTCGGTGTCCTGCTCCAGGTCGGCCCAGGTCAGCAACTCATCGCCGCCGATTTCGTATTCACTCGTCATCATAGACCTCCCATCCGAATTCATCGACTCTACGATGCTGACCGACTTTCCGGACCTCGGCAACCCGTCTGCGCTCGACCTCGGCGCGCTGCACGCGGCGCACAATAGTGGCGTCCTCGAAAGATACGACGTTCGACATCGGGGTCTGTGCCGGTGCGGGCCGGGTCTCGTCGAGGTAGAGTTCCAGGCATGTTACGTAGGGATCAACGAGCGACCGCTCGGCGGGCGAGAGCATGCCGAGTTTGCCGAGTAGCTTGAGCCCGCGGGCGGTGAGGGACTGGATGTCAGGCTGCATCGGCGACCTCACCAGGCATAGCCTTTACGTCGTAGGAAAGCTGGACGTCGCCATCGTCGAACAGCTCTTCCCACATGCCCTCGTGGCCGCCGGAGTAGCAGCCGTTGACGGACAGGACGAGGTAGTACTGACGTTTGATCGGACAGACGTCGAACGAGTTCTCGGCGGCCTTTCCGAAGGCCTCGGCGATGCGCCAGGCGTCGCGGGCGGTGATCGTTTCGAAGTCTTGGTATGTCTCCGCGATCGCACGGACGTCGTGATTGAATAGCACCCAGAACAGGTCCATCGGATCGATAGCACCGCCAGGAAAATGGATGGTCAGGTGAATTTTGTTCATGTCGCTCCCCTCAAAGCTGGTCTGGTTATGTTTGCTCGAAAAAGACCGGCATCAAATCCGCCGGCGGTTTTCGAAGGCAGCGGCAACGCGGGGATCGTCATCCGGATCGTGAAATTCGGACGTAGCCGCATGCAAGTCATGCCAGCCCCAGGCGTCAGCAACGGCAGCAACGCGGTCTATGACGTCGGATGTAGGGGCGAGATTGCATGGGCCCGCAAACTGGCGGACATGGCCGAGATGAACCTCGAGCGTGCCGATCGGCTTGTCATCGGGATCGCGAACGCTGAAATAGCGTGTAGGCGTCGAGGTGAGAACGTTTCCGTGGTCGCCGTGGCGCAAGCAGTTGTGCATGCGGATGCCCTCGCGGCGGAGAGCGTTCGGCGTCAGTATCTGGACGAGGCTGTGGCCGTCGCCGAGGCCGGCGACATGAACCTCTTCATCTCGGTCGAGGGTGAGCTGGGGCTGAGCGCTTCGGTAGCGGAGGCCCTTGGTCGCTTCAACAACCAGACGCTCGAGCGTGCCGCACTTCGTCAGCTTCTTCGGGTGCCCCTCGTCGTCGAGACTGTAGAGCCAGAGATGGTTGTCGCGCTCGGCGGTCGCAAGCCAGTCTATGACGTGCCAGACGTCTATGCTGTCCCAGTCGATCCATAGCCGCGCTCGCTGCATCCATTTCCGGTCAAGAACGCCGTCTCCCTGCTCGGGCCAACCGTCGATGCGGTGCAATGCGGGACGACCGTCGATGAATTCACCAACGGCAATCCATACCGCATCCTTGACCGTCTGCTGAAGCCAAAACCGGAAGAAGACTCGAACGAGGCTGCACTCGATCAATGCTCGCATTTCTCCGGTGGCGTATTCCGGCATGTCCAAGGCCTGGATGAAGTGCTCTGCCGCCGCATTGAACTCAGGGTGCGACGTCAGCTTGCTCATCGCATGCCCCCGACCCGTCTGGCGGGCGCATACGTCCGCAGCGGGCGCATGGACATGCTGTACTGGACGTCCTGCCAGATGTCGTCGGCGGCGGCGATTGCCTCGTCGAAGGACATGGGCGTCATACCGGGACGGCTGAGCTTCGACCAGTTCGACCTCAAGCGCTCGTAGTCGGTGACATCCAGCGTTTCCGGCAGCGCCGACGGATCGATGCCGCGGTGACGGCAGACGCGGTCCAGTTCGGCGACGACCTGGCCGACCTCGACGCCCTCCCACAGGCGGTCATCGTTCACGTCGGCCAAATACTTGACGCGCATGTCCGTCGTCGGCTGACAGATGACAGCGAGGATTTTTTCGGCGTACGCGGCCTCGATCGGCTGGCACGCTATCGTCAGCGCCGGCACCCGCGGAACGAAGGATGGGATTTCGGTGACCTCGGTCGCGGACGAAAACGCGTCCGAGCCACGGCCGATGGTGATGTCGATCTGTGTACGCGCCCTGACGCCGCCGACGGAGCCGCGGACGACCCATCTCTCGACCGGGTCACCGTGGCCGACATCGATCGGCTGCGCATTGTCAGACAGGAAGTCGATGTCCATACCTTCGGCTTGCAACAACGCGCGGATGATAAGCAGGCCCCGGTGCGTTTCGTGCGGGAGATAACGACGAATGGCGGTGATGTCGGCATCCGACGTCGGACGCGCGCGCTGGTCGAAGAGCATGCCACCCTTCAGCTCGATCGGCGACGGGCCGAGGCCATGATGCCAGTGGCGCAGTATGCCTTCGGCGAGCGTGCGGCCCGCAAGAGCGTTGATTTCGAGGCCGTGAGCTCGGACGGCGGCTTTGAGACGTCCGTCGAGGCTTTCAGCTATTCCGGAAACTTTTGCCATTTGTCGATCCCCTCAGATTTTTATTGGCTGAGGGGATCGTGTGCGCCGGCGATGCAAGGAACTACATCACTACCTGATCAGTACTTGATTTCACGGAAAGAGGATTCATTTCAAGGAAGTAATGGGGGAAACGGGCAATATCCAGAATCTCGAAAACATTGGGAAATGCCCGGCAATCAAGGTCGGGTCATGTGATAGAGGTCCTGAGCGGGACCAGGGCGGCCGTCGTCGAGTGGATGACTAGCCAGAACGCGAAGCTCATCGACGTCAGGGCGTCGGGTCCTAAGACGGACAGCGCGAAGAACCGGTGCGGGCTTCCCACCGCGTGAAACTAGAATAGACGCCGCCATCCTTTCGATGCCCTCAAGGCGCTCGAGGTTCTTCGCTTGTCGCCGTTCCTCGGCCTCGGCCCGATAAATCGCGACCGCAGCAGAGATTGCCGCATCTACGGCGTCCGTCGGCTTTCCGCCGATCTTTGCAAGCTTCTCTGTGTACCGCTCTTGAGCGGCCCGGCCGGCTTCGTTCGCGGGGTTTCTTGGTCTCGGCATCTCGATTAATTCTCTCACTACCTCATCACTACCTGACGAGAATGGTACCGTCGGATGCAAGGAACCAGTGGGACATCGACGTCCCGTTCTCAATTCAACGCGACTTGAAAAACCTCGGCTCGATCTTTCCCGCCTCGACCTTCGACAGCGCCAAGGCGGCATCACCATCGAACACGGAACTGAAGACGTTACGGATCACGTCGGCACCAGGTCCGTTCGTACCGAGGAGGTGAAGAGCTGCATCCGTCAGGGCGTCACGAATATGCTGCCGATTTACCGGCACGATCCCGGAAGCGAGAGCCGCCTCGACCATGGCGCGGGTCTTATCAACCGCCTGAGCGTGATAGGCTTTACGTTTGCCCGTTGCCAGCTGACGGATTGGCGTTGGGCGGTAGGCTTCGTCGATAAGTTCGGCGAGGAGCTGTAGCGGTAGGTCGGCCATGATTTGATCCCTGCGGCTCTGATGCTACTATCCTTTGTGCCGGCGCTCCTCGGGGCAAGTGTTTTTCATGTAAACGCTCAATGCTTGGCATTACACTGCCGCTCAATGTGTTCTCGACATCGGCTCCGATCTCCGGTCAAGAACAGCAAAAATAAGCGTAGCGCCCCGTTAAATCCAAAAATCAAAAGTCCCATGTAACTTCCGCGCCCCGCGCGTATCTACTTAGAATCGTGCAAAAAGTCAAAAAAAGTTGACGAGAAAACCCTTGTGGCACGGGGTTTTGTCAGCTTCATCAAATCCCATATATCCCGGCTTTATGACCGCCCCCGAAAACCTCAAATCCCATATATCCCGGTTTTGAGGCACATAATCCCGCGAACAGGGATGCGCGGGATTTACTTTCAACAATCACTCTACTCTTCGCGGGAAATTGTCATTTGAATGAAATAATTAAGTAGTAAATCCTATTAACACTCCGATTGGGAATCCCATCACAAGTATTAAATGGGATTTACTGTTGACTGCAGCAGTGCCGACGGCCACGATTGAGGTAGAAATACTTCTGAGGGAACCATGACGATACCACCCTTTATAAAGCGCCAGCCATTTCAGCCGTCTCCGAGAGGCAGCACATCCGAGGCCCTCGCCAAGGGAGCGTCACTTGCTGTCATCGCGCCCCAGTCGCCGCGTCCGGCGGAAATGCTGGCGGGCGTCGTCATCGACAACGGAGACGTCGACCTGACGGGCTTCGATCTCGCCCTTCACGAACTGCTGATATCCCGGGCGTATGAGAACGACCGCACGATGTCCAAGACTTCGTACAAAATTCCGCTTGCCGAATGTCTGCGCTTCCTTGGCCCTGACGCCCGCCGGGACGCGGTCGAACGTTCTATGGCGAAGATGGAACAGATCAAGCTCTCGTTCACGGGCGAGGACGGCCGAAGCTTCCGCGGTGTCCAAATGCTGACGACGTGGCAAGTCACGCTGAATAGCGAGACATCGCTCGGCTACCAGTTCCCCGACCCGATCCGCTGGCTGATGAGAACGATGCCAACGTACGGGTATATCGAGCTCAACGCGCTCGGCCGAGGCAGCATGAGGTCAAAGTACAGCCACATGCTCTACAAGAGGATCGCGCTTGAGGTTGCCAGGAACCCCTGGCGGGCTGGCGAAGTCAACAGGTTCGATCTGGCGTTCACGCCGGAGCAACTCGCCGAGGTCGTCGACTTTCCCTCGGTGAAGGGCACTGTTCCGTTCGGCAAGCTGCAGGAACGGGTCTTGTCAAAAGCCATCGTCGACTTCTCGGGTGTCCGAAAATTCGACGTCCGGATTTCATACGACGGCTTGCCTGCCCCGAAGAAGGGTACTCCCGTCCGACAGATCGAGTTCGGTGTCAGGGTCAATGCTGATCCGCATCACACCGTGCGCGCCAACACTGTCCCGCTTCAGAAGGCCGGTTACCGCATAGGAGCGCCGGACGAGCCGCGATACAGGATCAACAGCGTAATCTGGCTGAGGGTCGCCAAGAAGTTCAAAACCCTCGGCATCGACCACTCCTTCGCGCATGCGACGTGGCTGGTCGCTCTCAAGGAGGCTCTGGACAGCTTTCCGCTGACGCCTGGCGGCTCGACCCGGATGTATCGCGGCGCGAACCTGCTTTCCTCGATCGATGCCGACGGCGTCGAAGCCGCTGCCTGGGGCTTCTTCGGTGAGGAAGCCGAACTAGGCCGCGACCTTGTCGGGTCTCTGCACGTGATCAAGAACCGCGTGCCAGCCGAGAAAGCCCGCAAGAAGAGAATGGAGCCTGTTCAGCGTCTGAAGGATACCGCGGCGTCTCCGGCTCCCGTATTTTCCGAAGTCGCCGTTGACACGCGACCACAGCTGACGCTCGACACCTGCACCCATGTAGACATCGAGATCGACCCCGCGGCATCAGCCGCCGAACTCGACGACTACATCTTTGCCCACTTCAGCAACGTCGTCTGGGACGGTAGCCGTAAGATCGTACTGAGGGCGCATTTCTACGTCCCGGGGCAACGCGACGTCCGTGACCATTTCCGATTCCTCATCTCCCCGAACGACGAGGAAGAGCTGCTCCGATCCCTCGCTCATCGCCGGGTCGAGAAATGGATCGATGGCCATCCGACATATGTAATCGAAGACGTGAAGAAGGCTGCCTGACATGACGACAGAGATTTCCCAAGAACGCTACGACGAACTCTTCTCCGTCGCACATCCGGCAATCCTGCTGACCGTCGAAAAAGAAGTCAGCACGGAAGAGGCCTCGGCTATCAACAAGGCCGTCGGCGATCATCTTGCTCGCCTCGACGAGGCAGAGGACATGAGACCGGTATGGGCTCGGTTCACGGCTGTGAGCCGTTGCGATATCCATCATCTCCAGTGCTACATGGCACCGTCTGATCGGTCGATTTTGAACGACCTCCTCCTCGCGGTGGACGGTATCGACAAGTACGTGCTGGTGTCCTCCTTCGACTTCAGAAGCCGTCAATGGCCGAAGAAGTCCGCGAAGAAGACCAAGCTGACGACACCGCCGCGGACAAATGGAAACGACCCATCGAACCCGGCGATCACGAGAAAGCTCGACTTCAATACGCCTCCGACCCCTGCCGCCTTGCCGATGAAACTTCGCTTCATGGCCTGCGAAGAGGCGATGCGGGAGGCCTACAAACTCGGTGACATGTACGACCGGTGGCCGTTCTTCGGTTTCGGCCGTGACGATCTTCGTGTTTGTTCTGACAAGCTCGTCGCCGAATTCGGCGACCGCTATCCCTATCTTGCCGAAGCCGACGCGGCGTTGGAAGGAAAGATCACTACGGTCATCACGGAGCTTGGCAAGCACCCATATCCGCCTGCCTTCGAGCGGAAACGATTCTGGCTTTCCGTGAAAGCTGGCGGGGTCAACTCCTGGACTTCTCTCGCTGACGACCTTCTGGCCATGATCGCGAAGAGTGTTGGCGACGAGTTCAAGCATTTCGAGGAGCCGACGGCGGACACGCTCGCGTCGTCGTATATCTATTCCGACGATCGTACTTCGGTAACCAAGCGTCGACGCTTCGTCCCGGCCCGGAGAAAGCCCGCGTTGACAACGGGAATTGTACGCGGCATGGTTGCGGACGAATAAGGAATTCAAGCAATGACGTCTGCCCTCCGAATAGCCCGATAGCCCCCACGCCGCCGCATCCGCGCCGGCGAAGCTATCTCTATTTGCAGGAGCCTACCCATGTCGCGCTTCGACCCGCGGCCCTCTTTCGAGGCCGCCATCGCCCGCCTCCATTTCATCGACGTCATCACCACCCTCGGCCAAGAAGCGTCGGGAACGTACATTGTCACCGTTCCCGAAGAGACGGAAGCCGAGAAATGGCTTCGGCCGGCACTGGCTTACATTCAGGCAATCCAACACGTCAGCGACATCGAAGAAGCTGTTGACGGAGTGAAGCCGCAGGCTGCTTACGACGCCGCCCTGCTGACGGCCGACGGCATTTACAGCGGTCATACCGGTGCGCGCTGCGCGCTGTATCTGACCGAGGCCGGACACGACGATCTGCGTCACCCGTCCGTCCGACTCGCCGACGGTATCATCGACGTCGGACTCGACCCCGAACTCGTCGTCCAGGCAGCTGCGGAGATGGGGCGCGATATCACGGCCGACGAGGCCAAGCTCCTGATCTCGATGCCATGGCGTCACCGCCGCCTCGCGCTGTTGTCGCCGCGCCCAGTTCCCGAGAGCCATGACCTGCACCTGCTAGCGCTCGAAGCCGAGGCGGCCGCAAAGGTCGTCGAGGACCTCAGGAAGGCGGAGAAGGACGAGAAGAAAAACAAGACGCCGAAGCGGATCGTCCCCGACGTCCGCCCGCTCGACGAACTGCATGGCTACGGTGAGGCGAAGAACTGGGGTCTCGAATTGGCCCGGGATATCGACGACTGGCGTCGCGGTGACATCGCTTGGTCCGACGTCGACAACGGAGTCCTGCTTTCTGGACCCCCGGGGTGCGGTAAGACTACCTATGCCGCGGCCCTCGCGAAAACCCTCGACGCCCATTTCGTGTCAGGTAGCTATTCCGCGTGGCTGGGAACCGGTGACGGTCATCAAGGAAACCTGATCATCGCGATGCGAGCGGCCTTCGATGAGGCACGACTGCATGCGCCGTCGGTGATCCTGATCGACGAGATCGATAACTTTGTGCAGCGCGGCAGCATCGGAGACGGCCGCGCTGACGAGTGGACGCGGGGCGTCGTTAATGCCTTGCTCGAGTGCATGGACGGCGCTCTGGAGCGTGAAGGCGTCGTTGTCGTCGGCGCGACGAACGATGCGTCGGGTATCGACACGGCGCTCCGTCGTGCTGGTCGCCTTGACCGGCATATCGGAATCAAGCTCCCCGACCGCGAGGCGCGTCTGGCAATCCTGGCGCAGCACCTCGATGTCGGCGAGGACTTCGCGCTCGACCTGTTCGGCCGGCACACCGAGGGCATGTCTGGCGCAGACCTCGAGCGCCTCGCCCGCGATGCCCGTCGGAATGCTCGGCGGGACCGGTGCAAACTCAAGCACCAGCACGTCGCCCGCGCATTCCCCCGGCGTACGCGACGGAGCGACGATGACATCCGGCACATTGCCGCTCACGAGATCGGTCACGCCGTCGTAGCGGCCGTTCTCGGTGCGCGGGTCCACGAGGTCTTCGTGCAGCGGGAATACGACCCCGCGGTCTCCGCTCAGGTCGCGGGTGCCGCCGTCGTGCAAACGCGAGAGACGCGCCGGGACTATCAATGGCATCTGGATCGCGTGGCCCATATCCTTGGCGGTATGGCGGCCGAGCAGATGGTTTACGGCGCTCATACCGACGGCGTGATCGTCGATCTGTCCGAAGCCACGAATATGCTGACCTATGTGCTCTCGACCGTAGGAATGGGAGAGAGCCTTGGTTCGGACGGACACCGCGATCCCGCGGCTCTCGTCAACGCTCGACAGTTCGATCCGCGCCTACGGCAGCGCGTCGAAGATATCCTTCAGGAGCAGGCAGTCCGTGCGCGCGACATCCTCGAACGCAATCGGTCGGCCTTCCACGAGCTGGCCGAGCGGTTGGCCGCGCGCTGCCGTCTGGACGGAGAGGAAGTGCATGCTGTGGTCGACGGCTTCGCTCAACCACAGCTTTCGTTGGCGATTTGAGGAGGGTCAGATGTTCGTGAAGAAGTTCTACGTCTCTGACACCCACTTCTGCCACGAGCGTTTGCTCGCGATGCAGCCGCGGCCGTTCTCGTCGATCGACGAGCACGACGAGTACCTCATCGAATCCTGGAATTCGGTCGTCGGTGAGTTGGATATCGTCTACCACCTCGGCGACGTCTTCTTTTCGTTGAGCCGCAACGCTGAAAAGGTCCGTGAGATTTTCGGCAGGCTGAACGGGCGTAAGCACCTGGTCATCGGCAATCACGACGTCGATAAGCGGGGCAACCTGCATCCGACGCTGGCCGGTCTCGACTGGGCGGCAAGACCCGAACACGCGCTGCGCACGAAGGACGGCGGGCGCGACGTCTACCTATCGCACTACGCTGCCAGAACGTGGCCGAGCCAGCATCACGGAGCGATCCACTTCTACGGACACTCCCACGGCCGCCTGCCATCGCAAGGGCTGTCCCGCGACGTCGGCGTCGATGTCCCCGACGTTGATTTCACGCCGAGGACCTTCGCTGAGCTGACGGCCACGATGGAGCTGCTCGATGTCCGATGATATCGCCGAGGCGGCTGCATACTACGTCCAGGTCTGCCGGGAGCATGACCGTGAGTTTCCGTTACGTAACATCTTGGTCGTGACCGATGGCTATCGGGTGGTGGAGGACAAGGACCAGTTCGTCGCCAACGTGCATTCGTTTCTGGAAGCCGAAAAGGCCAACTCTGCCGGCAATTAGCTTCCGCCGGCGGAATCCAGAACACAACATCGATGTCAGGAACCTACTCTGAGGGGAGAGACATCAATGAGTGCAAGATGGGATCGCGAAACGAACGCAAGGCTGATCGAGCTGTGGGAGCGGGGATTGTCTATTGACGGCATCTCCGAGAAGATCGATCGGACGCCGTCGGCCGTGCAGAGCCGGGCGAGCAAGCTTCGGCTTCGTAGGCAGCCAGGAGACAGGTCCTGGTTCGCACCGGTTATCGCAGACGGTAAGGTCTATTGGACGACGAGCGACGACGATCAGCTCCCGGCGCTGATGACATCGGGTGTTGAGGTCGTGGACATCGCTCGTCGGCTCGGGCGGACTGTGTCATCAGTCCATACCCGGTGGAAACGGATGTCACAGGCGCGGTCGCCGCGCGTCACGGTCAGCGACGCCGCGAAAACACGCAACTGCATGTGCTGCAAGACCCCGTTCAAGTCGGCGTGGAAAGGAAACCGTCTGTGCGCTCCCTGCGGTTCTTACGCCACAGGGACACGGGCGCAGTACGACTAGGCCGCCTCTGCTTCTTTGACCTCGATGCCTTTCTGGCGGGCATATTCGTTGAGGATCGTATCGCACCAGAGCTTCATGCCCTCTTTCTTGAGTCCGAGGTGCTGCGCTCCTCCGTATGCCATCGCGGTGACCTTCGCCTGACGATGCTTCAGGAAGTCGGCACGCTGCTTGTCGGTAGCTGTGACTGCAAGGGCTTCTTTTTCATCGATCTCGTGCGCCAGGATCACCGACGCTCCCCCCGGCAGTCCGGCCTCGTTGAGGAGCGACGTCAACGCACGACGGCAGTCGTGCAAGCTCCACCAAGGAATTCCAGCCTCTTCCAGCAGGTTCCGCCTCTCGCCGCGCAGGCGAATGGGACGGGGTGCCTCTTCCCTCTTCTTCCTTACCTTCTCGCCCTCCGCGTAGACCTTGGGAACATGCTTCTTGTTCGGCGTCGGCTCGTC
The DNA here is from genome assembly GCF_022637395.1 of Shinella sp. H4-D48. Taxonomy (GTDB): domain Bacteria; phylum Pseudomonadota; class Alphaproteobacteria; order Rhizobiales; family Rhizobiaceae; genus Shinella; species Shinella sedimenti. The sequence goes on along the minus strand of NZ_CP093337.1, from coordinate 3,003,757 downwards.
GCGACCAGCTAGGCGGTACAGAATGCGATAGACGCCCGAAGCCGTAACGTGGACCTCGCCGCCTTTCGTTTCACTCGGGAATGCCCACTCATGGCCGGCCGCCGCATGCTTTGCCTTGGCTCGCAACCGATCAACGATAGCCCAGGCATCGCTCGGGATCGGGAGCGCATGCGACTTGCCCGCTTTCATGACGTCCTTTGCCCAAGCCGCAAGCTTCCAACCCTCTTCCTTGTCGTCGACGACGTCGTGCGCCAACAGCGACAATCCCGCGTTGGCTCGTTGGCATGTCAGGACGATCCACCACAGACCAGCTAGGGCTGCATATCCGACGCTAGGCGTCACCTGAGCGCGTCCCGGAAGCGGCTTGTCGAGGTATTCCTCGGCCAGCAGTAGGGTTTTCACGACAGCAACGATTTCCGGCTGTCGGTCTCTTGGATTGATCTCGTAAGAAGCGTTGATTAGGTCCCACCACCGATCGCCGGCGATACCGCTGTTCTTGTAGTGGTTTCGGCCGCACCACGTCATGACCGCCCGGAAATAGGTTACAGCCTTCATTGCACCCGCTGGCGACTTACCGACGGTGGCCAAGATTTCATCGCGGACGTCTTCGATGTCGCCACGGGTGACAAGCGCTGCGGGCTTGTCCATTAGATGAGCGTATGCTGGGCGGTTAAAAGTCAGGCGGTAATCTTTAACCGTGTTTGCCGTGATCCGATCCTTCTCTCGGCATTCGGGTTTTGTCTTGTCGTGGATCGTCTGCTCGACGCATTCGCGCAGCGTCCAGGTGGTCGGACGCGAGGCCTCGTCCGCGGCAGCCTTACGTGCAGTCTCCTCGCGCTCTACAAGTTCGGCGGCCGCCTTGCGGACGTCGCCCTTGCCTTTGCTGTTACCGTAATAGACTGCGAGGAACGCCTTCACCTGGTCGACGGTCTTTCCGTCGCCGAGCATCGACCTGACGGCCCTTGCCAGTTCTCTCACTTTGGAGAGCGCCGTAAGCCGTCGGTCGTTCTCCGGATAGACGTAACCGATGTTCACAGAGGCATCGCGGAAACGGACGACCCAAGCGGCGGTCTTCCCCTGCATCTGGAGCCGAAGCCCTGTCTCTTTCTGATCGGCGTAGATCGAGATGCTCTTCCCGAAGCCTTCGGTCTCGGCCTTGGAGGCCATCTTACGAACGTCGCTATCCTCAATCATCAGTTTCGTGGTGCCCATGCCCTTTACTCGCTCCTAAACCCCTACCGCTCTCTACCGTCTCTCTACCGTTTTAAAATTGGTTGACAAGAGCTTCAGCTGCGGGGGTTTTCATTTTAGAGAAGCCTGAATTATGACCTCTAAGTGTTGACAATGTCCTTGTTTACCAAGGGTTTCATCAACTAGGGTCGTTGACATACGGGGGCTTGTCAACCTACTTTGATTTCCAGACATGAGGATTGAAAATCCGCGTGTCGGTGGTTCAAATCCGCCTCCGGGCACCACTAAGTTCTTGAAATCGTTGAATTTTCGAAAAGCTCTTTGAGACTGCTTGCGCTGGAAATACGCTAGCACACGTCTAGCACACCCGCAAAATTGCTCTTTTCCTTCAAGGCTTGGCGTGCCTGCCACGGTCACGCGTTAGCACAATTTTAGCGCATGTTGGCTAGCAACGTAACAACTTGGAGAGTGTCATGTTGCAGCGCACGAAGCAGAACAAACAACCTTTTAGCCTTTTTCAGCGACCCGGAGGCAGTATCTGGTCCGTGCGCTTCTCATCCGGTGGCAAGCAGATCAGGAAAAGCCTCGACACCGATGACTATGACGAGGCCCATCATCGGGCGTATCAGATGTGGAGTGAGGCGAACTATCGCGTAAAGAACGGACTGACAGCGACTATCCATCCTTTTCATGAAGTGGCAGAGGAGTTCATCAAGCTCGTTGAAAGCGAGAGCGAGCGTGGTGATCGCAGCGAGTACCAACCGAGGGATTGGCCTCCAGTCATTCGCCGGTATCTCGTCGGCTTTTTTGGCGACAAGTCCATCGATACAATCCGCGAACCGGATATCGAACGCTATATCGAATGGCGGCGAACCTATTGGACGACCGGGCCGGGCAAAGACATCGAATACATCCGCTATGAACGCGGTGGCAAAATCCTGCGGCGCTCTGCCAAGCACGAGGTGCCTTCTATAAGTCGTCAGCGCGGCGAGCTTGTGATCGTTCGAGCCCTTTTCCAGCAGGCCCTGAAGTGGGGATACACCGGCAAGATCGAAATCCCCGACATCAAGGTCCGGAAGAGGGTCGACAATCGACGCCCAAGCTTTACGCCGGAAGAATTTGCACTGCTCATCGCCACGAGCCTTGAGCGAATTCATCCTGCACCAGGTGGACGAAAAGCTCTTTCTCGGGACGGCCGCGTCCAGCGTCCGCCTAAGCAGAACCAGCATGTTCTTTCAGACAGGATAAAGCTCCACGCCTATATCGAAATTGCTGCCGGCACAGGAATGCGCCCCACGGAAATGAAGAACCTCAACTGGGGAAATATCGTCGGGTTCCGAGCGACCCGCAATGCACCTCTGCGCGAGCGCGATGTACGCTTCCAGGTCCAAGGCAAGGGCAAACATGGGACACTCGTCCCGCTTCCGGCTGTGATTGCGTGGGTGCACACTCTGTGGGACAAATTCAAGGATGAGCTCGGACGAGAGCCGAACGACGATGATCCGGTTTTTGCTGATCGCGCGGGCAAGCGCATTCAGTCGTTCAAAAAAGGCTTCTCGGAACTGCTGAATGCCTGCGGGCTAAAAGAGGATTATCGGGGTGTATCCCGCACGACCTACTCTCTCCGCCACTACTATATTTCCGAAATGATCGCGAGCGGAACCGCCGACATCTATGATATCGCGCGCAACACACGCACTTCTATCGCGATGATTGACAAGCATTATGGTCAGGTCGATGTGGAGCGCTTGAAAGACAAGCTCAGGCCGGAGCAAACTCGATTTTGAACGCATTCAGGGCTCGTATGCCATTAAGGTCTAGCCTGTAGGCCGCCGCCCCGTTCGCAACAACCAGCGTTATCGTATGTTCGGCCGCGTCAAACCCGATGTCAGTTACGAGTTCACGTATTGCTGTGTGCGCCTCTGACCGCAGCATGTAGCGACTGACGTCATCGGGGGCTTTCTCCCAAGCATCTCGGAGCCGACGAATATGGTCGGCTTCGAGCGCCGGGGCCACACGCCATGCATGGTGGCTGGCCTTCTCCTGAATGGCATGTTGTAGCTGCCGCTCGATCTCTCTTCGCTGCTGCTGGCGCGCCTTCAACAGATCGACAATGCTCGTGACAGGGCCATCGCCTTCCTCCAGCGCTGCCAGCAATCGCTGCTCTTTTAGCGTGATCGCGTCCAGATCGAGCTTGAGGGTCGCAACACGGTCGTCTGCGTCGTCATTGCCGAAACCGCAATGCCTAGCAGCTAAACATTCCGCAAGGTTCAGTTCCTTGACGTGATCGAGAACAGCCGCCTCGAATGGCTCATATCGGAAATGCCGTTTGCCATCCTTGCAGCGATGACCGCGCACATAGTTCGCGCAGACAAGGTAACGGCCGTTCTCGTTGCCTTTGACCCGGCTCATCTTCATCGTCATAGGCCCGCCGCAATGCGTGCAGTGGCAGAGCCCGGTGAAGAGATTGGTGAACGTGTTGCCCTTGCGTCCCGGCTGGCCGGGATTGCTCCGCATCGCCTGCACGCGCAGGAACAAATCTTTCTCGATCGCGGCAGGGAAGTAATCTACGATGGGATCGCCATCCGGAATGCGTTTGCCATCGACGATCCTGTGCGGCTGGAACGTGCCAATAACATCCGCGCGGGAAAGTAGGGCTTTAATCACGCTCTGATACCAGCCGTCCTTGCTTTTGAAGGCGGTAACGCCGTCCGCATTGAGCTTGCGGGCAATTGCCGTAGCGCCGAGCCCGCGTGCCGCCATCTCGTAAACGGCCCTAACCGTCTCGGCGTGGTGATTTAGCGTGAACTGGTAACGGCTCGCCTCAATCGGTTCGGCATCGATCCATGCGGGCGTGATGCTTGTGATATGAGCTTTCCCCTCGCGCGCCTGTTCCCGCTTCCTCTTGGCAGCGGCTCGGATGCGCTCGCTCTTTGTCTGGCTCTCCTCATGTCCTCGCGACATGACCGCCAGGCCGATGATCAGTTTCGTCCAGTCTCCGTTGAGGCCGCTTCGGCTGTAAATCTGCCGATCCTCGCCAAGTGTGACGATGACGATGCCAGCATTGATGATCGCCATGAACAGGGTCAGCGCGTCCGGGACGGCTTCTCTCGACAGCCGATCAAGGCTTTCGATCAGCAGATAACTGCCTCTGGGGATTTGCCCGTTCTCGACCATGGTAAGGAAGCGGCCAAGCGCACCGGTCTTGAAGTTGCGGCCCTTCCACGCGCTGACGCCCAGGTCCTGCAAGCTATCGTCTAGAAGCAGAGAGTGTTCGTCGGCAAAGTCTTTCGACCGCTCAAGCTGCCGGCGCAGGCTATCCCCGCGAAGCTGCCTGCGGGTGCTCATACGGACATAGGAATAGGCCCGCACTGGGCCTAAAGAACCATGAATGCCCTCAAAATCGTCCTGCATAGAGCTTCCTTTGCGTAGGACCGCTAGCACCAGAAGTGGGGCGGATCGAGCGCGAAGGCAGGGGAGTGTAAAGGGCGAAAGCGGCGTGCAGGTGCGGCTTGCGGAATCGGACGGCGCAAATCACCGTTGATTCGAGAGTATGTTAGCGTAGGTTTCGGGGTTAAGAAAAGCATTGATTCCCATGAGTGCAAAGGACGCCATACGCACGCCGGTTCGGCTTACGGATACGCAGCGATGATAGTTGGGTGCGCCAGCGGACCTCAGCAAAGGACGTCTGAAATGGAAAATCTTGTCCGTCAGCTTTACCGGGATCAAAAGCAGACGCTTGATCTAATTCGGCAGAAAAGCCCTGCTTCGGGCTTTGAACCTGCCATTCGTCGTTTGTTTGGTGACAAATGCGAACGTGGGAAAACGGTCAGGATCGGCAACCACACGTTCAAAACCTCAAAATTCACCAAAAACCTTGTGAGCTTTTTGCCAGTACGATGGGCTGAGGAGTTGGATGCGAGAAAGCATGTATGGCTCGGCTGTGAAAACTGGTGGGCAGGTTATCCGCTTATCGCCATGGTAGAGATGCGAGTTAACGATGACGGCATTACGGGTTTCCTTAAGCTGAACGCCGAAGTCGGTCCCATTTCAGATCATAACGCCCGCAAGCAGATCATTGAGGCGATCCAGATAGCCGCGACCCAAGAAGGCTTGGAGCGTATCCAATTTCCAACGGGCGCCGCGGATAAAGGACGTCTTTACTCACGCTTCTTGTTGGAGAATTCCATCGCTCTGAGCGATATTCGTGATGTGAACGAGGTGGAAAGTAAGTTCACGGAGTTGGTTACAAGCTTCAGGCCGGAGTTCGAATTGGTAGCGAGCGTGGTGCCGCTGTTCGTGCGCTAAAAGCAGTTGCCGGAAAAAGAATGGTTTAACTATCTGTTAACCATTTTTCGTGCAAAGACGTTAATGAAAGCGCTCGGCTTGGTTAAGAATCAGAAACCTACCGAGCAATCCTGAGCTATCGGCCGTTGCGGCTCTCAGGGTGGCGGTCTCGCCATTAGGGCGGGCACCCTCGTGGTTAACCGTCAAAAGTGTTCCCATCATCGCTACCGTTGCCGGACTGGTCTTCACATGTCCGCTGGATAGCTTGTTGCCTCGGGCCTTTTGACAATGACCAGCATTCTCACGAACAATTCCGCATTGGCAGCGTTGCAAACCTTGCGCACGGTCGGCAACACCATGGCCGAGACGCAGAGACAGGTAAGCTCCGGGCAGCGCGTGCAGATCGCTGCGGACAACGCGGCCTATTGGTCGATTTCCACGACGATGCGGTCCGACGCCATGGCTGTTTCCGCGGTTGCCGATACGCTCGGCCTTGGCGCTGCAAAATTGGATGTCGCCTATGCGGCGACAGATAGCATTGTCGATATTCTCAGCGAATTCAAAGCGAGGCTGGTTGCGGCCTCAGAGGCCGGCGTCGACCGGGCCAAAATACAACAGGAACTGGACCAATTAAACGCCCAAGCCGAGAGTACGGTGAAATCAGCGAGTTTCAGCGGCGTCAACTGGCTGGAAACCGACGCCGCCACACACCTTCAAGATATGAGCGTATTCTCGGACCGCTTGGTCACCTCCTTCGTAAGGGGTGCGGCGGGCGATGTATCGGTAAAGACGGCGGAGGTCGATCTACGGCGATCTAGCATGTTGAATGTCGGAGGCGGCGGGATTCTGCAGAAGGATATTCTCGACTATTATATGCCCCTCGGAGGCATGTCCTCGGACAATTTCTACCATGAGGGACACCAGGACCACCTATTCACCGGACCTGTCACCTTCGACGCGTCGGAAACGGTCACCTTCGATCTCACCGTCGATGAAAGCGATATGTCGCCCGGCAATACCTATCTCATTACTGTCGATAAATCCGTGATCGACGCGGCACTTGGGACGACGGACGGGGTGATCAACACCGTTGCGCAGTTGAAGCTGGTTCTCGAAGAAGCGTTTGACAACGCAGGCGCTACGCCATTCGTGACGCTCAACGGCACGTGGACGCCATCTCCGGGCAGATTTGCTATCGAGTCTCGTGAAACCTCTTCTAACGAGGGGTCGAGCATTTATCTGACTTCATTGACGGGCCCGTTCAACAAACTTGGCCTTAACACGGCTTCGAATGTGGATCACGACAATATGCACCCCAATGGAGTGATGAACTTCATTCAACCGTTCAAGCTCTATCTGGACGCGACCATCGAATTCGACATCAGCATCAACAATGCGCCACCGACGACCTACACCATAAACCGCGCCATTGTGGACGCAGCCCTGGGCACGAGCGATGGCATGATCAACAGCGCGAACGATCTTAAGACAATTGTCGACCACCTGACCGCTGGCATCGGCCTCGATGTTGACGTCACCGGCAATCAATTGGCCTTCCGCCTCGACCAGACAGTCTACCCGGGCTACGGCACGAAGGCGACACCGTTCCGAATCTCTACCTTCAGGCCGGATCCGCCCTTCACCCTTCGGTTCGATCTTGCGGAGGTCGACGTGACCTCGGATGCCTTCACGGTGGACGAATATATAGAGGGCGTCGAGCATATGCTGAGGGAAGCAATAAGCAGCGCCGGCACACTGGGCGCACTGAAAACCCGTATCGATATGCAGACGGCATTTGCGAATACGCTCATGGATACCATCGACAAAGGTATCGGTCGCCTAGTCGACGCTGATATGAATGAAGCGTCCACCCGGTTGAAGGCTCTGCAAACGCAGGAGCAGCTCGCAGTCCAGTCGTTATCCATTGCTAACACCAGCGCTGAGAGCATCATGCAGTTGTTCCGATAAAAATCGACAGGTTGCACGCCGCTATCAGCCCCTATAAATTACGTCTGTCAGCGACAGGATGGATCATGAGACCGTCAACAGCACTCGAAAGACATCGCGCTGCCGTCCGTTCGATGGTCGGCCGCTTTCGCGCGGCTAACCCGCGCGTGTTCGGTTCCGTTCTGCGCGGCGACGATGCCGACGGGAGTGATCTCGATATTCTGGTCGACACCCTACCAGGCGCAACGCTCTTCGATCTTGGCGGCTTGCAGGTAGAGTTGGAAGACATGCTTGGCGTGCCGGTGGACTTGCTGACACCCGGCGATTTGCCGGAAAAATTCCGAGCCAAGGCGCTCGCGGAAGCAAGCCCTATATGACGGAAAATCGGCTGAGTGACTACCTAGCCCATATGCTAGAGGCTGCAGGCCAAGCTTGCACCTATGTCGAAGGCATGGACAGGGAGGCTTTTCTTGCCGATAAGCGCACACAGCATGCTGTCATTCTCAACATCGTGATCATCGGTGAGGCGGCAACGAAGCTCCTGAAGGAGCACGAAGCGTTCCTAGCATCGTTTCCTCAAATCCCTTGGCGTAGCATGAAGGGTATGCGCAACCGTATCGCCCATGGCTATTTCGACATCAACCTAGATATCGTGTGGGAAACGGTTGAAACGGCTCTGCCTGAACTTCTGGAACATTTGCCTTCGGTTGTTCGGGCAGCTGACGAGCATAACGATGGCTGACGCAGATAGGCGGACAGGTCTCCCTAGGCCAATCACTTAGCATCAATGTCGTGCGCCGGCGTTACAGAGAAGCTGACAGCGTATTCGAACAGATAGATGTTCGGAACGACGGTTCGGCCGTATTTCAAATTGCGGCTGACCGACTTCGACACGATGATGCCGGAGACTTCCTTATCGCGCCCGATAGTCTGCTTCACCCATCCCATGTATCGGGCGATCTGCCCCAAAGCGCGATCGGAACTTTGCGCCCGCTTTAGCTCGAAGACGAAAAATGCGCCGGTTTCGTCAACGGCCAGAATGTCGATTGGTCCAACCGCCGTTGGGTATTCTACACCATCCCTGCCGGCCGGATCGACATAGACACGCAGGTGGCGCCCGCCGAAATCGACGGACGACAGGTTCGACGCAAGGAAATCGCGCAGCTGATACTCCAGCGAAAAATAGGGAATGCCCTCATCGCCGTCATTGCTAGGGTCGTCGGTTCCACCCAAAATCTCATCGATCATGTCCACGCGCGCCGAATGACCGGGGAAGATCATGCGGATTTCATCGGGCGTTTCCTGCATCGTCCAGCCCGCTTGGCGAAGGGCGGAGCGCAATTGATGAGAGGTATTGCGGGTGCCATCCATGCCGGCTGGCAAATGCTCCGGGTTCTGCCGCAACCACTCTTTCAGCGGATAGACTTCGACCCCGCCGTCTTCCTTCGCAATGACCACGCTATGCCGCTGCACCATAGTTGCGCTTCCCCTTCGGTCTCTACAACCGTCAGTGATAGCCACGGTGGCTTTCCCATTAGTTACGCCGAGCACTGAAAAACCATTCTTCGCTCGCCCTTTTGGCAGATGGCTGTATCCCAAGAACACGTTCAACGGTTTCGGAAAGGATCGCAGCATGTCGCTTCTCAAGGCCCTCAAGCTTACCTCCGCAGTCCCGGTTCGTGCGGCTGTCGATCCCGTGCAGCGCGCACGCGAGAAGATGATCGCCGTGCTTGGCGATCAGAAACAGATGGCCGAGGCAAAGATCGCCGGTCAGGCGTTCACCCCCACGCATGTTGTGCGCAAGAAGAATGCCGAGGGCGTCCGCGTCGAGGTCGAAACGGCCAAGCGCGTGCGTCAAGGCTGGTTCGCCGACGGCAATGGCAAGGTGTTCTTCAGTATCCGCTACGCTGGCAAGCCCATCGAGTTTGCCAAAGACAAGAACGCCATTGAGGCCGGCGAGCTTTTGGCGCTGCCGACGATCATCGAGACGCTCATTGAAGCCGTTCGCGCTGGTGAGCTCGATACGCAACTGGCCGCTGCCGCCGCCGAGCGCGGCCAGATGCTGCGCAAGGCGAAGTAAACCGCGCAGATTTCTCACTGCAAGCATCCGAAGGGCATGGGATCCATATGGATCCCATGCCCTTCGTGCATTTCGGCACTTGCCGGAACGCAGTCAAAGAGCGCCACGGACGCGCGTTCGGCGCCGGGCGCAGCCAAGATGTGTTTTCGCCCTGCACCGCATTCTTTGACGCGTCTATGCTTCTTCCCGGATGCGCTGCGCCCCGTTGCGCGCGCCTGCGGCGCAGATGCACCGCGGGTCACACTGCGAGGCCAACCGCTGGCAATCTCTGCTCGCCCTCCCTGTCGTTTGGAACTTCTCTCCCGCCGACACAACAGCGAGGGCCATATGCAGGACGAGCAGAGACAGAACAGCGAGCACGGCAGCGACCACAATTTCAAGCGCATCGAGCAAGCGCGGATCGACCTCGCCTTGCTGTTTACGACCGATCTGCATGTCGGCTCTAAGCGCCTCCACGAGATGAAGCGCAATGGGACGACGCTGAACCTGCAATTCGATGTCGATGGCGACATGCGCTGGCGCAGCTACAATTCGGCGCTGTCCTGGCGGATCACGATGCTGCTGGCGCTGACCGAGAACAGGACCGTCACAATCCACGAGATGGACCAGCCGGGACGTTACCGACGCATGTTCCCGGCCACTTTGCTTCGCCGCCTGCAATGGCATGCGCGGCCGAAGGCAGACTTCCCGCCCGTCGCCCGGTTCTACGATCCCCATGGCAAAGCGGTCCTATTGATGACGCGCAGCCGGTTGTGCGGGCATGCGGTGGATGCGCTTCACAATCTCACGGACGGCGGGCCGGTGTTTCAGCCACTCTGGATATCCGACATCATGGCATTGCGTCCCATGCTCGGTATCGGGCTGGTGCGCGACGATACGTTTTCCGCATCCATGCCGATCAGTGCCTATCTGGAAGCCGCCGGGACGCATAGGCGGATCGTGGAGGAGCCGGAATTGTCGAGCATGTCGCTCACCGGCACGGTCACGCCTCTTGCCGTGCCGCCATCATCCCGAAGCGTTGCAGCGATTTTCCAGCAGGAGTGTCATCACAATCCGGCGCTTGCGAAGCTGCGAGGGAGGACGATCTACGAAAACTATGCTTTGGGTGCCGGGTGCTCGTAGGGGCCGAAAAGTTCTGCGGGCGAACTTTTTCAACGTGTCGTACCGTTCCCCTGATCGCCACTCGCTTGCTTCGTGGCCCGACCGCCGTGTAGGCGCTCGGCGAGGCCGACAACGTTTCCCGCGTATCTGGATGTCTTCGTTGCTGTATCTGCCGTATGCAGCACGCTGTTGGAGCTCTCTTGGAATGAAAGAGCGCACTTCGAGGCCAGATCATCCGTCCAGTTAGTATCTTGTAAAGGGTTCTTATACCTTACAGCCACTGCACCATCAGACCAGTCAATGATCCCTTCATCTTCAAAATAACTCGCATGAAATGAATAATCCTTCAAAGAACACTCATTGCTCTCGTTCAACGTGAAATGATCATCACGGTTCTCGTTCGCATTCAGAAGCGAAATCGTACCCTCGATATCATCGCGAGCCGTATCAAGAGAGGTGTTCAGATTTTGAGTAGGGATCAACGTGTTTGCCGCTGCAATGTCGCTCGCTGACTTCCTGGCGGTCTTTCCCTTCGGACCGAGTGAGAAACGCAGTGACTGGAACCCAGCATGCTTTTGGCAAAGCCATTCCGCATAAGCCTTGATGTCCGCATCTGGCCACCACTTTCGGGCTGACAGGTCATATTCGTACTCAGTGGCATCACCGACCGGACCGCTATCTTTGTAGTCGTCCTCAATGCGAAACTTCAGCGCGTATTGGATGAGCTTTTTCAGGTTGAGGCCGACGCGGCGCTTATCTGCAAGCGGCTTGATTAAGACCTGATAGGATGCTCCGTATCCGCTTTTGCGCAGGGCGTCGTTCACCTCATCTATTGTGAGCTGCTCCAATCGGATGATCGCGTGAAAATGCGGACGCCAGATCGTAGTGTCATTATAATAGACGAGCGGCACCCCGAGGTCTTCGACGGCTATGCGCGTGTTACGGCCGAATTGCTCGATATCGCCGTAGACCATACGATCCATCTCCCACCAGCCGACGAGTTCGAAGTTGTCCCATCGGCTGTCTTTCCGTCGCTGCTTCGCAACAATGTTACGCAGGCGCGTCTTGGTGGTCTCGTGGATTTCATCGACCTCACTCAGGTTGGTTGCCAGCGGTAAAAGGATTGTCGCGAACGCCAACTGATGATTGCCGACGCATGCAAATCGTTCCCGCGTGGCCTGCTTGATCTGCTTTGAACGCTCCAGCGAAAAACACCTCGGACATAGCGGCACACCGCAATGACGCATATAGTCGGCATCTGGATCCTCGATCTTGCCGCAGCCCGTCATTTTCACCTTCAGCGGATGACCGTCGCCAAGCGCCGTCATGACAACTGCCCGCTGCTGCTCGTACCCTTCAGTCAGCCAGCGGAAACGCTTCTTGTCCTTCCGGCTAATAAGCCCTGCATCCCAAATCGCGTTCCTTAGCTTCCACATCGCACTCGTCATTAAAATCTCCTTCTGAAAATGCCTGCTATTTATCCAGCAATTTTAACACCTCAGTCCCTGGAGAATAAATATTTAAAACAAGGAGATAGTGGCGATGAAGGTGAGGGAAATCTATGAAATCATGGCGGCGGCAGGCCTTGCGAGTTCGCAGATGGAGTTCTCCAGCATCTGGCTGGGCCGCAGCCCGCGCTATTACTCGCACCTGATCGCCACCCAGCAGGAGCCGGGTCTCGCCACGCTTTGCGGGATTGCATGGCGACTGGATCGGATGCCTCTGAGCGGGAAACCTGTCCTGCTAGAACTCAAGCAACAGCTTGTCGACGAAATCAACCGGCGGGCGATCACAGACATTCGTCGGCATCGATCTTAACGTTTGGCCAAGGGGCAGAGAATACAATCTGTGCGTTTATCGCATCCGCATATCAGGAAATCCCCAATGAACATGCATATCTCCCGCAACAAGCCTGCCATCGCTGGCCTGCTGGCATTCGTTGCGACCTCTCTAGCATCCCCCGCCTATTCGCTAGACAAAGTTCGCTTCGGCACGGATTGGCTCGCTGAAGCCGATCACGGAGGTTTCTATCAGGCTCTCGCCGATGGCACGTATGCCCGCTATGGCCTCGATGTCGAAATCGTCCAAGGTGGCCCGAACGCGAAGAACCGTGCCCTTTTGCTCGCTGGCAAGCTCGACTTCTACCTTGGTACGCAGCAAGAGCAGCTTGTCGGCATCGAGCAGGGCATTCCGCTAGTTGATGTCGCTGCCTTCTACCAGAAGAATGCTCAGGTCATTTTGGCTCACCCGGATAGCGGCATCCGAGAATTCGGAGACCTCGCCACGCTCGAAACGATCTTCATGACGCAGGGCGGTTTCGGCGCGTATTTTGAGTGGATGAAAGCCAATTACGGTGGTTTTCGCGACGAACAGTACCGACCCTACAATTTCAGCCCCGCGCCTTTCCTTGAAAACAAGCAGTCTGCCCAGCAAGGCTTGATCACGGCCGAGCCTTTCCAGATCAAGGAGCAGACCGGCGTGGAACCCACGATTTTCCTGCTCGCTGATGCCGGCTATAAGCCCTATGCGACCACGATCACGGTTCAGCAAAACCTCATCGACACAAATCCTGACCTTGTGCAGCGGTTTGTCGATGCGTCGATTGAGGGCTGGTACAACTATCTGTACCGAGACAACTCGGCCGCCAACGCGCTGATCAAGGCAACGAACCCCGATATGACGGACGGCCAGATCGAGTACGCCATCGACAAGATCAACAAATACGGGATCGTGGACAGCGGTGATGCGCTGGATAAGGGCATCGGTTGCCTGACCGCCGAGCGTTACAAGTGGCTTGCCGACGAGTTGGTCAAAGTGGGGCTGCTAAAGCGGGAAACGGACTACACCAAGGCCTACGATGCTCGCTTTTCCTGCAAGGGCGTTGGGTTGTCATTGAAAAGGTCGTAGCGGCCCTGAAGTCGTCACAAAAATAGGTCGCAAATCTCTGACTTTTGCGACCGAAATGGGTTGGATTGCAGCCTGTCCGCTTTCGAGCAGCGAGACGCGAAAGCGGACAGTTGGTGGCGATACGGGACCTTTCGGCAATTGCCGTAGGAGGCTCACTGGTCGCGCCTTAGCGGGCAGAAGTAGTGCGATCTGCCTGCCGCGAGCATTTCACCACGACGCCTCAAGCGGCCCGGGCATGCGCTTCCACCGTCAGGTGAGAGAGATCATGAATATGGGCGAGCTTGGCGTGGTAGACTTCCGGAGCTTGAACGTCGCCGACCTCAATCGTCACGATTGCACCGAAATGGCCGGGGCCAAGTCGCCAGATGTGGAGATCGATGACCTTGTCGCCGCCGACCTCGACGGCTTCCCGGATTTCCTCCGGCAGATCTTCTCCAGCGGGAATGTAGTCGAGAAGGTTGCCGCCAGCTTCCTTGATAAGCCCCCACGACCAACGTGCGATGACGAGGCCGCCGGCGACGCCCATGGCAGGATCCAGCCATAGCCAGCCGTAGATGCTGCCCAGCAAGAGCGCCACAATCGCCAACACCGAGGTCAGCGCGTCAGCGAGAACATGCAGATAGGCCGCGCGTAGGTTGAGATCCTGAGTGCCGCTGACCTTGCTCTCGGCGGCATCCCCTTGGTGGTCATGGCCATGATGGTCGTGATGATCGTGCCCGTGTCCATGACCATGACCATGACCATGATGGCTGTGATCATCGCGCAGCAACCACGCACAGACCAAGTTTACGGCAAGCCCGATGACTGCGACGATAATGGCTTGCTGGAAGTTGATCGCAACGGGGTTTTGGAACCGCAAAAGGCTCTCATAGCCGATGAGTAGCGCGATAAGCGCGAGCACGATGGCACTGGCAAATCCGGCCAGATCACCGAGTTTACCGGTGCCGAAGCTGAACCTGCGGTTGTGGGCGTTCTTGCGGGCATACATATAGGACAGCGCCGCGATTAGCATGGCGCCAGCATGGGTGGACATGTGCCAGCCATCGGCGACAAGTGCCATAGACCCGTACACAGTGCCAGCGACGATTTCTGCCACCATCATCGTGGCGGTCAAGCCGATGACCAGCCAGGTGCGACGCTCGTTTCGATCGTGATCGTTGCCCAGGAACACGTGGTCGTGTGGCGCCGGGAAAGTCTGCATAGACATTGAAGTGTGCCTTCGTGGACTACTTGAAATAGGTCCGAACGACCTCGATCAGGTCGGCGGCGCCTTTGGCGCGGTCTTCGTCGGCCTCGTGGTTGGGGTCCACAACGTGGTGGACGATATGATCCTCAATCAGCTCGACAGTTAGCCCGTTGATGGCTCCTCGAACCGACGCGACCAGCTGCAGGACCTCGGCGCAGCCCGCCTCGGCTTCAAGCGACCGCTCGATCGCCTCCATTTGTCCTTTGAGCCTGCGAACCCGCGCCAGCAGCTTGGCCTTCTCTTTGATCGTATGTGACATAACGCTCTCCCCGTGATAATATAGGGGGGTACCCTATTTTAGTCTACAGAAATTTTGATCGGTGTTCTGGAGGCGTGTCGTGAGGAAAGATGATCCCTGTATTCGTATCTGCGAATTCCATCGCCAGACCGGTTGGTGCAAGGGCTGCGGCGTGTCCGTTGCTGAAATCAGGGGCTGGAAAAAGCAGACGCCCTACCGCCGCAAGGAGCTCCTGCGCGACTTGGGCCGACGAGTAGCACAACTGAAAATCACGGCACGGAAGACGGGTTGAGCGGGTTGGCGCCGATGTAGCGGCTCAAAAAGGCTAGCTTGATCGGGCTGATGAACGTACCAGCATGGAAGAATGTCCGCTTTCGAGGATCAGGTGCCAGAACCTGGATTTCCGCAATGGGGTCGGTTCCAGAACGGCACGTTGATTACGGAAAGCGTTTATGAGCAACGGCTTTGGCAATCGGGTATTATCCTTGCAGCCTGACCGCTATGCCCCGGTTCAGTGAATTCATGGCCATCGATATCGCACTGGTCCGCCTGATCAAGTCGGTGCCATCGGCGCCATCGGCCATCTCCACCGACACGCGAATGACAGCGTCGGTCGCAATAATAGGGTCGCCCTGCAAAGTTAGATCCACGGTGATGCTAATGTCCTGGATCTTGACGCCTTCCTGGTCGGCGACATAGCGCAGGTCATTAGCAAAGCACCCACCGATGGTCAGGCCCAGCAATTGGGCTCCATTGAAACCAAGTCCAAGGCCACCCGCTCGCCCAACAGGACGGTCAACGACGAGTGTATGCCCACCTGCCCATCCCAGGGCGGCTTCCGTGCCTGTGACGTTTCTGATCTCGATAGTGGCAGTCTGCATGACCTGCTCCTGTGGTATTGGCTGGAAGATCGTTGACCACTTCATAAAATGCCGCAATACGGGGCGGGCAGGCTTGAAAATAGGAAGCCCGCAGGTTGTTGATGGCGAAATGCGTTCAAGTTATTGCAGAAGCTAGAAATCGCGGTGGAAGTAGGCCGACTGGAGCAAGTTAGTGAGTGAATTGGGCGGAGCGCAAGTTTTGATTACCGGCGCGGGCCGGGGCTTGGGAGCGGCATTGGCGTTCGAGTTGGCGCAGCAAGGTTGCTTGCCAATTCTCGCGGGTCGAAACTTGGGCGCTCTCCGAACCATCGCATCGGAGATTGGGGCGATCCACGGAATGAATGTGCCGATCGTACAAATTGACTTGGCAAACCCGAAATCCGTGTCCTCCGCCATTGAGGTTTTGCGTGCTGACGGCCGGCCAATCGACGTCCTCGTAAACAACGGGGCCATGTGGCTGGAGGCTTCGGATGAGGATCATTCCGATGAAGAGGTGGCATCCGTCATCAATGCGGCGGTCACCGGAACTTTCTTGCTTACACAGGGCCTGCTTCCAATCCTGCGGCGATCAGCTCGACCTGATATTGTGACGATTGGTTCGATCAGCGGCCTCCCCAACGCCGCATTACAATCCGCTTCGATACCCTTTTATGCTGCCAAGCGCGCGCAGGCAGCGCTTGCTGAAGGTCTCTCACAGGTGCTGACCGGCACGCCTATTCGATCAATGGTGGTCCATCCGCCTTATCTCGACGACCTAACCCACGGAACGCCTGAATGGGAAGCGGCATCCGAACGGCAGAAGGGTGAACGGGCCACGATCCGCGACGTCGTCGATGCCGTTATTTTTGCCCTGACACGCCCAAGACACGTGGCTCTTTCGATCATCGTTGATGCCGACAATGGTGGCGTACATCACGCCACAACTTGAGCTAACGCTGCGTGACGAGAGGTGATTCCAATAGCTCTTGATGTCCGCTTTCGGGCAGTCCGGACAATGGGCCAAATGTCTTAAATGGGGTCGGAAGCCGCCACTCCCTTGGTACAAAGCTCCCCAGTTTTTATCCGATTTTGCGTCTGACATTTACGACGTTGCAGAATAGGGATTTTTGCAACGACGGCAATGACTGCTATCGAAGGGGAGATTGCCCCCATCCTGCTCAGTTCCTCGCCTCGGCAAATACGTCCAATAGGGCGCTACATTCTTGCAGTAAGTCTCTCGAGGCAACCGCTCCTTTCAAGACGCGCGCTTCGAAAATCTTTTCGATAGCGATCTTCGCAGCACGTACATGGACTGGCACGTCATCATCGAGCGCGTTTTCATCGAAGCTACGATTGAGAGCTTCAAAGGCTTTTTTGAACACTTCGACATTGTTGTTCATCAAAATCCAAACGCCGTCCGTGGTGACGCGCAGCCGATTATCCCGCATCTCGCAAATTTCAGCGACGGTTACTTTTGAGCCGATAGCAGTTGCAACGGGGAGCGGAGTGAAGCGCATCGCGAGCGTTCCGTCGCGTGCTATCGTGACCTCTTTCGCAAGGTCGCGACCCATTTTGTTGAGTGTGCGGGTGTCGCCAGTGCTCGAATGTTCCGCGAATGGCACGGATATGAGCGCGCAGCCGTGTTTGTCGAACCGAAACGATGTGTACATGTTGAAGTTCGCCGCCGAGAGAAACGGGCTTGACGTGTCGAAGGAGATGCCGATTTCTGGATTGTATCGACGCACGCAACGAAGAAGCGTGGTGAAGAGATAGGCTGGCTCCAGTGTCGAGATGCCGAGGAAATGTATCCATTTGGCCTTCTGCAACAATCCGTCGTCGTACATGTCGAGCAAGCGAGCCATGGTCAGGGAAAATGCGCTCTGATGTGTGCCGGCAAAAGCCCATCCCTCCAGCGGATAGCCCTTCACGGCGTCGTACCAGACTTTGCTTTCACGCTCGGTACGCCCTTGCAGGACATTGAGCAGGTTGGTCTTCCCCGGTCGGCGGTTCTGGACGAAGTAGTCGAGATTGAGCAGCGATTGCGAGAGACAGGCATTGTAATCCGGTGACAGGCCATTGGTTGCGCTCATCGCCGTGATTTTCCCCTGCGTGTCGAGGCGAGCGGTGTGCATCGCGACATTGCCCGGAGATATCCCTCCGGTCGGAAAATCCAGAGACATGGAATAGTCGGCGTGGTCTTCCATCCAGCGCAACATGCGTTCGCATGTGGCATCGCCTTCAAACTTGATCGTGCCTTGCTGTATCTGGAAACCGCCGCTGTCACCGATCACCGTCGTTCGGTTGCGGTCTCTTTGGCTTACGATGCTGATCTGTTGAGCCGCGCCATCGGTGCGCGCTGCCTGGCCCGCGCTGTAGAGGGCGTAAGGGTAGTGGAAAAGCGTGCTCGCCGGGTCGAGGAAATTCAGATCTTTTTCTGCAAATGAGAAGTTGCGTTTGAGGTGTTGCGAGTGGCCGATTTTCGCAAAGTTCGAGCTGATGGCGGGCATATAAACTGCATACGGGGATCTCTTGGAAAGCATTGAATAACCTTAAATTTCCTGCTCGCTCATGAGGCTGTGATTTCTTAACGACTGCACCGTTTGATTGTGCCGGACTTAAATCACTGCGAGCATCAATCAATGGGCAAAGCCGTTAAGAAAGAACCAATCGTTTCCACGCTTGAGCAGTATCAAAGCCAGTTTCGATCCGCCGTTCAGGCTGCCACGGCTTTTGAGAAGCATGAGAGCCAAGGCCAAAAGCTGCTGTACATTGCCTTGGAGCGGATTTTCGCCTTTGGCGAAGAAATTCGCGGCGACATGAAGGCGTTTGAGGAATTTCTCGCTGCGAGCGGAGAGAGCCTTAACAAAGTCACGAAGGCCAACCCGTACAATGCTCTGGTGGGAATGGCCTTCTCGTCTACCCGCAGCAAAAGTTGGTGCAGTGAGCGTGCCAATGTGTTGCTCTACGCTTCGGAAACTGCTGGCGACACGCCGCTTGTCGATTGGCTTGAAAATGGTGGTGGTGTCTCAGGGCGATATGCGGAAGCTGTGCAGCATTTTGCACGGCCGGCGGCGGGCAAGGCAGCAAGCTTGCGGTCTTCACGGCTTGCATCGATCACCAGCCGATTGCAGCAGGCGCGTGTTGTCACAGAGGCGCTGCCGGGTGTCACGCTCGCGAACGGCTTTCACCGTTCCTTGCTGTTTTCTGAAGGCGGTCAGACCTTCCTTGTACATGTTCGCGATGAAGACGACCAGAAGATCATCGAGAAATATCTGCTGGAAGTCGCCGGCAATGCGACGCCAAATAATCATCCGCTGGCCGACCGCCAGCTCTACCCGCTGTTCCGTGCTATCGACCTGATCTTGGGAACCTGCATTCCTTCCCACAAAGGGACCGGATTGATTGCGATCTGGAATGAGGTCGAAGACAATGGAGCCTTGACGAAGCTGCGTTTCCTGTCGAGTGCTCACAGTTTCACAAATGCGACGGTCACTCTCAAGGCAGCTCTGCCGGAGTTGGATGGGCAAGGATATCTGATCCTCGATTCGGAGGATGCGGAGATGTTCCGCGAGCGCTTCGCCGATGATCATTCGTGGCGTGTGGAAGCGGGTGACGAAGGTATCGTCATTGTCGATGACGCAAAATCGCAGACGAGGCTAAAGCTTCGCCCTATCGCCAACTACGCGGATGCTAAGCTTCGCCAGGGCAAAAAGCTCGGCCGTCGAACCCGGCATTTCGTCGCGACGTGTGAGGGTATGAAGGCGTCGGCTAAAAATCTGGAAACGGCGGCGAACCTTTCCAAATTGCGTAACAAGGATCGTCTGACTGACGTTGTGAAGCCCAAGCGCTTCAAGTGGCTATATCCGTCCCAGCCGGAGGACCTGTTGGAAGAGCCTCCCAGGAAGGTGACGTTGGAGGTTGGCGTGGCAGATGTCGCTGCCTACTCCATGCTCAGCTATCCGTTCCTTAGCCGTGCCGAGATGGTTGAGCCCATCGATCCTCAGATGGAGCTTTCGTTTGTCGATATCGCTGCTTTCTTGAAAGTCGCATCGGCATATGCGGAAGACCTGAACGGCTATATCGCTGACAGCGACGTACGGGATGCCGCTTTCTGTATCGATCATATCTTTGGTGATGGTGATCGGTTCGAATACGTTTCGCCCATGGTGCTCGGTGTTTCCATGGCCCGCACGAAGGTTTGTGAGGATTTCACCGCTGCGCCTGTCATGCCGCAGGCTCCTGCCACGTCACGTCCCCGCGACTATTCGCTGATCGAGGCGAACCGCAGAAAGAAGACGAACTTCCCGGCTATCCCGTCTTCGAGTGGCCGGGTCTTTGGTGCCTTCATCACCAGCTTTATGCCTGACGATGCCGAACTCAAAGCCGCCCGAAAGTTCAATTTCGAATGGCAACTGGAGTGGTGGCGGCGGATGACGGATATTCCCGTTCACGTCATCGCGTCGAACTGGGCCGACGAGGAGGTTGCGGCAAGCACGGAGCTTGATCGGCTTTCCGATCACGGCGGCAGCATCACCCGCGTTGGGCCCCGTATCTTGATCGAAAACCGGATCGACTGTCTTAACCAGCTATACGCGAGCGATTTCGATTGGGGCATCATCATGGACGACGATGCCGTGCTGATGCAGGCGGAAAACCACAACAGCAGCTATCGGCTTTTTGCGGAAATGGCTGCCAACGGCATATCTGCATACGATGGCGTTGATCTCTTCGCCCCGATCTACGGACGGAAGGCACCATTCAACGACGAGCTAAATGGCCCCGGCAACCCATATGCCGATAACCATGTATTCAAGAAGAGCACGGACCTCAAAGGCAGCATGATCGTCGTGCGGAATTTCGTAAAGGAAGGAAAGGCGCCTTTGCTGCCAGACCCGAACTTCCGGTGCCATGGCGAGGACACCTACCTTACGCTGAAGGCCGTTTCTATGGGCTACTCGCCCATGACATCATGGAACATGGTGCTGGAGGAGCTAGCCGGCGACAGTACCTTTGCCACCACCGATGACGACCGGACGGAAAAGATGCGTGAGGGGCATGAACGGCTGGTCTCGGAGTTCGGTCATCTCGGCTTGCGCATGAAGCCCAACTCACACGCCCTCGACAAGCGAGAGTTTGAAAAGCAGTCCCTAGGCGGAAAGGCGAAGCAGGTTTCGGTTCCCAAGCCGCGTTAAAAAGTTCGGGCGGCGAACTTTTGGTGTCTCGCGAGCGGCGGTCAAAGCAAATCGACCGCCGCTTTCATCATCTCATCGCGTACGTCGATATACCGCTGTGTCGTTGTCAGGTTACGATGGCCCGCCAGCGTCATAATCACCTTAGGGCTGACGCCGGAGTGCGCAAGCCGGGTGATGAACCAGCGTCGGCCGCTATGGGAGGTCGCCCCGTCGAGACCAGCGCTTCGGTAGAGCTGCCCCATCAACTGGCAGAGTGTGTTCGCGGAAAACGTCGTGCGCTTCTGTGTCAGCAGCAACGGCATATCGGCGTTACGGTCTTCGGACCATTCGTCCCGATGCTTTTCGATCTCGCGGCGCAGCTTGTCGTTCAGAAATACGACACGCGCATGCCCGCCCTTGGTGACTTCCGCGCTGAGCCGCAGTTGCTCGCGGACCTTGCCTTCACCGTCGATCACGTCGCGCACGGTCAGCGTGGCAATTTCTCCGACGCGCAATCCCGCGAGGTGCGACAGCATGAGCGCCAGCCTGTTGCGCCCGGCGTGCTTCATCTGCGCAACCACGGCCAGCAGCCGCTTGAATTCGTTATCCGTCAAAACCCGCGCTTGCTTCATCAGACCTCACCAAAGGTAGCGTTTCCATGCCTTTCGTTATGTTGCCGATGAGCGCACAGGGCGAGCGTCGATTGCGCGGCCGGAATTGCTCTGCGGGTTCAATGGCTAAGGGTGGTTTCGAGCCGAAACCTCAGAAAATGTGTGTTTTGTGAGGTCCGCTTTGCGCCGTCATTTCAGCCGCTCATACGCGATCGGCTATCTCCCAACAGCTGCCCTTGCAAAGGCAGCCTGAATACCCGCTTAGATGAAGGAACTTCCCTGCATGGCGATTGCGCCTTCTGGACATGATGCCGATGCTGCGCGAAGCTCGTATTTCTGGCGAGGGGGCGACGTGACAACTGAGAAGCAAAGCGCAGTAAGGGAAATACATCTTCTCACGACCGATGTTCTGCTGTCGGAGCTGGTGAACGGATGTGAGGTCTCCTTGGGCGGAGAGAAGCGACTTGGCATCGCTTCATCAGATGCCAGGGCGATGCTCAATTGGTACCGTCGAAACCCAAACAAATGGGCCGCGAACCTCAATGGCGACGATGTGGAGGCCCTCATCGATCTTGTTGGGTCGGAGCCGCCCAGCGTTGCCCCGGCTGCTGGAGGCAGCAATGCTCCGTCGGGAAGTAGATTGCGCCTTCTCAAACTGAGAGCCCATCGCTTCGCCGGCCTGCACCTCTACGGGAAAACCAGCGAACCGCCTGAGATCTTCGAGTTCGCGCCCGAAAAACCGATCACGCTATTCGAGGGTGCAAATGGTTCGGGGAAAACCTCCATAGCCAATGCAATCGTTTGGTGCCTGACGGGTCACCTGATCCGATCCCAGCGTGCCCCTGAGCAAGGACTAGTAGAATTTCCCTGCGAGGTCTCGCATTCGGATGGAAGGTCCACCAAACATTCGATGTCGGCTATCACGCCGCTTCCTCACGCGCACAGCGATTTGCCAGTCGATGGGGCCCCGATACCCGCCGACAGCTGGGTCGAACTGACCTTCTGCGACGCTCAGGGGAATCCACTACCTCCTGTTCTGCGGCGGCAGGAGAGAACGCCCAGGGGAAAGATCCTTGAAATTGCACCAGACTTCGCAGGTATCGACCTCGATCCAATAGCCTGGCGGATCGCCACGACGATGCCCGCACTGCTGCCTTTCCTTTCCGTTGGATCGACGTCGCAACTCGGTGAGGCAGTGGCTAGACTGACGGGGCTTGCCGATCTTGTCGATCTGGCCAGACACTCGGACAAGGTCTCGGATCGCATAGCCACAAGGACCGTGAAAGAGCAGAACTCGAAACTGGAGCAAGCCGCCCAGCAGTACCAGGAACAAGCCAGCGACCTGCAGGCCATTATCGATGCGCACTCCGACATGGCCATCGAAGGTGGGCTGCCAAACGTCGAAGCAGTAGACACGAGGGATAGGCTGGACGCGATATCCAACGGCTTCGTCGGCCTCAAGACGACCCGTCTGGCCGCTGCGCGCGAGGTGCTCGGCGAGACGTTTGATTCTGAGAACAAGCAAGCGCGCGACGGTCTCGAACGAAGCGTGCGGCCGGCGATCGAGCAGATAAAACAACTGTTCGGCTTGCCTGCCATAGCTCGCTTGCTCGCCCTGAAGCTCGATAAGGAGCAGACTGCGAAGGTGGTCGAGCTCATCGGCGCGGTTGAAGCCGAGGCGGCAACCTTGAACGAACTCGCGAGCAACCCGGATCTGGCGCGCCGCGCTCAGTTGTATGCGCGTGTGTCGGCATGGATGCACGACCACGACGAGGCCCATGGAAACAACTGCCCGATCTGCATCCGATCGCTTGAGGATGCAGCCGACCCCGTCACCGGTCGCGGGGTGATCGATCATTTGACGGAAGCAGCCAAGGACCGAGACACCGTTGCGAGGACCGTTGCTGATTGGTCGAGCCTTTGGCTCGGAAGACTTGTTCGCGAATTGCCGGAGAGCTTCGGCATCGAAGCTCGGCGAGACCTGCCATCGTCCCCGGTGAGTCTATTGCGCGAGGGCTTCCTGAAAGAACTGTTCGAAACCGAGTCGATGTCAGGGACGCTTGCTACACTCTCCTCCGATGCGGCAGAACTGTTCGACAAGCACGCAGCGACGCTCCCCGCATTCGACGAGCCAGCCGCCTTCAAGCTTCCAGAAAAGCTGTCCGCTGCCAAGGCGCTGGAGCAAATGATAGCACGGATCAACCGTGCACTCGCATTTGCCGAGTGGAGGGAGACGAACTCCGCTGGGCTTCGCAAGCTCTCGCAGATATTCCAGAAAGGCGAAGACGGATCTGAGGATGCTGACCGCGCGATTTCCAGACGCCTAGCAGCGCTTTTGGCGATTGTGGAGGGCGCAACCCCGCTGAACAGTGCGATCGATCTCGTCGGCCGAATGCTGCGCAGCAAGGGCGACCATGTCCAAACGAAAACTCGAATAGAAGCTTGCGGCAAGGCCAGAGAGGCCCTCACGGTCATCGTGCCGCTCGGCGGGCTCGCGCAGACCCAGGTGGATGCACTTAGAACCAAGCTTCACCGGCGTTCGGAGCATTGGCGGAAGGAAATGTTCCGCAACGCCACCGAGTTCGCTCCGGAGCTAACGAATACGGGAATGGACGCCAAGGGCATTCTGGAACTGAGGGTCGGGCGGCAGGGAGTGGAGGCGCCGGCCCAACACATCTCGAACGCCTCGGCTCTCCGAGGCGCCCTGCTTGGTTTCTTCCTCGCCTTCCGCGAGCACGTCCTGGCAACGCGTGGAGGCCTGGAACTGCTGGTCCTAGATGACCCCCAGGAGTTGCTCGACAACGACAATAGAGAGCGGCTGGCCCGAGGGTTGAGCAAGGTCGCCCGGACCGGAGCACAGCTATTGGTGACGACCCATGATCGCAAGTTCGCTCGATCGGTCGTTGGAGAGAACAGGGCCGACGATGTCGTCGCGCATGTTTCCGTTCATCCCGTCAACGCGGTGCGCCCGACGCTGAGCCTATCGCCTGCCATAGAGGAGGTCGACCGCAAGCGAGAGGAGTTTTTCAAGAATCCCGATGACGCCACCTGCGCCCAGGACTATGCCTCGGCATTGCGAGTGTTCCTCGAAGGGCGGCTAGGGGATCTCTTCGATGAGCTCACTCATCCAGCATACTCTGCCGGCACCAAGGCCCTTACGCTGTTCCCTCTAGTGGAAAAGCTCAAAGGGCTTGTCGCCTCGGGCGATGGAGAACTTTTCACGAATGCCACCGTGAAGCGTTTCGCAGACAATCCGGCGCTCGCCTCTGGCGCTGAAGCGCGCATGGTGCTCAATACTTCCCACCACGACAAGTCTTCTATCACCTATATGGACGTGAAGAACGTCGCGCCGCAGTTCACCCAATTGCGCAGCAGCATTGAAGATGTCCACCAGCAGTTCCGATACCATCGATGGCGCGAGCCGCTCGCTCTTGACGCGCCTCCTGACAATGTCGCCGCTCTAAAGCCGATGGCACAACCAAGCTTTGCCGTTCCTCTTTGCCCTGACATCGCTGCCTTCGTGGGAAAGCTGCCCGACGATGGTTCCCAGGACGTGGCGGAGGAACAACTGACGGGGGAGTGGTTCGATTCCAAGTCGCTGTATTTCGTTCGGGGAGAAACTCTCGGCTTCGCTATTCCTTCAGGTTCTGTCGCGATCGTGGAGTCGGAGCCCTATCCTGGGCGGGATCAGAATCTGGTCATCGCTCGTCCAAAAGGGCAGGTGCTGGCACGGCGCCTTATCCGCGCGACGGGATCGACCGGAATATCGCTCGCCGCCCAGATGCCGGATCCCAGGCAATCGCGAAAGAGCCTGATATTCGACGACAGCAAGGTAAAGCTGCACCGGATCGTCGGAGCTATTTTCAGTACCATGCCGCCTCCTAAAGGAGGTGATGAGGCAACCGAGATCAGAGACGTGCCAGAACTGGCGAGGATTGCGATCGCCTATCGGGTGAAGGAAGACAGCGCAGTACCGCTGGCCCTTCCAGGCCAGGTCGTACTGGGTGGCGATGAGCTACAGCCGTCGGACCTCGACGCGTGGGAAGGGCACTTGATTGCGGTGTCGCTTAGTACAGGCGCCAACGTCTTCAAACGCGTGGGTGCAAGACTATCGGGGCGACTCCGCCATCTTCGGCAGTTCGAGACGATCGGGGGGCTAGGATCATCGGTGCTCATCGCCACCGAACAGCTCGATCATACTCCGGATGTCCCGATAATGACTTCGGCCAGGAGGATCGTCGGCGTTCTCTACGATTGATGCTCGGGAGTGCCGCCGTGCATTGCCATTCATATTAAGGCGAAATATCCGCGTTTTGCACGATGCTCCGAGCGTCTGCTATCCATCATAACCCTTCTAGAAACCGCCAGTCCGTTACCGACCCCAAAGTGGTCATGTCTGCTTGGATCACACCTTCGGGGTGATTTCGCTTTCGTGCCAATGGCGAAGTGCAAGCCACGACAGAAACGAAGTTGCTGCGAAAATGACCGCTCCCAAGACGGCGAGTAGAATCAGTGTCGCGAAGACGCGCGGTGTGTTTAGCCGGCTTTGTGCTTCCAGCAGACGAAAAGCGAGTCCGGCATTGTCACCGGCCTGCCCGACGGAAAACTCCCCGACGACGGCCCCGACAAGGGCAAGACCGCCGCTGATTTTGAGACCAGAAAAGAAATGCGGCAATGCGGACGGAATTCTCAAATAGCGGATGGCTTGCCATCGGGACGCGCCGTAGGTGCGGAGCAAATCGGCATAGTGACGTTCGACGCTTTTCAGGCCTTGTAGCGTGTTCAGCATTATCGGGAAGAAGGCGACGACGAATGCGCAAATTAATTGTGCCGTTTGGGGTGTCGGCAAGTAGATCAGGATCAGCGGAGCGATTGCGACTATGGGCGTAACTTGCAGCGTTACCGTAACGGGATAGAAGAGCGCCTCGATCCAGCGGGCTTGCGCCAACAACAGGGCGATGCTGCCGCCCCCAATGACCGCACATAGCAAGGCAAGCAAGGTGGTTTTTGTCGTCACCCAGAGCGCCAGTCCCAAGGTGGGCAAGTCGGATATGATGGTTGCAATAACGACGTTAGGACCGGGAAGGATATATGGAGGCGCTTCCGACTGCCATACATATACGGCCCAAAAAGCGACCATTGCGCAAGCCCCCAGCAGTGGAACGGCGATGCGAAAGGCCAATTCCCTCGGGGATACCTTTGATCTGCCTGGTCTTGTCTTTGCGGCTCCCACGTTCGCCCCCTCCATGCGGCATTCGTGCTTCGCATACTGAGGGAAGGTTTCCCGTAACTTGTGGGAAGCGCAACTTTTGATATTTGTGAAAACTGAGCCGCCACTATGGGCGATCTCGCGCTCGAACGGCAGTAAATGTGCATTTTATTAGGTTCGATTTCTGACAGTCTGCCAAAAGGGCAGCTTGGCGCTACAAGAGGGTAGCCTATCAAATTGGAGGCAACGTCAACTGCGAGCTCTCTTTTTTTTGAGCTGGCAGCTATACTTTTCGATTCCTCTAAAAGGGGGCGTGCACGCCTAAATCTCCCAACAAACAACGCCTTTGGCCGGCAAGTGTCACATGCCAAGCAAGTTAGCCAGCTTGGGGGCGCCGGCATCATTGTTGATGTGGATACACGCATAAATTACTCTGGACAATCAAACACAAGTCTCCAATAACAAACGGGGTGCAACACATTATTTTTTGCGGAGCGTTACGTGGTTTCGTCTGAGCGTACGATGCTGGTGTCAATGGCGCGGCGTCTAAAGATGGCATCTAAACGGGACGTTAGATCGATAAAGCATCGGCAATATGCAGGCAGTTTTTGCGCAGAGTACCTTTCAGGACGGCAACGCGCAGGCAAGGGACGCAATATTCCAGCAAAAACGCTAATAAGGTTTGGAATAACCATCCAGCATTCTGACGGCGAAATTGCAGCCGCTCGCTTGATCTCGGATTTGGAGCACACGCCTGGGCGAACCGCAATTGTCGGCCTATGCTCGGGCTCGCACAACATCAGTCACGATGATTTCGCGTCGCTTCATCGTTTGGACAGATATGCGATCCGACCAGAAAAAAGCTTTCTACGTGATTTTCAGCCCTGCATACGTGATTCGATTTCCTCATACTTCCAACACGAGTTTGGTATTGGTTTTCCCATCAACCCACTCAAGCTAGACTATCTGCGTAATACGCGATCAAGATCGATAAAAGATCGCAAATTTAAGTCGTATTCCGCTCTTTGTGTTTATTACCAAAATGCGCACATCGATCTGTGGCATTTCTTTTTTTCTGATCTATTTCTATATATTAATAAATTATTGAATATTCGTAGCTCTTGGTCTTTAGAGGACCTCGAGGAGGCGTGCTCGATTTGTAGATATTGTGGTTTTGATGTATTTTTCGCACAGACAGTTCTTCTCAGAGCTCTTTCAGGCGACGAAATTGGGAGGGAGTTTTGCGAGGGCCATCTAAACGAAATGGTCCTCACAGCAGGCTTTCGTAATTTGACAATAGACGTCTACTGGTCGGCGTTGAATGGCGAGGTACTGAATTTTGAATCTCTAGACCACTCGATCAGCGACAACCCTTTAGAATGGATTTTAGATATTCTTCTATATCTATACTCGGCAGGAGATCCAGCAGATCTTTTAGCTCGCTTACCAGTAGCCTACGAGCATGACACTAGTGTGATATATTTTGTTGATTGGTCACGATTTCGCCAATGGATTGAACAATCGTCTAGGCTACTAGGTCCAAACCTCATTTTCTTATCTACGGTTTTAACCGACGAGCTGATACTCCAGCGATTCAAATTTCTATTCGAAGACTATTGGATAGGCGGTGCGACCGCCGATCTCGAGAGCTACGCCCTGTATTTTCGTAGCCAGAGCTACGCAAACACTCTGAGACGCGCGGAGCGCTCGAGATTTTCAGACTTCCTACTTTCCCTAGTTGCGCTGCCGAAGCAGGCGAGAAGACGCACGTTCACATATCTCTTTCGTCCTACTACGATCGAGCGTCTGGCATCGATTCTCACTCCGCCGATCACCCATCGATTAACGATCGAAGAGGAAAAGAAAGATGAGTACATTGCACTATCCGCGCAGATGGCGATTCTGAATTTTGCCCAGGCCCGCCGTATCGTCTCTTCCGATTTTATTGACCAAAAGCGAGAAGATATCAGGACCTTCATGCGTAATCTGCGTTACGCGGACTTCAAAAAGCGTGGAATGATCCGACTTAATCTTTATGATATCGAGAGAGATTTAGAGCGTTTCTTCAAAGCAGAAGGTGCGGACTACATAGGCCTTTTAAATCATTTCGGTGAAGTGAAGCCCGAAATGCGTGAAGCCTTTGCTGACTACGTGTCTGAGCAAGTCGCCTATAGAATATGCCACAAATCGAAGCAGGCCTTCGACTATATTCTTAGCAATTGGCTGCGTCACGGGTGGCTTTATCGCCCTATTGAGAATACAGTTTTAGAATTTACCTCAAAGAATCCTGGTTTCTTTAAAGATAATCGCATTTTTCTCGCGAACCTTGAGCAAACGGTCATCGCCTTCAATGCTGATGCGCTGACTATACGTCGCAATACCCTATTTTATCGAGAGCTGAAATCGAACATTCGGGAATGGCTTGGAGAGTTGAGCTCCACTCGCGTCGTAAGCAACTCTCTTCCACTGGAAGATTTGGCAAGACTCGCGATAGATGGGTTAACCAGAATGTTGGTAGATGCTCAGGATGCTTGGAAAACGCATGTCCGGACAGAAGTCTTAAGTGAGGCGGCACGCAACGTTTCAAGATCCGTCCAGCAATCGCAATCGATACAGTACCAGCAGTTGTTAACCGGGCTTGCGCGATGCGTCGATGAAACGCAGAAGTGGATTGCAGTGAACGCAAGGACCGGAGAAGGCGGAAAAGATTTCCTTTTTCGGGCCTTGACGAAGTTTGAAGTCGAAAACATCGCCGTGGGCGATGTTGGGCGTCTAGATATCAACTTCGAAGTGTACAGTGAGAATAAGTCAACTAGGATGCCCAAATATGATGTTAAGATACCTGGTCAATATCTAGATGTCATTGTGAGGTTGGTGGACAATACAGTCCAGAATGCTTTCCGCCGAAGCGGAATGGGTCAACGTACTTCCTTCAATTTTGTCCTGGTTGTTGGCCGAGAACAGCTGCGATTAGAGATCAAAAATAGATTTAAGACCGGTGTGTCAACCATGCGAGCGGGTCTGGAAAAGCTTCAAGCCTCCATTTCGAGGGCGGCAAGCTTAAGTGAGGAGGATCTCTCGCGCGCCAGCCGCGGCGAAGGGGGAAGCGGCGCGGCAAAAATCATATATGAATTTCGGCAGGCCTTCGAAAGCGGGTGGACAATTGCAGTGGATGAGAAATCGCTCGATAGTAAATGGTTCTCGGTCATAGCCACCCTGCCGATATCTCAAGCCTCGCTAATTGCTCCGAGAAGCTGACCGTCCTATGCTAGACCCCTTACTAATCGTAGAAGATAACGACTTTAAATATCAGCAGATCCTTACGGTATTAGATGCTGATACCCCACTATTGCGCGTGAAAACCTTCAAGGCAGCCCTTCCGCAGGTACGCACAGGTACATTCTCGGCCATAATTTTAGATATGACATTTCAAGTACTCGAAACTACTGGACAAACGGACTCGCTTGAGGCCTTGGCTGGCCTTCAACTTCTTCAGTATATGAAAAGAATAGGCAAGAGGACGCCTGTGATAGTGACAACGCAGCATACGACCTTCCACCAGCCGGGAACCGCGACGATCCAAGGTGTGGAAGCTCTAGATGACCTGCTTAAGGCGGGATTTAGCGGCTTTTATATCGGTTGCGTGTACATGGCGGAGGGCAACGGGTGGGAGAAAGAACTCGTGCAGCATATGCAGGGAATTAAGAAGTGATTTCACTACACGTTTTGATCGTCGAGGACGTTAAATCCAAATATGACATAGTGAGGCGTGGACTTTTAAAAAAGTTTAAAGCAGAAAGTATAAAAGATGTAAAAATAACGCGTGCTGAATCATATACAGACGCCATACTGAAATGTAATTCAAGCTACTTTGATGTTATCATTCTTGATCTAAAGATACCTTTTGTCGACAAAGGGATGCCGGAATTTTCGGCCTCTGTTCAGTTTCTCAAGTTTATCGAAGGGTCCCGCTACAAGCCGTTCAAAACAGTTGGACTGTCTTCGTTTTCAAAAGACGATTACGATGCGGAAGCTATATCTAAACTGAGGCTTGAGGTTTGGAAGTATGATCCTTTAGATTTTTCCTGGCTTGATCAGATATTGTTGACTTTTAAAACCGTTAGCGCTGGAAAAGATTCTCTTTTGCATTTTCAGCAGAACAATTATGAGCTTGACGTTCTTATTGTAACTGCTCGTTATGCCAATGAGTACGTTCCAGTTATGAAAGAAATACAGTGGATTTCTTCACCTGAAGTTGACGTTCGACTTGGTGAGAACCTTAAGAACCAGTTTGGGCAAATCCGACTGAAAAAAGGCACGACGGTCTCGGTAGGCATCGTTTGTATACAGACTATGGGATTGTCTGTATCTGCTGCGGTAGCAGGTTTTTTGATTTCGCTGCTGCGGCCAAGATACCTTTTCATGCTTGGAATGTGCTGCGGGCTTAAGGACGACAGGTGTCCTAGTAAATTACTCATTGGCGACGTTCTGGTTGCCACTGAGACGGCGTGCTGGGATGAAGGAAAATACAGCGAGGAAGTCAAACGTAGTGATCCGTTTTACGTGAAAGCTCGCCCACGGGTGCCAAGTGATAATCTTCGAAAGAGTCTCTCTGGTTTTTTGGAAACAAACGAAGAGAACCTACAAACTGCCTTGGCGGAGGTTTGCGGCCGATTCAAACTCAGTGAAATTGAGAAGAGTTGCGGCGAAGAGATCACAAAGGCGCCCAATGTACATGCAGGCCTTATGCTCTCTGGATCGAGTGTCGTAGACAGCGTTTCACAAGTCGCACTGGTCCGAGAGAGATTCTCATCCGCAATTGGTTTGGAAATGGAAGCGCACGCTATCTATAGCGCTGTAGACTCGACGGTAGGAATAGCCCCCAACGCGCTAGTAATCAAAGGCGTCGCCGATCATGGGCAGGGAAAAAAGAACAAGGCCGCTCAACCTTGGGCGGCCGCTCTTTCTTATGCAGTCGCTCTGGAAGTGCTTCGAGCTCAGACATGGTAATGGAGCGTGGTGACTGTTGCGAATACGCTTTCCTATCGACCAGATAAGGCCGATTGGACGCATTGATAGATTTTGTCCGCATATTCGCAAGTTCGATAATTAGAGGTTTCGTGCTGACCAACATTTTCGATGAGAATGTCACCGATATTATCCGTTCAACGGGCTCGCAACGCCCGGCTAACCCTCGCTAACCATGCGCGGCTAGATCGCCTTAAAATAATTAGCGCACGTCTAGCGCACCAAGAACAATTGCATATGAAAACAGTAATTTAACTGGTGCTTTAGCTAATTGAAAATCCGCGTGTCGGTGGTTCAAATCCGCCTCCGGGCACCACTCTAAAGCACTCATTCATATTCTCTTCAAAAAAGGCTTGAGTCTGATTGAAGCGCATTTGCGGTGTGTTTCGATCGCGGATGCGATTGGCCGCAGATGGAACGCTTTGGACACGATGTCCGTGTTTTGAAGGACACGCGCCGTGTTGTCACTTTCCGGGATGGTTTGATGTCCGATGTCGCCCTGAATGTGTTGCCGGTATTTGCGCTGATCCTGCTGGGGTGGATTTTTGTGCGGGTTGGGTATCTGCGGGAGGAGTTGGGGGAGGGGCTCGGGGAGTTCGTCTTTCGCGTTGCCGTGCCGGTCCTGCTGTTTCGAACCATCGCTGAAGCTGATTTTACGGGCGGGGCGCCGTGGCGAATCTGGGTTGCCTATTTTGGCGGTGTGGCGGTTACGTGGACGATCGCGCATCTCGTCGCGACGCTCGGCTTCAGGCGGGATCGGCGGATCGGCGTTCTCGCGGGCGTGTCGGCGGCCTTCGCCAATACGGTGTTCATCGGGCTGCCGCTGGTCTCGCGGGTGGTGGGTGAAGACGGGCTGGTGGCGATCTCCGTGCTGCTGTCAGTGCATCTGCCGACCATGATGATCGCCGGCACCGTTCTGATGGAGCGGGCGGAGCGCAAGGAAGGGGTACGGGAGCCGCAAAGTCTCTCCGTGCTGTTGCTCGGCATCGTCAGGAGCCTGGTGCGCAATCCGCTGGTGATCGGCCTTTTCGCCGGTGCGCTGTTCCACGCGGGCGGCGTACCGCTTGTGGGGCCGGTCAAGGTAATGGTGGACCAGGTCGCCGCCATGGCGGCGCCTGCCGCGCTCATGTCGATCGGCATGGCGCTCGTCAGGTACAAGGTCGGCGGCAACGCGCGCATTGCGCTTGCCATGACTGCCCTGAAGCTCCTGATGCTGCCCGGCTGCGTTTATGTCGCTTGCCGGCTGCTTGGCCTCCCACCGGAATGGACGGCGGCCATGGTGCTGACCGCTTCCGTGCCGACGGGCGTCAATGCCTGGCTGCTCGCCAATCATTTCGGTGTCGGCCATGCGCTCGCCTCCTCGACCATAACGATGACAACGGCGCTCGGCGTCTTCACGGTGTCGTTCTGGGCATGGCTGCTCGGCTGAGCATCACTGGCGGTGGGCGGGCAACAAAAAACCCGGCGCAAGGCCGGGTTTTCTAGGTCTCTCCCAGCGGCTGCTTTACTGGGCGGCCGGCTGTTCGGTCGTGGTGCCCTCGGTCGTGCCGCCTTCGGCAGGTGCCGCACCTTCGGTCGCTGCACCGTTGTTGCCTTCGGCCGGCGTGGTGGTGGCACCCTCGGTGGTCGTGGCCGCACCGTCCTGTGTTGCGGTTGCGCCGTCCTGCGTCGTGGCGGCTGCACCATCGGCCGGAGCCGCACCTTCGGTGGTCGCTGCACCATCCGTTGCGGCAGCACCGGCATCCGCGCCTTCGGCGGACGGCGTTGGCAGCGCAGCCGGATTGTCTGCGAGCGTGCGCAGATAGGCGATCAGGTTGGCGCGCTCGTCGTCCTTCTTCAGGCCGGCGAAGCCCATGGCGGTGCCCGGGACATGCTTCTTCGGTGCTTCGAGGAAGTAGTTCAGATGATCGTAATCCCACAGGACCTTGTGGTCTTCGGAAAAGGTGGTCATGCCTGCGGAATAGCTGAAGCCTTCATGCGAAGCGATCGGGCGGTTGACGATATCCCAGAGACCGGGTCCGACCTTGTTGGGGCCGCCCTTCTCCGAGGTGTGACAGCTCGCACACTTCTTGAAGACGGTCTCGCCGGCAGTGGCATCGGCGCTGGCCAGCAGGGTCGCGATCGGAACCGCCGCAGCGGCTTCACCGCCACCGGCTTCCGCACCGCCGGTTTCCTCGGCCACAATCGCGAAACCTTCCTTCTCGGGCGCGCCCGAATGGAAGATGCCTTCAGAAGCGATCGACACGGACATCAGTACGAATACGGTGCCGAGCAGGGCACCTACGCCCATGTTCACATAAGAGTTCATCCAAACGCTCCCCTAGCAACCGGCGGACGTGACACCGGCCAGTCTTGAAATCGCGCGGAACCTATGTCTTTTGCTGCTTCGTTGCAACAGTGATTGTAGCCCCCGCACTGAGACTTTTTGACACTTTTCCAGGGGGTTTTGAAGGGCCTGAGATGAATCCCGCCAATTTTGACAAGAGCCTCGTGCTCATTCCGGCGCGCATGGCCTCCACGCGGCTTCCGGGCAAGCCTTTGGCCGACATCGCCGGCCTGCCGATGATCGTCCAGGTGGCGCGGCGCGCGGCCGCTGCCGATGTCGGCCGCGTGGTGGTCGCGGTGGATCACCAGGACGTTTTCGACGCGGTCGTGGCGGCGGGTTTCGAGGCCGTCATGACGCGCGGCGACCACCAGTCCGGCTCCGATCGCATCCATGAAGCGCTGACGGTGTGCGATCCCGAGGGCCGTGCCGATATCGTCATCAATGTGCAGGGCGACCTGCCAACCATCGATCCCGACACGATCCGCGCCGCGATGCGCCCGCTGGAAAACGCATCCACCGACATCGCGACGCTGACAACGGAAATCCGTGACGAGCACGAGAAGACCAACCCGAATGTCGTGAAGGTCGTGGGATCGCCGATCGGCGAGAGCCGCCTGCGCGCGCTGTATTTCACCCGGGCGACGGCGCCGCACGGCACGGGCCCGCTCTTCCACCATATCGGCCTCTACGCCTACCGCCGCAAGGCGCTCGAAGCCTTCGTGGCGCTCAAGCCCTCGACACTGGAAAAGCGGGAGTCGCTGGAGCAACTGCGGGCGCTCGAAGCCGGCATGCGCATCGACGTGGAGATCGTTGACACCGTTCCGCTCGGTGTCGATACTCCAGCCGACCTCGAAAAGGCGCGCGCCATGCTCGCGGCCAACCCCATCTGATACGGATCCCAGCCATGACAATGAAGACAAACAGGATCGCCTTTCAGGGCGAGTACGGCGCCAATTCCGACATGGCGAGCCGGGACATGTTCCCCGACATGGATCCGTTACCGTGCCAGACCTTCGAGGACGCGTTCCTGGCCGTGGAGAATGGCGACGCCGACCTCGCGATGATCCCGATCGAGAACACGATCGCCGGTCGCGTTGCCGACATCCATCATCTCCTGCCGGAATCGCGCCTGCATATCGTCGGCGAGTATTTCATGCCGATCCGTTTCCAGCTCATGGTGCTGCCGGGTGTGACCAAGGAGGAGGTGCGCACGGTTCACAGCCATATCCATGCGCTGGGCCAGTGCCGCAAGATCGTGCGCCTCAACGGCTGGAAACCGGTGATCGCCGGCGATACGGCGGGCGCCGCAAAGCTCGTGTCGGAAACCGGCGACCGGTCCATGGCAGCGCTTGCGCCGCGCCTGGCGGCCGACCTCTACGGCCTGTCGATCATTGCCGAGAATGTCGAGGACACGGAGACCAACGTCACGCGCTTCGTGGTCCTTTCGCGGGAGGAGAAGCCCGCGGAACAGACGAGCGACGGCATCATCGTGACGACCTTCGTCTTCAACGTGCGCAACATACCGGCCGCGCTTTACAAGGCGCTCGGCGGCTTCGCGACGAACGGCATCAACATGACGAAACTCGAAAGCTACCAGATCGGCGGCAAATTCATCGCCACACAGTTCTACGCCGATATCGAGGGCCATCCGGATGAGGTGCATGTGCGTCAGGCGCTCGACGAACTGCGCTACTTCTCCGAAAAAGTACGCATTCTCGGCACCTATCGTGCCCATCCGATGCGAAGCGCCTTCTAGAATTGACGATCGTCAGGGAGCCCGGAACCGGGCTCCCGCAACGGCATTTCCATCCTGAAAGGAGATGCCCATGCGCACGATCACCTATATCACGATCATGGTTTCGATGATGGTAAATGCCGTCGTCTTCGGCGCCGGCACCATCGCCATCCTTGCGGTGCCGTCGCTTGCCGATCATGCCAAATACCTTCTGCCGGCCTGGATCGTCATCACGTTCATCGTCAGTCCCGTCATAGCCCGCCTCATGGCGCCGAGGCTGAGGTTGCGTGAACATCCCGGCGACCGGCCGACCTTCGGCTGGCGCTAGGCGAGCTTCCAGTCCAACCAGTCGCGCATCAGGCGATGCGCGATGGCGCCCTTCGGCGGCGGCGTGGTGGTGCCCGACGCAACGCTGGACGCTGCAACGCCCGACGTGGCGCTGCGCTCGATCATCGCCGCCGTCTCCTCGCGGGTGAACCAGCGGCAATCCTCGAGTTCCTGCTCGTCTCGACGGATATCGAAGGAGATCGCCTCGCCGTAGCAGCCGATCATCAGGGAATGCGGCATCGGCCAGGGCTGCGAGGCATGATAGCGCACGCGTCCGACCCTAATGCCTGCTTCCTCGAAGGTCTCGCGCCGCACCGTATGCTCGATCGTCTCGCCGGGCTCTAGGAAGCCGGCAAGGCAGGAATACACGCCCTCGGGGAAATGCGGCGAGCGGCCGAGCAGGCACAGATCCCGTTCCACATCGATGACCAGCATGATCGCGACCGGGTCCGTCCGGGGGAAGATGGTGTGACCGCAGGCCTCGCAGACCCGTCGGTAGCCGCCGATCTCAGAGCGGGTCGGCGAACCGCATTTGCCGCAGAAGCGATTGTTGGAATTCCAGGTCATCAGGCTGGAGGCCTGGGCGAACTGGCCGAGCAGGTCGTCGTCCAGCATCTGCTGGCGATAGAGCGTGCGGCCGTCCGTCGCCTTCAGTGGCTCTTGCAGGGTCTCGGGATCGGCGCGGACGGGAATGGCCAGCCGCGGCTCGCCGTTCTTGAGATAGCCGAGCAGGATCGCATCTTCCGGAACCGGATCGAGTTCGGCGAGCTCATAGGGCGCAAACAGCGGATCGATGATCTTCTCGTCATGCTTGACGACGAGCTTTCCACTGGCCAGCGCGAAGGCGTGAACGTTTTCCGCCTTGAAGGCCTGCTCCAGACAATCCGGCGCGCGATATTCCGAGCGGCGGTCGAGCGTGTTCTCCGCAAAGGCCACCATCGTGCTGGGTTCTGCATGCGGGCGATAGAGATCGAAAAGCGAAGGCTTCATGGGTTCAGCGCATCCAGGAGCTTGGCGGTGAATGCCTTGGCGTCCGCCTCCGCGCGCGGCACGGTCGTGCCGTGGCTCCAGACGGGACCGGGCCAGTTCGGATCACCTTCGGAGCGGGCGATGACATGCACATGAAGCTGGCGCACGATGTTACCCAGCGCGCCGGTATTGATCTTCGTTGCGCCGGTGACCTGTTTCAGCGCTTCTGCAACGAGTGTCGTCTCGAAGGTCAGCATGGTCTGGTCGAGCGGCGTAAGATCGAAAATCTCGCTGACATCCGGGCGCTGCGGCACAAGCACCAGCCAGGGCCAGCGGCCGTCCTTCATGAGGCGCAGCTCGCACAGGCCGATCTTCGTCAGAAGGTCGCTGTCGCGCTCCAGCCGTTCGTCGGTTCGAAAATCGCTCATCGGAACTCTCACGCATGCTTCTTGTTTGGTGATTCATGACACGCAGCGGATTTCCCTCCAACAGTTTTTTATCGGCTCCGCTTGCATTCGGTTGGAATATTGCCGATATGGAGGCCGGGAGGTTGGTGGTGGACGAGCCACTCGCCAACCGGGTCAGGTCCGGAAGGAAGCAGCCCTAACGAGCCCCGGCACGGGTCATCGTGCCAGCCTCCCACCTTTCCGTCCTGTCGGGACAGACGTTCGATTAACGGCAGGGTCGATGAGCGACGAAACGCAAAATCCGTCCACTGAAAAGCCCGCCGCGTATCGCGTGCTTGCGCGAAAATACCGGCCGAAGGACTTCTCCGACCTCATGGTCGGCCAGGAGCCGATGGTCCGTACGCTGACCAACGCCTTCGAGACGGGCCGCATCGCCCAGGCCTATATGCTGACGGGCGTGCGCGGGGTCGGCAAGACGACGACCGCCCGCATCCTTGCCCGCGCGCTGAACTACAAGACGGCTGACATAGACAAGCCGACGATTGACCTGCGCATCCCCGGCGAACATTGCCAGGCCATCATGGAAGGCCGGCATGTCGACGTCATCGAGATGGACGCCGCCTCCCATACCGGCATCGACGACATCAGGGAAATCATCGAGCAGGTTCGCTACCGCCCGGTCTCGGCGCGCTACAAGGTCTATATCATCGACGAAGTGCACATGCTCTCGACGCAGGCCTTCAACGGCCTGCTGAAGACGCTTGAGGAGCCGCCGGAGCATGTGAAGTTCATCTTCGCGACGACGGAAATCCGCAAGGTGCCGATCACCGTCCTGTCGCGCTGCCAGCGCTTCGACCTGCGCCGCATCGGCGCGTCCGATCTCGTCGGCCTGTTTACCACCATCCTGGGCAAGGAAGGCGTGGAATTCGAGCCGTATGCGCTCGCCATGGTCGCCCGTGCGGCCGAAGGCTCCGCGCGTGACGGCCTATCGCTGCTCGACCAGGCGATCGCCCATGGGGCGGGCCGCGTCGAGGTTGATGCCGTCCGCTCCATGCTCGGCCTTGCCGACCGTGCGCGCATTGTCGATCTCTTCGAACATATCGTGAAGGGCGATGCGGCGGCGGCGTTGGCTGAATTCGCCGCGCAGTACGAGGCGGGCGCCAGCCCCTCTGTGGTGCTGACCGACCTTGCCGATTTCACCCATCTCGTCACCCGCATGAAATATGTGCCCGATGCCACCGGCGACCAGTCGTTGAGCGAGATCGAGCGCGTGCGCGGCGTGGAATTCGCCAACTCCATCGCGGTCACCGCGCTGTCACGCATATGGCAGATGCTGCTGAAGGGCATTCCGGAAACGGAAGCCTCCAGCCGTCCGGCGGGTGCCGCCGAAATGGTCATCATCCGTCTTGCCCATGCCGCAAACCTTCCCTCGCCGGAAGATGCGGCACGGCGGCTTGCCGAGCTTTCCAACGGTGACGGCGGCGGCAACGGCGCACGTGCGCCGCAATCCGGCGGCTATGGCGGGCAACCGTCGGCGCAGGGCTCGGTGTCCGCGGTCTCGCGTCAGCCCGATGCGCCCATGCGGGCCCAGGCAGGCGGCGGAACCGTCACGATGCTGCGCCCGGTGCCGCAGACAGAATCCGCGCCACAGCCGGTCGGCCGCGTCGAGATGGCCCCGGCTGAGCAGCCGGCAGCGCTCCCCACGGTGCCGGTCAAGTCGATCTCCGATATCGCCGACCTCTGCACCAAGAACCGTGACATCAGGCTTCGCGCGCTGGTCCGCGCCTTCGTGCGCCCCGTGAGCGTGGAAGCGGGCAAGCTCGAAATCAGCCTGACAGAGGACGCGCCGAAATCGCTGGTCTCCGAACTGTCCAACCGTCTCCTGGAATGGACCGGCACGCGCTGGCTCGTCATCCTGTCGCGGGAGGCCGGTGGCCCGACGCTGGCCGAGGCCGAAACGATGGCGCAGGAAGCGCGCGTGGCCGATGCCCGGCAGGACCCGGATGTCGCCGCCATTCTTCAGCGCTTCCCCGGTGCGAAGATCACCGACGTGCGCATCAAGGTGGCGGAAACGGAAGACGAACCGGAGACCGTAGAGGCCGCGGCCGTCGCGGAATCCGCCGAGGGCGATATCCTGCCCGGCGACGATATTGAACATTAAAATAGAGAACCGAGAGGAGAGGCCGATGCGCGACATCATGGGCATGATGGGCAAGGTCAAGGAAATGCAGGCCAAGATGGAGAAGATGCAGGAGGAGATCGCCGCCCTCGAGGTGAACGGCACCTCCGGCGGAGGCCTCGTCTCGGTCACGCTCGACGGCAAGGGCAATCTCAAGGCGCTGAAGGTCGATCCGTCGCTCTTCAAGGAAGACGACGTCGAAATCCTCGAGGACCTGGTCGTGGCCGCCCACAAGGACGCCAAGGACAAGGCCGAGGCCGAAACCGCCGAGCGCACCAAGGCGCTGACCGCCGGCCTGCCGATCCCGCCCGGTTTCAAGCTGCCGTTCTGATCGTGCGTCAGCCGGTCAGTGCGGCACGCAGCTTGTCGCTGATCGGCGCCGCCAGATAGCGCAGCCGGTCCTCCTCGGAGAGGTTGCGCCCATAGGTACGCAGCAGTTCCGGCATGGTGACGGGCTCGCCGTCGAAGGGTGTATAGGTCACCGGACCTCCGGTCTGCAGCACGCCGTCCCGCACCACCCGGCAATAGAAGCCGGGGCGTCCCGCGCTCATGAAGCGCCGTGCGAAGCCGGGATCGCCCATACGGGCATTGAGGGTCGCGCAGGGCGTGCGCGTCGAGGTCACTTCCAGAAGCACGCTTTCCGTCTCGAAGCGATCGCCGACGCTGATGCTACGGCTGTCGATGCCTTCTATCACGATGTTTTCGCCGAAGGTGCCGGGCTCGATGGAGCGGCCGAGTTCCTTCGACCACCAGTCGAGATCGACCGAACCCAGGCCGTAGACCGCCTGTTCCGGGCCGCCGTGATGCTTTCGGTTGCAGATCGCGTCGCCGAGCAGGCCTTCGCGATCGACGACGATGGCCGCGTCGGTCGGCGTCTTGAAAATGCCGGTCTTGTAGCTTTTGCCGGGAACAGGACGGGCGACGCCCGTGCACACCGCGAGGATTTTGATCAAGCGTCGATCTCCAAAGATTCCGTTTCCCCGTGATATGGGCTAGATAGCGCCAATGGCAAAACGAGTCACCGGTCCCGAAATCGAAAAACTTATCCAGCTTCTGGCGAAGGTGCCGGGCCTCGGGCCGCGCTCGGCGCGCCGGGCGGCACTGCATCTCGTCAAGAAGAAGGACCAGCTTCTCGGGCCGCTCGCCGAGGCGATGGGCGAGGCGCATCGCAAGGTGCGCATCTGCTCGTGCTGCGGCAATGTCGATACCAGCGATCCCTGCACCGTCTGCACGGATGTGCGTCGGGATCATGGAATGATCATCGTGGTCGAGGACGTTTCCGACCTCTGGGCGCTGGAGCGCGCAGGCGCGATGAACGCGGCCTATCATGTTCTCGGCGGCACGTTGTCGCCGCTCGACGGCGTCGGCCCTGACGACCTCAACATCCGCGGCCTCGTCGACAGGGTGGCAAAGGGCGGCGTGCGCGAACTGATCATCGCCGTCAACGCCACGGTCGAGGGGCAGACCACAGCCCACTACATCACCGACCAGCTCGCCGGTCTCGACGTGAAGATCACGCGGCTTGCCCATGGCGTTCCGGTTGGCGGCGAACTCGATTATCTCGACGAAGGCACATTGACTGCGGCACTTCGTGCCCGCACGGCGATCTGAGGAGACCCATCTTGAGCATTCGCAAAGTCTTCAAGGCCTCAGTCGGCATCTTCCTGTTTTCGCTTGCTCTGGCACTGCCTGCAAAGGCCGCCTCCAAGGCCGAGGTTGAGAGAATGTTCCGGGCCTGGATCGACAAGGATCTGTGGCCGGCCGCGCAGAAAACCGGCGTTACCGAAAAGACCTTTCGTGCGGCGATGGACGGCGTGACCCTCAACTGGGACCTGCCCGATCTCGTGCCGCCGGGCTCCAAGCCGACGAAGCAGCAGGCGCAGAGCCAAGCGGAATTTTCCTCGCCCGGCGCCTATTTTTCCGAAAAGCGGTTGCAGGGGCTAGCGGCAACCGGGCGCGGGCTGGCGAAGACCCACGCGGCGACGCTGCGCAAGATCGAGCAGCGTTTCGGGGTGCCGGGCGAGATCGTCGTTGCGGTCTGGGGCCGCGAATCCGGCTTCGGCAGCGCGAAGATCCCCTATTCGGCCGTCGATGTCCTCGCAACCAAGGCCTTCATGTCGACGCGCAAGGACATGTTCCGCAAGGAATTGATCGCCGCACTTCACATCGTCGATGGAGGCGACCGCACGGTCGCGCAGCTAAAGGGCTCCTGGGCGGGGGCGCTCGGCCAGCCGCAGTTCATGCCCACCAGCTACCTGCAATATGCCGTCGATTTCGATGGCGACGGCGTGCGCGATATCTGGGGCTCGGTGCCCGACAGCCTCGCCTCGATCGCCAATTATCTCGCCAAGAAGGGCTGGCAGGCGGGACGAAGCTGGGGCTACGAGGTCTCCATCCCGTCGGGTGCGAGCTGCGCGCAGGAGGGGCCCGATCTCGCCAAGCCGATCTCGGCTTGGGCGGCCACCGGCATTACGCGCATTTCCGGCAAGGGCTTTCCCTCCGGTGAGGCTAAGGCATCAGGCATGATGCTCGTTCCGGCCGGCACGCATGGGCCGGAATTCATCGTCACGCCGAATTTCTATGTGCTCAAGGAATACAACAATTCCGACCTATACGCGCTCTTCATCGGTAACCTCGCCGACCGCATCGCCTATGGCAGCGGTTCGTTCCAGGGCCAGTGGGGCGATGTCGGAAAGATGCTGCGTTCGGATGTGCTGGCCATGCAGAAGGCGCTCGTCGCCAAGGGCTATGACGTCGGCAAGGTGGACGGCCTTCCCGGCTACAAGACACGCCGCTCGCTTGGCGACTGGCAGGCAAAAAACGGCCTCAAGCCGACCTGCTATCCCGATGCCTCGCTGAAGACCAAACTGCGCTAGAGCATTTCCAGCCGAAGCGAAATCGCTTCGGCGTCGGATAATGCGAGAAGAACCTCCAGCCTCAATGCATCTCGACATTCTGCTTGAAGCGCTCGTATTCGTGCGGAATGATCGTCTGGCGCTCGATCATGCGGTGGACGCGTGGGTCCTCCGCGCCGCGATGCAGCTGGCGTAACCGCTCGCCATTGGCGGCATCGGCATGGGTGCGGCGCTGGTTGTGGCGCACATATTCCACCCAGGTCGGAACGTGGTAGGTCTCCGTCCAGATCGTCGGGTTCTCAAGGTCGCGCATCAGCGCCCATTGCCCGGCCCCGTCGCGAATGCGGATGCGCCGCCGCTCGGTCATCGCCTCCAGGAACTGCGGAATGTCTTCCTCGGCGATCTCGTAGTCGATGAGGATGACGATGGGTCCGCTGCGTGGTTTCAGATCGAGCGGCAGATCCGGCTCGCTGAAGCGGTTCAGTGGATCGACATTGAGGCTTTGCAGTTCAGGCAGCGCAAAACGCAGGCCGATCGCCGCGCCGGCGATCATCGCGACGGCCGAGGCGAGCAGGGCCGCTTCCGCGCCATGGGTGTCGGCGGTGGTGCCCCAGATCCAGCTGCCGGCCGCGATGCCGCCGAAGGTCGTTGTCTGGTAGAGCGAAAGCGCACGCGCCACGACCCAGCGTGGCGTCGAAAGCTGAACCGTGGTGTTGAACAGCGAAAGCGCCAAGACCCATGACGCGCCGGACAGAAGCAGGACAGCGCCCGTCAGTAGCGCGGAGCCGCTGACGGCACAGACGGATGCGCTGATGGCAAAGCCTGCAAAGGCCATGCGGGCGATGGTTTCGCTCGCAAAGCGTTCCCGCAGGCGCGCGTTCATGAGGGCACCCGCGATGGCGCCAAGCCCGAAACAGCCGAGCAGGATGCCGAATGTCAGCGGTCCGCCCTTGACGAGGTCACGGGCGATAAGCGGCAGGAGCGACAGGATGGAGCTGGTGGCAAGGCCGAAGGTGAAGCCGCGCAGCAGAACCTTGCCGATATTCGGCGACATCGAGACATAGCGCAGGCCCGCCGAGACGGCCCGCCCGAAATCCTCGCGCGGCAGGGTGCGTGGCGATACGGCGGGCTTCCACCTGAACAGCGCGAAGAGAAGGGCGAAATAGCTGCAGGCATTGACGGCAAAGGCCGCCGCCGCGCCCGCCGCCGCGACGATGGCGCCGCCGATGGCAGGGCCGACGCTGCGGGTCAGGTTGAAGCCCATGCTGTTGAGCGATACGGCGGCCGGCAGGTCCTCGCGCGGCACCATGTCGCCGACGGATGCCTGCCAGGCCGGGTTGTTCAGGGCCGTGCCGCAGCCAATGAGAAAGGTGAAGGTCAAGAGCAGCCAG
Source organism: Shinella sp. H4-D48 (assembly GCF_022637395.1). GTDB lineage: Bacteria > Pseudomonadota > Alphaproteobacteria > Rhizobiales > Rhizobiaceae > Shinella > Shinella sedimenti. Next base: position 2,959,692 of record NZ_CP093337.1, on the reverse strand, counting down.
GGCGTGATCAGCCCCTGCCAGGCGAAGACCGTCAGCATGATGGAGACGGCCAGCATGAACGCCTGCGCCGTCAGCATCAGCTTGCGCCGGTCGAAATTGTCGGCCAGCGCGCCGGCGGCGACGGAGAACAGCATGATCGGCAGCGAGGTGGAGGCCTGCACCAGCGCGACCATGTTGGCGGAAGAGGAGATGGAGGCCATCATCCAGGCCGCGCCGACCGACTGGATGAGCCCGCCGAAGTTCGAAATCAGGCTCGCTGCCCAGATCACGCGAAACGTCTCATTTCGGAAAGGGGCGAGGGGGGATTTCCGGTCCGGCACGGTGGGGCACTCATTCTCGACGCAGCGTTGGCTAGCAATCTAGTCCATGCGACGAAAGCGGCAAGTCGATGGCCGGAAATAGCTCGCCCACAGGGCTTGCCCATCGTCCACCTTGCATTTGTGACGAAGCCGGTCTATATCCACCTCAAATTCTTGATCGTCAGATGAAGAGTGGGCCCGCGAGGACCCGCTCTTTTTTATTGCCCCGATCAGGCGCATGATAACGACCATCCCGGGAGGGCACGCCATGTCCGACACGACCCAGACGGAAAATGTGGCCATCGAGCCACGGCTGATCGTCGAAACCGGCCTCGATCGCCGCGTTGCCGAGATCATCGAGCCGACCATCGAGCAGATCGGCTACCAGCTGGTGCGCGTGCGCCTGTCGGCGCAGAACGGCGCGACCTTGCAGATCATGTGCGAGCGGCCGGACGGCACGATGACAGTCGAGGACTGTGAGCAGGTCTCCATGGCGGTCTCGCCGGTGCTCGATGTTGAGGACCCGATCGATAAGGCGTATCATCTTGAGGTATCGTCGCCCGGCATCGACCGGCCGATGGTCCGCAAGTCGGACTTCAAGCGCTGGACCGGGCAACTGCTGAAATGCGAGACTTCGATCCTGGTCGATGGCCGAAAGCGTTTCCGCGGCACGATTGTGGCCGCAGACGAGGATGGCTTCACGCTGGACCGTGACCAGCCCGCCGCAGGCGACGCGCCGACGGTCGTCATTCCCTTCACGGCGCTTGCCGAAGGCCGGCTGATCCTGACCGACGAGTTGATCCGCGATGCGCTGGCCGCCGACAAGAAGGCCAAGGCCGCGCAGGCCGCCAACCAGAACGACGAAGACGGCGGCGACGAAGAATAATGTGTGAGTGCGCTCCGGCCGATAGGCGGGGCGGAGAGGACGCAACCGGAGCGGTGTTCCGCTCTAGATAGGTCGGAGGCACAAGCCCCGGCCCGACCATGGAGACCTGAGACAATGGCAGTCAGTGCGAACCGGCTTGAGCTTCTGCAGATCGCGGATGCCGTGGCCCGTGAAAAGGTCATCGACCGCGAGATCGTGCTTGCCGCGATGGCCGACGCCATCCAGAAGGCAGCCCGCTCGCGTTACGGCACGGAATCCAATATCCGCGCCGATATCAATTCCAAGACTGGCGAAATCCGCCTCCAGCGTCTGCTTGAGGTCGTCGAGCACGCCGAGGACTACTCGACCCAGATCCCGCTGGAACTGGCCCGCGACCGCAACCCCGACGCCAAGCTCGGCGATTTCATCGCCGATCCGCTGCCGCCGATGGACTTCGGCCGTATCGCGGCGCAGTCTGCCAAGCAGGTCATCGTGCAGAAGGTGCGCGAAGCCGAGCGTGACCGCCAGTTCGACGAATACAAGGATCGCATCGGCGAGATCGTCAACGGCACGGTCAAGCGCGTCGAATACGGCAACGTCATCGTCGATCTCGGCCGTGGCGAAGGCATCATCCGCCGCGACGAGATGATCCCGCGCGAAAACATGCGCTACGGCGACCGTGTCCGCGCCTTCGTTTACGACGTGCGCCGCGAGCAGCGCGGCCCGCAGATCTTCCTGTCGCGTACCCATCCGCAGTTCATGGTGAAGCTCTTCACCATGGAAGTGCCGGAAATTTACGACGGCATCATCCAGATCAAGTCGGTTGCCCGCGACCCCGGTTCGCGCGCCAAGATCGCCGTCATCTCCAACGATTCGTCGATCGATCCGGTCGGCGCCTGCGTCGGTATGCGCGGTTCGCGCGTCCAGGCCGTCGTCGGCGAGTTGCAGGGCGAAAAGATCGATATCATTCCGTGGAGCCAGGATCCGGCTTCCTTCATCGTCAACGCCCTTCAGCCGGCGGAAGTCGCCAAGGTCGTTCTCGATGAGGATGCCGAGCGCATCGAAGTCGTCGTTCCCGACGAGCAGCTGTCGCTTGCCATCGGTCGCCGCGGCCAGAACGTTCGTCTTGCCTCGCAGCTGACCGGCTGGGACATCGACATCCTGACGGAAGCCGAAGAGTCCGAGCGTCGCCAGAAGGAATTCAACGAGCGCACCAACCTCTTCATGGACGCGCTCGACGTGGATGAAATGGTCGGCCAGGTTCTGGCCTCCGAAGGCTTTGCCGCCGTCGAGGAACTGGCTTACGTCGATCTCGACGAAATCGCCTCGATCGACGGTTTCGATGAAGACACTGCCCAGGAGCTCCAGACCCGCGCCCGCGAGCATCTCGACCGCCTCGAGGCCGAGATGGACGCCAAGCGCAAGGAACTCGGCGTTTCCGACGACCTGCGCCAGATCGACGGCATGACGAGCCAGATGCTCGTTGCGCTGGGCGAAGACGGCATCAAGACGATGGAAGACTTCGCCGGCTGCGCTGCAGACGACCTGGTCGGCTGGTCCGAGCGCAAGGACGGTGAGACGAAGAAGTTCGAGGGCCTGTTCTCGAAGTTCGAGGTTTCCCGCGCCGAGGCCGAAGCGATGATCGTTCAGGCGCGCCTTGCGGCCGGCTGGATCACGCAGGAGGACCTCGCCGTCGAGGAAGAGGAAGTCGTCGAAGGCGGTGAAGAGGACGCCTGATCGGCGTTCTCGATGTTGGCATGCCGCCCGCTGATTTTGCATAGCGGTTTGCGTTGACAAGAGCGGAAACCTATATGGGCAGGAAAGACGAGGACGGCGTGAACGACCGCATGTGCATCGTGACGCGCGAAAAGGGCGAGGCGGATGATCTGATCCGCTTTGTCCTGGGCCCGGACGGCAGCGTCGTCCCGGATCTCAAGCGTCAACTTCCCGGACGCGGATGCTGGGTAAAGGCGGAACGGGCGATCGTCGACAAGGCGGTCGCCAGAAAGCTTTTCGGGCGTGCGCTGAAGGCGGAGGCGAAGGCAGCACCGGAACTCGGCGCCGAGGTGGACAGGCTGATTGCGGCCCAACTCGGCGGCATGATGAACATGGCGCGCAAGGCCGGCCAGTTCATCACGGGCTCTTCCAAGGTCGATCAGGCGGTTCGGGCTTTGGCGGCTTTAGCCGTCTTCCATGCCACGGATGCGGCGGCGGACGGGGTGCGAAAGATTGACCAGGCGAGGAAGGCGGCAAGCTTCCTCACCGATGACGAAACGGAAATTCCCTCCTTCAAGCTCTTCTCAGAGAGCGAATTGGAGGGGGTTTTGGGCCAGAATGCGTTTATCCATGCCGCAGCGCTTGCAGGGCAGGCGGGTGAGGGTGTAGTGAAGCGCGCAATCATGCTCGAAAAATATCGGGGCGACAGCCTGATGATGGCAAAAGGTGGCGCTGGCCAGACAAACCAATGACGCGGTTACCGGCATCCGGCCGGCCGAATTCGCATTGGGTGAACACAATTGAACGACGGGGTCTGGTGATACGCATCCGGCCCTGATCTTAGGAACGGAACGGAATGACCGACAACGAAGACGACAAGACGATCAGTGTGGCTGGCAAGAAGACCCTGAGCCTGAAGCCCTCGGGGGTTCAGCAGGGAACCGTGCGCCAGGACATGGGTCGTGGCCGCACGAAGGCCGTCGTGGTCGAGACCCGCACCAAGCGCCATTTCAGCCGCCCGGGCGAAGACCGCCAGGCATCGGCGCCTGTCACGCCTGTGCAGCGCCAGCCCGAGCCGCAGCAGACGCGCCCCGCGCCGCAGCAGTCGCGGCCGGTCCATCAGCAGCCTTCGCGTTCGGCCGAGCAGAGCCGGCCGCGCGTTGGCGTCGTGCTGAACCAGCTTTCGCCCGATGAGGTCGAAGCCCGCCGCCGCGCACTTGCCGAAGCCCAGATCCGCGATGCCGCCGAAGCGCGCCAGCGCGCCGAGGATGAGGCTCGCCGCAAGGTCGAGGAAGAAGCCCGCCGCAAGGCTGAGGAAGAAGCCCGCATCCAGCGCGAGAAGGAAGAGGCCGAGCGCCGCGCCACCGAGGCCGCCGCACCCGCGCCGGCACCGCAAGCTGTCGAACCGCAGCCGGTCGCACGCGCCGCTGCCGCTCCTGCCGGCGTTGACACGCGTCCGCAGCCGGGCCGCACGCCCGTTGCTGCACCTGCGGCCGTTCCCGGCCGTGGCCGGCGCGATGCCGAAGAAGATGACGACAAGCGTCCACGTGGCGGCGTTCCCGCCAACCGTGGCGCCGTCAAGCGTCCCGAGCCGGCCAAGGCTCCGGCCCGTCCGAAGACCGACGATGGCCGCCGCCAGGGCAAGCTGACCCTGACCACCGCCTCGACGGACGAGGACGGCTCGCAGCGCGGCCGCTCGCTGTCGGCGATGCGTCGCCGACAGGAGAAGTTCAAGCGCAGCCAGATGCAGGAAACCCGCGAGAAGGTCATGCGCGAGGTCATTCTGCCGGAAACCATCACCATTCAGGAACTGTCGCAGCGCATGTCCGAACGCGCCGTCGACGTCATCAAGTACCTGATGAAGGAAGGCCAGATGATGAAGCCCGGCGATCTGATCGACGCCGACCTGGCAGAAATCATCGCGGGCGAATTCGGCCATACCGTCAAGCGCGTTTCGGAATCAGACGTTGAAGAAGGCATCTTCAACGTCACCGACGATGCCGGCGATATGGAAACCCGCCCGCCGATCGTGACCATCATGGGCCACGTCGACCACGGCAAGACCTCGCTGCTCGATGCCATTCGCCAGGCCAACACGGTCGCCGGCGAAGCTGGCGGCATCACGCAGCATATCGGCGCCTATCAGGTCGAGCACAACGGTCACAAGATCACCTTCATCGACACCCCCGGCCACGCCGCGTTCACCGCCATGCGTGCCCGTGGCGCGCAGGCGACGGATATCGCGATCCTCGTGGTCGCTGCCGACGACAGCGTGATGCCGCAGACGATCGAGTCCATCAACCACGCAAAGGCGGCCGGTGTGCCGATCATCGTGGCGATCAACAAGATCGACAAGCACGAAGCCGACCCGCAGAAGGTGCGCAACCAGCTCCTCCAGCACGAAGTCTTCGTCGAATCCATGGGCGGTGAAACGCTCGACGTGGAAGTGTCGGCCAAGAACCGCCTCAACCTCGATAAGCTGCTCGAAGCCGTCCTGCTGCAGGCCGAAATCCTCGACCTGAAGGCAAACCCGAACCGCACCGCAGAAGGTGTCGTCGTCGAAGCGCAGCTCGACCGCGGCCGCGGTGCCGTTGCCACCGTGCTGGTGCAGACCGGTACCCTGAAGCCCGGCCAGATTCTGGTTGCAGGCGATCAGTGGGGCCGCGTGCGTGCGCTCGTCAACGATAAGGGTGAGCACGTCAAGGAAGCCGGTCCGTCCATGCCGGTGGAAGTACTCGGTCTTTCCGGCACGCCGGCTGCCGGCGACAAGTTCGCCGTCGTCGAGAACGAAAGCCGTGCCCGCGAGATCTCGGAATACCGTCAGCGCCTCGCCCGCGAAAAGCAGGTAGCACGCCAGGCCGGTTCGCGCGGCTCGCTCGAGCAGATGATGAGCCAGCTGCAGAACACCGGCCTCAAGGAGTTCCCGCTGCTCATCAAGGGCGACGTGCAGGGCTCGATCGAAGCCATTGCAGGCGCGCTTGACAAGCTCGGTACAGACGAAGTCCGCGCCCGCATCGTTCATTCCGGTGCCGGTGGTATCACGGAGTCCGATATCTCGCTTGCCGAAGCCTCGAACGCAGCCATCATCGGCTTCAACGTTCGCGCCAACGCACAGGCTCGTACCGCCGCCGAGCGCGCCGGTCTCGAAATCCGCTACTACAACATCATTTACGATCTGGTGGATGATGTTAAGGCGGCCATGTCGGGCCTGCTCTCGCCGGAGCGCCGCGAAACCTTCCTCGGCAATGCCGAAATCCTCGAGGTGTTCAACATCACGAAGGTCGGCAAGGTCGCCGGTTGCCGCGTCATCGAAGGCAAGGTCGAGCGTGGCGCGGGCGTCCGTCTGGTGCGCGACAACGTCGTCATCCACGAAGGCAAGCTCAAGACCCTCAAGCGCTTCAAGGACGAAGTCGCCGAAGTGCCGATGGGCCAGGAATGCGGTATGGCCTTCGAGAACTACGAGGACATCCGCGCGGGCGACACGATCGAGTGCTTCCGCGTGGAGCACATCACCCGCACGCTGTAAGCGTCCGGCGATCCCAATATCGTGCGAGCGCCGGACCGTTTCGGCGCTCGTATTTTTTTGAAGGTAACGACCATGGCAAGAGCAACTACCTCCGCACCGTCGCAACGCATGCTGCGCGTCGGCGAGCAGGTGCGCGCGGCCCTGACCCAGGTTCTCCAGCGCGGCGAAGTGCGCGATCCACTGCTCGAAAAGACGGTGATCTCGATTTCCGAAGTCCGCATGTCGCCGGACCTGAAGCATGCGACGGCCTATGTCACGCCGCTGGGCGTCAAGGATCACGACACGGTCATCGAAGCGCTCAACCGCAATGCGAAGTTCATTCGTGGCCGTCTCGGTCCGCAGCTGCGTCAGATGAAATACATGCCGGACGTCCGCTTCCGCGACGATACGAGCTTCGACAATTACAAGAAGATCGATGAGCTCCTGCGCTCGCCCGAAGTGGCGCGCGACCTTTCCGCCGATAGCGGCGACGACGACAAGTAACCCAGGATAAAAATGTCCAAGCCCCGCAAACCCAAGGGCCGGCCGGTTTCCGGCTGGCTTATTCTCGACAAGCCTTTCGATTTCGGTTCGACCGAAGCCGTCGCCAAGATCAAGTGGCTTCTCAAGGCCCAGAAGGCCGGTCACGCCGGCACGCTAGATCCGCTCGCCTCCGGCATGCTGCCGATCGCGCTTGGCGATGCCACCAAGACCGTTCCCTATGTCATGGATGGCCGCAAGATCTACGAATTCACGGTGACCTGGGGTGAAGAGCGGACCACGGATGACCTCGAAGGCGAGGTGACGCAGAGTTCGGACAAGCGTCCGACGGCCGAAGAGATCAAGGCGATCCTCGGCGAGTACACCGGCACCATCCAGCAGATCCCGCCGCAGTTTTCCGCCATCAAGATCGACGGCGAGCGTGCCTATGACCTCGCCCGTGAAGGCGAGACAGTGGAAATCCCGTCACGCGAGGTGGAAATCCACCGCCTGACGCTGATCGCTTCGGACGAGGATACCGCCCGCTTCGAAGTAGAGTGCGGCAAGGGAACCTATGTTCGTGCGCTCGCCCGCGACTTCGGCCGCCAGCTCGGCTGTTACGGTCATATCTCGGCGCTGCGCCGCACTTTCGTCGCGCCCTTCGGCGAGGACGACATGGTTCCGCTCGCCGATCTGGTCGCACTGGAAAAGATCGAGGACGAGGCCGAACGCCTCGCGGCACTGGATGCGTTCCTGATCGATACGGGCGAGGCGCTCTCCAGCCTGCCGCAGATCGTCATAAACGATGACCAGGCCCATCGCCTGCGCATGGGCAATCCCATCATCCTTCGCGGTCGTGATGCGCCGGTTTCAGCGGACGAGGCCTATGCGACGGCGCGCGGCAAGCTGGTCGCTATCGGAGAGATCGGCGGCGGCGAGTTCCGCCCGAAGCGAGTCTTCCAAGGTTGATGATCGGGGGCGGAACCAACCGCCCCCGACTTGATTTCACCACAAGCAATGGGCTTTATGGGCCTGCAAGGTTCACTCCGGGGCGGGGTGGCGGTTTTTCCGCCGCTATCGCTCCTGAGGGAAGGGTGAAAAGGGCTGGCCGTTGACGATTGCGCCGACTGACAGATCAGTCTCTGCCGGAGACGCGGAGGCAAAACCTGCCGTCGAACGCAGGCGCATGCACTATCCGGTCGTCTTCTATCTCGTGTGCATGATCCTCGTCCTGATCGTGCCTGCCTTCCTGTTTTCCATTGTGGTGCTGAAGCGCACCAACGAAGCGCAGGAGCGGATTTTCGAATCGCTGCTGCGCACCTCCACGAGTGCCGTGAACCGCGCCGTCGAGCGCGAAATCTCCGGCATGTTCTCCACGCTGAACTTCCTGTCCACATCGGAAAGCCTGGTGCAGGGCGACTTTGCCGCGCTGCATGCGCAGGCCACCAAGACGCTCGAAGGCACGGATATCTATTTTCTGGTCATCGATCCGTCGATGAGACAACTGCTCAATACGCGCGTGCCATATGGCACGGCCCTTGGCACGGCGTCCGACCCGACTTCGGCGGGCCTTGCGCTGCAACGTGGCGAACGCATGGTCTCGGATATCTTCTTCGGCAGGACGGCGCAGCAGTGGGTGTTCAACGTCTATCAGCCCATGCAGCTTTCAAACGGCCGGCAGGTGCTCCTGACACTGACGAAGAACGCGGATGCGTTACGCCGTGCAGTCAACCCGGATGTTCTGTCGCCTGGCTGGAATGCCGCGGTAATCGACAGCACGGGCAGGGTGATCGCGTCGACCGACGATAAACAGAAGACCGGCACGGAATTTTTCCTGCGCGTGGTGCCGTCGCTGCGCCTCGGTGTCAGCACGATGCGGCAGGACGGCACGAATTATCAGGTCGTTACCGAGTTCTCGTCGCTGGCGGGATGGCGGATGATCGCCTGGGCGAAGTCCTCCGACGTGCAGGCGCCGGCTGTTTCCTCGTTCCGCTGGCTGGTCATCGGCGGCGTGGTCTTTGCGCTTCTGGCCGCGATCGGCGCCGTCGGTATCGCGCGGGTGCTGTCGCGCGACGTGCGGCTGCTTGCGCATGATGCCCGCAGGCTTGGCCATGGCGAGCGCGTCGCTCCAAGGCCCTATGCGATAACCGAGCTTGAGACGGTCTCGCGCGCGCTCGCCGAGGCGGCGGACGCACGGGTGAAGTCCGAAAACGAGGTGCGTTTCCTCATGCGGGAGGTCGCGCACCGCTCCAAGAACCAGCTTACCGTCATCCAGGCCATGCTGAACCAGTCGGCGGCCGGTGCCGAGAACGCCGCCGATTTCGCCGAAACCTTCCGCAAGCGCGTGGCGGGCCTCGCACGCTCGACCGATCTGATGATCGCCAATGCCTCTGACGGCATCAACCTGATGGAGCTTGCGAAAAACCAGTTGAAGCCGTTCACGCCCGACGATGCATCGCGCGTTCTCATCAAAGGCCCAGCCGTTCTGCTCGATCCGCAGGCCTCGCAGACGCTGGGAATGGCGCTGCACGAGCTTTCCACCAATGCGACGAAATACGGGGCGCTCGCAAACGAGAAGGGTATCGTCTCGCTGAGTTGGGTGGCGAAGGGCGAGGATCTCAATCTCGTGTGGCGCGAAAGCAAGGCGTCGATCGACCGCGAGGCCATCGCCGGCAGCCGAAAGGGCTTCGGCAGCGTTGTGCTGGAACGCATGCTCGGCATGGCGCTCGATGCCAAGCTGGACTTCATCGTGCATGATGACGGCATAGAATGGCGCGTCACCATCCCGCTCCTGCGGCTGCGCGATGAAGAAGCACATAACGCGCGCCACAATTCATGATAGAAGTGGGGCTCCTTCTCATGCTTGGGGCTATGCTATGAGGTTTCTTCTGCGTGCGGCGGCTCTTGCCGGCCTCTTTATCGTCTCGCCGGCGCTTGCCGGAGAGTGCTTGGTTGATGATCCCACGGGCACGCCGCTCAACGTGCGCGCCGAGCCGAACGGCCAGGTTCTCACGACGCTTCAAAACGGCACCGGCGTTGCCGTTCTGGACGAGCGCAGGCTCGGTACGAAACACTGGTTGCTGGTTTCGGTGCGGGGCCGGCAGCTCGGATGGATCTTTGCAGCCTATGTTGTTTGCCCGGCAACGAGCGACGCAGTGAAGGCTGCGCCCGGCCTGCCGGCGACGCAGCGGTAGAACGGGCCTTCCCTTTCACAAGCGAATGGTTTATAGGCACCGCCAGCAATGTGGGCTCTTGCCCCTTGCCTTCACGGCCATCGCTGGACGACATCCCGGCTTTTGGCGACTTCTGGTTCTCCATTCATGAAAGGACATACGATGTCGATCACTGCTGAGCGCAAGGCTGCGCTGATCAAGGAATACGCAACGGTCGAAGGCGACACCGGTTCGCCGGAAGTCCAGGTTGCGATCCTGACCGAGCGCATCAACAACCTGACGGAACACTTCAAGGGTCACAAGAAGGACAACCACTCCCGTCGTGGCCTTCTGACGATGGTGTCCAGCCGCCGCTCGCTTCTTGACTACCTCAAGAAGAAGGACGAATCCCGTTACAGCAAGCTGATTGCTGCTCTGGGCATTCGCCGCTAAGCAATTTCGGCGGGCGTTCTCACGAGCGCCCGCCGCACTCTTTCGCGGACGAAAATTCCGCCGTACCGTTTCGCCAGTGCCGGTTGAGGCCGCCTCGCGAAATGGAATTATCCAGCAGGCCGGATGGGCCGGACCTGCGGAACCAACCGATGACCTGTCATGGGGCAGGATTGCAGGATGCTTCCCTGAGGAGCAATTCCAGAACGGTCTTCCGTCCGGAATTGCAACAGCCAGAAAAGAAGCCTCCCGTTGTCTTGCCCATGATGCGTCATGAAGCGGATAGACCACCTGCGCCTTTTCGGGCGGCGGTGCGCGTATCCGCCTTACGAAGGACAAGACATGTTCGATACCCATACGGTTGAAATCGAATGGGCGGGCCGTCCGCTCAAGCTGGAAACCGGCAAGATCGCCCGCCAGGCTGACGGTGCGGTTCTTGCCACCTACGGCGAGACCGTGGTTCTCGCCACTGTCGTTTCGGCCAAGGCGCCAAAGCCGGGTCAGGATTTCTTCCCGCTCACCGTCAACTACCAGGAAAAAACCTACGCCGCCGGCAAGATCCCGGGTGGCTACTTCAAGCGCGAAGGCCGTCCTTCGGAAAAGGAAACGCTGGTTTCCCGCCTGATCGACCGTCCTATCCGCCCGCTCTTCCCGGAAGGCTACAAGAACGACACGCAGGTCGTCGTCACCGTCGTCCAGCATGACCTCGAAAACGATCCCGACGTTCTGTCGATGGTTGCCGCTTCCGCAGCGCTCACGATCTCCGGCGTTCCCTTCATGGGCCCGGTCGGTGCAGCGCGCGTCGGCTACATCAACGGCGAATACGTCCTGAACCCGCATCTCGACGAGATGGACGAGTCGGTTCTCGATCTCGTCGTCGCCGGCACGCAGGACGCCGTCCTGATGGTGGAATCCGAAGCCAAGGAACTGAACGAAGACGTCATGCTCGGCGCCGTCATGTTCGGCCACAAGGGCTTCCAGCCGGTCATCGACGCGATCATCAAGCTCGCCGAAGTGGCTGCCAAGGAACCGCGCGACTTCCAGCCGGAAGACTATTCCGAGCTCGAAGCCGAAATGCTCGGCATCGCGGAAACCGAGCTGCGCGCCGCCTACAAGATCACGCAGAAGGCTGACCGTTACGCCGCCGTCGACGCCGTCAAGGCCAAGGTGAAGGCACACTTCCTGCCCGAGGGCGTCGAGCCGAAGTACTCCGCCGAAGTCATCGGCTCCGTCTTCAAGCACCTTCAGGCGAAGATCGTTCGCTGGAACATCCTCGACACCAAGAGCCGTATCGACGGCCGCGATCTCGAAACCGTTCGCGCCATCGTCTCGGAAGTCGGCATCCTGCCGCGCACGCACGGCTCGGCTCTCTTCACCCGCGGTGAAACCCAGGCCGTGGTCGTTGCCACGCTCGGCACCGGCGAAGACGAGCAGTATGTCGACAGCCTGACGGGCATGTACAAGGAACGCTTCCTGCTGCATTACAACTTCCCGCCCTACTCGGTCGGTGAAACGGGCCGCATGGGCTCCCCGGGCCGCCGCGAAATCGGCCATGGCAAGCTCGCATGGCGCGCTATCCGCCCGATGCTGCCGACGGCGGAACAGTTCCCCTACACGCTGCGCGTCGTTTCCGAGATCACCGAGTCGAACGGCTCGTCCTCGATGGCCACCGTCTGCGGTACCTCGCTCGCTCTCATGGACGCCGGTGTTCCGCTGGCCAAGCCCGTTGCCGGTATCGCCATGGGCCTGATCCTCGAAGGTGACCGTTTCGCGGTTCTCTCCGACATTCTCGGCGACGAAGACCACCTCGGTGACATGGACTTCAAGGTCGCCGGCACCGCCGACGGCATTACCTCGCTGCAGATGGACATCAAGATCGCCGGTATCACCGAAGAGATCATGAAGGTCGCGCTCAGCCAGGCCCAGGGCGGCCGCAAGCACATCCTCGGCGAAATGGCCAATGCCATCTCCGAAGGTCGCTCGCAGCTCGGCGAATTCGCACCGCGCATCGAAGTCATGAACATCCCGGTCGACAAGATCCGTGAAGTCATCGGCACGGGCGGCAAGGTCATCCGCGAAATCGTCGAAAAGACCGGCGCCAAGATCAACATCGAAGACGACGGCACGATCAAGATCGCATCGTCCTCCGGCAAGGAGATCGAAGCGGCCCGCAAGTGGATCCACTCGATCGTCGCTGAACCGGAAGTCGGCATGATCTACGAAGGCACGGTCGTCAAGACCGCCGACTTCGGCGCCTTCGTCAACTTCTTTGGCCCGCGCGATGGCCTCGTGCACATCTCGCAGCTCGCTTCCGAGCGTGTCGCCAAGACCTCCGACGTCGTCAAGGAAGGCGACAAGGTCTGGGTCAAGCTGATGGGCTTCGATGAGCGCGGCAAGGTTCGCCTTTCGATGAAGGTCGTCGACCAGGCAACAGGCAAGGAAATCGTTGCCGAGAAAAAGGCCGACGGCGAAGCCGCCGAGTAATCGGACCCTCTACCTTTTGGAAGGGGCGCGGAGCGGCATGTTCCGCGCCCTTTCTTTTGAACGTCTGAAACCCCACCCTGTGAGCCGACCATGACCCGCGATGCCCTGAAGACCCTGTTCCATCCCTTTGCCTCCGGCACGCTCGGCATGCCCGGCGAGGGCGAACGCTACCTCTTCCTCGGCGCGGAAGCCGGCCAGCGCCCGCCGGAAGGCTTCCCCGCGACGCTGGACGCCGTGCAGCCGCTGCGCTCGCTCTATCGCGGCCTTGAGGCCGTGCGTCAGCCGGTGAAGGCGATCATCGATGGTGAGGATTTCGACGGCGCGTTCATCCTCATGAACAAGCACAAGGGTGAAAACGAGAACCGCATTGCAGAAGCCCTTCGGCGCGTTCGCACGGGCGGCCTGATCGTGGTGGCGGGCAGCAAGGAAGACGGCGTGCAGTCCATGCGCAAGCGTCTCGACCAGCTCGGCCTGACCGGCGATTCCATGCCGAAGTACCATGGCCTCGCCATCTGGTTTGCCCGTCCGGAAGATCCGGCGGAGGCCATTGCCAAGCTGGCGGCCAAGCCGGTGCGCGTCGACGGCCGCTTCACTGCGGCGCCCGGCATGTTCTCGCATGACCGCATCGACGACGGTTCCGAGCTGCTTGCGAGCCGCATTCCCGAAGACTTCAACGGCCATGCCGCCGATTTCGGCGCCGGCTGGGGTTACCTCTCCGTCATGCTCGGCGATCGCGCGCCGCAGGCGAAGGGCGTCGACCTTTTCGAGGCGCATTACGAGGCGCTGGAAGCGGCCAAAGAGAACATGGTGGAGAACTGCCCGAACGTTCCCGCGCGCTTCTACTGGTTCGACCTGACGGCCGAAACGCCGCGCGATCACTACGACCTCATCGTCATGAACCCGCCCTTCCACGAAGGTCATGCCGCAGACCACTCGCTTGGTGCTGGCATGATCCGAATGGCTGCAAAGTCCTTGAAGATCGGCGGCCGCCTGCTGATGGTCGCCAATCGCGGCCTGCCCTACGAGCCGGTGCTCAAGGAAGCGTTCAAGGAAAGCGGCGAAGTGTGCCGCAACGCCCGCTTCAAGGTCCTCTTCGGCCGGCGCTGAGATCCAGGGGTTGACCGGCGTCAGCTTCCGCTGGCGCTGATTGCCGCAGCCGATTGCCATTTTCCTGAAACGGGTCCACCATGATGGAACCGCACCCGTTCAGGAGACCCGCAATGGCTTTTGGACCTACAAGACCGCCGATGATGGAAGATGTAGCGGAAGTCATCGCCAAGGACGTGAAGCAGGGGGAGGGGCATACGCCGCCTTCCGAATCGCCGCTCGCTTTCTTGAGGCGAGGGGCAGATGGCAAGCCGATCGAAATGAACAGCCGCGTGCGCATGATGCTGCTTGGCATCCTGGTCGCGATGATCCTTCTCGTAAGTGCCCTCTTAGTGCTCTGATCGATCAAAGAGAAACGGCGCGAAGTGTGAAGCTTCGCGCCGTTTTCGTTACTCGCTGTCGGCCTTGGCCAGACGCTCCAGCGTTGGCATGGAGGTGATATTGTAGCCGGAATCCACATAGTGGATTTCGCCGGTCACGCCGCTCGACAGGTCAGAGAGAAGGTAAAGCGCCGAATTGCCGACATCCTCGATGGTGACGGTGCGGCGCAAGGGAGCGTTCTTCTGCTGCCAGGAGAGCATGGCGCGCGCGTCCGAGATACCGGCACCCGCCAGGGTACGGATCGGGCCGGCCGAGATCGCGTTGACGCGAATACCCTGCGGACCATAGTCGCCGGCGAGATAGCGCACGGAGGCCTCAAGCGCCGCCTTTGCAACGCCCATGACGTTGTAGTTCGGCATGACGCGGGTGGAGCCGCCATAGGTCAGCGTCAGCATCGAGCCGCCGTCCGTCATGAGGCCGGCCGCACGCTTGGCGATTTCGGTGAAGGAGAAGCAGGAGATCACCATCGTGCGCGAGAAGTTTTCGCGCGTGGTGTTCGCATAGAGGCCCTTTAGCTCGTTCTTGTCGGAAAAGCCGATGGCGTGCACCACGAAGTCGAGCTTGCCCCACTTTTCCTTGATGGCCTCGATCGTGGAGTCGACCGATGCGATGTCCTCGACATCGCAGGGAATGACGAAATCGGAGCCCAGCTCGGCGGCCAGTGGCTTCACGCGCTTGCCGAGCGCCTCACCCTGATATGTGAAGGCGAGTTCCGCGCCTTGTTGGGCGAGCTTCTGTGCGATGCCCCATGCGATGGAGTGATTGTTCGCGACCCCCATGATGAGGCCGCGCTTGCCGTTCATGATCCCCGTCATGCCTGTCATCCGTTGTGGCGCTGGAAGACCAGCGTGGCGTTCGTGCCGCCGAAACCGAAGGAATTGGAAAGAACCGTATCGATCTTCGCATTGTCGATGCGCTTGCGCACGATCGGAACGCCATCGAATTCAGGATCAAGCTCGGTGATATGCGCGCTTTCGCCGATGAAGCCGGCCTGCATCATAAGGAGGCCGTAGATCGATTCCTGCACGCCGGCGGCGCCGAGCGAGTGACCGGTCAGCGACTTGGTCGACTGGATGTGCGGAATCTTGTCGCCGAAGACTTCACGGATCGCGCCGATCTCCTTGGAATCGCCAACGGGCGTCGAGGTGCCGTGCGTATTGATGTAGTCGACATCCCCCTTCACGGTGGCGAGTGCCTGGCGCATGCAGCGCACAGCACCTTCACCCGACGGGGCGACCATGTCGTAGCCGTCGGACGTGGCGCCATAGCCGGTGATCTCGGCATAGATCTTCGCGCCGCGCGCCTTGGCATGTTCCAGTTCCTCGAGAACCAGAACGCCGGCACCGCCGGCGATGACGAAGCCGTCACGGGTCGCGTCATAGGCGCGCGATGCCGTGGCAGGCGTGTCGTTGTATTTGGAAGACATGGCGCCCATGGCGTCGAACAGATTCGACATCGTCCAGTCGAGATCTTCGTGGCCGCCGGCGAACATGAGGTCCTGCTTGCCCCACTGGATCATCTCGGCGGCATTGCCGATGCAATGCGCTGAGGTCGAGCAGGCCGACGAGATCGAGTAGTTGACACCGTGGATCTTGAACCAGGTGGCGAGCGTGGCGGATGCCGTGGACGACATAGCCTTCGGCACGGCAAAGGGGCCGATGCGCTTGGGCGAGTTGTTCTTGAGCGTGATCTCAGCGGCTTCGATCAGCGTGCGGGTGGACGGACCACCCGAACCCATGATGATGCCGGCGCGCGGATTGGCGGCATAGTCGGCCTCTTCCAGGCCGGCATCGGCAATCGCCTGCTTCATCGCGACATGGTTCCACGCGCCGCCCTGGGACAGGAAGCGGGCGGCACGGCGATCGACGAGTTCCGTGGTGTCGATATCCGGCGAACCCCAGACCTGGCACTTGAAGCCATGGTCGGCGAAATCCTGCGAGAAGCTGATGCCCGAACGCGCGTCGCGCAGCGACGCCGTCACCTCATCAGCATTGTTCCCGATCGAGGATACAATCCCCAAGCCCGTGACAACTACCCGTCTCATTTTCCTGACCTTTTCTAGAACATCTCATGGTGAGGGCGAATGCCGCCCTCAGGCTGCCGGTGGCTGGCGCCGCCCTTAAGCTTCCTTGTCCTTCGACAGGCCGACGCGAAGATCGCTCGCCTGATAGATGGTTTCGCCATCGGCCTTCAGCCAGCCGTCCGCCGTGCCGAGCACGAGGCGGCCGCGCATCACGCGCTTGAAGTCGATGCCGTATTCGAGAAGCTTCGTGTCGGGACGAACCATGCCCTTGAACTTCACTTCGCCGGTGGACAGCGCCATGCCGCGGCCGGGCTCACCGAGCCAGCCGAGGAAAAAGCCGGTCAGCTGCCACATACCGTCGAGGCCAAGGCAGCCCGGCATGATCGGGTTGCCCTGGAAGTGACAGGGGAAGTACCAGTCGTCCGGCTTCACATCGTACTCGGCGCGGATATAGCCCTTGTCGAAGGCGCCGCCGGTTTCGGAAATATCGGTGATGCGGTGGACCATCAGCATAGGCGGCAGAGGAAGCTGCGCGTTGCCGGGGCCGAAAAGCTCGCCGCGGCCGCAGGCCAGAATTTCCTCGTAGTTGTAGCTGGATTGCCTGGTCGTCATCGAATGTCTCATCCCCGGTCTTGAGCGACGCTTGGTTCGCATAGATTTGGTGGAGGCAGGGCGCGGATTGAAGCGCACCGAATCTCCTCGTCTTCTCGCCGCGCCCTGTCCGGGCGAGACGTTCTTTCCGCTGTCCGCATACATGATGCTCGCCATGACAGCCAGTGCAAAGTACAGAACGGCGGGTGGGAGCCCGGTTTTTCCGCATGTTGCGCGCTTTGAAGCGGACGCAATCCTATTGAATACCGCTCCAGCAAAAGTTATATCGAAAGTTCAGGATTAGAGTTCAAGGCCAGACAAGCGGATACGTCGATCATGACGCATGCACATGAGATGCCCATCGAAGAGCGCCTGCGCCATTGCGGCCTGCGCCCGACGCGCCAGCGTGTGGCCCTTGCCGACCTGCTTTTCGCCAAGGGCGACCGCCACCTGACGGTTGAAGAGCTGCACGAGGAAGCCGTCACCGCCGGCGTTCCGGTCTCGCTGGCCACCGTCTACAACACGCTGCACCAGTTCACCGAAGCGGGCATGATCCGCGTGCTGGCGGTGGAAAGCTCGAAGACCTATTTCGATACCAACGTCTCCGATCACCATCACTTTTTCGTTGAAGGTGAAAACCACGTCCTCGATATTCCCATAAGCAATATCGAGATCGGCAACCTGCCCGAGCCGCCGGAAGGCATGGAAATCGCGCATGTCGACGTGATTATCCGCCTGCGTCCGCGAAAGGGCTGAAATTTTTACATCACATCATCGGGATGGCGGCCGGGGCGGGCCTTGTAGACCGGGAACCGCCAGCCGAACTTCAGTGCGCCGCCGCGCACGATGAAGGCCGCGCCGATGCCGATGGCCGATGCCAGCCAGAGCGGCGCGCCCGCGACCGTCGCCACCGTGAAGCCCGCCGCACCGATGAGGGCTGCGGTGACGTAGATTTCCGGGCGCAGCAGTACGGAAGGCTCCCCGGCCAGAAGGTCGCGGATGATCCCGCCGAAGCTTGCCGTCAGCACCCCCGTGGCGATCGCCACCGTAGGCGAACCGGTTGCCGCGAAACCCTTGGCCGCCCCCATCACGCAATAGGCCGACACGCCCATCGCATCCAGCCACAGCAGGAGGCGGTACCGGGACTCGATGCGGTGCGCGAGCACGAAGACGATGAGCGCGACCGAGACGCAGACGATGAGATAGGTCGGGTTCACCACCCAGAAGACGGGCGTGGCCCCGAGAATGACATCGCGGAACGTGCCGCCGCCGATGCCCGTGGCGGCGGCGAGAAACAGGAAGCCGATGATGTCGAGCTGCTTGCGCGAGGCCGAAAGCGCGCCGGTCGCGGCAAAGACGGCAACCCCTGTGTAGTCAAGCAGTTCCAGGATCGACACGGTGTTCCCCTCATATGCGGGCCAAGCCTCGCGACAGCTTTGCCGCAGTAGAGTGCGCCGGCAGAATCACGCCGCGCGCCGTCAGCGGCCCATAATGACCGAATCGCGTGCCATGGAAAGGTTTGAGAGATGGCTATCCGCATGAGTTTTCTGGCGCTCCTCTCCGCCACCCTCGTTTCGATGGCGATGCCGGCTGGCGCCGCCAACATCGTTCCGGATGCGCTATCGACGGTGCAGTCGGAGGTCGCCAAGCGCTGCAAGACGGCGGTCTACGGTGAGGATTTCGCCGACTATATCGACTTCAACAATGACCGTCTGGTGGATGCGATCTTCAATCTCGGCGCGGTCAATTGCGATGGCGTGCCGGGCGGCCTGTGCGGCAATGTCGGTTGCCCGCATCACTTCTACATCCGTGTTTCCGAAGGCGGCTTCTTCCTCGCCGCAGTTGCCGATCTCTACGGCTATGACATGAAGAAGCGCTTCGGAAACATGGTGCTGGAGCTGAAGGCCAACGCCGCCAGCTGCGGCCGCGACGACAGCGAGTATTGCACGATGACGATCCGCGTTCGCAACGCCCGGTTCGAGACGATCTCCAAGAAGTAGATTACTCCGGCAGGAAAGCGCTCGTGCGGCCAGCCATGGAATAGAAGGCCAGGCCGATCCATTCGCGAACAGCCATTGTCATCAGCTGGCTGTTGACCGAGGGCTGGGTGAGGTCGAGGCCGAGACTGGCCTTGCCCGTCGTGCGGAAGTCGGTCGGCCACGGCAGCATGTCGAGGCCGCGCTTGCGGAAGAGCCCGATCGAGCGCGGAATGTGGAAGGCCGAGGTCACGAGAAGGCAGCGTTCCAGTCCGTTTTCCGCAAGCAGCGCCTGCGTGTAGTCCGCATTCTCGAATGTATCGCGTGATCCGCCCTCGCGGATGAGCCGCGTTTCGGGAATGCCGAAGGCTGCGAGAAAGCGGCTGCCGATGACCGCGTCGCCTTCAAAATCACCACTTAGCGAGCCGTCGCCGCCGGAAATCAGGATGCGCGCCTGTGGAAACTCCCGCGCAAGCCGCAGCGTTTCCACGAAGCGATCCCCGGCCTGGTTCATCTCGTAACCGCCGCGCGCAGTCGTGACGTCAGCCTCGAAGCCGCCGCCGAGCGTGATGATGCAGGCCGGTCCGCCCTCGGGCAGTGTGGCGCGAGGGATACGGTCCTCCAGCGTCTGTAGCAGTACCGCGCCCGTCGTCGTGAACAGGGTGAGGAACAGGATGAGCGCGGCCAGTATGCTTGAAAGCGTCCTGATGCGGTTCCACTTCAGCAATCCGGCGAGCAGGCCGGCGACGATGAGAAAGAAGGCCAGTGAAAGTGGTTGGGCGACGAGCCAGAAGATCTTCGAAATGTAGAAGGTCACGCGTCGCTTACCCCGCTGTTGGTATCATGCCGGTGCGGCGGCGGGTGCCGCCTTGCCCCGTCGCAGATAAAGGATGCCTGTCGCCAGCGCAATGCCGGCGGCCAGAACCGCAATGGCGATGAGCGGGCGATAGGTGATCCAGGCGATGGCAATGACAGTCGGGCCGATCAGAAGTGTGAAGATCAGCGCGATCGCGGTCGTGCCGAAGCGGACGAGCGAGCCGATGAACGGCACGAGATCGGCGATGACCCCGAGGATCGACAGAATGAAGACGAAGCCGATGAACAGGCCGATGAGCCCGCCGGCGCGCACCAGCCATGTGATGACGGTGTTCTCGCTCTGGGCTGCGTC
The DNA here is from genome assembly GCF_022637395.1 of Shinella sp. H4-D48. Taxonomy (GTDB): domain Bacteria; phylum Pseudomonadota; class Alphaproteobacteria; order Rhizobiales; family Rhizobiaceae; genus Shinella; species Shinella sedimenti. The sequence continues at coordinate 2,939,495 of NZ_CP093337.1, read as the reverse complement.
GAACATGGCAGGCGCATCCACGAGGCCGGCCTCGCTCAGGAAAAGCGCCCGGCCGTTCGAGGTCGTATAGGGAACAAGACCTGCGCCGCGTTGCGCGCCGACGAAGCTTGCGCTGTCGATGTCAGAACGGGTGAAGGAAATGCGGATGTCGCCGATCTCGGGGTTCTGCGGATTGTAGGAAAAGATCGCCTGGCCGCCGACAACGGAGGCCGGCTTGCCGAGGGCTGCTGTCTCGCCCAGGCGGTTTGCTTCCGATCCGGTCAGCGGGATCGGCCGCTCGTCGCCCAGCCGCGCGACGGCCCGGCCATCGACGCTGAAGGTCCCGATCGTTGCCGATGGGACGAAGAAGCTTGCATCGTCGATCGGCTTTTGCGGATTGTCGTGCCCAGCCTGACGGAAATTGCTGGAATTGACTGCGTCGCGTTTCCATTCCTTGCTGTAGGAATAGGTGGTTACGGTTTCCTCTCCGCCGCCAAGCTGCTTGCGGGTCTCCGACCGCGATGTCTCGACCCACTGGTACATCTCGACGACGCGTCCGAGCCCGGCCGCACCGTCCGCCGCAATGCCGAGCACATTATCTTCGGGGATGCCGACAGGCTTCACAGGCCCCGACACATGCACGAGCCTGCCGTCATTGGCTGGATCGACGCGGCCGTTATCGACGGAGACGACAAGCCCGGCCCCTTCCACGAGCGCCCTGTAGGTCTTCACCGAGCGCCCTTCGTTCCAGAAGAGCAGCCAGATGCAGGCGACAAGCAGGATCAGGCCGATCACGATCCTGACCAGCGCCCCCTTCAGTCTGGAGAACCAGGACGTGGTCGTCGTTTCCGTGAAGCTCATGGTGTTCCCCAGCAAGACTGATCTACGTCATGGGACGTACATACCGATCTGCTTATTCTTGCCGGCAGTATCGCGCAAGCGGCCGTGGGTGTGCGGAACAACCTGCCCGCCGGTCCGTTCTCGCGTTACAAAACCAAGGGAGAAGACCAATGGAAGACACGAGAGAAGACCGCATCCGCAAGCGCGCCTACGAACTATGGCAACAGGCGGGCGCGCCGGAAGGCAAGCCCGATGATCACTGGTATCAGGCCGAGCACGAAATCGATCAGGGCAATGGCGAGATCGGGGGAGACGACGAGCCCAACCTCGCAGCGCTTCGCGAAGCCGCCCGCCAGCACTCCGACACCTTCCTGGTCAAAACCGATCTGGAAGACGCAGATCAGCGCGAAGCCACACCCGGCATGCGCGAGCAGCCGTAAGGGAAAGTCACAGATGTTTGTGCTGTGGAAGGTTTGGTGGAGCTAAGCGGGATCGAACCGCTGACCTCTTGCATGCCATGCAAGCGCTCTCCCAGCTGAGCTATAGCCCCATAACGGGTCCGGCGAGGCCGGTTTCCGGGAACCGAAGCGGCGTTGCCGTTCGGTGTGCGGCTTATTACTTGCCGTGCTGGAGGATGGCAAGCCGAAAAATGATATCCGGCCGATTTTTTTGAAATCGGCCGGAAAATCAGGGTGTTACGCTTCGTCTTCGTCGCCGGTGACGCCGATGAGGTCGCTCATGTCGTCGTTATCGTCGTCTTCGTCCTGTTCCAGGAACGTGTCGTCGTCATCGCCGTCGATTTCAACGTCGTCATCGCCGAGATCCGGAATGTCGTCGCCGCCGGATGCATCTTCATCGGCATCCTCGAGCGAAACCAGTTCGACTTCCGTGTTCTCGGTATCGACTTCGTTGACGTCTTCTTCCTCATCCTTCTCCATCACGGCGGCCGCGGAGGTTTCCTCGAAGAAGGAAAGCGGATAGGACTTGCCCGTATAAGGCGACACGATCGGATCGCGGTTCAGGTCGTAGAACTTCTTGCCCGTTTCCGGGTCGATGCGTTTGGTTCCGAGTTCCGGTTTTGCCACTGTCAAAGCCTCTCAGGTGCCGATTGTCTCAGGCGGGGCCGGGTGGACCGGCGCGTTAAAGGGAAAATGATTAGCCGGTCCCCTTAATCGTCTTGCGCTATCCTGTCAAAGCGAAACTGATGGTGCATCGAAGCCTGCGTTCGTAGCGAATGTTTTTCGGCGGGATGATGACGCTTTAAATCGTTTGTGATAGCAAGCGCGCGATCTCCCCGGAGTGCCTGGCGGAGAGCCGACCATATAAGGAAGACGCCCATGTCGCACGGCGCCCATGCACGGCCCGCAACCGCCCGCAAATCCTCCGGCCTTTCCGGCACCGTCCGCATTCCCGGCGACAAATCGATTTCCCACCGTTCCTTCATGTTCGGCGGTCTGGCAAGTGGCGAAACGCGCATCACCGGCCTTCTGGAAGGCGAGGACGTCATCAATACGGGCAAGGCCATGCAGGCCATGGGCGCCAAGATCCGCAAGGACGGCGATACCTGGATCATCAATGGCGTCGGCAACGGCGCGCTGCTTGCCCCGGAAGCGCCGCTCGATTTCGGCAATGCCGGCACGGGTTGCCGCCTGACCATGGGCCTTGTGGGCGTCTACGATTTCGATTCGACTTTCATCGGCGACGCCTCGCTGACCAAGCGCCCGATGGGCCGCGTGCTCAACCCGCTGCGCGAAATGGGCGTGCAGGTGACGTCCGCCGAGGGCGATCGCCTTCCCGTCACGCTGCGCGGTCCGAAGACGCCGACGCCGATCACCTACCGTGTGCCGATGGCGTCCGCCCAGGTGAAATCCGCCGTGCTGCTCGCCGGCCTCAATACGCCCGGCATCACCACGGTCATCGAGCCGATCATGACCCGCGACCACACCGAGAAGATGCTGCAGGGCTTCGGCGCGAACCTGACGGTCGAGACGGATGCGGACGGCGTGCGTACGATCCGGCTTGAGGGCCGCGGCAAGCTCACCGGCCAGATCATCGACGTTCCCGGCGACCCGTCCTCCACGGCCTTCCCGCTGGTGGCGGCGCTGCTCGTTCCGGGCTCCGACATCACCATTCTTAATGTGCTGATGAACCCCACCCGCACCGGCCTCATCCTGACCCTTCAGGAAATGGGCGCCGATATCGAGGTCCTGAACCCGCGCCTTGCCGGCGGTGAGGATGTGGCGGACCTGCGCGTCCGCGCATCCCGCCTCAAGGGCGTCACGGTGCCGGAAGACCGCGCGCCTTCGATGATCGACGAGTACCCGGTGCTGGCCGTTGCGGCATCCTTCGCGGAAGGCACGACGGTCATGAACGGTCTTGACGAGTTGCGCGTCAAGGAAAGCGACCGCCTTTCGGCTGTTGCCGAGGGCCTGAAGCTGAACGGCGTGGATTGCGACGAAGGCGAAGCCTCGCTCGTTGTGCGTGGCCGGCCTGATGGCAAGGGCCTCGGCAATGCCGCAGGTGCCGCCGTCGCCACCCATCTCGATCACCGCATCGCCATGAGCTTCCTGGTCATGGGCCTCGTTTCCGAGCATCCCGTCACGGTGGACGACGCGACGATGATTGCGACCAGCTTCCCCGAGTTCATGGATCTGATGGCAGGGCTTGGCGCGAAGATCGAGCTTTCCGACATCAAGGCTGCCTGATGACATTCACCATTGCCATCGACGGTCCCGCTGCTGCCGGCAAGGGAACGCTCTCGCGGCGTATCGCGGAGATCTATGGCTTTCATCATCTCGATACGGGCCTGACCTATCGCGCGACGGCGAAGGCGCTGCTCGATCGTGGACTGCCGCTCGATGACGAGGCGGTCGCGGCCGATGTCGCCCGCAGCCTCGATCTCGCCGGGCTCGACCGCTCGGTCCTCTCCGCCCACGCCATCGGCGAGGCGGCCTCGAAGATTGCGGTCATGCCCTCGGTGCGCCGGGCGCTGGTGGAGGCGCAGCGAGGTTTTGCGGCGCGCGAGCCCGGCACGGTGCTCGATGGCCGTGACATCGGTACGGTCGTCTGCCGTGATGCGCCGGTGAAGCTCTATGTGACGGCATCCGCCGAGGTGCGCGCCAAGCGCCGTTACGACGAGATCGTGGCGGGCGGCGGGGCGGCCGATTACGGGACGATCCTCGAAGATATCCGCCGTCGCGACGAGCGCGATATGGGCCGCGCGGACAGCCCGCTCAAGCCCGCTGACGATGCGCACTTGCTCGATACCTCGGAAATGAGTATAGAGGCGGCGTTTTCTGCGGCAAAGTCGATCATCGACGCTGCCCTTAAAGACTAGAACGAAGCCTGTCCCCGCGCCGGATTTGCTGCCGAAGGGTAGCGGATAGCGCCTCGTTCATCACCAACACCAACCCCCGGCGCCCGTGCCTCACAGGCACATCAGGAGTTTCAATGTCTCAAGCAAACCCCACGCGCGAAGATTTCGCAGCCCTTCTGCAGGAATCCTTTGCGTCCAACGATCTCGCTGAAGGCTATGTTGCCAAGGGTATCGTTACCGCGATCGAGAAGGACGTTGCCATCATCGACGTCGGCCTCAAGGTTGAAGGTCGCGTTCCGCTGAAGGAATTCGGTGCCAAGTCCAAGGACGGCACGCTGAAGGTCGGCGACGAAGTCGAAGTCTATGTCGAGCGCATCGAAAACGCGCTTGGTGAAGCTGTTCTGTCGCGCGAAAAGGCTCGCCGCGAAGAGAGCTGGGCCAAGCTCGAAGTCAAGTTCGAAGCCGGCGAGCGCGTCGAAGGCGTCATCTTCAACCAGGTCAAGGGTGGCTTTACCGTCGATCTCGACGGCGCCGTTGCCTTCCTGCCGCGTTCGCAGGTCGACATCCGTCCGATCCGCGACGTCACGCCGCTCATGCACAACCCGCAGCCCTTCGAAATCCTCAAGATGGACAAGCGTCGCGGCAACATCGTCGTTTCGCGCCGCACGGTTCTTGAAGAGTCCCGCGCCGAACAGCGTTCTGAAATCGTTCAGAACCTCGAAGAAGGCCAGGTTGTTGACGGCGTCGTCAAGAACATCACCGACTACGGTGCGTTCGTTGACCTCGGCGGCATCGACGGCCTGCTGCACGTCACCGACATGGCCTGGCGCCGCGTCAACCATCCGTCGGAAATCCTGTCCATCGGCCAGCAGGTCAAGGTTCAGATCATCCGCATCAACCAGGAAACCCACCGCATCTCGCTCGGCATGAAGCAGCTCGAGTCGGATCCGTGGGATGGCATCGGCACCAAGTACCCGACCGGCAAGAAGATCTCCGGTACGGTTACGAACATCACCGACTACGGTGCGTTCGTCGAGCTGGAGCCGGGCATCGAAGGCCTGATCCACATCTCCGAAATGTCCTGGACGAAGAAGAACGTTCACCCCGGCAAGATCCTGTCCACGAGCCAGGAAGTCGATGTGGTCGTTCTCGAAGTCGACCCGACGAAGCGCCGCATCTCGCTCGGTCTCAAGCAGACCCTCGAGAACCCGTGGCAGGCCTTCGCGCACAGCCATCCGGCTGGCACGGAAGTCGAAGGCGAAGTCAAGAACAAGACCGAATTCGGTCTGTTCATCGGCCTCGAAGGCGACGTGGACGGCATGGTGCACCTCTCCGACCTCGACTGGAACCGTCCGGGCGAGCAGGTCATCGAGGAGTACAACAAGGGCGACGTCGTCAAGGCAGTCGTTCTGGATGTTGACGTCGACAAGGAGCGTATCTCGCTCGGCATCAAGCAGCTCGGCAAGGACTCGGTCGGCGACGCCGCTGCTTCCGGCGACCTGCGCAAGAATGCCGTCGTCTCGGCTGAAGTCATCGCGATCAACGACGGTGGCATCGAAGTGAAGCTCGTCAACCACGAAGACCTCACGTCGTTCATCCGCCGCGCTGACCTTTCGCGTGACCGTGACGAACAGCGTCCGGAGCGTTTCTCGGTCGGCCAGACCGTCGACGCCCGCGTCCTGAGCTTCTCGAAGAAGGATCGCAAGGTCCAGCTTTCGATCAAGGCTCTGGAAATCGCTGAAGAGAAGGAAGCCGTTGCACAGTTCGGCTCGTCCGACTCGGGCGCTTCGCTCGGCGACATTCTCGGCGCGGCTCTGAAGAACCGCAACAACGCCGAGTAAGCCTCGCTTGCTTTTGAAATGAAGAGCCCGCGGAGAGCAATCTCCGCGGGCTTTTTCTTAGGCCTCCGGTCAGGTCCAGTATTCACCCAGCTTCTGGTAGAACACGAGGCCGGGTTCGATGACGCCCACCATGTCCGCGGTCTTTTCGCGGCGCCGCGCCATGTCGGGGCTTTCCGGTTCATCGTCGCCGGTTTCGCCTTCCGCGTCAGCCATCGGCTCTTCACCTGACTGATTATCTCCCTCCGTGCCGTTCTCCTCCGCTGCCTCTTCCTGTTCGGCCTCACGCTCGTCACGCCATTCGGTCTCGTCCTCGGCGGGAAGATAGGGAACAAAGGCGACGGGCACGCCTTCGCGCAGCGGCAATGCGGTCAGCAGCCGCTCGGGTGTCGTGTCGGCGATCGCCGCGTGCGCGGCCTCCCGGCTTTGCGGCAGCGGAAGCGGCTTGCCGTCATCGTCGGCCGACTGCGGTAGGGAAGCCGGTTGCTGTGCCGTCTCGGTCCCCGGCTTGCCGGTCTTTGCCGTGCCCTCGGCCGCTTCTTCCGGCAAATCTGCGGTGGCAAGCACCGCGTCCTGTTCCGGGGCCGGATCGAGTGGCCGGTCGAACAGCGCCCGCAGGAAGTTTGCCTCTTCCGGGGAGAGGGTTTCCATCAGCTGAGTGACCGCCTGCATCAGAAGTGCTGATGGTATGTCACGTGCAACGGCTTGCAGCACGCTGCGGGCGAGGACCTGCCCGACGGCGAACTGTGTCCGCCCGGTCTGGTCTCCCCGTCGAGTGGCGGGTGCCGTCGTCTCGACTTCCTCGGCATCGCCCATATGGCGAGGGGCTGCCTCGATGGCGTCGACAGGCTGTCCGGTCGCGGCGCGGCCGGCGGAGACGGGCGGGCGGTTTTCGGCTTTCGGCACGCTGCCGGGATCGGCAGGCAGGCGGGTCGCTGCCGTCGTCGGCTGGCGGCCCGCGTCCGCATCGCCTGTCTGGCTGGAGACGGCGCGGGGCTTGCCGGTGTCGAGGTCGAACACGCGCTTCAGCGCCGACTGGAGGGCGCGGACATCGCCGGCCGTAGGATCTGCGAGCTGCGGCGTGCCCTGCCGCGCAACGGCCGCCAGCTGCTGGGCGGTAAGGCCCATCGGGCGCGGCTGCCTGTCGTTGGCCGGCGTGGAAAGGGCTGCCGTATTCACGTTCGCGGCGATGATCGTGGCGAGCTTCTGGGCATCGGGGCCGTTCGGATTGCGCACGATCTCCATCAGAGTGCGTGTCGGCATGGAGGACAGCACGGTGTTGATCAGCTTCTCGACGGCAGGCCGCAGTTCCGGTGGCAGCTTGGCGAGGAGATCGGCGAGCTTTCGGCCGTTCTCACCCTCGCGCCCCGGCGTCGTCTTCAATGCTGCGAGCAGCGTCTCGAGCAGGTCGCGCCCGGCATTCGGCTCCGCCGCGGGCGGCATGTGCTTCAGCATGGTCTCGATGAGGCGCAGCAGCACGTCAGCGCGAAGATTGGCAAGAGTGGCAGCGCTTGGCTGCGGGCGGGCGACGGCATCGGACGACACGCCCGCCTGAAGGGCGGGAGAGGACTGGGCCGTGCCGGTCATCGGTGCCACGCGCGGTAGCATGCCTGTCTCCTTTCGCCGATGCTCTGCGCATCGCAGCATCTTGTCGTGAATGTTCCATCGTTCGTCGGATGGCGCATCATGCGCGACGCTGCAAGGTGATGAGCTTCGACTCGGCGAACCGGGTATTCATGCGGGAGGCGACGGGTAGACCGGCAATGCACTGAACCGCTGACTGGGCCGGACGGGAAACCCCGGTACTCCGAACAACCTGTGATTCTTACATTTGACAGTTCGTGGTTAATGAAACGCTAACGAACGTCAAAACGCTTCCTCCCGTGCAGTCCGAAACGGGTCTTGCCCCTTATGCTCGGCTCGCGTAAATCTTCGCGGCACTTGCAGGCTGGAGCTGCGGATGCGGCGGAGACCTTTCGATGAACCTCACCAACCTCATCCTCAATACCGACAGCTACAAGCTTAGCCATTACCTGCAATATCCGCCGGAAACGCGCGCGATCTCCTCCTATGTCGAAGCCCGCGGTCATTCGGACAACGCAGAAGTGGTGTTCTTCGGCCTGCAGATGTTCCTGAAGGAGTATCTCGCCAAACCGGTGACGATGCAGGATGTGAACGAGGCCGAGGAAATCGTCCTCGCGCACGGCCTGCCGTTCAATCGCGAGGGCTGGACCCATATCGTCAACCGCCATGGCGGCTACCTGCCGCTACTGATCGAGGCGCTGCCGGAGGGCACCATGGTTCGCCGCGGCGTGCCCGTCGTGCAGGTGGTGAACACCGATCCCGTCTGCCACTGGTTGACATCCTATATCGAGACCGCGCTGCTGCGCGCCATCTGGTATCCTAGCACGGTCGCCTCGAACTCCCGCAAGGTGAAGCAGATCATCCGGCCAATCCTGGAAAAGACCTGCGACGATCCCGATTCCGTGCTGCCTTTCCGCCTTCACGATTTCGGCGCGCGTGGCACGACGAGCCTGGAGCAGGCCGGCATTGGCGGTGCCGCGCATCTCGTGAACTTCATGGGCACGGATACGGTGACGGGCGTTCTCTATGCGCGCCGTTACTATGGTGCGCAGATGGCGGGTTTTTCCATTCCGGCCTCGGAACATTCCACCATGACCTCCTGGGGCCAGGACCGCGAGGCGGATGCCTACGCCAACATGATCGACAAGTTCGGCGCCAAGGGCCTCTATGCCGTGGTCTCCGACAGCTACGACATCAACAATGCCGTTGCGGAGATCTGGGGCAAGCAGTTGAAGGAGCGGGTGCAGACCGCCGGCGGCACGCTCGTCGTGCGTCCCGACAGCGGCGACCCAGTGGAAACGCCCGTGCAGGTGGTGCGCCAGCTTGCCTATGCCTTCGGCACGCATCTGAACGGCAAGGGCTACAAGGTCCTGGACAACAGCGTGCGCGTCATCCAAGGCGATGGCATCTCGTCTGCCGATATTGCTCTGATCCTCGGTCGGCTGGAGGCCTTCGGCTTTTCGGCCGAGAACATCGCGTTCGGCATGGGGGCGGGGCTGCTCCAGCGCGTCAACCGCGACACCTATTCCTTCGCCATGAAGGCCAATGCCCGGCAGGATACCGCCGGCGTCTGGCACGATGTCTACAAGCGCCCGGCAACCATGAACCTCAAGGCCTCGAAGGCGGGCCGGCAAGCGGTGGTGGAAAGCTATATCGGGCTGGAAGCCGCTCGCGTCGATCAGCTCGCAGGCCGCCCCAACATGCTCCAGCCGGTGTGGCGCGACGGCGAACTCCTGCGGGACTGGACCTTTGATGAGGTTCGCGCCCGCGCCGTCTGATCCCTTGCATCCACGCGCCGGCCGCTCCATCTTTTCCCCATGACGGGAGATGCAAGATGACGGTTCGTCCGCCACAGGCACTTGCCCCTTCCTTCACCAAGGAAACGGGCCTCAATATTCTTGAATACGAAATGATGTCGGAACGGGCGGATTCGCTTGGCCGACATGGGCTCAAAGTCGAGAAGGCGCTGGCGCTGCTTTCCGGGCGTCTCGCCGCCGGATGCCCGGCGGAAGAGCGTGAGGTTCTGCTCGACGATGCCGCCGACAAGGTCTGGGCGTTCTTCATTCAGCGGGAAATGTGCGGCCTGCGCAGCCAAAAGGATGCGATCCGTCGCTACGGTATCCCACCGGAGGTCATCGCCCGGCTGGGAATCGTGCGGAAGAAGGCTTGAGCCTCAGGCAACCAACTGGCGCGTGATCAGGTCGTAAATGCCGTTGTCGTCGACGCGCAGTGCGAAGATTTCCTTTTTGGCGTCTTCCCGTTCGGCTTTCTCAACGTTGCCGGCGGCATCAAGGTTTCGTATCGCGTCTTCCGTCGTATCGACCTGGTCGCCTGTGCGCTCCGAAGAGGAGGCGTTCGAGGACGCCGCCGCCTTTTCAGCTCCGTCGTTCGCCTGCGCACCGGCGGCCAGAAGCTGGATCGTGTCGAGGGCGTCTGCCGCCGCGCCGCCCGGCTTCTTCGTCTCGGGCGTCGGTTTCGTCGCATCCGCTTGGGCGCGACCAATGGCGTCCTGAAGGTCTCTGACATCGTCGAGCTTTTCGCCGGCTTCCAGCGAGCGGATTGTCTCTTCCCGCTCCTTGCGGACCTCCGCATCCTCCACACGGGTCGGGTCGGGCCGCACCCGCTCGAATTTCAGCTCCTCGATGGACTTTGGGTCGGCGGTGTCCTCCAGACGCGCGAGAACTTTGCGCATCTCGGGCGTAAGGGACTTCTCATCCTGCGCCTTTTGCGCAAGCGCATCCTTCACGCGCTGGGCTTCGGTGCCGTAGGGGTTGCGGATGGCGGCGATGAGATCGGTGGCCTTGAGGCCGAGGTCATCGAGGCCGCTCTTCTGCTCGAGCGACGAAACGGTCTCCGGCAGCTCGCCGCGCTGGCGCGTCAGGAGGTTGGAGAGGCGCTGCTCGAAATCGGCATCCGGCTCATCGTCGCCCTGCGAAACACCCGCTGCAGCCGCGAGGCGGGCGACGAGGTTTGCGGCAGCATCGTCCGCATTTCCTTTCATCGCCAGTTGCACGGCCGACAGGCTCGTGCCGAGGGCGGTGAGCGTTACATTCTGGTTGCTGCCCTTGGCCGGAAGAGAAATGTTTCCGATCAGGGCCAGCTGGTCGCTGAGGCGCTGGGCGAATTGCCGGCCCGTCTCGCTGTCGCCCTGGCTGATGCCCAGCATGGCGCTGAAGCGGGAGACGAGCTTGGCGAGCGTATCCTGGCCACGGGCATTGCTGCCGAAGAAGTGCTCGTTGATGCGCGTATTGGCCTGTCGCGCCGTGTCGTCGGAGCCGACTTGCGCCTGCTGGCGTTTCAGGACGTCGTCATCCTTGCGCCCGCTCGCCTTCTCGGCTTCCTCGCGCCGACGCTCCTCGAGCGTATCGGCGATCGATTGCATGGCCGATACGGCGGCGCCTGCATGCGCGCTCTGCAACGGTGTCAACATGTCAGCCTCCAGTCTCCTGGAGGATAGACCGGCCTCGTTAACCAGCCGTTAAGCCTGCAGCGCCTGATTCCGCAGGCTTTTGCCCGCCGAAAGGGCTCAGCTATGCGCGAAAATGTCGGTCTCTTCCCAGCCGAGCAGATCCAGCTTGGCGCGGGTGGGCAGGAAGGTGAAGCAGGCCTCGGCATGGGAAAGCCGCCCGTCACGCACGAGACGGGCATTCAGCTTATCGCGCAACGCATGGAGATGCAGCACATCCGAGGCGGCATATTCGAGCTGCGCGGGCGAGAGCGTGTCCGCAGCCCAGTCGGAAGACTGCTGCTGCTTGGAAATGTCGACATCGAGCATTTCCTTGAGATTGTCCTTCAGGCCGTGACGGTCCGTATAGGTCCGCGTCAGGCGCGAGGCGATCTTGGTGCAGAAGACAGGTGTGGTGGTTACGCCGAACGTGTGGAACAGCACCGCGATGTCGAAGCGGCCATAGTGGAAGATCTTCTGGCGGGACGGATCGGTCAGCATGGCGACGAGGTTGGGCGCATCCTTCTGGCCGGCGGCGATGCGAATGACATCGGCCGTCCCGTCGCCGGGAGAAAGCTGCACTACGCAAAGACGGTCACGGCGCGGGATGAGGCCGAGCGTCTCCGTGTCGATGGCGATGGCGCCGGTATAGCGCGCGGCGTCTGCCGCCGAAATGTCGCCTTCATGATACCGGATTGTACTTGCCATGAAAAACCCCATCTATGTCTTAGCTGTCGGATAATCCGCAGGCCTATAGCGCATGTTGTCGGCTGGCGGTATTACTTTATGGATTGCGAAAGGCCGGCTTTGCCGGGAAGAAGATGAAGATACGCGCCGCCCTCGTCATGATAGCCGTTCTGGCGTCCCCGCCCGTCGTGCAGGCGCAGGTGTTCGAAAACCTGCCCGGCGTGGTGCCGAGCGATGCGACCGACGCTTACAGCAGCAAAGGTGACGTCGTCTGCGAGCAAAAGGTGGATGTGCGCCCCAGCGGCAGCCGCCACTGGCTCCCGCGCGATGTCTATGTCTGCGAGAAAAACGGCATTTCGTCGACCAGCACGGCGCTTCCGCCATCCAGTATCCGCGCGCTGCGCGGCCTCGGCTACTAGTCGCAGCCCTTCGGTTCTCGTGCTACCACTCCGTTGGAACGATCCGGAGGAATCATGACCGACAACAGCCTGCCATTGGTGATCAGCGCGCCCGAGCCGCGTACGCTCGACCTTATCTTCACGCCCGCAGCGCGGGCCGAACTGCACCGGACCTACCGTGTCGTGGAGGCCGATCCCGATCATATTGCCGGGCTCGGCGACGATGTGCTCGCACAGGCACGCTATATCGTCGGCCAGCCGCCGCTGTCGTCCGAGACGCTGGCACGCATGCCGGCGCTGCGCGCGATCCTCAATGTCGAGAGCAATCTCATCAACAACATGCCCTACGAGGTTCTGTTCGCGCGCGGTATCCATGTCGTGACGACGGGGCAGGTCTTTGCCGAGCCGGTCGCCGAGCTCGGGCTTGCCATGGCGCTGAACCTCGCGCGCGACGTAATCGATGCCGATCTGGATTTCCGCGAGGGCCGTGAACTGTGGGGCGGGGAGGGCAACGTTTCGGCGCGGCTGCTGTCGGGGTCGGAGATCGGCATCGTCGGTTTCGGCGATCTCGGGCGTGCGCTGAACCGCGTGCTTTCCGGCTTCCGCGCCAGGATCCGCGTGTTCGATCCCTGGCTACCGCCGTCCTTGCTCAGGGAAGCGGGCACCGAGCCGGCATCGCTTTCGGACGTTCTCACCATGAGCGACTTCGTCTTCGTCGTCGCGTCGGTGACCAGCGACAACAAGGGCTTTCTGGGCGCGGATGCTTTTGCCTCGATGCGCAGGGGCGCAGCCTTCATCCTGCTCAGCCGGGCGGATGTGGTGGACTTCCTGGCGCTGATGAATGCCGTCGGTTCCGGGCATATCGTGGCGGCAAGCGATGTCTATCCCGAAGAGCCCTTGCCGCTCGACCATCCGGTACGCCGTCTCAAGGGTTTCGTGCGCTCCGCCCACCGGGCCGGCGCGCTCGACGTTGCCTTCAAGAAGATGGGCGACATGGTGCTGGAGGACATGGCGCTGATGGATCGCGGCCTGCCGCCGATGCGCTGCAAGCGTGCCGAGCGCGAAACCGTATCGCGCATGCGCTCCAAACCGGTGAGCGTCAACTGATGCAAAAGGCCGTGGCGGTCTCCCGCCACGGCCTTCCTGTCTCGGATGGCGGAATCAGGCCCGCTTGATCACCTTGATCAGCACGAGCAGCACTACCGCACCGATCGTTGCGTGGAGGATGGCGGCGAGAATGCCGCTGCCGAGGCTGACGCCGATGGCAGGAAAGAGGAAACCGGCGACGATGCCGACGACGATATTACCGACTAGGCCAAAGCCGAAGCCCGATACGATAAGGCCTGCGAGCCAGCCGGCGATGAGAAAACGAGAATGCTTTCGATGCCCATGATGTGCTCCCTATGACAGTTGAAGTCTGTCGGGACTGAATCTGGCAGCCTCCACAAGGAAAGCAAGGGCTCGCAGCGGAATATCGACGCTCAGAAAACCCGTACTTTCCCAGGCGCGCGCGTCGCGTCGATATCGATCAGAAGATAGACTGCCGCAAGCGTGGTTGCTGCGATCAGAGTGGCGCCCAGCCCCAGAACAATCATTGCCCGTTCCTTCTGACATCATTGCCAGTTGAGGACTTTCTGTATGCGCGGGGGCTTGTGCGGGGCTGGCGTCGCATAAAGCCATGTTAATTTTAGCAAAGCCAGAAGATGCCAATGAACTATTAACCTTCAGGCAAGGAATTAACCATAAACATGGCTCTACACGTCGGAATGGGAAAAATCGCCTTTTCTCACCCAGGCATGATGCCGAACCGTCGTACCGGGTCTGAGCCGGTATTCGAGTTTCACCGAATTTGATCATGGATCGACGAGCGGCATGCTCATGCGCCGGATTCCGGCAGCACGCCGCTGTGTGGCCAAGGCCCGCGGGCCGGCCTTCTCCCCATGTGACAGTTCAGACGGCCGCCCGAAACGGCAGCCGGGCATTGTTGGTTTGGAGCGGATTGGTGCAGGAAATGCCGGCAGAACAGGCTCGAACGGGACAGGCAGCCAGCCTGCGCGACCGTTTGCGCTTTGCCGGGATGGAAACCGCCCATGGCGACACGCTGCGCCGCCACCGCCAGACGCTCGAGCGCCACGTCGAAACCGCGCTCCGCGACCTCTTCCAGCGTTTCCAGACATTCCCCGATGCCGCCAGGCATTTCCAGAGCGAGCGCCAGATCGATCGCCTTCACGACCTGCAGAGCGCGCACTGGAACGTGCTGACCGACGCGCGCTTCGATGGGCTCTATGCCGAGCGGGTCAAGGTTCTCTCCGACACCGAAAGCCAGATGGGCCTCGACCCGCGCTGGCGCATCGCCGGTCATGCGGTCGTCATGGAGACGGTCGTCAACGGCCTGATCGAGCAATACTGGCCGAAGTCCATCCTGCCCGGCGCCGGCAAGGCCCGCCGCAAGGAACTCTCCGAGCTCGTTTCGGCCTTCCTGCGCACCGCGATGATCGATGCCGAAATCGGTGTCTCCCTGCGCTTCAACGAATTGCGCCATTCCCACCATAAGGCACTCGCCGAGCAGCGCCGCGAAGACCGCGCCGAACTCGACCGGGTCTTCGGCGATACGATCCGTGGCCTGTCGGAACTGGATTTTTCGGGCCGTGTTACGGGTGAGATGCCCGACGCCTGGCGCGACATGGCGGAGACGCTGAACGGAGCCCTCGGCGAAATCCAAGCACATCTTTCCTCGGCCGCCGATCGCGCCGCTGAGGGTGATCGTCTTGTGGGCACGCTTGCCAGCGGCGCACATACGCTTTCCGTCCGCTCGGGCGAGCAGTCGGCCACTTTGCTGGAGACGGCAAACGCGCTTGGCAGCATCGTCGAACGCGTCCGCCAGACGCTTGCCGAAACCCGCAAGGCGCAGTCCGCGGCGCTGGCGACGCAGGATTCGGTCACCCAGAGCGGCAGCATCGTCGGCGAGGCCATGTCGGCCATGGCCGATATCGAGGCGTCTGCCGAGAAGATCGGCCAGATCATCGGCGTGATCGATGAGATCGCCTTCCAGACCAACCTTCTCGCCCTCAATGCCGGCATCGAGGCCGCGCGTGCCGGAGACAGCGGCCGCGGGTTTGCCGTGGTGGCACAGGAAGTGCGCGCGCTCGCCCAGCGCTCCGCCGACGCCGCGCGCGAGATCAAGCACCTGGTGACGGGCACGAAGGCGCAGGTCGAGGCGGGCGTAGAGCACGTCCACCGCACCCAGGATGCCATCGGCAGCATCGTTCGCCAGGTCGAGGGCATCAATGCGGCGATTACCGGGATCGTGCGCGAAAGCGCGGTCGACGCCGAGGGGCTGGAAGGTGTGGCCGCCGGCATCGATCGTGCAGGCCGTGCGCTCGAAACCGACGCCGGTGACGCTGGCCGCGTCGGCGCCATGGGCGGCGACCTCAACACGGTCATCCTCGAACTCGGTCGCACGATCCGCGCTTTCCGTGTCGCAGCGCCCCGCGAGGAGCGCGCTGAACGTTCGGCGACCATGGCATCGCGCCCCGTTGCGAGGGATATCCAGGCACCAGCCGCTCCGCTCGACCTGCTGACGGCGCGGGCCGTCGGCCATGGAGGTTGAGATGACGAGCAGGCGTCCCCGTCACTGGTTCTCAACGGCGCGCAGCCGGTCCTCGGAAGAAAGTCAGCCGCCCGCACCGCGCAACACAATCTCGGTTTCGCTCAGACGCAGACAAGGAACACCCTAATGGCGAGCAAGAAAGCCGCTCAGAAAAGTCTAAGCCTTGCCCCGGTCCTCGATCTCAACGAGGCGACGGCGCTGCATGCGCAGCTCATGGGCCTCAAGGGCGGCCCCCTCGTTATCGACGCTTCGGCGGTCGAGCGCGTCGGTGCGCTCTGCGCGCAGGTCCTCATGGCCGGCGCGAAGAGCTGGGAAGAAGACAAGCAGCCGTTCACCTTCGCCAAGGTGTCCGAGCCGTTCATGAAAACCATGCAGCTTATCGGCGTGAATATTGATCACTTGCTGGCACAGGAGGCTAGGCAATGAAGAAGAAAGTGCTGACCGTGGATGATTCCCGGACAATCCGGAACATGCTTCTCGTTACGCTCAACAATGCGGGCTTCGAGACCATCCAGGCCGAAGACGGTGTCGAGGGCCTTGAGGTTCTGGAGACCTCCAATCCCGATGTCATCGTGACCGACATCAACATGCCGCGCCTCGATGGCTTCGGCTTCATCGAGGGCGTTCGCCGCAACGAGAAGTTCCGCGCGATCCCGATCCTCGTCCTGACGACGGAAAGCGATGCGGAGAAGAAGAACCGCGCACGCCAGGCCGGCGCTACGGGCTGGATCGTCAAGCCGTTCGACCCGACCAAGCTGATCGATGCAATCGAGCGCGTAACCGCCTAATTCACGAAGTCCGGGATTCCTGCCGATGGATATGAACGAAATCAAAGAGATCTTCTTCCAGGAGTGCGAAGAGCAACTCGCGGAATTGGAATCCGGGCTTTTGAAGCTGAATGACGGTGACCGTGATCCCGAAACGGTCAACGCCGTTTTCCGCGCGGTCCATTCGATCAAGGGCGGCGCCGGCGCCTTCGGCCTCGACGATCTCGTCTCGTTTGCCCATGTGTTCGAGACGACACTGGATTGCGTTCGATCCAACAAGCTGGAACCGACCCAGGATGTCCTGAAGGTCATGCTGAAATCCGCCGACGTGCTGGCGGACCTGACAAATGCCGCCCGTGACGGCGGCAGTGTCGATGAAGCGCGCAGCCGCACGCTCATCCGCGAACTGGAGGCGCTCGCCCATGGCGAGACGCATGCCGCAGAACCTGCGGCACCGAAGCCGGTCGCTGCCGCGCCCAAGCCGGCCGAACCGGCACCCGTCGTTGCAAAGCCCGAAGTCAATGACGAGGGCTTCCAGCCAATCCCGTTCTCCTTCGGCGATTTCGATGAGGAGCCGGCTGCGAAATACGTCCCGACCTGCCAGATCGTTTTCAGGCCCAATCGGGAACTGTATGCCAAGGGCAACGAAGCTGTCCTTTTGCTGCGCGATCTCTCCCGCCTCGGCGAGATGAGCGTCTATTGCGACATGGACAGGTTGCCGCCGCTGGACAAGATGAACCCGGAGGAAGCCTATTTCTCCTGGAAAATGTCCGTCACCACCGACAAGGGCGAGGACGGCGTGCGCTCCGTCTTCGAATTTGCCGAATGGGACTGCGAACTCGATGTCCGCACGATCGAGGAAGAAGTCACGGGTGAGGCAGCTGACGACGACGAGCCGCCCATGCAGGCCGTTCCTTTCGATCTCTCGTTGCTTGAGGACGGCCCGGCCGTGAGCGGCGACGAAGAACCGGTTGTAAGCGAAAGCGACGCGACGGCTGCCATCGCCGCTGCCGACACCGCCAGCAAGGTCGCGCAGGTCGCCAGCCGCGCCGCAGAGAACGCCAAGGCAGCCGCAGCTGCTACGGCCGCGCAGGCAAGCCAGGCATCCGCTGCCGGTCAGACCATCCGCGTTGACCTCGATCGTGTCGATCGCCTGATCAACCTCGTCGGCGAGCTGGTGATCAACCAGGCCATGCTCTCGCAGAGCGTCGTCGAGAATGACAACAACGGCGTCAGCTCCATCAATATGGGCCTCGAGGAGCTGCAGCAGCTCACCCGCGAGATCCAGGATTCGGTGATGGCGATCCGCGCGCAGCCGGTAAAGCCGGTCTTCCAGCGCATGGCCCGTACCGTCCGTGAAATCGCCGATATCACCGGCAAGTCCGTCCGGCTCATCACGGAGGGCGAGAACACCGAAGTCGACAAGACCGTCATCGACAAGCTCGCCGAGCCGCTGACGCACATGATCCGCAACGCGGTCGACCATGGCCTGGAAATGCCGGAGAAGCGCGAGGCGCTCGGCAAGAACCCCGAAGGCACTGTCCGCCTGACCGCAAAGCACCGCTCGGGCCGTATCGTCATCGAGCTTGCCGACGACGGCGCCGGCATCAACCGCGAGAAGGTGCGCCAGAAGGCGATCGACAACGACCTGATCGCGGCCGATGCGAACCTGTCCGACGAGGAAATCGACAACCTGATCTTCCACGCCGGCTTTTCCACCGCCGACAAGGTGTCGGACCTCTCGGGCCGCGGCGTCGGCATGGACGTGGTCAAGCGCTCGATCCAGGCGCTCGGCGGCCGCATTTCCATCTCGTCCAAGCCCGGCCAGGGTTCGGTCTTCACCATGAGCCTGCCGCTGACGCTCGCCGTGCTTGATGGCATGGTGGTTACGGTGGCCGGCCAGACGCTGGTCGTTCCACTGACGGCCATAGTCGAGACGCTGCAGCCGGAAGCCTCCGCCATTCATTCGTTCGGCGCCTCGCAGCGGCTCATCTCGATCCGCAATTCGTTCTGCCCGCTGGTGGATGTCGGGCGGATCCTCAACTTCCGCGCCACGCAGGCCAACCCGATCGAGGGTGTCGCCCTGCTCGTGGAATCGGAAGGCGGCGGCCAGCGCGCCCTCATGGTCGATGCGATCCAAGGGCAGCGTCAGGTCGTCATCAAGAGCCTGGAGGCCAACTACACCCACGTTCCGGGCATCGCCGCAGCGACCATCCTGGGCGACGGGCGCGTGGCGCTCATCCTGGATGTCGACGCCGTTGTCGCCGCTTCGCGCGGCCAGCCCCTGCGCCAAGACATCTCGCTTGCTGCCACCGGTTAAGACGCCATGACGTACGCGGTCAAGAATCTCATCGACGGGCATGAACTGATCGCCTTTAGGATCGGCGACCAGGAATTCTGCGTGAACATCATGTCGGTGCGGGAAATCCGTGGATGGACCCCGGCGACGCGGATGCCGCACGCGCCGCCGCATGTGCTTGGCGTAATCAACCTTCGTGGCGCGGTGCTGCCCATCATCGACATGTCGCAGCGTCTCGGCATGAAGCGCACAGAGCCGACCGTTCGCCATGTCATCATCGTCGCGCAGGTCGGTCCGGCGACGGTGGGGCTGCTCGTCGATGCGGTCTCGGACATCCTGACCATTACGGACGAAAACATCCAGCCCACGCCCGACATTGCGAACGAGACGGAGAAGGCCTACGCGCGCGGCATTCTCGCGATCGAAGGCCGCATGATCTGCCTCATCGATCTTGGCGTCCTGTTCCCGCATATCGAAAGTGAAGCCGCATGACCTATTCTCCGGCCATCGATACAAGACAATCTCCGGACGAATGTCTCGCAAGCGGCGAGTACCCGCTGACGCGTCGCGACCTCTCAGAGATCGCCGCGATGATCTATACGGATGCCGGCATCTATCTCAACGAGACGAAGGCCTCGCTCGTCTATTCGCGCCTGTCGAAGCATATCCGCCAGCTCGGCCTCAAGGGCTTCCGGGAATATTGCGCGCTTGTGTCCTCTCCGGAGGGCGCCGGGCCGCGCAAGGAGATGCTGTCGCATCTGACGACGAATTTCACGCGCTTCTTCCGTGAGAACCATCATTTCGAGCATCTTCGCAGCGATGTGCTGCCGGAGCTTCTTGCCCGTGCCCGTAACGGTGGCCGCGTGCGCATCTGGTCGGCGGCGTGCTCCGACGGGCAGGAGCCCTATTCGATCGCACTCACGGTTCTGTCGCTGATGCCGAATGCGGCGGATTACGATTTCCGCATCCTGGCAACCGATATCGACCCGAAGATCCTGGCGATCGCCCGCGCCGGCGCCTATGACGCGACGGCGCTCGAAACCATCGAGCCCGCGATGCGCAAGCAGTTTTTTCGCGAGACCGAGGTCGCCGGCCGCCAGAAATGGCAGATCGACGACCGTGTGAAGCGCCTCATCACGTTCAACGAGCTGAACCTGATGGCCCAGTGGCCGTTCAAGGGGCCATTCGACGTGATCTTCTGCCGCAACGTCGTCATCTATTTCGACGAGCCGACGCAGGTGCGGATCTGGTCCCGCTTCGCCGATATGCTCGCCGACAACGGTCACCTCTACATCGGCCATTCCGAGCGCGTTTCGGGCGACGCGAAGGGCCAGTTCGACAATATCGGCATCACGACCTACCGATACACGGGCAAGAACAGGGGGAGGGGCGCATGACGGCACCCGCACGCGTACTTGTCGTCGACGATTCACCGACCATGCGCGGCCTCATCACGGCCGTGCTCAATGCCGATCCCGACGTCACCGTCATCGGCCAGGCCAGCGATGCGATGGAAGCCCGCAACGCGATCAAGCAGCTCGATCCCGATGTCGTGACACTCGACATCGAGATGCCGAACATGAACGGGCTGGAGTTTCTCGACAAGATCATGAAGCTTCGCCCCATGCCGGTGATCATGGTCTCTACCCTGACCCATCGCGGCGCCGAAGCCTCGTTGATGGCGCTGGAGATCGGCGCGTTCGATTGTGTCGGCAAGCCGCAGCCGGGCGAGGTTCGTCCCTTCGGTGACCTCGCCGAGAAGGTGAAGGCCGCGGCCCGTTCTCAGCGCCGTCTGCGTACCGATCCGCCGCCGGTGGCGCCGGTCGCGGCGAATGCGGCCCTTAGCACCTATCGGCCCGGGCGCAAGATCATCGCCATCGGTGCGTCGACGGGCGGCGTCGAGGCGCTGATCACGGTTTTGCAGAAGTTTCCGGTGAACTGCCCGCCGACTGTGATCACCCAGCACATGCCATCGACCTTCACCAAGAGTTTCGCGGACCGCCTGAACAGGCTCTGCGCGCCCGTCGTGCAGGAAGCGACGGATGGTGCGCGGCTGGAAATCGGGAAGATCTACCTCGCGCCCGGTGGCGAGCGTCACCTGCAGGTCGTCAATCCGCATGCACCCTGTTGCCGCCTGGTGGACCGCGATCCCGTCAATGGCCACCGTCCATCGGTGGATGTGCTGTTCGATTCCGTCGCGGAACTCGCCGGCCGCAACGCTGTCGGCGCCATTCTCACCGGCATGGGCCGGGACGGCGCGGCGGGACTTTTGAAGATGCGCCACGCCGGGGCGCGGACCATCGGCCAGAATGAGAAAACCTGCGTGGTTTATGGAATGCCCAGGGTCGCTTTCGAACTGGGCGCCGTGGAACACCAATTTCCACTCTCCTCCATCGGCGAGGAAATCCTGAAGATCACTGCGGCCATAGAGAAGGAAGCGAACAATGTCTCTCGCTGAAAAAATAAAAGTACTGATCGTCGATGATCAGGTGACCAGCCGTCTGCTTCTGGGCGATGCCCTGCAGCAGCTCGGCTTCAAGCAGATCACGGCGGCCGGCGACGGTGCGCAGGGCATGGCAATCATGACCCAGCAGCCACACCATCTCGTCATCTCCGACTTCAACATGCCGAAGATGGACGGGATCGAGTTCCTTCAGGCAGTGCGGTCCAACCCCACCACCAAGAAAGCGGCTTTCATCATCCTCACCGCGCAGGGCGACCGCGCGCTGGTGCAGAAGGCGGCCGCGCTCGGTGCGAACAACGTTCTGGCCAAGCCGTTCACCATCGAAAAGATGAAGGCGGCGATCGAAGCCGTGTTCGGGGCATTGAAATGATATCAGATGCCGCGGCCCGCCGCGTCCACGTTATCCAGGGCGAATACAAGGTCGTCAACGATCCGAATGTGGTGTTGACCACCATCCTCGGTTCGTGCGTGGCCGCCTGCATGCGTGACCCGGTCATTGGTGTCGGCGGCATGAATCACTTCCTGCTGCCGGGCTCCGCCGGGGCGCTCGCCTCGGGCGGCGATGCGACACGCTACGGCGTCCACCTGATGGAGCTGCTGATCAACGGCCTGCTCAAGCAGGGCGCGAGACGCGACCGGCTTGAGGCGAAGATATTCGGCGGGGCAAGGACGATTGCGCGCTTCTCGAATGTCGGGGAACAAAACGCCCTCTTCGCGCGGCAGTTCCTGACGGATGAAGGCATCAAGATCGTCGGCGAAAGTACGGGTGGCGAATACGGCCGAAAATTGGAATACTGGCCTTCGACGGGCCGTGCCCGGCAATATGCGCTGACGGGCGTGGAGACGCAGAAAACGGTGGCGCTGGAACAGCGGCCCGTGCCCGTGGCCAAGCCGGCAGAAAGCTCGATCGAATTCTTCTAAGCGGCAGGGAAGCCGCAAGGAAATGCAAGTGTTACGTGAATTGCGTACCGGCAGGGGCAACAGCGCCGCCGGGCGTCGTACGGGAGAAGGGTCCCTCATGAATGCCGAGTATTTGACGACAGCGAGCGCCATGGAGGAAGCCCTTCCTGATGTCCTCATGCGCATCGTTTCCGAGCTGCACGATGTCGCCTACCTGATCGAGCGCATTGAGCCGCAGCTCGCCGCGGTGCATGGCGAGGCCTCCGGTGACAATGCGGAGCGTATGATGGTTTTGCAGGGCCTCGACCTTGCGGTCCAGAAGACGCGGGGGCTGGCGGAATTCATCGATACGATTACAGGCAGCATACCCGGCGGCTGGATCGTCGACGTCACGACAGCTCTCAATCTCGTGAAGCTTGCGGATATGCAGAAGGCGCTGAGCAATGGAAACCGGCACGGACACTCTCAGCCGCTCGGCAAGGCTGTCGGGGATTTCGAAGCCTTCTGATTGATCTGACACGGGAATTTTCGAACAGCAACGGCGCCGAAAGGCGCCGTTTTTCATTTGTCCAAACACTTCGCATGCGCAGCACCGCCATGTTCGCGCAAGTTTCGCCGTCTAGTCTCCACCTCGGATCAGTCAGGTCCGCGTATTCCATGGGGCAGACCGGCGTGCGGAAATGCCGGTCCCGTTCCACGAGATTGAAAATGCGTCTGAACGCGCCGGAATGTTGTCCGGCAGGCAGGCGACTAGTCCGTGCGGGAACAGAATGAATCTGTTGGAACAGTTGACGAAAGTCTACAAGAACCTGGCGTCGCTGGGGCAGGCGAAACTCGCGATGCTCGCAGGAGCCGCGGTGGTCTCGATCGGCCTTGTGCTCGCCGCCGGTATCCTTGTGAACAAGCCCGCTTACGAGACGCTTTATGTCGGTCTGGAAAAGTCCGATGTGAACCAGATCAGCATGGCTCTCGCCGAGGCAAGCATTGATTTCAACACGGGAACGGACGGCGCCAGCATCGCGGTTCCCGTCGGCCAGACCGGCAAGGCCCGGCTCTATCTCGCCGAACGCGGCCTGCCGAGCAGTGCCAATTCCGGTTACGAACTCTTCGACAAGGTCGGTTCTCTCGGCCTCACCTCCTTCATGCAGGAGGTGACACGCGTTCGTGCCCTTGAGGGCGAAATCGCTCGCACCATCCAGCAGATCAGCGGCATCGCCGCAGCCCGCGTCCATATCGTGATGCCGGAGCGCGGCAACTTCCGCAAAGCCGACCAGGTTCCCACCGCTTCCGTCATGATCCGCGCCAGTGCGCAGGCCGGCCGTGAATCGGCGGCCGCGATCCGCCATCTTGTTGCAGCCTCCGTTCCGGGCCTCGAAGTGGACGGTGTGACGATTCTCGATTCTGCCGGCCAGCTCCTCGCGTCCGGCGACGACCCGGAAAAAGGCATGCTCAATCGCTCGCTGACGGCCGTCCAGACGGTACAGAGCGAGATGGAGCGCAATATCGAGAAGGCGCTCGCGCCCTTCCTCGGCATGGACAATTTCCGCGCCAGTGTCACCGCCGCACTCAATACAGATACCCAGCAAATCCAGGAAACGGTCTACGATCCGGAATCGCGCGTCGAGCGCTCCATCCGCGTGACACGTGAAAGCCAGAAGTCCAGCCAGCAGGCCACCAACAAAGCCGCGACCGTCGAGCAGAACATTCCGCAGGGCGGCCCGCAGGGCAATGGTGACGGTCCGCAATCAAGCGACGAGGCCGACAAGAAGGAAGAGCAGACCAACTACGAGATCAACAGCAAGACGGTCGCCACCGTGCGCAACGGTGTGGCGGTCGAGAAGCTGTCCGTCGCCGTGGTCGTCAACCGCGCCCGCATCGCCGCGATGGTCGGCGAGCCCGCGGACCAGGCGAAGATCGACGCCTATCTCGCAGAAATGCAGAAGATCGTCTCTTCGGCGGCCGGCCTCAATACCGAGCGTGGCGACGTCGTGACCATCACGGCGATGGAATTCCTCGATCACCAGTTGCTGAACGATGCGGTGCCGGGCCCGGGCGTCATGGAAGTTCTGACGCGCAATCTTGGCGGCATCATCAATGCACTTGCCTTCGTCGGCGTGGCCTTCCTGGTCGTATGGTTCGGTCTGCGCCCGGCGGTCCGCTCCGTAACGGGGGGCGGTGCTGGAGCCAATGCGCTGGAAAGCGACGCGGCCGGTCTCGAACTGCCGGACTTCTCTCCCGCTTCCGGTATCGGTGGCCCCGGCGCCACCCTCATGGATGGCTTCGGCGCAGACTTCGGCTTCGACAGCACCGACGACCTGCTCAATGCGGGGGACGACAGCGAGGGCACCTTCAACCGCCGCGTCAAGGAAGGCCCGGAACGTCGCCTCAGCCGCATGGTCGAGATCAGCGAAGAGCGCGCCGCGAAAATCCTGCGCAAGTGGTCCGCAGAAAAAGAAGCCGCCTGACCGCCCATCACCTGAAAACGCCAATGAGAGCGCGGCCCAAGCGGGTCGCGTTCTGCGTTTCCGTACCGGCATTTGTGTGATTTTTGACGTCTGACTGTTGCTTCACGGCAACATCTTTGGCGTCTATTCGGCAGGATTTCCTACCTGAATGCGCCCTTTTTGCGACGACATCATTCACGGACGCGTGAATGCGTAAAAAAGTTTTCCGCTGACGCTATGACTGTCGCCGTCTCGTCGTTGCCGTCGATCATTAAATTAGAGTTCCATGAAATATTAACGACGACGACACGCTGAAAATAGTGAATGGTTAACAAATGGTTAACCGGATAGCTCATTACATTTGATGCGGATTCGATAAAAGCAAATCACCTGCGCACTGGCGATTCACAGAAGGCGGCAAAAGTAAATCCCGAGAAGAGGGCCATGGTCTTTGAAGGAGGTCGATGTACACTTTAGTTACTGATTCGCTTGGTGATTCCCGTCGATGCGGCCTGGTCGAAAAACAGATTCGGACGGTTCCGAACCTGTGACGATCCGGAGGCGGGGGCCCTCCAATCTGAATCGGAACAGGGGGCTATCATGGAAACGATGCGGTCGGATGCAGCGGCCTGGGAATCTTATGGATTCTCCGCCGAATCAGGTGAGCGTAAGAGTGCGCGTGAAATTCTTCTTCAGGAACTTGGGCGCTGTGCGGATCCCGCCGGCCTTTCGCCCGGGCTGAAGGCATTAACCGATTACGTCAGCGCGTCGCATTATCTTCTCGTCCGGCACGACGCCTCGCCCGAAGCAGGCCTCGATGTCGTCGTTGCGTCCGACTGGCCTTTCGACATGGTGCGTGGCATCGCCCGGACGGTGGGTGCCTCCCAGTCCCGGATGAGCGAGCTGGAGAAGTGCTTTTCCCTCCTCAAGCCATGCTTCCATCATCTGGCGGACAACGTGGCGGTGCCAATGGGCGTCAGCCGTGAATATTGCGTCATCGCGTTCCATGTCGGCCGGGTGCGCATGTCGCTCCTTCTCCTCTTTCCCGAGCATTTCATTCTTTCCCAGAGCAAGTTGCGCGACGTCGGCATCATGACCGGCTATTTCGCGAGCGTCTGCTGCGAGGGCGCTATCCTCCGGCAGGATCGGGAGATGGAGCTGACAGATCGGGAGATCGAGTGCCTCTACTGGATCGCGGAGGGCAAGACGAGCGGTGAGATCGCCGTGATTCTCGGCATCTCGCGCAACACGATCAACAACTACATCACCAGCGTCATGCGCAAGACGGCGACGAAGACACGGTCGGAGGCAATTGCCTGGGCCGTTCGTCACAGCTTGGTGTGAGGAGGAGCGTCATGGAAATCCAGCTTTCCGCCCCGCTTATCTCCGAAGCCGAAATCCGTCTGGCCCGGCCGCCGAAATCCGTGCGCGCAGCCGATTTCGTGTCCCGCCTTCAGGTGATGCAGACGGTGCTGGGCGCAGAGCATTTCGCCGTGCTGCGCCTGTCGGGCCAGGGCCTGCCCACCGCACGTAAGTTCACGCTGGCGCTGCACAACTGGGCCCAGGACGTGGACCGCAAGGCAGACCAGCTGCTGGGCGCCTACGATGCGGCGATGCTGGCGCATCTCGAGGCCTCCATGCTGCCCCTCATCTGGGAAGGCGCCGGCGGTAACCAGTTCGCTGTGGCGGGGGCCGAAATCTTTACCACGCGCCTGCCTGCCGGCGTGCTGCCGTGGTCGGGCATAGCCTTTCCCGTCAGGCTCGGCGCGCAGGGGAATGGATATGTCGTGTTCATCGGCAACTTCATCGCACCGTCCGGAGACCTGACGGTGGACCTGCACATGCAGAGCTGCCAGATCCTGATCGACATGCTGGCGGCTGACGAGAAGAAGCTCACGCCCGCGGAAGCCTTGAGCGAACGCGAGATCGCCTGCCTCCAGATGGCGGGTGATGGCTGCATTTCCGAAGTGATCGCCGAGAAGATGGGCCTTTCCGTGCATACGGTGAACGCCTATCTGGGCACGGCGACGACGAAGCTGGACGCGGTCAACCGCATCCAGGCCATCGCGAAGGCCATTCGGCTCGGCTACATCACCTGATGATGCCAAGGTGACCATGCATCCGCATGGTCTCGGCAGTGCCGTGGTGTTTAGTGGGCGTGATGAGACGCCGCTTCGCCCTTCACGTAGCGCGCTTCCTGCAGGCTCCTGCGCAGGAACGCCGTGTTGTCATCAGGGTCGGCGGCCGGATCGGTGAACGCGACATGCGTGACCTCGACGCCGGCGACATCCTTCTGAAGCATCAGGCGCGCATAGACCGTCACGCCCTGAGGGCGGATTTCCATGTCCAGCGTCACTTCCGGCTCCGTATCCCAGTCAAGACGATAGTCGCCGCCCGCGCCGAAATTGATCGTGCCGGGCAGGAAGTAGAGTTCGGCGGCCGAAGAGACCAGATCGGCCAGGTTCCCGTAGCACTCGAAACGCAACAATGACACGAGATCGGCAGCATCGAGCAGTCTGAGCTCAGTGGCGACCGGGCAGATTGCTTCGGCAACAATCTTCTCGCGTTCTGCGGAATAGGTGCATTTTCTCATCGGATTTAATTTACCCGTCTGGTCTGGGGCGAAGCTGCATAAACCCGGTGAATCAGCTCCGCCACTGCTTTGTAGAACACCGGCGGAATGACACTATCCACCGAGACTTGCGCAAACATTGAGCGTGCGAGCGGCGGATCTTCGAAAACGGGTATGCCATTCTCCTCCGCAATCTCGCGGATCTTGAGGGCGATGAGGTCCTGACCCTTGGCCACAACGACCGGCGCCTCGCCTTCTTCCCTCACATATCGCAGCGCAACGGCGAAGTGAGTCGGGTTGGCGATGACGAGTGTGGCGCGCGGGACAGCGGTGATCATGCGCCGGCGGATGCGGTCGCGCTGGATGGATCGCATGCGGGCCTTGACGATCGGGTCGCCCTGCGCCTGCTTCATTTCCTCCTTCACTTCCTGTTTCGTCATCATCAGCTCGGTGAACCAGTGATGGCGCGTCCAGGCAAAGTCGATGCCGGCAATAATGGCGGTCGCAAAGAGGATGATCAGGAGAACCTTGTTGACGTCCGTGCCCATCATGTAGAGCAGGGTGGCCGGCTCGGAGAACATCGTGTCGAGAGAAGAGAAGTAGTTGGTCTGCATCATGATGCCGACGACCAGCGACACGAGCAGGATCTTGATCAGCGACTTGGCGAATTCGACAAGTCCCTGCTTGCCGAAGAGGCGGGTAAGCCCCTTGATCGGGCTCAGCCGGTTCATCTGCGGCCGCACTCGCTCGAGAACGGGGCTCGGCAGGTTCTGGAAGACCGAGGACGCAACGCCGAAGAACATCATCATGATGAGGATGGGCATCAGAAGGCCAGCCGCTTCCCAGCCGAGATGGCGGAAAATGGCGATGACATCGGTGCCGGACTTGAGATTCCAGGCTTCCGGCTGTTCGAAGAAGTCTCGCAGCGTCTCGTTCATCCGCGCCACGCCGCCCGGCAGGAAGAAGACCAGATAGACGTAGATGGCGAGCGTCGAAGCGAAGATCGTGACCTCGCGGGAGAAAGGCGTATTGCCCTTCTCCATGGCATCGCGAATCTTCTTCTCGGTCGGAAGCTCTGTTTTGCTGTCCTTGTCGTCGTCGTCAGCCACGTTGCGCGCTCCGGCTTGATCCGCCTGCCAGAAAAGCAGACGGCCCGAACCCCCATGGGAGATTCGGGCCGGAAATACGCTCGGCTTGCGGGGTCAGCCTGTCAAGGCGGATCAGGCGGCCTGGGCTTCCTGTTCCTTTTCCTTCAACTGGATTTGTCCGGCTGCGGCAAGGCGGATGGCTTCCTGGGTGATCGAGCGGCGCGCGATGGCCACTTCGCGCGGATTCCCCAGGTCGCCCGCGGCAAGGTCGGATTCGATCATGCGGCGCTGGCGCGCGCCGATGGCGGAAAGGACGGATTCGCGAAGCTCCATCGATGCGCCGCGCAGGGCAGCGGTGATGATGTCGCCCGATACGTCGTTGAACAACGACACGCGGCTGCGTTGCGGCATGTAGAGCACGTCCTCGAAGAGGAAGATCTTCGGGCGAACCTTCTTGACCGATTCGGTCGAGACCGTTTCGAGCGACGCGAGCATCTCGTCGACCTGGGATTTCTCCAGTTCGTTCATGAGGTCGGCGACCTTGTTCGAGCCGACCGAGTTGCGTTCCGCATCCAGCGCTGAAATCATCTCGATAACGCGCGCTTCGACGATCGCCGTCGCCTTGGGGCTTGCGTCCTTGAGATTGACGGTACGGTTGATGATGTCGGCGCGATGGTCTTCCGGGATCTCCAGCAGCACCTTGGCGCCGAACGAGGACGGCATCATCGACAGGATATAGGCGATGGTCTGGGGGTGCTCGTTGAGCAGGAAACGTGCCACGAAAATCGGGTCGGCATCCTGAAGGCGATCCCAGATCGTCGTTTCGAAAGCCTGGAAGGCGGCGCGGCGGCCAAGCAGGCCATCCACCTCGTCCGGCGTCAGGCCTTCCTCGAGAATGCCTTCCATCATCTTGGCGTTGTCCATAAGGCCCGCGCCTTCGGTGAACAGGTCCTCGAACTCGTTGACGAGATCGATCAGTTCGTGCGGGGGAATGGCGCGCAGGTTCTGTGCGGCGGCAATGATTGCCTGGAGTTCACTCTGGGTGAAATACTTCAGGAGCTTGCCGGCGACACCCTTGCCCATGGCAAGCAGCACCGCTGCGGCTTTTTCCACCGGCGACAGCGGCGAACCAAGTGCCGTTGACGTGCCGAAATTTTCGAAATCCATCATGGATTGTCCCCCTGATCCCTTCAGTGGGTATCAGACTTTGCGTGTACTCTTCACTTCGATAAGCTTCACCCCGAAACGGGTGTCGTCGTTTTCCAGAACCGTGATTTCGCCGCGGCCGATGACACGGCCGTTGACCATCACCTCGACGGGCTCGCCGATCCTGCGGTCGAGCGCGATCGTCGCGCCCTCGCTGAGGTTCATGAGACCGGAGACCTGCATCTGCGAGGAGCCGAGAACGATCTGAAGATCGATCGGGATATCCATGATAAGGTCGAGGTTGGACTGCATGGCGCTACCCGGACGGGGCGCTTCCTTCACCTCGGCGGAGAAATCGCTGCCGGCGCCGAAATCCGAGCCACCGAAATCGGTGCCGCCGAAATCGGTGCTTGACGCACCGCCGCCGAAATCACCGCCGAAGGCCGCCAGCGGATCGTCGTCGATGGTGGCAGGAACGCCGCCGTCGAACGTGGCGTCCTGCTGTAGAACGCCGCGCAGATCGTCGATCGCTTGTTCCAGCTCATGGTCGCCCGCATTGATGGAAGGCGTGATGTCGTCAGCGATGGGTGTATTCTTCGGTGCCATAAGATCACTATTCCATTCGAAACTTGCCTGAGGCTAGCCGCCGGCCGATTGCCGGGTGCGAACTATCCGATGATGTGCTGGAGGATGTCGTCCTCCGAGCCGTAGGTATCCTTGACGCGAACCGTGTAGCGGGCGCCCGATCGCCCGAATTCGCAGACATAGAGGTTGCGCCCGTTGGCGTTCACGTCGACGCGCACGTCGCCCGCTTCGTTGAAGGGGATGATGTCGCCGGGCTGCAGGCGGCTGATCGTGTCGAGGGTCTGGGGCTCCAGGTGAATGCGCGCCTCGAGCGTCACCTTCGAACGGCGAACCTGCTCGCTGAGCTGCTCGCTCCATTCGGCGCGGGTCTTTGCGGCATTCGCCGGCCTTGGTGCCGTGATGACGGATTTCAGCAGCGTGCGCTGCGGAATGACGACATGGAAGGTCGAGAGTACCGGTCCGATGCCGACCGCCATGTTGACCATGGCGACATGCTCGTTCTGCGTGCCGTCCTCGACGGGCTTGCGAAGTTCCGCATTGTGCGCGGCGCCGAGCAGGGGTTCGAAGCTGGTCGCGCTGGACACTGCTGTTTTCAGGACGCCGGAAATCCGGTCGAACATCATGGCTGCAACGTCGAGCTCGATCTTGGAAAGCGGCCGGGGCTGCGGGTCCTCGATGGAATCGCTGACAGCGCCGAGCATGTTCTCGACAAGAGTGATGATCAGCGGGCTGTCGCATATCAGCGTGAAATGCTCGCACCAGTCACGCAGCGATGCGTCGCAGAAGGCCATGGCGCCGCCGAGACCTTCGGTCAGCTCGCCGTACTTGCCCGTGGCGAAGCCGGCATAGGACACGGCCACCTCGAAACCCAGCTCGCTTTCCAGCATGTCCGGCAGGAATTCGGAGAAGACATCGCCGAGCGTGGCGCAAAGCTTGGAGATCGTCTCCTGGTCGCCGAGCTTGCCGGTGAGGCGGGCAAGGACGATCGGATCCATGGACGGGGCTGCGGCTACGGGTGCTGTGCTCATCGATCAGGCCGCCTTCGTATCGCCGCCGCCACCCGGATTCATCATTTCCTGCTCCACGGCATCGATGGACGGGCGCTCGTAGGAGGAGATGGTCTTGCGGCCGTATTCCAGGGCAACCTGCGGGACCGAACCGTTCATGTAGGCGAGAAGGGTCTGCTTGACGATCACGTAGAGACGGTTCTGCTTTTCGCGCACCACCTTGATGTTGGTGGTGATGGGCGTGACGATGGAATAGGACAGGAAGATGCCGAGCATGGTGCCCACGAGCGCCGAGCCGATGAGGCCGCCGAGCACTTCGGGGGATTCGTTGATCTTCCCCATCGCCTTGATAACCCCGAGAACGGCGGCGATGATGCCGATGGCCGGAAAGGCGTCGCCCATGGTGGAGAGCGCCTGGTAGGGCTTCATCTTGTCGCGCGTGATCGTTTGGATTTCCTCGTCCATCAGCGCCTCGATCTCGTGGCTGCGGGCATTGCCGATGATGATGAGGCGGACATAATCGCAGATGAAGGCCGTCAGTTCCTTGTTGGCGAGAACCGTCGGCGCGGACTGGAAGATGGGCGATTCTGCCGGGTTGTCGATATGAGCCTCGATCTCGTTGCGCGACTTGGTGCGCAGATCCCGCATGAGGCTGTAGAGCACGCCCAGCGTATCGAGATAGTGGCGTTCCTTCGGAACCTTGTGCTTGAAGGCTTCTCCGAGCGCCTTGCCGGTTTCCTTGATCACCTTCATCGTGTTGGCGACGATGAAGCCGCCGACCCCGGCGCCGCCGATGATCAGGAGCTCGAATGGCTGGTTGAGCACTTCGACATGGCCGCCCATGGCCATGAAGCCGCCCAGGATACAGCCGATGGTGACGATGAGGCCGATTACAATGTTCATAAGCGCAGGTGTCCCGACACAATTCTGACCCTTCCGGGAATACGGTTCCAGCCTTGCGTGAAGCTGTACCGGGCGGCGGGTTCGTGGATCAGGTTCGCACAAGCAAAACCCCGCAGGATCATGGTTCAGAACGGGCCTTCGCGCCCTCGTGAACCTTGATCGGCGGGCCATCGTGACGACCACCTATACGAGCTACAAGCTGATTTCCTCCGACCTCCAGACATCGCTCACGCGCGTGTCGGAGCAGCCGGACGTCAAGCGCGAGACCGAATACTATCTGTCGAAGATCGGCGACGTTAAATCGGTCGACGACTTCTTCGCCGACAGCCGCCTTTACAACTACGCCATGAAGGCGCACGGCCTCGACGACATGGCCTATGCCAAGGCCTTCATGCGCAAGGTGCTGACGGAAGGCGTCGACGAGAAGGGCGCCTTCGCGAACCAGCTTTCGGACACACGCTACAAGGCATTGGCCGAATCGCTGAACTTCGCCCGCCACGGCGAGCTGGCGACCACCTTCGAGCGCGCCCAGAAAGGCATTGCCGACAAGTATATGCGCCAGACGCTGGAGGTCAGCGCCGGCGAGGACAATACCGGCGTGCGCCTCGCGCTCTATTTCGAACGCATGGCCTCGTCCATCACGTCGGGCTATTCCATCATCGCCGATGATGCGCTGGCGCAGGTCGTGCGCACGGCATTCCAGCTTCCCGCCGAGTTCGCCGCCACCGATGTGGACCGCCAGGCCGCACACTACGAGGACATCCTTGATCTCGACGACCTCAAGGATCCTGCGAAGGTCGGCAAGCTCCTCGAGCGCTTCACCGCGATGTGGGAACTCGAAAACCCCTCCGGCAGCTACGATCCGCTGACCGTCTTCCAGCCGTCCAGCCTGACCGGCATTTCGACGGACCTGCTTCTTTCCATCAACAACCTGAAACTCGGAGGCCGCTGAGCATGCAGACCGGGCTTTATGTCTCGCTTTCGTCCCAGATTGCACTCGACCGCCGCATGGCAACGCTCGCCGATAACGTCGCGAACTCCACGACCGTCGGTTTCCGCGCCACCGAAGTGAAGTTCAACCAGGTCGTCAGCGACCAGAAGAGCGCGGATGTTGCCTTCGTTTCGCAGGGTGAGGAATTCCTTTCGACCCGCAACGGCGGCCTGACGCAAACCAACGGCACGCTGGATTTCGCCATCAAGGGCGATGCCTGGTTCCAGGTGGAAACGCCCGCCGGCGCGACGCTCACCCGCGACGGACGCTTCACCCTGACGGAGGCGGGCGAACTCGTCACGCTGAACGGTTACCCCGTGCTCGATGCCGGCGGCGGTCCGATCCAGATCGACGGCAATGCCGGCCCGATCACACTCAGCGCCGACGGACAGCTCAATCAGAATGGCCGCCCGGTCGCAGCCCTCGGCATTTTCGAGGCCGACCTGTCCGGCGGTTTCGTGCGTGCCGGCAACAGCGGCATCATCCCGGCGCGGGCGCCCCAGCCGATCCTCGACCGGGTCGATGCCGGCGTGGTGCAGGGCTATGTCGAGGAATCGAACGTCAATGCCATCGCCGAGATGACGCAACTGATCCAGGTCACGCGCGCCTTCGAAAACATCGCGGCGCTGATGCGCGGTAGCGAGGATTCGATGAACGAGGCGGTCCGCACACTCGGGGGCAGCAAGTAAACCATGGGATCCCTAGGTTCCACGGCGAAGGTTCCCGGTACGGCCGACGGCGCGCGCAAGCTCAATGCGCTGGCCGGGCTGGTGCGGCGCTACGCGTCTCCGGAATTCTCGGTGGCCCATGGCGGTCACGTCCAGACCATCGCCGCCGGCAACTACACCGTCAGCGGCCTGTCGCGCCATGTGCGGCTCGGCGAGTTCGTCGCGCACAAGAGCGCGACTGGCGTGCATCTGGGGGAGGTCGTGCGCGTCGACACGGATTCGGTGGTGGTCTGCCCCATCGAGCCGGGCGAACCGATCGGCATTCACGACACGGTCATCCGCAAGGGCGCCTTCCGCGTCGCGCCGACCGCTTCTTGGTGCGGACGCACCATCAATGCGCTCGGCGAGCCCATCGATGGTCTCGGTGCGTTGGTCCAGGGTGATGTCCGCCGGTCGATTTCGAATTCAGCCCCGCCGTCGATGACGCGCAAGCGCGTCGAAACCGGCTTCAGCACGGGCGTTCGTGCCATCGATATCTTCGCGCCGCTCTGCCTTGGCCAGCGTCTCGGCATTTTCGCCGGCTCGGGTGTCGGCAAGTCGACACTCCTGTCCATGCTGGCGCGCGCTGACGCCTTTGACAAAGTTGTCATCGCGCTGGTCGGTGAACGTGGCCGCGAAGTGCGCGAATTCATCGAAGATACGCTTGGCGACAATCTCGCAAAGTCCGTCGCGGTCGTCGCCACCAGCGATGAAAGCCCGATGTTGCGCAAGATGGCGCCGCTGACGGCTGTGACGATCGCCGAGCACTATCGCGACCAGGGCGACAATGTGCTGTTGATCATCGACAGCGTCACGCGCTTCGCCCATGCCATCCGCGAAGTGGCGACAGCGTCGGGCGAGCCGCCGATCGCGCGTGGCTATCCGGCCTCGGTGTTTACCGAACTGCCGCGCCTGCTGGAGCGCGCCGGCCCGGGCGCGGAAGGCACCGGCAGCATCACCGCAATCATCTCGATCCTCGTCGACGGCGACAATCACAACGATCCGATTGCCGATTCGACGCGGGGCATTCTCGACGGGCACATCGTCATGGAGCGCAGCCTCGCGGAAGAGGGGCGCTATCCGCCCATCAACCCGCTCGCCTCGATCTCGCGTCTTGCCCGCAAGGCCTGGACGCCGGACCAGGAGAAGCTCGTGGGGCGGTTGAAATCGCTGATCCACCGTTTCGAGGAAACGCGCGACCTGCGCCTTATCGGTGGTTATCGCCCCGGCGCCGACCCCGATCTCGACATGGCGATCAAGCAGGTGCCGATCATCTATGAAGTATTGAAACAGACGCCGGGCGAGCGGCCGGCCGGCGATGCATTCACCGACCTGGCGACCGCGCTCAAGAACGCGGCCGCTCAACAGGGCGGCGCACCGGCCGTGCGAAGGGGATGACAGTGACGGATTTCGATGCGGATCAACCTGTTCAACCGCTGAAGCGGGTGGAAAAGGGACATTACAGCGCCGGCGACAAGATGCTCGTCGGGACAGGTGTGCTGCTCGCCGCGGGCGCGGCCTTCTTTCCCTGGTATGTCTTCCTCAATCCGGGGAAATTCTCCGTTCCGACGCTTTGGCAGGGATCGACCCGCAATCTGCCCGAGACGGCCGCAAAGGAAGTCATGAGCGTTTCGCCTGCCGCCATGGTGGACGACGACAAGACGCGGGCCCTCGACAGTCCCGATCCGGTTGCAACCGCCACTACATCGGGGCTCGGCAAGGAGAAGACGCTCGGCGCGCCCGTCGAGACGGGGCTGAACCAGCCGCTTCCGGCCAATTCGGGTTTCCGGCTCATGCATGTGGCAAACGGCCGTGCGCTGATCGAGGATGCGCGTGGCATGTATATCGTGCGCGTCGGCTCCATCCTGCCCGATAACAGCCGCCTGGCGACGCTGGAGCAGCGCGATGGCGCCTGGGTCATCGTCACCTCGAATGGCGACGTCATCAAGCGGAACTGACGGACAGAAAACCTGCCTTTTCGATTCGGCCGGCGGCGCTCCGTGTGCCTGCCGGCCGTTTGCCGTTTGGTGGCAGACTACTTTATTTCCCTGAAAATCAGGCACTTGCACGGTGGGTGCCGCAAGTGCAAGTCCCGCGCAAGATTGGTTCCATAGGTTCGCAGTGAACAAGGATGGAGCTTGTCATGCAACCGATACAACTGTTTGAACTGGCATCGAAACAGGCCGAATGGCTCGCGACCCGCCAGAGTGTCGTTGCAGGCAACATCGCCAACGTCAACACGCCCGGTTTCAAGGCGAAGGACGTTACCCCCTTTCAATCGGTGCTCGAAACCACGAGCGCCCGCATGGCGGCAACGCATCCCGGCCATTTCACCGAAACCGAAATGGCCAGCCGCGTCATCACGACCAAGCCCACCGAAGAGATCGGCGTGCAGGAATCCGGCAATACCGTCGGGCTTGCCGATGAGCTCATGAAAGAGGGGCAGGTCAAACGTGACTTCGAATTGAATGCCGGCCTCGTCAAGGCCTTTCATCGCATGATGCTGATGACAGTCAAAAGGTAAGAAATGGATCCGCTTGTAGCCTCCCTGAAAGTAGCAGCCTCCGGACTCGAGGCGCAGTCGACCCGTATTCGCATCGTTTCGGAAAATCTGGCCAATGCGCGCTCGACCGGCGACACACCCGGCGCCGATCCGTTCCGCCGCAAGACCGTCACCTTCACCTCCGAGCTGGATCGCCTGAGCGGTTCCTCCACGGTTGAGGTATCGCGCCTCGGTTTCGACGAGGGCGAGTTCACCACCGAATACGACCCCGGCAATCCGGCTGCGGATGAAAAGGGCTACGTCAAGATGCCGAACGTCAACGTGCTGGTCGAGATGGCCGACATGCGCGAGGCGAACCGCTCCTACGAAGCCAACCTGCAAAGCATCAAGCAATCGCGCGACCTGATCAGCGCGACCATCGACCTTCTGAGGGCCTCGCAATGATCGACAGCGTAAAGGGCGTCAGCTCCCTTTTTCCGAATGATGCCCTGTCGGGCGTCGACAAGGCGGCCTCCGGCCTCGTTTCGGGCGCCGCCGCGCAGGGCACCGGCCAGATGAGTTTCGCCCAGGTCATGGGCGATATGGCGACCGATATGACCAACGCGCTGAAGCTCAGCGAGACCAAGTCTTTCGACGCCATCCAGGGCAAGGCATCGACCCGTGAGGTTGTCGATGCCGTCATGAACGCCGAGCAGACGCTGCAGACCGCCATCGCCTTCCGCGACAAGGTCGTCACCGCCTATCTCGAAATCGCTAGAATGCAGATCTGAGGACCGGACATGAAAGCCCTTGCCATTGCCGCTACCGGCATGAACGCGCAGCAGACCAACCTCGAAGTCATCGCCAACAACATCGCGAACATCAATACGACGGGCTACAAGCGTGCCCGCGCGGAGTTCTCCGATCTGCTCTACCAGACGGAGCGCGCTGCCGGCGTGCCGAACCGGGCCAACCAGGCCGTGGTGCCGGAAGGCGTAATCGTCGGTCTCGGCGTCAAGACGGCTGCAGTGCGCAACCTGCATCTTCAGGGCGGCCTCGTTTCCACGGGCAACTCCTTCGACATGGCGCTCATCGGCCGCGGCTGGTTCCAGATCGAGGCGCCCGATGGCAGTACGCTCTACACCCGTGCCGGCGCTTTCAACACCAATGCGGAGGGTCAGATCGTCACCCTCGACGGCTACACGGTCGTTCCTGGCATGACAGTGCCTGTCGATGCGACGGAAGTGACCGTCAACAAGTCGGGCCAGGTCTTCGCGACGGTTGCGGGCCAGCAGCAGGAACTCGGCCAGATCACACTGGCGAACTTCGTCAACGAGGCCGGTCTCGAGCCGATGGGTGAGAACCTCTTCCGCGAAACCGCGGCCTCCGGCGCCGCCAATGTCGGCACGCCGAACGAGGAAGGCTTCGCCTACATCCAGCAGAACTACCTGGAAAGCTCCAACGTCGACCCGGTCAAGGAAATCACCGACCTCATCTCCGCCCAGCGCGCTTATGAGATGAATTCCAAGATCATCCAGGCCGCCGACGAGATGGCCGCCGTGGTCAGCAAGAACCTGAGATAGCAACCGGAACCCCGGGGAACATGATGTTTCGCCTGACAGAAGCCCTTCGTACGGGAAAGACCCTTCCAACATTGCGCCGCACGGTTCTCACCGTATCCGCCGTGCTGGCGGGCCTCCTCGTGGCCGACGTGGCCCTTGCCGATGCGCGCATGGCCGTCGTGCCCAAGCGCATCATCTATCCCGGCGAAGAGCTTGACGCAGGCCAGCTCGAAGAAGTCGAGGTCACCAACCCGAACATCGTCAAGGGATATGCGGAAAGCATCGGCGCGATCAGCGGGCTGGTCAGCAAGCGGACTCTGCTTCCCGGCCGCGTGATCCTCACCTCGGCGCTACGCGAACCATTCGCCGTCGCCCGCGGCACGACCGTCAGCCTGATCTTCGACAACGGATCGCTCGTTCTGCGCGCCGCCGGAACGCCCCTTCAGGACGGGTCGGTGGGCGAACTGGTGCGTGTCCGCAACAAGGATTCCGGCGTGATCGTTTCCGGCACCGTCATGGATGACGGGACGGTCCATGTGGTGGTAAAATGATGCGTGTCCTGTTTCTTCGTGCCGTCGCCGTCCTCGCCTGCGTCATGCTCGCGGCAGGACCGGCTCTGTCCGCCGCACGCATCAAGGACGTGGCCTCGCTGCAGGCCGGCCGTGACAATCAGTTGATCGGCTATGGCCTCGTCGTCGGCCTCCAGGGCACAGGCGACAGCATGCGCTCCTCCCCCTTCACCGAACAGTCCATGCGCGCGATGCTGCAGAACCTCGGCATCTCGATGGTGGGCACGCAGACGCGCGCCAAGAACATCGCCGCCGTTCTCGTGACCGCAAATCTGCCGCCGTTTGCCAGCCCCGGCAGCCGGATCGACGTGACGGTCGGCTCGCTTGGCGATGCCGCGTCGCTGCGCGGCGGCACGCTTGTCATGACCTCGCTTTCCGGTGCCGACGGGCAGATCTATGCGGTCGCGCAGGGCTCCATCGTCGTGACCGGCGTCAGCGCCAGCGGCGACGCCGCGTCGGTGCAGCAGGGCGTCACCACCGCCGGCCGCGTGCCGAACGGCGCCATCATCGAGCGTGAATTGCCCTCGCGTTTCAAGGATGCGGCCGATCTGGTGCTGCAACTGCGCAATCCCGATTTCTCGACAGCCGTCGGCATGGCCGATGCCATCAACCGTTACGCAGCCGCCCAGTACGGCGGACCGATCGCCGAATCGCGCGATTCGCAGTCGGTCTACATCGCAAAACCGAAGATGGCCGATCTCGCCCGCCTGATGGCCGATATCGAAAACCTTGTAGTTGAGACGGATGTGCCGGCACGCGTCGTCATCAACGAGCGGACCGGAACCATCGTCATCGGCCAGGATGTGCGTATTTCGCCCGTCGCCGTCAGCTACGGCACGCTCACCGTGCAGGTCAACGAGATGCCGCAGGTCGTGCAACCCGAGCCGTTCTCGAAGGGCGTAACGGCGGTACAGCCGAATACGGATATCCTCGTCCAGCAGGAAGGCGGCAATGTCGCCATGATCGACGGCTCGAGCCTTCGTTCGCTGGTCTCCGGCCTCAACAGCATCGGCGTCAAGCCCGATGGCATCATCTCAATCCTGCAGAGCATCAAGACCGCAGGGGCCCTCCAGGCAGAACTGGTACTGCAATGACGACAGGAACGACCACGTCCAGTCTTCTGCGGCGGCTGGCCTTGCCATTCGCCGCCGTCGTGATGCTGGCCATTCCCGGCGCCTATGCCGAGGAGCGCCCGGTCATCATGACGACGAAGGCGAGCGCCGACGAGATCCGCGAGTTCTGCACGAACATCGCCGATGCCGCGCGCGACCAGCGCTACCTTCTCCAGAAGAAGGAGCTCGAAGATCTCCAGAAGGGTGTCGACGAGCGCATCAAGACGCTGGAGGCGCGCCGGGCCGAGTATGAGGACTGGCTGAAGCGCCGCAACGACTTTTTGAAGTCCGCCGAGGCGAACCTCGTCGAGATCTACCGCAAGATGAAGCCTGATGCAGCGGCTTTACAGCTGGCCGAACTCGATCCCGAGATCGCTTCAGCCATCGTGATGAAGCTGCCGCCGCGCCAGTCGAGCACCATTCTGGGGGAAATGCCGGCCGACAAGGCCGCCATGCTCACCCGCATCATCGCGTCTGCGAGCGATGCGAACACGTCAAAGGATCCGTCATGAAGAAGACAGCCTTCGCACTTTCCGTGGCGCTGGCACTGTCCGGCTGCTCGAACCAGGCAATCAAGGAAATCGGCAAGGCGCCGGCGATGAGCCCCATCGGCAGCGGCCTCAACTATGCCGCCACGCCGCAGATGGCGATGTATCCCAAGCAGCCCCGCACGGCGGTTTCCGGCTACTCCATCTGGAGCGACCAGCAGTCGGCGCTCTTCAAGGATTCGCGCGCCTTCAAGATCGGCGACATCCTGACGGTGAATATCCGAGTCAATGACAAGGCGAGCTTCGACAACAAGACCGACCGCTCGCGCACCAACAAGAGCGGCATCAATTTCGGCATCACCGGCAAGACAAGCTCGACCAGCGTGGATGCGGACGGCGATCTGAAATTCGGATCCTCGACCAGCACGAAGGGCGACGGCTCGACCGAGCGTTCGGAAAAGCTGAACCTGCTCGTTGCCGCCGTCGTCACCGGCGTCATCGAGAATGGGAACCTTCTCATCAGCGGCTCGCAGGAAGTGCGCGTCAACCATGAGTTGCGCATTCTCAACGTCGCCGGCATCGTGCGGCCGCAGGATGTCGATGCCAACAACCAGATCGCCTATGAGCGGATTGCCGAAGCGCGGATCTCCTATGGTGGGCGCGGCCGTCTGACCGAAGTGCAGCAGCCGCCATGGGGCCAGCAGGCGCTCGACCTGTTCTCGCCGATCTGACGGTCCAATACGGAAAGAAACACATGGCGGACGAAGAACAGGGCACAGAGAAGAAGAAGTCCTCTCCGGTCATCACCATCGCGGTCATTGCCGTGCTGTCGCTCCTGGCGGGCGGCGGCGGCTGGCTCGTGGGCAACATGCTTGCGCCGCCGCCAACGGAAGAGGTTGCCAAGGCCGAGCCGGCAGCCGCTGCCGCCGAAGGCGGTCACGGTGGCGGCGAGAAGGGTGCGGAGGGCAAGGAGGTGCCGCACATCTCCACCCTCGCCAACGGCATCGTGCTTCTCGATCCCATTACCAGCAATCTCGCTTACCCCTCCGACAACCGCGTTCGGCTTGAAGTCGCACTGATGTTCAAAGACGCGCCGGACGTCGCTCTGGCAGAGGAAATCCACCAGGACATCATGGCCTATATGCGAACGGTATCGCTCCAGCAGGTGCAGGGACCGCGCGGTTTCCAATATCTCAGGGATGACCTCCAGGAGCGGGTTGACCTGCGGTCTGAAGGGCGCGTAACCAACGTTATGTTCCGAACCTTTGTGATCGAATGATTCGCATCCTCCTGACCTTTGTCGCCATGATGGCGATGACCGGTGCGGCCTATGCCCAGCAGCAGCTGCAACTGCCGGGTGGTCTCCTCAATGCGCCTATCGACGGTTCGGCGGCGTCTTGGATCATCCGCACCTTCGGCCTTCTTACGGTTCTGTCGGTCGCGCCCGGCATCCTGATCATGGTGACGAGCTTTCCGCGCTTCGTCATCGCTTTTTCCATCCTGCGTTCGGGCATGGGCCTTGCCACCACGCCCTCGAACATGATTCTCGTCTCGCTTGCGCTGTTCATGACCTTTTACGTCATGGCGCCGACTTTCGACCGCGCCTGGCAGAACGGCGTCGAACCGCTGATCGCAAACCAGATCGACGAGACCGAGGCGGCCAAGCGCATTGCCGAGCCTTTCCGCGAATTCATGGTCGCCAATACCCGCGACAAGGACATCGAACTGTTCATTTCGCTGGCGGAAGAACGCGGCCAGACGGTTGTCCAGGACAATGTGGCGGACCTGCGCGTCGTCATCCCCGCTTTCATGATCTCGGAAATCCGCCGCGGCTTTGAGATCGGCTTTCTGGTCGTGCTGCCCTTCCTCGTGATCGACCTGATCGTCGCCACGATCACCATGGCGATGGGCATGATGATGCTGCCGCCGACATCGATTTCGCTCCCCTTCAAGATTCTGTTCTTCGTGTTGATCGACGGCTGGAATCTGCTTGTCGGCAGCCTCGTGCGGTCGTTCAGTTAGACCCTCTTAACCATAGCGCTTTACCGGCTATTTACCCTGTTTTTCAACGGGTTGAATGCTTCCTCCCGACTTAAGGAGTTGGCAAGGATTGGCTGCGACTTTTGCCTCAACACGACGGGTTTGGTTTCCCTTCAATACGTTGAAGCACCGAGTTGGCATGAGGCCGACCGTCGTAACCGGTAAGTTTTTTCAGTCCGGTATGTCCCCATCAGTATTTCGTTCAAAGGGACAACTAGAATGTCGAGCATTCTCACCAACACGTCTGCAATGTCGGCTCTCCAGACGCTGCGCACGATCAACAACGACATGGAAACCACGCAGGGCCGCATTTCGTCCGGCCAGCGTGTTGGCGCGGCTTCGGACAACGCTGCCTACTGGTCGATCGCGACCACCATGCGTTCCGACAACGCAGCCCTCTCCGCCGTTCAGGACGCCCTCGGCCTCGGCGCCGCAAAGGTCGACACGGCCTATGCCGGTGTTGAAGCTGCGATCGACGTCGTCAAGGAAATCAAGGCCAAGCTCGTCACGGCAACCGAACAGGGCGTCGACAAGGTCAAGGTCCAGGAAGAACTCAAGCAGCTCCAGGAACAGCTGAAGAGCATTGGCTCAGGCGCTTCGTTCAACGGCGAAAACTGGCTGGCTGGCGGTGCGGACGACGCGACTGTCGTAACCGGCTTCGTTCGCGGCGGCGACGGCACCGTCAAGGTCACGACCGCAGCCTACGACGCCCAGGCCGGCTCGCTGTTCGGCGCCTATGACCCAGCGACCGATACGATCGATGACTCTACAGGCATTCTCGCTAATGTCATGGCCATCGAACTCGACGGTACCGAAGATGACACCGACATGGCCACTCACCTAAGCACGGTCGAAACCGCCCTGTCCAGCATGCAGACCGTCGGCTCGACGCTCGGCTCGCTGTCCAAGCGCATCACGCTTCAGGAAGACTTCGCTTCGAAGCTTTCCGACGCCATCGACAAGGGCGTAGGCCGCCTCGTCGACGCCGACATGAACGAAGAGTCCACGCGCCTCAAGGCCCTGCAGACCCAGCAGCAGCTGGCGATCCAGTCGCTGTCGATCGCGAACTCCAACTCGCAGAACATCCTCTCGCTCTTCCGTTAATAGACGGATGGGGGAAGGCGCGGAAGGCTGACCCGCGCCCCACCTTCGAAAAGGCCGCTCCCGGTGACGGGGGCGGCTTTTTGCATTTTTTTTCCGCGCTCAAGACTTCATTAACTTTATTGCGGTTTTCTTGGCCCATCGAAACGGTGGGTTAACCAAGAAACTTAACCGGTTAGCAGGCATGATGCTGACCACCGTTCCCCGGCTAACATCCGGAATGCCCTTCCTCAGTCAGCCACTCAAGGGGCACGCATCTCATGACCAGCATTCTTACCAACGTCGCGGCTATGTCCGCTCTCCAGACCCTGCGCTCGATCGGCACCTCGATGGAAACCACGCAGGATCGTGTTTCCTCGGGCGCTCGCGTCGGCGAAGCCTCCGACAACGCTGCCTACTGGTCCATCGCGACCACGATGCGTTCGGACAATATGGCCCTCTCTGCTGTTCAGGACGCCCTGGGCCTGGGTGCCGCCAAGGTCGACACCGCTTATGCCGGCATGGAAGCCGCCATCGATGTCGTCAAGGAAATCAAGGCCAAGGTAACCGCCGCCACCGAACAGGGCGTCGATAAGGCCAAGGTTCAGGAAGAAATCACGCAGCTGCAGCAGCAGCTGGTTTCGATCGCCAGCGGCGCCGCGTTCAACGGCCAGAACTGGCTGGTCTACGACAACACCGACACCGCCCCGACAAACGTTGCCGACAAGACCGTCGTCTCCGGCTTCATCCGCAGCGCCGACGGCACCGTCAAGGTCAGCACCACGACCTACACGCTGCAGGACCTCCCGGACGTTGGCGCCGGCACCAATTCGAACGTTCTGTTCTCGACCGTCGATACGGACGATCACACGGCCAGCGCTGGTGGTATCCTCGGCTCGGTTTCTGACGATCTCGGTGTAACGGCTGCTTCGGCCGACTGGGATGCTGCAACGACCGTCGTCAACATGACGATCACAGATTATACCGACGCCGACATGGCCGACGCCCTGTCGCTCGTGGAAGCTGCTCTTCAGCAGATGACGAAGGCTGCTTCGCAACTCGGCTCGATCTCCATGCGCATCAACCTGCAGGAAGATTTCGCCAACAAGCTGACGGACGCCATCGACAAGGGCGTTGGCCGCCTGGTCGATGCCGACATGAACGAAGAGTCCACCCGCCTCAAGGCCCTGCAGACCCAGCAGCAGCTCGGCATCCAGGCACTCTCGATCGCCAACTCCTCGTCGGAAGGCATCCTCTCGCTCTTCCGTTAATCGAAAGACGGGTCGACCGTTTGACACAGTTTCGAAGGCCCCGGTTCTGCCGGGGCCTTTGCCGTTAGGGCATCCGTCAGAGCGGCGCGTGAAGGAAAGCCGGCATCGCACCGTCCGTCGTCTTCCGGTCGAGATAGACCCGTGCGGTATCCAGCGCCTCACGGATCGTCACATCCATGTCGAGATACCGATAGGTGCCGAGCCGCCCGACGAAAGTAACGTCGGTCTCGCGCTCGGCCAGGGCCGTATAGTCGGCGAGCAGCGCCTTCTCCTCGACGAGGCGGATGGGGTAGTAGGGAATGTCATCGGGACCGCAGGCGCGCGAAAACTCCCGGTAGCACACCGACCCTTCGTGCGCCTCCCATGGCGAAAAATGCTTGTGCTCGGTGATGCGCGTATAGGGCACGGAGAGGTCGGCGTAGTTCATCACGGCACAGCCCTGGTAATCGCCCGGATGCGTGAAGCGCTCGAAATCCAGCGTTCGATAGCCGAGACGACCGTGTTCGTAGGCGAAGTAGCCGTCGAGCGGACCGGAATAAAAGACGTGTGCGAAACCGTCGCTCTGCGTCCGGTCGAAGCGGGTCTCAAGTTTCACCTTGATTCGGGGATGATCGAGGATGTTCTCGATCATGGCGGTATAGCCGTTCTCCGGCATGCCCTGATGGATATGAGAGAAATAGTCGTCCTCATAGTTGAAGCGTACCGGCAGGCGCTTGAGGATGGCGGCAGGA
This sequence comes from Shinella sp. H4-D48, assembly GCF_022637395.1. GTDB lineage: Bacteria > Pseudomonadota > Alphaproteobacteria > Rhizobiales > Rhizobiaceae > Shinella > Shinella sedimenti. Next base: position 2,894,590 of record NZ_CP093337.1, on the reverse strand, counting down.
AGGTCCGCCGGCGGGCAGCCCCACTGTTTGCGGGTATAGCCCTCGAAGAAGGCCGCGTAGAGATCACGCCCGACGAAGCGCAGCGCCTGCTCCTCGAAAGTCCTGGGGTCGGTGATGGATGTGTCGGCCTGCGCTTCCAGGAAAGCGCGGGCCTCCTCCGGGCGAAAGCATTTCCCGAAGAACTGGTTGATCGTGTGGAGGTTGACAGGCAGCGAATAGACCTGCCCGCCGCTCACGGTCTTTACCCGGTTCTTGTAGGGCCGGAACGTCTGGAAGCCGTTGACATAGTCCCAGACCTCCGTGTCGTCGGTGTGGAAGATGTGGGGGCCATAGACATGCACCATGACGCCGGTCTCAGGGTCGCGTTGCGTATGGCAGTTGCCGCCGACATGGTCGCGCGCATCGATGACGTCGACGAGGAAACCTTCCTGTGCCAGTTCCCGGGCGATAACGGCACCGGAAAGCCCGGCACCGACAACGAGTATCCTGTCTTTCGCCCGCATCTGCCGTCCTCGTTTCAGGTCGCGGCTTCCGCCGGCCACAAGCGCGCATCCGGCTGAAGCGACGCATAGGCATCGAGCGCGGCGAGTTCGGCCCGGTAGCGCGCGCGATAGCTTGCATCGTCCTCGAACTCGATTTCCGCGGCGGCCAGCTGCGTGCCGATCTCGTAATAGATGTCGAGATTACGGAGATCCGGCACCGGCATTTCGCCGCGTTCCGCCTCGCCCTGAATTTGCCAGAAGATCGCCTCGAGTCGATGAGCGAGCGCGGGCGTGTCGCGCAGCGCGCAGGTGTCGCGCTGCTTCTCAAGCGAGCGGCGGATATCGGAAAGTCGTGCCGGATCCTGCGCGAGGGCGATGGCGGTGCGCACATATTCGTCCGGCCCATCGCAGATCAGCTCGGGAATCCCGGCAGCCGCCACGATGCTGGCGCAGAAGCGTGCAGCGAAACTCTTGCCTGCCGCCGTCAGCACAGGCAGACCCTGCGTGATGGCATCCGCAGCAGTCGAGTGCGCGCCATACGGGAAGGTGTCGAGGAAAAGATCGGCAAGCCCGATGCGGGCGAGGTGGTCCGGGTTCTGCACCTTGCCGGCGAAGACGATGCGCTCCGGCTCGATGCCGCTCTCGACTGCCCGCGTGCGCAGGCGCTCGTTGGCAACGTCGTCGCCGGCGAGAAGCCACAGCACGCTTCCCGGTGTCGCTTCGAGAATTTTCATCCACCGCGCAAAGCAGGGGGCGGTAATCTTCTGCATGCCGTTGAAGCTTGCGAAGACGAACGCATCTTCCGGCAGCCCCGCTTCCGCCCGCGTGGGGCGCGGGTTGACGAGGCGCGCGCGGTCCACCGGTTGGTTGCAGGGGATGCGTAGAACCTTCTCGGTATAATAAATCTCGTTTTCCGGCGGCACGATGCGCTCGTCAGCAATCATGTACTGGTGGTAAGGGCTCGCCATGGTACCGGGATAGCCGCAGAAATTCACGATGGCGGGTGCCGGCCGGTAGGCGAAGATCGCGGTGCGCGCATGTTTGGTATAGCCGTTGACATCGATCAGCACATCGATCTCGTCATCGGCAATCAGTCGCGCAGCGTCAATGTCGCTCAACTTGGCGATGTCACGCCAGTGATGGACGGCCCGCTGGATGCGTTCCTGTGTCGGATCGAGGGGCGCGGGGTCCCCGCAATAATAGGCGTAGATTTCAACGCTTTCCTTGTCGTGCAGTTCCAGCACCTCGCTGAGCGCGAAGCCGACGGCATGCTGGCGCAGATCGGAGGAGAGGTACCCCACGCGCAGCCGCTCTCGCGTGCCGGTTTTCTGTCGCACCGGCTTGGGACTGAACGCCGTCAGATCGGCCGGGCGGCCGACGGTGGTGCGGGCGTAGCGATAGGCCTTGGCCATCTGGAACAGAGGATCGTCGGCATAGCAGGCGATCGACATCGCCGACATCGCCTCCATGAACTGCTTCGGCGTCACATAGAGCGAAGGCTGCAGGACCGGCCACTTGCACTGGCGCATCCGCAGCGAAATCCAGTGTTGCGCCGCTTCAGGCCGCGTCGGCGCAAGTTCCATCGCTTGCCAGAGTGCAGCCTCGGCCTCCTCCAGCCGGTCCGCTCCCTCAAGCACGCGCCCGATATGTTGCAGGCTGAGCAGTCGATGGCCGATTCGATCCGGCGTGACATCGGTGGTTGCATCCGCATAGGTCTGCCACTGCTCGACGGCCGGTCCGATCAGGCCGCAATCTTCAAGCGTCCTGCCGAGATTGATATAGGCCTGGCCGAACAGCGGTTCGATGCGGATCGCAGCGCGCAGCGCATGCATGGCCCCGGCCGTATCGCCAAGCGATGACAACGTAACGGCATAGTTGAAATAGGCGAGATGCAGCAGGGGATTTTTGTCGTTGAACGCGATCCAGAGCTTGTAGATCTCCGCCGCCGCCGGTCGATGCCCGGCAGCCGCCAGATTCTCCGCAGACTGGAAGAGGTCGGCAAGCGGAAGCTGCTGGTTGCGCGCGCGCGCCATGAGCTCGAGAAGCGGGTTGCCTGGCGCGGCGTTTACGGGAAAGTTGGCACTCATGGCATCCTGTGCGGTATCGGCCTTTCAGGCCCTATCTGGGCGGTAGGAGAGTTTTGCCGTCATAGCCGTCCAGACTTGCTTCTGGCTGGCGGCCACTGTTCGATTCAGGGAACATGGCATGTGCTGTTAATGGGAAATTAAAGGTTGTATCCTAACACTGGCACCAGTCGCGGATACTCGCGGCTGCTGGCATAGGGATCGGGCTCATTCGAAGCGCCCGGAAGCATGACGCCCCGATGCGCAGGCTCGTGCGAGCCATGTCCTCCTTAAACATTCTTCGTCTTGCGGGATTCCTGGCGTTCAAACGTCCTGAGCAATCTTTGGGGCAAGCATGAGAGACCGCCGTCCTCATGCCGTGGCCGTGTCTTGCGAAGAATCACATTTGGCCAAGCACCGAGGTAGACACGATGTCGATTATTTCCGCCCTGAAGCCCGCCCAGTTCGCCCTTCTCGACAAAACCATTCTCGCAGGCCTGACGGCTGACGACGTAAAGTCGCTGTCCGCTGCACAGATCAAGACGCTTGATGGCGAAAAGCTCGCCTCCCTCAATAAGGATGGCGTCAAGGATTTCACCGCCGCACAGTTCAAGGCCATCACCATTTCGGCCGTCAAAAGCCTGTCGGATGACCAGATCGCAGCGATCGGCACCGGCGTTGCCAACCTTTCCGCAGCCCAGGTTTCGGCGATCTACGCTGAAAACGACGACGCTTTCGACGTCGCGCAGGTAACCGCCCTGACGAAGACGCATATCAAGGCACTCGATGCCAACGCCATCAGCGGCATTTTGGCCCTGACCGGTGGTCTTGCCGCGATGGAAGACGACGAAATCGCTGCTATCAGCACCAAGACGATCGCTGCCCTTTCTGATGCGGATGCAACGGCTCTCGTCACCTCCGGCAAACTGGGCACGAAGCAGATCGCCGCTCTGACCACGTCGCAGGTTACCGCGCTAGACCCGGATGCCTACGCTGCCCTCGACGCCACGCAGGTCAAGGCCTTCACCGCCGCCCAGGTCAAGTCGATCGATGTCACGGCGCTGGCCGGCAAGGCCACGGACCTCACCGCCAAGCAGATTGCCGCGCTGTCGGATACGCAGGTCGGCGCTCTCGATGCCACCACCCAGCTCGGTGCCTTCGACGCCACGCAGATCAAGGCCTTCACTGCCGCACAGGTCAAGGTTCTCGACGTTGCCGATCTCGGTGCCAAGATCACGGACCTTTCCGCCAAGCAGATCTCTGCACTGACGGTTGCCCAGATCGGCGACCTCGACGGCGCTACCCAGGTACAGGCGCTTGACGCCACCCAGGTCAAGGCTCTGACGACGGCGCAACTCCAGGCACTGGATGTCACCAAGATCGGCGACACGCAGATCGCCGATCTGGCGCCGAAGCAAATTGCAGCATTCACGCCGACCCAGCTTGGCAATCTGAGCGACGATCAGGTCAAGAACCTGACGACCCAGCAGATCGCCGGTCTCAATGCCGCTGCCATCACGGCTCTCGGTGACGCCGACCAGATCAAGAATTTCGATGCCGATCAGCTCAAGTCGATCAGCGTCAAGGCTTTCTCCGGCCTGACCGCCGCCCATATCGGCACGATCGATGCCGGCCTCATCGACGACCTGACCACCAAGCAGGTTGCATCGATCACGGCAGCACAGGCGGCTGCGCTCACCGGCGACCTTGCTACCAATCTGACGGAAGATCAGGTTGCCGCTCTGAGCGCCACGGCTCTCGCAGCAATCTCGGCTGAAGACTTCAAGTCGTTCACGGCGGATGAAATTGCCTTGATCAAGCCGAAGTCGCTCGCCGGCCTCAGCGACCAGCACATCGCCGAGCTCGACGCCACGCAGCTCAAGGCACTGACGGAAAAGCAGATTCAGGCGCTCAACATCACGCAGCTTAACGCGCTTGATCCCGACGCGCAGGTCAAGGAACTGCTTGAAGCGCAGGTTAAGGCGCTTTCGACAAAGCAGATCGCCGGCCTCGAAGCCGATCAGATCAAGGCAATCAACGTCGCTCACCTCGATAACAAGCAGCTTGCAGCGCTGACCACGACCCAGGTCGCGGCTCTCGACCCGGACGAGCAGATCAAGAACCTGACCGAAGGACAGATCAAGGCTCTGACGACCGCGCAGGTTGCTTCTCTGGTGGTCGAGCAGATCCAGGCTCTGACCGATGCCCAGGTCGCGGCGCTGACCACCAAGCAGGCCGCAGCGCTTACGGCGACCCAAATCGGCGAGTTCAGCGACACCCAGGCGACGGCCTTCACAAAGGAGCAGATCGCAGTCATGTCCTCAACAGCAATCGGCGCCTTCACGAAGACCGCGCTGGCGACCTTCGAGGATGACGAAATCGCAGCGATCAATATCAAGGCGGTCTCGGGTCTCACCGTCGACCAGATCGGTGAACTGGGCGAAACCCAGATCAAGTCCTTCAGCGACAAGCAGGTTGCTGCCATGCAGAACGACGTCCTGCTCGCAGTGATCGCGGCCTACGCCGAAAGCAACGCCTGAGCCCTTGCTGCCTCGGGCAGTATCGATGGAAACTGAAAACGGCGCGACTTCGGTCGCGCCGTTTTTGTTTTGCGCGCCAGCTCGCGATGCGCACCGTCCTGATGGCCCCTGAATTTACGCTTCCGTAATCTCCCTTAAGCTTTCCTTAACGGCATTAACCATTTGTTAACCATTCCTCGTTAACCAATGCTTAAGAACGTTGGACCGACGCCAGGGCAAACAAGCGCGTCGGATGCATGAAGCCCCTCCGCGTTACCGGTCCCGCCTCACTCCGGCATGTCCCCGACACTTCATTTCAGGGCAAGTGCCAATGACCAGTATTCTGACCAACTCCGCCGCCATGGCGGCGCTGCAGACGCTTCGTTCCATCGACACCAACATGCAGACGACGCAGGCGCGCGTCTCCTCCGGCCTGCGCGTCGAAACCGCCGCCGACAATGCCGCCTACTGGTCGATCGCCACGACCATGCGGTCAGACAACCGCGCCATCTCCACCGTCGCCGACGCGCTCGGCCTCGGCGCCGCCAAGGTCGATACCGCTTACACGGCTCTGGAAAACGTCATCGACGTGCTCAGCGAGATCAAGGCGAAGCTTGTCGCCGCCCGCGAGCCCGGCGTCGACAAGACGAAGATCAACGATGAAATCAAGGAACTGAAGAACCAGCTGGTCTCGGCCGCGCAGTCCGCGTCCTTCTCCGGCGAGAACTGGCTTTACAATGCCGGCACCGATGCGCTCGGCATCAAGTCTGTTGTGGCGTCCTTCGTCCGCTCGGCCGACGGTAACGTCAAGGTCGCCACGCTGGACTTCGATACCGCCAATTCCGTGCTGATCGATGTCGAGAACCCCGCCGACGGCTATCTGACAAAGGCGATCGACGCCTCGACGCTGGCATCCGATCCGACGGCGCTCACGGGCGACTACTACCTGATCGACATGAGCAAGACGATCGACTCGGCCACGCCCGACACCGGCACCGAGATCGAGATCACTAACGACACGACCTATGAGGAACTGGACGCCATGATCAGCGTCACGGACTTCATCCTCAAGGACCTGACCAATGCGGCTTCCACGCTCGGCGCCATCACCAAGCGCATCGAAATGCAGGAAAGCTTCGTTGCCACGCTCGGCGACGTGATCGACAAGGGCATCGGCCGTCTGGTGGACGCCGACATGAACGAGGAATCGACCCGCCTCAAGGCGTTGCAGACCCAGCAGCAGCTCGGCATCCAGTCGCTCTCCATCGCCAATTCGAGCGCCGAAAACATCCTTCAGCTCTTCCGCCAGTAAGAGCAAAGAGGTTTCCATCCGCCCGGCCGCTGGTCATCGGCCGGGACGGGCGGCTGGGTCGCGCTATTTGCCCTGGCGCGGCCCAGCACCCTTCATCCTCGCACAAGTTTGAACCCCTAGGCTCGATGGCACGATCAGGAAGATTGTGCGCTTTCCGCCTCCCGGAGGGCGCTATGTCCAGGAGACAGGTCACCGGTGTTGTCAGGTACAAGTGTTTTCGAGAGCGAGCGTTCAAGCGGTCCGCGGTTTCCCCGCCGGGCCTTTTGCGCGTTCATCGGGCACAATGCGGTTTCGCGGGGGCCGGCATGAGTGTGCATCTCGCCCGCTATCTCAAGGACTTCAGCGCACCCGCCCGCCCGCCGGCGCCGCTTTTCAAGCCGTCGAGCTTCGCGCAGCGGGATGGAACCGCAGAGACGGAATCCTTTGCCATCGCGCCTGCCTTGCCCGCCGTGGATGTGGAGGCCGAGCGGGCCGAGGCGTTCGAACAGGGGAAATCGGCTGCCGAGGCGGAGCTTCTGGCGCGTCACGAGGCCGAGCTGGCTGCCTTGAAAAGCGCTCATCAGGCAGCACTCGAATCGCTGAAGGTGCGGTACGAACAGGAATATGCGGAGGCGCTGGCCGAGCGCTTCTCCGCCTTCATCGCCGAGGTTGCTGACAGCGTTGCCGCCCAGGCCGCCCAAGTGCTGGCACCGGTCATGAGCCAGGTCCTGACGCAGGGCGCGGTTTCCGATCTCGCTCGCGTCATTGCGGAAGGCCTGCAGGACGGCGAGGGCGTGACGATCACGGTGAAGGGGCCGGCAGACCTCTTTGACCAGCTGAAATCGCATTTCAACGAGCCGACACCGGTCTTTCGGCACGTCGAAGTGCAGGATGTGGATTTGACGGTGGAACTCGGTGACGCCGTTCTGGTAACGCGGATGGCCGCCTGGGCCGAAACCGTCAGCAAGGTGCTTGGATGAGCGACGGCGAAAATCATCACCACGGCAAGAATGAGATCATCATCGTCAAGCGCCATGGCGACCATGACGGCGATCACCATTCCGCCGCCTGGAAGATTGCTTATGCCGACTTCATGACGGCCATGATGGCGTTCTTCCTCGTCATGTGGCTCGTCAATGCGGCCAATGAGGAAACGAAGGCCTCCGTCGCCTCCTATTTCAATCCGATCAAGCTCACTGATGACAAGCCGGCGGAGAAATCGGTGAAGAAGCCGGCCAACACCGCCGAAGGCGAGGCCACGCAGGACAAGTCCAAGGAAGAGGGCCAGAAGCAGGAAAGCGGCAACGGCGCCGAAAGCGGCAAGGACAAGAAGACAACGGCTGGCGAGGAGACGCAGTATTCCGAGGCCGACTTCTTCAACAATCCCTATTCCGTCCTGTCCGAGATCGCGCAGGAAGTCGGCCAGCAGGCGAATGTGAGCGCCAAGGGCGACGGCGGCGCCGCAAATTCCGGCCCGGCCACCGGCGCGAACGGCGGCGAGGCGTACCGCGACCCGTTCGATCCCGATTTCTGGACGCAGCAGGTGGAAATCTCGCAGGCGACCGATGCCGGCAGCGAAGCAAGCGCAAACAAGGACCAGTCCGCCACCCAGATGGCTGCCGTCGATACAGACCGCACCGTGGAGGATGCGCTGAAACAGGCGGATGCCGAAACGCAGGCAAAGATCGAGGAGACCACGAAGGCGGACGAGGCCAAAGCGACGGAGGAAAAGCAGGCGAGCGAGCTGAAACAGCAGATTGCCAAGGAGATCGGGGCGATCGGCAAGCTTGCCGAAGGCCTGACCGTCACGCCCACCGAAGGCGGCCTTCTCGTCAGCCTGACCGACCAGCTCGATACACCGATGTTCAATATCGGTTCCGCCGTGCCGCGGCAGGAGATGGTGCTGGCCATGGAAAAGATCGGCAAGATCCTCGAAGGACGGCCGGGCGCAATCGCCATCCGCGGTCATACCGACGCGCGTCCCTTTGCTGGCGGCAAGAACGACAACTGGCGGCTGTCGATGGATCGTGCGCAGAGCGCCTATTACATGCTGGTTCGCGGCGGGCTGGAGGAAAAGCGCGTCAGCCAGGTCACCGGCTTTGCCGATCGCCGGTTGCAGGTTGCGGACGACCCGATGGCTGCCGCCAACCGCCGTATCGAAATCCTCATTCAGGCCGAGGGTGGCTGAGACGATGAAGCCATTCGGGCGCTTCCTTCTGTTGGGAACGGTTCTGGCGGCTGCGTTTTCAGCCGCTGCGCTCGCGCGCGCCGAGAGCCCTGACGATCTGGCGCCCTACAAGATGATCCGGTCGTTGCAGTTCGTGCAGGATACGGTGGTGCTCGGTGACCACTCGGCCATGGAGATGCAGCGCTTCCTGCTGACGACCATCGACGCGCGGCTGCGCACCGCTGAGCCTGCGATTTTCGACGATCCCCGCAATGTGGATGCCGCGCTGGTCTATGCCATGAGCGGCGGCAATCCCGAGACGCTGGAATTCCTGATCAAGAAGGACGTCGAAGGCCATTTCGATTCCCGCCTCACCGATGCGTTGCGCAACTATCTCAGCGGGACCGGCAGCCAGAGCGTGAAGTCGCTGGCCGAAATCTTCCCTGAGTACAAGCGTTCGCGGGTCGGCCCCTATCTGGCGCTCGTCTCGGCCAATTCCGTGCTGCGCAAGGACCCCGCGCTGGCCCTGAGTTATTTTGACTGGGCGCGCCTCGTTGCGCCCGGCACCATTGTGGAGGAGGCGGCGCTGCGCCGCTCTATCTACATCGCCAGCCAGGCCGGCTGGATCGACCGGAGCATGGGCTATGCCAATCGCTATGCCCGTCGATATCTGCGCTCGCCCTATGCCAGCCAGTTCGCCGATCTCTTCGTGACACTGGCGGTCGATAATTTCGAAAAGCTCAACGAGAAGGATATTCTCGAGGTCCTGTCGTTCATGGACGTGCCGCGCCAGCGGGAAGTCTATCTGCGCATGGCGCGGCTTGCCGCCATCTCGGGCCAGAACAAGCTCGCGTCGCTGGCGGCAGAGCGCGCCCAGATCCTGTCGGGAGATGGCGAAAGCGTGCCGAAGGCTCTGGCGGATCTCTATTCGGGTCTGGCGTCGGTGCCCTCGGGCGATGTCGCCTCCGCCATGGAGACGATCGTCGCCATTCCGGATGACAAGCTTTCCGTGAAGGACCGCGCCCTGAAAGAGGCCGCGCGAGCTGTCGCGGAAGAGGTCCTGCGCGAGCCGGTCGCCTCGGCCCAGAAAACCGAGCCTGTCGTCACGACGGTGCCGGAGGGCGAGGACGCTTCCTATGACAGCCTGAACGCGGCGGAAACGGCCGCTCGGCCCACCGAGACGTCGACGGACGCGGCGGCGGTGGCAGAGCCGGAGAAAGACGCGAAAGTCGAGAAAGAGCGGGCGGGCGTCGACCCCGCCTTCGACAGCTTCGTGTCGGGCGGCCGGTCGAAGCTGGATGAGATCGACAAGCTATTGGAGGGAGAAGGCACATGAGCACGATCGGTGGCGGTGTTTTGGGCATCGCGTCGGGGCCTGTTCCCGGCAAGGGCAAGGCAGGCGACGGAAACGGCGCCGGCGGCTCGGAAGAGAACGGCTTCTCGCATGCCATCGCCAGCCTCCATGGGCGCGAGGGTCAGGGCGGTCAGAAGGGCGGGCGGATATCGATCTCCGGCAAGGGCGAGCAGGGCGAGGACGAGGCTGCCGATCCGCGCGTGAAGGTGGGCCGCCGCGACATAACGGCGCTCGCCAGTGCACTGGGCAAGCCGCAGGATGAGGCGGAAGCAGGCGTTTCCTTCGAGGAGAAGGTTGCGGCACTTCTTGGGGCCGCCGCGTCCGGTCGCAAGGCCCGGACTGGCGAAAGCGATGAAAACACCGTGCCGGCCGAGGGCGACGACCATCCCGGTGCCAAGGCAGAAGGCGCAGACAAAACCGATGTCGGCAACCTTCTCGAAATGCTCGGCGCGCAAAATACCATGCCGCAGGCTGTCTTGGCGGGTGCCGGGAAATCCATTTCCGCCGCCGCACATGAGGGACGAGCCGAGCCAGCAGCGAAATCGGGAGGCAAGGCAGGTGTAGCTGCCGACGCGACCGTAAAGGGCGACGCTTCGGAACTCGCCGACACTGATGGTGGCGAGCAGCCGCAGTCCGAGACGGACAAGCTTTTCCGGATCGCGCGCGCCGATGGCAAGGGACGCGATCTTGATTTGAGTCTTTCCGGTTCAGGTGACCGTGCAACGCTGCGCGACGCCAATCCGACGGGACCACGCGGCGAGGGTGTCACCGTTGTCGAGGCGCGCCGCTATATCGGCCTGGCGCAGACCAGCAATGCGGCTGCCGTGACGACGGCGATTACGCAGGATCCCGAATGGGTGACCTCTCTGAGTGCGACGAGCGGTATCGGTCACGAACAGGCCGCCACGGGCAAGGTGGTCAATACGCTGAAGATCCAGATGAACCCGATCGAGCTTGGCCTCGTGACGGCGACGCTACGCCTGCATGGCGACGCGCTGGTCGTTTCGCTGCAGGTGGAGACGGGCGAGGCCTATCGCCAGCTCAGCGACGATCAAGACGCCATCGTGCGCGCGCTGCGCGCGCAGGGCTTTGCAGTGGATCAGGTGAGCGTTCAGCTTTCGCCTGTCGACCGCAGCGCCAATGCGCAGGGCGGTGCGGATCAGCAGCAGCAATTCTCCAACCAGCCGCAGGCGCGTGAAGACGGCCGCCAGGGCGGTGGTGAAGGTTCAGGCACGTTTGCAGGGCAGGGAGGCTCCCGTGAGGACAATACGACGGACAACGCGTCTGGCCTTTCTGGCAGCCAGTCTTATCGGTCTGGCGGCGTCTATCTCTGAGGCGAAGGCTGCGGTTGGAAGCTGCGAGCGGGAGATCCTTGCGGCAGCCGCCAAATACGACATTCCAGCCGGCATCCTCTACTCGGTAGGGTTGACGGAAACCGGCAGGAAGGGGTCGCTTCAGCCTTTCGCTCTCAACATCGAAGGCAAGGCCTATTTCGGCCGCAGCCGTGAGGAGGCGCTCGAGGTCTTTCAGGCGGCCCGGGGGCGCGGTGCAAAGCTGATCGACCTTGGCTGCATGCAGATAAACCATCATTTCCACGGTGAGCACTTTACCTCACCGGCAGAGATGTTCGACCCGCGCAAGAATGTCGAATATGCCGCCGCATTCCTCGCCAGGCTGCATGCTCGTCACGAGACCTGGACGATGGCCGTGGCACGCTATCACGCCGGTCCCAACAACGACCCGGCGCAAAAGCGTTATGTCTGCCGAGTGATCGCGAATCTGGTTGCAACCGGCTACGGAAGCTGGACGCAGAACGCGAAACAGTTCTGCCAGTAATTCGACTAAAGGTTGAATTTTTCCTCAGATATGAGGTGTGCCGCAATGTGGCGGGAATGTGCCACGTTTTGGGCAGGCCAAGGGTGCGCGTTAACCTTTGTTAACTTTTCCACGAGAAAGTTGTGGCGACCAGTCTGGATAGCCACTATATCTAGATCAAATCGGCACGCATTGGTTAATCAACTGTTAATTCCACCCACTCACTTCCTCTAGTTGCTGCTGATTCGCCCGATTCGTACCACTGCCTTAACGAAGCACCACACTGATTCGGAGGCGGACGAATGATCGTAGTGGTTGATGAGCGCGAGCTCGTTAAAGATGGCTATACTTCTCTTTTTGGACGCGAGGGCGTGCCCTCGACGGGGTTCGATCCACGTGAATTCGGCGAGTGGGTGAACACCGCTGCCGATTCCGATATCGACGCGGTTGAAGCGTTCCTGATCGGCCAGTGCCAACTCTCCATGGAGTTGCCGCGGGCGATCCGTGATCGCTCACAGGCTCCGGTGATCGCTGTCAGCGACACGCCGTCCCTGGAAACGACGCTCGCCTTCTTCGACAGCGGTGTCGACGATGTCGTGCGCAAGCCGGTTCACCCCCGTGAAATCCTGGCCCGTGCGGCGGCCATCCGGCGTCGCCTCAAGGCACTTGCCAACCATACCGACATCGGCCCGATCCGCGTCTTCTCGGATGGCCGCGACCCGGAAATTTCCGGCGACGTCTTCGCCCTGCCGCGCCGTGAGCGCCGCATCCTCGAATATCTGGTCGCCAACCGCGGCCGCCGACTCTCGAAGTCCCAGATCTTCAATGCGATCTACGGCATCTTCGATGAGGACGTCGAAGAGAACGTCGTCGAAAGCCACATCAGCAAGCTGCGTAAGAAACTGCGCAAGAAGCTCGGTTTCGACCCGATCGATTCCAAGCGCTTCCTTGGCTACTGCATCGATTGGCAGAGCTGAAAATCACCGCCGGCGGGCGGGGAAGGCGGACCCCGGCAGCCAGCTTCACGCAAGGCCCGTCCCATAGGGTCGCTAAGACGAGACGAACGGGGATTTGACATGAGTCTTTACGGCACGATGAGAACGGGTGTTTCCGGCATGAACGCTCAGGCAAACCGCCTGAGCACGGTTGCCGACAACATCGCGAACGCGAACACGACGGGCTACAAGAAGGCCGCGACGCAGTTCTCTTCGCTGATTCTTCCCACGACCGGCGGCGCCTACAATTCGGGTGGTGTCACCACCGATGTCCGTTACTCCATTTCATCGCAGGGCACCTTCACCTACACGACCTCGGCAACGGACCTGGCCATCAACGGCCGGGGCTTTTTCATCGTCCAGGGTTCTGATGGTGTCGAATATCTGACACGCGCCGGCGCCTTTACCCCGATGAGCGATGGCACGCTGAAGAACTCGGCCGGCTTCACGCTGATGGGCTATCCCTACTCGTCGACGGAAGACCCGACCGTTGTCATCAACGGCTTTGCAGGTCTCGAGAAGATCAACCTCGCCTCCGGCGAATTGAACGTGAAGGCGTCCGAAAAGGGCTACCTGCATGTCAACCTGCCGTCGAACGAGGCCGATGGCTACAAGAAGGCGACGTCGCTCGTCGCCTATGACAGCCTGGGCAACACGCGCAAGCTCGACTTCAACTACACGAAAGTCAGCACGACCGCCGGCCCGCCGCCGACCAGCGAATGGGAAGTCACGGTCACCTACACCGATCCCGAGACGGGTGACATCTACGACATGATGAGCGGTGCGACGCCGCCCGCCATCGTGGCCAGCGTCGACGACGCGACGCCCCAGACCATGACCTTCGACGCGGAAGGCAAGCTCGAGACGCCCGCAAGCCCTGCAGACCTCGTTCTGGACGAGCTTCCGATCGACGGCGCTGTGCTGAAGTCGCTCACGGTTTCGATCGGCGGCGCGACCGGCGGCAGCACGCAGCTTGCAGCCGCATTCGCGGCCAAGGGCGATATCGACGGCATTGGCCCCAGCGGTGTTGCCGGCTACGAGATCAGCGACGACGGTATTGTCTATCTCAAGTATGAGAACGGCGACCTGGCTCCGAAATACCGTATCGCCATGGCGAACGTGCAGAGCCCCGACAACCTCAAGCCGCTTGCGGGCAACGTCTATTCGCAGAGCAACGATTCGGGCGTCATCGTCATGGGCTATGCCGGCAACGGCGGCTTCGGAACGATCCTGTCCGGCGCGCTGGAAGATTCGAATGTCGATATCGCCGAAGAGCTGACGAGCATGATCGAATCTCAGCGCAACTACACGGCCAATTCGAAGGTCTTCCAGACCGGTTCCGAACTCATGGAAGTCCTCGTCAACCTCAAGAGATAAGGTGGCATGACGGTTCGGCGTGCACTCGAAAGTTAGGTAGAACTGATGTCGCTTACAGCAGCTATGAAGACTGCTCAGTCAAGTTTTTCCAACGTAGGCCTGCAATCGGCCGTCGTTTCGAAGAACATTGCCAATGCAAGCGACCCGGCCTATGCGCGCCGTGCGGCGGTCCTCGCCACGGCAACCTCCGGTGCCACCGTCGTCGAAACGCAGCGGGCGCAGAACGAAGCGCTCCTGAAGCAGAACCTGCTCAGTATCTCTAAGGCTTCGGCTCAGGATACGGTTCTCGCGGGCCTTTCGCGCATGAAGATGATGTTGGGCGGCGAGGACTACGAGCTCGCCCCCTCCACCTATCTCGCCAAGCTGCGTGACAATCTCCAGACCTTCGCGGACAAGCCGAACGAAGTCTCGCTCGCCGAAACGGTTGTGGCGGATGCGGTCGATGTCGCAACGTCGCTGAACAGCACGTCCGAAGCGCTCCAGAAGCTCCGTTCTGAAGCTGATGCCGACATCGATACCGCGGTCAAGGAACTCAACCGGCTTCTCAAGGAATTCAAGACCTATAACGACCAGGTCCGCCAGGGCACGGCGGCTGGCACAGACGTTAATGACGCGCTGGATCAGCGCGACAAGCTTCTGACGCAGATTTCCGGCATCGTCGGCGTCAACACGGTCAACCGCACCAACAACGATCTGGCGCTCTACACCAGTGACGGAACGGTGTTGTTCGAGACCGAGGCGCGTGCCGTCAGCTTCGTTCCGACGACCACCTATACCGCCACCGTGACGGGCAACCAGGTTCTCATCGACGGCGTGCCGGTGCAGATGGGTGCAGCGGGCAACACCAGCGCACGCGGCACCATCGCCGGCCTGTTGCAGATCCGCGACCATGCCGCTCCGACCTTCCAGGCCCAACTCGACGAAACTGCTCGCAGCCTGATCACGATGTTCTCCGAGAACACGGCCGGCGGCGTCATGGACGGCCTGTTCATCCGCAATGGCGTTGCCGTTGGCGACGATCTCAGCGTCGATGCGGTCGTCCCCGGCCTTTCGACGGTCATCAAGGTCAATCCGGCTGTCATCACCAACCAGGGCGGCAACGCCAAGCTGCTGCGTGATGGCATCAACGAGACCTTCAATATCGACAACAATGCCAGCTTCTCGGTGCTGCTGAACAACTATGCGGCAGCGTTCGAGACACCGGTCACGTTCGATCCGGCCGCGGCCATCGACACGAACGCATCGCTGCTGGCTTTCGCGACCGGTTCGGTCGGCTGGCTGGAGCAGCTGCGCAGCGCGGCGACGACGGCCGCCGACGACAAGAACGCGCTGCTGGCCCGCACGCAGGAAGCCTTGCAGAGTGTGACATCCGTCAGCCTTGACGAGGAACTTGCGCTGCTTCTCGACCTTGAGCAGTCCTACAAGGCATCGGCGAAACTGGTTGCGGCGGTCGATGAAATGATCACCGCGCTTCTCCAAGCGGCGGGCTAAGTTATGAAGACTTCTTTCGTTTCCAACATGTCCCTGCAGAATGCGATGCGCATCACGGTCGCAAGCGCGCAGAAGGAGATGTTGCAGCTGCAGGAGGAGACGGTCACCGGCCGTCATGCGGATGTCGGCGCGGTTCTCGGCGCCAAGACCTCGCGCACCCTCGACCTGCACCGCGACCTCCAGCGCATGGAATCGCTGAAGAGCACCAACGCCCTGACCACCCAGCGCCTCGCCGCCTCGCAGGAGGCGCTCGGCCTGATGTCGTCCGCGGCCAACGACGCAATGGAAGTGCTGATCGCGCTCTCCGGTATGACTTCTTCCGATCAGCTGGAACTGGCGCAGCAGAACATGGGAAATGCGCTTTCCACCTTTACGGCGGCGGCCAACACCTCGTTCAGCGGCGAATATCTCTTCGCTGGCATCAATTCCGACGTCGTGCCGCTCAAGGACTATCTCCAGGATACGCCGCCGAGCGACGCGAAGGTCGCCTTCGACCAGGCTTTCCTGACGCATTTCGGCTTCACGCAGACCGACCCCGGCGTTTCGACCATCACGCCTGCCGATATGCAGGACTTTATCGCCGATCTTGAAACGACCTTCATGGGGCCGGACTGGCAGGCCGACTGGTCGAACGCCGCCGACGAGAACATGCAGAGCCGTATCAGCGCGGCCGAGACCGTCCAGAGTTCGACCAACGTCAATGCCACGGGCATGCGGCATCTGGCACTTGGGCTGGTCATTGGCCAGGAGCTGCTGTCGATCGGCCTCAGCGAAGCCTCGCGCAAGGTCGTCAGCGATTCCGCCATCGACTACATGGGCCGCGCTATCTCCGGCGTGGACGGCGAAAGGTCCAAGCTCGGCATCTCGCAGTCGCGGGTGACCCAGGCCAATACCTCGCTCGACGCGCAAATCACCATCCTGACCACAAGCATCAAGGACATGGAGGGCATCGATACCTATGCCGCCGCGACACGCGTCACAACGCTCGAGTCGCAGCTTTCCCTTGCATACACGCTGACTTCGAGAATCCAGAATCTCAGTCTGCTGAACTACCTCTGATGAATCAGAGGGTACGGACACACATGAAGGATGTCTGAATGTACCAGTTTTCATATGCCGAGATCATGGAGGAGGGCGTTGCCGTCTCGAAGGATCGGGAACGGCAGGTGCTCGAGCGGTCGATTGCGCTTCTAAAAGCCGCAGTGGCCGCCGGTACTTACGGCAAGGAGGCGGTGGAAGCCGTCTATTTCACCAGACGCGTCTGGATCCGCTTCATCGAGGATCTCGGCAACCCGGAGAACGAGCTGGAAGACGAGCTCAGGGCCAACCTCATTTCCATAGCCATCTGGATTCTCAAGGAAATCGAAAAGATCCGCAAACGCGAGTCCGCGAATTTCCAGGGCATTATCGATATTACCACCATCATCAAGGATGGCCTCAAATGAAAAGTACGCTGCGTATATCGCTGAAGTCGGGTGAGCGCATTTTTGTCAACGGCGCAGTTCTGAGGGTTGATCGCAAGGTGGCGATCGAGTTCCTCAACGATGTGACCTTCCTGCTGGAAAACCACGTCCTGCAGCCGGAACAGGCGACCACGCCGCTCCGCCAGCTCTATTTCATAGCGCAGATGTCGCTTATCAATCCGGAAGGCGCCGAGCAGTCGATCGCCATGTTCCGTAAATCGGTGATCATGCTCCTGTCTTGCTTCAAGAACGAGGAAGTGCTCGCCGAGCTGAAGCGGGTCGATGCCCTCGTCACGCAGGGCCGTGCTTTCGAGGCCCTCAAGGCAATCCGCGGCCTTTATCCGATCGAGGACCGCATCCTGAATACCCAGGAGATGACGCCGGCCACGATCGAGCAGATCCGCAGGGAGATCGCACCATGGTAGACGCTGTCAACAACAACAACACGTCCTCCG
The DNA here is from genome assembly GCF_022637395.1 of Shinella sp. H4-D48. Lineage (GTDB taxonomy): Bacteria > Pseudomonadota > Alphaproteobacteria > Rhizobiales > Rhizobiaceae > Shinella > Shinella sedimenti. The sequence continues at coordinate 2,877,118 of NZ_CP093337.1, read as the reverse complement.
GTTACATGCCGACGGTGACCGGCGCTGAATCGGCGAAGGACACCAAGACGGCAACGCTGAACTACGAGAGCTTCCTGAAGCTGCTCGTGGCGCAGATGAAGAACCAGGACCCGACCGAACCGATGGACGCGACCCAGCAGATGGCGCAGCTCGCGACCTTCTCGCAGGTCGAGCAGACCATCAAGACGAACAAGAACCTGGAAAGCATGCTGCAGCGCACCTCCCTGCAGGAAGCCAACTCCGTCATCGGGCGCACGGTCACGAGCAATGACGGCACGATTTCTGGCGTCGTCAAGGAAGTCACGCTATACAATGACGGTATTGTCGCGATGCTTGATTCGGGCGCAAAGATTGTCATCGGGCCCGGCGTAACCGTAAAGTGAAACCCATCCGTGAATGAGGCAGACGCCCTCGATATCGCGCAGGCAGCCATCTGGACGGTCATCGTGGCGTCCGGTCCGGCGGTTCTTGCCGCCATGCTCGTGGGCGTCGTCATTGCCTTCATTCAGGCGTTGACGCAGGTACAGGAAATGACCCTGACCTTCGTGCCAAAAATCCTGGCGATCATGGTCACGCTCGCCATTTCGGCGCCCTTCATAGGCGCCCAGATTTCCATCTTTACCGATCTCGTGTTTTCCCGGATCCAGACCGGGTTCTAGGGCGGCTTTGTCCCGCCTCGTCCGGTTCGCGCGTTTCCGCGTCTCCTGCCACCCTCGCGCAAGCTTCGACCTGTACGTCTGACGGCGAAAATGGGCGACGCGTGTGACGCGGCGCAGCCTCTCATGACGAGACGGGATTCTTTCAGATGGCGCAAGTACCGGCAATCAGCATTCCGAAGGTCAGCCCCAGAGGCCGCGATATCGCCTTCGCCGTCGGCATCCTGACGATCCTGTCGATTCTCTTCCTGCCCATCCCGGTCTTCATGATCGATGTCGGGCTGGCCTTCTCCATCGCCTTTTCCGTGCTGATCCTCATGGTCTCGCTGTGGATTCAGCGCCCGCTCGATTTCTCGTCCTTCCCGACGGTCCTGCTGATCGCGACGATGATCCGTCTGGCGCTCAATATCGCCACGACTCGTGTCATTCTTTCCCATGGCAATGAAGGCCATGACGCCGCCGGCGGCGTGATCGCGGGCTTTGCCAGCCTCGTCATGTCCGGCGACTTCGTCATCGGTCTCATCGTCTTCATGATCCTGATCGTGGTGAACTTCATCGTCATCACCAAGGGTGCGACGCGTATCGCCGAAGTCGGCGCCCGCTTCACCCTCGATGCCATTCCCGGCAAGCAGATGTCGATCGACGCCGACCTGTCGGCAGGTCTGATCGACGAGAAGCAGGCGCAGCTGCGACGGCGGGAACTGGAAGAGGAGAGCTCCTTCTTCGGTTCGATGGACGGTGCGTCGAAGTTCGTGCGCGGCGACGCTATCGCCGGCCTTCTGATTACGTCCATCAACGTCTTCGGCGGCATCATCATCGGCTATTTCCGCCACGGAATGGAGCTTTCCGAAGCGGCCGACGTTTTCGTGAAGCTTTCGGTCGGCGACGGTCTCGTCTCGCAGATCCCCGCCCTGATCGTATCGCTCGCAGCCGGCCTGATCGTGTCACGCGGAGGCACCGCAGGTTCCACGGACCAGGCGGTCATCAACCAGCTGTCCGGCTATCCACGCGCGCTGCTCGTCGCTTCCTCGCTCATGTTCCTGCTCGCAATCATTCCCGGTCTGCCCTTCCTTCCTTTCACGGCGCTGGGCGGTGTGATGGCCTTCGGCAGCTGGGTCATCCCGCGCCGTATCGAGGAAGAGAACCGGGTCAAGCGCGAAGCGGAGGCCCAGCAGGTTCAGGCGACGCGAGACCAGGAAAAGGATTCGGTCAAGTCTGTGCTGAAGACCGCCGAAATCGAGCTGCTTCTCGGCAAGCAGGTTTCCACGCGCCTTCTCGGCGCGCACCAGGAACTGGCTTTCCGCGTGGGCAAGATGCGAAAGAAGTTCGCCGGTCAGTACGGTTTCGTGGTGCCCGAGATCAAGGTTTCGGACGACATCGCCATTCCCGACAAGTCCTATCAGATCCGTATCCACGGCACGACGATCGCCTCCAACATCGTGCGCGTCGGCGAAGTGCTTGTCGTCACCGGCGGCGGCCGCAAGCCGAGCGTGCCGGGCGACGATATCCGCGAGCCCGCGTTCGGCATGCCGGCGGTATCGATCCTCGAGACCTTTGCCGATGACCTGCGCCGCGAGGGTTTCCATCCCATCGACAACGTGTCGGTCGTTCTCACGCACCTTTCCGAGGTCATCCGCAACAACCTGCCGCAGCTTCTCTCCTACAAGGACGTGAAGGTGCTGATCGAACGGCTTGATCCGGAATATCGCAAGCTCGCCGACGAGATCTGCTCCTCGCACATGTCCTATTCCGGCCTCCAGGCCGTGCTGAAGCTGCTGCTCGCCGAGCGCGTTTCCATCCGCAACCTGCATCTCATTCTGGAAGCCGTGGCCGAACTTGCCCCGCATGTCCGCAAGACCGAGCAGATCGTCGAGCATGTGCGCATCCGCATGTCGCAGCAGATCTGCGGCGACCTTGCGGAAAACGGCGTTCTGCCGGTGCTGCGCCTCGGCAACAAGTGGGACATGGTCTTCCATCAGGCGCTCAAGCGCGACACGAAGGGCGAAATCGTCGAATTCGACATCGACCCGCGCCAGCTCGAGGAGTTTTCCGAGCAGGCCACCCGGGTTATCCGCGAGTTTCTCGACCGCGGAACGCCCTTTGTACTGGTCACGTCGCCCGAATCCCGCTCTTATGTGCGCATGATCATCGAGCGCCTCTTCGCCACATTGCCGGTTCTCTCGCATGTCGAGCTTGCCAAGGGCATCGAGATCAAGATTCTCGGCTCCATTTCATGATCACGGACCCGCAGGGCACGGTGCTGGCGCTGTTCGCCGCCTTCTGCCGTGTCGGCGGGTGCTTCATGCTGCTGCCAGGGTTTTCCTCGGCGCGTATCTCCATGCAGATCCGCCTCTTCATTGCGGTGGCCGTTTCCATGGCGATCCTGCCGATCATGTGGGACACGATCTACCCGCGCGCCTCAGGATCGCTCGACGCCTATCTGAAACTCATCGTTTTCGAGACGCTGACAGGCGTGGTGATCGGCCTCATCGCCCGATACTACGTGCTCGGCCTGCAGTTCGCCGGCACGGTGCTGACGATGATGATAGGCTTCAATGCGCCGCCGACGCAGGACGTGCTGGAAGACGCAGCCGAAAACCAGCTGACCAACCTGCTCTCCTTCGCGGGCCTGCTCATCCTGTTCCTGCTTGATTTCCATCACGTCGTGGTACGGGCGCTGGTCGATTCCTATAACGTCATGCCGCTTGGCGCTGGCTTCAATCCGCAGAGCGCGCTGATCACGCTCACCGATACGCTGTCGCAGACTTTCATGATCATGCTGCGGCTCGCGAGCCCCTTCATTCTGTATGGTCTGGTCTTCAACGTCTCGATCGGCCTCATCAACAAGCTGGCGCCGCAGATTCCGATCTACTTCATCTCGCTGCCCTATCTCATCATCGGCGGCATGCTTCTCCTCTATTTCGGCGTCTCCTCGCTGCTGCAGATCTTCGTGGCCGGTTTCATGCCGGTGTTTCAGGGGGGGTGATGGCGCAGAACCGCTCCGACAAGCTGAAGCGTCTGGTGACCGTGCAGCGCCATCTCGAGAAGATGGCGGAGATCGACCTTGCCACCACGACCAGCCAGCGCCGTGAGATCGCCGAGACGATGGATGCGGTGGTCGATGCGATAAACTCGCTCAATCCGGTGCACCGCACCTTCTCGCGTCACTATTCCGGCCACTACAACAAGCTCCAGCAGCAGGACCAGATGCTGTCGAACGTGCAGCAGATGCACGAAATGCGGGTGGTGCGCGAGCGCACCAAGGGCGACCGGATGGAAGACCGCATGAAGGAGGCGCGCGAGGCCGAGGATCGCGTGGCGGCCGACGATTCGATCTACGATCTCATCGACCAGCACCTTGCCTATAAAGGCGAGCAGAGCTGACGCTCACAAGTCACTGTAAATAAGAATGATTTACCGCCGTCTCATCAAGCTTGCGCGAAAGTGGAGGGCGCAGGCGTCGACGTCACGGCTTCGTCATCCGGCACCAGCCTCCCGTAAGGTTGAGCAGCGATAGTCGCATCAGGACGATGAAGAGGTTCGCCGATGCTGCCGTGATACGGCGCGGGCGCCTGTCCGGTATGGTCAAGAAGCCGGTGAACCGCCATGAGGACGGGATCGGCAGTTGAGGATCACCCGAAAGGTTCTGAGACGTGGCAATTTCACCCCCCAGTGATCTGGTGCTCGATGTCGTGCGCGCGGCCGATCCGACGCAGGTCCAGGAAGCGCAGGCCAAGCTGAAGTCCAACCGCGCCGCCTTCGAGGCGACGAGCCTTGCCGAAGCCGGAGCCGGCTTCCAGGCCGCCGTCGGCATTCTCAACCGCGATTCGGTTGCGAGCCAGGCGGCGAAGGGTGTCGATGCAGTCGGCAGCAAGGCCGTTCCGGAGCATCTGCGCAAGTTCGAGACGATGGTGCTGCAGAACTTCGTGAAGTCGATGATGCCCGAAGAAAGTGAAGAGATTTACGGCAAGGGTACGGCCGGCGAGATGTGGCGCGGCATGATGGCCGACCAGCTCGGCGAAGCGCTTGCCAAGGGCGGCGGCATCGGGCTGGCCGAAAGCCTTGCCCGCAAGAGCGGTGTCACCTCGCATCCCAGGGACACGAACGATACCGACCGGATCGCCGCAAGCATGGTTCAGTCCATGCAGCGTCAGGCGTTTGCCGACCTGACGCCCGGCATCAAGGAAGACGACAAGAAAGCATAAGCGGAGAGCAAGACAATGGAACAGGCGAATAACGAACTGCGCATCCGCACCGTTCTCGGCAGGCTCGAGACGATCATCGATAACGAGAACGACAATATCGGCACCGATCCCCATTTCGACCTGTCGACCTCGAATGCGCACAAGAGCCGCTGCCTCTACGAACTGGCCATGCTGTCGCGCGACGTCCGGCCCGACGAGGTGCCGCAGACCTTCTCGCGCGAACTTGGCCGCATGCGCGAGAAGCTCGCCACCAATGCGCAGCGCGTTTCGGCCCATCTCGAGGCCGTGCGTGAGGTCGTCAGTATCCTGAAGAATGCCGTGCAGGATCTCGAGGCCGACGGCACCTACTCGCAGGAACAGTTCCGCCTGGGTTACGGTACATGATCAAGCTCGTCGGCACAGGCGTCTGGGTGCTTCTCATCACACTCGCCTCGGTCTATTTCTCGCTGAAGATGGCATCGGCCCCCAAGGTCGATACGGCCGCGGCGGAGCACGAAGCGGCGATGGAATTCGTCACCGGCTATACGACCACCATTCCGGTGATCGGTGAGGGCGGCGTGAGTGGCTATTTCCTGACGAAACTTGCCTACAAGGCGAACAAGGATCTGGCGGCCAAGCAGGTCGTGCCGCTGCCGGAGATGATCACGGACGAACTCTACACGCTGCTTGTCGGCAAGAAGATGATCGACGTGGCGGATGCCGGGCGCTTCGATCTCGATGCTTTCCGCGGCGTCGTCAAGGAGGGGCTCAATCGCCGTTTTGGCGCTGACGTCATTGAGGAGGTCTATGTCGAGCAGATCGATTATCTGACGACCGCCGCAGTGCAGGATCCCACGCCCAAGCGCGGCGAAACCCTGGTCAAGGGCGAGGTCCCGGTCGTCGCGCCGGCGGAAAAGAGCGGCGGTCACTGAACCGACCTTGGAAAGTGCTTCTATATGGCCGGCCGCTCAGAGCGAGCCGGCCTTTGCCATTTCCGGCCTCGTGCGTCCGGTCTTCGTGCCGGAGAACTTGTAGCGCAGCAGATGATAGAGGAACAGCGGATTGACCGGTCCGCTATCCCGCATGCGTGAAGCACTCCGCAAGGGAAGGGAGAGCCAGTCCAGCCCGAACTTTCGTGTCGAGGGACGCGCGGACTGAGTTTCACCACACAGTGTCTCGAAAAGGTGCCCGACACCCACAACAAGCCTGGCATGACCGGGGCCGACATGTTGGTCGATCCATTTTTCCTGGGCCGGTCTGTCCATCGAAACGAGGAGGATGTCGGCGTTCGCGGCGCCTACGCGCGCCATGATCGCGTCCGATTGTCCGAGATCGAAGGTATCGTCGGCGATCGGCAGGATGCTATGCCACGGCGCATGGCGGCTGAGCATTTCGGCCGCCTTCTTCAAGGTGGCCGCATGCCCACCCACCAGCGCGATACGCATGGGCTTTGCGATATAGGTGAGCAGGGCCGGTACGAAATCCGCGCCGGTCAGCCGTGCGCGAAAGCGCTGGCCATGCAGCAGCCGGGCGGCGAGATCGATCCCCCGGTCCTCCGGCAGCACAGTCTGGCGCGACAGTACTGCGCGATAATCCGCATCGCGCATCATGAGATTGGCGTTGTCGGTATTGGCGAAGACAATGATGCTTTGCCCGAACGGCATCGTGGCCCGCTCCTCGGCAAAAGCGAGAGCATCGGCCCATCCGAAATCGCAGATGTCGAGGCCGAGAACATCGCGCCGCGCTGGAACGACGGTGCCGGGAACCGGGTTGCTGCGAACGCGGCCTTGCCGGGATGCGCGCGCGACAGAAGCCTTGCGGCTCGCCGGGCTTTGGCGGTCAGCGGAACGAATACGGTCGGGCGTCATACTCTTGTCTCAGGGCTCGCATTGATCGCCGTCATGTAGCAACTCTGCCTGAAAGGCCGTTTAAGGAATTCGTGAAAAGGCCGTCTCGCTTTTTAACGCTTCATAAACCCTTTTCTTAATGCCTTGATAAATAAGCAGATTGGTCGATGGTCTGTCTTCTCTATCCTCGTCGTCTCCTGTTTCTCGGTCAGAATGACAGGACGGAATGCGACATTCTGCACGCCGGGAAAATGCATTTCCTTGTCTGTCATCTCAGCTTTCCGGCACGCGGCGCTTGAATTTATGTGTTTTCGACAGCATAGGGCGTTAAAAGGCCATCGCACGGTGCCGGCGCGCCGTTAGGGTGCGTGCATCATTGCAGGGAGAGAAACGTGACAACCATTATCGATGGGAAGCAGGTTGCCGCTTCCGTGATTGACGCCGTGAAGTCTGCGACCGCTGCTCTTCAGGCAGAGACGGGCATCAAGCCTGGCCTTGCCGTCATCATCGTCGGTGACGACCCGGCAAGCCATGCCTATGTCTCTTCCAAAAGCCGCATGGCCAAGGAGTGCGGCTTCAATTCAATCCAGCACACGCTGCCGGAAGAAACGACGCAGGAAGAGCTTGCTCGTCTCGTCGAGACGCTGAATGCGGACGAAAGCATCCACGGCATCCTCGTACAATTGCCGTTGCCCCGGCACCTGAATTCCGATCCGATCATCCAGTCGATCCGGCCGGAAAAAGATGTCGACGGCCTGCATGTCGTCAATGCCGGCAAGGTTGCGACGGGCGATCTCGATGGCGGTCTGGTTTCCTGTACACCCGCGGGCGCGATGGTTTTCGTGCGGCGCGTCCATGGCGACGACCTGTCTGGCCTGAATGCGGTCGTGATCGGTCGCTCCAATCTGTTCGGCAAGCCCATGTCGGCACTGTTGCTCGCCGCCAATGCGACGGTCACGACGGCGCATTCGCGCACGAAGGATCTCGCCGGCGTCTGCCGCAATGCCGATATCCTGGTTGCCGCCGTCGGCCGGCCGGAGATGGTGAAGGCGGACTGGGTGAAGCCGGGTGCGACCGTCATCGACGTCGGCATCAACCGCGTCGCCGCACCCGAAAAGGGCGAAGGCAAGTCCCGTTTGGTCGGCGATGTCGCGTTCGAGGAATGCGCCAAGGTGGCGGGCGTCATCACGCCGGTCCCGGGTGGCGTCGGTCCGATGACCATCGCGATGCTGATGGCCAATACCGTCATCGCCGCCTATCGCAAGGCAGGCAGGACCCCGCCGAAATTCTGATCCGGCAACTAAGACAGGCGCCCGCGGGCGCCTTTTTCATTTCTGCTGCTTTATCTCTCGGCTGGCGCAGGGCCGGTCGAGGCGCGCACGATGAGATCCGTCTTCCAAAGTTCATGCTGGGGCAGTGTTTCCAGCTGGAGGATCTGGGCGATCAGCCGACGGGCAATGCGCTGGCCTGCGGCGCGCAGCGACGAGCGCGTCGTCGTCAGCGGCACCATGAAGTTCTCCGGTTTCAGCATGGGTAGCACGTCGTCATGGGCGATCAGGGAGATATCCGAGCCGATCTTCAGCCCCGCCTGGTTGATGGCCCTGACGGCGCCGAGCGCCAGAACCGTACTGGAACAGAGCACGGCCGTTGGCGGCGCCTCGAGCCGCAGGAAAGCCCGCATGGCGCGAAAACCGTGTTCGTCGGTCATCTGCGCATGATTCACGCATTCGTCGCGCAGGGTAAGGTCATGCTCGGCAAGCGCCCGCACCACGCCTTTCCTGCGCCTGACGGAAAACGCCAGATAGTCCGGGCCATTTATGAGCGCGAAGCGCCGATGGCCAAGTTGCGTAAGCAGGCGGGCGGCATCGTAGAACGCGCCCGTATTGTCGATATCCAGATAGGGATAGTCATCCGGTATGCCGATGGATCGCCCATGCACGATGAACGGCGTTTTTAGCGACTTCATCATGGCGATGCGCGGATCTTTCTCGCGCATATAGGCCAGGAACAACGCATCCACATTGCCGCTCGCCACCAGCCTGCGGCAGGTGGCGACCTCGTCCTCCGGATGGCTCGGATTGATGACGAAATGGAAATCGTGCTTGACCGCCTCGTCACCGAGGCCGGCCAGGAATTCGCCGAAATGCACGTCGGATTCGATACCGTCGGCGGTCGGCATGACAAGGCCGATCGAGCCGGCACGGCCGGTGGCAAGGCGCTGGGCGGCGCGGTTGGGACGGTATCCCGTGTCCCGCACCGCATCGAGCACCCGTTGGCGGGTTTCCGCATTGACCTCCGGATAACCGTTCAGCGCGCGGCTCACGGTTGTCTGGGAGAGGCCCAGCAATTGCGACAATTGCTTGAGATTCACATGCTTAGCTTTCTAGAATAATTCGAAGCGCTTTGGATGCCGTCGGCGTCCTCATGCCTTGCGTCGTCGTGGGCCGCATCTAACATCAGAAGAACAAATGGAAAAAGCGGTTTCGGCCATTTTGCGGCGCAAAATGACGCTGCGCTGCATCAACCTCAGTTTTCATGCGTCGCTTTTCGGGGGGCTTGACGAAAGCGGCGGCGAAGTGGGATGAAAGGAAATCCAAAGCGCTTTGAATTTTGGGCTATTTTAGGAAATGCCAGCCCTGGGAGAGGGCGGTTCTGTTTTGGGAGGCAAATCAGGTGAAAAAGACATTGTTGATGACGGCTGCACTCGCTCTCGTGCTGGCAGGCAGCGCCGTCGCGGCCGATTTGAAGTTCAAGCCCGGCGAGGACGCCAAGTTCAACTGGCAGAGCTTTGAGGACTTCAAGAAGGGCCACGACCTCAAAGGGCAGACGCTCACGATCTTCGGCCCGTGGCGCGGTGAGGACGAAACCCTGTTCAAGGCCGTCTACGCCTATTTCAGCGAGGCGACGGGCGTCGAGGTCAAGTATTCCTCGTCCGAGAACTACGAGCAGCAGATCGTCATCGATACGCAGGCCGGCAGCCCGCCTGACGTTGCGATCCTCCCGCAGCCGGGTCTGATCGCCGACCTTGCCTCCAAGGGCTATCTGACGCCGCTCGGCGACGAAACGCAGAAATGGCTTCTCGACAATTATGCCGCCGGCCAGTCCTGGGTCGATCTTTCGACCTACAAGGGCAAGGACGGCAGTGCCGCGCTTTATGCCTTCCCCTACAAGATCGACGTGAAGTCGCTCGTCTGGTACGTGCCCGAGAATTTCGAGGATGCCGACTACGAAGTGCCCAAGACCATGGAAGACCTGAAGGCGCTGACGGAGAAGATCGTCGCTGACGGCGGTACGCCGTGGTGCATCGGTCTGGGTTCGGGCGGCGCCACCGGCTGGCCGGCGACCGACTGGGTCGAGGACCTGATGCTGCGCACGCAGAGCCCGGAAACCTACGACAAGTGGGTGAAGAACGAGATCCCGTTCAACGACGCCGCGGTCGTCGGCGCGATCGATGAATTCGGCTGGTTCGCCAAGAACGACAAGTTCGTCGATGGCGGTGCCGCTGCCGTCGCCTCCACCGACTTCCGCGACAGCCCGAAAGGCCTCTTCGCCTCGCCGCCCAAGTGCTACCTGCACCACCAGGCGTCGTTCATTCCGTCCTTCTTCCCGGAAGGGACAGTCGTCGGTGAGGATGCGGATTTCTTCTACATGCCGCCCTATGCCAGCAAGCCGGAACTCGGCAATCCCGTGCTCGGCGCCGGCACGCTGGCCATGATCACCAAGGACACCCCGGCCTCGCGCGCCTTCATCGAATTCCTCAAGACGCCTATCGCGCATGAGGTCTGGATGGCGCAGTCGAGCTTCCTGACGCCGTTCAAAGGCGCCAACAAGGAAGCCTATGCCAATGGCCCCATGAAGAAGCAGGGTGAAATCCTGCTGGATTCGACGACCTTCCGTTTCGACGGATCGGACCTGATGCCAGGCAAGATCGGTGCCGGCGCGTTCTGGACCGGCATGGTCGATTTCGTTGGCGGCAAGTCGGCCCCCGACGTTGCCGAAGGCATCCAGAAGGCCTGGGACGCTATCAAGTAAATCCCGGTGAACCGGTCGGCATCCGCCGGCCGGTTTTCAAAAGCATGGAAAGTGCAGCCGGACCTGCGGGTGCTTCGCGAAAGCGCCCGTGGGGACCGAAGTGAACGTCTGGGGAAGGTTCCTGGGGAGGGGTTGCCATGCAGCAGTTGTTATTCGCCATTCTCACGATGGTGGCGGGCGTTTTGGCCTGCGTCGTCTATTTTTTCGGAACGAACTGGCTTCTCGACAAGATCTTCCCCTCCAAGGGGCTGACGGGCCCGCAGGCCTCCAAGAACCTCCGGATCACCAATGCCATCCGGCCATGGCTTTTCATGGCGCCCGCGCTCTTCGCGCTCGGCATATATCTGGTCTATCCCGTCTTCGAATCGGTACGCCTCTCCCTCCACGACCGTTCCGGCCAGCAGTTCGTCGGTCTCAGCAATTTCCGCTGGATGCTGGGTGACGGCGAGTTCCGCCAGTCGATCTTCAACAATTTCCTGTGGCTGCTCGTCGTGCCGGCGCTCTCCACCTTCTTCGGCCTGGTGATTGCCGCGCTGACCGACCGCATCTGGTGGGGTAATATCGCAAAGACTCTGATCTTCATGCCGATGGCGATCTCCTTCGTCGGCGCTGCCGTCATCTGGAAATTCGTCTACGACTATCGCTCGGAAGGGTCCGAGCAGATCGGCATCCTCAACGCCATCGTCGTCGCCATGGGCGGCCAGCCCGAGGCGTGGATGACCATCCCCTTCTGGAACAACTTCTTCCTGATGGTGATCCTGATCTGGATCCAGACCGGCTTTGCCATGGTCATTCTCTCGGCGGCGCTGCGCGGCATCCCGGAGGAAACGATCGAAGCTGCCGTCATCGACGGCGCGAACGGTTTCCAGATCTTCTTCAAGATCATGGTTCCGCAGATCTGGGGCACGATCGCGGTCGTCTGGACGACGATCACCATCCTCGTCCTGAAGGTCTTCGATATCGTGCTGGCGATGACAAACGGCCAGTGGCAGACGCAGGTTCTCGCGAACCTGATGTTCGACTGGATGTTCCGCGGCGGTGGCGATTTCGGCCGCGGTGCGTCCATCGCCGTCGTGATCATGGTCCTCGTCATCCCGATCATGATCTGGAACATCCGCAACGCCACCAAGGAAATGGAGCGCTGAGATGATTGCCACGTCCCGTTCGCCCCTCATCATCGTCGTTCACCTTTCCGTTCTGCTGCTCGTCGCGCTCTGGACGCTGCCGACCGCGGGCCTGCTGATCTCGTCCTTGCGGGACAAGGACCAGCTTGCCGTCTCCGGCTGGTGGACGGCGCTTTCCACCTCCTCGCAGAACCTGACCGGCCGCGCGGCCTCGCCCGAAGCGCAGGTCGAGAAGGATGGCAAGTTCGTGATCACGGGCAATCTCATCGAAGGGGGAACGAGCAAGGTGTCCGCCTTCGGCGTCCGGCCCATGCAGCCAGCGGCGTTCGAGGCCGGCACATCCGCCGATATCGGCGATGGCCAGACCCTGACCGTGAATGAGGACGGCAGCTACGAGATCGTTTCGCCCACGCGGATGGAAGGCACCCGCGGCCAGCGCATCTTCTTTACGGCCGCGGTGCCGCCGCGCTTCACCCTCGACAACTATCGCGAAGTGCTCAATGCCGAAGGCATCGGCGCCTCCTTCATCAATTCGCTGACGGTGGCGATCCCGGCAACGATCATCCCGATCCTCGTCGCGGCCTTCTGTGCCTATGCACTGGCCTGGATGCCCTTCCCGGGGCGCGCGATCCTCATCGCCGTCATCGTCGGCCTGCTCGTTGTGCCCTTACAGATGTCGCTGATCCCGCTACTGAAGCTCTACAATGGCGTCGGCGCCTTCCTCGGGGTGCCTGCAAAGACCTATGTCGGCATATGGCTCGCCCATATGGGCTTCGGCCTGCCGCTCGCGGTCTATCTGCTGCGCAACTACATGGCCGGCCTGCCGCGCGAGATCATGGAGTCGGCCCGAGTTGACGGGGCCAGCGACTTCGACATCTTCGTGAAGATCATCCTGCCGCTGTCCTTCCCGGCACTCGCCTCTTTCGCCATCTTCCAGTTCCTGTGGACCTGGAACGACCTGCTGGTCGCCATGGTCTTCCTCGGTACCGGCAACAACGAGCTGGTGCTGACCGGCCGACTGGTGAATCTGCTCGGCTCGCGCGGCGGTAATTGGGAAATCCTCACGGCCTCGGCCTTCATCACCATCATCGTTCCTCTCATCGTGTTCTTCAGCTTGCAGCGCTACCTCGTGCGCGGCCTGCTGGCGGGATCGGTGAAGGGGGGCTGACAACCATTTCCAGCAATATGCGAACCGGCCGGGCGCTGTCACAGCGTCAGGCCGGCGCGCCCAGACAGGACATATGAGAATGACGACGTCGGGTTCAACGCTTCTCCAGCCGGACAAGGACTGGTGGCGCGGTGCGGTGATCTACCAGATCTATCCGCGTTCCTTTCAGGATACCAATGGTGACGGGATCGGCGATCTTCGGGGCATCACCGAGCGGCTTTCCCATGTCGCATCGCTTGGCGTCGATGCGATCTGGATATCGCCGTTCTTCACTTCGCCCATGCGCGATTTCGGTTACGACGTTTCCGATTACCAGGATGTGGATCCCATCTTCGGCGTACTCTCGGATTTCGATGCGCTGATCGAAGAAGCGCATCGTCTCGATATCCGCGTCATGATCGACCTCGTGCTGTCGCACACTTCCGACAGGCATCCGTGGTTCGTCGAAAGCCGCTCGCGGCGCACGAACCCCAAGGCGGACTGGTATGTCTGGGCGGACTCCCGGCCTGACGGCACGCCGCCGAACAACTGGCTGTCGATCTTCGGCGGTTCAGCCTGGCAGTGGGACCCCACGCGCCTGCAATATTACATGCACAACTTCCTGACCTCGCAGCCGGACCTGAACCTGCACAATCCCGAGGTTCAGGACGCGCTGCTTTCGGTCGCCCGCTTCTGGCTGCAACGCGGTGTCGATGGTTTCCGTCTCGACACGATCAACTTCTACTTCCACGACAAGGAACTGCGCGATAACCCGGCGCTCGCGCCCGAGCGGCGCAATGCGCAGACCGCGCCGGCCGTGAACCCCTACAATTACCAGGAACACATCTACGACAAGAACCAGCCGGAGAACCTGGAATTCCTCAAGCGCTTCCGCGCGCTGATGGAGGAATTCCCCGCGATTGCCGCCGTCGGCGAGGTGGGCGACAGCCAGCGCGGTCTGGAGATCGCCGGTGAATATACGTCGGGCGGCGACAAGATGCACATGTGCTACGCCTTCGAGTTTCTGGCGCCGGAGCCGCTGACCCCGGCCTTCGTGGCCGACACGCAGCATGCGCTGGAAAAGGCGGCCCCCGAAGGATGGGTCTGCTGGGCCTTCTCCAATCACGACGTCGTGCGCCACGTCAGCCGCTGGGGCGCGGGCGTGAACGACCATGAGGCGCATGCCAAGCTGCTGTCGAGCCTGCTGCTTTCGCTGCGTGGCTCCGTCTGCATCTATCAGGGCGAGGAACTGGCGCTGCCGGAAGCGGAGATCGCCTACGAGGATCTTCAGGATCCCTACGGCATCCAGTTCTGGCCCGACTTCAAGGGGCGCGACGGTTGCCGGACGCCGATGGTCTGGGAGAGCAATGACCCGACGGGCGGCTTCAGCGCCGGCAAGCCATGGCTGCCCGTGCCGCCAGCGCATCTGGAGCGTGCGGTCAACCTGCAGGCGGGCGACGATGCCTCGGTGCTTGCGCATTACCGCCGCTTCCTGACTTTCCGCAAGGAGCACGTGCCGCTCGTCAAGGGCGAGATCGAGTTTCAGGTGGCGGAAGGGGCGATCCTCTCTTTCGTGCGCTCGCACGGCAATGAGAAGATTTTCTGCACTTTCAACATGAGCCCGGTCGCGCGCATGGCGGATATTCCCGCCGGCACGCTCGAGGCGCTGGAGGGGCATGGCTTCGCCAGCCTCATGCATGACGACTATATCGAACTTCCGGCCTGGAGCGGGTTCTTTGCCCGCTTTGTGTAACCGGTCAGAAAACCAGGGGAGGTAGAGACATGACAGGGCTGGTGCTCAAGGATATCCGCAAATCCTATGGTGCCGTGGACGTGATCCATGGCATCGATCTCGACATCAAGCAGGGCGAGTTCATCGTTTTCGTCGGCCCGTCCGGCTGCGGAAAGTCGACCCTGCTGCGCATGATCGCCGGTCTGGAGGAAATCACCGGCGGGGACATGATGATCGACGGCGAGCGCGTCAACGATGTTCCGCCGTCGAAGCGCGGCATCGCCATGGTGTTCCAGTCCTACGCGCTCTACCCCCATATGACCGTTTACGACAACATGGCCTTCGGCATGCGGATCGCAGGCGAAAGCAAGGAGGAGATCGATCGCCGCGTGCGTGAGGCTGCAGATATCCTCCAGCTCACCACCTATCTCGACCGCCTGCCCAAGGCGCTTTCGGGCGGCCAGCGCCAGCGCGTGGCCATCGGTCGCGCCATATGCCGCAACCCGAAAGTCTTCCTCTTCGACGAGCCGCTGTCCAACCTCGATGCGGCGCTGCGTGTCGCGACCCGCATCGAGATCGCCAAGCTCAACGAGCAGATGGCCGATACGACCATGATCTATGTGACGCACGATCAGGTGGAGGCCATGACGCTCGCCGACCGCATCGTCGTACTGTCCGCCGGGCGTATCGAGCAGGTCGGGCCGCCGCTCGAACTATACGAGCGCCCCGCCAATCTCTTCGTCGCCCGTTTCATCGGCTCGCCTGCCATGAATGTCATTCCTGCGAAGATCACCTCTGCCGGCGCGGCCACCGCGCTGGAGCTGACCGGCGGGCGTACCGTCACCGTCGATATCGCGACGGCAGCATCCGAGGTGGGGACGTCCGCGAGCTTCGGCGTGCGCCCGGAAGACCTTCAGATCTCGACCGGCGACGATTTCCTTTTCGCCGGCACGGTGTCGATCGTCGAAGCGCTCGGCGAAGTCACGCTGCTCTATATCGAGGGCCTGGTGCAGGGCGAGCCGATCATCGCCAAGATCCCCGGCATCCTCGACGTCAAGCGCGGCGATACGATCCGCTTCACGGCAGACAGGACGAAGCTGCATCTCTTCAATGCCGCGGGGCAGAGCTACAGGTCTCTTTGAGAGACGGCGTCTGCTGAAAAAAGGCGTCGGACACCGTGTGGAATGGCAGGATTTAGGCCTGCCGTTCAATACGATGTTAAGCCTTGCGATCGTAGCATTTCCCAGTAATGCAGGGCCGGGGCTAGCAGTCTGATGGGATTTTACGGTGACGTATCGCGGGGAAGCTACCTGAACAAGGAAGAGTCCTTCATGTATGATCGGGAAAAAACGTTCCCGATGGAGGACACCTGCAACGAGGCCCGCATCGAATTCACGGAGACCGGCGGCCTCGTCAACCTCGTCTCCCGCCGTGGTGTGATCATCAAGCTGTCGCGCAGCGGCGCCGTGATCACGATGACGACGAAGTTCCAGCTCCCGCGCAATTTCTACCTTGATATCGTCAGCGCCCGCATCCCGATGATCGGCTGCCTGACGCAGCGCGTATACCCTAACGACATCGTGGAAGCCCGCTTCCTGCGACTGCTCTCCGAAAAGGACCTGCAGCGCATCTTCGTCTATTCCACGCACCGCAACCACCAGAACCGGACGCTGGATATCTACGGCTGACTTTATGGGCGTTCGCCCCTCATCGGGCAGCAGGATGAGGGGCCGCTTCCTCGCCTTACGCGAACAGCACACTCGCTCCATGGTCCGCCGGGCCGGCAATCGCGCGGAACGGAGCGAAGAGTTCGCGACCCATGCCGAATTCGTTGCCGGAAAGATCGGCCGCCGCCTGCGGGCGGGCGGCGAATTCGGCGGCATCCACGAGAACCTCGATCGTGCCGTGTGCGGCATCGAGACGGATGAGGTCGCCATCGCGGATGCGGCCGATCGCGCCGTTGTCCACGGCCTCAGGGGTCACATGGATGGCGGCCGGGACCTTGCCGGATGCGCCGGACATGCGTCCGTCGGTGAGCAGTGCGACGCGCTGGCCACGGTCCTGCAGGATGCCGAGCACCGTCGTCAGCTTGTGAAGTTCCGGCATGCCGTTTGCCTTCGGGCCCTGAAAGCGCACGACGGCGATGAAATCGCCCGTGAGTTCGCCGGCCTTGAAGGCTGCGTTCAGGTCCAGCTGGTCGTGGAAGACCTTGGCCGGCGCCTCGATGACGTGACGCTCTGGCTTTACAGCGGAGATCTTGATGACGGCATTGCCGATATTGCCGGTGAGCATCTTCAGGCCGCCGGTCGGCTGGAAGGGTGTCTCGATACTGGCAAGCACCTTCGGGTCGTGGCTGACCTTCGGCGAGGGCTCGCGCAGGACGGTGCCGTTGGCGCCGAGCCGGGCATCGACCGTATAGGCGTTGAGGCCCTGACCGTAGACGGTGCGCACATCGTCATGCAGCAGGCCGTGCTTCAGGAGTTCCTGGATCAGGAAGCCCATGCCGCCGGCTGCGTGGAAATGGTTCACGTCCGCAAGGCCGTTCGGATAGACGCGGGCGAGCAGCGGAACGACATCCGACAGCTCTGAAATATCTTCCCAGGTCAAGAGGATGCCGGCGGCGCGCGCCATGGCGAGGAGGTGCAGCGTATGGTTGGTCGAACCGCCCGTGGCATGCAGCCCGACAACGCCGTTGACGATGGAGCGCTCGTCGATCATCTCGCCTGCCGGCGTGAATTCGTTGCCCTGCGCGGTAATCGCCAGCGCCCGCTTGGCGGCTTCCTTGGTCAGGGCGTCGCGCAGCGGCGTGCCCGGGTTGATAAAGGAGGCGCCCGGCATGTGGAAGCCCATGATCTCCATCAGCATCTGGTTGGAGTTTGCCGTGCCGTAGAAGGTGCAGGTGCCGGGACCGTGATAGGATTTGGATTCGGCCTCCAGCAGTTCCGCGCGGCCGGCCTTGCCCTCGGCAAAGAGCTGGCGCACCCGCGCCTTCTCGTCGTTCGGCAGGCCGGAGGTCATGGGCCCGGCGGGAATAAAGACCGCGGGCAGGTGGCCGAAGGTCAGCGCGGCAATGGTGAGACCCGGCACGATCTTGTCGCACACGCCGAGATAGACGACCGAATCGAACATGTTGTGCGACAGGCCCACGCCCGCCGCCATCGCGATGAGATCGCGCGAGAACAGCGAGAGTTCCATGCCCGGCTGGCCCTGGGTGACACCGTCGCACATGGCCGGCACGCCGCCGGCCACCTGCGCCACGCCGCCCGCTTCCCGAGCAGCCTCGCGGATCAGTGCCGGGTAGGTCTCGAACGGCTGGTGCGCCGAGAGCATGTCGTTGTAGGAGGTGATGATGCCGAGGTTGGGAACGCGGTCGCCTGCGAGCGCGTCCTTCTCGGCGGGGGAACAGACGGCGAAGCCGTGCGCAAGGTTGCCGCAGGAGAGCGCCGAGCGGTGCACGCCGCTGGCAGCTGCAGCACGCACGCGGCCAAGATAAGGTTCGCGGTGCGGCTTGGAGCGTTCGACGATACGGGCGGTGATGGCTTCAATGCGCTTGTCGGCGGACATGGGATTATCCTGACTTCCTCGATTGCATTTTTACACGGCTGGGCGAGCGCGAAAGCTGCCACGATCCGCGGTTCAATGGCGCCATGCGCCGGGCATGTTCGGCTTCAGCCGGCTGAGTGCGCTCCAGAGCATTGAAAGCCGAAGAAATCTCCGGCGTGGGGCAATGCTCTAGGGCGCCCAGTAGATATCGACCGGCGTTGCCGCGCGCCGTAGAACGGCGCGGATCGGCATGTCGGTTTCCGGCCCGTCACTTTCGGCGGCGGCAAGGACGTCCTTCTTGCCCTGGCCCTCGATATGAAGCACCAGAAGACGGGCATCCTGAAGGCTGGCGAAGGTGAAGGTGAGGCGGGTTTCGCCGGCACCTTCCGCTTCCATCGTGATGACGCCGCGTGGCGTTTCGGCCGAGATTGCGTTGGCGAGATTGTTGCCGCCGGGGAAGAACGACGCGGTATGACCATCCGTTCCCATGCCGAGAATGACAACATCGAACGGCACGCCAAGCGCTTCGGCGTCTCGCGAGACGATTTTGGCGGCCTCGTCGGCGCTTTCGGCCGCACGGTACAGCGGCAGGAAATTCGCTGCTTGTGCCTTGCCCTGAAGCAGGTTCTCGGCGACGAGCAGATGGTTTGAGCGCGGATTGTCGGCCGGTACGAACCGCTCGTCGACAAGCGTGATCGTCACCTTCGCCCAATCGATGCCCCGCGTCGAAAGCGATTTGAAGAAGGCTTTCGGCGTGGAGCCGCCCGATACCGCGATGGTGGCCTTTCCACGGGCGGCCACGGCATCGGCAAGGGCTGCAGATACGCGATCCGCCAGACCTTCGGCCAGCGCCGCACCGTCCTTGAATTCATGCAGTCTCGC
The DNA here is from genome assembly GCF_022637395.1 of Shinella sp. H4-D48. Taxonomy (GTDB): domain Bacteria; phylum Pseudomonadota; class Alphaproteobacteria; order Rhizobiales; family Rhizobiaceae; genus Shinella; species Shinella sedimenti. Next base: position 2,857,971 of record NZ_CP093337.1, on the reverse strand, counting down.
GCTCATCGGCCTTCCTTACGTTTCATGCCAGGTGCGGCCGTCGCGCTCGATGAGGGCGATGGCCTGGCTGGGTCCCCAGGTGCCGGCCGTGTAGCCCTGAACCTGCTGGCCGGTCGCTTCCCAGGCCTTGAGGATCGGATCGACCCAGCGCCATGCGGCCTCGACTTCGTCGCGGCGCATGAAGAGCGTCTGGTTGTTCCTGATCACGTCGAGCAGCAGGCGCTCATAGGCGTCGGCATTACGGGCGTCGAAGGCCTGCGCGAAGCTCATGTCGAGCGAGACGTTGCGCAGGCGCATGCCGCCCGGGCCCGGATCCTTGATCATCAGTGACTGCTTGACGCCTTCGTCGGGCTGCAGACGGATGATGAGCTGGTTCGCTTCGATACGGCCGGCCGAGGGGTCGAAGATCGAATGCGGAATCGGCTTGAAGGTGATGACGATCTCGGACATGCGCGCGGCAAGACGCTTGCCCGTGCGGATATAGAAGGGAACGCCCGCCCAGCGCCAGTTGCCGATCTCGGCCTTGATGGCGACGAAGGTTTCCGTGTTGGAAACGCCGCCGTCGAGTTCCTCGAGATAGCCCTTGACCGGGCCGCCGGCGGACGCGCCGGCGCGGTACTGGCCACGCACCGTGAGGCGTTCGACATTGTACTGATCGATGGGCTTGAGGGCTCGCAGAACCTTGAGCTTCTCGTCGCGCACGGCTTCCGCATCCATGGAGGAAGGAACTTCCATGGCCACGAGGCAGAGCAGCTGAAGGATATGGTTCTGCACCATATCGCGTAGCGCACCAGCCTTGTCATAGTAGCCGGCGCGGCTTTCCAGCCCGACGGACTCGGCAACGGTGATCTGCACATGGTCGATATGCGCGGAGTTCCACAGCGGCTCGTAGAGCGCGTTGGCGAAGCGCAGCGCCATCAGGTTCTGCACCGTCTCCTTGCCAAGATAGTGGTCGATGCGGAAGATCTGCTCTTCGCGGAATACCTTGCCGATTGTGTTGTTCAGCTCGTCCGCCGACGCGAGGTCACGGCCGATCGGCTTCTCGACGACGATCCGCGTCTGCTTGGTGATGAGCTTGTGATCGCGGATCTTCTCGGAGATGTCGCCGAAGATCCCCGGAGCGACGGCCAGGTAGAAAGCGCGCACACGCTCCTTGCCCTCGTCGAGCAGCTCCTTCAGCTTGTCCCAACCTGCATCGGACTTGGCGTCGACCGACACGTAGAACAGGCGATCGCAGAAGATCTTGACCTGCTCGTCCTCGAATTCGCCGGGCTTCAGGTGCTCCTTCAGCGCATCCACGGCGAACTTGCGGTATTCCGCATCCGTGAAGGCCGTCCGCGACGCGCCGATGATGCGTGTCGGGTCGGAAAGCTGGCCGGCGAGCTGCCGGTGATAGAGGGCCGGAAGGAGCTTGCGTTCCGCAAGATCGCCGGTTCCGCCGAAGACGACATAGTCAAAGGGCTCAACGGGAATGATCTGGCTGCTCATCGGATATCTCGATCTGTTCTATTGGCGGGTGTTATAATCTAATCGATTTAAAAACGCCAGCGTACCACGCAACAAAATCGACGCTTCGACTCGATCAGAGCTTGTCGCGTAGCGCGTACCACGTCATGGCGAGGAACAGAAGCGGCGAGCGGAACCGCGAGCCTCCGGGAAAGGCCGGGATTTTCAGGGCCTTCAACTGGTCGAGCTCCGCGCTGCCGCCGGTCACGTCCTCCGCGTAGAGCTTGCCACAGTAGTTTGACAGCATGACGCCATGGCCCGAATAGCCGCCGATCGTGGTGATGCCGGGCATGACATCGCGCACATAGGGTTTGCGCGGCATGGTGATGCCGACGGATCCGCCCCAGGCATGGGTAAGCTCTATGCCCTCGAGTTCGGGATAGACCTCCTCGATCTGCCGGCGGATGGGCGGTGTCATGTCGTCCGGGTTGTCGGAGGTATAGGCCTCGCGTCCGCCGAACAACAGGCGACCGTCGCGCGTCTTGCGGAAGTAACGGACGACGAAGCGCGTGTCGGCGATGGATTCCCCGCCCGGAATGATCGACGGGAACTTCCCGAGCGGCACGGTCGCGCCGATGAAGGAGCGGATCGGCATGACATGCGCCGCCGTCTTCGGCTCCAGATTGCCGATATAGGCATTGCAGGCGATCAGGGCCCTGTCGGCCCGGATGGTGCCGCGCGCCGTCGTGATCACCGCTTTTCCTCCGGCCCGCTCGATCTTGAGGGCAGGGGTCCTTTCATGAAGATTGGCACCCGCCTCATGCGCCGCCCGTGCGATGCCGACGATGAGCTTCATGGGATGAATATGGCCGGTGCCGGTGTCGCGGATGCCGAAGAAGAAGCGCTTCGAGCCCACGCGCTCCTCGGTTTCGGCGTGGTCCATGAAGTGCATGTGCGGATAGCCGAAGCGGGTCGCAGCGATCTCGATATGATCGCGGAAGTCCTTTTCGTAGCTTGCCTTGTGGCTCACATTGAGCTGGCCGGGCATGTACTCAATGTCGAGATTCCGGGCAGCGGCGAAATCGTGGATGTGCTTCTTGGCGTTTTCCGCAAGATCGAACAGGGCTCTGGCGCGCTCGTAGCCGAGTTCGGCTTCCAGTTCCTCCGCCTCGGCACGCTGGCCGGTGCCGAGCTGGCCGCCGTTGCGGCCGGACGCACCGTCGCCGAAGCGGTGCGCCTCGATGAGCGTCACGCGCACGCCCTTTAGGGCGAGGTTATAGGCGGCCTGAAGGCCGGTGAAGCCGCCGCCGACAATGGCGACATCTGTCTCCACCGAGCCGTCGAGGGGCTCATATTCGGGGCGGTCTCCAACGCTTGCTTCATACCAGGAGACGCCGGGTGAAATCGGGCTTTGCCAGGGCATAACGCACACTCATAGGGCAAGAGGCTGCGGCGGCGCACCGGGGCGCCGGCCGCTTCTCGGAAGGTTACAGGCGGCCCGGACCGCCGGCCGCTCAGACGTTGAGCAGCAGGAACTCGCGTTCCCAGGGGCTGATCACCTGCATGAAGGTCTCGAACTCGCCGCGCTTGACGCCGGCATAGAGCCCGATGAACTCCGCGCTGAGAACATCCGCCAGTGCGGGATCGGATTCGAGCAGCGACACGGCCTCAAGCAGGCCGCGCGGCAGATCGATCGTACCCTCGTTGGCGGTATCCTCCGTGGGAGGACTCGGTTCGATCTCGTTCATGATGCCGAGCAGGCCGCAGCCGAGCGATGCCGCGAGCGCGAGATACGGATTGGCATCCGATCCCGGCAGGCGGTTTTCGATACGGCGGGCGGCCGCGTCCGAAACCGGCACGCGGAAGGCCGTGGTGCGGTTGTCGTACCCCCAGGCATTGTTGACCGGTGCAGACATGTCGGGCGTCAGCCGGCGATAGGAATTCACATAGGGCGCCATCATGACAAGCGTCTTCGGCACATAGGCCTGCATGCCGCCAATGAAATGGAAGAACTCCTTCGAGGGCGATCCATCCGTATTGGAGAAGACGTTCCTGCCCGTGTCGAGCTCCACCACCGACTGGTGGATGTGCATGGCCGACCCGGCCTGACCCTGCATGGGCTTGGCCATGAAGGTGGCGTAGATGCCGTGCTTCAGCGCCGCCTCGCGGATCGTGCGCTTGAACAGGAAAACCTGGTCGGCCAGTTCGATGGGGTCGCCGTGGCGCAGGTTGATTTCAAGCTGCGCGGGGCCTTCCTCGTGGATCAGCGTGTCGATCTCGAGGCCTTGCTTTTCCGAGAAGTGATAGATGTCGTCGATCAGTTCGTCGAATTCGTTGATGCCGGCAATGGAATAGCCCTGTCCGCCCTGGATGGCGCGGCCGGAGCGGCCCTTCGGCGGATGCAACGGATAATCCGGGTCATCGTTGACGGCAACGAGATAGAACTCGATCTCGGGCGCGACGACCGGCTTCCAGCCGCGCTCGCGGTACATCTGCACGACGTTCTTCAAAACGTTGCGCGGCGTATAGGGCACGTTCTCGCCCGTCGATCCGACGATGTCGCAGATCACCTGCGCGGTCGGATCGCTTTCCCAAGGCACCACGGAAAGGGTGGAAAGATCCGGCACCAGCTTGAGGTCGCTGTCGCGCGGCTCATAACGGAAATTGCCGGTTTCCTCGGGATAGTCGCCGGAGATCGTGTGGCGATACAGCGCCGACGGCAGCGCCAGCGACGTGTTCGAGGTGAATTTCGACGATGGCATCATCTTGCCGCGCGGTACGCCCGCGAGATCCGGCGTGATGCATTCGATGTCTTCAATGCCGCGGGCACGAAGCCAGTCTGCGGCGTCCTTCCAGGTCTTTACTCCGCGGGGCACGCTGATGGCGGGAGGGATTTTCGTGGAGCGTGCTGCTTTCTCTATGGTGGGCGTAACGACTTTCTTCCTGGACGGCATGAGACACCGGGGTTGGTTGATGATGCGTCATCATAGACACAGATTGATGCTTGGCTAGCTCCCCCCTGTGGGTGGAAAGGACGATTCCCATCCTATTTCCCATTTTCCTCCCCGGATTGACATTCTTCGGCTATGGCCGAATGAGAGGGGAAAAGAGGATTTCAACGTGGCAGAGCGGCGGGACGTCGTCATTATCGGGGCCGGCGCGGCAGGCATGATGTGCGCCATCGAGGCGGGCAGGCGCGGGCGCCGTGTGCTCGTTCTCGACCATGCGAAGGCGCCGGGCGAGAAGATCCGGATTTCCGGTGGCGGTCGCTGCAACTTCACCAACATCCATGCCGGCCCGAAGAATTTCCTGTCGGCCAACCCGCATTTTCCCAAGTCGGCGCTCGCCCGCTATACGCCGCGCGATTTCCTCGATCTCGTCGAGCGGCACCGCATCGCCTGGCATGAGAAGACGCTCGGTCAGCTCTTCTGCGACAATTCGGCAAAGGACATCATCGCCATGCTGCTGACCGAGATGAAGGCTGCAGGCGTCGAACTCAGGCTTTCCGTGCCGATCGGCGACATCGCGCATGACGGGACGTCTTTCCGCGTATCGACGGAGCAAGGTGCTGTCGAAGCGGCCTCTCTTGTTGTTGCCACGGGCGGAAAATCCATTCCGAAAATGGGCGCCACGGGATTTGCCTATCGTGTCGCCGAGCAGTTCGGGCTGCCCGTCACCGAAACCCGTGCCGGCCTTGTGCCGCTGATGCTCGATCCCGCCACACTTGCCGCGCATGAGGGCTTGCCCGGCGTCGCGGTCGACGTGGCGGCACGCCATGGCAAGACCGAGTTTCGCGAGGCTGCACTCTTCACCCATCGCGGGCTGAGCGGCCCGGCCATCCTGCAAATCTCCTCCTATTGGCGTGAGGGTGAGGAGATCGGCCTGCATATTCGCCCCGATCTCGACTTTGCCGCGATCATCGTCTCTGCCCGCAAGCAGAACGGCCGGCAGGCGGTGCAGACGGTCCTTGCCGAGCATATTCCGAAGAAGCTCGCGCAACTGATCGTAACCGATCTTGGCATCGATGGTCCGCTCGCCGAACTTTCCGGAAAGCGGACCGATGCGCTGGTGCAAAAGCTGCGCGACTGGCGGTTCCGGCCGCCGGCCTCGGAAGGCTATCGCACGGCGGAGGTCACGCTCGGCGGCATCGACACGGCCGCGCTCGATTCCCGCAGCATGGTGGCCAAGGCGGTGCCGGGGCTCTATTTCATCGGCGAAGCGGTGGATGTTACCGGCTGGCTCGGCGGCTACAATTTCCAATGGGCCTGGGCTTCCGGCCATGCCGCGGGTCAGGAAGCGTAATTCCGTGCCGCTCTTTACTGTCCGTTAAGACCTCGGGGCGGATGCTCTCGAAATGTCGGCGTTTCCCGCCTTTCGGGATGGGAGACAACATGATGTGGGCCGGCAGACCGGATCATCCGCGTTGCCTGTTGTTTCCAAGTAACGGAGTATCGCCGCATGCCTGCCAGACGCCGCCCCGCCCGCGCCATCGCCATTGCCGCAACGGAAGAAATCCGCCGCCGTCTTCTGGCGATCGGCGTCAATTGCGCGCTCGCTGCCCTTCTGGTCGCGGCACTCGCGCTCATCGCCCTTTGACGTTCAAGCCGGGATAAATCGGTTTAAAAAGTCAGGGAATTTTAAAGATTGCCGTCGATGATCTCTGGATAGGGTTCCGGAAGCCGCGTCCCATGATGGATGTATGCGGCTGGCAATGAATGCTCCCCCGGATACGCGGCATTGCAGCCGCATGAAGTCGGTAATCCGGCGTCCGAATCCTGGGGAGGCTCTGAAAGCGAGCAGGGGTGGAGCACGCCGACAATGGATGTTCCGCCATGTTTATTGATCGCATTCTTGCCCGTTTCAAAATCCAGACCAAGGTTCTGGTCTTTATCCTGCCGTTCGTACTGAGCATTTGCGCCGTCGGCTTCACCGGCCTTTATGCCACCGGCCTGCTTCAGGGCCGCATGGAGATTTCCAACAGCGTCCTCCAGTCGCTCAGCGGCTTCAAGGACGTCTATGCCAGCATGAACCGCTTCCTGCAGGATACCAGCAAGGAGACCCGTGATGAGGTCAACCAGCGCCTGAAGGCGCAGGTTACGCTGCTGCGCCAGACCATGGACGGCCTGACACCCGATGTCGATGCCTCCAAACTGCTCGACGCCCAGAAGCAGACCAAGGACATCGAGGCGCGCATGGAGGGTCTGTGGCTTCTCTATACCCGCGAGACCCGTCTGCATGATGCAATGGGCAAGAGCCTCAATTACCTTGCCGCCGAACAGATCAAGATTCTCGAGGAGGCGACCAAGCTGCAGCGGTCTGTCCGTCAGGACGAGAATAGCGCAAAGAGCATGCTGCGCGAGGCGGACCGCCTGACGAATGCAAGCCGGTTCTTTGCCGATTTCCTCAGCGATGTCACCAAGGCCGCAACGCCGGATGACAAGCTGAAGATAGTCAAGGAGCGTTACCCGCTCATTTCCAAGACCGAACGCTCGATTGCGGCCATCCTACCGAAGAATCAGAAAGTCGTGTCCACAACCATCCGCACGACAATCGACGAACTGGGCGGCTACCTGACCTCGAGCGATCCGGCCGATGTCACGATTCCCGAGATCGGGCGCCGCATCAACCGCTTCCGCCAGATCGCCATCCAGCTTCAGGGCGGCGCGGTTGAGAAGATGCGCGAAGCGACCCGCATTTTCGGCGAGCTCGACGAGCCGATCATCAAGTCGGAAGCGGTGCTGTCCGCCACGCGCAAGCTGGTCAACTCGATCTATGACGTCGAAATCATCGCCGCCCGTTTCCTCGGCGACACCTCCGAGGAAAACCGCACCAAACTTCTGGCCTCGCTCTCCATCGTGACGAGCGAGATCGCCACCCTGCGCGGCAGCGCCAACGGCCTGGCCTTCTTCGACGCTGTCGGGGAAGCGGTGACACCCGTCATAGACAAGATCGCTGCCGACAGCGCCACGCTGGTCAAGATCAGTACCCAGCGCACGACCGATTTCGATGTGGCCGGCCAGTCCATCGACAGCATCTGGAACCTGCTCAGCCAGTTTGCCGAGGAGCAGAAGACCAGCGCCGGCTCGGAGCGCGAGAAGGCCAATCAGGTCTCGGTTCTGGCGACCGTCGTCGGCGCGGCCATCGCCGTGCTCGCCGGCATCGCGCTGGTGCTGACGCTGAAGGGGCCGATCGGGCAGATCACCGGCGCCATGCGCCGACTGGCCGACGGTTTCCTCGATACTGGAATATCCGGCCAGAGCCGCGCCGACGAAATCGGCGACATGGCCCGTGCCCTCGGTGTCTTCAAGGAAAACGCCCTGTCCAAGATCCGTGTCGAGGCCGAAAGCGAGCAGCAGCGCGCCGAGGCTGAGGCCGAGCGCCGGCGCAATGACGCCGATAAGCAGGCCATGGATCAACAGATCGACTTCGCGGTCAACGCGCTCGCCGCCGGCCTTGGCCGCCTGGCGCAGGGCGACCTGTCGCGCCAGATCGAGACGCCGTTCTCCGGTCGCCTCGAGCAGCTGCGCCAGGACTTCAACGTCTCGCTCGTGCGCCTTCAGGATACGCTCGGCCAGATCCGCAACAATGCCCTGTCGATCCAGCGCAGCGGCGCCGACATGCTGCATTCGGCCGATGCGCTTTCCAAGCGTACCGAATCGCAGGCTTCATCGCTGGAAGAGACCGCGGCCGCCGTCGAGCAGATCACCGCGACCGTGCGGTCCTCCGCCGAGCGGGCGCATGAGGCGAACCTCGTCGTCGGCGCCACCAAGCGCAGCGCCGACAATTCCGCCGGCGTCGTCAGCAACGCCATAGACGCGATGGGACGTATCGAGGGGGCTTCGCGCCAGATCGAGCAGATCATCGAGGTCATCGACGATATCGCGTTCCAGACCAACCTTCTGGCCCTCAATGCCGGTATCGAGGCTGCGCGTGCTGGCGAGGCGGGCAAGGGCTTCGCCGTTGTCGCGCAGGAGGTGCGGGAGCTGGCGCAGCGTTCGGCGAGTGCCGCGCGCGAAATCAAGGTGCTCATCGAGAAATCGACGAGCGAGGTGAATGCGGGCTCGCATCTCGTGCAGGAGACCGGCGCCGTGCTTGCCGCGATCAGCCAGCAGATCGTCACCGTTAGCCACCATGTGGACATGATGGCGACGGCAAGCCGCGATCAAGCCGCCGCACTCCAGGAGGTCAACGGCTCCGTCAACCAGATGGACCAGATGACCCAGCAGAACGCCTCGATGGTCGACGTCACGACGGCGGCAAGCCGAAAGCTCGCGGGTGAAGCCGACACGCTGATGATGCTGGTCGAGCAATTCCGCCTCGAAGCGGAAGAGCACGATCAGAACGCCTACCGCGCGGCCTGATACTTCCGCCGTTAACTAAGAAAAGGCCTGGGTTTCCAGGCCTTTTTTATGCGTAGACGTCCCGATTTGCAGGATGTTGCGGCGGATTTTCAGTTTTTCTTATACGTTTGATTTTTATCATTTCGGGACAACAGGAGCCCGACAATGAGCAAGGTATTCCGATCTTCGATCGCCTATCAGTATGCGGCGATGACCTTCGCCTTCATCTTTCTCAGTGCCGCCGTCATCGTTGGCGTCATGCACTACAATCTCAGAAACTATGTGCTTCAGGATGCGGCTAACGACGCCCATGACGCCACCCGCAACATGGCCGTTCTCTACGATGCCGTTGTCGAAGGGGCTTCCATGGAGCTGAAGGACGGCGCGCTTGCGGCCGTGAAGAGCGAGGCGATGCCGGAGCTTGCGAACCACGATCTCGTCGATCGCACCGCCAGTTCCATCGCCGGAGTTGCGACCGTTTTTGCCAAGCAGGGAACGGACTATGTCCGCATCTCGACAAACGTGAAGAAGGAAGACGGCAGCCGAGCGACGGACACGAAACTGGCTGCCGAGCATCCGGCTCAGGCCGCGCTTGCCAAGGGCGCGCCATATTTCGGCCCCGCGCAGCTTTTTGGTCGCGACTTCATGACCGGGTACTTCCCGGTCAAGAATGCAGCCGGTGCCAATGTCGGATTGCTTTTCATCGGCATTCCGATGGAGGTCTATTTCCAGAAGATCCACGACCTGCAGCTTCGCGCGATCATCGCGGGCGGCGTTTCCATGCTGCTCTTCGGCTGTCTCGCCTATGTCGCCGTGCGCCGGGCGACGCGCCCGCTGCGCTCGCTGATCGGTGCGGTCGGCGCGATTGCGCAAGGGCGCCTCGACACGGATATTCCCTGCCGGAACAAGGCCAATGAGTTTGGCCAGATTGCGCGTGCGCTGGAAGTTTTCCGCGAAAATGCGCAGCGCCGGATCGAGATGGAGGCTGTCGCCCAGCGTCAGAATGAAGAGGCGGCAGCCGAGCGCGAAAAGGTGGATACGGAAAAGCGCGACACGGACCGGCAGATCGATTTCGCCGTCAACCAGCTCGCAGCAGGCCTCGGTCGTCTCGCGCAGGGCGATCTTTCCGAGACGATCGACGTGCCGTTTGCCGGCCGGCTTGAACAGCTGCGGCAGGACTTCAACGATTCCCTGTCGCGCCTGCAAGGCACACTCGGCAGCATTCGCGCCAACGCGACTGCGATCCAGTCCAGCGGTGCCGAGATGCGCCGGTCTGCCGACGACCTGTCGCGTCGCACGGAATCCCAGGCTGCCTCGCTTGAGGAGACTGCTGCGGCCGTGGACGAGATCACCGTCACCGTCCGCTCCTCCGCCGAACGCGCGCAGGAGGCCAACAGCCGGGTCGCCGAAACCAAAGCGAGCGCCGACAGCTCCAGTGCCGTGGTCACCAGCGCGATCGAAGCGATGGGGCGGATCGAAGAGGCCTCGCGGAAGATCGAGCAGATCATCGAAGTGATCGATGACATCGCCTTCCAGACGAACCTGCTTGCCCTCAATGCCGGCATCGAGGCCGCACGGGCGGGTGAAGCCGGCAAGGGCTTTGCGGTCGTCGCACAGGAGGTGCGAGAACTGGCGCAGCGCTCGGCAGAGGCGGCCAAGGAAATCAAAGGCCTCATCGACAAGTCGACGCAGGAAGTCAGCACGGGAGCAAGTCTGGTGCAGGAAACAGGCGCGGTCCTTGCTGCGATCAGCCGCCAGATCGTCGGCATCAGCGACCACGTCGCGCTGATTGCGACGGCCAGCCGGGATCAGTCCGCAGCACTGCAGGAGGTCAACGGTTCCGTCAACCAGATGGACCAGATGACCCAGCAGAACGCGTCCATGGTGGAATCGACGACGAGCGCAAGCCGTCATCTTGCAGGTCAGGCGGACGAGCTGATGGCACTGATCGGCCAGTTTCGTTTTGAGGCGGGAGAGCGCGATTCCGGGGGGCGGACAGCCCGCGCGGCCTGAGCGTGCCGGGCCACGTTTCTGAAGGGAACGCCAACCCCTTTGCCTCCCTCATCCAATCCCGCCCTGAAACGAAAATCCCCGGCGCAGGGAACGCCGGGGATTTTCCTTGACTGGATTATGCCTGTCAGCCGCGACCCTGCGTCACGATAACCGGGATCAGCAGGTCGCCCCAGTTGCCCTCGCCGCCATGGTGACGGGCGGAGCGGACGAGCTCCACAGACACGCCGGCCTCGACCGCCTTCATGACGGACTGGTTGAGGCGGTGCAGGTCGTTGGCGACCATGCGGATCATGGCCTGCTGATCGGAGGTCATGGCGGACGCCTGTTCTTCAGCACGTTCCTTGACGCGGGTCTGGACTGTCATGGCATTTCTCCTCTTGTAATCAGGGGTTCTTGAAAGGTGGTGGTCTGGCTTACTCGGCGGCCGGGCGGAATTGCTCGTGCTCGGTCGATTCATGCATGGCGGTGGTCGAGGACTGGCCGCCGGTGATGGCCATGGAGACGGCATCGAAGTAGCCGGTGCCGACTTCGCGCTGGTGCTTGGTTGCGGTGTAGCCGTTGATCTCGGCCGCGAATTCCGCTTCCTGCAGCTCGGAATAGGCCGCCATCTGGCGCTCCTTGTAGCCGCGGGCCAGTTCGAACATGCCGTAGTTCAGCTGGTGGAAGCCGGCAAGCGTGATGAACTGGAACTTGTAGCCCATCGCGCCCAGCTCGCGCTGGAACTTGGCGATCGTCGCGTCGTCCAGGTTCTTCTTCCAGTTGAACGAGGGCGAGCAATTGTAGGCAAGCAGCTTGCCCGGATGCGCCTTGTGCACGGCTTCGGCGAACTTGCGGGCCTGGTCGAGGTCCGGCTTGCCTGTCTCCATCCAGATCAGGTCGCAGTGCGGCGCGTAGGAAATGGCGCGCGCGATGCAGGGTTCGATGCCGTTCTTGACCTGGTAGAAACCTTCGACCGTACGCCCCTTGTCCTTGTCGACGAAAGGCTGGTCGCGCTCGTCGATGTCGGAGGTGAGAAGCTTGGCTGCCTCGGCGTCGGTGCGGGCGACGATCAGCGTCGGCACGCCCATGACGTCGGCGGCAAGGCGCGCGGCATCGAGGTTGCGGATATGGGCGGCGGTCGGGATCAGAACCTTGCCGCCGAGATGGCCGCACTTCTTTTCCGACGCCAGCTGGTCCTCAAAGTGAACGCCGGCGGCACCCGCCTCAATGAAGGCCTTCATGATCTCGAAGGCGTTGAGCGGGCCGCCGAAACCGGCTTCCGCATCGGCAACGATCGGGGCGAACCAGGTGTCGACCGAAAGGCCATTGCCCTCGGCGGTCTCGATCTGGTCGGCGCGCTGCAAGGTGCGATTGATGCGCTTGGCAAGCTCCGGTGCCGCATTGGCCGGGTAGAGCGACTGGTCGGGATACATGGCGGACGCGGTATTGGCGTCGGCAGCGACCTGCCAGCCGGAGAGATAGATCGCTTTCAGCCCGGCGCGGACCATCTGCATGGCCTGATTGCCCGAGAGCGCACCAAGTGCGTTGACGAAATCTTCCTCGTGAATGAGCTTCCACAAGCGGTTCGCACCGTTTTCAGCCAGCGTATGGCGGATCTGGACGGAGCCGCGCAGCTTCTCGGCCGTCTCGGCCGTATAGGGGCGTTCGATGCCATCGAACCGGCCCTTGGGGGCGCTGGGAACAAGGTTGTAAAAATCAGTCATAGTATCCTCCAATGCGATGTTGTCAGGACCGGGCGGCGGCTCCTTGATGCCCGATTTCATGTGACAGTATTTACATCGCAGCGCACAATCCGGCGAGGAAAATCCGATAAATCAGCCTGAAAATCGAGTAATGATGTGTTGTCTTTGACAAAGGGGCGCTGTAAAAAAGTAAAGATTGTAAAACCTAATACGTAGGTGTGCATGTAAAGGATTTGACATATGGCAGAGAACAAGATCTTTGCAGGCCCCAAGGTCCGGCGTATCCGCAATACGCTCGGCCTAACCCAGACGGCGATGGCCGAAGGGCTCTCGATCTCGCCGTCCTATCTCAACCTTATCGAGCGCAACCAGCGTCCGCTGACGGTGCAGCTTCTTTTGCGTCTTGCCTCCGTCTACAAGGTCGATCTCGATGAACTCCAGGGCGAAAGCGCGGGCAATGCGCGCCAGTTGCGCGAGGTCTTCGCCGATCCGCTGCTGGCCGGCGAACTGCCCGGAGACCAGGAGCTTCTGGAGATCGCGGACGCGGCGCCGAATGTGGCGAGCGGCATCCTCAAGCTCTACCGCGCCTATCGCGAGCAGGCCGCGCGCCTCACGGATCTCGCGGACATGCTCGCCCGCGAGGGGCGCGCCACCATGCTCGCCGGCACTCTGCTGCCGATGGACGAGGTGCGCGACAAGCTGGAAAATCGCCCGAATTATTTTGGCGCGATAGATGAGGCAGCCGAGAGGTTCCATGCCGCACTCGCACCCGGCGACGAGCTGACCGTCGCCCTTAAAGGATGGCTGCGCAAGGAGCACGGCGTCGTGGTGCGTCTTCTGCCTGTCCATGCCATGCCGACGCTGCGCCGCCGCTTCGACCGGCACTCCATGCGCCTCTTCCTGTCGGAGCGCCTCTCGCCTTTCGACCAGCTGCGCGAGATCGCCATGGAAACGGTGCAGCTGGCGCTTCAGGACGAAGTCTTCGCCGAACTTGATCTGCTTGCCTTCTCCACGGCGGAGGCGAAACGCATCGCGCGCTTCGAGCTGGCGCGCTACGCGGCCCATGCCCTGATGATGCCCTATGAGGCCTTTCACGCCGCGGCACAGCGCGTGCGTTATGATATAGACGTGCTGCGGTCGCGCTTCGGCGTGTCCTACGAGCAGGCGGCAAACCGCCTGACCATGCTCCAGCGGCCGGGCAGGGCCGGTGTGCCATTCTTCATGCTGGAGATCGACAATGCCGGCCATCGGTTCCGTCGTGCCGGCGCACAGGGCTTTCCCCAGGCCCGTTTCGGCGGGGACTGTCCCAAGCTTGGCGTGCACGCGGCCTTCGCGCAGCCGGGCCAAATACTCGTCGATCGCGTGGAAATGCCTGATGGTGCCGCATTCCTCGCCGTCTCCCGCACGCTGGAGGGGCCGCAGGGCGCGTTTGCCGAGCGTGTGCGCCGCACGGCGCTGCTCATTGGCTGCGACGCGGCCCATGCGGACGAGACGGTGTATGCAGAAGCGGTGCGGTGGGAGGGTGCCGTGCCTGTCGGCGCCGCCTGCCGGCTGTGCGAGCGGCAGGGCTGTCTCGCCCGCGCCGAGCCGCCGGTCACGCGCCCGCTCGGGCTCGACGAAATGGTGGCGGGCCTCAGCCTTTTCGACTTCCAGTAAGTTTTAACTTGATTTCCTGCGGATATGCGGGTGAGATATGATAGAAATGGGAACAATGTGATATAAAAATTCGTCGGGCCTTTACGTAGAATGCGGCTTGTCGCCTCCTGAAAAAACTCCATAATCGGCGACAGACGTTCGTGCGAACGCATCGGTCAGTTAAAAAACTGGGAGAAAAATCAATGGTAAGACGTACTCTTTTTGCGACGGCCGCTCTCGCGGCGCTCATGGCGGCCAGCAGCGCTTTCGCGCAAGAGAAGGTTGTGAACGTCTACAACTGGTCCGATTACATCGATAGCTCGATCATCGACGATTTCACCAAGGAAACCGGCATCAAGGTCGTCTATGACGTCTATGACTCCAACGAGATCCTTGAAACGAAGCTGCTGGCCGGTGGCACCGGCTACGACGTCGTCGTACCCACCAACACCTTCCTCCAGCGCCAGATCGCGGCGGGCGTCTACCAGAAACTCGACAAGTCCAAGCTGCCGAACCTCAAGAACATGTGGGACATGGTGGCCGAGCGCATGCAGCCGTTCGACCCGGGCAACGAATACTCGATCAACTACATGTGGGGCACGATCGGCATCGGCTACAACAAGGCTAAGATCAAGGAAGCTCTTGGCGTCGACGAAATCGACAGCTGGAGCGCGATCTTCGATCCGGCCAATGCCGAGAAGCTCAAGAATTGCGGCATCAACATGCTGGATTCCCCAACCGACATGATCCCGGTTACGCTCGCATCTCTCGGGCTCAACCCCGACAGCCATGATCCTGCTGATATCGCCAAGGCCGAGGAAGCGCTTCTGAAGGTTCGCCCCTTCGTGCGCAAGTTCCACTCGTCCGAATTCATCAACGGCCTTGCCAATGGCGACATCTGCATCGCGATCGGCTGGTCGGGTGATATCTTCCAGGGCCGCGACCGCGCCGAAGAGGCCAACAACGGCGTCGAGATCGGTTATGCCATCCCGAAGGAAGGCACCCAGATGTGGTTCGACCAGATGGCAATCCCCGCGGATGCGCCTCATGTCGAGGAAGCACACGCCTTTCTCGATTACATCATGCGTCCGGACGTGATCGCCAAGGCATCGACCTACATCCACTACGCCAATGGCAACAAGGCTTCGCAGGAACTCCTGCCTGAAGACATCATCAAGGACCCGACGATCTACCCGGATGAGGAAACGCTGAAGAAGCTCTTCACCAATACGGCGCTCGATTCCAAAACGCAGCGTCTGTTCACGCGGACGTGGACAAAAGTCGTGACCGGCCAGTAATCGGTCCAGTGCAAATTGCCCGGAAGAACCTTCCGGGCAATTTCATTTGCGCTGCCAATAAAGAGATGGGGACAGGCATGAAATCTCTCGGCAATATCCGTCGTTCCTTTGCGCCGTGGACAGACCCCGACGCAAAGCCGTTCATCACCTTCCGCAATGTCACGAAGAAGTTCGGCGATTTCACAGCTGTCGATAATCTCACGCTCGACATCTACCATCGCGAGTTCTTCGCCCTGCTGGGCGCCTCGGGCTGCGGAAAGTCGACGCTCCTGCGCATGCTGGCGGGTTTCGAGCGGCCGACATCCGGCGAGATCATCCTCGATGGCCAGGATATTGCGAGCATTCCGCCCTACAAGCGGCCCGTCAACATGATGTTTCAGTCCTACGCGCTCTTTCCGCACATGACCGTGGAGAGCAATATCGGCTTCGGTCTGCGCCAGGACGGTATGCCCAAGAACGAGATCGCCGAACGCGTCGCCCAGATGCTCAAGCTGGTGAAGCTGGAGCAGTTCGCCAAGCGCAAGCCCCATCAACTGTCCGGCGGCCAGCGTCAGCGTGTGGCGCTCGCCCGTTCGCTGGCCAAGCGACCCAAGGTGCTTTTGCTCGACGAACCGCTCGGCGCGCTCGACAAGAAGCTGCGCGAGGAAACCCAGTTCGAACTGATGGATCTCCAGCAGGACCTCGGCCTCACCTTCGTCGTCGTCACGCACGACCAGGAGGAGGCGATGACCATGGCCGACCGCATCGCGGTCATGAGCCACGGCAAGGTCATCCAGGTCGCGACCCCCGCGGAAATCTACGAGGCGCCCAATTCGCGCTTCGTCGCGGACTTCATCGGCGACGTGAACATTCTCGACGGCAAGGTCTCCGCAAGCGGCAACGGCAAGATCGAACTGGTGACCAATGACGGCTTCACCGTTCGTACCGCTTCGGCCGGCGCGCCGGCGAGCGGCAGCGCCGCAGGCTTCGCCATCCGGCCGGAAAAGCTGAAGGTCTCGCGCAACGCTCCCGCCGATGCCACCGTCAACGCAGCGGAGGGCGAAGTATGGGATATCGGCTATCTCGGCGACATGACGGTCTTCTACGTCAAGCTCGGCAGCGGGAAGGTGGTCAAAGCCTCCATGCTGAATGCCCAGCGCGAGGTGGAGAACCCCATCGTTTATGATGAAAAGGTCTGGGTTTCCTTCGGCGAGACAGCCGGCGTCGTGTTGAAGGATTGAGCGCATGAGCAAGCTCGGCTCCGCCATCTTCAGCCGCCTTGTCATCATCATCCCCTATGCCTGGCTGCTGTTCTTCTTTCTTGTCCCGTTCCTCATCGTTTTTCGCATCTCGCTGTCCACCACCGCCATCGCGCAGCCGCCCTATGAGCCGGTTTTCGCGCTGGCGGACGGCCTTTCCGGCCTCTGGGCGAAGATCGGGCAGTTCAGCTTCGACAATTTCGTCTGGCTAACCGAGGATGCGCTCTATCTCAATGCCTATCTGTCGAGCGTGTGGATCGCCGGCGTCTCGACGCTTGCCACGCTGCTGATCGGTTATCCTATCGCCTATGGCATGGCACAGGCGCCCCGTTCGCTGCGTCCGACGCTTCTGATGCTGGTCATCCTGCCGTTCTGGACGAGCTTCCTCATCCGCGTCTATGCATGGATCGCGATCCTGAAACCCGAGGGGCTTCTCAACCAGTTCCTGATCGGCACAGGCATCATCGATTCCCCGCTGATCATCCTGGGCACGAACTGGGCGATCTATATTGGCATCGTCTATTCATACCTGCCCTTCATGGTGCTGCCGCTCTATTCTGCGCTGGAAAAGATGGACAACACGCTGATCGAAGCGGCACAGGATCTCGGTTGCCCGCAGATCACCGCCTTCTGGAAAATCACTTTCCCGCTTTCGCTTCCCGGCGTGGTGGCGGGCTGCATGCTTGTCTTCATCCCGGCCGTTGGGGAATTCGTCATTCCCGACCTGCTCGGCGGATCGCAGACGCTCATGATCGGCAAGACGCTCTGGAACGAGTTCAATGCGAACCGTGACTGGCCGGTATCGGCTGCCGTGGCGACGATCCTGCTGCTCATCCTCGTCGTGCCCATTGTGTTCTTCCAGAATGCGCAGGCCAAGGCCGAAGAGCAGGGGAGATAAGCCATGAACACCTGGTCCCGTTTCAATATCGTCTCGGTCGTTCTCGGCTTTGCGTTTCTCTATCTGCCCATTGTGCTGCTGGTCATCTTCTCCTTCAACGAGTCCAAGCTCGTGACGGTCTGGGCCGGCTTCTCGACGAAATGGTACGTCTCGCTGTTCAACAACCGCGGCCTGATGGATGCGGCGTGGGTGACGATCCGTGTGGCGCTGTTGTCCGCTACCATCGCCACGGTGCTCGGCACCATGGCGGCGCTGGCGCTGACGCGCTACACGCGCTTTCGCGGCCGGCTGCTCTTCTCGGGCATGGTCTATGCGCCGCTCGTCATGCCGGAAGTCATTACCGGCCTGTCGCTGCTCCTGCTCTTCGTCGCCATCGGCCTCGACCGCGGCTTCGTCACGGTGACGCTTGCGCACATCACCTTCAGCATGTGCTTCGTGACCGTGGTGGTGCAGTCGCGCCTTCTCTCCTTCGATCGCTCGATCGAGGAGGCGGCAATGGATCTCGGCGCCACGCCAGTCCGTACCTTCCTGGAGGTGACGCTGCCGGTCATTGCGCCCGCCGTGCTGTCCGGCTGGATGCTGGCCCTGACGCTCTCGCTGGACGACCTCGTTATCGCCAGCTTCACCTCTGGCCCGGGCGCCACCACCCTGCCGATGAAGATCTACAGTCAGGTCCGCCTGGGCGTCACGCCCGAGATCAACGCGGCCTGCACCATTCTCATCGGCCTCGTCGCGATCGGCGTCATCATCGCATCGATCATGACGAAAAGGCGCGAAGTGCAGCGCCAGCGTGACGAGCAGGCGGCGATTGCCGGCCGCTGAATGCAACGAGGAATCTTTACTGGCGAGGCTGACGCCCCGTCAGTATCGAGGCCGGAGAGATGACCGGATCCGGCCAGGAGCCGCCGACGAAAAAGCTGATACCCGGTTTGCCGTTCGTGGCATCCGCTGTCGTTCGGTCCTTCAACAGGCCGGCCAGCGCCAGACTGCCTGTACGGTAGGGCACCATGCCGGACAAGGTGAGCAGCGTATCGCTGCCTTCGATCTCCGCTTTTGTCAGCTCGGCCAGCCCTCGATCGAGGCGCGCTTCCACATCGGCCCTGGTGAAGTCGAACGACCCGTCTCCCGCCGCAGACATGCTGAAGAAATCGCCCTGCGCTGCGAGTTTTTCGAAGGATTGCCGGTTGAAATGTGTGAGCGTGCCGGAGCCCATCCGCAGGCGGAACTTGCCGGACATGTCGGAGGGCGTGGTTGCCCAGAGCGGCAGCTTCGTCGAGAGCTCGAAATCCGCCGATCCGATGCCCGACGGCAGTGGCCCCGGAAGTGCTAGTGTGCTGGCGATGCTGCCCATGTCGACATTGCTGAGCGAGAATTGCAGCTTGCCGCCGCCGCGGAAGCCTTCCTCCGCAAGCGCGATGCGGCCCGTCAGGCGACCGTCCAGCAGGGTGCTGTCGCCGATATCGAAGGATGCGCGCCCGTTCTCGATGCGCATGCCGGCGGCAAGGTCCTTCAGGGCAAAGGGCGCGAACGTGGCCGTCCCCGCCGAAAGGCGCAGATCCATGCCGAACTGATGGATGAACGTGGTGTCGATCGTCGGTGCGTTCTGGTCGGCGCCGGGAAGCGGCGAAAATGCCGAGAGAAAGGCACGCAGGTCGATGCGGTCGAAGGCAAGTGTTCCCCCGATCCGCGGCACGCTCTCCGGCGGCATGTTGAGGTCGAGCACGCCGGTCGCCTTCGTGCCGTCGAGCGCCAGCTTGACGTTCTCAAGTCTGGCGGCGTAGCCGGATGTCGCGACATTCGCTTCGACGGTCATCTGGCCGATGGTGCTGACGGCCGGAATGTCCCGGCCCTGCCATGAAAGAAGACGGCTGAGGGACGGCGTTGAAAGCTGCACGGCGCCGTTGACGAAGCCGCTGCCGGAAAGATTGGCGGCGCCTTCGAAGCTGATGGCACCGGGGTCGGCGGTCACGCTCGCGCGAACGGTGGCGTCGCGGCCCGCAAACAGAGCGAGCGGCTGATCGGTGTCGAAAGACAGGCGCGTCATCTCGCCGTTGCTGACACCGGAAAGCGTCATGGACAAGCGCTGCCGCAGGGTCGGCCAGGTGACCGTGCCGTCTATATCAGAGATGCGGTAGGGACGGCTCTCACCGGAGACGATTTCCAGCACGCCGTCCACGAGCGTGATCGTGCCGATGCGTTCTTTGGATGGGTCGGAGGCCGGCTTGCTCCCGGTGGCCTTCGTCGCTTCGATAGCTTCGACGAGCCAGCCGCTGTGCCGCCAGTTGAACGTTCCGTCCGCCTCCCGGCGCAGGCGCACGATGGGCCGCACAAGCTCGAAATCGCTGAACGACGGGTGACCGCGCAGCGCGCCGAGAAGGTCGAACGTCGCCGAGACGGTCTCGGCGGAGATTAGCTCGCCGCTGCCATCCGGCACGACGCGCACGTCGCGCAGCGTGACGCGTGGATAGGGCCAGAAGCTGAAATGCGTTTCCTTGCCGATATGAACCTGCGCACCCGTCCAGTTCTCCATCGCCTGTTCCAGGCCGCGCTCCACCGTCTCCGGCTGGACGAGAAAGGAGAAGCCGATGCGCAGTGCCGTGACCACGACGAGCACGACGAGGATCGACCATACCCAGAATTTCGATCGCACCAGACGGGGAAGGATCATAGGGCGCGGCTCCTCTGCCCGCGGCATTCTCATCTCAAGCGAAATCGGGATAGGCTCTCGTGCGAAAGAAATCAAATCCCGCCATGGCGGAATTGCGTTCGGAGACGGCGCGATCCGGCGTCCGCCACTTTATATTGCGACGCACCATGATATACCAAGGCCGTGGAGTGGAGGATAAGCATGACGTCGGAACTGCCCCTTTGGAAACCCTCGCAAGACATTCTTACCAAGAGCCCCATGGCGCTCTTCATGAAGGCCGCCGGCGCCACCGCCGGACGTGATTTCGAGACCTATGACGATCTGCACACATGGTCCGTGACGGACCGTGGCGCGTTCTGGACGGCGATATGGGACAGGTGCGGTGTCATCGGCGACAAGGGGCAGGTGGCGCTTGAGAATGGCGACGACATGCTTGCCGCCCGCTTCTTCCCCCAGGGCCGGCTGAATTTCGCTGAGAACCTGCTGAGGAAGACCGGGGCGGGGGACGCGATTATCTTTCGCGGCGAGGACAAGGTGTCCTGTCGTTGGTCCTGGGATGATTTGCGCGCCCATGTCTCCAGGCTCCAGCAGGCCTTTGCCGCGATGGGCATCGGTGAAGGCGACCGCGTGGCGGCCATGATGCCGAACATGCCGGAAACCATCGCGACGATGCTGGCGGCTGCATCGCTTGGCGCCATCTGGTCGTCCTGTTCGCCCGATTTTGGCGAGCAGGGCGTGCTGGACCGTTTCGGCCAGATCGAGCCGAAGCTGTTCATCGCCTGCGATGCCTACTGGTACGCCGGTAAACTGCAGGACGTTTCCGCCAAGGTGAAGGCCGTTGCCGCCAGGCTCGGCGCACCCGTTGTCGTCGTGCATTATGCCGGCGATGCCGACGCGCTTGCGGCCGCCCTGCCGGATGGCCGCACCCTCGAAGCCCTCATGGCGCCTTTCGAGGCGAAGCCGCTCGAATTCGCCGCGCTTCCCTTTCGCCACCCGCTCTACATCCTGTTTTCCTCCGGCACGACGGGTGTTCCCAAATGCATCGTGCATTCGGCCGGCGGCACCCTGCTCCAGCACCTTAAGGAGCATCACCTGCATTGCGGCCTCGTGGAGGACGATCGGCTGTTCTACTTCACCACCTGCGGCTGGATGATGTGGAACTGGCTGGTGTCCGGCCTTGCCGTGGGCGCCACGCTCTGCCTTTTCGATGGCTCACCCTTCCATCCTGACGGCAATGTGCTCTTCGACTATGCGCAGGACGAGCGTTTTGCGGTCTTCGGCACATCGGCGAAATATATCGATGCGGTACGCAAGGGCGGCTTCACGCCGCGCACGACGCATGACCTTTCGAGCCTGCGGCTTCTCACCTCGACCGGCTCCCCGCTTTCGCCGGAAGGGTTCTCGTTTGTCTATGAGGGCATCAAGCCGGATGTGCAGCTCGCTTCCATTTCCGGCGGCACGGATATCGTCTCCTGCTTCGTGCTGGGCATCCCGCTGAAGCCGGTCTGGCGTGGCGAGATCCAGGGCCCCGGCCTTGGCCTTGCAATGGATGTCTGGAACGAGGACGGTCAGCCGGTGCGGGGCGAGAAGGGCGAGCTCGTCTGCACCAAGGCGTTCACTTCCATGCCGGTTATGTTCTGGAACGATCCCGACGGGGCGAAATACAAGGCTGCCTATTTCGAGCGCTTCGACAATATCTGGTGCCACGGAGATTTTGCCGAATGGACGAGCCATGGCGGCATCGTCATCCATGGGCGCTCCGACGCCACGCTCAATCCGGGCGGCGTGCGCATCGGCACGGCGGAGATCTACAATCAGGTCGAGCAGCTCGAGGAGATCGTCGAGGCGCTCTGCATCGGGCAGGATTGGGATGACGACGTGCGCGTCGTTCTCTTCGTGCGCCTGGTGCCGGGCAGGGTGCTGGACGAGGCACTGGAAAAGACCATCCGCACAAAGATCCGCACCGGCGCATCCCCGCGCCACGTGCCGGCGAAGATCATCCAGGTCGCGGACATTCCGCGCACCAAATCCGGCAAGATTGTCGAGCTTGCGGTGCGCGAGGTCGTGCATGGCAGGCCCGTCAAGAACAAGGAAGCGCTCGCCAATCCCGAAGCGCTGGACCTGTTTGCCAATCTGGACGCGCTCAAGTCGTGACCGGCGCCAGCGTTAACGATTTGACGCCTGTCAAATTAACCAAGATTGCGAAGTTGTGAACGAAAGGTTTGTGCCGCAACCGGTCAGGTAAGGATTTGTTAAGGTGGGCTGGCACAAGGTCGTCCCAACTTGAGCGCGCCCGATGACGGGCGTATCGGTCGACCGACCCCGATGGCATGATGCCGTTCACACTGGCTTTCGTTGGACAGCATGCAAACTATCGGGGCGGCCTTAGGGTCGCCCTTTTTTTATCCGTTTGCCTTGTCGAGCGAGCGCGACACCAGAAACACCGGAATGAGCCCGACCGCGACGATGATCATGGCCGGTACGCCCGCATCCTCCACCTTCGCCCGTGAGGCGTCCTCGTAGACCAGGGTCGCGAGCGTATTGAAGTTGAACGGCCGCAGCATGATCGTGGCCGAAAGCTCCTTCATCGATTCGATGAAGACGAGCAATGCCGCCGTCAGCGTCGCCGGCCGCATCATCGGCACCAGCACGCTCCAGAGCGTCTGGCTGCTGGTGCGCCCAAGCGTGCGCGCCGCCATGTCGAGATGCGGCGAAAGCTTGTGGAACCCCGCATCGATCGTGCCCTCGGCCATGGTGAGGAAGCGCACGGTGCAGGCGTAGATGATCGCAAAGCCGGTGCCGGACAGCAGAAGTCCGGTCGAAATGCCGAAATTCGCCCGCAGGAAAGCGTCCAGCGCATTGTCGAAATTGGCGAGCGGAATGAGCACGCCTATAGCCAGAACCGTTCCCGGGACGCCATAGCCGAACGAGGCGAAGCGGCCTGCAGCGGCGTTTAGCCGGGAACGCGTGGTGCGCGCCGCATAGGCCAGCAGGAAGGCGAGAAGCACGGCGATGATGGCGGTCGACCCGGAGACCAGCACACTGTGCCAGAGCGCCGAAAGAAGACGTGGCGATGCGAATTGCTCCACCCGGCGCAGCGCATAGCCGCCCAGCACGAAGACTGGAATGGCAAAGCCGATGACGGGCGGCAGCAGGCAGGTGAGGCTGGCCGCCCAGCGCTTCCAGCCCGCGAGCCTGAGGCGGACGGAATCATGCACCGCCGCTGTCGTCTTCTGGCTGGCGAAGCGTTGCCGCCGGCGCGCGGCGCGCTCCACCATCATCAGGCAGACGACGAAGACGAGCATGATGCAGGCGATCTGCGCGGCGCCCGCAAGGCTGCCGCGATTGAGCCAGGTGTCGAAGATCGAGAAGGTCAGGGTCTGGACACCCAGATATTCGACCGCGCCGATATCGTTCAGCGTTTCCATCGCTACCAGAGTCAGCCCGACCATGATCGCCGGCCGCGCCATGGGAATCTGGATGCGCGCGAAGACCTTCAGCGGCCCCGCACCGAGCGTGCGCGCCACATCCGCTGCCGCCCGGCCCTGCATCAGGAACATCGAGCGGGCGGAGAGGTAGACATAGGGATAGAGCACGCTCGACAGCACCAGCATCGCGCCGCCGGTCGTGCGCACTTCCGGGAACCAGTAGTCTCGGCTGGTCTGGAAGCCGAACAGCGCGCGATAGGCGCTCTGGATCGGCCCGGTGAAGGAGAAGAACTCTGCAAACGCATAGGCGCCTAGATAGGCGGGAATGGCAAGCGGCAGCACGAGCAGGCCCGACAGGATCCGGCGCCCGGGAAACTCGCAACTCGCCACCAGCCAGGCCGTGACCACGCCCACGACTGCCGCGATGGTGGCGACGCCGGCCAGCAGGGTGAAGGTGCGCAGCGTGGCGCGGGGAATGACGTTGCTGAGGAGATGCGGCCAGTTGTCGGTGCCGCCGGTCGCGGCAATCACCACTATGGCGATGGCCGGCATCAGCACGATGGCTGCTGCCAGGACGGCGGAGATGGAAAGAACCGGATGTCGGGCGGCGCCGGACCGGCGGCGCAGGCTGCGCGCCGGTACGTTTTCAGAAAGGACCTGCACTGCGTTACCTCGACGATGCGGCCCGCCCGAAAAAACCGGGAGAGCCGAAAGGCGTTTGCGCCGGTCTAGACCAATCCGGTCAGTCTGCCAACACACGCGGCGAGGGAAAGATCACTTCGACCAGCGTGCCTTCGTTCGGAGTGGAGTTGATCGCGAAGTTCGCCCGGTTGGCATCCACCATCGCCTTGGTCAGCGGCAGGCCAAGCCCGGTGCCGTCGCCGCGCTTGCGTGCGCCGGTCGTCACCTGCCTGAACGGCTTCATCGCCTGCTCAAGCTCGCTGCGCGTCATACCCACGCCGGTGTCGCGAATGCGCAGCACCACGCTTCCATTCGCCTCATAGGCCGTCGAAACGACGATCTGTCCACCGGACGGGGTGAAGCGGATGGCATTCGACAGGATGTTGAGCGCGATCTGCTTGATCGAGCGCAGGTCCGCGACGATCTGCGGCACGTTGGTCGACAGCGAGGTACGAATGATGACGCGCTGGGCATTGGCCTGCGGCTGCACGAGCGACACGGCCTCCGAGATTGTCTCGTTGAGGCCGACCGCGGTGAACTCCATTTCCATCTCGCCCGCCTCGATCTTGGAAATGTCGAGCAGGTCGTTGACGATATCGAGCACGTGGCGGCCGGAGCGGCCGATGTCGTTGGCATATTCTATGTAGCGCGGATGACCGATCGGTCCGAACCGCTCCGTCGCCATCATGTCGGAAAAGCCGATGATGGCATTGAGCGGCGTGCGGATCTCGTGGCTGACGCGCGCCAGGAAATCGCTCTTGTGGGCATTCGCGGTCTCGGCGGCGCGCTTGGCGTTGCGCAGCTCCTCTTCCGTGCGCTTCCACTGCGTGATGTCGCGGATCACGGCGCAGAAGCCGGCGGAGGAGGAGAGGCGCCCCATGGTCATGAACAGCGGAATGAACCCGCCGGATGCCTCGCGGCCAATGACCTCGCGCCCGTCATTCAGCACGCTTGCCACGCCATGCCCGGAAAGACCGGTGAGATAATCGAGCACCGCCTTCTGGCTCTCGTGAGCAAACAGCATGGCGAAGGGCCGCCCACGCGTTTCGTCTTCGTCATAGTTGAAAAGCGCGCTGGCCGAGCGGTTCATCGAGCGGATATCACCATCCTGGCCGACGACGACCACGCCGTCGGTCGCGGTTTCCAAGATGGAGCGAAGCTCGCTGACCTCGATTCGCAAGGCCGATGCGGCGGCCTGTTCCTCGGTCCTGGCTTCTGCGTCCGAAGGTGCAGGCGCGGTCTCGACGAGCGAGAGCACCGGCTTTTCCTGGATCGGCGTCAGTGCCAGCATCAGCGCGGTGCCGTCCTCCCAGCGGATGGACTGGAGACGTGCGCGAACGGTGCTAGTGCTTTCGCCATCGGCGTGCCGCAGCATCATGGCGCCGTCATGGTGCTCGGCATCCTCGTCCCGGCCCGCAAGCAGGATGTCGATGCCGCCGGAGGCCTCCAGATCGGCGAGATCCGCATAGCCGGTCAGGCGGAAGAATTCTGGATTGGCGTGAATGAGCCGATCGCCGACATGCACCAGCAGGGCAACAGGAAGGGCATCCACCACGGCGGCGGTAAGGCCGTAGTCCATCTGCCGCCGCGAGGGGGCGAATCCGCTGCGCTCGCTTGCCGGCTCCTCATGCAGCATGTCGTCCGCATGCGGACCGACTTCGAGGCCGGGCATTTCCGTCTCGGTTTCGGCGAGAGCGGTCGCCTCGGCTGTCTCGTCGATGCCAGCCGTGTCTTGGACGTTCGCGGTCTCGTCATCCTGCGCATCGAGCGAAGCGTCGTCCGTCGGGCGGTCCTCCGCCTTGCGCTTGCCGAAGGTCTCGCCAAGCTGGCGGGCAATCTCGCGGAATGCGGCTTGCTCGCCGGTGGAAAGACCATCGAGAAGGCCGCCGCGCGTGCGACGGCTTTCAAACTGCACGACCTTGTCGGAATGGCGCCGGGCCGGCGTCTCGACCAGGCGAAGCGCCGGGCGTTCGCCGCGAAACGCATCCTCGCCCTCGGGAGCCGGTTCCAGTGTCGCGGTCGGAGCGGCGTCGACGTCCTCGCTGCGTGCGGGTGTATCCTCGGCAGGAAGCTGTGTGTCGTCCAACGGCGCGGGATCGGTGTCCGTTTCCAGATCGTCCGCCGCCTTCTCCAGCAGCACCCCGGTTTCTTCCGTCAGGACCTCCTCCACCAGCGTGTCCTGTTCGGTGGGCGTTGTGACGGCGCCGAGTGTCAGGCCGCGCGCATGGACGTCGGCCACCGCATCGGCAATGCGCACGATGCCGAAACCCCGGAAGCCGTCGAATTCGCGGTTACGTGAATAGGTCGGCAGCGCGGCCAGATCGACCGGCACAACAAGGTTGGTGCCCTCGACCGGCCAGAGGATCGTCTTGCCCGACCAGGTGTCGCGCCGGCGCAGAAGATCGCCGATCTTGCCATCCGGGTCGAGATCGAAACGCGCGGCCACATCACTGAAGCGCTCGCCGGAAATGCCAGCGGCGCGCGGGCCGACCGCGGCGGCGAATTCGTCTGAAATCTCGCTGAACCGGCCCTCGGCATCGATCTTCCAGACGAAGCGGACTGGACGCCCCTGCCGATTGAAGACAAAGCCTGAGGGAACGACGTCCAAGTTCGATGTGTCATCGCTTTCAGGCGCGGTCGGTTCTTCGTCCGCCGTCTCCACCAATGTCTCATCGATCACGGGTTCAGCCGTCACTGTTTCGGCATTTTCGAGCTCGACGACCGTGTCTTCGGCAACAGGTGCGTCCGAAGGAAGATCGTCTTCGGAGGCGACGGGTTGCTCCGGAATCTCCTCGGCGATCAGGTGATCAGTCGCAGGTTCTTCGCCCGGAACGGGTTCAACAGGTGCACCTTCGGCTGCATCCGCATGCGGTTCGGCGTCGGCCTCATCGGGATCGAGATGGCCGAGGATTGTTTCGACGGCAAACAGCAGGTGCAGTGCCGGGTCGCTGGAAATACGGCCGATGGCGGCGGGAAGATGCCCGCGGCCGGTGGCAATGGGGCGCTTGACGAGATGGTCGGCGCTGCGGCCTGTGGCCTCTACCAAGGTTCGGCGCGTTTCAGGGCTGATCGCCAGCGCTTCGAATTTTTCGGAGGCCGCAATCACTGCACCGTCACCGTCGAGAACGGCCATGTGGGTGTCCGGATCGTCCAGCCCCGCAATCATCGCCGCGGCGGCTTCCGCCGCGCTCTGCCTGTTGTCGGAAACCGGCGCGCTGAACAGGATTGCGTTCTCGCCCGGACGCAGGGTGATGCCTTCGACGGTGGCGGTCACGGTCGCGCTGCGGAAGCCGCTGCCGATACGCATGAGAAGCGTGCGCCGTTCGCCGGGCGTGCGGACCTGCCGGCCGGCGGCGAGAAGCTGGCGAAAGGCGACATCGGTGCGATCCGGGCCGGCATCCAGAAGGTCGTAGACGTTGTCATGGCCGAAAAGCGTGGCGCCGCGGCCGTTCGACCAGAGCACGCGTTCGAGATCCTGCGAAAACAGCACGACGGCTTCACCCCGCGCAAACGGCAGGCGCACCCGTTCATGGACGGCGACGTCGATAAAAGGATACTGTTTTGCGGACATGTTCAGGCCTGAATCTCGATCCGGCACCCCGGCTTTCCATTAACGCTTTATTAATAGCGGTCAGGCGGCAAAGGGTCCAGCGGCGGCGGCCGGCAGCCCCGCGCTTTCGGGCGAAAGGGTTAACGGCTCAGGTCATAATTGTGCACTGCACAATTATGTTGCAATGCGAAAGAGAATCGCCTATATCAAGCTCACTCGAAACATGGCGCCTCTGAAGAGGGCCACACCAAAGGAGCGCAGACAATGGCGACCAAGAAGATCGACGACGTATTCTCCATCGCATCCATCGACCCGAGCAAGTTTTCCGAAAGCTTCCGTGATTTCGCCGAAAAGGGCGCCGCGCAGACCAAGGAAGCCTATGCCAAGATGAAGGAAGCCGCCGAAGACGCCACCAAGACCGTCGAATCGACGCTTGAGAGCGCGCAGGCCGGCTCCGTCGAACTCGGCCTCAAGGCCATCGAAGCTTTGCGCACCAATGCTGAAAACTCGCTTTCGCACATGGAAGCCCTGCTCGGCGTGAAGTCGGTCGCTGAACTGTTCGAACTGCAGACCGCCTTCCTTCGCAAGCAGGCCGAAGTCGCCGTCGAGCAGGCCAAGACCCTTCAGGAAACCTCCAAGAAGGTTGCCGAAAAAGTCTCCGCTCCCGGCAAGTCGGCTGCCGAAAAGGCCATGAAGTCCTTCAAGGCCGTCTGAACCGCATATCGCGCGGCCTCGGCCCGCAAGGTTTGAATGACCGGGCCATCGCCCGGTCATTTTCGTTTGATACCGGGTAAAAAGAGCTTGAAAAAAGGTGCGGCTGCCCGTATGTGACGCACCAAGCGCGGAACACGCGCCGTGTGCGGTTGTAGCTCAGTTGGTTAGAGCGCAGGTTTGTGGCACCTGAGGTCGGTGGTTCGACCCCACTCAACCGTACCATTCCCCTCTCCCGATAAGTCTAGTAGTCATAACGACTTACCGGGAGAGGGGAAGCTTTCGCTTTTTCGTCGTTTCATCCTGCATTTCAGCCGATGTCCGCGCGCGGTGGCTCGTGCGAAGCGCCGCCGCTCGGACTCAGAGAAAGATGTCGTGCTCCTGCCGCACGAGTTCCTGAAGGAATTCGGCGACGGTGCGCACGCGGGCAAGGTCGCGCGCGCTTTCGTGCCAGGTGGTCCAGTAGGCGCGACGGATGGTGTTTGCGGGGAGTACCCGCACAAGCTCGTGATGCTGTCGGGCAATATAGTCGTGCAGGATGCCGATGCCGGCCCCGGAGCGCACGGCCTCCGTCTGGCCCGTGGCGCTCGAGATCTCGAAGCCCGCGTCCCAGCTGCGCATGATTTCGCCGGTAAAGTTGAGCGAGGCGGTGAAGATCAGGTCCTCCACATAGCCGACGCGCCGATGCGCTTTCAGTTCGTCCACCGTTTCCGGCGTTCCGTTCTCCGCAAGGTAGTCGCGCGACGCGTAAAGCCCGAGCGTATAATCCGTAAGCTTGGAGGAGACGAGGCGGCCCTGTTCCGGTCGTTCGAGCGTGATTGCGATATCCGCCTCCCGCTGTGACAGCGAGAAGGAGCGGGGCACCGGCACAAGCTGGATCTTGAGCTCCGGGTGCCGCGCCGTCAGCTTGCCGAGACGCGGTGCGAGAAACGAGACGCCGAAACCGTCAGGCGCGCCCACGCGCACGGTGCCGGCGACGGCGGTATCGATACGACCGATGCTCGCCTGCGCTGCCAGCATTTCCGTTTCCATCCGCTCGGCGGCCCGCAGGAACGTCTCGCCCTCCGCCGTCAGGTCGCAGCCATTGGTGCGCCGGATGAGGAGGCGGGTCTTGAGCGCCTCTTCCAGCGCGCTGACGCGACGGCTGAGCGTGGCGTGGTTGACCCCGAGCCGCCGCGAAGCCGCAAGGATCTGGCCGGTGCGGGCCACGGCCAGAAACATGCGCACATCATCCCAGTTCATGCAGCCTCCGACTTCAATTCTTGCACAACGGTTCCTTATCTCAGGCGATTGTGTTGTGCAAATTGAAGTGCGATCATCTGCCCATAACCAAGGAGGACTCCCATGTATCAGATCGGTCACTTTATCGACGGCAAGCAGGTGCCCGGCACCAGCGGCCGCACGGCCAATGTCTACAACCCGGCAACCGGCGAAGTGCAGGCGCAGGTCGCGCTGGCCAGCGAAGCAGAACTCCAGGCCGCCGTCGACAGCGCGAAGGCCGCGCAGCCGAAGTGGGCCGCCACCAACCCGCAGCGCCGCGCCCGCGTCTTCATGAAGTTCGTCGAACTCCTGAACAAGCATATGGACGAGCTGGCGGTTCTGATCTCCAAGGAGCATGGCAAGACGGTCGAGGACAGCAAGGGCGACGTCATCCGCGGCCTGGAAGTCTGCGAATTCGTCATCGGCATTCCGCACCTCTCCAAGAGCGAATTCACCGAAGGCGCCGGCCCGAACATCGACATGTATTCGATCCGCCAGCCGGTCGGTATCGGCGCGGGCATCACGCCGTTCAACTTCCCGGGCATGATCCCGATGTGGATGTTCGCGCCGGCCATCGCCTGCGGCAACGCCTTCATCCTGAAGCCGTCCGAGCGCGATCCGTCGCTGCCGATCCGCCTCGCCGAACTGATGATCGAGGCCGGTCTGCCGGCCGGCATCCTCAATGTCGTCAACGGCGACAAGAGCGCCGTCGATGGCCTGCTGACGCACCCGGATATCAGCGCGATCTCCTTCGTTGGTTCCACGCCGATCGCTCGTTACGTCTATGGCACGGCCGCCGCCAACGGTAAGCGCGCACAGTGCTTCGGTGGCGCTAAGAACCACATGATCATCATGCCGGATGCCGATCTCGACCAGGCCGCCAACGCCCTGATGGGCGCCGGCTACGGCTCGGCCGGCGAGCGCTGCATGGCGATCTCGGTTGCCGTTCCGGTCGGTGAGGAAACCGCCAACCGCCTGATCGACAAGCTGACGCCGATGATCGAGAGCCTGCGCATCGGCCCGTATACCGATGACAAGGCCGACATGGGCCCGGTCGTGACCAAGGAAGCCCAGACGCGCATCCTGGGCCTCATCGACAAGGGCGTCGAGGAAGGCGCCAAGCTCGTGGTCGATGGCCGCGGCTTCAAGCTGCAGGGCTATGAAGACGGCTATTTCGTCGGGGGCTGCCTGTTCGACAACGTCACGCCCGACATGGAGATCTACAAGACCGAAATCTTCGGCCCGGTTCTCTCCGTCGTTCGCGCCAAGAACTACGAAGAAGCGCTCGACCTGCCGATGAAGCACGAATACGGCAACGGCGTCGCCATCTATACCCGTGACGGCGATGCCGCCCGCGACTTCGCCAGCCGCATCAATATCGGCATGGTCGGCGTCAATGTTCCCATCCCGGTTCCGCTGGCCTACCATTCCTTCGGCGGATGGAAGTCGTCGTCCTTCGGCGACCTGAACCAGCACGGCACGGATTCCATCAAGTTCTGGACCCGTACCAAGACCGTGACGAGCCGCTGGCCCTCGGGCATCAAGGACGGCGCCGAGTTCGTCATGCCGACGATGAAGTGATCCACCCGGATTGATGATGAAGGGCTCCCTGGCGGGAGCCCTTTTGCATTGCCGCTTTTTTGTGCTTTGCGAAGAATAGGGCGGAAGTCAGGTCCGTTACCTCCGTGATCATGCATTTCGGAAGGGACAGAATATGGCATTGGCAGAATCGGCGCCGCCCGCCGCCACGGCAGGCGTGTTCTATCGCATCGGGTTTACCGGCAGGGCTTCGGAGTATTTCGGTATCTGGATCGTCAATGTTCTCCTGACGATCCTCACGCTCGGTATCTATTCGGCCTGGGCGAAGGTAAGGCGTAACCGCTACTTCTACGGCAACACCGTGCTGCTTGGCCGCTCCTTCGAATATCACGCGCGTGGCCTGCAGATCCTTATCGGCCGCCTGATCTTGATCGGAGCGATCGCCGTGCTCAACCTCGTCGGCTTTTTGAACCCGTTTCTGGCCCTGTTGCCGGCGATTGCCTTTCTCATCGCGCTGCCGTGGCTGGTCGCCAGGGGCCTGCGCTTCAGCGCGCGGGTGACGAGCTACCGCAATGTGCGCTTCGATTTCGTCGGCGGCCCCGGCGGGGCTTTCAAGGCATTTATTCTCGGCGGCCTGATCGCCACCCTTACGCTCGGTATCCTCACGCCGCTCGCCAGCCGCTGGGTGGCGCGCTATGTCGGCTCCAATCTGCGTTACGGTGGGAAGGCTTTTGATACTGATCCGAAGTTCGGCCCGCTGTTCAAGGCGTGGCTGATGTCGGCCGGTGTGGCAGTCGCTGGCCTTGTTGTCGTTGCAGGCTTCGTGGCCCTTAACTTGGAGGCGATTGTCGGTGCGATTGCGGGTTCGTCGGCTGCAGGCCAGATCTCCTTCTCGATCTGGCATATTTTCATCGTCGTCGCCTATATCGGCTTTTTCGCCCTGTTCGGCGTGGTGGGGCTCTTCTATCGTGCCGCCGTGCGCAACATCGTCTGGTCGTCGACGACTTTCGACGGCCGGCACAGGCTGCTGAGCGACATGTCGCGGACACGCTACACCTGGATCGCAATCTCGAACGTTATCGTGACGATCCTGACCCTCGGCCTGATGCGGCCATGGGCGGCGGTGCGTCTGGCGCGCTACACCTATGAACACACCGGCGTCACCTTCGTTGGCGATATCGGCGAATTGTTCAGCGTTATCGAGGCGCAGGGATCGGCTGTCGGCGCCGAGTTCATGGACTTCGAAGGATTCGATTTTGGCTTCTGAACCCGTTGCCAACGCCGGTGGGGCCATTGCCAAAGGAGACTGGCACCCCGCCGGCTCCAGCCGTTCCGTAGAAGCCCTGCTTGTCGAAGGGGCGGGGGAAGTCCTCGCCCAGCCGGCCGCAGGCGGCAAGGCGCTTGCCGGCGCCGGTCTCTCGTGGCTGGACATATCCAGCCGCGTCGGGTCCATTCCCCGCCGCGTGACCTTTCCCGACGGATCGATCTTCGAGACGTGGGACAATGACGGCATAGACCGCTATCTCGCCATGCGCGGCAAGGGCGGAGCCGGTTTCGTGCATTGGCTGGAGCAGTTCCGCCTGCGCCTGATGGTCATCGTGCTCGTCGCCTTCGCGCTTGGCAGCGTCATCTACCGCTGGGGTGTTCCCGCCCTTGTTGAGGTTGCCATGCTGACGACGCCGCCCATGGTTCCGCAACTCATGGGGCAGGGGACATTGGCGACGCTCGACAAGACGACGTTTTCCCAGACGAAGCTGCCCGAGGCGCGCCGCAAGGAAATTATCGACGGTTTCGCCAGGATTGCCGCCCAGTCGCCACGCGGTGCCAAGGCTTACAATCTCAACTTCCGCGATGGCGGTTTCATCGGGCCGAATGCCTTCGCTCTGCCCGATGGGACGCTTGTTATCACCGACCAGCTGGTGGAACTGGCGGGCACCGACACGGAAATGCTGGTCGGCGTGCTGGCCCACGAGATCGGCCATGTCGAACTCGAGCACAGCCTGCGGCAGTTCTATCGCGCTGCGGGCATGACCGGCCTCATCATGCTGATCGCCGGTGATGTCGGCTCGGCGATGGAGGACGTGCTGGTGCAGGGCGGCGGCCTTCTGGCCTTGTCCTATTCGCGGGCGGCGGAAGCGGAGGCCGATCGGCGCTCGGTCGAGCTGATGGCGAAGGCCGGCTACGATCCGGCGGCGATTGCCCGGTTCTTCGGCCTGCTGGAGGAGAAGCTGGGTGACAGGTCGAACACCAGCCTCCTCTCGACGCATCCGGGTACGCCGGAGCGCAAGAAGGACATCACTGATTACGCGCGGATCATTTCCGGCCAGTCGGACCCGGACCTTCAGTAAGGCACCACGACACCGGCAGCGAGGGACGGAAAACAAAAACGGCGGCCAGAGGCCGCCGTTTCCGTTTGCCTTGGGAGGCAGGGATATTACTGCGAAGGGCCGTCGTTGTAGCCGACCTTGTCGACGAGCTCCGAGGCCTTCTTGCGATTGGCCGCGATTTCCGACAGCGGCAGCGGATCGGCCTTGAGCGTGCCGAAGGCCTTGACCACGTCGGAGGGCTCGGCGCCCGGCAGAACCGGATATTCGTAGACCTGCTCGGCATAGATCTGCTGCGCGGTGCCGGCCGACAGGAATTCCATCAGCTTGAGCGCGTTGTCCTTGTTCGGGGCGTTCTTGGCCATGGCCATGCCGGAAACATTGACGTGCGCACCGCGGTCGTTGACGTTCGGGAAGAGCACCTTGATGGCAGCTGCCCATTCCTTCTGTTCCGGCTCCTTCTCGTTGGTCTGCATGAGACCGACATAGTAGGAGTTGCCAAGCGCGAGGTCGCATTCGCCGGCGAGGATTGCTTTCGCCTGGTCGCGGTCGCCGCCGTCGGGCTTGCGGGCGAGGTTGTTCTTCAGGCCCGTCAGCCACTTTTCGGTTTCGGCTTCGCCGTGATGGGCGATCATGGAGGCGATCAGGCCGATATTGTAGGAGTGCTGGCCGTCACGGGTGCAGATCTTGCCTTTCCACTTCGGATCGGCAAGTTCCTCATAGGTGATTTCGTTCTGCTCAACGCGATCCTTCGAGGCGTAGACGACGCGCGAACGGGTGGTCAGGCCGAACCAGTCGCCGTCGGGATCGCGATACTGCGTCGGGATGTCCTTGTTGATGACGTCGCTCTGGACCGGCTGCGTGACGCCACCATCCTTGGCTTCGGTGAGACGCGAAATGTCCACGGTCAGGATGACGTCGGCCGGTGAATTGGCACCTTCCGCCTGGATTCGCTCGACAAGACCCTTGTCGAGAAACAGCACGTTGGTTGCGATGCCGGTTTCCTTGGTGAATTCGTCGAGCAGCGGCTTGATCAGGTCCGGCTGGCGATAGGAATAGATGTTGACTTCACCGTCTGCGTGCGCCGGTGCCGCAGTGGCGAGACCAGCGGCCGAGAGGGCAAGGGCGGCGAGAGAAGTCTTGAGCAGTTGCATCGGGTCCTCCTGGTGCATTATTCTTTACTGCAAAAGTCTCCTTTAAAGGCTTGCCAACCGCAGTCAACTGTACCCATCATAACATGACTGTGATTTTCCGCTTTTTGGAATTGTTCTAAACCACGAAGTGCCCTATATGTGATCTCACTGAAACCCGGATTCGGAGTTCCCGATGCGTCTGACGAAACAAACCAACTATGCCGTACGCATGTTGATGTACTGTGCGGCGAATGGTGACAGGCTCAGCCGCATCCCCGAGATTGCCAGGGCCTATGGTGTTTCCGAACTATTCCTCTTCAAGATCCTCCAGCCGCTGACGCGTGCAGGCATCATCGAGACCGTTCGTGGCCGCAATGGCGGCGTGCGTCTGCCCAAGCCTGCCAGCGAAATCACGCTGTTCGACGTGGTGCGTGTGACCGAGGATTCCTTCGCCATGGCGGAATGCTTCGAGGCAGGCGAGATCGAGTGCCCGCTGGTCGACAGCTGTGGTCTGAACGCGGCGCTGCGCAAGGCGCTGAACGCCTTCTTCGAGGTGCTCCAGCAGTACACCATCGACGATCTTGTGAAGGCGCGCCCGCAAATCGGGATGCTGCTCGGTTTGGAAGCGACGGCGGCAGCCCGCCAGCCTGCAGCCTGAATTCAGGCTTCCGCCTTCGGCGCTCCCTCCGCAATGGGGATCGCTTCTTGGCGTTAAAATCCACTATAAACGAATTGCTTGCTAGCCAGCGCTTGCTTCGCGCCGGACGTATTCCCGCAGGAGGAATTCGATCGCGGTAGGATCGAGTTCGGCCTTGTCGATACGGAAGTCGACCCCGTAGTCGTCGATTTTCTGAAAATAGGCGTCGCTGATCGATGACGAGATGACGCCGACCGGGCCGATATAACCGGCGCGGCGCAGTTCCGGCACGGTTTCCCGGAAATCGGCCTGCGGTTGAAGCCGGTTGTCCATCAGGATCATATCCAGTGCGATGCCCGAGGAGCGGATGAAATCCAGCGCCCCATCGATCGTTTCCACATAGTGCAGAGTGATCGCGTAGCTCGTGACCTTGCGCATCAGAGCGCTGAGAATGACGTTTTCAGCCGGGTCGTCATCAACGAGCAGAATATTTACGTGTGCTGCCATGGTGGGAATGAACCTGTTTGCGAACGCTTTGGTCTCGCCGCGACTACTCTTGTCCAGACGGTGAATATTAACAAGTCCCTAAGTCTACTATCCCAAACGCTGTACCATTCTCTTACAGTGTTACTGGATGATCTGTTCGCGGATCGCCTTGGCCACCATCTGCGTGCGATTGACCACATCGAGCTTCTTCAGGATCGTCGCGGTGTGCGAGTTGACCGTATGCTCCGAGACCGAGACGATAAGCGCGATCTCGCTGGCGGTCTTGCCGTAGGAAATCCAGCGCAGGATCTCCGTTTCGCGTGGCGTGAGGCCCATGCCCGCCTTGTTGGCGAGGACCTGTCGATGAAAATAGTCGAAGGCGCAGGCCGCCTCGTAGCAGATCTCGAAATGCTCGGTTCTGCCTATGTCATCGCCATCGCCAAGAAACAGAATCACAAACCGCGTCCCGGCGACAGAGTGGACCGGCACGGACAGCGCCATGTCGAACCCGATCTGGTCGAGAAAACTTTCATGCGGACTGCCTTGGTCCGCGGCACGATCTCCATCACGCCAGACCGTGGAGATCGTGGAGACGTAGAAGCTCTTGAAGAGGTCGCTGTCGTTGAAGCGATGGCGCTTGTCATAGGCTTCGGCAAGGCCGGCGGGCAGGTCGTGCAGCGTCAGCCGCTGCGCCAGCAAGCTCGTCTCATGCTCGTTCGTCAGCTGCAGCACGCCAAAATGCTCGAAGCCGTACCGAAGAGCCATCGTGTGAAAGATACGGAAGAAATCGACACGGTTGAGAGCCTTCTCAAGGTCGCTTTCAAAATCATACCTTCTGAAATGTTCGTTCAATGCAATCACGTGGCGTCCACCCCCAGAGTCCACGTGAGCAATCTAACGCCGCAATCTCTGGCAGCAAAGGGTTTTGCGGGACAAATTCATGGTGTCTCTCCAGTTTTCTCGGAGATATCAGCGCAATGTGTTGAGTTGTATGGATAATTTAAGTTGGGGCCGTGTGGTGCCGCTTCCAGTCTACGCTGTGGTGTATTGCCGCCCCGCCAGTCAGAAATGGAAGCATAACATGTGACGGGAATGCCCGGTTCCGCGGGACCTGCGACCAGTATCGAGGCTGTGGAGAAGGATGTTCTTCCGGTTTTTTCCGTTTGGACAAAATTGTGGTCCGACTTATTGCAATCCGGCGGCAAATGTCGTTCCATCCAGCCCAAGGCTGGCGCAGGACATGCGCATGAGCCTGACAAGAGAACAAAAAAGCAAACCTGGGAAGCTCACTATGAAAAAGCTGACTACTCTCCTCGCAGCGACGGCGCTCGCCTCGATGATGGCGACGGCCGCCTGGTCGAAGACTCTGGTCTATTGCTCGGAAGCGTCGCCGGAAGGTTTCGACCCCGGCCTTTACACCGGCGGTCAGACCTTCGATGCCGCATCGCGCACCGCCTATAACCGCCTCGTCGAGTTCAAGCATGGCAGCACCGAACTGGAGCCGGGCCTCGCCGAGAGCTGGGAAGTTTCGGCTGACGGCAAGGAATACACCTTCAAGCTTCGCCCGGGCGTCAAGTTCCAGACGACCGAATACTTCACACCGACCCGCGAGCTGAACGCCGACGACGTCATCTTCTCGTTCGAGCGCCAGTACAAGGAAGACAATGCCTGGAACAAGTATGTTGCCGGCGCTTCCTGGGAATACTTCGCGGGCATGGGCTTCCCGGAACTCATCGAAAAGATCGAGAAAGTCGACGATCTCACAGTCAAGTTCGTGCTGAAGCGTCCCGAAGCGCCGTTCCTGGCGAACCTCGGCATGGACTTCGCCTCGATCCTCTCCAAGGAATATGCCGACAAGCTGCAGGCTGACGGCAAGATGGAGCTTCTGAACCAGCAGCCGCTTGGCACCGGTCCGTTCACCTTCGTCGCCTACCAGACCGACGCGGCGATCCGCTACAAGGCCAACCAGGACTACTGGAACGGCAAGCAGCCGGTCGACGACCTCGTCTTCGCCATCACTACGGACGCTGCCGTTCGTGCGCAGAAGCTGAAGGCCGGTGAGTGCCACATCATGGCCTATCCGAATGCGGCTGACGTGGAAGAGCTCAAGAAGGATGAGAACCTGACGGTTGTCGAGCAGGAAGGCCTTAACGTCGCCTACCTCGCCTACAACACGCTGGTTCCGCCGTTCGACAAGGTCGAGGTCCGCAAGGCACTCAACATGGCCGTTAACCGCCAGGCCATCGTCGACGCCGTTTTCCAGGGCGCGGCGACAGTTGCAAAGAACCCGATCCCGCCGACCATGTGGTCGTACAATAATGCCGTCGAAGACGACAAGTACGATCCGGAAGCGGCCAAGAAGATGCTCGAAGACGCTGGCGTCTCCGGCCTCAAGATGAAGATCTGGGCCATGCCGGTCGCCCGTCCGTACATGCTGAACGCGCGTCGTGCAGCAGAACTGATGCAGGCCGACCTCGCCAAGATCGGCGTCGAGGCCGAGATCGTCTCCTACGAATGGGCCGAGTACCTGAAGCTCTCGTCCGCCAAGGACCGCGACGGCGCGGCCATCCTGGGCTGGACGGGTGACAACGGCGACCCGGACAACTTCCTCGATACCCTGCTCGGCTGCGATGCCGTGGGCGGCAACAACCGCGCTCAGTGGTGCAACGAGGAGTTCGATGCGCTGGTGACCAAGGCGAAGGAAACCGCCGACATCGGCGAGCGTACGAAGCTCTATGAACAGGCGCAGGTCGTGTTCAAGCGCGAGGCGCCCTGGAACACGCTGGACCACTCGCTCGTCGTCGTTCCCATGAGCAAGAAGGTCACGGGCTTCAAGATGGACCCGCTCGGCATTCACCGCTTTGACGGTGTCGATATCGCCGAGTAAGATCGCACGGAAGAACGGCACGCCGCAAAGAGCGTGCAATGGCCGGCGGCCCGAGATTTTCGG
Source organism: Shinella sp. H4-D48 (assembly GCF_022637395.1). Classification (GTDB taxonomy): domain Bacteria; phylum Pseudomonadota; class Alphaproteobacteria; order Rhizobiales; family Rhizobiaceae; genus Shinella; species Shinella sedimenti. The sequence continues at coordinate 2,819,075 of NZ_CP093337.1, read as the reverse complement.
GCCGCCGGTTTTTCAAAAATAAGAAGGGATTGGCTCCCATGTTTCGCTTTATCTTCGGACGGCTCGCCGTCCTGATACCCACGTTCCTCGGGGTATCGATCATCGCGTTCTCCTTCATTCGACTTCTGCCGGGCGACCCGGTCATGCTGATGTCGGGCGAACGCGTGATGTCGCCGGAACGGCATACCCAGATCATGCACCAGCTGGGGCTCGATCGGCCGATATACATCCAGTACTTCGATTATCTCACCGGCCTGCTCACCGGCGACTTCGGTTCGTCCATCGTGACCAAGCGCCCGGTTCTGGACGATTTCCTGCAGCTCTTTCCGGCGACGCTGGAACTGGCGTTCTGTGCGATCATTTTCGCGGTGCTGCTCGGCATTCCCGCCGGCGTCTTTGCTGCGGTGAAGCGTGGAACCTGGCTGGACCAATCGATCATGGGCGTCGCGCTGATCGGATATTCGATGCCGATCTTCTGGTGGGGGCTTCTGCTCATCATCTTCTTCTCCGGCTATCTCGGCTGGACACCGGTTTCGGGGCGCATATCCTTCATGTACTTCTTCCCGCAGGTGACGGGGTTCATGCTGATCGACAGCCTGATCTCTGGGCAGGCGGGCGCCTTCAAGTCAGCGGTGACCTATCTGATCCTGCCGACAACCGTGCTGGCGACGATCCCGCTGGCGGTCATCGCACGCCAGACGCGTTCGGCCATGCTCGAGGTGCTCGGCGAGGACTATGTCCGCACCGCCCGCGCCAAGGGTCTTTCGCCGTTCCGCGTGATCGGCGTGCACGCCCTGCGCAATGCCATGATCCCCGTCATCACCACGATCGGCCTGCAGGTCGGCGTACTGCTTGCGGGCGCCATTCTCACGGAATCGATCTTCTCCTGGCCGGGCATCGGCAAGTGGATGGTCGATAGCGTCTTCAAGCGCGACTATGCCGTGGTGCAGGGTGGCCTGATGCTGATTGCCGGCGTCATCATGATCGTCAACCTCGTGGTCGACCTGCTTTACGGCTGGATCAACCCGCGCATCCGGCACTAGGAGACGGCCCATGAGCATCGTTCAGAACACGGCCGAAACCAAGACGGGTGGCACGCCGCCCTCCGGCCTTTCCGAATTCTGGTATTACTTCTCACGCAACAAGGGCGCCGTCATCGGCCTCTTTGTCTTCCTCTTTATCCTGTTCATGGCGATCTTCGCGCCCTTGGTTGCTCCGCACAGTCCGAGCATCCAGAATCGTGACCTTCTCCTCATGCCCCCGGTATTCCAGCAGGGCGGCAGTTGGGGGCACATCCTAGGCACGGATGCAGTCGGGCGCGACATCCTTTCGCGCATCATCTACGGCGCGCGCTTCTCGCTGTTCATCGGCCTTGTCGTCGTCACTTTGTCGGTGGTCTCGGGCGTGCTGATCGGTCTCGTCGCGGGCTATTTCCGCGGGAAGGTCGACACCTTCATCATGCGCATCATGGACATCATCCTGGCGTTTCCCTCGCTGTTGCTGGCGCTCGTGCTGGTGGCTGTTCTGGGACCGGGCCTGGTCAACGCCATGATCGCCATTTCGCTCGTCAACCAGCCGCACTTCGTGCGCCTGACGCGCGCGGCGGTGATGACCGAAAAGTCGAAGGACTATGTCGTCGGCTCGAAGGTCGCCGGCGCGGGCACGCTGCGCCTGATGTTCCTGACCATTTTGCCCAACTGTCTGGCACCGCTGATCGTCCAGGCAACGCTCGCCTTCTCGGCGGCGATCCTCGACGCGGCGGCACTCGGCTTCCTCGGCATGGGCGCCCAGCCGCCGACGCCGGAATGGGGCACGATGCTCGCCGAAGCGCGTGAATTCATCCAGCGCGCCTGGTGGGTCGTCACGTTCCCCGGCCTTGCCATCCTTATCACCGTGCTTGCCATCAACCTCATGGGTGACGGCCTGCGCGACGCCCTCGATCCCAAGCTGAAGAGGTCGTGATGTCGCTTCTCGAAGTCAAAAACCTCACCGTCGAATTCCAGACGGCCTCCGGCCCCTTCCGCGCCGTGGACGGTGTCTCGCTCAAGGTCGACGATGGCGAGGTTCTCGCCATCGTTGGTGAATCCGGTTCGGGCAAGTCGGTCTCCATGCTCGCCGCCATGGGGCTTCTGCCCTGGACGGCGAAGGTGACGGCGGACGTTCTGACCTTCAACGGCCGTGACATGCGGGCGATGTCGGATGCAGAGCGCCGCAAGATCATCGGCAAGGACATCGCCATGATCTTCCAGGAACCGATTGCCAGCCTCAACCCGTGCTTCACGGTCGGTTACCAGATCGAGGAAGTCCTGCGTATCCACACGGATCTCTCGCGCAAGGCACGGCGGGACCGGGCAATCGAACTCTTCCAGTCCGTCGGTATTCCGAACCCGGAAGAGCGCCTCGGCCACTTCCCGCACCAGATGTCGGGCGGTCAGTGCCAGCGTGTAATGATCGCGACGGCGCTTGCCTGCAATCCGAAGCTCCTGATCGCCGACGAGCCGACCACCGCGCTCGACGTGACGATCCAGAAGCAGATCCTCGACCTCCTGATGAATCTCCAGGCCGAACACGGCATGGGCCTCATCATCATTACCCACGACATGGGCGTTGTCGCCGAAACAGCCGACCGCGTCATCGTGCAGTACAAGGGCCGCCAGATAGAGGAAGCGGATGTGCTGTCGCTCTTCTCGGCTCCGAAAAGCGTCTACACCAAGGCCCTTCTGGCAGCTTTGCCGGAAAACGCAACGGGCGGACGCCTGCCGACGATCACGGAAAAGCTGACCGACGCCGAGATTTTCGCGGGAGCCTTGCGATGAGCCCAGTTCTCGAAGCCAAGAATCTGAAGCGTGACTACCATATCCCCGGCGGTATGCTGAAACCGTCCAAGACCGTTCATGCCGTCAAGGGCGTGAGCTTCAAGGTCGAGCAGGGCAAGACGCTCGCCATCGTCGGCGAAAGCGGCTGCGGCAAGTCCACCGTGGCACGCATGATCACGATGATCGACCCGATCACCTCGGGCGAAATGCTCATCGACGGCCGCAGGATCGACATTGCCAGCGAGCCGCTGACGCCGGAAATGCGCAGCAAGGTGCAGATCGTCTTCCAGAACCCTTATGGTTCGCTCAATCCGCGCAAGAAGATCGGCGACATCCTCACCGAGCCGCTGGTCATCAACACCAAGGTCCCGGCCGGTGAGCGGCGCGATCGGGCCATGGCGATGCTCAGGAAGGTCGGCCTCGAGGAGAAGCATTACGGGCGCTACCCGCACATGTTCTCCGGGGGCCAGCGTCAGCGTGTGGCCATCGCCCGCGCGCTGATGCTTAATCCACGCCTTCTGGTGCTGGACGAGCCGGTTTCCGCGCTCGATCTGTCGGTGCAGGCGCAGGTGCTCAACCTGCTCGCGGATCTGCAGGACGAGTTCCAGCTGACCTATGTCTTCATCAGTCATGACCTTTCGGTCGTGCGCCATATCGCCGACGATGTGATGGTGATGTATTTCGGTGAGGCCGTTGAATATGGCAGCCGCGACCAGGTCTTCGACGACCCGCAGCACGATTACACCAAGACGCTGTTTGCCGCGACGCCTCGCGTTGACGTGGACGCCATTCGCGCCCGGATCGAACGGCGCAAACGCGTCGCGTGACGCGACAATCCGCCGGCCGGATCCGTGCCGGCGGATTTTGCCACTGGCGTCGCTGCCGGCGGCCCCGTATAGACGGCTACCGCTTTTGCGGACAGATTTCCCACACCTGACAGGAACGAGACATGGACATCAAACGCTTTGAAACCGGCCCGCGCATGAGCCAGGCCGTCGTGCACAATGGCACCGTATATCTGGCCGGTCAGGTCGGCGAAGCCGGCTCCGATGTTGCCGAACAGACGAAGCAGGCCCTGGCTGAAGTGGACCGCCTGCTGGCGCTTGCCGGAACTGACAAGACCCGCATCCTCTCCGCCCAGATCTGGCTGGCCGACATGGCAGACTTCTCCAAGATGAACGCCGTCTGGGACGCCTGGGCGCCGCAGGGCCACACGCCGGCCCGCGCCACCGGCGAATCCAAGCTCGCCACGCCGGATTACCTGGTCGAAGTCATCGTCGTCGCTGCACTTTGAGTTCGGCAACGAGACTGAAATGAAAAAGGCCCGCGCAAGCGGGCCTTTTTGTTGGAGCCTGTCGTGTCAGGCCGATTTCGACAGGCGGGACTGCTCATCGAAGAACAGGGCCTGACTGATCAGCGCCTTCACCATGTCCGGATTGAACGGCTTGGTGACAAGGAAGGCCGGTTCCGGCTTTTCGCCCGTCAGCAGGCGTTCCGGGAAGGCGGTGATGAAGATCACCGGGATCGTGCTGGTCTTGAGGATGTCGTTGACCGCATCGATCCCCGAGCTGCCGTCGGCGAGCTGGATATCGGCCAGCACCATGCTAGGCGCGGTACGATTGTAGAGCTCCACGGCTTCCGCATGCGTGCGGGCGATACCCGTCACGTTGTGGCCGAGACCCCGCACCATGTCCTCGATGTCCATGGCGATCAGCGGCTCGTCCTCGATGATCATGATATCGGTCGCGACCTGGCTGGAAATATCGCGGGACGCTTCTTCCAGAAGTGCGGCGAACTCTTCTTCCGAAACGTCGAGAATATCGGCGCCCTCTGCGACGTCGAAGCCTTCGACGGCAACAAGCAGGAAGGCCTTGCGCTCTGCCGGCGGCAGATTGGCAAGGTTGGCCGCGGCCTGCCGCTCCCAGCCGAATGGAGAGGTGTTTTCCGGCAGCGCGATGTCGAGGTTCTCGAACAGCGTGCAATAGAGCCGGTAAAGGGCATTCCGATCGCTACGGCCCTGCGGATAAAGGGATATATCGGCGACGAGCGCTTCCAGCATGGCGGCCACATAGGCATCGCCGGATGTCTGGGAACCCGTCACAGCCCGGGAAAAACGCCTCAAATAGGCGAGATGCGGTGCGATACGGGTGGACAGTGACATTTCGTTCTCCCTGAGTGTGTTCCTCATCGGAACAGTTTCCGCTAGAGTTCATTATACGGAAACCAATTGGTAGCATGCTGGCGCTGAGTGACTATTGGTAATGTTGGGCAAAAGGAAGATAACGGGCGGTAGACGATGGAAGCAAGACCATGATCGAGCCCGGTAAGAACAAGAGTGAGACCGATGGCCTTGCCGCGGACACGACGTCCTTCGACCCCAACGGCCCGATTGGCCGCAAGCTCAAGTCTTTTTATGACGTGATTGAAACGGAAGCTGTGCCGGACCGTCTTCTCGACCTTCTGGAGAAGCTCGACGAAGCAGAGCGCAAGGCAACGGGCGGGTCCTGACGGCATTCAACGTTCCTGATGGCAGACACCAAGAAACGGGCCGGCAGGCCCGTTTCTTGTTTTCGTAGCGATGAGGCTCAGCGGCAACGGGCTTCGTAGCGGTGGCCGCGACGGTCGCGATAAACGCAGTAGCCGCTACGGTCGGAGCGGGCGATCAGGTATCCGGCGGTGCCGCCTACGGCTGCACCCACCAGCGCCCCTCCGGCGCGACCGGTCACCGCACCACCAATAATGGCGCCGGATGCAGCGCCGATAGCGGTGCCGCGTTCGGTCTGGCTGCATGCGGAAAGCGTGATGGTCGAGGCCACGAGGGCGAGGGCTACTATGGTCTTCTTCATGGTTCCGGCTCCGGTCTTGGGTTTCTTGGTCAGATACGTCCCATCAGGACAAGGATAAGAAGGATGACGACGATGAGGCCCAGGCCGCCGGACGGGCCGTAGCCCCAGCTGCGGCTGTATCCCCAATTCGGCAGGGCGCCGATCAGAAGAAGGATCAGGATGACGAGGAGAATGGTGCCGAGCATGTATGCGTCCTTTCATGTCCCACGCAGTCGAGCGATGGCATGAAAACGCCGCAATTCGAAATTTGTTCCAGAAAATATGACAGGCGCAATCGACCAGTCCGCTTTCACGCGCCGAGTTGTGGTGTTCGTCATCGGCGCGGAACTTTTTTCTAGGGCCTTCGTTTTCCTGCCATCAACGGAAGGAGTTCGAAAATGCTTTATTACGCTGTCGTCTTTCTCGTGATCGCACTCGTTGCCGGTCTTCTTGGCTTTGGCGGCATCGCCGGTGCCTCTGCCGGTATCGCGCAGATCCTGTTCTTTGTCTTCCTTGCCCTTCTGGTGCTTTCGCTCATTGCGGGCCTGTTCCGTAGGGCATAAGGCGAACATGGATTAAGACAATAAAAAGCGGCGTCCAAGGACGCCGCTTTTTGCATTTCAAGCCGTCTTGCGGGCTTCATCGGCATTGGCTAGTCATCGCGGTGTCCCTCAATTCCTGTGAGTCCCACCGATGAAATCCCTTGAACTTCTGGTCGAGCGCATCATCCTGTCGAGCCGCTGGGTGCTGGTCGTGTTCTATCTCGGCCTTGTCGCGGCGTTGGGCGTCTATGCCCTGTCCTTTCTTTCGAAGTTCATCAAGGTCGCAAAGAACGTGTTCGTCTATGATGATGCGGAGATGATTCTTGCGATGCTCGGCCTGATTGATGCCGCGCTCGTCGCGAGCCTGATCCTGATGGTAATGATCGCAGGCT